>JAFIEV010000089.1 GCA_020832305.1 Cyclobacteriaceae bacterium | reverse complement strand
CCCCCTGCCGCCAGCGCCTGCCACAACCAGACCTTTAAATCTTCGGAGGGATCCATAACATACCGGTGTGCTGTACCATTCCCTCCGTACAAAATAATAGCCTCTTTTTGCGGCGCAATAGATTTTAGGAATCGGATGATGGTACCTGCATAGCTGAGATCTTCATAATGGATACGATCGCTGTTTTCGGTAAGAAATGCAACGCTAACCATAAAATCAAAATGATCCCGCGCATTGTATAGATCAATCCCTGAATGTATACGCTGGCCGGCCTCAAACATACTGAAGATTTCTGCTGTATAGACTTTGTCATCGCCAAAGGATTTCACGGTATTCTTCATTGTTTCCATATGTTCATCCGCAACCTTGCTCTTCCATTGCATATAAGCATCCTGTAATTCAGACGATGAATCCTGGGTTGGCATTTCTCTGCCGGAAAACCTATGCCATGATGCTTTACAATTGTCACAATGGCAAATTCCGCCAACGCCAATACTGTTATGCCAGATGCCGTCAATGGCATAGTGGGTCAACAAATATTTAAGAAAATCTATAGCATGTTCATTTCGATAATAACCGGTATAACAAGAAGCATATAATTTCGGACGGGTATAATTCAGCTGCATGGGGCTTCCATCGGAGTTATAACTAAACCAATTAAGGTATTTATTGTATACATGCTCTTCAACCCCCCGAAAATCTACCCTTGCAATAACCCTGATCCCTGCTGTCTTGCAGAGATCTGTAATTTCTTTAAGAATATCGCGCGAACCCATAAATGGATTGATATTTGAAGCAGGCAGTGGATTCTGAAAAAAATCAACAATGCCACCTGCATTTACCACAAGCACATTGCAATGGGCTTTTTGCATATAATTTACCACCGAACGGGCATCGTATTTTCCGGCATCACTTTCCCTCAAAACGGTTTGTAAAATGCGTAAAGGCTTCTGATACCAATGCCCTTTTTGGATTTTCGGAATGATGGCAAGCTTATGATCAGGATTCGCATCAGCGGGCAGTACACTCAGGCCACCTGCCAATGTAAGTGAGGATTGCAGGAAGTTTCTTCTTGATGGTGAGTGAGACTGATGCTTCATGAAATTCAATACTTTTTCTGATCTCCAGTGTTCATGATTGCGCTTAGATATTGAGAAGTCTACTTAATTGCTATCCGCATTAGCATATCATTGGCTGTCATATATAAATACTTTTCACTGGCATCAAAAGCACAATTAGATGTGGCTTTACCGGTTTCAATGGTGCCGATGTGCCGACCGTCTGGATGTATAACAAGTACACCGCCAGGACCAGTTGCAAAAATATAACCACTGGAATGCACCTTAAGCCCGTCGGGCAGCCCCCTTCTTTCGGAAACCATATGTGTCATATCCAGCAAAATGCGCCCGTTTTCAAGACGGCCATCTCCGTTTACTTCGTATATTGCCCAAATGGCATTTTTAGGATCTGAATTGGCAACATATACTAATTTTTCATCGGGAGAGAAAGCTATACCGTTTGGACGACTCAGCGAATCTATAAGCAATTCAACCCCTCCGTCAGTTTTAACTCTGAAAACACCAAAAAAATCAAGTTCGCGATCAGGATCGTTTTCCCTTTGCTGCAATCCGTATGGAGGATCTGTAAAATACAGCTCACCACTGCTGTGGTAGGCGGCATCATTGGGACTATTGAATCTTTTACCCTCAAAGGTATGTGCAATGGTGACGAATTCCGGACTGGGATCATCCAAAGGGGCATTCATATAGGCCATTCTGCGATCACCATGCTGGCACAGTACCAATTTTCCTTCCGGAGACAATACCAGTCCATTCGAGCCGGGTTCACCTGTCCTTTCTGTTGGCCCGGTATAACCCGAAGGATGAAGATACAGAGATGCACCTTCGCCTTCTTTCCATTTGTGTATATTGTTGGGGGGTATTTCTGAAAACAAAAGGTAGTTTCCAGCCTCTATCCACAAAGGACCTTCTGTCCAGGCGTATCCTCCAGCCAGTAACTCAGGTCGGGCTTTTTTGTCAAAAAATTGTTCCATTTCATCGCTCAGCCATTCAAGCGAACCCGCCAATGGATAATTACTCATTTTGGTAGTTTCAACTTCTTTGTCCCGATCTTTGGGCTTACAAAGAAAAAAACAAAGGGAAATTGTGATAAAAAACAGAATTTGAATGATTCTCATATGCGTGGTTTTAGTAACAAAATGATTGCATGAATATACAAGTTTTTTTGAATACAAGTAAGACCGGTAAAACAGCACATCAAATGCAGTATATTTTATTTAATATTGGTGCTGCTAAAACCATGATACCTGTTATCTGTTTTTTAGTGATTGAATCACGAATTTAAACTATGTATTATTAAAATGAATATTTTTCAGCGCCTGAGCCTTGTATTAGCATTGTTGCTCCTAAGTTATCAGCATAGCTTATCGGGAGATAAGCCGGCATTACAATATATGGATATTTTTGAATTGCAATATGCAACCAATCCGCAGATATCACCCGATGGCCGTAGCATAGTGTATATACGGAATCATTTTGACCTGATGACCGACAGAAGGATTACCAATCTCTGGATGATTGATTACGACGGGCAAAACCACTATGCCCTTACTTCAGGTAAGAAAAGCCATGGCAGTGCAAGCTGGTCGCCAGATGGAAAGCGTCTGGCCTATGTATCCTCAGAGGATGGCAGTGCTCAGATTTTTATCCAATGGTTCAGTACCGGCAAAAGCGCATCGATCAGCAACTTAAAAAACTCGCCCTATAACCTGGCCTGGTCTCCTGATGGCAAGTACCTGGCATTTAATATGCGTCTGGAAGCAAAACCTATGTCATTGGGAGATATGCCGCCGGCTCCAAGGGGCTCTGAATGGGCGCCACCGGCAAAAGTAATCGATCGCCGCCAGTATAAATCAGATGGTAATTTTTCATTTGTGGAACCAGGTTATGTGCATATCTTTTTAATATCGGCAGAGGGAGGGGGCGTGCGGCAACTTACCTCCGGGGACTATGATCATGGGGCGCCCAATTGGTCGTCGGATGGTTCTTTTTTGATTTTTTCGGCAAATCGTGAAGAAAACGCAGATAATGAACCCTTTAATACACATATCTACCGGTTAGACCTCAGCAGTGATTCGATTGCTAAAATTACTAACGGGCAAGGCCCGCATTCCCAGCCAAAAATTTCACCGGATGGCAAATGGATTACCTTTTCGCATTATGAAGACCGCAAAGTAGGCTATCAGCTTAACAGGCAATATATTATGCAGACAGATGGTTCGGGGCGTCGTGAAATATCCCATTCGCTCGACCGCGACCTGAGACAAATTCATTGGATGCCAGACAGCAAGGGTTTTTATGCCTATATCGAAGAAAATGGAGATGGGCAACTGGTGTCTGTAGATTTACAGGGCAGGGTAAAACGCCTTGTCAAAGGTATAGGAGGTGAATCCTTCGGTAGGCCCTACAGCGGAGGGTCTTACTCGATCGCGCAAAATGGAAGATTAGTCTATACCCAAAGCAATACTGCAAGTCCCGCTGAACTGGCTGTAGGAGAAGTAAAGAATAGGGAAATACGAAAAATTACAAGGTTAAATGATGCTTTTCTCGCATCCAGGACTTTAGGTAAGGTTGAAGAGATTTGGTATGAATCATCTTTCGATAAAAGGAAAATACAAGGATGGGTGATTTATCCTCCAGGCTACGACCCAGCGAATAAGTATCCTCTCATTCTCGAAATCCACGGTGGGCCATACTTGTCTTATGGTCCTCATTTCACACCTGAACTACAGCTGATGGCAGCAAAAGGGTATGTTGTTTTGTATATCAATCCTCGTGGAAGCACGAGCTATGGCGAGGAATTTGCCTCATGGATCAACCATAATTATCCCAGTGAAGACTATGACGATCTCATGTCGGGTGTTGATGCCATGATTGCCAAAGGATATATCGATGAAAATAAGTTGTTTATCGTTGGAGGCAGCGGTGGAGGCGTATTGACAGCCTGGTCTATTGGTAAGACAAACAGATTTGCGGCTGCTGTTGTGAGCAAACCGGTGATCAACTGGTATAGCTTTAGTCTCACGGCAGACGGATATACTTATTATTCGAGAAACTGGTTTAAGAGCAAACCATGGGAAGACCCGCAGGAGTATCTCAATCGCTCTCCCATCTCCCTGATTGGCAATGTCACAACACCTGCTATGTTACTTACAGGTGAACTGGATTATCGAACGCCAATGAGTGAAACCGAGCAATATTATGGCGCACTGCAATTGCAGGGAGTGCCATCGGCAATGGTTCGAATTCAGGGAGCCGGTCATGGACTCACAGAGCGTCCAAGTAATTTGATAAGGGTCGTTTCCTATATTACAGGATGGTTTGAAAAGTATATGGAAACAGAATAAGCCTGCCATTGATTTCAGTTATTTCAGTGGCTTTATAAAAAGGTTGCACTTTTTATAATAAATAAATTTTTATTTTATAATGCATTGATTATAAGTAATATATAATTTTGAAAACCGTTTTTTAGCAATTCATTGTTTTTTTGGAATCATATTTGTTTTGCATCTTACAGGATCGCGAATTCTTTAGAGAGATGTTCTTAAAATGCTTTTAATAAGCGGTTTATGTTAATGCGCTCTCAACATATTTAATTAACCTTTAAATATTTGAGCCATGAAAAAGATAATGTTAATATCAGCCCTGTCATTGATGGTTTTATCGCCTTTATTCCTGGCGGCACAATCGCAGTGGCCAAGAGAAATTCCCTTTGGAAGGGGAGGGATCATTACCATGTATCAGCCTCAACCCGAGGATCTCAATCAGGGAGTACTTTATACAAGGAGCGCTGTTTCTGTGAGAAGTTCCAGAAATGCAGAACCTGTTTTTGGTGTGGTTTGGATAGAAGGGCGTGTAAATGCCAATAGAAATGGTACAATGTACAGCCTGAATGCAGTGAGTATAACAGAAGCCCGTTTTCCTGAAACAGCTGAAACACCGGCAATCGAAGATATGAGTCTGGCACTTGCAGGCGCTATTTCTTCATGGACTGATTTTATTTCAGTTGAAGAATTAAATCAAATGCTCCGTGCAGAGCGGGAAATTGCCAGCAACGGATTCAGAGACGATGTGCCAAATATTATATATACTGAAAAACCAACTTTACTGGTAACGATAGATGGAGAGCCTTTTGTTCGCCATGATCAGGAGCTCGGAATGGAGCGGGTTATGAACTCACCATTTCTGATTGTAAAAAATCCGGACGACAGGTTTTTCTATCTCTACGGTGAAGGTTACTGGTATCAGTCGCATGCGGTAACCCATAGCTGGAAACCTGCAGGCCGTCTTCCAAGGAGAATTGCTGCGGTAGATGCTCAAATCAATGAGTATAAAAACAGCAATAATGGTATGGCAGCCAGCAGTTTTGATTTTCCGCCTGAAGTATTGATAAGCACAGATCCAGCTGAACTCATACAGTCTGACGGTATGCCAAATTTTGCTTCCATAGATGGAACTTCATTGTTGTACATGACCAATACAAGAAACAGTATATTTATGCATATCGACACCCAACGTTATTATTTGCTTCTTACCGGCAGATGGTACTGGGCGCTCAAAATGCATGGTCCCTGGAATTTTACCTCTTCCGACCGCTTACCGGCAGATTTTGCACTCATTCCTGAAGGGTCAGCCGTGGATGGTGTTTTGTCAAGTATAGCAGGTACACCGGCAGCGCGTGAAGCCATTTTAGATGCTTATGTGCCACAAACGGCCAGAGTTGACCGTCATGCAGCTCATTATGAAGCTTATTACGATGGCGAGCCTGTTTTTGAACCAATACATGGTACAGGTCTTCATTATGCCGTCAATACACAAGGATCTGTTATACGTCGTGGAAACCGCTTTTATGCGGTCGACAATGGGGTTTGGTTTGTGAGCAATCGTCCTGTAGGCCCATGGATGGTAGCTGTGGAAAGACCTTACGAAGTAATGTTTATCCCTGCGGCTTATCCGGTATATAATCTGAGATATGTGCATATATATGACGTTGGTCCTGACTTTGTATACATGGGTTACACACATGGATACCTTGGTTCTTATGTCTATGGTCCTACTGTGGTTTATGGAACTGGATTCCGTTACAGACCATGGTTTGGGGCTTATTATTACCCAAGACCACTCACATGGGGCTTTGGAATGTACTATAACCCTTGGGCAGGCTGGACGATGAACTATGGATTTTCAGTAGGATGGTTTAGTTTCCATTACCACAGAGGTCCGCGTTGGGCAGGTTGGTGGGGACCGCCTGTCTATTGCCCGCCATTCCGTCCGTATCATTTCCATGGTGGATATCACTACAGTTTCTACGGTCCGGTGCATAACCATATTCACGTTCGCAATACGGTAGTAGTGAATAATTACCATACGCATAATGTGTATCGCCATCGTCAGGATGTGGTTACACGCGACCGGATTAATTATGGAGCGCCTGTTACCCGGGTGCAGACTTCTCAAAGAGGGGCGACCCAGAGCAGAGTTGACCAGAGCACAGGTAGAAATGCGGGTAGCAGCAGAATCCAGAGTAGCCCTAACATGCGCCAGTCAGGTACAGGAACGGCTGTTCAAGGCAGAAACAGTACTGGTGCTGCTACAAGCAGCAGAAGTGGAGCAATCCAGCCGGGAGCTCGCACAAGCGATCGCAATACAAGTACACCGGCAATGCGCGGAAATGGCAACACAGGAAGCAATACCCAGGGCCGTATTCAAGGCGGAACTTCGCAAAATCCTTCCGGTAGGGGACAAGTACAAAGTGGCAGTACCGGAAGAACAGGCGGTGAATTAAACCGAACTACAAATCCGGCAAATCGAAATAGTGCAGGGAGCAGTTCTTCGCGAATTGGAACCCCTCAGGGAAATACCGGAAGCCGATCTTCCAACCCTGCAGTCATTGACCGAAATGACAGCAGAAGCACTCAGGCAGTACCGGGCCGAAGCGCTGAAAATAGCAGTAATATGCGTACTGCTCCTTCGAACGCGGGAAGATCAGCCATGCAAAGTCCCGGAAATGCCGGACGTAATGAAAACGTACAGCGTCAGCCGGCTGGTGTGAGCAATAGCAGAACCCAGGCTCCTTCGGTACAAAGAAGCGCAACGCCGTCAACCCGTGAAAATGCAGTCGGGTCAAACACGGGTAGTTCAGGCACTGGCAGTGGAAGGAATGCGGCGGTACAGCCAAACAACAGGAGCAACAGTGGCGATGCTTCCAGAGGTTCAGCAGTACAGCCGAATAGCCGAAGCAATAGCGGTAGTGGTTCTTCATCAAGGGGTGCTACGGTACAGCCAAACAACCGCTCCGCTTCAAGCTCCGCAGGCCGAAGTTCCTCGGTTCAGCCACAGCGATCAGCTGGAACACAAAGACAGGTGGCGCCTGCGCCATCAAATCAGAGAAGCAGTCAGCCCCGTCAGCAGGTGGGAAGCAGCAGCAGCCAATCATCTCAAAGATCTGCTCCTGCCAGCAGATCGGGTAGTAATTCCCGAAGTAGTGGTCGGGGTAATTAATTGAAAGAAATAGTTTGGTGTAGTTTGAGCGAAAGCCTGGCATTTGATGTAATCATTGCCAGGCTTACTTTTTTGGGGAAATTTATATTACTTTTTTACCCTGGATCAAAACAGGAATCAAGAAAAACCTTCAAATGGAACTGGATGGAACCACTTCATGATTTTAAAAAAAACACCGGCGATGCAGACAGGGCGTCTGCAAGCCGGTGTTTGTACAACTCCAATCAATTGTTATTCTCCCAAAAGGGAATTCAGCGTAGTCTCTCTTTGCGGGATGGGCCAATATAATCTTTCACTGTCCCATGCAAGAGCAGAAGTATTTCTATCGCCAGCGGGTACATCAGCCATAAGGCCTTTTAAGTACCATAGACGATCATCTTCAAAAGCCATTTCTTTAGCTCTTTCGATATGTATTTTTGCTGCCGTGAGTGTACCGGGATCTGTCACCTGAAAATCTGCAGGATCGCCCGCCCAAGCTCTGCGACGTACCACATCCAGGTCATTGGCGGCTAATTGTGTCTGACCATTGGCAAAATTAATATAGGCACGGGTCAGATAAACTTCAGCCAACCTGAATAGTGTATAGCTATACCTGCGTGGCTGGCCACCTAAAAGGTCTGTTCTCGACATTTTTGACCCCCATATGTAGGGTTGGGTCAGGTTTCGGTGGTATTCGCTGGCGTTATCTGCACCAGCCTCCCAACGTCTGTAAACTTGTTGTAACCTTTTATCGTTGAGTGCTTCAGGTGTTGCAGCTTTTGTCACTGGATCAACCCAGCCTGATTTCAACATGAAATCCTGGCTGAAGGAAACCCTTTTTTGGTTATTATTCGTGTTCCATGTATTAGGATTAACCCCACCGGTAAATGAGAAAGACATTGACTGTAATACCTGATCTGCCGATTTCCATTCAGATTGTTGTCTGGCACCAGCATTGAACATAATAATCTGGAAAATCACTTCTTTACCTCTCACATTGGAAGCATATGTGGTTCCCCCGGGAGAAAAGTTTGCTTTATTAAATGCCTCAATGGGAGCTTCCGACATATCATATCCACCTCCGGAAGTTATGATGGCATCAGCCATATTTTTAGCTTTATCAAATTCATGACGCATCCAGTAAACGCGCATTAATAAGAAACGTGCAGCATCTTTTTTGGCGCGGTCTACATATCCTGCAGGATGAAATGTGGCATTAAAGCTTTCTGGTAAAAGGTCCTCCTGAAGAATTCTTTCAAGATCAGCAACGATAAAATCATAGATTTCCTGTACTGTTGCCCTTCCTTTCAGGTCAAAACCATCTACGGGTAACCTGTCCATTTTAATGATAGATGGTCTGCCATTATTTGCGCCACCGTAAGGGGCGCTAAATAATTTTACCAGCTGAAAGTGAGCAAATGCCCGAAGGAAAAGTGCCTCACCAAGTAATACGGGTGTCCAGGAAAAGTTGCCATCCCTGAAGCCACCGGTTCGTTCAATAACTCCAATAACGCGATTTGCGGCATGGGCTATCCTGTAACCAGCCTGCCAGACATCGGCCAGGGCACCATCGTCATTTACTGTAGTAGTCCTTCCGTAGTAGTTTAACTCGCTGTTTGAAACATTGGGTTGGTTTTCATGTAAAACCAATACATCAGCCATCAATTCGGCAACTTGTTTTTGCCTTCCGTGAAATCCATTTCCACCACCAAAATTACTTAATGAATAATAGGCGCCTGATATGAGATTTTCAAGGGCGACAGTGTTATCCACAGCTTCATCTCCCACATTTAAACTGGCCATTTTTGCCTGGTTTAAAAACTCTTCATCATTACAGGCTGTGGAGAAGGTAATCATCAGCACAGCGAGTAAGTACTTATATATATTTTGTATTTTCATTGCTTTTTAGTTTTTAATTAAGTGTCAATCCTTAAAAGGTAAAACTTACGCCGAAGTTGAAAGATCTAACTTGTGGCAATGTTCCGGTGGTAATTAGACCAGGTGCCAGGTTAAGCGTTTGCTGGTTGTTGAGAATATTGACAACTTCGGGGTCCCATCCCGGAAACTTTGTGAAAGTCAGTAAGTTGTGCGCATTCGCATAAACCCTTGCACTTTTGATGCCTGCCTTGCTTAGCAAATCGGTTGGCAAATTGTATGCAATCTGTAATGTTCTCAACCTTACGAAATCTCCTTTATGCAGGTATTTGGTAGTATTGTGATTAATTGCATTGTTATCAGCATCACGATTGTTAAATAGTAGCACTGGATACTCGGCGTCACGGTTGTCTGGCGTCCAGGTGTTACCCAGAATTCTTGAATCCAAGGTATTGTTACCACCATTGACAATGGTCATATCTCTTTCCCTGGTATCATAGAGCCAGTTACCTCCCTGGAAAGTAAAGAGCAGGGTTACATCGAAGTTTTTATAGGTAAGGTTATTCGAAAAGCCCCCAAAATAGGTTGGCAATCCTGTTTTATCTTCGAGGTGTACTCTGTTATTGTTCCAGTTTGCCTGGGTTGCTACCACGGCTTCTCCATTTGATTGATTGACGATCATCGGTAATCCATTGTCTGGGTTAATACCAGCAAATTCAGGCAGGTAATACGTACCTAATCTCGATCCCTCACGACCTGTAACCAAAGGATTAACGCCTCCAATGTTACCACTGCTAAAACCTAATGGGTTTGCCGCTAATTGTTCTGTTAGGGTTAAAACCACTGCTTTGTTGGTGGTAAAATTAAAATTGGTAGTCCAACGGAAATGTTGTTTTTCAATATTTACCGTTGTCAGTGACAATTCAATACCTGTATTTCTCATATCCCCAACGTTAACAACCACATCACCTGCACCAAACTGGCCTATAGAAGGAGCAACGGGTACATTCAGCAGCATGTCATTGGTGGTTCGGTTGTAGTAACCAAAATTACCGGTGATCCTGTCATTGAAGAAACCGAAATCAATACCTGCATCTATGGTATTGGTGGTTTCCCAGGAAAGGTCTGAGGTGCCAAAGCGGTTGGTTAGCCATGCAGCAGGGCCACTTCCATATAATGGCCATACGATATAATTGGTTTGCCATGCAAAAGGTACAATATCAGCATTTCCGGTCACACCGTAGCTCGCACGTACTTTCAGGAATGACAGGGCAGTTGATCCGCTGGCAAAAGCTTCATCTGAGATAATCCAACCGGCAGATGCTGATGGAAAGTAACCAAATCGGTTATTTGGTGCAAAGTTTGAAGATCCATCCCGACGCATACTTGCTCCGAAAAGATATCGGTTTTTAAATTTGTAGTTGGCCCTTGCAAATACCGAAGTAAAGTAAATATCGTTATCAATGCCAAATACTGTCCTGATTGGGTTGCCGGTTTCACCAATTTCCTGATTGGCGCCAACAATACGGTCCATTTCAAAATCTCCCCGTCGGGTGAGGGTGATTTGTCTTTCCATACCGGCAGTAAGACCAATGTAATGGTCACTACCCAAATCTTTATTGTAATTGGCCACAAAATTGTACATACTGTTGCGTACAGTTCTGTAATACTCATAACCGACGTTACCTGCTTCTCTAATGGTACCGCCTGTCCAGTCAATATCGTTGAGTTGAAGTAAATCTGCCAAGGCTTCAGCTCTTAGTGTAAGTCCTGCGATAGGTTCATAATTGATGTATGCACTGGCAATGGTTCTGTATTGTTCAGTTCTTGGATTGCGGTTAGCGATATCAATATTAGCAACGGCATTGCGGGTAGAGAATGCATCGAAATAGGTACCATTCTGGTTTCGCAAAGGAAATATGGGTAATGCATTAGAGTAAGCCCGCTGAAAACCTTCATTGATAACCGCTTTTTGGTTACGGGTGTAAGACACATTGGTCTTGGTACCAACGGCTACTTTTTTGTGTGGCCTGAATTCAAGATTGGCCCTGCCAATATACCTTTGCAACCTGTTACCTTCGAATATGCTGTTTTCATCGCGATAAGCGCCGGAAACATAATAAGAGCTCCTTTCTGAGGCATCACTTGCAGATATATTAAACTCATCGGTGATTCCCTGCCGCAACATAGCTGAGGCATAATCAACATCAGTAGCCTCTGCTACGGCACGGCTATATGGGTCGTTTAAGGCTGGCCTGAAGGCCAAAGGAGCCCAACCTGGAGTTAAACCAGAAGCCGGGCGGACGCGATTTTGATTTTCGCGGGAAAGGTCTACAGTTTCCAGAAAATCACTTCCGCCCATAGGTGTTACCTTGTTGATGACATCTGAAACAGTACGGTTATAGTCAAAAGTAACGGCTCCTCTTCCAACTTTTCCGGTTTTGGTGGTAACCAAAATTACTCCGTTGGCACCTCTTGACCCATAAATAGCAGTGGCTGCCGCATCCTTTAATACTTCGATAGATTCAATATCATTGGGATTGATATCTCCCAGAGGATTCAGGGCTGTGCCTGTACGGTTGTTTTCAAAGCCGCGAATGGGCTGGTTAATGATCATACCATCAATCACATACAAAGGCTGGGTTCCGGCTGTAAGGGATCCTGTACCACGAATCTGTATTCTTGAAGGCGCACCGGCTACTCCGCCACCTTGTACGATTTGCACCCCGGTAGCCTTTCCCTGTAATCCTATCTCGAAAGAAGGCACAGGCATATCGGCAATATCAGCACCTTTCACAGTAGATATGGCACCTGTTACGTCTCGCTTAGATTGGGTTCCATAACCAACCACAACAATTTCTTCCAGGGCGGTTATATCTGGCCGCATAACCAAATTAATTACAGATCGGCTGCCTACTAATACCTCTTCGGTCAGGTAACCCACCGAACTGAAGACCAGCGTCGTTTCTGAACCGGGAACATCTATGGAATATTTTCCATCCATATCGGTAACGGTACCCTGTGAAGTACCTTTGATCAAAACATTGACACCAGGAATGGGGTCACTTTTTTCGCCTTCTGTTATGGTTCCTGTAATCTTAATCCCCTGAGCCGCTAATGCGGGAGAGAAAAGGATCAGCATGCACCAAAGTTTCAGACATTGGGTAATCGTTTTTTTCATTTTCATACAATTAAGGGTTATGTAAATACATTTTTAAAAACATATATTTCATCAGTAAGCGAATGCATTTTTACAGCATGATCAAAAACAGAATAAATAATAATAAAAGAATGTGGATGCTCACGATCATTCTATGAATCCATTTTTCTTTAGTCTTATCGTCTTCGAATACTCTTTTTATCCACATCAAATTTCTTACTTAGTCGTTAAAATTGATTTTTGCTGATAAAATCTTAAAATGATATGCTTTTGGCTTTAGCAAATTTGAAAATTTATAAATCGCAAATAAGGGGGGAATCGTTTCAATTAAGGGGGGCATTTGTCTCTGAATCGGTTATTGTATCCGACTTGTGAGGTGTTTTTAAGACTTCAGGCAAATTCCATTCAGTGTTAATATAACACTAATATGGTGTACTGAAAATCGCCTGTGTTGTTGATTTGTTTTATTTAATATCCTGAATTTACATTATCAATGCCTGATTATTAAGCAGTCCCTGGCAAGCAGGTGTTTATGTTATATTTTCTATTTTAAAGACCAAAATACAGGGCTGTACTTTTACCAAATTACAAACAGTTTATTTTTTTACCTTTTCAGCGACAAAGGCAGAAGGTGTAATTCCAAAGGTTTCTTTAAATTGAGCTCTGAAATGCTTTATGTCATTGTATCCTGCTTCCCAGGCTACCTGGTTGACCGTATATTCTCTGCTTTGCAGAAGCTGGGCAGCTCTTTTAAGTCGAATGGAAATAATAAATTCATTTACAGATTTACCCGTAAGGGCCTGTAGTTTACGATAAAATACAGAACGACTCATTTGCATTTCACCCACCAGGTATTTTACACCAAATTGAGCATTGGTCAGGTTATTCTCAATGATTTCTATAGTTCTTTTAAGGAATTTTTCATCGGCCGGTTCTATCTCAATTTCTCCAGGCTCAAGTGAGACTACGCGTTTATTCTTTTCTCTCATTTTTTCCCGCAGTTCCATCAGATTTTGTACTTTGCTTCGCAGCACTTCAGGGTGGAACGGTTTTGTAAGATAATCATTTGCACCAGACTGCAACCCTTCAAGCAGGCCTTCTTCGGTTGCTCTGGCTGTGAGAATAATTACCGGTATATGTGAGGTGTTTTCATGATTTTTCAATGCTCTGCACAAATCAACACCACTCAGACCCGGCATATAAACATCTGTAATTATGATATCTGGCACAAGTGAGGAAGCGATTTCAAGACCTTCAGCGCCACTACCGGCCATATGTATCCTAAATTCGTTTTTAAAAATATCGCCAATAAGAGCCCCAACTTCCGGATTATCTTCAACAATTAACATTTGTAATCCTTCATGTACTTCTTCTTCATTAGGGACTTCAGACGCTATATCAGACCTGTCTAATATATCGAATTCATTTCCGGGCAAATATAATGCTGATTCATCAGGACTGCTATCAATTTCTGAAGGGTCGAGGTGCGAATCGCCCATAGGGAAAAACAAACTAAATGTCGATCCCTGGCCCAGTTCGCTGCTTGCAAGAACTATTCCTTTGTGCAGTTCGGTAAGACCTTTTACCAGCGTAAGACCAAGCCCGGTTCCACCTTTGGTTTCGACATTTTTCGCCTGATAAAAGCTTTCAAATATTTGATCGAGTTCTTCGAGCTTTATTCCGGTGCCCGAATCTGACACACTGATTTCCACCCAATTTTCTGATGCTACCTGTGGATTGGCTTTGTGAATGGCAAAGATTGCAGCGGTTTCCAATGCATTTTTTTTGGAAATCATTATTGAAATATTGCCGCCATCTGGGGTGAACTTAAATGCATTAAAAATCAAGTTGTTTAAAATGATCTCCATTTTTGAGGGATCATACCATATATTAAGTTCAGGATGAACGGATGCAAATTGCAATTGAATATTTCTTTTAAGTGCATATTCATCGAAAGCCTGGAGTAATTGCTTCGTAAATTCCACAAGGTTATAGTATCCGGCTTTAAGTTTCAACTTACCACTTTCAAGTTTTCTGAAATGCATCAACTGGTCGACAAGGCGCAACAACTGTTTCGCATTCTTTAATATACCAGGGATTTTCTTTCTGAAATAGGCTGCATTTTCTTCAGGTTGACGCATCAAATCATCTAAGGGAGCAAGTATAAGGGTTAAAGGAGTTCTGAATTCATGAGAAATTTGTGTGAAAAACTGTATTTTCATTTGGTGCAACTCATGTTCTTTCTGATTTTCAAGCTGAGCCAGGGCCAGGCGGTTTTTAAGCTTCATCTGTTTCAGTGTGAGATACTGCAATCCGTACATCATGGTAGCAATAAGGATCACATATATGAGATAAGCCCACCAGGTTTTCCAGGGAGGGGGTAAAATATTTATTTTTAAAGAGAGAGGCTCAGGTGTCCAGAGGCCATCACTGTTAGAAGCTTTTACTTTAAAAAGATATTCACCCGGCACAAGGTTGGTGTAGGTTGCACTTCTTTGCGTACCTACATAATTCCATTCACTTTCCAGGCCTTCCAGCATATAGGCATATTCGTTTTCTTTGTTTATGGCAAAATCAATGCCTGCATATTCTATACTAAATATTGATTGTTTGTGGTTTAGGGTAATTTCCCTTGTTTCACTTATGTGTCTGTGCAAAGGAGATTCCTGTTCACCGATGGGAACCGGCCGGTTAAAAATCCTGAAATCACTAAACACCAGTTTCGGAAGAAGCGGATTAATACCAATGCTATCGGGATGAAAATAAACAATACCATCTATACTGCCAAAGTACATATGACCACTTGTACTTATAAAGCCTGATCCTGCATGAAATTCAAGCCCGTGAATTCCATCTGATTTGCCGTAATTCAAAAACATCCTGGTCTCAGGAACGAAACGACTGATGCCATAGTCAGTACTCAGCCACAGATGCTTTTGTTTATCAATAAGAATTTTATTCACACGGTTGTTTGCCAGCCCATCATTTTCAGTATAGGCTATCAACAGATTATCCTCGGGCTTAAATTGTACCAAACCACCACTATAGGTACCCAGCCAAAGATTCCCGGCATCATCTTCAGCAATGGTGTTGATGGTTTGATGGGCAGGAATGATCTTGTTGTTTATCATTATCGGATAGTCAAAAACTTCTTCAGTTTCAGGCAAGTATTGTTTAAGCCCCTCATTAAAAACGCCGATCCACATACGACCTCGATTATCCTGATGAATTGCCCGAATATCTTTATTTTTAAAGGCTGATATACGGCGGTTGCTTTTTGTTGGGAGGCTGATAATATTCAATCCAGATCGTGTGCCTATCCATAGCTGACGGTTTTTATCTTCATATATAACCCGGATGTCATTGTCTGAAATAGAACTGCTGTCTGTGTATGAATGCTTATAATGTTTGAATGCTTTGGTTCTGTAATTATATTCATTAAGCCCTCCGCTGTAGGTGCCAAACCACAAGTTGCCCATACTGTCTTTGAATGCAGATATTACAGCATCATTACTAAGGGAATTCTCATTGGCCGGATCGTGTTGAAATTCTTGTACTACACCTTTTTCCTTGTGAAGTACATTAAGTCCTCCGCCATCTGTACCTACCCATAGAAATCCGTATGTGTCTTCAAGGATACCCCATATCTTACGGTGACTAAGGGTTTGTCTTGCAAAAGCCTCTCTTTGAAACATTTTGAATTTGTCACTTGTACCCGATACAAAGTTCACCCCCCCGCTATGGGTCCCAAACCAAAGATTGTTATCTCTATCTTCATAAATTACTGTTACCGTGCGATAACTCAGACTAAAAGGTTTTTCATCATCGATATAGCAAGTAAAATTAAAGGCATTAGGTCTTGTAAACGTGTAATCCTGAATCGGACTATTACAAACACCACCTTGCTCGGTACCTACCCAGAGCCTGTCTTTATGGTCTGTGGTAATCCATCGGATCTTATCATCCGGAAGATTGCCGAATACTTGACAATTGTTACAGGAAATACCCAGAAAATCGTCTTTTCGGCGGTTATACAAATACAATCCTCCACCGTATGTACCTGCCCAAAGATTATTAAACCGATCAACGTGTAAAGAACGAACCAGCAGATTTGAAAAAGCATCTGCTCCAAAATATGAAACATCTGATAAATTCCTGTTTAATCTGTAAAGTCCGTTATCGGTACCCAACCATATATATCCCGATTGATCTGCCGCAATGTCGTTGATGATCAATCCTGCAGGCAGACCCACAATTTCGTCGGCCCTGATCAACTTGTTTGTATTCTGCTGTAAAAGTTTAATTCCTTTTTTAGTTCCAATCCAAATATCGCCTTTATCATCTTCAAAAAATGATAGAATATGATTTTCAGAAGCATCAAAAGGTGCAGGCAATGTATCGGACAGGATGGTTTCAAATCGATCGAGGTTGCGGTTGTAGAAAGATAATCCATTGGCAGTACCGGCCCATAACCTCTTCTGCGAATCTTCAAGCAGAACTTCAATATCATGGTCGCTTATGGTTCCGGTTTTTTCCGGATCATGTAAATAGCTTTTAAAATTGTATCCATCGTATCGGTTTAATCCATAGGTTGTGGCGATCCAGATAAAGCCTTTGTGGTCTTGAACGATGTCTTTCACAAAGGTATTTGAGAGCCCCTCATTGATTGAAAATCTGTGAAAACGCATTTCCTGTGCAAAAACAAGCATGTTCTGCATAAACAGCACATACCCGAAAAGACTTGCGAAAATGCATTTGGCCACCATTTTTTTTAAAAACATTTATTGCGTAAAATCCAAGGTACAGGATATTGATAAATTACTGTACAATAATAGCAAATTACTGGCAGATTTTACCTGAACGGGTAAAGCTGATTATGATTAGCACTGCGATTGTCTTATAACTTTATACGGATGTATTATTGTTGTATACAGCTCATCTATTCAAAAGAAAAACAGGTTACATGTCAAAAATATATTTCCTGTGCAGTTCTGTAGGTATTGGCGTGGGCTTCAACAATATCACTGAGTCTTTGTGAATATCCGCCTCCCATACTGATCACCAGCGGAACTTGATTTTTTTTGCAGGCCTTAAGCACCATTTCGTCACGGGTTTTGCAACCTTTAATACTCATGCCGAGTCTGCCGAGTTTATCACTTTCCAGCACATCGACGCCCGAAAGGAAAAACACAAAATCAGGTTGTACCTGATCGAATAATTCCGGTAATTTTTCTGCAAGTATGTTCAAATATACAGAATCATTTGTCCCATCTTCCAATTCAATATCGAGATCTGATTTTTCTTTATGCATCGGATAATTTTTTTTCCCGTGCATACTAAAGGTAAAAACATTATTTTCTTCTTTAAAAATGCTGGCTGTGCCATTACCCTGATGTACATCGAGATCAATGACCAATATTTGATTAGCCATATGTTGTTTCAACATGATGTTGGCGGCCACCGCTATATCGTTAAGCAGACAAAAGCCTTCACCCCGGTCGGCAAATGCATGGTGCGTGCCTCCCGCTACATTTATTGAAACCCCATTTTCCATTGCATACTGACAGCATTGGAGGGTTCCTCCCGTGATAATACGCTCCCTTTCGACAAGACCTTTGCTATATGGGAATCCCATTCTGCGAATTTCCTGGGTTGTGAGGGTTCCACGATCCAGCTTTTCCCAATATTCGGCCAAATGGGTTTCCAGAATGTGTGAAACTATGACAGGGCTAGGGGAGAAGAGGTTTTCTTCTGTGATGGTGCCTTCATACAACAGTTGCTCGGGGATAAGTTCATACTTTACCATTGGGAACCTATGGCCCTCAGGTAGGGGATGGCAGTACAAAGAATTCCAGGCGATTTTCAACATGCCAAAAGAATCGTCTGTTAAATGAGAAGGTTTAAAAAAAACAGGCACAGTAAAGGCACTGTGCCTGCAGATTGGAATGATTTTATTTTACCAGATTCTTATACTCATCCAGATAGCTCAATACCTGATTGAATACATTTTCTCCGGTATATCCTAGTTTTTGATCGAGTACTCCCGCAGGAGCCGAATATCCAAAATGATCAAGACCAATTACTTTGCCAAAAGGGCCGGTTAAACCTTTGAGGGTTACCGGTAATCCAGCGGTAAGGCCGAGTACAGGCACGCCCGATGGTATCACTTCCTCCTGATAGGTTACCGCTTGATTGCGAAATAATCCTTCAGAAGGTGCTGATACAATGCTGATCTTTAGATTCTTTTCTTTTTCAAGCTTTTCAGCACCTTCTACCAGGGTAGAAACTTCAGAACCATTGGCAACCAGAATGATGTCTGGCTTTCCTTCAGCTTTTTTTACAACGTAGGCACCTTTTTCTGCTCCGAGAGCATCTTTGTAACGTGTACTGCCTGGTAAAGCAGGTACAGCCTTAATGTTTTGTCTCGATAGCAAGAGGGCAGTAGGAGAAATTTTGTTCTCAAGTGCCATTTTCCAGGCGACATTGGTTTCCAGGCCATCAGCAGGTCGAAGCACAAGCATACTATTTTTGCCATCGTGGTTTTTTAAGTGCTCAAGCAATCTGATCTGTGCTTCCTGCTCAACCGGCTGATGGGTTGGTCCGTCTTCGCCAACCCTGAAAGCATCATGGGTCCACACATATTTAACCGGAAGTTTCATCAGTGCGGCCAGTCGTACCGCTGGTTTCATGAAGTCTGAAAAGACAAAGAAGGTACCGCAAACAGGAATCACACCACCATGCAATGCAAGTCCATTAGCGACGCCAGCCATGGTGAGTTCAGCAACTCCGGCTTGTAAAAAGGCACCGGAAAAATCACCTTTGGTAAATGATGTGGTTTTTTTGAGGAAACCGTCGGTCTTATCACTGTTTGATAAATCGGCAGATGCCACAATCATATTTTCAATTTTATCGGCAAATACCGATAGCAGCGTTCCTGAGGCGGCACGGGTCGCTAAAACATCTTTTTGGGGAATGCTCTCAAAGTCGATGTTTGTTATTTCACCATTCATCCATGCATTCCACTTTGCAGACAAACCAGGATTTTCTTTTTCCCAGGCGCTTTGTTTAGCTTTTAGTGCAGCTGCTTCTTCAGATTTTTGTTTGAGTACTTCTTTCCAGAATTCCTGAACTTCGGGAAAAATTTGAAAAGGATTATCAGGATTACCGCCCAGGTTTTCAATTGTTTTGGCAAAAGAAGCGCCTGCTTCTCCCAGTGGCATACCATGGGTGGAGACTTTGCGTTCAAAGCTTTCTCCGTTATCGGTAACAGCGCCTTTACCCATAATGGTTTTTCCAATGATCAGATATGGCTTTTCATTTTGCGAAATGGCTTTTTTGAGAGCAGTGCGGATGGCATCAGTATTATTTCCGTCGATGGTAACGGCTTCCCATCCCCAGGCTTTATATTTTGCAGCGGTGTCTTCGCTTGTTACTTTATCGGTTTCAGAGGAAAGCTGAATGTCGTTGGAGTCGTAAAACATAACAAGGTTACCGAGACCAAGATATCCGGCAATCCTTCCAACACCTTGCGAAACTTCTTCCTGTATACCACCATCAGAGATATACACATAAGTCCGGTGCGACATCCATTCTCCAAATCTTTGTGCCAGAAATCGCTCTGCAATGGCAGCACCCAGGGCCATGGCATGTCCTTGCCCCAGGGGTCCGCTCGTATTTTCTACGCCTCGTTCTACATCTAACTCAGGATGCCCGGGCGTTACACTTCCCCATTGACGAAAATTTTTGAGGTCGTCCATTGAATATTTCCCAAGTAGGGCCAGCGAAGAATAAAGCATGGGCGACATATGCCCCGGATCCAAAAAGAAGCGATCACGGTTGGCCCATGTCATATCGCTGGGATCAAATCGCAGAAATTCTGAAAAAAGTATACTCATAAAATCAGCGCCACCCATGGCGCCTCCGGGATGACCCGATTTTGCCTTTTCAACCATGGCGGCGGAAAGTATGCGTATGTTGTCAGCCGTACGTAGTACAATAGATTCGTTCATTATTCTAATTTTTAAGAGGTTTTATTTTTAATAATACAAAAATATAATAAAATACAGGTATTTCAGCATATTTATTGCCGTTTTGCTATTAAATGTTAATTTAACACACAAACGTTTTCAGTTAATGTAACAGATCGATGCATTTTTCAAGACTTTCTCTCCAATGGGGGATTTGTATGCCGAAAGTATTTTTAATCAGCGCTTTATCCAGTACAGAATAATGCGGCCTTTTGGCTGGTGTGGGATAAGCCTCAGTGCGAATAGGTTTTAACCTGACATCAATTTCGGCGATTGAAAATATAGCCTGTGCAAAATCGTACCATGATGCCAGACCTTCATTGCTGTAGTGATATACCCTGCCAAAATCCAGGTCGCTTATTTTTTGCTGTTCAGTGAGTGTCATTATCTGTAAAATCGAAGCAGCGAGGTCTCTGGCATAAGTAGGCGTGCCCGTCTGATCATAAATTACTCCTAATTCTGGTTTTTCTTTGCCAAGTCTGATCATGGTTTTGACAAAATTATTGCCATATGAAGAATACAGCCATGAGGTACGTATAATCAGGGCGAGTGGGTGAGTTTGACGTGCGAGTAGCTCCCCTTCATATTTGGTCTTTCCATACACGCCCAGGGGCTCCGGTACATCCGATTCGGTTAAAGGGAGGTATGCGCGGCCGCTGAATACAAAGTCAGTGCTGATATGGATAAGGTAAACATCGTGGGCATTGCATACCATGGCGAGATTTCGAACGGCTTCAACATTGATTTTTCTTGCCATATCATGATCTGATTCTGCTTTATCAACAGCTGTGTAGGCGGCACAATTTATGGCAAAATAAAAATCATGTTCTTTAAAAAATGCATCAAGGGCTTTGTAATCACAAATATCAAGCTCATCGACATCGGTAAATACAAAATCAAAAACCGATGTTTGGGCCAGGTATTGAAGTTCAGAGCCCAATTGCCCATTGGCACCGGTAACGAGAACCTGTATATTGCTTGCTTTTTTCCTGGTAATTTTTTTCTTCTTCATGCTCCTTGTAATATGATTTCAAAAATACAAAATAGGATTAGCGGCATAAAATTAAACCGCATTTAACTAATAATTGACCTTCATTTTTAAAAATTCTTGTGGTACTCGGCCAGGCCATCTGCCGGATGTTGCGTAATTTTTTTAAGGACCAGCCCTGAGGTCTTTGCGAGTTCTTTTAGAACCGGTTTAAAAAAGAATGCCATTGAACCGGTGAAATACAGGGGATAATTTTTATAGTTAGGGTATTTTTTAATGTTTCGTTCAAAAAACTCCAGAAAACCGTCGTAAACGAGGTCAGTGCAATAAGCATCATTTGCGTTTTCTATGATAAATTGCGCAAATTTTGCCAAATAGCGATTGGGGTAGGGTTTTCTGAAAAGGTTATCATATAAGGTATCCAGATCCGGGGAATAGCTGGCCTTAAAATTTTCCATAATTTCTACAGGCATGATCCTCTTAAAATAATCGGCAATCAGTCTTTTACCCAGATAGGAACCACTTCCTTCATCGCCGAGTATATAACCGAGAGGTGGAATATGGTCCCTTATGCTTTGCCCGTCATAAACGCAGGAATTACTGCCGGTGCCTATGATACAGGCAATTCCGGCTTCCTGCTGACATAGTGATCGTGCCGCACCCAGCAGATCTGAAGCCACCTCAATATCAGCTGTCGGAAAAATCTCCTGGAGGAAATCTTTCACAGAAGCGATGCCCGCATCCGTAGCACAACCGGCGCCGTAAAAAAAAACTTTCTCAGGTTCTTCATGAAGGTTTTCCCTTACTTCACTTTGCACTTGTTTGATAAGTGTTTCTTTATCTGTATAATACGGATTAATACCAGTGCCGGAAAAAGCAATAATTTCAGGGGAATCTTGTTGTACAATTCTCCAGTCGGTTTTGGTTGACCCGCTGTCAGCAATTAAAATCATTGACAAAAAAGTTTAGTCAGAGGCAATATAGTGTAATTTTTATGTCTTTATTGCGATTTATTTGAATATATCTTGTAAGTATGATCGTAAAAACCGATTTTCAGTCATTAAATAAAGCGGAAAAAGACCTTGTACTGGCTTCGCGACTGGCTATTGTAAATGCCTATGCACCTTATTCAAATTTTTATGTTGGTGCTGCTGTCCGGCTGCAATCGGGCAAGATGCTTACTGGCAGCAATCAGGAAAATGCAGTATATCCCTTGAGCCTGTGTGCCGAAAGGGTATGTCTGCTGCATTGGGGACATGCCTGCAGTGATGATCCGGTCGTAGCACTATCGGTGAGTTGTGAGACCCCCGCTCAACAGGATCCTGTTGCATTTCCCTGTGGTTCCTGTCGTCAGGTAATATTGGAAAGTCAGCAGAGGGGAGGTTTGCCTGTTGAAATATTAGTAGATGGTGGAGATGATAAAATATACCGGATTGATGATGCTAAAGATCTGCTTCCTTTTGGTTTTGAAGCAGATTTTTTGAAGAAATAATGCCATCATTAAAAAAGGTCTGCCGAAAAAGTATGCATCGATAATGTGAATTTAGGTTATTAAAATATATAAACAAGATAGGTGATTTTCAGCGCAGCTTAAGTCGTGTTTTAAGGAACATTGCCATAATCTCTTTGGTTAATTATATCCTCATTTATTCAACCAGAAATGTGGGCTAAACATCATTAATATGGTGAACAACTCCAGCCTTCCCAGGAGCATCAGCAATGAAAGTAACCATTTTGCCATCATGGGTATTTCTGAGAAACTTTCTGAGGGACCAACAATACCCAATCCGGGTCCAACATTTCCAAGACTGGTAGCTACCGCACCTACTGAAGACATAAAATCTACCCCCATCATTGATATTAAAACTGATCCAAAAGCAAATATTATGAAATAAATCATTATAAATGCAAGTACGTTAAAAGTAATTTCCTGACGTATCGCTTTTTTATTTAATCGAACTGGGATTATAGCGGAAGGATGTAATTGCCTCTTAATTTCCAACAGACTGTTTTTAATCAATATAATATGTCTGACAATTTTAATTCCTCCTGCAGTTGAACCTGCAGATCCGCCAATAAACATAAAAATAAAGAATATCAGAGTGAGAAATGAACCCCAAGTTGTAAAATCTGCAGAGGCATAACCAGTAGTAGTTACAATCGAAACAATTTGAAAAACATTTTCTCTAAAAGATTGCTCCCAGGAGTTACCTGTTACATGCTGAACAAAAAAAGTCAGTACAATTGCCAGGAGTAAAATAAATTTTAAATACCAACGAAACTCTTCATTTGACCAGACTTTTTTGAAATCAAGATGCAGACCAAAATACATTAGTGTAAAATTTGTGCCGGCAAGAAACATAAAAATCACTATGATATACTCAATCAACGGAGAATTAAAATGAGCTATACTGTCTTGTTTTGTGGAAAAACCACCCGTTGCCATTGTTGTCAAGCTATGGTTAACGGCATCGAACAATGACATTCCTGCAAAGTACAATAGAACGCATTCAAGTAAAGTGAGCAGTAGATAAATAGCCCATAACCTTTTGGCAGTATCTGTAATTCTGGGTTTGATTTTATCATAGGTTACACCTGGGACTTCAGCTATAAATAACTGCATACCCCCAATTCCAAGCATGGGCAAAATGGCAACCGTCAGTACAATAATCCCCATACCACCGATCCACTGAGTAAGGCTTCTCCAAAGTAAAATACTTTTATCCATTCCTTCTATATCGTTCATTATGGATGCTCCAGTGGTTGTATATCCAGATATGGTTTCAAAAAAAGCATTAGTAAAGTTGGGAATATTACCTGAAAGCAGATAGGGGAAAGATCCAAAAAGCGACATAATTATCCATCCACTAGTCACTATCAGAAATCCATCTCTTTTTCGTAAAGTTTTATTCTGGGTATCTTTAAATGACAGGTAAAGAGATAGACCGATTAGGATAGTAAACAAACCGGAAATAAAAAATGTCTTCCAATCATTATCCTCGTAGTACAAAGAAACCGGTAAGCAAGTGAGCATAAATAGCCCGTTTAGCATTAATAGGATTCCATGCAAGGATAGAATTAACCTGATATTAAACCTCATTTGAAATATTGTTCGATCTCATTTATCACTTCAGGCATGCTCAAAATTACCACCCTGTCATTGGTATTGAATTCAAAGTCACCAAAAGTGGTATAACCGACCCCTTTGCGTACCACACCGCCAACAATGGCTTTCTGCGGCCAGTTGATGTTTTTTATCTTCTTGTGGTTTACTTTGGATCCATCCTTTACAATAAATTCAAGAATTTCTGCATTTACCCCATGAATACTGGTTAGAGAAATTACATCTCCCTGGCGTATATACCGGCAAATAAAATTGGCAGCAATGAGTTTTTTGTTGATCATGGTGTCGACACCAATATTCTGGGAAAGATGAATATAATCCATGTTTTCAACCAGGGCAATGGTTTTGGCCACGCCAGACTGTTTTGCCAGCAGACAGGAAATGATGTTGGTTTCTGAGTTTCCGGTTACGGCAATCACCGCATCCATATCCTCAATTCCCTCTTCTTTAAGCAATTCCACTTCACTGGCATCCCCGCTAATCACGAGTACATCCTGGAGGTCATCAGCCAGCACATTGCACTTTTCCCGATCCTTTTCAATAAGCTTTACATTGTATTTTTTGCAAAGCCTTCTGGCTGCATGTTGCCCGACTTTACTTCCGCCTATGATAAGTATGTTATTAAATTCAACTGTTTTTCTATTGGAAAGCTGAAGTACCTGGGAAATGCCTTCTGGCCTGGCTATAAAATAGGCATGGTCATCTACTTCAAAGCGCGTGTTTCCATGAGGAATAATGGTTTGATTTCCCCTCAAAATAGCCACGGTAATAAAGCTTTGGTCAGGATTTAAAAAGGTTGTTTCCTTTAAGGTTTTATTGGCCAGTTTACCTTCCTTATCTACATTAATCCCCACCAGTGTGAGTTGACCATTGTCAAATTCGAAAGTATCAGTCAGGGCAGCTTCTTTGAGCAGACGCTTGATTTCACGGGCGGCAAGTGACTCGGGAGAAATAAGTTCGTCTACACCAAGTTCCTGCAGGTCAAGAATTTCTTTTTTCATCAGAAATTCCATATTGTCGATACGGGCTATGGTTTTTTTTGCACCGAGCTTTTTGGCAATGATACAAGTTGCAAGGTTGGTGTCTTCCGATGCTGTAACGGCAATAAATAAATCAGCACGGGATACATTGGCTTCTCCCAGCACATTATATGATGTAGAATTGCCCCTGACCGTAGAAACATCGAGATTGGCAGAAACGTATTCAAGCCGATCGGGATTGTGATCGATCAATACTATGTCCTGACCTTCGCCTGCAAGTAATTTAGCGAGGTGAAAACCTACATCTCCGGCCCCGGCAATAACTATGGTCATAATTTATTTTCAAATAAGAATCGCAAATATATATAGCTTTGTACTTTTCCTTACAGGATTTGAAGAATAATTGACGTGCCAACCATAATTATTCTTTGAGGGGTTGTTCCAGAAGTAAGCGATTATAGGATTCCCAGAATCCCGGCACTACAGCTACTGCCTGCTTAAAGAGTGGCACATCAGGATTAATTTGTTCTGATTTAGAAAAGGTTTGAAAATTTCTGGTGTGAATGTCGTTTACAAAAAACTCCCTGAATAACGACATTTCAGCAATTTCATTGTTGGTGAGAATTTTAAAATAATTTACATATGAGATGTATTTAAGGTACATTTTCCCTTCGACATCCCGGTATTCGAGATTGAGTTCATACCATTTACGCTTCTCATCCCTGCGTGTAACGTGATATTCGTAACTGAATTTTAATATGGCATAGTCATCTACCCTTATGAAAAGTTTCCCCTTAATATCAACATGCGTATAATTGTATTTTTTGCTTGGGGCAATATCTATCACATAAACTTCCTTTCCATCTATATATGTATAGTAATCAATCTCGAATGTGTAGTTGCGGTCAGCAAAAGTTGCGAAGTCTCCAATAAAAGGTACGGCATATTGACTGTTTCTGATGGGATCGTGATACCTCATATTAGAAAGTTCATTACCTCTAAAGGAGGGTGAAATACCATGAATAAGTATTTTATTGGTATCAGATTCAAGGTCTTTGATATAATTGCTAAAATGAACCGGATATTTTTCGCTAAACCTAAGCTGTTGAATGGAAATTACAGATTTATTTTCAGGACGTTTGAAACCCGGATCCAGAATACTTATGGCACCTTCCAGAAAACTTATATATTCATTGCCTTTTTTGAGATAATCGCGATAATAACCTTGCAGCAGAAAAGCTTGTGCGGGATAGTTTTTCTTAATTTGCTGAGCTGCTTTACGTATAATTCGCTCGGCTGTGATTTTGTCGTCTCTGATCAGTACTTCATCGAGAATATTGGTCATTGGTTTGAGTTGAATATCCAACACCTGACCGTTTTTAAGTGCAGAAACGGCTATGGTAAAGGTTTCAAATCCTATGGCAGTGGCACACAAACTGTCGTTTCGTACATATATGGGAATATTGAAAAAAAACTCCCCCTTTTCATTGGCTACGGTTCCTACGGTTTTACCGCAAATACCTATGTGTGCAAAACTAACGCCCGTTTGATCAGAAGCATTTTTAATTGTTCCCGTAATCCTCAGTTCCTGTGAAAAGGCAGTGATGGCAAACAGAATAAAAATTGAAGATAAAAGCCATTTCATGTTTTTGAAAAACAAAACTATTTATATGAATATTTCAAAAACCAAGCCAGGTTTTTAAAAAGTAAGATGCATTGTCTAATATTGCTTGACGAATATGCAAATATAATTCAGAAGTTGTTACATTATTGCACTGGATGGCTATAATAAATTCATTAAAATATGGCAATGGCTACTAATTATTATGAAGATGTACTTGACGTGGTAAGACAAATACCTCAGGGCAGGGTAAGTACCTATGGCGCAATCGCAGCTTATTTAGGTTTAAAAAGTGGTGCGAGAATGGTAGGTTGGGTCCTCAATCAATCCTTGTTACATTCTGAGGTTCCGGCCCATCGTGTCGTAAACCGACAGGGTTTGCTTACGGGAAGAATGCATTTTTCCGGCCCATCTGTAATGCAAACTTTACTTGAGTCAGAAGGTATACAAGTAGTTAACCATCAGGTAATGAATTTTCAGGAAAAATTTTGGGATCCATCAGTGGAGCTTTCATTATAATGTGTTGATTTTCAGTTTTCAAAAAAGTGTTTTGATAAGTCGCCATCCGAAATCGTTTGAAATCACTAAAAATATGATTAAAATTATGGCCTGAATGAAGCAATAGCTTCATTGAATGCGCTTAAAATGACCCAATATGAAACGATCTGAAATAAATGAAGCAGTGCTTAGGGCTACTGCATTTTTTGAGCGAAATCACTGGCACCTGCCACCTGAGCCAAGATGGGATGTAACAGACTTTGGTCTGGGCAATTTTAAAAAAAACGGCCTCGTGTTGGTAAACCTGGCAGAGGAAGACGAGTATTGTGAAAAATTAATGTACGCTCAAAAAGGACAAACCACCCCCTGCCATGCGCACAAAAATAAAAAGGAAGATATAATCTGTAGAATCGGGATGATTAAAATTCAGGTATGGCAGGGAAAACCCGACCAAAATGAAGCTGTC
The DNA here is from genome assembly GCA_020832305.1 of Cyclobacteriaceae bacterium. Lineage (GTDB taxonomy): Bacteria > Bacteroidota > Bacteroidia > Cytophagales > Cyclobacteriaceae > JAFIEV01. The sequence goes on along the minus strand of JAFIEV010000089.1, from coordinate 518,762 downwards.
TGCAGACTCAAAATTAATGGAAAATGGAAGGAAATTGAGTCGGGGACTATATTAACCTTACAACCAGGTGAACGCATTTCACTTACACCAGGCATATACCATGAATTTACCTCAGCAGCAAATGAAAGTATTATTGGAGAGGTATCTACCTTTAATGATGACGAAAACGACAATTTCTTTATCAATAAAGACATTGGTAGATATACGGAAATCGATGAAGATACAATCCCAATCGTAAAACTTGTAAGTGATGAATAAGGGTCGCAAAGGGATACTGGCTGCCGGTAATTGGATCATCGATAAAATCAAAATCATAGATGAATTTCCACATCAGGATGGTTTGGCAAATATTCTCGATGAACAAACCAACAATGGAGGCGCGGCCTACAATGTTTTAAAAAACCTGGCTCGTCTCGGTGCTCCATTTCCTCTCTTTGGTTGTGGTTTGGTCGGGCATGATGATAACGGTAAACATATTCTGGATGATTGCCGGGCATACGGTATTAATGTAGATTATCTTGCTACTACCTATGATGCAGCAACTTCATTTACAGATGTGATGACCGTCAAATACAATGGCAGGCGTACTTTCTTTCACCAGAGGGGTGCTAATGCTCTATTGTCTCCTGACCATATACCATTGCAAAGCAGCTCTGCAAAAATCCTGCACCTGGCCTATATGTTGTTGCTCGACTGTCTTGATGAATTTGATAACAAGCATGAGCGAACCCAGGCTTCCTATATTTTTGAAGCAGCTAAAAACCTTGGATTTATCACGTCGTCTGATGTAGTAAGCGAAGCAGGTAACAGATTTGCCACAGTCGTTAAACCCTCTTTGCCATGGATCGATTATCTGTTTGTAAATGAATATGAAGCCAGTAAAATCACGGGGATCGCGGTAATATTCAGAGGACAGATACAGGTAAAAAAATTGGTTGAAGCAGCAAAGGAATTACTGAGACTGGGCGTGAGGGAAAATGTAGTATTACATTATCCCGATGGTGCTATCTCTGTTGGAAAAAATGGTGAGGTATATGAACAAAAGTCACTAAAAATACCGGCTGATCAAATTAAAGGAGCTGCCGGTGCCGGAGATGCTTTTGCATCGGGCGTTTTGTATGGAATTCACGAAGGCTGGAGCATGGACCTATGTCTTAAAGCAGGGGTTTGTACTGCTGCAGCCTCACTTTCTGATCCAAGCTGTTCAGATGGTATTAAACCTATGGACGAAATTTTGAAAATGATACCCTAAATATATATTCAAGCTTTTAAATCCTATATTTTTGCACTTTGATTCCAATAGCATTTATTTTGCCTTGTTTTGAAAAAGGTAAAATCAAACTGAAAACAAATAATTATTTAAATGAATAAACTCTTATCGAACCGCATTAACGCCTTGGAAGAATCGGCTACCATAGCAATGGCTCAAAAAGCGCGTGAATTGAAATCAAAAGGATTTGATGTCATAAGTCTGAGTTTGGGTGAACCAGACTTTAAAACACCGGAACACGTGCAAAAAGCTGCTAAAGATGCCATTGATGCCGGTACTTATTTTGCATATCCGCCGGTGCCGGGTTATCCCGAGCTGAGAAAAGCCATTGCTGAAAAATTCAATAAAGAAAATGGAATTCCTTACGGACCAGAACATATTGTAGTATCAAACGGGGCAAAACATTCGCTTGCCAATGTACTGATGTGTTTGTTAAATCCAGGAGATGAGGTGGTTATATATGCGCCATACTGGGTAAGTTATGTGGAATTGGTGCGTCTTGCAGAAGGTGTTCCTGTAATTATAGAAGGTAGCTTGGACCAGGATTTCAAGGCACCAGCTGAGTTGCTGGAGAAAGCCATTACACCGAAAACCAAAGCCATTATGTATTCTTCTCCTTGTAATCCTACAGGAGCTGTTTTCAGCCGTGGTGAACTGGAAGCTATTGCTGATGTGGTAAAAAAGCATGAAAATATCTTTGTGATTGCCGATGAAATATATGAGTATATCAATTTCACCGGCGAGCATATAAGCATAGCAACTATGCCGGGAATGTTTGATAAAACAATAACCGTGAATGGGTTTTCGAAAGGTCATGCCATGACAGGCTGGAGAGTAGGCTACATCGGTGCGCCGGTATGGATCGCCAAAGCCTGTGATAAAATGCAGGGGCAGTTCACTTCCGGGGTTTGTTCCATTGCCCAGCGTGCTGCTTTGGAAGCGGTTACTGGTGATATGGAACCAACCAGGAAAATGGCAGAAACTTATAAAAGGAGATGCAAGTTGGTACTCGATTTACTGTCAGAAATTCCGGGTATAAAAGCCAATGTACCAGAAGGGGCCTTCTACGTTTTTCCAGATGTAAGCCATTTTTTTGGTAAAAAAGATGGGGAAATCACCATAAGCAATGCCAATGATTTTTGCATGTATATTCTCAATAATGCCTACGTTTCATTGGTTGACGGGGAAGCCTTTGGCGCTCCGAATTGTGTAAGGTTATCATATGCTGCTTCTGATGAGAACCTTCAGGAAGCATTAAGTAGACTTAAGGCACAGCTGGCTAAGTTGAGCTAAAACAATATACATTTTATAGCCCGGCCTTAGAATACATGGCCGGGTTTTTATTTAAAGGGTATAGAATTCCCCGTATATGCACAGTATTGAGAAGGTTTTTGATGCGTTCAAATCCTTAAAAGTTTTGGTGATTGGCGATGTAATGATTGATTCGTACATTTGGGGTAAGGTAGATCGTATTTCACCTGAGGCGCCCGTGCCCGTGATACATATTAACAGAAAGGAAAACCGACCCGGAGGCGCTGCAAATGTTGCAAGGAACATCAAATCTCTTGGCGCTCAACCGGTATTGTGCTCAGTAATTGGAAATGAGCTTACAGGTAAAGAATTTCTGGATTTACTGGCACAGGAGGATATCCAAACCACTGGTATGGTGATGAGTGATGCCCGATTGACAACTGTTAAGCAGAGGGTACTGTCGGGGAGTCAACACTTATTGAGAATTGACGCCGAAAGTGACAAGCCACTCGGAATAGATGAAAGAAATGCCCTTCTACAAAAGATATCTTCGCACATTGCCAATGCAGATGTAGTTATTTTCGAAGATTATGATAAAGGGGTCATAGATGACATAGTGATTAGCAAGGTTGTTCAAATGGCTGCTGCTAAAGGAATCCCTGTGGCTGTAGATCCAAAAAAGAGAAATTTCAATCATTATCAAAATGTTACCCTTTTCAAACCAAATCTCAAGGAAATAAAGGAAGGACTTAAGCTGGATGCCGATTATTTAGATAATGATCTGCTTGTCAGAGCTGCGGATCAATTGAAAAAGCAGTTGAATGTGCCAATGATTTTGGTAACCCTTTCTGAAAGAGGGGTATTTATATCGGGGCCCGGACAGGATACTTTTTTCCCGGCTCATATCAGGACCATTTCTGATGTCTCAGGCGCTGGTGATACTGTTATCAGTACCGCTGCCCTTTGCCTGGCACTTGGCCTTCCGCCTTCATTTATGGCTTGTTTATCAAATCTTGCCGGCGGATTGGTATGTGAACACCCCGGTGTTGTACCGGTACCTAAAGATCAACTCCTTGAGGAAGCGATGAAAAAAATTCAACCCGATTTGCTGAATAAACTGGAGCATATATAAAAAAGAGGAATGAGCGCCAGGAGAACCAGCAGATATGTGAAATTTTTGAAAGGGTTTTTTATTCTTTACTTATCAATCTTTTTATTAATCTGGTTGTCAGATGCTTTTTTTAATCCCCACAATTTTCACGAGGTTTTTTTCTTGACCACGTCGATTGTCACTTTATCATCAGCCGGTTTACAGGAATTCATGCCTTCGCTTGATGATTCAGGCATTCTGCTAATGTTGTGTATTCATTGTATCTGTTGGTTGTTTTGGGTAAGCATTTCGGTCTGGATATTGTATTCAGGTAAATCGCGACATAGATACCGATATGATAGTATTCTCAAAAAATCGGTGAAAATGCTATTAATTTCGCTCACATTGAGCGCTTCTTTTGTGTTTTACGTTTGGGGAGATAGCCAGGGGTTTGATAGCATTGCACAAAAAATATTATACGCAGTTTTTAATGCTGCGTCTGCTTTTACTAACTCCGGCGCTTTGGTGGTACCGGCAGATACTCCTGGTATATGGCTCGCCGGAAATTTTATACTCCAGGGTATTCTCCTTACTACCGCAGTAGCAGGTGCTTCCGGATATTTTGTTTTAAATGATTTGTTTTATCCTGGTAATTTGAGAGCACGATTGAGAGATCCTTCCATTGACTGGAAGCCTTATACAAAATTGGCCGTTTTTGGCGCTGGCAGTCTGATACTCATTGGGTCTTTATTTTTCCTTTATTTTGAATACGCGAATTCCCTTCAAAATCTCAAAGCAATTGAAAAAGCGGTTAGTAGTGTGTATTTGTCCGCAATGGCCAGAAACACAGGTATGGCACTTTTCGATATGAACCAAATCGGATTCAGTGGAATAATGGTATTAATCACTATGATGCTGGCTGGAGGAATGTATGCCTCTGGTAGTGGCGGACTGAAGCTGGAGATTTTTATTATTCCATTCATAAAAAGGGATAAGGAGTTGATGAGGCAAATGATTAAAGTGCTCGTTTTTATTTTATTTTTCAATTACCTTTCTTTGGTATTCAGGATAGCATCAGGCGATGCCAGTCGGCTTGTGGTTATGCTTTTTGAACAAGTTTCTGCTTTCACCAATACAGGATGGAAATTGCATGCCCTGAACGATTATTCTGTACAAACTCTATGGATATTAAATTTCTCCATGCTGGGGGGCAGACTGAGTATGCTTTGGTTTGTATCTAAATGGTTGGCGAAATGCGGTCTATTCAGCAATCACATGGAGCGCAGGGAGGTGGATTAGAAGTATTGGTGTATGGGCTTAAAAAATCATGTTTTTATAGAACAATGGTTCCTTTAAGCGTTGTTGTATTATGAGATAATCATATTCAAATGACTAATTGCCCAATGTTCCCGCTTAATCTGGTGGTTTTTCCAGGAGAAAAGCTAAACCTGCATATATTTGAAAACCGATACCGGCAGCTTATTGAAGACCTGATGCCTGCATTGGAGCCACTTTTTGGTATACCTGTTTACACTGATCAACTCATGGAATATGGCACTCTGGTAAGCTTAGAAAAGGTAGTCAGAAAATATGATGACGGCCGTTATGATATTTCAACTTCTGGTCTCAAAGTTTTTAGATTATTGGATCTGGAAAATCCAGCTAAAAATAAATTATACGCTGCCGGTATAATTGAAATTATGGAAAATATTCAGGATGGGGAAGAGGGATTGAATCAGCAACTCCGTAAAAAAATGCTGCAATTGCTACAATTAATTTCTGCAGAACCAAAATTTTACATCCCTGAAAATTTCAATACCTATGATATCGCACATCTTACAGGCATGAATTTGCTGGAAAAATATAAGCTTTTGACATTGAATAGTGAAAAGCATAGGCAATTGTATCTCATAAATCATCTTGATCAAGTATTGCCTGTCTTGCAACAAATTGAAGATGTTAAAAAAAGGATTTTATTGAATGGACACTATAAGAACTTTAATCCACTGAATTTTTAAAATAAAAAAAAGGCCGGATTTACATCGGCCCTCATATGTTTTACTTTTTATTTCGGATTATCCAGTTTCGTGCATTTATAAAGGCTTCAATCCAGGGTGTAACCTGATCTGTCCTGCGTAATACAGGATAATGCGCCCAGTTCCACGGATGGATAGATCGCTCAAGGTGGGGCATCATGGCGAGATGCCGGCCATCTGCGGAGCAGACTGCCGCGGCATTGAAATCTGATCCATTAGGGTTGCCGGGGTAGGAGGAGAAACTGTACTTCAAGGGTATGTTGTATTTACTTTCCTCGGCGGCAAAACTAAACCTTCCTTCTCCATGGGCGATCCAAATTCCCAGCCGCGTTCCGGCCAGACTTTGCAGCATTACAGAATGGTTGTCTGGAATATTCACGTTTACAAAAGCAGATTCAAACTTAAAAGAAGTATTGTGCTTCATGGTGATTCCCGTACCTGCTGAATTTCCGGTTAGACCGAGGTGCACCATGAGCTGACATCCATTGCAAACACCCAAACTTAAGGTATCTTCCCTGGCATAGAAATTTTCCAGGGCAGTTTTAGCTTTTGGATTGTATAAGAAAGCGCCCGCCCATCCTTTGGCAGAACCCAGCACATCTGAATTGGAAAAACCACCTACAAAAACAATCATGTTGACATCTTCAAGGTTTTCTCTTCCGCTGATCAGGTCTGTCATATGTACATCCTTTACATCCATGCCAGCCAGGTACATGGCCCATGCCATCTCACGATCTCCGTTTACTCCTTTTTCACGAATAATAGCTGTTTTTACACCTGTCGATTGAGTCCGCAAAGGATCCAGACCTATTTCAGCCATTTGGCCTGTAAAATGATCCGGGAAACTATAATTAAGGCCTTGTTTTACATAATTTTCTTCTTTAATCACTGCAAGGCCCGAAGCGGTTTGCCTGTCGTTTAGCAGGGCCGATGTCTTGTACCATATTTTTCTGTGCTCCGAAACATTGAAACTGTAGTGGTTGTTGCCTGTAAAGATTTTAACATGATCTGATTGTACCGGCGTTCCGATCAGATGATAGCTAACGCCACGCGACCGGAGTATGGCTTCGGCCTTATCCAGTTCAATCACCTGCAGTATGATTCCCGGGTTTTCGCTAAACAGTAACTTTACATCATCGCTTTCGGCAAGGGTGCTCAGATCTATTTCCAAACCTAAAGAAGTCTGGGCAAAGCACATTTCCAATAGGCAGGTAATCAAGCCCCCTGATGAAATATCATGTCCTGCAAGCACAAGTCCATCTTCTATAAGTTTTTGGATTCCGTTAAAAGCCGTTTTAAAATATGCAGGATCAGCCATATCCGGGACCTCGCCTCCGATTTTACCCAAAACCTGCGCCAGGCTGCTTCCACCGGTTTCTCTAAGACTCGATGAGAGGTCGATATACCACAACTCCGTTTCCACGGCATCCTGCAAAACAGGTTCCACAATTTTTTTCACATCGGTAACTTCGCCTGCTGCCGAGATAATCACCGTTCCCGGTGAATATACAACTTTATCATCACTGTATTTTTGTGTCATAGACAGTGAATCCTTGCCAGTGGGTATATTAATGCCCAGGGCAATGGCGAACTGGCTGGCACTTTCAACGGCCTTATAAAGCCTGGCATCTTCACCCTGATTTTTACAGGGCCACATCCAGTTGGCACTAAGGGAAACACCAGATAATTTTCCTTCTATTGGTGCAAATACCAGGTTGCTCAAAGCCTCAGCAATGGCAAGCTTGGAGCCTCTGGATGCATCAGCCAGTGCTGCTACTGGTGCGTGGCCGATGGCAGTGGCAATGCCTTTTTCGCCCAGATAATCAATTGCACTTACCCCCACATTGTTGAGCGGGAGCTGAAGTTCACCACAGGTTTGCTGTTTGGCTACCTTTCCAGTCACCGAACGGTCTACCTTATTGGTTAACCAGTCTTTACATGCTACTGCTTCGAGTTGTAATACAGACTGAGTGTATTCATAGATTTTTTCAGCTTTAATATCTGCCTGATTAAATGTATGACCGCTTTCCTGATCATTCATAATGGTAGCAGGGGGATTGCCAAACATATCAGTGAGCGCCAGATTCATCGGTCTCATTTTACCATCCCTGCTCAGGAAAGTAAACTGCATATCTCCGGTAGTTTGGCCAATTTCATACATCGGCGCTCTTTCTCTTTCTGCAATTTTTTTCAGGAAATTTACATCCTTTTTCCGCAGGATCAGTCCCATACGTTCCTGCGACTCATTGCCAATAATTTCACGATCGCTAAGCGTAGGATCACCTATGGGTAATTTACTTATTTCGATTTCGCCACCGGTTTCTTCTACCAATTCAGAAAGGCAGTTCAGATGTCCGCCCGCGCCATGGTCGTGAATGGAAACAATGGGATTTTGTTCGCTTTCACTCATGGCCCTGATGGCATTGCTTACTCTTTTTTGCATTTCAGGGTTTGATCGCTGTACGGCATTGAGTTCTATAGATTGCCTGAACTCACCCGTTGCAACAGACGATACTGCGCCACCTCCCATACCTATGCGGTAATTATCACCCCCCAACAGAATGATGGCATCATCTTTTTGGGGTATATCTTTCATGCTTTGTGACTTCTTGCCATAACCGATGCCGCCAGCAAGCATAATTACCTTATCAAAGCCAAAAGTTTTTCCGTTTTCTTCATGCTCAAAAGTAAGTACACTGCCGCAGATCAAGGGTTGTCCGAATTTATTACCGAAATCACTGGCGCCATTTGATGCTTTTATCAGGATCTCAGAGGGTGTCTGATATAGCCATTTTCTGGGTAGAATGTTGTTTTCCCACGATTTATCATTTGTAAGCCGGGGATACGAAGTCATATAAACAGCCGTTCCTGCCAGGGGTTGCGCCCCCTTACCTCCGGCAAGCCGATCCCTGATTTCACCCCCGGTGCCGGTGGCAGCTCCGTTAAAAGGCTCTACAGTGGTTGGGAAATTGTGTGTTTCTGCCTTCAGAGAGATTACCGATTCATAATCTGTGATGGCAAACCAGGAGGGCTCATCGCCTTTTTGTGGTGCAAACTGCTGCACAACAGGACCTTGTATAAATGCACAATTGTCTTTATAAGCAGAAACTACCCGGTTTGGGTTTTGTTTGGTGGTTTCTTTGATCAGCTGGAAAAGACTTAGCTCTTGTTTTTTTCCATTTATAATAAAGGTACCATTGAAAATTTTATGGCGGCAATGTTCTGAATTAACCTGCGAAAAGCCAAATATTTCACTATCGGTCAGGTTTCTGCCAAGCCTTCCGGCGAGGTCGGTGAGGTAGCTTACTTCCTGTTCGCTTAATGCCAGGCCTTCACTCAGATTGTAAGCATGTATATCTTTTATATATTTCACCGGCTCTGCCTCGCGTTCGATGGTGAAAATGTGTTGATCCAGTTTATCGTAAAATTGATATAACATTGGGTCATAGGAAGCGCTCTGCTGATCAGTTTTCTGGAATTCTTCAATTCTGAAAATGCCTTGAATCCCCATGTTTTGGGTAATTTCAACGGCATTGGTACTCCAGGGACTAACCATCTCCCGCCGAGGGCCTATGTAGCTATGCTGAATTTCTCCCAGATCACTTAAGGAGGAGTCTTCAAAAAGCCATTTTAACTTTTCATTGGCTTCCTGAGTTAAGGGAAAATGTGAACCTACGGCAATTACCCTGCCCTGGTTTGATGAAAAGAAAGTAATCATAATAGTAGTTAAAGCTGCAAAGGTAAGAAGAATTGTGTGGCATCTGAAATTTACCGTTGAATGTTCAGCGCCGGCAAAAACAAATGTATGTTCATAATCGCAAAGGCCAAAACAGATATAATGATGCCAATCATAAATATAGTATATGACCAGCGCAGATATTGATATTTTTTTCCGAGTACTTTACCCAGGTAATAAATATCGTCGATGAGGGATGAATACAGGTATTCGCCATTTAGCATAAGTTGTTGCATGCCCCATTGATAATCATCGCGGCTCATCTGATGAAAATTGCCAAAAAACAGCAGATTTACCTTCTTGTTTTTGATTTCCTGCTTGGTAAACACTCCTTTGGAAACGTTGGGTCGTGTAGCCAGAATGGCGAAGACAATGGTTACGAGATTTACCGTAAGTAATATGGAAGAAGGTACCATAAGACTCATGTCATACTGCATCCGGGCAAGCAAAGAACCGATGAGCACTGAAATGATGATGGAATTTACGGTTATCAGGATATTTGCTTTATTATCGGCCATGGAACTCAAAGCCAGATGGTTTCTTGATGTAAGCCTGAACATTGTTTCAATACCCCTGTCTGGCCTGCCTTCTACGTTGGAGAGCTTTTTTCTCATTTCCTTAAGCTTGTCGGGGTTTACCCTCAGGTCTTTTTCCAGTGCAGTGTTAATACTCTTATGGGCTTTTCTGATAATTTTTTCCTGCTGAATAATGGTTTGCTCGAGTTTATCAGTGAGTATGGTCTTTCCGTATACAGAATAGTATTTAACCCGATTTAAAAACTCCAGATTATTTTCGTACCACTCTACATCATCATAAAATTCATTTAGGTGTACTTCTTTTTCTTTTCTGAGTAAAATAAGTTTATCGAAATACGAACCTTTTGAAATATGAATAAAATCGGCATCATGTAAAACCTTTTCTACCGTATTTTCAGGAATGCTTTGTGGTTTGGTTTTTTCAATACATTGTACCACTGCGTCGATTATATGCCGGGGTACTTGTCGTTGCGAGAGAAAGTCTTCGGCAATGCGTATGCTATGGTTCTCATGACCCCGGTAGGCGTGTAAATAGCCAATATCGTGAAACCAGGCCGCCAATGTAGCAATGAGCATTTTTTCTTCATTGAGGTTTGCGTAGGCTCCAATTTTTCTTACACCTTTTACCACCTCCCTGGTATGGGGAAGACTGTGGTACATCATAGTATCAGGCAGATTTCTGAGTTCTTCAGATACATAATTCTCTACCTCTTCAAGCAATGGATTGTATTGGTCCATATGAGCATTGTGGAACTAAAGCTTCAAAATAAAAGAATTAATGCCGGGTTTAAAAATATGGTTGACAGAAAACTCGTGTAATTTCATTAATTTTTGTCAGATTACGACAATAGGCTCAACAATAAAGTCGCGGTATTGCAACAGAGGTTTAAATCTTCCCGGGCTTCAGATCAATAACAAGCCAGGGTTTTTCAAGCCGGTGACCTGCAAGCTCGTAAAATTGCACAAACCGGGGGAGTATTACATTTTTTCTTCGGTTTTTGATTTGTATCACCAACTCATCTCCAAATTTCTGTAAATCATATCCACCTTCCTCAATAAAAGGCAGCCGTATGCGCATTTCATACTGATTTCCCTTGTTTTTAATATCGAATGGCTTTTCGTGATATAAAACATCTACAGGATCTTTACCATGGTAAATAATTTCGGCCATTTGGGTAAGCATCTCCTCGCCAAAAACTTCTGTTCCCATATGCGGAACTTCAAAATAAGGCAGCTCTCCAAAGATGTCTTTCAATTCTTCCAGGTGTATGGCTTGCTTATCTATAAGTTCTTTAAATACATCTGGCGTCTTTCCGGCTTGCCATACCCGGTTAACGATAAGTGCATCTACATTATAACCATATAAACTCAGGTACGTATAGGCGCGTTTAGATTCATTGATTACCATGCGCTCGGGGTTTGCCACGATGCGAATAGAGCAAATGGCAGGGTCACTGAATATTTTCTGAATATTTTCAAGTTTTTCAAAAATATTCTCCAGTTCCTCATATCCTCGATCTACAGGAATGCCGGTTGCCAAACGGGCAACCCGTCCTACATTTTTTATTGCAAATCGCTGTAGTGGTAAGGCTTTTGTAACCCACCATTTGGTTACCTGTGGCAATGTAAGTAAAGTTAAGGTTTCACCAGTGGGGGCGCTGTCTATGATGATGAGATCATAAGCTTTTTCGGTATAGTATTTTTCAATCCACAAAAATGCAGAGGCTTCCTCCATGCCCGGCAAAGCTGACATTTCTTCTGCCAATGCGTTTTGAATGCCGCGCCATTTAAATACGGTAATCATTAATTGACGAATATTGCCCCAGTATTTTTTCATGGAATAATATACATCGAGCTCTTGTGCAAAAAGGTTTTCGGTTACCTGCAAAGGCTCAGGGCCAAGGATTTTATCGAAAGCATCAGAAAGACTATGAGCAGGATCTGTACTGATCACCAGGGTTTTATATCCATTTTTTGCCGCCTGTAAAGCGGTTGCAGCAGCAATGGTGGTTTTGCCAACACCTCCCTTACCGGTAAAAAGAATTATGCGCATTTTTTTAGTATTTTTTAAAACTATAAAAGAACAAGATAACCCCCAAAAGAATAGTACCTGTTTTACTCGCTTACCAAATAAATTAATAATATTCCGGCCAGAATACCCAGCAATATAAAGCCCTTATTGCCTAAATTTTTATCCTTAAAAAGCAAGCCTCCAAAAAGGAAAGAGACAGCAACACTACTGCGACGGATAGGGGATAGCAGTCCAATGAGTGCTTCAGGATACGTTAATGCATAGAAATAGACAAAGTCAGCGGCTACCAGTAACAAACCAATCATAATAATGGAAGGGCGCCATTGAAATATGGTGTATTTTCGACGTCCCGGCCACCATATGGTCAAAAAAATCACGAGATAAATTAATACCAGGTAACAACTAAACCATGCTTGCATGGCAAGGCGGTCGAAGCGCTGAACGAGAAACTTGTCGTATATACTGCTGCCCGCCCCAATGAGTGCAGCGGCAAACATCATCCAAATCCATTTATTATTTCTAAAATAAATACCTTCTTTTTTACCGGTAAGCATAAAAAGATAGTATGAAATCACTATGGTGGCAACTCCAATCCATTGCCATACTGAAAATCGCTCCCCTAAAATTAGCAAAGCGCCAAAAACGGTGAAAACGGGGCTCGATGCGCGTATGGGAGTGGTAATGGTTATGGGCAGATGCTTCATGGCGAAATAGGCCAGCATCCATGAACTGCCCACAATCAGGGATTTGACAAAAAACAAAAAATGTACATAAGGAGTTTGTGGAGCTATATACCATATTTTTCCGACGGACCAATCAGGAAAAAAAGAAGAAAGCAACATGAGTGGGGCAAAAACAAGGAAACCCGATAAAGTGGCCAAAAGCAATACAGGTATCACTGCATTGCCGTTTAAAGACCACTTTTTAGCCACATCGTATAAACCAAGTAAAACTGCTGAAACAATGCCTAATAGGATCCACATATTATAACTTGTATGAAAAGGAACGGCAAATTAGTCTTTTTGTACGATAAACCAGATTTGTGCGATGCAAACAGGGTCAACAAAACAGATGTTATACCATTAAATCGATATTTTTTTCTTTTTACTCATTTACAGTTTAATTATTATTGTAACAGGCTTATTAACATTGGATAAAGTATGTCGCATAGTTTACGCATTAGAATTATAATTTTGTTTTTCATGGTTTGTTCGCAGGATATCCTGGCTCAGATATCATGTAAACCACTTCAGGACGCACAGGGCATCTTAAAGGTTAGGTTCAATCAATATGACCATGATCGCCATAATCTGTTGATTCATACGCTTGATGTTGATTTGCAAGAACCAGCTTCGAAAGTTCAGTTTTTAGAATCTGTCTGGAGAGTGCAAACCACTATACGTGAAGTTGGCGATGATCATAGGGGTTTTGATGTATCGGTGAATTTTATTTGCGAAAAAGGAGAGGTTTCTTCAGCATCACTATCGCTGGAAGTGGAATTTGATAATTGGTCAGCAGATAATTTTGTATTATTACCGGCGGCGGCATACAACGGGAATAGGTTTCCTTACCGAAGAATTGATTATTCACCAAAATTACTCGATCCAAGAGACATAGGTCCTGAGATTGGCACTATAGTTACAGACATTCCCAAGTTAAACCACAGCAAAGGTCCCTCCCGTATTCAGGAAAGAACCGGAGGCATGAGTGTACCCTCAGCCGGTTTTTATGCCCCGAATCATGGAAAGGTCTTTTGGATGTTTACCAGACAAGGTACACATCTTGGCGACTCCGGTATCGATATTGAAGAAAACAGGGAGAGAGATAAAGCCTATATCAGGATTACTGCGCCTGTGGTTAGAGAGTTATACAAATACCGAATAGCTGATAACAGGTGGCCATCAGATGACATGCCGGCTAATTTTAAAACCGGAGACAGCCTTACCCTTTCTATGAGGCTATACGGCGCAGAGGCTGAAAACCTGCAGGTTTTGTATGATATGTTTTTTGACTTACGCAAAACGCTGTTTCAGGAACATGCACTTAGGTCTGCACTGCCACTTTCCGCGGCATTTGAGTTACAGGAGCGAAAGTTTAACAGGGAAAATTTTGTTGAAAGCCATGGTTATTACTCAGTTGGGATGCGGGAAAATTTTCTTCAGGACTGGCAAATAGGTTGGACAGGGGGTATGATCAGTACCTATCCCTTACTTTTCTCAGGCAATTTGCGTACCAGGGAAAATGTGCTGCGAAATTTTGACTGGCTCTTTCCTGATGGGATTGCCCCCTCAGGCTACTTTTGGGATTCAGGTGAAAAAGGCACGATTTGGCATGGCGGGGACATAAGAAAACCACATACTAAAAACTGGCATCTGATAAGAAAAAGTGGCGATGGGCTCTATTACGTTATAAAGCAGTTTATGCTCATGGAAACCATGGGTCTGAGTATACCACGTATGTGGATTGATCGCACAAAAGGGGTTGCAGATGCTTTTGTCAATACCTGGAGCAATGGGTCACAACTGGGCCATTTTGTAGATAATATAACCGGGGAGGTTATTGTGGGCGGATCTTCAAGCGGGGCTATCGTACCAGCGGCACTGGCGCTTGCAGCGGGCTATTATGAGCAGCCGGCATATTTGCAGATCGCAAAAGAAATGGCTTTGCATTATTATGAAAATTTTACTTCGCAGGGTTATACAACCGGAGGTCCTGGTGATGCTATGCAAAATCCTGATAGCGAATCTTCTTATGCCCTGGTGGAATCCTTTACAGTATTATTTGAGGTTACGGGGGATGCACAATGGCTCAAAATGGCAGAGAAAGCAGCCAGCCAGTTTGCAACCTGGGTTATAGCCTATAATTATGAATTTCCACCGCAAAGCTTATTTGGAAAAGAAAAGATGCGTTCATTAGGTGCGGTATTTGCTAATACTCAAAATAAACATGGTGCGCCGGGTATTTGTACACATTCCGGATTGGGTTTGTTAAAATTATACAGGGCTACCGGTGACCAACGTTATGCGATGCTCCTTCAGGATATTGCAAGGAGTTTACCTCAATATATCAACCATCCTGCAAAACCAATTGCAGGTACCAATACCGGCTGGGTGTGTGAAAGAGTAAGTACCACAGACTGGCTTGAGGGCATCGGTGAAATAAGTTATCTTTCGACGTGGGCAGAAACATCCCTGATGCTTACATGGATCGAAATACCTGGCATATATGTTGATCTTGAATACGAAAGAGTTTTTACTTTTGACAATGTGGATATTGAAATTTTGCAGAGCAGTCAAAAAAGGTTTGCAATAAAGGTGTCAAACCCAAATCAGGTTACAGCCGATGTAAGATTGATGATTGAAAGTGCAGAACAAAAAAATACAACCATGGGTCATAATTCACTCTTTTCCACAGAATTTGTTTCCTTGAAACCTGGCGAAAGCAAAACGCTTCGGTTTAATAAATAGAGGCAAAACACACTATTGTGTGCCCAAATATTATAATTCAATTTTTGATTAAGTAAAAATTTTTTTAATTAATTATTAACCATTTGCAAAATAAATGGTTAAATTATTGGCTAAATACAAAAGATCGATCTATGCCCCGACTGGTACAATTGCTTTTTTTACTTATTGCCTTTCATTTTGCAGTAGCAGGTTCTGCTCATGCACAGGAAGATTCAGTAAATATTAAAAACCGACGCCTGGAATTTTTTGCAGGTCCAATGATTGATTTCAACCCTATCCAGGGGAACTTTTTTTCAAACGCCGGTATTGCGACAGGAGTAATATATAAAAATACCTTTTCAGTTTCGATCTATGCCAATACACTTACCTGGAATGTCAAAAAAAGATTGATTTTTCCAAATATGTATACCCTCAGGCAGGAACAGGTGGGAACTGATCTGGGCTACAGTATTATAGATAGGAAGAGGTTTTGCGTTCACACGGGTTTCAGAGCCGGCGTTTCCAGGTTGCGTTGGGAGCAAGATGAGGGACCTGATACCTATGCCACTCTTATGTGGTTTATAAGGCCCCAGGCGGGAATTGACTATAAACTTAACCGGTACGTTAGAATTGGAGCAATGGGCGGTTACTCTTTTTCAGGGGATATGGATTTGTTTGGTTTGAGTCAGGGTGACATGGATGGTTTTTCTGCTTCTTTATACCTAAAAGCAGGATTGTTTAATCATATCAAGAAATGAAACAAAACAGAAATATTGTAATTTATATCGCATTTTTTTCCTTCACGATTGCATCCTGTAGTCTTGAAACAGATGAAATGCCATCTCATGGTCTTGAATATTCGCTTCCTGGCAGGGAGGGGCTAGATGAGCAACTACTTCTTAAAATGAATGATGAAATTCAAAGCGGAGGTTTTGGGCAGATCAATAGTATGTTGGTTTTGAAGAATAAAAAATTGGTTTTTGAAAACTATTACAATGGTTATGTACGTGATGATCTGCAAAGAATTGAGACGGCCACCAAAAATATCAGCTCATTGGTTTTGGGTATTGCTTATGATGACCTTGCTAATAATAGTGTCAATGACCGGCTTATAGATCTTTTACCCGGTTATTCAGAGTACTTTTACGATGTACCGGTAAAAGATCAGATTACTGTACACCATCTTCTTACCAACCGATCTGGTTTATGGTGGAATGAATTGAATCTTGACGATGGCCATCCTGAAAATGACCTTACCCGAATGAAACAGAGCTCAGATTGGACAAAATTCGTACTAGCAAAGCCGATGTTGCGGGAACCGGGTATAGAGTTTAGCTATAACAGTGGAAATAGTATTTTACTTGCCAGCATAGTTGAAAATTACGTTGGTAAACCTTTTAGAGAATTTGCAAAAGAGCGATTTTTTCAACCCTTAGGCATTGATAAATATCGCTGGGATAATGAGTCCGGAGGTAAAACCAACACGGGTTTTGGTCTTTCACTCAGGCCGGTTGATTTAGCCAAAATTGGAAATATGATGCTGGATTCCGGCCGTTGGCAAGGAAAAGAGATCGTTTCTTTGACATGGATCAGAAATTCAACACGTTCGCGCTTTAACGTTGGATATTATCGTTATGGTTATCAGTGGTGGGGATTTTCTAATTTCAATCCAATTTCTTACAATGTTACCCAAAATGACATATTTTTTGCCTGGGGAACCGGTGGTCAGTTTATGTTTTTAGTGCCACATCGTGATATAGTTGTTGTAAGTACTTCCAATAATTACAATGATGATATCGAGTTCCAGATGTTCAGGCTTTTTAGGGATTATATTCTAAGGGCTTTTCCACTTTATTAATTATACATCTACATATCCTTGTTTCCAGGTTTTTTGTGGATGATGATTTCTAATATCTACATTAAAATCAGCATATGCCTTTAAGGCCAGTAAAACTGAAATCCAGTCTGCATACATTTCGTTGAAATGCTCGGCTGGAATATCCTCGCAAAATAAGGTGAGTTCAGTGCCTCCTTCTGGGCTTTCTTCGAGGAAAATCGTTACCAATGCATTGAAGTATCTTATAGCATAGCGTGAGTATGGAGTTGTATCCAGAACCCGGCACGAAGTCCTTTGACCACCATAGAAGTTAAGTTCAATTTTACCATCATCTTCTTTGGATGTTTCTGCCCAGAATTTACACCTTCCTTCGTCAGTTGAGATGAGTTGAAAAATTCTTTCGGGGTTAGATTTGGTGTGGATTTTCCAGCTTAATTTTTTCATTATTTTTTTTGTATTTTATTCTCTATTGCAAATATGATTGTTTGTAAATCAATATCCATTTACCCCTTCAATGATCTGTGAAATTTACAATTTCCTGAAAGGGGTAGATTGGATTTGAACCCTAAAATACAACCTAAATGAAAAGAATATGCATTTCACGATGGTTTTTTAGCATTTCCATAGGCAGCAAGTGTTTCAACCAGGAAATGATAAAAAGGGTCTGAAAATTCTTTGCGTAATAAACCATATTCTACAATGGTTTTGAGGTAATCGAGTTTGTTTCCAATATCATACCTTTTACCTTCTATTGTATCGGCAATTACCCTTTCTGTTTGGGTTAGGAGCATGAGTGCATCGGTAAGTTGAAGCTCATTATTTTTTCCTTTAGGTGTATGCTCAAGCGCTTTGTATATTTCAGGAGTAAGAATGTAGCGTCCGGCGATGGCAAGATTTGAAGGTGCTTCTGACTGAGCCGGTTTCTCAACGAACTGAGTCACTTCCATAATATTGTCGCTGAGTTGTTTACCACCGACTATGCCATATCTTGAAACTTTGTCAAAAGGCACTCTTTCCACTGCAACAATTGCCGACTGATACTGTTCATATGCATCTATAAGTTGTTGTGTAACAGGAATAGCACTATTGATAATAGTATCACCAAGTAGTACGGCAAAGGGCTCATTTCCAGTATGTTGTTTGGCGTAGTAAATGGCATCTCCCAGGCCATTCATTTCACGCTGTCGTATATAATGAATATTGGCCATATCTGAAATATGACGCATCTCTTCAAATAACTGTTCTTTTTCTTCATTGCTGAGCCTGGATTCCAGCTCGGGATTTCTATCGAAATGATCTTCTATTGCCCTTTTTCCTTTTCCCGAAATAATGAGTATGTCTTCAATGCCAGAGTCTACGGCTTCCTGCACCACATATTGAATGGTTGGTGTATCTATAATGGGAAGCATTTCTTTGGGTTGAGCTTTGGTAGCAGGTAAAAAACGGGTTCCCAGACCTGCAGCTGGTATTACAGCTTTTTTTATCATCGCGGTTTTTTTTATAAAATAATTGGTTTTATTACTCTTGCGTTTATTCTTTTCATTTTTATAACCAGTCTTTTCAGCATTTCATCATCAGCATAGGTACCAATAATGGAGCCGCCAGAACCTGTGAATTTTGCTGATGCGCCACATTCTCTGGCGGTGTTAACCAGTTCCCAATTGCTGCTACTGATGTTCATTATATTGGCTCTGAGGTCAAAATTTTTATTAATAAGTTCATGCAACACTTTTTTGTCCTTATTTAGAATGGCTTCTTTTCCCGATTCAGCCAGGCCGGCAATATCGTTCAGGGTGTTGATTACTTTTGCTTCTCCTTTGTAAAATCTGGACCTAATGTCATTTAGTACGGTTCCAGACACTTTACCAAGTTCAGTTTTATAAGCGATATACAATTTTGGCAGTAGTCGCGGATCAATTCTTTCGTATATACCATGTTTTTTTTCTTCAAGATATCCTTTGTCAAAATTCATGTAAACACAACCTTCATAACATTGAATAACCCTGTCTTGTAAACCAGCATTGATATGAAGCTCATCAACTTCAGCCGATAGCACCAGGCCAGGGAGTATTTCAAGAGGTATTTCTACACGGTAAAACTGCATTAAAGCCTTTACAGTGGCAGTGATTATGGCACTGCTGCCTGCCAGGCCTACCTGTCGTGGTATTGACGATCTGTATCGCAGCGTAAAGTTTTTACGACTTAGTTTAATGCTGCGGGTACCGCAATACTCTGTAAACTTTTTAATGGCAGCCTTAACCAGACGTTCCCCTCCATAGTAACCTGTCAGGTTTACAGAGTCAACCAACTGGTAAACATTTCTGTATACATGTTTATCCTCTTCCTGCAACTCAATTTTGAGTTCCGGACTTTCATATAATGAAATATGAGCCCCAAAATTTCTAACAATGATTGATATGGTTTTTCCGAAATAACCATCAGAAGGGTTGCCAAGCAAACCCGCCCTCGCATAAGCCCTGGATTCTATTATCATTTTGCTATCAAAAAATTTATTCTACAATGTGGTTTATTGTGAAACCCCGGCTTTAAAAGGATACTTTTCAAAAATATCTTTAACCGCTTCCCTTATTTTTAATTCAACATCATCTTTTTTTTTGGTCAGAACACCACTTGCAACACCCTGCCAGATTAATTTTTCTGTTTGCGCTTCGAGTATGTCAACAATGATGGTGGTTTGCTTTTTTGAAATATCATCGTACATTCGATACCCGTAAGGATGGTAATAAGGTCCAAATCCGGGTCTGAACATCATTGGGTCATGCATTGGCGGGGGAGCCCCTCTTTCGGTTTCAATAGAAGTGCCTCCTTGCAGCCTAATAATCAGATCAGCTCCTTTGGTAGATTCATAACCGCGCGTATTCATCTCAAAAGCTACAGCTTCAAACAAAAACTTTTGATTTTCCTCACTAAAAGAAAAGTTAGAGGCCGGCATGTTTTTGGGATTGGCAAACATGTAGGTCTTGTATAATTGAAATTTTGGAGAACCTATCTGATCGGCCTGTATTTTCATACTTGTTTTACAGGCACCAGCCATTAAAAAACAACTTAAAATAAAGAGCTTAAGTATATTTTGCATCATTGGGTACTTCAATTGAACCGCAAAGTAAGTAATTTGTAAATTTTTTACTATATTATGGACTTTATTTAGTTTTACTTTTACAATTTTGCGAAAAATAATAAATTTGGGTGGAAATCCTAATTTTTGCAGGCTACCGGCTTTATTTTTATAAATCTTAAAAAATAGTTTGCAAAACAATTTAAAAAATTAGGGATTATACGCAATTTTAGCGACTACAACTTTTGGCCAAAATTGGGCATTGTAAAATGTTTCAGTATGGCTCTATGAAAACCAATTATGCGGAAATTATTTTTTTCACTACTTAATGTTGAAAAAGGTGAAGAAAGACCGGTAGTTCTACTACTGGTTTATGGTTTTTTCATGGGAATTTTTTTCTCTGTTTATCAACCTGTTTGTGAGACATTATTTCTGAGCAGAATGCCGGAATACCTAACTGAAGCAATGTTTGCTTCAGGCTTGGCGGGCGTTATATCAACAGGCGCATTTGCATGGCTTCAAAGAAGGCTAAAATTTTCCCATCTGGTTAATATCAATATAGTTCTTGTATTTTCTTTCATTGTGATGCTTCGGTTGATGATAGAATATACACAAAACGACTGGTTGATTTTTCTGCTTTACATAATGTTTAAGCCCATCTTTGCTATATGCATGTTGAGCTTCTGGGGCATATTTGGTCGTATTTTTGATCTCAGACAATCGAAAAGAATTATAGGTGGTATAGATGCAGGTCAATTAATTGCCACCATATTAGGATTGTTTTCTGTGCCATTTCTGCAAAATTATTTTAAAAGTCAGCTGAGTTTACTCAGTATTGGTGAAATCGGTTTGGTCTTTGCCCTAATTACCCTGGTCGTGATTAACAAACAGGTGCATCTGGGCAGTTATCATATTGGCAGGGGACAGGAAGTTCCTAAAGAAACCAGACTCTTCAATGTTTTTAAAAGCAGATATATCGTATTACTATCTTCCTTTCTGTTTTTCTCTATGCTGGCATACAGCTTTCTTATGTTTTCATTTCAAAAGGTAACAAGTTTGCAATATGCTGATGAAGCCAAACTTATGACCTTCCTGAGTATGACCCATGGTTCTATATTGTTTGTGAGCCTTATCATGCAAACTTTTGTAAATGAAAAGCTTATTTCAATGTATGGTCTTCGCACATGCCTAAAGCTGCTTCCGGTGGTTTTATCCATATTTATAGGATTGAGTTTAGTTGCCGGTTTCAGTTTTGGATATACACCTGAATCACCGGATTTTATTTATTTCTTTTTATTTATAACTCTTAGCTACCTGTTGGGGTCAATTCTGAGGGATGCCCTGGAAAACCCTGTATTCAAAATTTTCTTTATGCCCCTTGATCCTCGTTTTAGATTTGACATTCAGACCAGGGTAGAGGGGATGGTTAATGAAATAGCTAGGCTTGTTTCAGGGACTTTAATTTTTATTTTTGGCCTGATTACCATTTTCAGGCTGATAGATTATACTATTGTACTCTACTTTATACTGATTCCATACTTCGCACTTATTTTTACAATTTATAAATATTACAGGGATAGCATAAAAAAGCGCCTTGAAGAACAAAAGCACGAGTTTGAAGAACAGCAACAACATCATGATTTAAGTCAGATCAAAAAGCAAGCACTGCAAATCAATAATAGTGAAAACTTGCATCATCTAATATTTTTGCTTAAGGTATTAGCGAGATATTCTCCTGAACAATTCAGATTACTGGTAGATACGATAAGATCGCAGAGAAAAAATCTATACGGTCACATGGCACTATCTTGCCTTGAAGATGATGTCACTTTTGTACATCTCACTGGATCTCTATATGGCAGAGAGCCTTTGGAAAAAAGTCATGAATCAAAAGAAGATCATAATCTTAAATCATATTTGAAAAGCGCAAAACCTGAAGACAGAAGGTTTCTGGCAGAGATGATTGGTTTAGGTATGGATGAAGAAAGTTCAGTTTTTCTCAATGAATTGCTTTCAGACTCTGATCCACAGGTTATAAAATCAGCTATTGCAGCAACCGGTAATTGTGAAAAAATGGATTTGTTGCCGGTTATCATAGATTTTTTACATCAGGAAGATTTTATGGGATATGCTGCCGATGCCCTGGTTAATTTTGGTGAGAAGTGCTTTCCTAGTCTGGAGTCAGTATTTTATGGAAGGGAAGATAATTATAAAATAAAACTTAAAATTATAGGTATTTATGGAAGAATAGGCGGTAAAAAGGCCATTGATCTTCTTTGGGATAAAATTGATTATCCGGATTTTAATGTTGGATTTAAAGTGATACAGGAATTATCGAGGTGTGGAATGGTGGCCAGTGAATCTCAGCGAAGTAAATTTAAAACGTTTATTGAGGATGATATTCAGGTATATTTATACAACCTCATGGCCATTCAGTTGCTTATGTTGCAGGAAACTGATTCCTTCAGAATGCTGATACAGGCCTTAAGGGAAGAAAACCAACAGAAAGTTTATCATGTTTTTACACTTCTGGAAATTGTTTTTGACAGGGAGTCTATTTTATTGGCCAAAGAGAATATTGAGAAAGGAACAGGCGAAGGATTGAACAATGCACTGGAATTACTTGACATTATACTTAGTGAGGATTTACAACACAAGGTTATTTATTTCCTTGACGATATATCCGACGAACAAAAGATTGACAAGCTCATTCAATATTACCCTATAGAAAAGGAGGAAAGCATTGCGGCAATTTTAGTTCACATCATAAATCGCGATCTCAATAAATCTAACAGATATACCCGGGCATGTGCTATTAACTGTACCGCACATATTGACAATGAGGAGTATTATTTTGATGATATTTTAATGGCCAATCTTTTTAACCCAGACTCTTTTATTTTTGAAGTTTCATGGAAAACGGCGGCACAAATCAACGCAGATATAAATAATATTTTTTGTCAAAGGAACCACATTAGAGATGTAGACAAGTTATTTGAAGAAAAATTTATTACGACGCGCCAACATTATCTGGTGATTTACCCTCGATTTGAACTTATTGATTTTTTTAAAGAAAAGACGCTCTTGTCGAGATTGTATGGCTATTTTTTAGCTAATCTTGTAGAGAGTGTTGAAGTAAAAACGATAGAAAAGGACCAGACTACACTGCTAGGAAGGTTTCCAAAAAACCAATTTTTATGGATTTACCAGGGATATGCATGTATTGTTGATGAAAATGAAGAGATTGTTGAAGATTTCGGTCAGGGTGATCTTATCGGTGAACAGTTAAATGCTTATAATTTAACAGGAACTTACACCGTTAAAATTTCAGCAAACACAATTTTTTTGGCGATAGATCATATTAAATTTTATGAATTGATAACAGACGATTTAAACATATTGTTGAAAGTTTCATCGGCATTGGGGCTTTATAAACGTCCTGAGGCACTTTCGGATGGCAAATTAATCGAAGTGTGAGCTTTGTATAAAACGTTGATAAATAGACTGGTAATTAGATGTATTTTAATTAAATATTCAACTAAATCTTGCAAATTATTGTGCAATTCAAAGCTTATACATACCTTTTGGCAAAATTTGAAGAGTCCTCGTTTATTTAACAGTTTTTTAATTATCATAAGCCATTTAGTATTATAGATGGAAGAGAATTTTGAAATTTATTTGGTGTACAGTGCAAAAGATCCTGATGCAACCGACGGTAATGGCTGGGTTTTTACTTTGCAAAAACTGTTGGAAATGTTGCTTGGTAGGATATCAGGAGAATTCATTAATGTTAATAGTAGATCTGACCAAGAACTTAATGTACAGGAAATATATTCTGTGAGCACTATATTGTTACCTGTTATCTCTGAAGAGTTGTTAAACAGCCATTTTTTTAAAGAGGAGATAAAAATTTTCCATGAGCGTGCAATACACAAGAGTCATAATAATATTTCCTGGGAGTCGAGGGTGTTTAAAATTTTTAAAGAACCAGCAGATGGACATTATCTCCTCGATTTTTTAAATAATTCAGTTGGATATAATTTCTATCATCAGGAGATCTCAACAGGTGAAATCATTCGTTACACAGATTTTACAGGCCCTGATTCAGAAAAAACTTTTTGGATGCGTTTGTATGATCTCGCTTATGATTTGTGGAAAATTATTGAAGTAATCAAGGCGCCAGAAGTTGAATTACAAGAAATAACAAGAAATTTAAATGCATTAACCGTCTATCTCGCAGAAACAGGGCTGTCGCTTAATAAGGAAAGAGACATGATTAAGCGAGAATTAGGCCGTCTTGGTGTAAACGTTGTGCCTGACAGGCGTTTACCAGATGATATTGATGCTTTGGAAAAAGTTGTACTGAAACAACTAAAACAATGCAAATTGTCTGTTCATCTTGTGGGAACTGATTTACTGAATCGAAAATTTACAGGTCAATCAATTACAGAAGTTCAAAATCAGATTGCTATAAAGTATTTCAACGATTTATATAAGGAAAATCATAACCTTGAATCAGAAGGTATTGGCCGTATTATTTGGATTGCGCCTGAACTTGAACATTTGACACTTAGCCAAAGGATTTATCTTGAAAATATTAGAAAGCATGCTGATTATCATCATTCTGTTGAAATACTGGAATGCTCTATCGAAGAATTTAAATCATTTTTACTCAAGTCAGTTTCACAATTGATTAACGGGGGCAGCATTAAAGATGATGTGGTTAAACAAGATTATAACGGAAAACTTGTATATTTAATCTTCGATCAGGACGATCATGATAAAGCTTTTGAAATCAGAGACCTGCTCATGAAGAATGGACATAAAGTAATACTAAGTGATTTTCAGGGTACTCCGGAGGAAGTTAGATCAAAACACAATGAGAGCTTAAAGTATTGTGACGCTACTTTGATTTATCATGGAAATGATAATGATCGCTGGGTAAAAAGTAAATTAAAGGATTTGGCAAAAGCGCTGGGCCTTGGCAGAGAAAAGCCAATTTTTCCACAAGCCATCATTACAGATGATTCTGATTTAAATATCGATACTACAACGGCGCCTTTTGAAACATTGATTCTTCAAAAGCAGGATAATCAATTAGACAATAATTTTTTGGGACCTTTTTTGGCAAGTTTAAATAAAGAGGTATGAGCCAAAATGAAACCCATACATCATCCTTTACTACGCTTCGGCAAAAGCGAGTTATAAATCCATTCCCAGGATTACGTCCTTTCGGTTTTGAGGAAAGTCATTTATTCTTTGGCAGAGAAGGCCAGAGTGATGAAATTCTAAATAATCTGCATCATCACAGATTTACCGCAGTACTTGGGGCATCGGGTAGTGGTAAATCTTCTATTATGTATTGTGGTGTCATACCGGTATTATACGGAGGAATGATCACATCGGCAGGAAGTGATTGGACTGTATTGGTAACAAGGCCTGGTATATCACCCATTGATAATCTTTGCCAAACCTTACTAAGCCATGATGAATCATCTTCGGCATTGCTGGAGGTGGAAAAAGAAGCTGTTAAAAAAATTACCCTTGCCGCACTGAGGAGAAGTTCCATGGGAATAATCGACGCACTGCGGCAAATCAACCGCAAAAAGAAAAAGTCAAATTTCTTTATAATGGTTGATCAATTTGAGGAATTATTTCGATTTATAAATTCAGAAAAAAGTCAGGAAGCCAAAGATGAGGCTATTAATTACGTTAACCTGCTGATTACAGCAATTTCTCAGCGCGAGCTTCCGGTTTATATAGCCTTAACCATGCGGGCAGATTTTATAGGAGACTGCTCTCAATTTCCGGAACTAACCCATCTGATCAATAAAAGCCACTACCTTATACCACAGATGACCCGTGATCAGCTGCGCCTGGCCATTGAAGGTCCTGTTGCAGTAGGAGGAGGCACTATTTCGAGACGATTGGTTCAGCAATTGCTGAATGATGTAGGCACCAACCCTGATCAGCTACCGGTACTTCAGCATGCACTTATGCGAACCTGGGATTACTGGGTTAGTAATCATGAAGGTAATGAGCCTATTGACCTGAGGCATTATATTGCCATTGGGAAAGTTCAGGAAGCGCTGTCAAAACATGCAGATGAGGCTTATGAAGAGCTTAATAAGGAGCAAAGAGATATCTGCGAGAAGTTATTCAAGGCGCTTACAGAAAGTGGCTCAGATAGTTACGGAATTCGCGTTTCTGCCCGCATTTCTCAAATAGCAGCCATCGCTTCCGCTCCTGCAGAAGAAGTTATTAAAGTTGTAGAAACTTTCAGGCAACCCGGCAGATCTTTATTGATGCCCCCTCATGAAGTTCCTCTAAATGATGAATCGGTAATCGAAATATCTCATGAAAGCTTAATGCGGATTTGGGATCGATTAAAGGATTGGGTAAGAGAAGAAAGTGAATCGGCAAAAATATATACGAGGCTCTCTGAGGCGGCTGCCAGACATCAGGAAGGAAAATCAAGCCTTTGGCGCCCACCAGATTTACAAATTGCCAGAAATTGGAGAGATAGCTACAAGCCAACTCTTGCCTGGGCACTTAGATATGACAGGTTCTATGAGAGAACCATGAACTTCCTTAATACCAGTTTGCGGGAATTCGAACTGGAACAGCGGAGAAAAGAAATTGAATCTAAAAAACGATATGAACGTACAAAAGCCACTTCAATCGTTTTAGGCGCTTTTGCCATCGTGGCACTTTTGTTCTTTTTATATGGATGGATCAAAAAAGGTGAAGCCGATGAAAAGGCACAACTTGCCGAAATGAATCGGCAGCAAGCTGAGCAACAACGTTCAAGAGCAGAAGAAGAAAGGGAAAGGGCAGAAAGACAAGCAGAACTTGCTGAATTAAGCCGACTTGAAGCAGAAAAACAGGAAAAAATCGCATATGAAAATTACCTGGAAGCTCTTCTGCAAAAAGATTTGGCTATGAACAGTGAAAACAGGGCAAAACTACAGGCCAGAGTCGCCGAAGAACAGCGAGAAATAGCAGATAATCAACGAAAAATTGCAGAAAACGCAGAGAAAATTGCAAGCAATGAACGTGACAGGGCAGAAAGACTGCGGATGCTCTCCATTTCACAGTCCATGGCTGTTAAATCGCTAAATATCAACAATGACCAGGAACTTAAAGGAAACCTGGCAATGAAAGCATTTCAATTTCATAAGCGCTATGGAGGGAATGTCTATGACAATTATATATACGATGGTCTTTACTATGCCCTTCGCGACCTGGAAGGTGGTAATATCTATCGTGAAATTGGCCATAAAGATATCGTTAGAGCAGTAAAATACGCGTCAGATGGAGCTTCCTATTTCTCAACCGGCAGCGATGGCCGCATTTTGCGATGGGATACCCGCTCTATGAAACCCCAAACCATTTTTAAAGATAAAGACGCTGAATACATAAATTATGTAATGGAATTGAGCGACGATGGAAAATGGCTTTATGTAGGGGGTACTGCGCCTTATATTTTGGCTGTTGATCTTGAAAATAAAAAGTTTTCAAAGCTGCAAGGCCATACCGGCCCGGTGTCACATCTGCTGCAATTACCTGGCAATAAAGGTTTTCTCTCACTAGGCATTAGAGATAATACGCTCAAAATCAATACCCTGGATGAGACCAAAATACTTAAAAAATTTGATTCCCGTATGACAGCAATGGCATTAAACCATTCCGGAGATGTATTGCTTACCGCCGATGAAAATGGAATGTTGTACGTTTGGAATATGAAAAACCTTGAACAAAAACTTTTAGAAACCGAGGTTTCAAAATCGCCAATACATTCCATTGCTTTTCACCCGGATAACCGGCAACTGGCCATTGGCAATGAAGAGGGTCTCGTAGCCTTATGTGATTTTGCCGAAGGAACCAAAGATTTTAGAATTGTGCGGTCCATTAGTGGGCAGGGCTCCAGGATAAGTAAAATTCAATTTAGCAAGGACGGATCTCTCATGGCTACTGCCTCTTATGATGGCAGTGTGAAATTATGGTTCATGAAAGAACTCGATAACCTCCCCCTTTCATTCGATGATCACAATGATTATGTATGGAGCATCGACTTCGATCCATCTGGTAATTATGTACTGGCTGGCGCCCGTGATGGTTCGGTAAAATTGTGGCCTACACGTCCTGAATTGCTGGCTAATGAAATCTGTGGAAGGTTAGTCAAAAATATGAACCAACGGGAATGGGTACGTTTTGTCGGATCTGATATTCCTTATGAAGAAACTTGTGATAATATAGGTAGGAGATAATTATGTGTTGTGCTTTTTTATTATGGTATCTAAGCTGTAAAAGATAATTTGCATATGATGAGTAGATTGTCTTTCTTTTTTTTATTCGCTTTCATTTTTGTCGGCACCATGTCCTACGGACAAGAACAGTGCAGTCAAAGACTGGAACAAGCCAGAACTCGCTTGAACCAGGGCAGGTTGTATGATATACCAAAAATACTATCACCCTGTCTCGAATCAGGCTTTTCCAAAGAACAAAAAATAGAAGCCTACAGAATTTTGACACTGGTTTTTTTGTACCTCGATTATGAACAGGAAGCAGACAATAATTATCTCAACCTGTTGAGGCTTTCCCCAGAGTATGAGGTCAACCGTGAATATGATCCATTGGAACTGTTTCTTCACCATCAAAAATTTACAACAAGACCAAAAATAATACTGCACCTTGGAAAAGTCGGTCTAAACCGCGTGCACTACAATACATTATTGGAATACAGCATCACTCAGGATAATAACAACTCTAAATCGGTGAAATCTTTTACAGGGATTGACCTAGGGTTGGGTATCGAACTTGCTCTGTATAAAAATTTCAGCCTTCAGGTAGAAGGATCCTTTTCACGTGCAGGCTTTCGCATATTTGATGCCCACTATCAACTCGAAAACTTACCTGATTATGGCTTTTTCACACAGTTTGACCAGGTTTACAACTTTTTTGATATGCCTATAATGCTAAAATATACGTTTGCAGATAAAACCCTCAAACCTTACCTGGCAATTGGTGCTGCTCCTTCTTTTATGCTTTTAGCTGCCGGAAGAAGATATGAAGGATCACTTGTAGACAGCCTGTTAAATGTCAGGCCACTTGATGGTGCAGATATCAATCTTATCAATCTTAGAAATAATTTCAACCTGCAGTTATCTGCTGCCGCCGGTCTGCAATATAAAATAGGTATCAATTATATTACCCTGGAATTCAGATATATGAGTGCACTCAGGAACTTCACAAATGTTAAAACCAGAATGGATTTTCAAACTATCGACGATCGCAGGGTAAAAATGCCACAACACTATATAGATGATGATTTCAGACTCGACAGGTTTGTGTTGTCAGTTGGCTTTACTAAACCCATATATCAGCCCAGGAAAATTAAGAAATAGAAGATAGACCTATGCGATCCAATATCTACATATTTTTAATCTTAGCCACCTTGTCAGGATTTTTTTTCTTTTCCTGCGAATCTATCGATGCATTGATGTCTTTTAAAGAGCAGGTGTTTATAAAAACTTTTGGAGGCGCTGGTTCTGAGGAAGGTTTTGATGTGAAACAAACAGTAGATGGAGGCTTTGTTATTGTAGGTACAACTACTTCTTTTGGAAGTGGGGGAAAGGATGTATACCTGGTGCGCACTGACCCGGGAGGTAATCAAATATGGCAAAAAAGTTTTGGAGGTGCTGGTAATGATATAGGCAGAAATATACAATTGACCAATGACGGCGGCTTCATCATTTGCGGAGATTACGAAGAGGAGATCGGTGGAAAAAGGGATATTTATTTAATAAAAACCGATGCTTCCGGAAATTTGCAAACCAGTAACCGGCTTGGATTACCCGGCAGAGATGAAATGGGAATGCACGTTATAACCCTGCCCGACGGAGGGTATTTCGTAACAGGAAATAATGTTGATTCAGCCAAAATCTATCTTGCCGAGCTAGACAATAATCTAAACCCAAAACCTGGTAAAGAAAAATCTGGTATTGGCCAGGATGGTTTTGTCAATTTAGGTGCGGGCTCTATAAGAAGAAATGAAACTCGGTATTTTTGTTTTGGAACCAGTACCGAATCAGATGTAGAAGCCAGCAAGAACTCAAGAAATTACTATTTTTTTGAATTTGACCCACTGGGTGAAAGTGCGATCTCACCACGATTTTATGGTACCTCCAATAATGAAACAGCTACTTCTGTTGTGCGCACTCCTGATCAGGGGTTCCTGATCGGGGGATATGCAGTAATTGGAGGCAGAGAGCAACCCTATCTTGTGAAAACCAATGTTAACGGACTCCTGGAATGGGAGGTGCCCTATACAAGGGCCTATTCCACACAAGTAAATACACGAGTGGAATCTGTGTTGCCAACACGAGATGGAGGTTATATTGCCGTTGTAACAACTTCAGAAGTTAACCTGGGCAGGGAAATAGGCCTCATCAAATTTGACCCTGCAGGTTTTTTTGAATGGCAAAATCAATTTGGAAGTGAAGGAGATGATTTCGCAGGTGCAGTAGTTCAGCTAAATGATGGCAGTTACGTGATTGCAGGTTCTATGGCATTTAATATTGGAGCAACCATTACTGAAAATTTAAAAATGACTTTAATAAAAGTAAACCGGAATGGACAGCTGACTGTGGAATAGACAAAGTTATGATAAATATTACATCAGGATGTTTTTTGTCTTTGCGGCTTGATATGTTTCCGGCTTTTAATATAATTTGTCAAATGTTATACTACTTTCTACGAAGCTGATAATCTATGAACATAGATTTACTTAATAAAATACGACTCATGCGATTTCCAGGCATTATAATGATGCTTGGTTTAATGATTTGTTCTTTTCAATCCATTGGACAGGTTTCTGTCTCCCCAATAACACCTGCATCAGAGTTTTGCGTGGATGGTGACTTTCAATTGATACCAGATATTGCAATTACTGAAACCAGTCCTGATGATTTTGAATCTGGCACAGGACTAACCCTTATTTTTCAACTACCTGCTGGTTTTGAATTTGATATCTCTGCTACACCGGTCATCAGTAATTCGGGACCTGGATCAGAAGTAGGGAATTTTTCTTTTAGTTACACAAATGAACAAAACCTGTCAATTGAATTTGATGTTACCGATGAGGTTGAACTGGATGTATTGAATGTTTCGGGTTTACAGGTTCAGGCAATTAATACCGCCTCATCAGGCGCCATAATCAGGCAGGGAGGGACAGCTGTCGTTAATGGATTACCTGATGGTACCGCATTGAGAAATCTTCAGAGTTTTGATGAACCGTCTATTACTACCCAGCCTCAGGATGAAACTGCCTGTAGTGATGGTACTGTCTCCTTTATAATACAGGCAACCGGCTCAGTTTTAATGTATGTCTGGCAAAGATGGGACGGATCAGACTGGATACCGGTCTCAGGCGCGCCCTATACTGGCGAAACCACCAATGAGCTCAGTATAAGCAATGTAAATGGACTTGATGGGGCACAATACAGATGCCAGGTGAGTGGAGCAGGCGGATGTATAATCACTTCAGATATAGCAACATTAAGCATAAATCCATTGCCCACCGGAAGTATTTCCGGGACAGCAGAGGTTTGTTCCGGTGAATCGGCCAACTTAACCTTTGGACTTTCAGGAACCGGCCCATTTAATGTGACCTACACCAATGGAAGTACAAATTTTGATCTTACCGGCATTTCAGACGGACATATCGTAGCCGTTTCTCCAGCGTTAAATACTACATACACTCTCGTAAGTGTGACTGATGCCAATGACTGTAATGCTACCTCCCTCACCGGTAGTGCAGTAATAACTGTAAATTTACCATCCACCGCTTCGAATATCATTGGAAATGAGGTGATTTGTGAGGGAGATAATACTGCCATACGGGTAAATATTACCGGTGGTACAGGACCTTTTACACTCGATATTGAAAACCTTGGTGTAATTAATGATTATGTAAGTGGTTCGGATATCGTTGTTTCACCCACTACAACTACTACCTATACGCTTAACTCGGTTTCGGATAGTAAAGGTTGTGCTGGAACAGGGCTTTCAGGTTCTGCTACCATAACCGTAAGTGATTCACCCATTGCTTCGGTTGCGGGAGACGATGAGGTCTGCAGTGGCGCTATATTAGAACTGACACTGAATAGCACTATAGTTGGTACTAGCTTTAATTGGTCCAGAACTACTTTAAATGGTAATGTGAGTGGCTCATCAGAGGGACCATTTACAGGCAATGTAATTTCTCAGGTTTTAAATACAGATGCTGCCGGTGCTGAGGTACGTTATACCATTACTCCTTCAGCCGGCTCTTGTACAGGATTACCCCTGGAGTATGATGTAATTGTAAAACCACTACCACTGGTTGAAGCAATACCTGCCGTAGACGAATTATGTAGTAACGAAACTACCAGTATTGTTCTTTCCGAACCAAATGGCCTGTCTCCCGTGGTTTTTAACTGGACAGCTACTGTGATTAACGGTGCCGTGACAGGCCTCGCCAATGGAACAGGAAACAGTATTGAACAGACGCTCAGTTCCACCACAGGTGGTGTCGTAAGATATCGTATACGAGCGACAGCTGATGGTTGTATCGGCGCAGCAGAGGATGCAGTAATTACTGTAAATCCAATACCTGAAGCCACTGTTAGCGGGGATACAGAGATTTGTAGCGGGGAGACCACTAATTTAGAGATCAGCGTGGCAAATGGCATTACTGGCACATCATTTACATGGACAAGTAATTTGATTTCTGGAAGTGTTAACGGACATAGTGCCGGCTCGGGGGCCAGCATTAATCAGACTCTTAGTTCTACAACAGGTGGAATTGTTGAATATAGTATTACGCCAGCTGCCAATAGTTGCTCTGGAGTACCTGTAACCGTGGCAGTAACAGTTAATCCAACGCCAAATGTATTGGCTCAGCCAGCCGCTCAGATTATTTGTTCAAGTACTGAAACCGGGATCAACCTTAGTAATCCTAATAACGTTGCTGGTACAGTTTTTAACTGGACGGTCACGCAAAGTGGTGTTGCTGGTGCGGCAAATGGAAGTGGTGTCTCAATAGTTCAGACCTTAAGCACGACAGCTGCAGCTGCAGGAACTGCTTTATACACCATTACTCCGTCTGCCGGAACATGTTCAGGCACGCCGGTTAATGTGGAAGTAGCAGTAAATCCTCTTCCTGATGCAGCTGCAACGGCCCAGGAGATATGCAGTGGTGCAACCAGCAATGTTGTCATTACCAATCCGAATGGGGTAGGTGCAACCTATACATGGGAGGTTTTTTCAAATCCGGGAGGAATAACAGGTGCAGGATCAGGCAGTGGTTCAACGATTGCCCAGCAACTGGTGAATCCGACCAACGCAGTGCAGGAAATTACTTACCGTATTACCCCCAGGAGTGCATCGGGATGCAATGGCCCAACTGCAGATGTAGTTATTTCCGTTAATCCAACTCCAACTGTATTGGCCCAGCCAGCCGCACAGATTATTTGTTCAGGTACCGAAACCGGGATCAACCTTAGTAATCCTAATAACGTTGCTGGTACAGTTTTTAACTGGACGGTCACGCAAAGCGGTGTTGCTGGTTCGGCAAATGGAAGTGGTACCTCAATAGTTCAGACTTTAAGTACAACAGCTGCAACTGCGGGAACTGCCATTTATACCATTACTCCGTCTGCCGGAACATGTTCAGGCACCCCGGTTATTGTGGAAGTAACAGTAAATCCCCTTCCTGATGCAGCTGCAACGGCCCAGGAGATATGCAGTGGTGCAACCAGTAATGTTGCCATTACCAATCCGAATGGGGTAGGCGCAACCTATACATGGGAGGTTTTTTCAAATCCCGGAGGCATAACAGGTGCAGGGTCAGGCAGTGGCGCTACCATAGCCCAGACATTATCAAATATCGGCAATACTGCTCAAACCATTATTTACAGAATCAGCCCACGCAGTGCTAATGGATGTGTCGGCCCAACAACAGATGTCGGCATTACTGTGGCGCCAGTTCCTGTATTTACTCTGACAAACAACGCAACGGCCATTTGTTCGGGTGATGAGACACAAATAAATCTTAACTCTGAAACCACAGGAGCGATTGTTGAACTGATTTCAGTATCGGCCGCGACAGGCATAAGCGGTCAGCTTAGCCCGGGTGCTACTTATAATACCTTTCCTGTGGTTTTGGGTAACAGTATAATTAATTCTACAAATGCACCTCTTATTTTACAATATGAATTTCAGGTAAGAACCGGTACCTGTGTAAACCCGATGACCCAAACGGCCAACATTACGGTTAATCCACAGCCAACATTTACACTTAACAATAATTCACCCATTATCTGTACAGGGGAAAATGTAAATATAGATATTGCTTCTCCGTTTGCCGGCTCTGTCATAACACTTTTATCAGTAAATTATGGAACTGGTTCTGGAAGCCTTGTGCCGGGTGCAACATTTACCCCAGGATCTAAAATTAATGAGCTTATAACAAATACAGGTAATAGTCCCGTGATTGTTGAGTATGAATTCAGCATTTCCGCCAATGGTTGTGTAGGCACCACTCAAACAATTCAAGTTACGGTAAACCCAAGACCAACAATCACAGTGGTACCTGTACAGCAAACAATTTGCAGTGGCTCGAATACAACACTTAATCTAAGCAATCCTAACAATATTGCAGGGACCTTATATACATGGTCGGTGAGCGCTGAAGGCGTTGCCGGAGCATCTAACCAGGTGACACCAGTGGCCGGACCAATTTCACAAAGTCTGAGTCTGATTCAGGAAAATGTTAGTGGCACTGCTACTTTTAATATTTTGGGGGTGAGTCCGGCCGGATGCACCAGTACACCGCGAGAAGTGATTGTTACCGTGACGCCTGTGCCCAATGCGCTGGCGGCTGATGCTACCATTTGCAGTGGCCAGACTACCGATATACCGATAAGCAATCCGAATGCGGTTCCTGGCACAACCTATAACTGGACGGTAGTAGCTTCGACAAACGTAAATGGCGCATCAGCAGGCAATGGAAATCGCATCAGCCAGTTGCTCACCAATACCAATCCTAATAATCCAGGGTCTGTTGTTTACAGTATTCAACCTATTGCCGGTGGTTGTCAAGGTTTACCAGTTGAAGTAACCGTAACTGTTAACCCTGCACCTCAGTTCGTTTTAACCAACAATGCGCCAGTTATTTGTTCAGGCAGCAATTTGGATATTGATTTAAATTCCAATACTGCCGGAGCAGAAGTAGAAATTGTAAACGTTACAGCAGGTCCTGATATCACAGGTCAAATGGTGGCTGGAACTGTTTTTGACAGTTTTCCTTTCAAAATTAATAACGCAATTCAAAATACTTCCAATGTGCCTCAGCAATTGGTTTATGAGTTCAGGGTTTCAGCAACAGGCTGCGTTAATCCTGTTACCAGAACGGCGACCATAACTGTTAATCCGCAACCTGTATTTAGCATTAACAATCTAACACCAGAAATTTGTGAAGGTTTTCCTGTGGACATCGGATTAACCAGCCCGACTACTGGTGGCTTAATTACATTGCTGGATGTTGATTATGGCACTGCCAATGGCACTTTATCTCCGGGTCAGGTTTTTGTAAGCGGCAACAGAATAACTGAAATCCTTGATAACCCGGGATTTGAAGCGGCAAGCATCCAGTATACTTTTGGTGTATCTGCCAACGGATGTGTAAATCCGGTAACACAAACTACTCAGGTTACCTTGTTTCCTGCACCCACTTTAAATGTAATTAATCAACGGCCGGTAATTTGCTCAGGAGAAGATACCAGGGTTCTGTTGTCAACACCGAATGTTGGATTTGATATAATCTTAGAAGATGTGGATTATGGATCTGTAAATGGAGGAGCACTAGTTCCAGGCGCTACCTTCATTGACGGATCATTCATTGAAGAAACACTAAGTAATCCTACAAATGACCCTGTAACTGTTACTTACACTTTTACTATCCCATCACCGGTATGTCCTATACCTGTAATAAGGACTGCTCAGGTAGTAGTAAATCCGGGAGGATTTTTTACCGTAACTAATTTAAAAGATGAGATCTGCAGTGACGAAACTGTACAAATTAATTTGTCAAGTCCTGTTACCGGCGCTGTTATCACCTTAAAAAGTGTGGATTATGGAGCGGCCACAGGCAGCCTGAGTGCTGGTATATCTTATAGCAGCGGTGCAAGTATTACAGAATCAGTTCGAAACCTCACAAATAACCCTGTTACGGTAACGTATGTTTTCAGTATGGTATCAAACGGTTGTCCTTATGATCTTGATCTGACGGCTTCTGTATTAGTCAAACCAAATCCTACATTTACAGTAAGTAATTTTGAGCCGGATATATGTTCCGGAAATAATGCCAATATTCGTTTAAATAGTCCCACCGCCAATGCGAGGGTTATTTTAAATTCTGTTAATTATGGTGCTGTGCAAGGTACCCTGGTGCCACCGGTGGAATATTTAAATAATCAGGTAATAAATGAAAGTCTGATCAATACGACCAATGCCCCTTTAAGTGTTACATATAGTTTTACGGCTGTTGCCTCTGGATGTGTTAATAACAATCCTGCAACTGCTCAGGTGCTGGTCAGACCAAATCCGGAAATTGCCTTCATCAACAGTACTCCGGATATATGTGAAGGAACGCTTACCAATATTGAGCTGGTCAGTAGTACTGAAGGTGCTATTTTTACATTGGTTAATGTTGATTATGGAGGTGGTACAGGTACATTATTACCTAACCAGGCTTTCCTTCCCGGTAGCGTGATACGTGAAAACATAGTTAATGGAACTGAAAATCCCATCACAGTCAGGTATACTTTCAGGGTAAATGCAAGTATATGCGGTCCGGTAGATGATTTTACGGAGGTTGTAGTGAATCCAACTCCCGATTTCAACGTCGTAAACAACAGCCCGTTAATTTGTTCCGGAGAGGCTGTAGATATTGATCTGTTCAGTGATGTTTTTGGGGCTGAAATTACTTTGAGTTCTGTAAATTACGGACCAGTGGCAGGTAGCCTGACCCCGGGCACATCATTCGGAAGTTCAGGTTCAGTTACGGAAGTCCTTCAGAATACTACCAATAATCCGGTAGTGGTAACTTACAATTTTCAGGTTAGCACACCGGGATGTGCTTTGCCTGTTCCAAAATCAACACAAGTAACGGTAAATCCACAGCCAGTTTTTACAGTTGGCAACAACAGGCCGGAAATATGCGAACAGACGGGCGTTGATATTTCACTAAATTCACCAGTAGCTGGCACTATTATATCGTTAAACTCTGTTTCATATGGTGAAATTACTGGAACATTCAACGGTGGAGAAACCTTTATAAGTGGTAACAGGATAACTGAGGTTTTATCTAACCCTACCTTGAGCCCCCAAACGGTTACCTATGTTTTTTCTGCCTCTCTCAACGGATGTCTTAATACTGAGAATGTATTAGCTGAGGTAATTGTAAATCCAATTCCCGATATTACAGTGAGCAATAATATGCCGACTTTGTGTTCGAATGGACTAACGGATATAGATGTATTTAGTGAAACCGATAATGCCATCATTACCTTAAGCTCAGTAATCTATGGTGCAGTAAATGGTACCCTTAGCAACAATACTACCTTTAACCCAGGCGATAAAATTGAGGACTTGTTAATCAATCCGACGAACGAGTCTATTGAAGTGCAATACAATTTCCGGGTTTCTGCCTTAACATGTGTAAATTCAGAGCTTCGCAATGTACGGGTAAGGGTTAATCCAATTCCTGTGGTTACAGCATCGGCACCGGATATATGCAGTGGTACCTTAACTCAGGTTCAAATTGTGAACCAAAATCTTGTGCCCTTTACAAACTTTGGCTGGGAGGTCGTTGCAATTGACGCAGGCATTACGGGTACAACTGTAGGTGCCAGTGGTGTTGGAAATAACATAAGTCAGCTTTTATTTAACAATACATCAGGCCCTCTGGGTATTACTTACAGAATAACACCTACAGCTTTATCATGTGTTGGCCAGTCTATTGATGTGGTTCAGACCGTTGATGCACCTAATATTGCCAATGCAGGTCCGGATATCGTCGTTTGCCAGGGCACAACTACTGTCGAAATTACTGAAGCAAGCTTAGGTGGCGGCGCTTCTGTAGCCAACTGGAACCTTATCAGTGGTTCGGGAAGCATAGTTAACCCCAATTCCCTTACACCATCTTATTTGCCGGGAGAAGATGAAATTGGCATAGCTGTTTTGCAAATGATTGCCAGTGATAATTCTACTTGTCCGGCTGTGAGTGATGAAATGGTAATAAGAATAAACCGTGCAGCTTTTGTCGATGCTGGCATGGATCAGATCATTTGTGAAACCACTCCAGCTACCCTGAGTGGTGTTATTGGTCAATCTGCTACTTCGGCAAGCTGGTCAACATCAGGAGATGGAGTTTTCAGCTTTGCCGGTGATTTAAACGCTTCTTACACACCAGGTACCAACGATAAATCTGCCGGAATGGTAATGCTGACTTTAACTACCAATGACCCAGAAGGGCCTTGTCCGGCAGTATTTGATAATTTAAGCATTCAAATCAATTCAAGGGCCATTGCTATACCAGGCAATTATGATCCGATTTGTATTGATGGTGAAGTTAATCTTTCAGGAACCATAGGTGGTTCCGCAACTACCGGTTTTTGGCAGGGTGGTTCAGGTACATTTTCTGATCCAAACAGTATAAATACTATTTATACCCCCAGTCCTATTGAAGCAGGAACAAATGTTTCCCTGATATTCAGAACAGACGACCCTGAAGGTCCTTGTCCTGCCGATGTACAATCAACTATTGTTCAGGTAAATTCTTTACCCACAGTTAATTTCTTTGGTCTCAATCCAAACTACCAGGAAGACGATGGAGCGGTAAACCTTGATGGTGCCCCAGAAGGTGGAATTTTCTCAGGTCCGGGGGTTGTTGGCAACACATTTAATCCTTCTATTGCCGGAGAGGGACCACACGTAATTGTATATACCTTTACAGACGCCAATGGTTGCACCAATTCCAGAGGACGATCTACTTTTGTATTCCCATTGCCAGATGTTGAAATTATTGTTCCGGAGGATCTGTGCACCGGAAACAGTGATATAATACTACAGGCAATTCCTACTGGTGGTTTATTTACCGGTACCGGGGTATATAGACTTGGAGATGATTACTTCTTCAGCCCGTCTACAGCTGGGGCAAATAATCATGAAATCTTTTATACCTACACCGATCCCAACGGGGTAGTTCTTACTGTGAGTGAAATTGTTAGGGTCGATGCCACACCCAGGGTACATTTTAATGTCCTGAGTAATTGTGTTAGTGATCCGGTTCAGTTCAGAGATGCTACCAAACCTTTACAAACAGCTTTTGCTGATGACGATGTAGTGTCATGGAGATGGGATTTTGGTGACAACTCTGTTGTTAATACACAGCAAGACCCAATGCATTTATACCAGGCGGCCAGTACCTATAATGTGCGTCTTGAAGTTACCACCAGATATGGATGTGCAAGCTTTAGAGATTCCATAATCGCAGTTGGAGCTGTTCCGGTAACTGATTTTACATTTCAGGCTATTGCTTTTGGAGATAATACCCGTTTTGAAGACCGAACACGTTTTGAATCAGGACCGCCAAGTAATGTAGCATCACTGGAATGGAACTTTGGAGATGGAACAGTTTTATCAGGAATTGCATCAGGTTTCACGGTAGTTAACCATCAATTTCTCGACAGTGGAAGATTTGATGTAAGGCTGAGAGTTGTCAGTAATTTTGGATGCCGCGGAGAAATTACCAAGCCGGTATTTATTATACCTTCTATTACCAGCTATCCATATTTTCAGGATTTTGAAAGTGAATCAGGTTGGGTTGTTGAAGGAACCAATTCTTCATGGGAACTTGGATTTCCGTCGGGCTCAGTTATTAACAGTCCTTTTAACGGAAACAATGCATGGGTTACCAATTTAAGTGGAGAATATAATCCGATGGAACAATCTTTTATCAATACACCGTCTTTTGACCTGACACCTTTGAACCGGCCCATGATGAGCATGGCCATCTGGACGCACACGCAGGTTGGTTTTGATGGTGCAGTCGTTCAGTATAGCCTGGATGGCGGACTAATATGGAGAAGTCTGGGCAATGTTGATGATGCAATTGGTTTAAACTGGTATACAGAAAAGGGACTTATTGGCAGACCAGGTGGTGATTTTAATGAAGGGTCTAATGGCTGGAGTGGTGTACAGGAAGGTTGGAGAATCGCAAGATTTCCATTAGATGAAATTGGCGACCAATCAGCAGTTCGGTTTAGAATTGCGTTTGGCAGTGATGCCACCAATCCACCAGAGTCTGATTTTAATGGCTTTGCCTTTGATGCTTTTCAGATTGGAGAAAGAGAGCGCATAGTACTCGTAGAGCACTTTACCAACCTATTGAGCCTCAGTAGTAATAATGCTAATCAGGTAGTTAATAATGTATTGCAGGCGCGTCCACTTGACGCAATATCCTTGCAATATCATATCAGCTCACCCAGGCCTGATGTAATCTTTGAAAAGAATCCGAACCCATCAAACACAAGGGGTAGTGTTTACAACCTGACTCAGGCTCCAAGAACGGTGATGGATGGAATCAGAAATTTTGATTTTCAGCCTGTACCTATCACGCAAAGGGATGTGCTTAACAGGTCGCTGGTTTCACCACTTTTTGATATTGATTTATCTCTTGTGGAGGAGAGTGCCAGTAACCTTGCAACAGTTAGAATAGGTTTGACGGCCAGAGACAGTCTTTCAAATCAGATTGTAGTTCATGTAGTACCTGTAGAGAAAAATGTTACAGAATTCTTCCTTCAGGCTGGTGTTTTGAGAAATGTGGTGAAAGATATGCTGCCTGATCCGGGAGGAACAATTTTCTCCAGAACCTGGCAGCGTGGAGATCAGGTGACTTTTGAAGAAACCTGGGACCTCAACGGAAGAACCATTTATGATTCAACAACCCTTGCTATGGCGGTTTTTGTGCAAAGGGTTACCAATGAATCAAAATCAGAGATTTATCAGGCTGCAATGATTGATTTGCCAATAAAGTATCCTGACAGGGTCACCTCATTGCCAGACATACTATTGAATGAATCTTTCAGTGAGGCCAGATTATATCCCAACCCTGCAAGAGACTATTTTAAACTTGACCTTGGAAGGACACTTCACAAAGATATGGATTGGCAAATTGTGGATATGCGTGGCGTGGCCATTGCAAAAGGTAAGTTGCCAAAAGGTTCAGATATGCATATTTTCCAAACCGGTGACCTTTCAGAAGGAGTCCATAACCTTCTACTCTTCGATGCAGATGGTATAGTGCTCGTGAAAAAGGTTGTGGTTATGAAGGATTTATATTAACCAGTATCTGTCGTAGAATAATCACACATCCTGGTTTTCGGTGTCCTATGGTGCTAAACCTCCTATTTTCAATACAAAAAACCAGCAGGTGGTTTTCGCTTTGTCTGTATCTTCTCCAAAGCCCAGGCCAGCTCGAATAATGTCTTCTCCTTACCCGACGGACTGATAAAGGTAACATTGGCAGGACTGCCATCTGATCTGAATCCCATGGGCAGTGTGAGGCAGGGATAAAATGCTACTGCTGCATAGGCTGCATGCATATTGTTTACAGATAAAAATGCGTCTAGCTTATCCTTTAGCATGGGGGTTTCAAAATATTTAATAGCCTCTGCACTGAGTTTAGATTTCAATTTTTCGAGGGTTTCAGAGTCTGTACTGTCAGCCACCATGCTTTCAAACCATTTTTGTCCATAGGGTGCCCGCAATTCAATATCTTCATTATTAAATGCTCTGATATCATCAATGTTTTTAAATGTGATATTTTCAGATGCCTGCGATTCGAGATATATTGGCAAATCATTTTTCATTTCAGTTATAAGCAGATTAAGGAAACCATCTAATGGGGCTAAGGGAGGTTCTATGACAATTACTGAAGCACCGGCTTCATGCATGATTTTTACTGTATTATTGTATAAGGTATCGGCATCAAGCAAGGATTGGAGCACGCCAATGCGTTTGTTGCCCAAGGTGGAGGATGAAAGCTGATTATAAAAATCAACCTCCAAATCGAATTGCCTTGAAGCAGGGTCTTCATCATCATATCCC
The DNA here is from genome assembly GCA_020832305.1 of Cyclobacteriaceae bacterium. Taxonomy (GTDB): domain Bacteria; phylum Bacteroidota; class Bacteroidia; order Cytophagales; family Cyclobacteriaceae; genus JAFIEV01. The sequence goes on along the minus strand of JAFIEV010000089.1, from coordinate 476,237 downwards.
ATCATCGCTGAAAACAATATTGCGGCATCTGATACATTTTTAGCCATTGGACCAGGCGTATCCAGGGTGCCAGAAATGGGTACTATGCCAATTCTGCTCAACATACCAACTGTTGGCTTTAAACCTACAACTGAATTGAGACTTGAGGGCGAGAGAATTGAACCGGAAGTTTCAGTGCCTATAGCGGCGGTAGCGTAATTTAATGCAACCGCGACACCACTGCCTGAGCTTGATCCGCCACTTTCAAATACTTTTCTGCCATACGGATTAAGCGTTTGACCACCTACAGCACTGTATCCCAAAGGACATCCATCGCAAAAAAAATAGGCCCACTCACTCAGATTAGTTTTACCGAGTATGATGGCGCCATGTTCCTTTAACCGGCTAATGATAAAGGCATCTTTAGCATAATTATCAGCCAATGCAATGGCGCCGGCTGTGGTTGGCATTGCATCTGTTCCTATATTATCCTTGACCAAAACAGGCATGCCGTAGAGGGGGTGTTTATTATTTATTTTAGCTGCCTCTTTATCTCTTTTACGCGCCTCTTCTACTGCCTTTGAATTAAGACTAATTATACTAAGTGTAGCTTTAGAAGGATCACTTTCATAATGTCTGATCCTGTAAAGGTAAAAAAGCGTGAGTTCTTCATAGGTTAATTTTCCCTTTTCAATTGAATTTTGAATATCTGGAATATCTTTTTCCAGAATCAGTTCGCGCAAAACTTCGTACTTATCAGGATTAAAACCGTTTAGTTCTTTATTGAGGTGATTCCAAAAATCGCGTTGTTGATATTTTGACTGAAGGAGCTTAAAGCGCATTCGCTCATTGGTGTGTTGTTGCTGGAGTTGTATTTCTTCTGTTTCATCCCAGGCAGGGAATTCATAATACACCTGATCTTCTTCATTCCTCGGCGATTGACAGGCAAAAACGACAAACCAAAGGATTATATGGAAGGAAATTGATTTGTTTACAATTTGAATAATAAGGGTATTCATGGTTTTTTAAGCAAATATGAAAAATGGAATGATAAAAAAAAAGGCCATGCATTAGCAAGGCCTTTATAAAATGTAATTTGGAAACATTTTTGTTTTCAGAAGACTTTTTTAAGTTCATGGGCTTTTCTCATACGACTAATGAGTTTTGCCGATTCTCTGAAGTCGAGCGTTTGTTGACCGTCTGACATAGCTTCTTCCGGTATACAATGTGATTCATATATAATTCCATCAGCGCCTGCCATTACCGCAGCCAGTGCCATTGGCTCCACGTGCTTTCTTATTCCGATACCGTGCGAAGGATCAGCAATAACCGGTAAATGTGTTTTTTCTTTAAGAATTGGAATAGCATTGAGATCCAGGGTATTTCTGCTTGCGGTTTCATAAGTTCTGATACCTCTTTCGCAAAGTATAAGTTTTTCATTACCTCCTGAGAAAACATATTCAGCAGAATACAACAGCTCATCGATGGTTCCTGAGATCCCTCTTTTAATCATAACGGGCTTATCTATTTTACCGAGTTCGTCCAGTAAATTAAAGTTTTGGGTATTTCTGGCACCAACCTGAAATACGTCGACATAGTCGTACATTTCAGCGATCTGAGATACCTGCATTACCTCGGTAACAATTTTTACACCATCTTTTTTGGCAAGTTCGTACCATAGTTTAAGCCCTTCAATGCCCGAACCCCTGAAGGAGTAGGGAGAAGATCTCGGCTTAAATACACCACCCCTCATCATTTTTACCCCATTTTCACGGCAATGCTCAAGTGTTTCTTTAATTTGCTGTTCGCCTTCAATGGAACATGGGCCTGTAATTATGGCCAGATCACCGTTGGCTATTTTTACACCATCACCAAGGTCGATAGAGGTATAGTCAACTTTCCATTTTCTGCTTACCAGTTTGTAACTGTCAGAAACAATATGAATATCCCGAATGCCCGGCATAAATCCGATTTCGCGGATATCAAAATCTGACTTGCCTATACCCACCAGATAATCGCCTTGTTGGGTTTTAACCTCTGTAGTGGAGTACTTTAGTTGATTAATTTTATTGACTATGGCTTCTTTCTGGCCATTATCAATATCGGGGTTCAATTGTATTATCATAATTATTTTAATTTTCTAAGCTATAATAGAAGTAATAAAATTCTGTGTGTCTTCTTTCAGATTTACCGACTTACTTAAAACCTGAATAAAGGCAGAGCCAATTATCGCGCCTCTGCTGAATTCACAGGCTTTTTCGAAACTTTGTTTGTCGGAAATCCCAAAACCAATTAAAGCAGGATTTTTCAGATCCATATCGCGGATTCGTTGAAAATACTGAATCTGATGATCTGATATGCCTTTTTTTGCACCTGTAATACTGGCAGAGGAGACCATGTAAATAAAGCCCCTGCTGCTGTTGTCGATTTCCCTTACCCTTGATTCAGGTGTCTGAGGCGTAATCAGGAATATATTGAATAAGCCATTGGCATCCATATTGGGTTTATAGATTTCCTGGTATTCAGCCAAAGGCATATCTGGGATAATCAAACCGTCAATGCCTATTTGCCTGCATTTTTCACAAAATGCTTCAAACCCATATTGAAGTACTGGATTCAGATATCCCATAAGAAGAATGGGTATATGTATTTTTTTTCTGATGTCCTGAAGTTGATCGAGCAGGGTACGTACAGACATTCCCTGTAAGATGGCCTGGTTACCACTTGCTTGTATGGTTGGGCCATCAGCGATCGGATCAGAGAAAGGAATACCTACTTCGATAATATCAGCGCCGGAGTCTTGCAGATATTCCATAATTGGAACGGTATCGTTTAACTTCGGATATCCGGCCGTGAAATAAATTGACAGAATGCTGCTCTTTTTCGTTTTGAAAAGTTGGTCTAATCTGTTATCAATGGTAGTTTCAGTTTGCATTGTTTTCTGTGTTATTCGTTACATTATACCAATTTGGCCCAGGAAATGTAGGTTTCAAGGTCTTTATCGCCCCTTCCTGAAAGGTTTACTACGACAATATCTTCTTTTGAGAATTTTTTCTTTTCAAATACTGCCAGTGCATGAGCCGTTTCTATGGCTGGAATAATGCCCTCCAGTTTACTCAGAAGCATACCAGCCTCCATAGCCTCATCATCGGTAGCGCTGTAAAATTCTGCCCTGCCTGTATCAAATAAATGGGCATGAACAGGCCCGATACCCGGATAATCGAGCCCTGCTGAAATAGAATAGGGTTCAATCACTTGTCCATCTTCGGTTTGCATAAAAAGTGTACGGGTTCCGTGTAGTATACCGGGTTTTCCCAGCACAGTTGTCGCTGCCGACTCTCCTGAATGAATACCATGTCCTGCTGCCTCCGCTGCAATCAGGTTTACCCGTTGGTCATTGTAATAGTGATAAAAAGCTCCAGCCGCATTGCTGCCGCCCCCCACACAGGCAAGTATATGGTCGGGATAGTCCCGCCCCGTCTTTTCCAACAGTTGTTTTTTCATTTCTTCGCTTATCACCGATTGGAAAATCGCTACCATTTCGGGATAGGGGTGAGGGCCAATCACAGATCCTATAATATAATGTGTATCTTCCGGGTGATTGATCCAGTGCCGCATAGCTTCGTTGGTAGCATCCTTCAGGGTTTTATTACCACTGGTTGCTGGAATGACCTCTGCCCCCATAAGTCGCATTCTGGCCACATTGGGTTTTTGACGACTCATATCCAGCTCTCCCATAAAAACTGTACATTCAATACCCATTAGGGCGCATACTGTTGCTGTGGCTACGCCATGCTGACCTGCTCCGGTTTCTGCAATAATGCGTTGTTTACCCAACCTTTTGGCAAGGAGTATCTGTCCAATAGTATTGTTGATTTTATGAGCACCAGTATGGTTAAGGTCTTCTCTTTTCAGATAAATATTGGTCTGGTATTTCTCAGAAATACGCTCGGCAAGATACAGGGGGGTTGGCCTGCCAACGTACTCAGTCAGCAAATAATGAAATTCCCTTTGAAAATCATCCTGATGTATTATGTCGAGATAATTGAGTCTCAATTCTTCGACGTTGGGATATAACATTTCAGGTATATATGCACCGCCAAATTGGCCATAATAACCTCTTTCATCTACTTCAACTTTCATAATATTGTGCATTATATTGTTTTACATTTTCAATGGCCCGCGCGACTAGAGCTACGTCTTTCATACCCGGACTCAATTCAAACCGGCTGTTGATGTCAATAGTTGCAGGTAAAGGAAAATCTCCTGACAAAATCACAGGGATATCCTTCAATTCTATCCCACCACTGATAAAATAGGGTTTATAAAAATCGTATCTGTTCAGAATTTCATGGTCAAATTTAACACCTGACCCACCCCAGCCAGTAGATTTCGTATCGAACAGGAAATAGTCGCTAACTCCTGCATAAGAACGGGTGGTATCGAAATCAAATTTATCATCAACCTGAAAAGCTTTGATAATTTCAAAACCATGATCTTTTAATTTCCGGCAAAGTTCAGGTTTTTCATTACCATGCAATTGCAGGGCGTCTAGATGGAATTTTTTTGCGGTATGTAGAATCTGTTCAGTTTCCATGTTTACAAAAACGCCTGCTTTTTTTATATTGGGGTTTATACTTTTCATAACCTCCGGATTGAGCGTTTCTGCATATCTAGGTGATTTTTCAAAGAAGATAAAACCCATATAATCAGGATTCAAATCTGCAATTTCCGCAATATTTTGCGGATCTTTCATGCCGCATACCTTGATTTTCATGACGTCATTTTGTGATTTACTGATACCGGTTGATCGGTATTCAGTAATTTTAGCTTCCTAATAAATTCCTGACAGGCGCCCTCTGGTCGTCCGTGTTGCATGAAATATTCACCAATCAGGAATCCTTTATAACCGGCTTGTTTCAACTGAATTATTTTGAGAGGATCATCAATACCACTTTCAGATACTTTGACCATTTCGTCAGGTATTAATGAAGCCAGGTCTAAAGAAGTTTGTACTTTGGTCTGAAATGTACTCAAATCCCTGTTGTTCACGCCAATAAGATCGGGGTCGGTATCAAGAAATTTTTGCAATTCACTTGCGGAGTGCACTTCCAGCAATACTTCCATGCCCAAAGAATGTGCAAATGCACTCAAGGATCTGGCCTTGTCAGGATCGAGAATGGCAGCAATCAACAGGATGGCATCTGCTCCGATTGATTTAGCTTCGATGATCTGATATTCTTCCAGAATAAAGTCCTTTCGCAGAATCGGGCAGAAATTAAATTTTCTGGCTGTTGTTAAATCCTCATTTTTGCCACCGAAAAAATCTGTGTCGGTAAGAATTGACAAGGCTGAAGCACCTGCCTGCATATAACCAATGGATGTTTTTTCGACCGTTGCATTTTTGTTAATCAGACCTTTGGACGGTGATTTTCTTTTAAATTCTGCAATAATTCCCGATTTATCGGGTCTGAGTAAATACTTTTTAAGTGAAACAGTTTGTGATGGGAAAAATATACTTTTTTCCAACAGCTTCACAGGGATGAGTTCGCGTCGCTCTGCGACGATTTCTCTCTTTTTTTGTACGATGTTTTGTAGAATATTCATGATTATTTTTATATTTTCTTTCAGATAGAAATTGTAGTTGCCGGTTTGTCTATAAATTTCTTGAAGGTGCCAAGTGCTTTTCCTGAATCGAGGGTTTCTTTGGCTAAATCAATGGCATCTTCAATGTTACCAGTTTTACCAGCACAAAATAGGGCCACTCCTGCATTCGCATATACTACCTGTTTCTGTGCATTTGTGCCATTTCCTTCAAGAATGTTTAGAAAAATTCGTGCTGAATCTTCAATGCTTTTTCCACCTTTTAGTTCTTCATTATTAAGAGGTGCTGAGCCCAGATCTTCGGGTTTTAACAAAAGGTCAAGGTCATTTCCCAGCATTTTTACCTGTGATGTCAGTGAAATTTCGTCATATCCATCCAGAGAATGGATAATTATGTAACGGGTTTCTCCCTGCTGATACAAATAATTGTAAAGCCGTGCCAGTTCAAGGTTAAAAACACCGACTATTTGCTTTTTAACAAAAGCTGGATTTACCATAGGACCAAGCATATTAAAAAAAGTTTTTACACCAAGGTCTTTCCTTACCGGTGCAACATTTTTCATAGCCGGGTGGAATAATGGCGCATGCAGAAAACAGATGCCGCAATTCTCAATTTCCCTGAGCAAAGAGTCTTTGTCATTTTTAAATTCATAGCCAAAATGTGACAATAGATTAGATGAACCGCAAATCGAAGATACGCCATTGTTTCCATGTTTTGCTACCGGCTGGCCCGCAGCAGCTACCACAAAAGAAGATAGTGTGGAGATATTAAATGTATCTTTTCCATCACCGCCTGTTCCGCATAAGTCCATGGCGTCGATACCTTCGAGATCGAGTCGAATGCACAGATCCAGCATAGCATCTCTGAAACCTGTGAGCTCTTCAACGGTAATGCTTCGCATAAGAAATACCGTCATAAAGGCAGCCATTTCAGAAATATTATATTTCCCCTGTGCCAGATTGGTCAGGATTTCCTTTGCCCTGGCCCGATCGAGGGATTTATATTCAAATAAGTCGTTTAGAGTTTCTTTCATTGAAAAAGCAATTAATGTTCAAGCCAGTTTTTTATCAATATTTTACCATGTTCTGTAAGTATGGATTCAGGATGGAACTGAAGACCACGCACATCATATTCTTTATGCCGTAATCCCATTACAATCTGATCCTCGTCGAGGGCCGTTATGGCAAGCGATCCGTGTATTGTCTCTTTTTTCACTGCCCATGAATGGTATCTGCAAACATTAAACGTCACAGGCACATGTTGAAATATATAATCTTCTTCATTGGTACGATGTATGGGTGTTCCCACGCCGTGATACACATTGGTCAGGTTAATTAATTCTGCTCCGAAAACCTCTCCGATGGCCTGATGTCCCAGACAAATACCTAAAATACTTTTATGGTCTGCCATTTTTTCAATCAATGGAATCATTATACCTGCTTCTGATGGAATGCCGGGTCCTGGTGACAATAAAATCTTATCGTAAGCTTCAGCTTGTGCGACCTCAATTTTATCATTTCGGTATACATCCAGTGCTTCATCGTATCCCAGTTCTCTGATAATGTGTACCAGGTTATATACAAAGGAATCGTAATTGTCGAGTACAAGTATTTTCATTTTTTAATTTTTAATTCTTTGGGCAGCTTCAATAGCATTGCGAAGTGCTGCCAGTTTATTGTTGACTTCTTCCAGCTCACTTTGCTCAACTGATTTGGCTACAATGCCAGCGCCGGCCTGAAAAAACAACCAGTTATTTTTACTTAGAAAAGACCTGATCATGATTGCATGATTAAATTCACCATTGAAACCAAAAAAGCCTATAGCTCCACCATAATAACCTCTTCTTGTAGGTTCATAGGCATTTATAAGCTCCATGGCCTTGTGTTTTGGGGCGCCTGATAGCGTACCGGCCGGAAATGTATCTGCCACAACCTGTAAAGTATCGGAGCTGTGGTTAAGTGCACCACAGACTTTTGAAACCAGGTGAATAACATGTGAGTAGTATTGTATTTCTTTAAAAGTTTCTACAGTGACTTCAGATCCATTGCGACTCAGGTCATTGCGCGCCAGGTCGACCAGCATTACATGTTCGGCATTTTCTTTAGGGTCTTCAGAAAGTTTTTTAGCCAATTCTGCATCTGCCTCATCGTTTCCACTTCGCCGGAAGGTGCCAGCTATAGGGTATATGATGGCTTTATTATTTTTAATTACGATCTGTGCCTCGGGTGATGAGCCGAATATTTTGTAATTGCCATAGTCAAAATAAAACAAATATGGTGATGGGTTAATGGAACGAAGTGTACGGTAAACATTAAATTCATCTCCGGTAAAATGCGTTTGAAATCTCCGTGAAAGAACAATTTGAAATACATCTCCCCTGAAACAATGCGATTTTCCTTTACTAACCATTTCGAGATATTCCTCATTCGTGAGGTTGGAGAATTCGTCACCTGATGTCTGGAAATCATAATGTGGAAAGTTCTTACTCTTCACAAGTGATTTAATTTCTTCAAGATTACTTTTATGATGTACACCTTCAATCATATGATCGAAAATGTGCATTTCATTTTTAAAGTGGTTTATGGCGATGACATTCCGGTAGGTTTTGTACAACATTTGAGGGATATCATATTCATCTGGCTTGTTTTCATTGATGGAAATATCTTCGAAATACGCTACCGCATCATAAGATATAAAGCCAAAAAAACCATTGGTTATAAAGCGATGCTCGTTGGAAGGGTAGTAAAAATGACTGGTAAATTCATTAAGAGCAGAAATGGCATCTTTACGTTGATTAAGGGTCTTTAAATGTTGAGTGCCATCGGGGAATTCAGTAGTCAACGTGTCATTTTTAAGCTGAAAAGTCGCAATGGGATTGCAGCATATATAACTAAAACTGTTTTCATCTCCATGATAATCAGAGCTTTCAAGCAGGATACTCCCTGAAAACCTATCCCTGAGTTTGAGATAAATACTCACCGGAGTTACCACATCGGCGATCAGTTTTTCAGACTTGCCGGAAAATGTAAATTTTTTCATCGTAATTCATAAATAAAAAAGGCCCACCGAACAGTGAGCCTTATGTTTATAATTTGACATATAGATCCCTATTCAGTGTCCCAAAGAACATTGTGCCACCACCAGAGACCAAAATATGTGTTTTTTCTTTTCATGATGCGGCAAAATTAGAATAGCCTGGCAAAATCGCAAAGCATTGTGCCTTTTTTTTCGCTGTTTTTGAAAAAAAAATTTTGCATCAACCCAATTAAACAAGCAAACGATCATATATATCTAAAATATTCAATATAAAAATATGTGTTTTTCTGATTTTGTATTCGTTCATTTTGTATTTAAGTCTCTGATTCTGTGCGAAAATTGTATATAAAAGCGGAAAAATTTCTACAATTTGTGGAATCTATACAACATTATGCATGAAAAAGTACAACCCAATTGGCAAAAATCATGTATAAATTAATATGCGTTTTGCCTTGTAGGGCAATTTTGCGGGTCAAAGCCAAAAAGACTTTTAAAACGGCCCGATTATTTCTTATTAATAATTAAATATATTCTTCTAAACTAAAAGCACATCTTATATGAAAACTGAAGTTAAAGTTATTTTGGGTGTAGTAGCTGGTGCCATGGCCGGATTATTAACAGGTATTTTAATAGCCCCTGACAGTGGTAAGAAAACCAGAAAGCAATTGTACCGCAAAGCGAGTGATACAACACAGGATGCCCTGGAAGCCCTGGAAGAGTCATTTCAAAAGGCAAAAGTTGCAGGAAATGAAAAATTGCATGAATGGATGGAAGGCGCAAAAAAAGTTACCGATAATGCAAAAAAAACGTTGGAATCTGCCACCTCTAAAAATTAAGTAGAAATCAATTAAGTTATACTGTTTATCATTTTATTGAAAACGTCTTTCAATGTGAAATACCGGCTTTTGCCGGTTTTTTTAAACCAAATGAGTTCAATGTCCAACATCAGCTCACTGCAAGTATTGAAGATGTAATCGAAAATTTAAGTTTTTTCATATTCTTTGATTTTTATTGACAAAAACAAGTAATTTTATGAAATTCCGGTATTAAAATTTACCTGGCAGGTTGAAGATAAAAGTGTCTTTTCTGCAATGGGTGATTAGCTGCTTTAATTTTGAGGCGGTTTATCCTTGGATTTTTTACATTTGAAAAACTTATTTATTATGGAAAGTAATTACGGCTCTTTTCTAACAATATGGAATTTCCTTCTTTGGGCAATTTCTGGTATAATGGTGCTGACAGGTATTATCAACCTTTTCAGATATTACACACGGCTTGCACGACGAAAAACATACAAAGACAAGCATGATTTTATAAGGGATAATGAATCAAAAGCTATTTTTTATACAGTTATATATTTTGGAGTAGCCGTAACTTTGGTGGTTAATACTTTGCAAACTGAAACGGTTGTATTAAGTGTTGTTTGGTTTTTCCTTCGTCTGTTTATCTCTGTAGGTGTAGGTACCTTGATTCTTTATATAGGTTATCTAATGCTCAAGTATTCATATCCAGCCAGATTGCACAAAAAGCTACAAAAACTCAGGTATACGCCCAGGATAAATCCGAAAACGGGAAATTACATGAAACTTTTAAGCGAAGAGGAAGAGGATGTGCATCTTGATGAAGGCATGCAGGCAGAAGAAAATGTTTTTTCAGTAGATTATGATGTTTGGGTAGACGAACTTACCGGAGACGTGCATATCGAAAAGTATCCGGGACACCTGCAGGCGTACCAATGTAATACCTGTGGCTTTCAGACGATGCGTCAAATCAAAGAAGAGATATTATTGGCCCCCACAGAAAATACCGATGGTGAAATCGAAAGGTTTTATGAATGTGGATACTGTGGAGCACGGCGTCACAAGGTTTTGAAAGTAGCACGACTTTCTCAAGACCTGGATAATTATAAACTTCCCGATGAATTGCATTTTAAGGAAGAGGACAGGGTAAGGTCGGTTACAGTCGAGATTTATATTGGAAAGAACCAGAAGAAAATTTATGATTTCCCCAATACCGAACAGGCCAGCCGCTTTCTCAAAGAGTTTGAATTAGATAATTCCTGATGTTTTTTTGCTAATACATCAAAATATCTATGACAAGGAAATAACCTGATGCTAATGGACATCATCGCCACGTATTAAACCATACTGCCTGAATTTATATGATAAAAGGAAGTTGGCATAATCAGGTTACTCCTGATTTCATTGCAAGTACTTAAAGCAAATGCAGACATCATGATTTTTCATTTGTCGCCGTATTAGTACATGGGCATAAATACAGTTTGATTGGTTTTTTCCAGCGCACGTTTTAGAAACTGATTAATGGCCAAACCTGTTTGATAATGTTGCATGATAAATGAACTAACCCTGTCGACGGATGGCAGTTCATCAATACTGTACTTTTTTAAATAATAAAACTGTTTATTGCCAACTATGGGCTGTTTTTCATAAGCCTCCCTGAATTCCTTTGGTACATGTTGACTCTTTTCTCCCTGTATTTTGCCAAACATCGATCTAAACAGGGTCTCGTTGATGAGTTCATCAAACTCTTCTTCGTTAAACGCTATTTCTATGCGGATTTTTTTCAAATTTTCCTTTTCAAGGAAATATGTACCACCACCCAGCGTCATAAAATCTGCTCCAATCTTAAGAAAAAAGCCTGCGAAAGGAGATCTTCTTCCTCCTTTGGCAAAAAAGGCGCGCATGTAGGTAAAATAGGGCAATAAGTCAGAATTAAAACGCGTATCACGGTTTATTCTGTAAACACTGTCTTTTGGGTTTTCAGCAATCTCAGGGTCCAGCGATTTCACTAAAGGATAAATACTTTCAACAAAATTCTTGAAAGGTTCCTTTACATTATTTTCGTATCTTCTCCTGTTTTCAGCGAACCATTCGCGTTTATTGTTTCCCTCCAGTTCAATAAGGAACTTTTCAAAATCTTCTCCAAAATAGGGCATAATTCTCCAACGTTATTAAAACTCAATACTACCGAACTCTCCTGTAAATTATATATCCCTATAAGCTTCTTTATTTATAATACTTTGATACTCTTAAATTTTACTACTTTTATTATGAATTTATTTTTTGGTGTGCCATACTTGTTTGAAAAGTCTTACCACAAATGTACATATGTATATAAGACTGGTCAGTTTTAAAATTAACATACTGTCTTTTTCCCATTTGTCCAACAATATTCCTGCGGTTACCAATACCAGCAGTATTATGAAAGCACTAAGCAAGAAGTAATACAACTCATTTTTAACAAACTTTTTTACATTCCATGCTGGCATTTTTTGATAAGCGTATAAATATTATGCAAATATCAACAAATATTTTGATTAAATTGTGCAATAATTTAAAAAAATCGCAGAAATCATTCTGTGGTTAAATCAGATTAGCCGGTTCTTTTTTCAGTATCAGGAATAGCAGCTCATTAATCTTCACGGGCAGTCATGGATTTTTCCGGGATGATATCTGCAACTTTAAACAGAAAAATTTTAAACCATACTTCAGGTTTCTAAACAAGCTTTTAGACCCATCTCAAAAGGTGTCGCTTTCAGTCCAAATTTTTTCTCAATTTTTGAAGAGTCAAAGCAGTAGTCTTTTTCGAGTTGATAGGATAGTTCAGGAATTTCTTTTAAAACCGGGATAAAAAGACCAGCAATTCCCATAGACCATGAAGGAAGTATGCTGATTTTATTATCAGTTTTTAAGAATTTGGCAATAATGTCAACGGCCTGTTGTATCGACGGGTACTCAGAAGAGGTAGGCAGGTGCCATACCTGGTTCCACGCATCAGATTGGCTGGCTAAAAAAGCCGTGGCGGAAGATGCATCGGGCGTATAGGTAAATGAATGTTTTGCATTGGCATTTATGAGGGCCTGTGGTTTTTTACCTTCCAGCATCCTTTTAATTACTGATTCATTGAGAAAACTATTTATGGCATTGGGTCCGTAAAAATCAGCTGCCCTGCATATCATTGCATCTAATTTCCCTTTTTCAACATCATCCATAAGCATTTGGGCTATTTGGGCCCTCACTTTTCCTTTTTTACTTAATGGATTTACAGGTGTATCTTCGGTAAGCTTATTTATTTGGCTGTGATCATACATGTACATGTTGTCAAAAAACACCAGCCGCACTTTATGTTTGGTGCAAGCATCCAGGCAATTGCGCATAATTACCGGCCATTGTTCCTGCCAGGTCTTTGCTTTATAAGGAATTCCTGCTACCAGATAGGCAATTTCTGATCCGGCGATTGCCTTTTCTGTTTCTTCGGAATTCAAAAGATTTGCCGGAAAAAGATGGTCGCTTTCATTTACCTTCTGTGGATTGCGACTAACCAGCCGAATGGTAGAATTACCTTTGGAAAGGTCATTTGCCAAAAGCTTACCTATATTTCCACCGGCGCCGAGAATAGTTTGCATAGATATAATGGTTTAATCGTATTGTATATTATACGGGATTCACAGACCAATGTCAATTATTGTTGATGGCCGGTATTTTTGTAAGATAAAGAGCTTTTAGAAATGATAAAAAAACGATCTGAAGCTTAACAAAAACGAATAGTACAGAAGCCACATTTTGTGTACTCAAATTGTAGAGTTTGTCAACACATTTTTGTAAAATGGCAATTTCATATTTACTCTATAGTTCTCAATATTAATTACTTAGTGTGTGTACTTCAAATTGGCATTAATTTGGTTCTATTTATTTTGTATCTGCTGATAAACGATTGGAGATACACTCTGACAAGCAATTTTGAGTAAGTATATTTTTATTACACTTCCTCTTCCGCTTAACTACCTACAATTATCCCTTGAAGGAGGCTTCCCTCGCCTCCTTTTTTCTTTTTTTCCGATTTATTTCAATTCATTTATTTTTATATTTCTCCATCTTACTTTGATACCGCCACCATCGTGAATTTGCAAGGCAATTTTTCCATTTGCCTCCCCGATTTTTGTGTCTTTGAGGTCGGCCATTTTTACACCATTTAAAAAGGACTGCACATGGTCATCTTTTACAATGATTTTCATGTGGTTCCATTTTCCCATTTGCAATACATCTTCTTTTTCATCAGGTATTTTTTGCAGCCAACCCCTACCATAGGATTCATAAATACCACCAGTATCTTTGCCCGGGGGTGCTACTTCTACCTGCCAACCACTTATTTTTGTACCATCCAGGTTAGATCTGAAGAAAATGCCACTGTTGCCATCAGATTCCTGCAGAAATTCAATATTAAGTTCAAAGTTTTTGAAGTCATTAACGCTAGCCAGGTAACCATAGGCTTTATCTGGCCCGCTTTCGCAAACCAATTCTCCATTTTGTACATACCACTTCTCTGTTCCATGAATCTTCCATCCGCTCAGATCCTTGCCGTTGAAAAGGGAAGTAACAGCCAATGGCTTTAGCTTGACATTCCTAAACCATATTTTATATCCGTGGTCTTGTAAAGCGATGTGTCCTCGGCCTGCTACTCCATATGCAGGATAGTCTTTCCATTTCCCATTTTGCACCAAATGATTCCATTCATTTGAACCTAGCTGATAACTTAGAACTTTTTTTCCATTGAGCCAATGTTCAACGGCACCCTGGTTGACTACAATACGTGTAGTATTCCATTCACCGGCTTTTTTAAGAGGAGGGTTTTTTGGAGCATGCATACCATAATTACCTGAAACTCCATTCATACCGAGAGAACCTTTGCCTCGACTTAAATCATCGAACAATTGGTATTCCGGCCCAGTCTCATATATGGTATTAAATTGATCGTTTTCGACCACATGGAAAAATATTCCACTGTTACCGCCGGGTGAAATTTTCCAATCCAGTACAAGTTCGAAACTTTCAAATGTTTCTTCAGTAATAATATCTCCATCCGGATCACTACCCACTCCTAAGGCCATCAGGGTGCCATTGTCAACCTTCCAGCCGCTTACACCTTCTTCCTTGAAGCTTCGCCAACCATTAAGCGTTTGGCCATCGAAAAGAAGACGCCAGCCTTCTTTCATCTCTTTTTCTGTGAGAACATTGTGTTGAGCCTGAGTATTGTACGCGCTGAGTAATATGGTTGTTATCAGCAGGCAGGTCTTTAGAAATTCCAGCTTTATAATATTATTCATCTTAATGGGTTTAAAAAAAATGATTCAAACAACTAAGATACTTCAAAAGCATATTTTATGCCTATCGTAATTGCTTTATTTTACGTTTCTGATATTTTTCAGTTCCTAAAAAAGATAAATTTAAAAAAAATCTGATTTACGGGAATTTTTTTTTGCCATCTGGTGTTATTGGTACAGAAGCATGATTTTGTTCTGCACAAGCTCTGATGTATTTTTTGAACTTAAATGAGCCGACTTTTTTCTCGGTATTGGTAACTATGATTTTTATATAATATACAGGAGGTCTCGCAAGGGCCTCCTTTTTTATCACCTCAACTTTAGAAATTGGCCCTCTAAAATCTTACTTTGTTTAAAAATTAAATCGCATTCAATACAGACACAAAATTTTCTAAAATAATGGATAATTCATTTTTTGTTTAACTGCTGATCAACACACAATTCGGCTATAGAAACAAAGGGCGAAAAATAAAAATTATATTTTTTGGAAAAACCTGTACCTCCGGCGTTTCCAATAATCCGGACTCCTTTAGAAGATATCGGATCAAAAGTGAGCAAATAGGTTATAAAATGACCCTTGTCCAATTGAGTGTTTTTGCCGGATATTGATGGTCTAATGGTAAGGTTATTAACCCGGATCCAATTTCCTTTTTCATCTAAATGTTCAACGGCTATGTCATTGAACCAACCGCCCATGTGTTCTAACCCACCTGACATAAACTGCAATGTCCCTATTTGCTGAATATCGTCCCATATATATCCAAAAAAATGCACTTTTTTAGTTGTGTCAGAGGAAAGAGATAAGTAAGTTGATTTTTCTCCACGATGAATTCCATCTCGTATCGAATTAATGTCATATGCGTGGTATTCTTTTGACATCTGCAATTGTACTTTAGCATAAATGGATGAATCCTGCTCAACATTGGTGATCACTTCATTTGCTGTAAAGGCCAGGTTTTTTTCATTCACAATCAATTGGTAGTTGCACACTCCTCTTTCTTTTTTGTGCTTAGCTTCTAAGGTAAAATTGAAAATCCCCGATTCCACAGGCTTTCCTATCAGTTTTCCATCCCTGAAGACAAGGCCTTTGGGAATTGTACCAGAAATTTTCCAGCGAATAGGTTTATTTTTTGTTGTAATAACAATATTATGATTGATTGAATCGCCCTTTAACAGATAAGGCAGTTGATAGGAGGGTAGTTCCAAAGGGGGCGTGAATGAAGCATTTGTATTGATTTGAAGGTATTCTTTGTTATTTTTCCTGATTATTTTTCCGCCATTTTTTAAGACAACTTCTCTGCCTAACGAAGCCATACCTTCTGCCATTTCAGTAAGTGAGATATCATTCAACAACAATGTGTCCTCGGCTTGACCCCAATCTCTTGAGATGTTGACATACCTGTCATTGAACGGCATTTTTGCTCCCTTTATCGGATAAACAAGGTTGCGTGGAATTCCATCTAAACCTTGGGCAAGCGCATAAAGACCTGTTACCGTTGCCGCCTGATTGTCTGCATCAAAGCCCAGGATACAAGTGTACTTTAGTGTTTCAGCAATATCTCCTTTACCATACAACATGGCTAAAACAGCACAAGCACCATTTAAATTTGCATTAAAAATAGACCGCGTTAAAACCGGCTCATTAAAATAATACATTTCTGCCATTTTAGCCCGTGCTTTTTGCCAATCATCAGGATCGGGAAACTCGGCATATATTTTTTTAATTTCATTTATGGTATTTCTAAATCTACTGCCAAGGGGTAAAGCATTTTCGCCAATAGCCAGTAATTTCAAGTAATCACTTTCAAAAAATGCCGCAGCATACATGGCACCATAAAAAATTGCAGGTTCTTTTCCCCAATCATCGACCATTATTTGCGAGGCCCAGTCAGTTTTCTCAATGGCATATTGTATCATACCCGGAGCTGTAACAGCAAATATTTCATTGATCAACTGAGCATCAATTTCAGACCAAAACGGATTGTGGTTTTTACTTCCGGAAACCGGAGGATATATTCCATTCATGCTATTGCCTCTCGCAGAACGATTTGCTAACCAAATGCCTATTCTCATACGTTCAATCCAACCTTCAGCCAATTGTTGGTAGGTTGGTTCTGCACCATATTTCTGCATGGTCAGCAAGTACATATATTCCACAAAAGTGTCATCGTTGACGTATGCACCTCTGTGCTTAAGGGTCATATCCAATGGCCAGCCAGCATATTCAAATTTGAATTCTCCTGTAAAAGGTTCTTCATTGTATACACATTCATAGTTCATTCCTATAACATTGCCTACTATTTGACCGATCCAGGAATCATATACTTTTTGCTGATAGGTTTCAAAAGAGATCTCTTTTTTCTGACAATTTGCATATGTCGAAGTGAGGAAAAGAAAAATAAAAAAACCTATAGTTTTACTTTTTGAAGTCATGTTAGTCAGGTAAATATCGCCTTACTTATTTAATACATCTACAACGCATCTGAATCCGATGGTCGAGCACCGATCAAGACCCGGCCACATGAGCATATATTTTGATCCCATTTTTGGTTCCATGGGGCCTCCATCTGCATAATGTATAGATCCTGTTGCATTATAAAATGAACCCCCATGTAATGTACACCATCGACTTTGCCCATTGCTGCGTTCACTTTCATTCCATTCCCAAACCCTTTTATTATGATAATCCGGCTTTTTAGTATTCATAGCCAGGACCCATTCCTCTTCAGTCGGGAGACGTTTTTTCATCCATGATGCATACGCGCGGGCATCATTTAAATCCACATATACAACCGGTTCATTTTCAATGCTTTTAGGCGGCCGGGCTCCATTCCAATGGACCAGGAAATTTTCTTTGAATTCGGGCTCATACCCACTGCTTTGAAGAAATTGATAATATTCAAGGTTTGTTACAGGCTTCGTATCTATAGCAAATAGAGTAAAGTCTGTAATTCGCTCCATCGGTGTATCTAGGTATAAATAAAAAATTGGTCTATCAACTTTTTCGATAATGACTGGATGTTTACCATGCGGCATAAGTATCATCCCTGAAGGCAATTTATTCATTGCGTACTTAGGTGTAGGAGCAGGGAAATTCAATGCTTCCAAAGGCTCTTTTTTCTCTGAGTTATAGTAATTATGATTGTTCAATGCAATAATGCTTTGTTGAAAAAGAAAATATCTAAAATCATTATCTATATCTTTTTCATCGATTGCTATAACGGCAGCAATTCCTCTTGGCATAAGTGAACATTTTAAAGTGATCTGTTCAATGTTGTCATTTTCCGATGTTTTTTCGAGACCTCTTTCATCTCGTATCGTTTCAGTCGTTAGTTTGACTACTTCTAATTTTTTTCCGCTTATCAAATCAAAATAATGGATATTTTGACCTTTTTGTTGTTTAATCTCCAGTATTGAGGCTTCAACCTTTACGCTGTTTCTATTTACAACCGTCCATATCTGCAAAGCATCAGTATACCATTTATTGGCAAATACACCATCTTCCAATGTAGGAATAAACGGTTCCCATCCTTCACCTGTAAAAACATCTACATATCTGCGTTGTACAGGCACCATGCTTTTTAGAATCTGTTCTTCTTGTTTACTCCATCCCATCCATTGGCTAAAAACATTTTCCCATACAAGAATTCCCGTTCCATTCATCCATGCCAGGTGTAAAAATGGAATCTTATCTTTTTGATTTCTAAGATCAATATGCATCATATGTTTACGCTCAAACCATTTGTTTCTTATTATGCCTGGAACATAACTATCTGTATAGTACTCTTCGAGCCATTCAAAATGGTGGTTTTTCAAATTCGCTATACATTGATTGTTTTCCGTTTCATAGATCATTCCTGGTCTCACCTCTTTGTTCATTTGTACAAAAAATTCATCTGGTCCATTATGCCATGTATCGAGGTAAACACCATCTGCATTGATGGTTTTTAGTACTTCAATTAATGCGTCGAAATCGTTTTTATCTTCACGTTTTGTTCCAATATCCCATGGATTGTAATTAATAGTGACATTAATGCCATTGTCATGAAAAATTTTAACCAATCGTTTAAGCTCTTCCAGGCCTCCGGGCATATCCCTGTAAAAATCAAACTGGTTTCGCTCATCAAAGCCCAATCTGATATACGAGTGCCAAAGCAGCACATTATCATAACCACCGAATCTTCTTTTACCCTCTTCAATAAACTTCTCAGGTGTATATTTACCTGCTTTCCAATCAAAAAATTCCTCATCCCATAGTATTATTTTTGTTGATACAAAAGATGACTTTACAAATTCGAATTCCGGCAAATTGTAAAGTGAATCACTGTGATTTGAAGCCATCATCGCTTTCTCTCGCCATTCAAAAAGTTTATCTCTCCATTGATCCCATTTTGCAGGATCTTGTGGTGTGGGTATAACATAGGTATTAGCAAACGGGTCGCCCTCGTAAGCGGGCAATTGACAACTACCCCTGTTTTGTGAATATGTTGCATGGAAGCAAATACTTACTAAAAGTAAGCTGACCAGGTTTCTTAAAATATTCATTCAATATTGCGTTTATATGTTCTTTTTTCCAATCATTTATCAGGTATCCGTATACATGAGCCATTTAAACAATGGAAAAAATCTCAGTACCAGGGTTCCTTAACTTGTGTTACCTTTCGGTTATTAAAAAATTATTGCGCAAACGTTTGTGCAAATATATAAAAAAATGTTTATTCACTCATATATTTAGGTTTTTTATTGATTTACGAAGATGTATTTTGGTATCTATCTTCAAAAACAAGCCTTTTTTAAGTCTTAGGCCATTAATTTGATCCAATACATAGTTGACAGCCCGCAACCCGATTTCCTCTCTGTTTTGCTCAATTGTTGTCATAGGGGTGTTTAAGAATGCTGAATATGCTTGTTCGTCGAATGAAACCAATGAAACATTTTCAGGGCATACAAGACCAAGATCAGATACTGCCTTTAAAACACCCAAGGTAATTAAATTACTTAAAGCAAAAATAGCTGTAGGAGGGTCAGCTGCTTGCAGGAGTTTTGTCGCTTGAATGAATCCGTTTTCGATAGAAAAGCTGTTTCCAACAATTATTAGTTTATCATGCGGAATGTTCCATTGTTTCATGGCATCAACATATCCCATAACCCTGTCTGTGTTGGGTTGACTATTTTGCAGCCCTTGAATTAAGGCTATTTTCGTATGTCCGTTTTTGAGGAGTTCGAAGGTGGCATCAAATGCGCCTTGATAATTATTGGAAGTTACAACCGGAAAATCCACATCATTAAAAGAGCGGTCAATAATTACAACAGGCATTCCTGACTCATAAATGTTATTAAGATGAGACGATGACAGCCCAACAGGTGCGATGATCAGTCCGTCTACTTTACGACTGGTAAAATAATTGATCAAAGCAATTTCCTGGGTGGTATTGTCGCTGCTGTCACCAATAAACACCGCATAACCTCTGTTTTTACTTTCACGTTCAATGTTTTTAACGATCTCAGAAAAAAACGGATTTGAAATATCCGGAACGATCACACCAATTGTTTCGCTTTTATCAAGCTTTAGGCTGCGCGCAAACTGATTGGGGGAATAATGAAAGATGTTCGCAGCTTCGCGTACTCTTTGCTCAGTTTCGGCCTTGATGCGATATTGTTTTGCTTTGCCATTTAATACCCTCGAAACTGTAGTAACTGATAGATTAAGTTGAGAAGCTAACTCTTTTAAATTTATTGATGTGCGTTGCTTCATATTTTGCAGGAATTTTGCCAAAGATACTGATTCAATAATCGAACAGTCATCGAAATTTGAAATTTAAGGATTATCTATAATGTAGCAAGTTACAAAGATTTTAAAAGTAACCGTGGATGAAAACCGGCTATTTGAACCTGTCTTGCGGGGGAGGACATTTTAGTTGGTTCTTCATTTTACATAAACAACTCAACAAAGTATACCTTGAGATTGAAGTTATCAACCAGGTTTAATGTACCACTGTGCAGATATCCTTACTGCTTTTTGAATATTGATTTTTTGCTTTACTCTTTTTAGAGGTTTTGGATTAATTGCGAGTAGCTCTTCTGTATTCTGTTTTTATATTCTAACTTGCGATTTACAGCAGGGGGGAAATTTTTCATTTACTCCTTTTATGTTTTATTGCACCAGTTAATGTGATGGATATTTCTGTTCTCCTCCATTAATTGCTGTTTTTTTATTTTGCAAATTACTTATAATCAAATATATAAGAATTTAAATAACAAGAGCAGGTTTATATTGTTTCTATGGAAGTTTGTAAATTTTTAAATCTAAACAGCTTTTGTTTGATTACTATATGAAAGAATCAGGAGCTTCTTTTCGAAAAGTTTTTAAAAGTATTATCTGGCCCAGAAGAGGGCTATTGTTGGCAGGCCTTGGCCTTATAATCATAAACCGCTTATCGGGTTTGGTATTGCCGGGAGCGAGTAAGTTCCTAATAGACGAAGTAGTGGCAAATAAAGATTTGGAGCTTTTGAAATGGCTGATTCTGGCTGTCGTAGCAGCGCTCCTGGTACAATCTGTAACTTCTTATGCCCTTACCCAATTACTCAGTGTTGAAGCACAACATCTGATCGCAAGACTCAGGGTTGAAGTACAACGACAAATCGTGCAGATGCCCGTTCGGTTTTTTGACAATTCAAAATCGGGTGAGTTGGTCTCGCGTATAATGACAGATGTTGAAGGGGTGAGAAACCTCATAGGAACCGGACTGGTACAACTGGTGGGAGGATTGCTCACTTCTGTGGTTGCATTGGTACTACTGCTAAAAATAAGTCCCCAGCTTACCTTGTATGTATTGGTGCCTTTGATCATTTTTGGTTTAATATCATTAAAAGCCTTTAAATTCATACGCCCGATTTTCAGGGCAAGAAGCATAATCAATGCAGAAGTAACCGGAAGGCTTACCGAATCACTCAATGGTATACGGGTCATTAAAGGTTTTAACGCTGAGCAGCAGGAGGTGAATATGTTTGAGCAAGGTGTGGAAAGGCTATTTAAAAATGTAAAGAAAACACTCACAACCACCAGCCTGGTGACCAGTGCATCTGTTTTGCTACTGGGACTTGCCGGTGCCGGCATTATGGGTATTGGTGGTTATTTGATTATGATTGAATCCATGAGCGTGGGAGATTTTATTGCATTTACGTTGTATCTGGGTTTCCTCATTGCTCCCATTGTTCAGATGAGTAATATTGGCACGCAAATTACAGAGGCTTTTGCAGGTCTCGACCGTACAGAAGAGCTTATGAGCCTGCCTCGGGAGCACGATGATGAAAAAAGGGTAAGAATCCTGCAAAATATAAAAGGAGATATACGTTTTCAAAATGTGTCTTTTGCCTATGAACCCGACAAAGAAGTAATTCATGAAGTAAGTTTTTCTGCACCGACAGGTTCGGTTACGGCACTGGTCGGGAGCTCTGGTTCAGGAAAGACAACCATTGCGGGTTTGGTGGCAAGTTTTCTTCAACCACAGACAGGTCATATATACCTCGATGGTATTGATTTGAGTGAAGTGCGTCTCGATAGTTACCGATCGCATCTTGGTGTGGTGTTACAGGATGATTTTCTGTTTGAAGGTTCTATAAAAGAAAACATTTTGTTTCCCAGGCCCGATGCCACAGAACAGGATCTGATGGACGCAGTAAGACTTTCTTATGTGGATGAATTCACCAAGCGCTTTCCGGAGGGCCTTGATACCAGGATAGGAGAAAGAGGGGTAAAGCTCTCTGGTGGTCAAAGGCAACGTGTAGCCATTGCACGCGCCATACTTGCCAATCCCAGGATACTAATTCTCGATGAAGCAACCTCGAGCCTTGATGCAGAAAGTGAGGCATTTATTCAAAAAAGTCTTTCCTGGCTAATGCAAGGCAGAACAACATTTGTTATAGCACACAGATTGAGTACCATTAGAAAAGCCAACCAGATTCTGGTAGTTGAAAATGGTCAGATTGTCGAAAAAGGAACCCATGAAGAGCTGATAAACGCTGGAGGAAGGTATTATGAGTTATTTACTTATCAGGCAAGGATTTAAACGGGATAAAAAAAACGGTTTTGCCTTTTCAGACAAAACCGTTTTTTAATTTAAGTTGAAGGAGTTTTATTCTAATGCCTTTACACCTGGTAAAACTTTTCCTTCCATATATTCAAGCAAAGCGCCTCCGCCAGTTGAAACATATGAAACGTCATTTCCATAGCCTAGTGTATTAATGGCTGCGGCAGAATCGCCCCCGCCAATTAATGAGAAGCCCCCGTTTTTGGTAGCAGCTACCACAGCTTCAGCAATTTTATTGGTTCCATTGGCAAAGTTGGACATCTCAAAAACGCCCATTGGACCATTCCATAGTATGGTTTTAGATGATTCTATTACCTTGCTGAAAGCTTCAACTGCTTTGGGGCCTATGTCGAGTCCCATATATCCATCTTTGATATTCATATTGTCGGCCATTTCAATATTGGCATCGTTTTTAAAAGCGTCGGCAATAACAGAATCTACAGGCAGCAACAGGTTAATTCCCTTGTCTTTTGCTTTTTTAATGAGTTGCGCAGCCAGTTCGAGTTTGTCTTCTTCAACCAGTGAAGATCCTATTTTGCCACCCTGAGCTTTAAAAAATGTATATGCCATACCACCACCTATGATCAGGTTATCTACTCGATCGAGCAGGTTTTCAATTATAAGTATTTTATCGCTGATTTTGGCTCCTCCCATAATGGCTGTATAGGGTTTGGTGGCATTGCTGAGAACCTTAGCTGCGTTGACGAGTTCTGCCTGAATAACATATCCGCAAACGCGATCTTTTAGAAATTCACCCATAACAGCAGTAGAAGCGTGGGCACGGTGTGCGGTACCGAAGGCATCATTAACCCACACATCGCCGTAGGAAGCCAGCTTTGCGGCAAACTCTTTGTCTCCTTTTTCTTCCTGCTTGTAAAATCTCAGGTTCTCGAGCAGCAATACTTCACCAGGTTGCAAGGCTGCAGATTTTTCTTCGGCTTGTTTGCCTATACAATCATCGGCAAATTGCACCTGCACACCAATGGCTTCGCTCAGGTGGTTTACAAGGTGCTTAAGTGAGTACTTTTCAGTTGGCCCCTCTTTTGGCCTGCCAAGATGTGACATTAATATTGCTGAACCACCATCAGACAGAATTTTTTTTATGGTTGGCAATGCAGCCCTGATACGGTTATCGTCTGTGATTTCAAATTTATCATTCAGGGGAACATTAAAATCAACCCTGATCAACGCTTTTTTTCCTTTGAAATTAAATGATTCTACGGTTTTCATAAGATAAATTTAGGTTTAAAAATCATTTTCAATGGCCGAAGCCCGTCTTAACCGGTCATTTATGGCCCTGCCAAGACCCTGATCGGGGACAAACTCTGCCAAAATATATTGCAAATGTAAACTATCTAATTGCCTTAAACCAGAAAAAAGTCGTGTTGCCGCCTCTTCCATATCTCCAGTTTCAGAAAGTATAACCTGTTGAAACTTGCCTTCGGTATTATAGTTTTTACGAAAAGATAAAATGCCGGTTTTGGCACTTTGGTATTTTCCCAGTTGATCCTCAATATTTCCAAGCATCACTCGCGCTTTTGGCGCATAATGACTTTTAAGCATGCCGGGTGCCACGGGGTTCGATACAGATTCTTTCATAACTTCTACTTCACCGATGCAGTTATTAATAGATTCTACAGATAGTCCGCCTAGTCGGTGAACCACAATTTTTTCTTCATAAAAACCAACGATGGTCGATTCAATACCTACCTCACAAGGCCCGCCATCTAAAATATAATCGATCGCAGTGCCCAGCTTAGCTTCCACATGAAGGGCCTGTGTCGGACTAATATAACCGAATGGATTTGCACTGGGAGCTGCTAATGGAAAATCAAGTTGGTTTAGCAATTCCAGTGTAAGTGGATGTTTTGGAACCCTGATGGCAACTGTGTCGAGTCCTGAAGTGACCAAATCAGGTATGATTTCTTTCTTTTTGAAAATCATGGTTAAAGGCCCGGGCCAGAAAGCTTCAGCCAGCATTTTTGCTTTCTCCGGAATATACTCAACATAGTTTTCAATCTTGCTGTAGCAGGGAAGGTGAAGTATCAGAGGGTCGAAGAAAGGCCTTTTTTTGACTTCGAAAATCCGGGCAACAGCTCTGGCATTTAAACTATTGGCAGCCAGGCCGTAAACAGTTTCGGTTGGAATAGCTACCAATTGTCCTTTTTCCAGGAGTTCTTTGGCTACAAAAATGTCTTTACCAATAACAGCCACAGTGTTCGATTGCGAAAAAAATTCACGCGAAATTAAAAAATCTCCTGCAATTTTCAGAGCATATTTGCGGAATTTACAATTGACTAAAGATTAATTTATCATGGTAGTCTGGAATATGCCCTCTTACCGGATTGTGCTTTGTTCTGGTTTTTATCAGTCGTTTATTCTTGCTTTTACTGTAAATTGCTGAATGGCATTGCCAGGGTCATTACTGAAAAATGTTACAGACTTAGTTTGCGGGCCTTTTCTTCCGCTTGTATCAAAAGTCAAGATCATCGGTATACTTTCTCCCGCTTTGAGTGATTGCTTTTGCAC
Organism: Cyclobacteriaceae bacterium; assembly: GCA_020832305.1. Classification (GTDB taxonomy): domain Bacteria; phylum Bacteroidota; class Bacteroidia; order Cytophagales; family Cyclobacteriaceae; genus JAFIEV01. The sequence continues at coordinate 450,877 of JAFIEV010000089.1, read as the reverse complement.
ATCTGTCTTTACACAATTGCAATTCGATAAAATTTTGCGAAGTTCCAGTTCACTTTTTCCTTCATTTATGAGCATAATCTGAACTTCTGCTTTTTGACCTTCTTTCATGCTTCCAAAATCATGTTCCTTTTTTGCCAGCCTCAGTTTTGGGGCCTGAGCAAGCTCTTCAGGTGTCATGGGAGGAAAATAATCTTCAATGGTTGCCACAAGCCTGTAATGTTTTTCAAACTGGGTTTCTTCATTTGTATAAATAGTAATGTTATCTGTAACGAAACCCAGGTCATTTCTTTGTTTGGCATCATAAGTCACTACGATATGTCCACTTTCTCCCGGCTTTAATTCCATGGGTTCGTATCGAATGCTTATATATTTAGCGTGCGCGGCTTTGTCGACAAATTTCAGTGGCGTATTTCCATCATTTAATACGTCGAAATATTTGGTGAAAGGTTTTTCGGTAGTGATTTTTCCAAAATTAAAAGAACGGTAAGGGGTGCGAAGTTGCCCGATTTTGATGGGAAATCTATCGGCAGCATTTTTCGGTCGTGGCATTACCGTGCCAGTAATAAACAACTGAACAGCAGCGGTTTGCGCATTAGAATTCACGGATAATGACTTCCTGAAGGCACCAGGTCGGTTGTAAGGATTGTATCGTACTGCTATAAAACCCGAATCACCCGGCATCACAGGTTCTTTGGTCCAACCAGGTGTTGTGCAACCGCAGGAAGCAGATACACTTTGAATTACAAGAGGAGCGTCTCCGGTATTTACAAATGAAAAATTGTAGTCTACAGTGCCCATTTCTTCTTTGAGGCTGCCAAATTCATAGGTGGTTTCCGGAAAATGGATTTTAGCCTGTTGTGCATACAGAAAATGGGCAGATAACAAAACCAAAAATAAAAAGACAAATAGACGACGATATACCATGGGGTTTTTTCCTTTTTGCAAAAATAACGTTTCACATCATTAGTTTTATATCAAAGCATCGAATTATCGCACAATGTAATATCCCATTGTTTCAATTTTCTATATTTGCGCCTCAAATAAGATTTAATATTGTCATGGCAAGAATTTTAACCGGAATTCAAAGTTCGGGAAGGCCCCATTTAGGTAATATTTTAGGTGCAATAATACCGGCGATAAAATTATCGGAGCAAACGGGAAACCAATCATTGTTTTTTATAGCCGATTTGCATTCCCTTACCACTATTAAAGAACCGGATGTTTTAAAGGAAAATACTGATGCCGTGGCTGCGGCATGGCTGGCTTTTGGATTTGATACAGATAAAAATATTTTTTACCGTCAGTCGCGCATACCCGAGGTGACAGAATTTACATGGTATCTGAATTGTTTTACACCATATCCCATGCTCACCAATGCCCATTCGTTCAAGGACAAGTCCAACCGGCTTTCTGATGTAAATGCCGGTCTTTTTACTTATCCTGTATTGATGGCCGCCGATATTTTAATGTATGATGCAAATTTTGTTCCTGTTGGTAAGGACCAGATTCAACACCTTGAAATGACAAGAGATATTGGTGGTGCCATAAACCATCATTTTGGTGAGGTACTCGTAATACCTGAAGCCCTGCTCGATGAATCGGTGATGATAATCCCGGGAACTGATGGGCAAAAAATGAGCAAATCCTATGGAAACACCATTGATATCTTTCAGAAAGATAAGGCGCTGCGAAAAAATATTATGAGCGTAATTACAGATTCAACGCCTTTGGAAGCCCCTAAAGATCCTGATACCTGCCATGTATTCGCCCTGTACAAATTATTGGGTACTGAAGAGCAGGTGGCAGAAATGCGAAGTAATTACCTGCAGGGTAATTATGGCTATGGCCATGCCAAACAGGCACTTTTTGAATTGATAAAGGAAAAATACGCCAGCCAGCGGGAAACATTTGTCTACTATATGGAAAATCGGACCGAGCTCAACAGAAAACTGGAAGAAGGTGAAGCAAAAGCCAGAGAAATTGGTCATCAGGTTTTACAGCGCCTGAAAAAAACATTGGGATACGTATTAAAATAGTTAAAACTTCATTGATTTGGTTATAAAAAGCTTCTGCCTTTCAAAAAAAGAAGATATATTTCAGCCATAATTTTTCAGTCCTTTCTCCTTTGACAACTGAACAAATGGGGTAATTAAATCTGTTATCTGGAGTGAAATGTATTATTTGAATCACAATTAAAATATAAAAGATGGATTTTGCGATACGTGAAAAAGCTGAGCAATGGTTGCAAAGCAATATAGACCAGGATGCCAAAGCAGAAATTCAAAAAATGCTCAACGATGAAAATGGCACCGAGCTTACTGATGCATTTTACAAAGACCTCGAATTTGGCACCGGGGGTCTCAGAGGAATTATGGGTATAGGTTCAAACCGAATAAATAAATACACCATTGGTAAAGCCACGCAGGGTTTGAGTAATTATCTGAAAAAAGCCTTTCCCGATGAGCAAATCAAAGTTGCCATTGCATATGACAGTCGCAACAAAAGCGATGCTTTTGCCAGAATAAGTGCTGCAGTTTTTTCGGCTAATGGCATTAAGGTGTATTTTTGCCGTGCTCTCAGGCCTACGCCTTTATTGTCTTTTGCCATTAGATATTATGGTTGTCACAGCGGAGTGGTACAAACTGCCTCGCACAACCCAAAAGAATACAATGGTTACAAAGCCTACTGGAATGATGGTGCACAAGTGGTGCCTCCCCATGATACCAATATTATTGCTGAAGTAGAAGCCATTACTGACTTTTCACAGATTCGTTTCGAAGCCAACGAAAATCTTATAGAATGGGTAGGAGAGGAGCTCGATAATGCATACCTCGATCAGGTGAAGACTCTATTTCTATCTCCAGAAGCTGTCAAAAAAAATGCAGATATCAAAATTGTTTTTTCTTCATTGCATGGTACCGGAATTACCCTGGTACCGGAAATGTTGAAGCGGATGGGATTTAATAATGTGGTTCTGGTCGATGAGCAATCAACTCCCGATGGCAATTTTCCTACAGTAGTTTACCCCAATCCTGAAGAAACCGAAGCCATGACACTGGCGCTTAAAAAAGCCGCATCGATTGATGCAGACCTGGTTATGGCCACAGACCCGGATGCCGACAGGGTGGGAATTGGTGTTAAAAATGAAAAAGGCGATTTTCAATTGCTCAATGGAAACCAGACTGGTGCTCTGATTACCTGGTACATGCTCAGGAGATGGAAAGAACTTGGCAGACTTAATGGAAATCAGTATATCGTCAATACCGTGGTAACCACAGATCTTATTCTCGATATTGCAAGGCATTACAATGTAGAATATTACAGTACACTCACAGGTTTTAAATATATCGCAGACATTATACGCGCCAATGAAGGTAAAAAGCAATACATTACCGGCGGGGAAGAAAGTTACGGTTACCTGCCGGGAGATTTTGTAAGGGATAAGGATGCTATTGCCTCCTGTGCCGTAATTGCTGAGATGGCAGCCTGGGCGTTAGATCAGGGTATGACATTATTTAATATGATGCTTGAAATGTACAAAGAATTTGGTTTGTATAAAGAGGGCTTGATATCCATTACAAAGAAGGGTAAATCAGGAGCCGAAGAAATTCAGGAAATGATGCTGGAACTCAGGGCAAATCCTCCGGCAACCATCGATGGTTCAGCTGTAGTTAAATTAATTGATTACAAGGAAAGCATTGAGAAAAATCTTATCGAGGGGACATCAAAAAGCATAGATTATCCTATTTCCAATGTATTACAGTTTCTCACAGAGGATGGCTCTAAAATTTCTGCAAGACCCTCTGGCACTGAACCCAAAATCAAATTTTACTTTAGTGTAAAAGGTAAATTGACCTCAAGAGAAGAATACCGAAAGGCAGAAGCAGACTTAGATGACAAAATTCAGCGGATAATCGATGAATTGAAATTAAAGTAATAAATAAAAGCATGTACTAACAAAACAGGAGACTTTATGCAGCGTTCTCCTGTTTTTGTTTTATCATCAGCGACTTACTACTTCTTCAAAGTCGTCGCGCACGTAAATTTTATTACGTCCCAGCTCAATTAGCCTTTTCTTTTCAAGCTGTTTAAGCAATCGGGAAACAACCTCTCTGGATGTGCTCAGTTCCATAGCAATTTCCTGATGTGTAATTGCAATTTCATTGCTTTTAAGCTGGCGCACCTTTACCATTATATATTTGAGCAACCGCTCGTCCATTTTTTTAAAAGCTATTTCATCGATGGTTGACAAAAGTTCCTGAAAACGGTCCTGGTAGGTCTGACTTACATATTCTTTCCATTGTCTGTACTCATCGGTCCATTTTTCGTGGAGATTAACCGGTATGGATATGATTGTAGTCCGACCTTCGGCTACGGCTTTGATTTCTGCCGGTTTATGGTTGCTGCAACAGGTGAGGGAAACAGCACAGGTCTCCCCGGGATTGAGATAATAAAGAAACAATTCATGACCTTCTTCATTGGTGCGCATAACTTTTACACCACCTTCCAGCACTATTGGGACCATTTTCACATACTGTCCCGGCTCTATGATGACCTGGCCGTTTTCTATGGTCTTGTATTGGCAACTATTTAAAATTGCCTCTAGCAATGCCATATCACTAATTCCCGGCAAGGTTTGTTTCAATGTTGATATATCAATCATGTTTGCATTAAAGATTTAGTCACATAACAATAACTCTTAAAACAGGCAAAAAGATACCATGAGACTGATAAAATAATACATCAAATTTAAAACTTCTGAAATATTATCAAAAAAATGTCCGATATTGTACATGTGGTTTATTAGATTTGTATTAATACCGGACAGTCAGGACACATCCTGGTCGTATAAAAGCCTAAAGATCAGCAATTGTTGATTATGGCATGAATTTGGTCAATATTTACGTACATTTTAAATTGTAAGAGGTGGAAAAAGAAATTGGTAAGATACTCATTGTAGACGATGATGAAGATGTTTTATTGGCGGCCAAAATGCTGCTGAAGCGGCACGCACATCAGGTTATTATTGAGAAGAATCCCAATAAGTTGCCTTTTTTATTAAATAATGACTCCTATGATGTCATTTTGCTCGATATGAATTTTAGTCATGATACTACAAGTGGCAAAGAGGGATTTCACTGGTTAAATCAGATTATGGAGCGTGAACCTTCAGCGGTGGTTATTATGATTACAGCTTTTGGTGATGTAGAGATGGCCGTAAGAGCACTTAAGGAAGGCGCAACTGATTTTGTATTAAAGCCATGGCAAAATGAGAAATTGCTGGCAACCATTTCAGCAGCTATCAAGCTTAGACAGTCGTATAAGGAGGTTGATAAGTTACGGCAAACCAAAAAACAGTTACAGGAAGACAGCAATCAGCCCTTTAAAGACATAATAGGCGACGGGCCAGGGATGCGACAGGTATTCAGCATCATCGATAAGGTGGGTCAAACCGATGCCAATGTTTTGATCCTGGGTGAGAACGGTACCGGTAAAGAGTTGGTTGCGAGGGCGCTGCATCAAAAATCATTGCGCAAGGACAATGTTTTTATCAGTGTAGATATGGGGGCCATTACCGAAACACTTTTTGAAAGTGAATTATTTGGTCATAAAAAGGGTTCCTTTACCGATGCCAAAGAAGATCGTGCAGGCAGGTTTGAAGTGGCCAATGGAGGGACCCTTTTCCTCGATGAAATAGGAAACCTGAGTTTACCACTCCAGTCAAAACTCTTAACCGTGCTTCAAAAAAGGGAAGTAACCCGCATTGGATCCAATAAAGCGGTACCCATAGACATCCGATTGGTTTGTGCAACCAATATGCCTATTTATGATATGGTAAAAGAAAACAGCTTCAGACAGGATTTGCTATATCGAATCAATACCGTTGAATTACACCTGCCGCCACTCAGAGAGCGTAGCGAAGATATACCGGAACTGGTTGATCATTTTGTTTCTATGTATAGCAAAAAATACAGGAAAAATATTAAGCAGGTACCTCAGACTACCGTCAAAAGGTTACAGAAATATTCATGGCCTGGAAACATCAGGGAATTGCAGCATGCCTTGGAAAGAGCTATAATCATGTGTGATCATGATACCCTTTCCCAAGACGATTTCTTTTTTCTCAGGCAAGGTAGTGATACCGAGGAGAAGGTCAGTGACAGCTTCAACCTCGATGAAGTTGAAAGGAATATCATTCAAAAGGCAGTCAATAAGCATGGAGGAAATATTTCTAAAGCAGCTAAGGAATTAGGACTTACCAGGGCATCTTTATACCGTAGGTTGGAAAAACATGGATTATAAACAAATCAGAACCCAAATCATCGTAAGGGTAGTAGCCATTGTACTGACTTTCATGCTCATGTTTAGTCTGGCAAGTAACAATGCATTTCCCCTCACAGTGGTTTTGGTTCTGGTACTGGCATTAGCCCAGGTGGTAGCGTTGATTAAATATATCGAAAGAATACATGTTGAAATACATAAGTTTTTTACAAGCGTTCAAAATAATGATTTTTCAGAACCTGATCTCAGCAATGTCCCGGAAAGCTACCAACTGTACTTAAAGCAACAATTTTCAGGGGTCTTAAACAGCCTGAGAAAGGCAAGGCATAGTCGTGAGGAACGCCAGCATTATCTTACCACCATAGTTCAGCATGTGGGCATAGGTTTGATAACTTTTGATAATAAAGGTGATATCCAAATTATGAACATTGCTGCCAAAAGGCTACTGAAAACAGACCACACCAAAAACATCGAGGAATTGCGCCAAATTTCTAAGCACCTTGTCGACAGTTTTTACGAGCTTAAAACTGGAGGAAGGGTACTGATAAAACTCGAAACAGAAGATGAAATTCGCCAACTTTCGGTCTATGCCATTGAACTGAGTATGAGTGGTGAAAATTTTAAATTAATATCTCTGCAAAATATTCAATCAGAACTTGAGGAAAATGAAATGGAGGCCTGGCAAAAGCTGGTACGGGTGCTCACACATGAAATCATGAATTCTGTTACGCCAATTTCATCGCTGGCTACTACTGTTGAAGCAGATCTGGTAACCTATCTCGATTGTGGTGAAGATGTCTGCGAAATAAGGCAGGAAGATCTTTCAGATATTCATTTGGCGGTACAAACGATTCAAAGACGAAGTGAAGGGCTCATCCGCTTTGTGTCTGATTTCAGAAGCCTGACCCAGACGCCTGAACCCAAATTCCAATTTGTTGAAGTAGCTTTATTGCTCGAGCAGGTAAGATTGCTTCTCAAACATGAAATGGAATCCAATAAAATCAAGTTTGATGTAAATGTAGAACCTGAAAATCTGATGGTAACTATGGACCCTGAACTGATACAACAGGTATTGATCAACCTGCTCAAAAATGCCATTCAGGCATTTGATGAACAGGAAAACAAAAACATCTGGATGTATGCGTATCAGGATGAGAAAAATAATTATCTTATTGCCGTCAAAGATAATGGCAGTGGTATAGACGATGAAGCGCAAAGCAAAATATTCATCCCTTTCTTTACCACAAAGAAAACAGGGTCTGGTATAGGTTTAAGTTTATCACGACAGATCATGAGAAGACACAACGGTTCAATATCTGTGAAATCCAAAGTGGGAGAAGGAACAGAGTTTATCATGAGGTTTAATAACTTATAATATCCATGTCTTCAGAAAAGAAGAAATTTGTTTTTCTGGTACAGGGAGAAGGTCGTGGCCATATGACACAGGCTATTACGATGTTTCAGATACTAACTAAAAGAGGGCATGAGGTGCCTTGTGTTTTTATTGGCACAAGCAAAAGAAGGGAAATTCCTGAATATTTTTTTACTTCGGTGCCCACCGAAATTATTACTCTTGCCAGTCCGAATTTTGTTACAGATAAGGATAACAAGCAGATTCGTCTATTTAGCAGTATTGCCTACAATACTTTTTTTCTAAGAAGATATTATGCCTCACTCAGAACCATACACCAGGAGGTTCAAAAACACAAACCAGATGTTCTGATCAACTTCTACGATTTTCTCGGGGGTTTTTATTTTAAGATCTTCAAACCAGCCACTCAGCATGTGGTAATTGGTCATCAGTTTCTCGCAGGTCATCCTTCTTTTCCCTTTGCACCAGGAAAGCCGCTGGATAAAATATTGTTTAAAACCAATAATGCCATTACAGCCATGGGCTCAAAATGTTTACTTGCCTTATCATTCAGGCCTTATCAGCCGCTTGAAAAAGGCAATATATTTGTAGTTCCTCCCCTGGTCAGGCAGGAAGTTAAAAAGCTGGAGGTTTCAACGGAACCCTTTCTTCTGGGTTATGTGGTAAATGCAGGATATGGATATGAAATAATTGAATGGCATGCAAGGAACAAAGAAATTGAAATGCTTGTTTTTTGGGATAACAAATCACATCCAGATGGTTACAGTCCTCATGAGAACCTGACCATGCATCATGTGAACGCAGATAAATTTCTGGATTTTATGCGCAGGTGTCAGGGTTATGTGAGTACCGCCGGTTTCGAATCTATTTGTGAGGCCATGTTTTTGAAAAAGCCGGTTTTAATGATCCCCGTCGCTGGCCAATATGAGCAAGCCTGTAACGCCCTTGACGCTGTAGATTCAGGGGCGGGAATAAGTGATACTGAATTCAATATTAGCAGACTGATTGAATTTATACCTGAGTATCAGGCCGATGACAGCGGTTTTGCCAATTGGGAGGAACAAACTGAATCCCGAATACCAGAAATATTAGAAAATCTTATTGATGCCCACAGGAGTTAGAAAATCTGATTTGCCTGTTAAAACCTGCCAAAGATGTGGCCGGCCTTTTACATGGCGTAAAAAGTGGGAAAAAGTCTGGGATGAGGTCAGATACTGTAGTCAACGCTGCAGGGCCGCTAAGTGATGTCCTGTGGAAGATCTAATATGTTTATTTACCATTTCCGAGAATATCCATAGCAAATCCAATATTAAAAGCCTGGTTATGTTGCCAAGGTGTATATGAGCGGCCGTCTGAACGTTTTAGTTTATTGGCATCATCATAAATGATCAAATGGTTATAGATAAGGCTTACATATTTATGAATCCTGAATCGCATCCAAAGTTCTGCGTTGATGTCCCAATGGTAAACAATACGTGTAAATCTCGAAAAGCCTTGTATTCGGTATCTGAGTTCAGAATTTTTTAAAAAAGGCCGTTTATCCTCTATAACAAAACTTGGACCTGCCTCCGGCAAGATATTCCGTCCTCCAGGTACCCGTGCCCTGATGGCCAGGGAATCCTCGAGATAAAAAGTGAATTTTCCGGATATTGGTGATACTGTCACGGCAAAGTTTTTTTCTTTTAAACTTACACCAAGGGAGGGCAACATAGTCAAAGGTGATAAAAAATCACTTTGCAATTCCCTTTGTTCTTCACCGGCTACCCTGAAATACCGGTAACCTTTTGTGAATTGTGTTCTAACGTCGAGCAGACCGGAGAGAAACCAATTATTGACTAATTTTTCACCATACCTTCCATTGAAAATTATAAAGTCATTATTTTTTTTAAACCTGTAGGTGGCATCTCCTTCACGCATAACACCAATGGCAGCATCGAGCTTTAATTCCAATGTATGGCGATTTTTTGCCTTGCTGGCAAAAATATTAAGCGCTGAACCAAAGGCTATATTAGAATTACCTCCGCGTGTCCAGTCTGAAAGAAATACAGTTCTAAGATCTGCACTTATGAGTCCGCCTGTTTTCCAATACTTTATGGTATCTTCCGGAGGAATGTACTTGAAGATCAAGGTATCGATTTGTGGCTGTTGAGCCATGGCATAATTAGCCGATATCATAAAAAGAATAAATAAAAAAATGAATCTCTTCATCCTCCTACACAATGCATAAATACAACTGACATCTGATTGATACAACGGGGAAGTTATATCTAATATTGACATCAAAGTTGTTGTAAAATATTGTGTATAGCAAATAACTAAAACATCTTTTTAATATCCATCAGTGCAGCTTCGGTGAGTGGTTTGGTAATGAATTTTACAACGTTCTCATTATTAACTATTTTGTCAATGTCCCGCTTGTTGTCGGAGCTGGATAAAATGATCACTTTGCATTTATTTTTAACAAGTTCACTGAATTTTTCAAACTCGTATAAAAACACAAAACCATCTACTATTGGCATATTGATATCCAGAAAGATGAAATCAGGAAGCATTTCTTCCTTGTCCTTATTTTGTTCAAGATATTCCAGCGCGCCTTTTCCGGAGTTTTTTATTTCGACGTCCTTTGCAAAATGGGTAATTTCAATGATGCGTTTGCTGATGAAATTATCTGTATCATTATCATCAACCAACAAAACTAAATCTATCATATTATCCGACATGGCATTCTCTGGTTTATTAACCCAATGATTCAATTCAACACTTAACTGCTAGATCTTTTAAACAAAGATAGCCTTTCAAATATAAAAAATCCTGTCGGGTATTAATTCAATCCACTTTTTGCCCTGCCTTCAAAGTACTTTTTCAGGTATTTTTGATTAAAATGTAATGATTTTTAGTCTTTCTCCCGGTTTAATTACAAAATCCTCTTTGTTGTTCCACTCCAGGATTTGCTTAATGCTTACGTTGTGTTTTCTGGCAATACCGTACAAGGTGTCTTCCGTTTGTACTATATAAATTATCTCTGAAGGGCTTCCGTCAGTTTTGATAATATGACTGATTTGCGTGTTATTCAGGTGTAAGGATTGGCCCGGGCTCAATACATCATTTTCATTAAGTTGATTCCATAGTCGCAGGTCATCAACACTGAGATTATATTTTCTCGCTATAAAGAACAATGTTTCACCCTTTTGTACAATATGCTTATCTGACTGAAGGGGCATAGGAGGTACAGACTCTTGATTTCTTGCAGTAATCGGTTCCTTCTTGACATTTTGATCTGTTTGCAATCTTGTACTTTCTTTGGTGCTTGTAAGGTTTTTATCTTTTTCTTCAATTTCTTCCAATGTGTAGATCACTTTTGGGTTAGATGGTTTTTCTACAGTTTTCACAGGAAGGTTTTCATCAGGTTTAGCTTGTATTGGGCTGCTTGATTTTACGGGTGCAGCCTGGGCCACTTCGGTTTTCTGATATTCTACCGGTATAGATTCTGGTCTTATAAAACGCAACCATAAAACCCGGCCTGCTCTGGCTTCCAGTTCTGTTTCCATACGGTTTTTACTAATGATTTTTTTCATTTTCACACCGTATTGCTGGCTAACATCCCATAGGGTTTCACCTGGTTTCATAACGTGATAATGTGTTCCTGCCTTGCCCTTTTTACTTTTGAAATAGTATACCTGACCCTCTACCATTGGGTCATCATAAGTCATGTCGTTATATTTTCGAAATCTGCGTTCATCCAATCCAGACTCAACCAATGCAGATTGCACTTTCTGGTTTGGTTTTGCCACCATTCCAGGAATGCCGTTGACTGTAACGTTGCCAGTAATTTTATGGCTTTTGAGTATGGGAAATTTTTTACTTTCATCCATTGCCTGGAAGGAATTATATCTGGAAGAGCGACGATGATCAGTTTCCGTAGCTACTACTGTTTCTGAGGATCTTGACTCTCTGGTTTCTTTTGGAGAATACTTTCTGGCAAGCATTTCACGCTCTGATGCTGGCATAGGCAGAATCACAGTGTATGGCTTATCATCTGGAATCCGGCCCTTTTTAAGCCATTTATTATAGTCGGCTACAGCATTTGAAGATAAATTAAATTCAGAAGCTATTTGATTCAGGGTCTGGTTGCTGCCATCGGTGTATTCAAAAAGAAAGAGGTTTTGGTTTGGATTCTTCCCAACAAAAGGTTCGAAGGCAACCTTATGCGCCAGAAACTTTTTTACGTACCAATGCGTGCCCTGGTCTATGTCCATTTTTTTTGCGCCCCTGTATTTATTCTCTATGAAACGTTCAGCGCCTCCGGCACCGGTATTATATGCCATAAGTGAATAAATCCAGTTATTGAAAAAGAAATAGTTTTTTTTCAAATACCTGGCGGCTCCATGCGTAGATGATACAATATTCATTCTCTCATCTACGAGATTATCGATTCTCAAACCTACTTCCAAGCCAGTTTCCTGCTTAAATTGCCAGAAACCAACGGCATTAGAAGTGGAAACAGCATCGGCAACCAGTGAGCTTTCCTGTATAACCAGATACTTAAACTCCTCCGGTACATTTTCCTGTCTGAAAATACGTTCAATTATTGGAAAATACAGATCTATCTGATCTACTTTGCGCTGAAAGTATCCTGTATGTCTGTGGAGCGCATCGACATCACTTTGAATCTGACGCCTTGCTGTCTCTTTTATATTGAGTTCCAAATCACCCAGGTACATTACAGCAGGCACTTTCGGAACAGACTGAGCCTTTACATAACTGAAATTAAGCCCGAAGAAGATCGTTACAAAAAGAGAAAAACGGAAAACATTAAAAAAACGCATATGTAAATATCACTTATACCATACTGAAATCAATACCTGAAACCTTATAATTTTCTTACAATACTTATGCCATCCCTTAATGGAATGATCACATTTTCTACTCTCTTATCTTGTTGCACCATTTCATTAAACTTCTTCAATATCAAAGTTTCTTTATCATTGATCCGAATATCATCTTCCACTACTTTTCCGTACCATAATACATTGTCGATTAACAGGAAAGCACCGGGTTTCATTTTTTCCAGCGCCAGTTCATAATAGACCGGGTATTTAATTTTATCGGCATCGATAAATACCAAATCGAAACACAAAGATATTTGAGGAATCAATACAGCGGCGTCACCTGTAAGTTTTTGTATTTTATTGTCAAATCCGGCTTCCCGAAAGTAACGCACAGCCAAATCATTTATTTCTTCATTTATGTCAATGGTAATGAGTTTCCCGTCATTCCGGAGACCTTTGGCAAGACATAAAGCCGAATACCCGGTAAATGTACCTATGTCAAGTATATACTTTGGTTGAATCATTTGTGATAAAAAGGCAAGAAATCTGCCTTGCTCGGGGCCGGAAATCATATGAGGATGCATAACCTTTAGATGTGTTTCGCGCCTCAGCCTGTACAAAAGATCATCTTCTGCACTACAATGATTTTCCAGGTATTTCTGCAGTTTACGGGTGATTAATTCTTCCATTGCGGGCTTATTTCCGGTAGGGTAAAAAATAGAGGAAGCTGTATTGATCCTCCCTGAAAATGTCGTTGGCAATTTCAGACAAATCTCCAGCTTTAATTTGCTGTATTTGTTGCACTACTTCTTCAAAGGTTTCAATTGTGCCGAGGTCAAGGAGGCTTTTTGCTAGCATCAGCATTATGTTTACATTATTTTCCTCAGACATCGCCATCTGACCGATATATTGCTCTTTGGCTCTGTGTAGTTGCAGAGTTCCCAGATTTTTCGTTTTGAGCTTATTTAACTCCTTGATGATCATGTCAATGCAACGGCTCATTTTTTTTGATTCGGTAGCAAAATAGACAGTAAAAACCCCTGTATCTATATAGGAACCGTAGCTGGCATCTATGGCATATACATAACCATGCCTTTCTCTTATTTCAAGATTGAGTCTGGAGTTTAATCCAGGGCCTCCGAGAATATTGCAAATCATCATAAAGGGAAGCCGCCTGTTGTCGTCAATGGCATAAGCCGTACATCCCATAGCACAATGAGCCTGATGAATCGGCTTTTTGAAAATCTGGGTTCTGGCTATATAATCATTGAATGGTTCACGTGATCTTTGAGATATTTTTTCAGGGAGTGTTTCAAGATATTTTTTGACAATTTTAAATAATTCCTTTTTACCGATATCGCCCACAACCGAAAATACCAATCGTCTGTTGTCAAGATTTTCATCTATAAATTTTCTGAAATCATCTCTCTCGAAAGATATAATGCTCTCTTTACTGCCAATAATATTTCGACCCAAACTATGGCCTTTAAAAATTATATCTTCGAAATCGTCTTGTATGGCGTCCTCGGGGCTGTCGAGATATAAGGCCATTTCCTCTAAAATTACACTTTTCTCATTTTCGATTTGCTTTTCGGGAAAAGTGGAAAAAAAGGTTATATCGGTAAGTAATTCAACCGATTTTTCAAAGTGTTGAGAAAGCGCACTGGCATAAAAACATATTTTTTCTTTGGTAGTGTATGCATTAATTTCCCCTCCCACCGATTCAAGCCGGTTAATGATGTGGTATGCTTTTCTTTTGGCAGTACCTTTAAAGGCCATATGTTCCCAGAAATGTGCGATTCCCCATTGAGCGGGCTTTTCATCCCTACTTCCTATGTCAAGTACAAAACCACAGTGAACAATTTTTGAATTGTTTATAGATTTGTATACTACCCTTATCCCGTTTGATAATTCGAAAATTTCGTGATCAATCATTCCTTCCATAATCCGGGGACAAATTTATACAATTCAATTCTATTCCTAATCAAAGGATTTGCCTTACCTTTGTGATTTACATCTGAAAACTAATATTATATCAGGTTTTAAGTACTTTTTGCCATGAAATATCTTCCTACAATACCTCAATTGTTTACAGAAAACAGAAAAAAGCTAGTCAAAGAACTCAAAACCGGGGCAGTGGCCATTTTGTTTTCCAACGACATTATGCCAACCAATGCAGATGGCACCATGCGGTTTAAGCAACAAACTGATTTATTTTATCTTACAGGAATTGATCAGGAAGAAAGCATTTTGCTGTTGGCACCTGATCATCCTGATGAAAGATTAAGGGAAATCCTGTTTCTCAGGGAGACTAATGAAGACATTGCCATCTGGGAAGGGCATAAATATACACAGGAAGAAGCCATAGCAGCTTCGGGCGTGCAAAGGGTTGAGTGGAACAGCCAGTTTTTAAAAATATTGCAGCAAATTGTTTTTGAGGCTGAATTCATTTATCTCAATACCAATGAGCATCTTCGCGCAAGTACAGAGGTTCAAACCCGGGATGCCCGTTTTATTAATTGGTGTAAAGAAAAATACCCTTTGCATAAATATGAAAGACTCGCTCCGCTAATGCATCGCCTGCGTGCCATAAAGGCTGAGGTTGAAATAGATCTGATTCAAAAAGCAGCAGAAATCACAGGTAAAGCTTTTCACAGGGTATTGTCATTTGTAAAGCCAGGTGTACATGAATATGAAATAGAAGCAGAAATCATTCATGAATTTCTCAGAAATAAGGCGACCGGATTCTCATTCGAGCCCATTATAGCATCTGGTTTTAATGCATGTGTATTACACTACATCAGCAATAAAGAAATTTGCAAGGATGGCGATGTATTGCTGTTGGACTTCGGTGCTGATTTTGCAAACTATGCCGGAGATATGACCCGGTCGATTCCTGTAAATGGCAGGTTTACCAAAAGACAAAAGGATGTTTATAATGCGGTACTCAGGGTGCAAAGAGAAGCAATGAAAATGCTTACACCGGGTAATACAATAACCGCTTATCACAAAGAAGTTGGTAAAATCATGGAAAGTGAATTGCTAGGCCTGGGTTTAATCACGCAGACAGACATTAAGAATCAGAATCCTGCTTATCCTGCCTATAAAAAATACTTTATGCATGGAACCTCACACCACCTGGGTCTCGATGTACATGATTACGGCGATGTTTACAGGGCATTTGAACCGGGTATGGTGTTTACGGTTGAACCGGGCATATACATCAGGGAGGAATCACTTGGAATAAGGTTGGAAAACGATGTTGTCATCCGCAATGAGGGTACAGAGGATTTAATGGCCAATATTCCAATAGAAGCTGAAGAGATTGAGGAATTGATGAATGCTGCCCGTTAATTAATTTTTTGTAAATAATGAAATGGAGAAAATTCAACCGGGTCATTCATCGTGACCTGGGCTATTTTTTCTTTGGAATGGCTGTGATCTATGGCATTTCAGGGATAGCATTAAATCATCGTGACGACTGGAATCCTAATTATATCATCCGAACAGCGGAAATTCAACTCGATGCAACCCTTTTTGTACAAAATATGTCGAGAGAGGCGGTACAGGAAGTGATATCAAAATTATTCCCTGATCTGCGCATGCGTAATCATTATTATCCGTCTGCTGAGACCATTAAAGTTTTTTTCAGGGAAGGTTCTGTAGTCATCGATCTCAATAATGGAAAAAGTGAACTTGAAGTCATAAAAAGGAGGCCTGTTTTTTATGAAATGAATTTCCTCCACTATAATAAACCTTTGTTTTTATGGACCTGGTTTTCAGATTTTTTTGGTGCAGGCCTTGTCATTATGGCCATAAGTGGTATCCTTATGTTACAGGGAAAAAACGGTTTGAAACGACGGGGTATATGGTTTGTAGCTGCCGGAATACTAATACCACTTGTTTTTTTATATTTATATTTGTAAATCAGATACATACAAATCGAGCTAATTGAGCGCTCAGAGCAAGTTTTTATGCGAAAAAACAGTAAAATCTAATTGCTTATTTTATATTCAAAGCAAAATATTGAAAATTATTTGAATCCATTTACGCTGTTTTAGGGTTTAATGTAGTATACCTGCGGGTTTACTGATCATTTTTCTTCATCAAACATCTCGTTGCAAAATATTAAATACGCGAGTCTGCTTGTCTGATTATAATCAGGGTTTGATGATTATCAATTGTACATTGAAATAAAAAATCAATTTTTCATGTCGAAAAAAGAAATCGAAAAGGATCTTTTATGGTATAAAGATGCCATTATTTATGAATTGCACATTAAGGCCTTCCACGACAAAAATGGAGATGGTATCGGCGATTTTAAAGGATTGCTTGAAAAACTCGACTATCTTGAAGACCTGGGGGTAACAGCCATCTGGCTTTTGCCTTTTTATCCTTCACCACTTAGGGATGATGGATACGATATCGCCGATTATTTCAGCATAAACCCATCCTATGGTGATATCAGGGATTTCAAAAGATTTCTCAAAGAGGCTCATCGAAGGAATTTAAAAGTAATTACCGAACTGGTCATCAACCATACTTCTGATCAGCACCCCTGGTTTCAGCGGGCACGCAGGGCAAAGGCAGGATCAAATCACCGGGATTTTTATGTTTGGTCTGATACACCAGATAAATATAAAGATGTACGCATTATTTTTCAGGATTTTGAAGCATCTAACTGGACCTGGGATCCCATAGCCGGCGCATATTACTGGCATCGGTTTTATTCACATCAACCTGATTTAAATTATGATAATCCTGCAGTTCAGAAAGAAATTTTCAGAATACTCGATTACTGGTTTGATCTGGGTGTTGACGGATTTCGTCTTGATGCAATACCGTATTTATTTCAAAGGGAAAACACCAATTGTGAAAATCTGCCCGAAACCCATGCCTTTCTGAAAAAATTGCGTGCACATGTTGATAAAAAATATCAGGGAAAAGTGTTATTGGCAGAAGCCAACATGTGGCCGGAGGAAGCTGCTGCCTATTTTGGGGATGGAGATGAATGCCATATGAATTATCATTTCCCCATTATGCCCCGCCTGTTTATGTCGGTAAAAATGGAGGATCGCTACCCTGTTATGGATATCTTTGATCAGACACCCGCCATACCGGAAAATTGTCAATGGGCCATGTTTCTGCGCAACCACGACGAACTTACACTTGAAATGGTTACTGATGAAGAGCGCGATTATATGTATAAGATGTTTACCAAAGATCCTCTGGCCAGAATTAATCTTGGTATCCGTCATCGTCTGGCACCACTGCTCGATAACAGCCGTAAGAAAATTGAATTGATGAATTATTTGTTGTTTTCGCTGCCCGGTACTCCGGTAATTTATTACGGAGATGAAATCGGAATGGGAGACAATTACTACCTTGGAGACCGCGATGGTGTACGTACTCCTATGCAATGGAGTGCCGACAGAAATGCAGGTTTCAGTGAGTCAAACCCACAAAAACTTTATCTGCCTGTGATACTCGATCCTGAGTATGCCTACGAATCGGTTAATGTTGAAAACCAGCAAAAAAACCTCTCTTCTTTGCTTTGGTTTATGAAGAGGGTCATTAGAATGCGCAAAAATTACAAAGCTTTTGGAAGAGGCGATATACGTTTTCTTTCACCCTCAACACCTAAAGTATTGGCTTTTCTCCGCAGCTTTCAGGATGAAACCATTCTGGTAATTGCCAATTTATCCAGATTTTCCCAATCTGCAGAAATTGATCTGGCCGATTTTAAAGATTTTACCCCAATCGAGGTTTTCAGTCAAAATAGATTTCCCAAAATAAAAAATGAACCCTACCTTTTTACAATGGCGCCCCATGGCTATTTCTGGTTTCTTCTGGAAAAAGAGAGTACAGAAGGGTTCACCCGTGATGATATTGCCCTGCATATCTTTAAGGCATCAAAATGGAAAGAAATCGGAAAAGCAGAAAATGTTAAGCAACTCGAAAGCATATTGCCAAAATACCTCAAAAACAGGCAGTGGTTTGCAGGTCGGAGAAGAGCTATGCAGCGCTTGAGTGTTATAGATTTATGCATTTTCCCCTATAATGAAGAAAGCCTTGCCATTGTTTTCGTTGAAGTAGGTTTTGCTGAAGGCCTGCCTGAATGGTATCAATTGCCTCTGGCATTTGGGGATATTTCACACGAAAAAGAAATGTGGTCTAAACACCCGCAAGCCATGATTTGTAAAGCTCAGATAGATGAAAATACTGGCATTTTATACGATGCTGCATACAATGAGACTTTTAGGCGAGAATTGTTTTTCATGATGCAGGGTCGTAAAAAATTCAAATCATTGCATGGAGAAATATCCTTTCAGCCCAATAAAAAAAGCGAAAAAATTAAAAGTATACGAACTGAATTTAATTCCAGGATACTATCCTTTGATCAAAATAATATTCATATCGCCTATAATGACAGTTATACCTTTAAAATCTACCGAAAACTGGAGGAGGGCATTAACCCAGATGTTGAGATTACCCGATATCTCGAAGAGGAAAACCGAAATGCCAATCTCGGTCATTATATGGGTGTTCTTGAGCGGCATACATCCGGAAGGAAAACCATGATTATGGGGCTGCTCCAGGAAATTGAGCCACATTTGGGAGACGCCCTCAGCTATTTCAGAGATTCTATAAGCGATTATTTTGAAACAATAATGGCTGAATACAAAGACAGTATGCCGGCACCACTGCAAGGTGATTTTAATAATCCAATGCCTTTTGAAGCTATAAGTGAAGAAATGCAGCATCTTATTGGCTTTGCCAAGGCTGAACAGATTAATTTACTGGGTCAGCGAACGGCCGAATTGCACCTGGCACTGGCTAGTGAAGATAATCCAACGGATTTTGGCAAAGAAGCTTTTTCCTTACATTATCAACGATCTCTCTTTGCATCGATGCAATCTCAGGTGCGTAGTGCCTGTAATAGTCTTCAAAAGCAATTGGAAAATATGCCCTATGTATCTAATACCCTGGCCCAGGAAATTCTCAACCGCAAAGAAGAAATTCTGGAGAAAATGAAGAAAATTTATGCCTCCAAAATCAACACTGTTAAAATCAGAAATCACAGCAATTACCATTTGGGCAATATTATGTTTACCGGCAGGGATTTCATTATTAAAGATTTTGAAGGTGAACCCACACGGTCATTCAGCGAGGTGAGACTCAAACGATCTCCCTTGAGGGATCTCGCCACCATGATCCGGTCTTTCCACTATGCAAGTTTTGCCCCGATATTAAAATTGGGAATTTTGGAGCATACTTCTGAGTATGAAAATTTGCTGCCATGGGCCGAAGCCCTGTTCCAAAGCATTACCGGAATATTTTTGCATGCCTATAAAGATAGAATTGGCAAGACTGACCTCATGCCAGCATCAAAGGAAGAATTTTATCTTATGATGGAAATTTTCCTGATAGAGAGGGCGCTGTATGAAATCACTTTTGAGATAGATAACCGCCCTGAATTATCCATAATCCCGCTACGGGCCCTTTACAGCTTAATGAAATTCGAAGGTGCTGAATAGTTTTTTTAAAACTTTTGACCTGATTTGCTTATAAATTCTTAATTTGTGCAAACGAATTTTTGCGATGCTTAAAATACCAATCTATTTCTTTTGTCTTATGTTGATTTTGATGCCTTCCTGTGATTTCAGGGCAAAAAAGTCTTCATCAGATGCCTTCAGAGATCCGGTTCCTGATCCTGTCAACTTTGAAGCGACCTACAATAACAAATCCATTCATTTATTTGTGCTGAAAAATAACAATGGTATAGAAGCAGGGATTATAAACTATGGCGCCAAACTTGTCTACCTGCTTGCTCCCGACCGTGATAACCGCTATGCCGATGTTATTCTCGGTTATGATAACATTCAGGATTATCTTACTGGATATCAAAGCTTTGGTGCAATTATAGGCAGGTTTGCCAACCGTATAGCCGAAGGCAGGTTTAAAATCGACTCTGTTCACTACGGTTTGGCGACAAATGCGGGTCCTAATCATATTCATGGTGGCGTAAATGGTTTTAGTAAGGTTGTTTGGGACGTCATACATTATGATCCGGATAATAATGACAAGGTTACCTTTCAATACATTTCGCCAGATATGGAAGAAGGATACCCTGGCAATCTTCAGGTGCAGGTGACTTATTCACTCAACAATGACAATGCATTGCGAATTGACTATGCGGCAAGCACAGACAAGGCTACCATTATTAACCTGACCAATCATGCCTTTTTCAATTTAGCCGGAGCCTATTCAGATCAGGAAATAGGAGATCATGAAATAATGATAAATGCCGGTCATTTTACACCTGTAGGACCAACCCTGATACCAACCGGAGAAATTCTTGCAGTAGAAGGTACCCCAATGGATTTCAGAAAACCCGAGTTCATCGGGCGCCGGCAGGATGAAGAGTATGAACAATTGCAGTATGGCAAAGGCTATGACCATAATTATGTTTTGAATAAATCCTATGAAGGCGAGTTGAGCCTTGCTGCCATCGTAAAACACCTTACCACCGGCAGGGTCATGGAAGTTTATACTACTGATCCCGGTGTTCAGTTTTATGCAGGCAATGCATTTACCGGATCAGTAACCGGAAAGGGAAAAATTAAATATTTTTCAAGGTTCGGGTTTTGTCTTGAAGCCCAGAATTTTCCTGATGCACCTAACCACGATAATTTCCCGAATTCCATATTAAGGCCAGGTGAGAAATTCGAGAAAACAGACATTTATCAATTTAAGGTCGATTTATAAGCCTTTGGCTTTTGCTCATTCAGACTTTTCTGCAATCGCATAATACGATCGATTAGTTTTTCAGTGGATAGTTTTTCCCTTAAACGATCTACCATGATGGGGAAGCAAAAAGGTGTAAATCTTTCGGGCTGTTGTAAGTGAATTTCTCTAAGCTGAATACGGTCTATGGCTTCATAAAGCCTTTGAATATCAAGTTGCAGACTTATAACTTCATCCCTCGCCTGTTTAATAAGCAGATTATCAGGGTCATAGGTTTCGAAAACTTTGTAAATGATTTGCGAAGATGCCTGCAAATGTTTATTAGAAATTCCTTTGCCTGGAAATCCCGTAAAAATAAGACCAGATATAGTTGCAATGTCCCTGAATTTACGTCTGGCCAGTTCCGATCGGTTTATACATTCCAGTAAATCCTCATCCAGTCTTTCCCTGCTGAAAAGATCGAGTTCGAGCGCTTCTTCCACTGGAATTTCCTGATCTGATAACAGTTCAAATCCATAGTCATTCATGGCAATGGAAAATGTAATGGGTTTTATTCGTCCTAAACGCAATGCTACGATCGATGCAAGTATTTCATGGACAAAACGACCTTCAAATGGGTACACAAATAAGTGAAATCCTTCCCTGGAGATGATTTTTTCGAGTAAAAGGGCTTTTTCTCCAGGTATTTCTGATAATTGCGCCTGCTTTTGCAGCAAAGGTTCAAGAGCTTTTAATTCGCGGCTTTTAAGGATGCCCTTAGCGCCATCATCGAGTAATTGTCTGATAATACCCGCTAACTGAGAGGAGAGTGGCATTCTTCCGCCCATCCACCTTGGAACGATCCCCTTTGAAGACTGGCTGTTTTTTACCCACACGGTCATGTCCTTCACCCGGATAAATTCCAGGCTTCTTCCCGCGAACCAGAAAGAATCACCCACCTTTAGCATGGCTATAAAACTTTCTTCTACACTACCGATATATCCCCCGGTTTGAAATTTTACTTTCAGAACAGGGTCACTTACTATTGTACCTATGCTCAGCCGGTGTCTGAGAAGATTGCGTTTGTTTTTCATGGTATATATACCATTTTCAATTTCAACTTTGGCAAACTCTTCATAAGCTTCCAGGCTTTTGCCACCCGTGGTTATGAAAAGGAGTGCCCACTGCCAGGCTTCCTGGGTAAGTGCTGAATAAGCGTACGTACCTGACACAACAAGATTGTATAAGTCTGGATCCCTGAAACCAGGTCCGGCGGCCAGGGTTACCATAAACTGTACCAGTACATCCATTGATAACCGCACCGGTTTTCTTGCTTCGTGCAGGTTTTCATTCATGGCTTTTTGCAGGGCTGCTGATTCTACCAGTTCAAGGGCATGCGTGGGAACAAAATAAACATAGCTCTTCGCGCCAGGTTGATGGCCACTTCTTCCTGCCCTCTGCATAAATCGGGAGACCCCCTTAGGACCTCCCACCTGAATAACGGTATCTACGGGTGAAAAATCTACACCCAGGTCCAGACTGGAAGTGCAGACTACCAACTTCAACTTTCCCAGCCTAAGTTCATTTTCTACCCACTCTCGGATGGATTTCTCAAGTGAACCATGGTGTAATGCCATGGCACCTGCGAGTTCAGGTGCTTCTTCCAGAATCGATCTGTACCAGGTTTCAGCCTGATTTCGCGTATTTGTGAATAGCAATGTGCTTTTACTTTGCAATATTACCGGCACAACATCGGCTAAAAGTTTTAAGCCCAGATGACCGGCCCATGGGTAATTGTCGATGGTTTCAGGAATGATTGATCTTACCTCAATTTCTTTTTTAATATCGGCCTTTACTATTTCAGCTTTAGACTGAAAGGACGGGCCCATCAATGCGTCTAAGGCTTCCTTTAAATTTCCGATGGTAGCCGATATGCCCCATATTTTTAGTGGATCAGGACTAATATGCCGCAACCAGGCCAATGCCAGCTCTGTTTGCGAACCTCTTTTAGTCCCCATCAGTTCATGCCATTCATCAACTACCACAAGCCTCAGATCCTGAAAATATGTCGGATTACTTTTGCCGCTGAATAAAATATGTAATGTTTCTGGTGTGGTGATGAGACAATGTGGAGGCTTTCGCATCATTTTTTGTTTTTCAGATGCCAGCGTATCTCCTGTTCGAATGAGGGTCTCCACCTCAGGTTCCAGCCCTTCGGATGCCTTGTCCATGGCTTTTTTGAGATCTGTTGCCAGCGCCCTTAAGGGGGTAATCCAGATGACCATAGGTCCTTTGCGCGGTCTGTTTTTCTGGTTTGCGAAATCTTTAAGAAAGGCCAGCCAGAGCGCATAGGTCTTGCCGCTTCCCGTTGGGGCATTGAGCAGGCCGGAATAACCTTTTTTATACAATTTCCATACTTTTTTCTGAAAGAGGAAGGGTTTCCATCCCTGGCCACTGAACCAGGCTTCCACATTTTTTTCCGTGCTGGTGGATGACTTTTTCATATGCAGATAGAAGAAACATTATGCAAAGACTGAATGTTTGCTTCCAAAGCATTTTTACAGACTTAGGCAGAAGTATTCTGATCAGTTTTCTTCGAGAAGTTCCAGGATATCGGCAAGTTCATCAAAATCTTTGAATCCCGGTTTAACTTCGTTGCCACCTTTCAGCGCTATACCCTTAAGGTGAGATTGCATAATAAAGGCAATGTTTTCTTTTCTGATTCCAAAGCCAAGTACCAGCGGAAATTCGGCAGCCAGTTCAGTTATAAAATGCAGCAGGGTCTGATCATCAGGGTCACTTTCTGATTCGAGCAGGTAAAATTCTACCGGCATGGTATTTCGTTCCATCATGGCCCTCGCATTTTCAATGTCATTGAAACCTTCGATATCGATTTTCAAAATCAGGGATTTATTAAGATCCCTCAATTCAGGTAGCAGAGCGGGATTATTAACCTGTATATAGTCCAGTTCATATAATTCGCAGCTTTTGATAATATCATTTGCGTCACATTCTTCAAATTCACCGGCCAGTAAGACTCCAGCCAGCCAGGAGCTGATGGCGCTGAATTTTTCCGGATCCACAAAATCTTCCCGGGAAGGATCAAGACTGAACCCCATTACATCCACGCCCATTCCTGCACAATATCGGGCGTCGCTTAAATTATTTACCTTACTTATTTTTACAAATGTTTTTAAAGCCATTTGATCTTTTTTTTGCAAATATACACATTCCATTGCATGTCGCCTTCCCCAAGGTGCATATACCGCGATTAAAAAACTTAAAAGAAAAATGAGGCTTGATGCTGTAAAGTTTGTCCCTTATCAACATAATTGCAATATTTACGAGCCCTAAATTCATGATGGGCAATTGTGTGATTTTTTAACCTTTATCAAATTAAAAAGCCCGAATTATGGACATAGGACTTCTACTGATGTTAGGCGCATGGATCTTTGTAGCTGTGTGGGTCTATTTTATCATCAACAATCAAAAAAAATACCATCCGCGTGCATTATTTACTTTGTTCTTTGCAGAGATGTGGGAACGTTTCAGTTTTTATGGTATGCGGGCCCTGCTTATTTTATACATGACGAAAGTGCTCTTTCAGGAAATGGCACAATCTGATGCGGATGAAAGAGCATATGGCATATATGGCGCTTACGGTGCCCTGGTATATGGTACACCAGTTTTGGGGGGTATGATCGCAGACAAAATTTTGGGTTTCAGAAAATCCATTATGTTTGGTGGTATTTTAATGGCTCTGGGGCAGTTTTTGCTTATAATTACCAGACATACCGATATTAGCATTTTCTTTATAGCGCTTTCACTTATCGTTATGGGAAATGGCTTTTTTAAGCCGAACATTTCCTCGTTTTTGGGAACTTTCTACCAACAGAATGACCCAAGAAAAGACAGCGCTTTCACCATCTTTTATATGGGCGTAAATGTTGGCGCTTTGCTGGCACCACTTACCTGTGGTTACCTGGGGGAAACTTATGACTGGGGCCTGGGATTTGGTCTTGCGGGTGTAGGTATGATGCTCGGTTTGTATGTTTTTCACCGAAGCGCTAAAAACTTTGGAGACCATGGTGTAGCCCCAAATCCTGAAAGACTCAAAAAGCCTGTTTTTTTAGGCTTAAACTTAGAAATACTCATTTTTGCGGCATGTATTCTTTCACTGCCGCTCTTTGCTGCCATGCTCAATATTAATGAAATCATGTCATATGTATTGGGTGTATTGGGTGTACTGATCGTAGGTTTTCTGTTGTTCGAAGCCTTTTATAAGAACGACAAAATAGGAGGACAGCGCATCGGAGTGATACTTATTTTGGCATTTTTTCATACCCTTTTCTGGGCTTTTTTCGAGCAGGCGGGTAGTTCGCTCACGCTGTTTACCGAAAGAAATGTCAATAGGGTAGTATTTGGATACGAGGTTCCTACTTCTATATTTCAATCTGTCAATCCATTTTATATCGTAGTTCTGGCACCTTTGTTTACTTTAATCTGGCAAAAGCTCAGGGCTATGCGAATGGAGCCTTTTACCCCTTCTAAGTTTGCCTGGGGACTCGTACAACTGGGCTTGGGCTTTGGTATACTGGTACTTGGTGCCAATTATTTTTCTATGAATGGTATGGTGCCACTGCTGTTTCTTATGCTGGGTTATTTACTTCATACCACAGGTGAGTTGTGTCTTTCGCCGGTAGGTCTATCGATGATTACCAAACTTTCTCCTTCGAGAATAGTAGGTTTCGTAATGGGAGCATGGTTTTTATCAATTTCTTTTGCACATCATTTGGCGGCCATTATTGCCAAGCTAACTGCAGCACCGAAAGAACTCGATGGTGTGATTGCATCTCCGGAAAAAACCCTTTCGATTTACGCAGATGTATACTGGGAGGGCACTCTGCTGATTTTAGGCGCATCGGCACTGCTATTTATGCTGGTACCGCTTATCCGTAAATGGATGCATGGGATTCATTAGGCAGAAAATAATATCTAAAACATAAAATTCAGGCAGGGCTGTTTTAATACAGCTCTGCTTTTTTTACTATGATTGATTTGAGAATTCAACCGGCTGCTCCATGGTTTGGTCTTGATTTTTTTACAAAAAGAATTGAGAGAGAAATCCTTCTAAAGCGAGTGTCCCCCGATGAATACCTTCATCTTTACAGTGAGGTACAATCTGCTTTTACCGTCTTATTTGATATTCCGGAAAAATTCAAAATTGTATTTTATACCGACGATCAACTTGCGCAATTTCTAAAAGTTAATAATCTGAATTTAAACACATCTCTGGGAGAGAATTTTCAGAAAGAGCAAAACGCCAAAACGATCAATACCTGTATTGATGTTTCTTATGAAATCCCTTTCGACTTTCACCGACAAATTAAAGAAGGTACAGGGCTATGTTTTGATCCATCCAAAGGACTTGGGCTGTATCCCGGATTGCGGGTGATGATCCTACCCGAAAATTCAGATTGGGAAGCCCGGGAGAATTATGAGGAAGGAAAATATAAGTTGTTAAGGCAATTTCAATACGTTTTGGAGCAGATTTCGCTCAGGGGATTGGTTCACATGAAGCATGAATTTTTCACCAAGGCAGCTGTTGTCGATCATATGGTGAGTAGTAATGCCTGGCTTTATGGCTATTTGGTAGAAGACAAGTCTTTGAGAAGCCAGTATATTCAGTCAATCAGGGTAGATGAACCGCAACGTTTCAATCACTATTTACAAAGTCGTGGTTTCATTATTGAAATACGAAACCATGAGTGGATACTGCCCAATTTTATCGTTTATTCAAAAGAAAGCTTTTACCATCTTTCAGAAGTTATGGAAAAGTATGACTAAACCATTTTGCCATGTAATCAAAGTCTGTATGGAATTTTTTCATCTGCCGCGAAAAAATGTAACTTCGCATTTGTTTAGTACCGAATAGACCATGAGCAAACCATCCGCAAAGCAAGAAATCGACCAGCTTATCGAAAAAATTGAATACTACAATGAGCAATATTATCAAAACAGTATTTCTGAAATTTCGGATTACGAATTTGATGTGTTGCTGAAAAAACTCGAAAAACTGGAACAGGAATACCCGGAGTTTCGATACAGTTATTCGCCAACCTTGCGTGTTGGAGGAAGCATTACCAAAAACTTCCCTACGTTTGTGCATAAATATCCTATGCTGTCACTTAGTAATACTTACTCAGAACAAGAATTACAGGATTTTGACAAAAGGGTGGCAAAAGGATTAGGCGGAGAACCTTTTGAATATATCTGTGAATTAAAGTTTGATGGGGTGGCCATAAGCATTACCTATGAAAATGGAATTCTCACAAGGGCGGTAACCCGGGGAGATGGCACGAAAGGTGATGAAATAACCAATAATGCCCGAACTATAAAAAGTCTTCCGCTCAGATTGAAGGACCATTTTAATCTTCCTCAGATTTTTGAAGTACGAGGTGAGGTTTTTATGCCGCGGGATGTTTTTTTAAAATTAAATGAAGAAAGGATAGCAGCAGGTGAAGCCGCACTTGCAAATCCCCGAAACACGGCTTCCGGCACACTTAAAATGCAAGATGCCTCCATCGTTGCTTCCCGGCAGCTTGATTGTTTTCTCTATGGCCTTTTGAGTGATGACGATATCGTTGAGACCCATGAAGAAGCGGTTCTCTGGCTTGAAAAGATGGGTTTAAATGTATCGCCCACCTGGAAGAAATGTGCTGATATATCAGAGGTGATGGATTATATTCACTATTGGGAAAAAGAACGGTTAAAATTACCTTTGGATACCGATGGGATCGTGATTAAGGTCAATCGCTATGCACAGCAGAAAAGGCTGGGATTTACAGCTAAAAGTCCGCGCTGGGCAATTTCATATAAATACAAGGCTGAAAACACATCCACGCGTTTGTTGGGAATCACCTATCAGGTGGGTCGTACAGGAGCGATTACCCCTGTGGCAGAGTTAGAGCCCATTCAACTAGCCGGAACCACCGTTAAAAGAGCTTCCCTGCACAATGCCAATGAAATTAGTCGACTGGATATTCGGGTAGGAGATTTTGTTTTTGTTGAAAAGGGGGGTGAGATTATACCCAAGGTCACAGGCGTGGATCTTGAGGCAAGGGATCCCGCTTTGCAAAAACTGGAGTACATCAGCCATTGCCCTGAGTGCGGAACAGCCCTGGTACGCAAAGAGGGGGAGGCCGTACACTATTGTCCAAATTCTTTGGGTTGTCCGCCCCAAATCAAAGGCCGTATTCAACATTTTATTCACAGAAATGCTATGGACATTGATTCGCTGGGTGAACGCACCATTGCAATGTTGTATGAAAAAGGTCTTGTAAAAAATGTGGCAGATCTCTACCGACTCAAATACGATGATATATATGCATTGGAAGGGTTTAAGGAGCAATCAACACGCAACCTACTTGATGGCATAGAAGCATCAAAAAATATGCCTTTTGCCAATGTTCTTTTTGCACTCGGAATAAGGTATGTTGGTAAAACAGTGGCCGAGAAACTGGTTTTTGCTTTTGGAAACATCGATCGTCTTATGACAGCCGGACTAGCTGAATTATGTGATGTACCGGAAATAGGAGATAGAATTGCAGAAAGCCTGGTTGATTTCTTTTCTGATGGTGAAAACAGGGCGCTTATAGAGGACCTGAAAAACAGCGGTTTACAATTTTCAGCATCGCAAATGCAAAAGGTTTTGGATTCAGAAGCACTGCAAGGAAAATCTTTTGTAATTTCGGGCGTTTTTAAGACTATGAGCAGGGAAGAATTGCAAAAGAAGATTACAGACAATGGCGGGAAATTGCTTTCCGGAATATCTGGAAATGTTAATTATCTGGTGGCCGGAGAAAATATGGGACCTGCAAAGCTTGAAAAGGCGAAAAAATTGAATGTAAACATAATTTCAGAAGAAGATTTTTTAAACTTGCTGAAAAATTAGCGGATGAAAAAGTTTTTTCTGTCAGCCGCAATCAGACGACTGATCAAACAAAATACTGCCGAGCGCTACAATACGCCTTACAAGGAGGCAGCGTCTTTCCTTGTACTTTTTACAGCCGCAGGAAATGATAAGATCAGTGAAATGCGCAGATTTGAGAAAAAACTTATTGCAGACGGAAAAAATGTTGTTTTCATATACTTTCTTAAAAGTATTGAAGATTCCCATGATGTGGGTCTGGATGAAGGCATGGTAAAATACGATATCAGAGATATCAATTTTTTTGGTCAGCTTAAAAACGATAGTATTTTAAAACTGCTAAATAAGGATTTTGACTTTTTGTTGCATGTAGATAAAGATCAAACCTTATTTACAGATATTATAATCGCCAAAAGCAAGGCTCGATGCAGAGTAGGTAACTATGTGGAAAACAAACACTTTCTTTACGAACTTATGGTGAAAGTAGATGAAAAAACTAATTATGATTTTTTCCTTGAACAAATGTACAGATATACCAAATCACTGAACTAAATACTGTTATGCAATCAACAATTAAATTTAAAGGTACAGGAGTTGCCCTTGTTACGCCATTCGATAAATATCATGAAATAGATTACACTGCTTTCCGTAGAATTCTTGAGCACAATGCAAATAATGGAGTAGATTATTTCGTGGTAAATGGTACGACGGGGGAATCTGCAACAACCAACCGGGATGAAAAAAGGGCTTTGTTGGATTTTATACTTGCCAATAATACCAAAAAGCTTCCCATAATGTTTGGTACCGGTGGATACGATACCAGAGATATCATCAGCCGGATTCAAAACCTGGACTGGGATGGGGTTTCAGCGCTTTTAAGTGTGAGCCCTTATTATAACCGGCCATCCCAGAAAGGAATCATAGCACATTATAAAGCCATTGCAGATACATGTCCTGTTCCGGTAGTATTGTATAATGTTCCAAAACGAACCGGCCAGAATCTGACAGCTGAAACCACTTTAGAACTGTCGGAGCATCCTAACATCATAGGTATGAAAGAGGCATCCGGCGATTTCAATCAGATTATCGAAATTATGACCTATAAATCAGAAGATTTTCAAATGATCTCTGGTGACGATATGTTTACAGTACCTATGATTTCATTGGGATGTAGCGGGGTAATATCTGTTTTGGCCAATGCTTTTCCGGCAGAAATGTCAACTATGGTGAGGCTTGCACTTGAAGGTAATTTTAAAGAAGCCTGTAAATATCTTTTTAAACTCGACAAAATCAATCCTTTAATGTACGAGGAGTCAAGCCCGGTTGGGGTGAAAGAAACATTGGCATTGATGGGGCTTTGTGAAAACTATGTTAGATTACCTTTGGTACCAGGCTCAGAAAGCCTCAGAAAAAAGATCAGAGAATACCTTAGACAATAAACCATTTCAGATTTGTAATAATTTTCAGCCACTGTTGCTTTACTTTCATATTCATCTGTTGTAGTTTTATAGTGCTTAATAACAGAATTGGAAATTATGAAAGGATTATTTTTGAAAAGTGCCATCTGCACATGGATGGCCTTAATGCTATGTGCCATTATATTATATGGTCAGCAGGGGCATGATTTTATGCACGATTTGTATGATAAGATCAATGATTCGCCCACTCAGCAAAAGTTCAGACAACTTGCGCCTGTTCCGGCAGGGGTAGTTTACATTCAACGGCCCGGAGAGGGAGAAAAAGAAATCAGGGAACACTTCAGAACCATGAAAAGCCTGGGCTTTACTGCCCTTAAACAGATTATGACCCTGCCCGACTGGAGCCATGAACGCATTCAGCTCATTGCACTGGAAGAAGGTCTGGTCCCCTGGTGGTATGGGGAAGGTGGCTGGGAGCCCATTAGTCCCCAACTTATTAAAAAGCTTGGGATATCTGCTAAAACA
Source organism: Cyclobacteriaceae bacterium (assembly GCA_020832305.1). Classification (GTDB taxonomy): domain Bacteria; phylum Bacteroidota; class Bacteroidia; order Cytophagales; family Cyclobacteriaceae; genus JAFIEV01. Next base: position 419,794 of record JAFIEV010000089.1, on the reverse strand, counting down.
CCGCTGGAAGAAGTGCGGAGACATCCAAAAATGATTGAATACCAGACCGGGGTATTGAAAAAACGGGTGGAAAAAATCATAGATTACAGAGAAAAAACCGGCAATCCTGCACCAAGGGATGCAAGTACGGCATACGACCCCACCGTGGGGGAAAGAGGACTCGATTTGAGTGACGAAGGTAAAGAATTGTTTGTGGAATGGGTAAAGGAGACATACAAAAATATTGAAACTCTCAATTATGCCTGGAACCAGCATCATCATGGCTTGAATGTGAGGGGAGGCGCTTTTACATCATGGGCTGATTTTGCGGATCGCTGGCAAGAGTACAATCACAGAGAAATGCGCGTACTTCGTGATATTATGCGCTTTAAGGCAGATCATGGAGTAAAAGAGTTGCAAAAAAAAGTAGATTATTTTGTTCAGTTTGATGGCAATGCACCTTTTCGCGCCGGGGGTGAATTGGGGCTTTTTAGACCGCATGCTTATTTCGGTGTAAATTTTCCAGCCATTGCTGCCACCATGCGCGATGCAGGCTCTTTTTATCCATCCATTCACTACACCTGGCACTTTGACCAGGTGCGTGACGAACTGGGTCCTACAGTGTATATGCAGTCAGCCTATATAAACGATCTCTTTAAAGGAGGATGGAGTGGAGGATGGGAAACAACCGGAGGTCCTCAGCAATTTGGTGGTGAGAAATTTGGACAAAACAACAAGGGTTTTACCGTTGATGCCGCCGAAATGAAACAGTTTACGCTGAGTATGCTGGCTGCTGGTTTTAAAGGATGGGGATTGTGGTGCTGGAGTGTTCGTACAGCCGGTGCCGAAGTAGGTGAATATTCCCTGCTTGACCACAATAACGAAATTACCGACAGGGCCGTAGCCGTTGGCCAGATCGCTCGTGCCATGCAAAAGTACAGAGAAGAAATTTGGGAGGCCAAAAAAGAACCGGTAGTTGGCGTTTTCTTTGATTGGGATAATGAAGCTATGTGGACAGCCTTCTCTATGAAGGGCCAGGATAGTCTGAGATTCAGACCGATGCAGGCCAGGGTTGGGCTCACCCGTGCGTTGATTAACGCGAATGTGCCCTTTGAATATGTGACTCCTGATGATCTGAAAGCTGGTCTGGCTTCAAGGTATCCTGTTATTTATCTGCCGGGCATACTGGCATTTAACCCTGAGCTTTTTCCAGTCTTTGAAGAATATGTGAAAAAGGGAGGCAGACTGGTCATGGATATGCCCGGAGCCTGGATGGATACCTACTCTGCCCTGATTCCAAGAGGAAAGGGCTCTGCTTTTGAAAAACTGTTTGGTACCGTATTAAGTGAGTATCAATACTCAGGGATCAACCGTAACTGGTACCTGAATGATAAAAAACTGATGGGTTCCATAGCGTCACTTAAGCCGGAAAGGGCCAATGTTAAAGCCAGTTTTTCTGCCGGTCAGCCTGCAGTTACCGAACATAGTCTTGGAAAAGGCAAGGCAGTGATTATTGGCTATGAAGCAGCCCGGGCTTGTTTTGTGAAGGGGAACATGGCAATGGAAAATATGTTGCTGCAATATGCGTTAGGTGAGGTGAAATCGCCATTTAGTTGCGATGAAGCAATTGTATACAGACTTACCACAAAAAAAGCAGACCATTACTTTTTGCTGAATACCTCTGAAGAGAACCATAATGCTACTTTGCGTTTTGACTATTTTAAGTATAAAAATACCATAGATGCCGTAAGCGGTGAAAAACTGGATAATAATAAGGGAATTCTCATAGAAGCGGGTTCTGCAAGATGGATCCGGATGGAAAAGTAAAAAGGAATGGGGGCTATGAAAATGGCCCTGAATAATTTATTATAGTTTAACGATTTCATTTTTTTGAATTTCAAGAAAGGAGATGCTTTAGAAATTTATTTGCCGGAATAGACTTTACCACAAGTCAGAAGCGTTCCCGCAAATTGCACTCTCCTTTCTTTTTTAAAAATTTCTAAGCCTGCCTGAAAGAAATACCGATGCTGTATGCCTTTCTTTTTATCTTTTCAATTAGGGAAGTCTGCCGCAGTAATCAATATGTATTTTTTACACTTTCCTTTAAAATTACATATAAGTTTGTTAACTTGTAACACAAAATATTTTACAACCTGGAAATAGTAAAAGGCAGATTTGTATGCCTGGGAATTATGTTTACTATTTATAAACAAGCCTATATAATGAAATCCTTTAATTTGTTGTCTGTTTTTGTGTTTTTTACCGCAATTTTATATGTAACCGGCTGCAGTCAGGAAAATGATGAAGGGCAAAAATTTTCCTTGAATGTAATAAATGGATCCGGTAGCGGGAATTATCCAGAGGGTAGAAGAATAGCCATTTTATCAGATATGCCACCTGCCAATCAGGAATTTGATCAATGGCTTGGAGATGTATTATACGTTGAGGATGTTCGCAGTGAAGCTACCCATATCGTTATGCCTGCACAGGATATAACAGTAAATGCGAGCTACAGGCCGGTTAGTTATGAAAATGTATTGCAATTGCAGATTGACTTCGGAACAAGCTTTCAGACCATGCAGGGTTTTGGTTTTTTTGGAGGCCGGGATGTATGGTGGGGGTCCCAAAACTCACACCATTTTTTTAACGATGCCTGGCTTGATCAGGTGATAGGAGACCTTGGAATGAGTATGTGGCGAAATGAATTATACCCACATAATCCACCGAATGAAATTACAGCTTCTAGCCAGGATGCACACTGGGAGAAGCAAAAACCGCTGGTACAGGCATTGAAATCCAAAGCTGATGAAATGGAGGTGGACTTGCGGATAATTCTTACTGCCTGGACACCCCCTGGTGCATTTAAATGGAATTCCTGGGGGTATAGCTGGCCAGGCGATGTGAATGCCCAAAGAGGCCCTGGAGATCAAGGAGATTTCTGGCCGGAAAGAGGTGATATGGCTGAAAGTAATAACAGTGGTTCTCTCAATCCAAACAAGTATCAAGAGTTTGCAAAATGGTGGGTTGATGCACTTGATATGTACAAAGATATTGGTGTAGATGTATTTGCAATCAGTCTTCAGAATGAGCCTGCTTTCAAGCAATTTTTCAATTCCTGTTTTTATACGACACATTGGTATGCAGAAATGATCAATGCCGTGGTTCCACGTATAAAGGAGGCTTATCCTGATGTGCTTATTTTTGGTTCAGAACACATGTTACTCAATGAAGGCAGAAGCAGTGATTTTCAATGGTTCTATCACCAGCGACTTAAAGATGATCCTACAGCAATGAATTATATTGATGCCTTGGCCGTACATGGCTATCTGGATGGGGTAAATGCATCATCTGGTACTGAACTTTCACAATATTGGTCTAACCATAAAAGAGAGTTTTCAGAACCTTCAGGTAAAATGGCCTGGATGACCGAAACATCAGGATATGTCGATGCATGGGAAGGCAGTGGTGACAAGCCAGGAGCTTTTGGTATGGCCATTGACATGGCTACCGGTATTTTATTTGGCGATGTAAGCGCCTGGGTATATTGGCAGGGAAGCGCATTGTCTGGTATTGATGAGTTTAACCTTATGTCGGACCTCACGAAAGGCAAAAAATATTATGCATCGCGCAATTACTACCACTTTATAAGACCCGGCGCAGTGAGGGTAGCTGCAAGCTCTGAAAATGAAGGAGTAACCTTGCTGGCATTTAAGCATGAAGACCATCAAACTCAAACTTTGCTTGTCCTAAATACAAAAAATGAAGAAGTACCTGTTTCTCTCAACATTGAAGGCATGGAAATCAATGGTCCTTTCGAAATTTTTGTAAGTTCCAATGAAGAGAATTGTGCATTTAAGGGTCAAAGAAACGCTGATGAAGTTATTGTTTTACCTTCAAGATCGATAGTTACCTTGCATGCAGGCGGCAGTGTTTTAAAACGCGATTGAAAAAAATCATTTTTCTGATATATCCCATACCTGCTGTAATTCGTATATGATTTTGATGGAAAAAATGCGTCGGATTTTATCCAGACATACCCGGCGTTACCTGTAAATGTAAATTGTATGAAAACTTTATTTCTTGTACGACATGCAAAATCGAGTTGGGACGATATGAATCTGGCCGATTTTGATCGTCCATTAGCGAGCCGGGGTTTTCGCGATGCACCGGAAATGGGTCGCAGACTCGCGAGTCGCAATATAATTCCCGATCTTATTTTATCGAGCCCGGCCAACCGCGCTTTCAGTACGGCCACCATCATCGCAAGAAGTATTGATTATGACCTTGATAAAATAGAAACCCGACAGGATATATACCTGGCAGGTGTGCGAACTTTGGTGAATCAGATTCAAAGTGTTTCTGACAGGGTTTATAAACTTATGCTATTTGGACACAATCCCGGCTTTACCGACCTTGCCAATTATCTGAGCGGATCCAATATTTTGAATATCCCAACGGCTGGTATTGTTTGTATTGAATTTAATGTTGACAAATGGTCTGTGGTAGAAAAAAACAGCGGCCGGCTCAATTTTTTTGACTATCCTAAAAATCAGGGATCCAATATATAGAAAATACGCGCTAATGCTGAATAAGTATGCATCTATAATATTATTCAGGATATTGAAATAAAATAAATCAACAGGATAGACGATATTCAGCGCAGCCTATTCATATTCTTTCCAGCATAAGAGGATATGTCTTTTTGGAATTCCACTGGGGGACAAATATATTTTCGTCCTTGTCTACACAAACATCATGTGGATGCATCAGGGCCGTAATAGTACGGTCTTTGCGTTGTTCTTCCAATGATCCGTTTCGATATACGGGGGCTGTGGCGCCAGGAGAAGATATAACCCGATCATTTTCATCCAATATGGTAATATAGCCTGAATTAGGATAGTCCTGGGATGTACTCCGGTAAACGGCAGCATAAACATTTCTGCCTCTTACAACCGGTCTGCACACAAAAGAACCGGGTGTTGGAATGGTTGAAATGTATTGTCCTTCAAGCGTAAAACGCTTGAATTGCATATTGCCCCTGTCGGTGATCATCAGTGATGGTTTGCTGCTATTGCGCAGATCAATGAGAATGCCATGGCAACAGTTAAAAGCTTCTTTACCACCAAAATGACGGATATACTTTCCTTTAGCATCGTATTGAATAATAAAATTCAATCCATAGCCATCGGCAACATAAATATCACCCGTATCAGGATGTATGGCAGTTTCCGTTGGGACAAATTGTCGGGGGTATTCATACTCTCCTGTTTCTTTCGGATAATCTATTTTCAGAATTTCCCTGCCTTTAAGGTCGGTTTTTATGACCTGGTGTCTGTTGGTGTCAGTGATGAATAAAAATTGTTCGCTGCCTTCATCGCATATACTTAATCCGTGACCTCCAGGGTAGCCCGTGCCCCAGGACTCCAGTAATTTACCTGACCTGTCGTAGATGAGAATATTGTTTTTTGTTTCATTGGTTAATAAAATAAGCCGCCCTTTGGCATCCTGCACCATTTCGTGGCAATCATTTACCGGATATTTTTCTGTGTCTGCCTGGCTCCATTCCGGATTAATCCTGTACCGGTGACTTGCATGGCCTGTTTCAATGCTGTGTTTAGCAGCAAAACTTTTTTTTACCCAGATATTTGGTAAGAGGGTGCCAGCCAGAATTGCTTTGCCGGAGTTTTTGAGAAAATCTCTTCTAGGTTTAGGTTCAGTTTTCATGGTAGTGGTTATTTTCAATAAAGCATTTTAAGACTTGAAGTGGTCTTAAAATGCTAAAATAGAGAAAATAATATCTACATGAAATAAATTTTTATTCTTCCAATACCTCCTTAGGGTTGAAAGGCAAATCAATTTCGACCGTCATGCCCTGACGTTTTTCATAAGGTTGATGAAAAACAGAACCTAATATCGACCTGCTGTCCATCCAGGCTGGGTAGGCAATTCTTGCCGGTGATACGTTAGTAATTTGCTGAAAGGCCAAAGATAACAGCCTTTCGTCAAGACTGCCCAGGGGTTGTGTGAGATCATCAGGAGCCAGAATGTCTGGTGCAAATCCCATGCGGTAGTCTGTCTCACCGTTGACATTGGCGCTTTTTAAAACAATGGGTTGTAAAGCCCAGGTATGCCGGTTTTCCTCATCTGTTATTGTAATAGACCCTGTATACTTACCACTGGTAGTTTCACCGATTAAAAAAACATCCATATAAGGTCTAAGGCAATTTATAATCAGTTCGCTACTCGATGCTGTATTGCGACTCGTTAGTATGAAAACCCTGTTAAGATCAAGGTTGTGTTCTTCATTTTTGAATTTGATTAAGAGGTTTTCTTCACCATCGGGCCTTCTTTTGAAAAAATCTTCAATTACATTGTTCCAGATGTATCGCATAAAGATGTTGTTGCCCGAAACCACATTTCTGGGAGCAATAAGGCTGGCAAGCAAAGTTGAAGATATTACAGCGCCACCGGGATTGTATCTCAGATCGAGAATGAGCTCATTAACACCCTGGGAACGAAATCCGGCAAATACCGACCTTAGCTCATCATTGTAGCTTTCAATGAATTGATTGTAAACCAGATAACCAATTTTACTGTTATCAGACTCAATTACAGTATGGTAGTAAATAGGATTTAAACTCATGGTAATGGCGTTTAATTCAATGGATAATCCATTGTCTACCAACAGGCCATCTACCAGGTTTCCAAAAGTGGCTTTATAGGTTTCTCTTTCAAAAAAGAGATTAAAAAAATTGTTTACGGTAATTTCTGTATCATTAATGCGGGTTATAAGATCCCCCCGCTGAATTCCTGCAGATTGAGCAGGAGAGTTATCATAGACCAACTCGACTACGGCAAAAACCCTGGTGGTTTCTCCCAAACGATAGAGCTTAAGTGAAAATCCCATAGTTTTTTCGATGCCTTGCAGACGGTTTTCGAGTTCATCCCGGTCATCGGTAATAATCGACCAGATATCATCACGATATATAAGCTTTTCAAAATATCGTTTTGGATCTTGTTCATGATCTCTCCGGATATTTCTGGGCATCTTATCGCGCCAGAAATAATAGATATCCATATTCTCCCATATAAATTCATTAATCTCTCTAATCTGCCGCGGAGCTTTCAGATCATCGTCTTCGCGTACACAACTCCCTGAAAAAACTAAGATCAGTGCAAATATTCCGATAATTGCAAGGGTGCCTGGTTGTTTAGAAACTTTATTCATGTTGATGATATGTCAATATGCTATATATCTTATTGTTAAATGACAATGTTTTAAACGCTCATGTTCTAAAGTATGTTGTAGGTCATGGAGTAGTTTCATTCATTCAGGTTTTGTTTTCCATCTTTCGTGCATCCAAACCCATTGAGAAATATCTTGTCGGATAAGTTTTTCAAGTTCAGCGCTTAAGCCAGCAGTAATGTCATGAATGTCTTTTTTTTCATCACCAGAGGGGCTGTATGTATACTCGGGCAAAATGGTGATTTTCAATTTATCTTTTTCGACTCGATGAATAGAAAAGGGAACAATTTTAGCACCTGTACGAAGACTAAGCATTGCAGCACCAATCGGTGTATAAGTAGGTTTACCAAAGAAATCGACAAAAACACTGTTTACCCTTGTATCCTGATCTATGAGAATAATCAATAAACCGCCATTTTTGAGCGCTTTTACAATTTTTATGTTGTCCTTACCCCGCGGAATATTATTAGCACCCCTGCTGGTGCGGTTATTAACCAGCATCTTGTCGAGCCTGGGATCTTTCAAAGCGGTGGCAATTACATGGGTGTCAAAACCTTTAAGGGCGCAGAAAGTCGCCACCATTTCATAAGGCCCAAGATGGCAGGTTGCCGCAATTACCCCTTTGCCTGTCTCATAAGCTTTTTCAAGGTGCTCTATGCCTTCTATTTCCAGTAATGGTTCAAGTTTTGCATACGTGTTAATATGAAAAGCATTTACTATATCTGCGAAGTTTCGACCTACATTAAGAAAGACCTTACGGGCAGTACTTTGAATTTCATTTTCTGTCAATTCATCACCCAGCGCATAACGGAGGTTTTTAATGATTTTTCTTCTTTCAGCTAACAGTAAGTAATATGCCAGACCTGATAACATGGTAAATCCCCATAATATGACTTTTCTGGGTGTTACGCGGGTGACCTGTAAAAAGCCCCAGATCATAGCAAACAATAAGGCGTACTTAATTCTTTTATAGAGCGGACGCTTTTTTTCTTGCATAGTATAAAATTTTCTGAGCGTGCAAAGTTAGTGATATTTAAATTTTCCCCTTTGCTATATACCTCTGAAAAGATCAACACTTTCATTCATTTCAGGCACCCTGGCATTCCAACCCAAATCTGCATTAATACGTTCTGCAAATCGTGTTGCAACAGCTTTTTCACCATGCACACAAAAAGTCATCTTAGGAGACTCCTCAAACCCGCTAAGCCAGGTAAACAATTCATCCACATCGGCATGGGCTGATAGGCCATCCATTTTTTCCACATGACATTCTACCGGCACATCGAGGCCAAACATTTTTATGGTTTTTTCTCCATCAGCTATGCGTCGGCCTCTTGTGCCTTCAGCCTGATAGCCTACAAAAAGCAGGGTGTCGTTGGACCTCTGCAAACGGTTATATAAATGATGCATTATCCGGCCTCCGGTACACATACCACTTGCTGAAATGATAATGGCATTTTTTTTAATATAGTTAAGTTCCATCGACTCCTCCTGGGCATGTTTATAATGAATGTTTTTGTAATCAAAAACTGCATGATGATTGTGGAGATCTGCCTCTTCGAGCTTATGTTCATCGAAAAAGCGTTTGTACAGATCAGTTACACTTATGGCCATAGGACTGTCAATATAGACCGGTATGTCGGGTACTTGTTTGCTCTCGATGAGTTCTTTCATGTAGTAAATGAGCAGTTGCGTACGACCAACTGAAAATGCTGGTATAAGCAGACAACCCTCTCTTTTAACAGATCGGTTAATAAGATCTGCAAAAGCCTCCATGGGATGTGTCATCGGATTTTTTTTGTCTCCATAGGTAGATTCCACAAAAAGAATATCAGCTGTTTTTGCATGTTCGGGAGGGTATAGAATCGGGTCATTGTATCGGCCGAGGTCACCGGAGAAAACAATTTTTTTCTCCTGATACATGCCCTGTATGGTTAGTTCGGCTATAGCAGCCCCCAGAATATGGCCGGCATGCAAAAAATTCAAATGTACCCTTTCGTTGATTTTGAAATTTTCGTGAAAGGAGAGGGGCTTTACCAACGGAAAAACCGATTGCACATCTATGGTATTGTACAGTGGTTGGGGGTTTTCATGCTTTGAATATCCTTTTTTTCTGGCGAAATTGGCTTCTTCTTCCTGCAATTTGGCTGAGTCGAGCAGCAAAATCTTCAATAATTCATAACTGGGTTCTGTGCAGTATATGGGTCCGCTGAATCCTTCTTTTACCAACCTTGGAAGATAACCGGTGTGATCTATGTGTGCATGTGTAAGTACAACAGCATGGATACCAGCAGGATCAACCGGAAAAGGTTCCCAGTTGAGTAAACGAAGTTCTTTTAAACCCTGAAACAAACCACAATCTACCAAAATATTGAAATCATCTATTTCCAATAAAAATTTAGAGCCGGTCACGGTTCCGGCTGCGCCAAAAAATCTTACTCTTACATTCATGATTTTATCTGAGGTATATTAAAAAAACGTGTCAATATAATAAGTTTCTGAATGGGATAAAGGGATAAGCTTCTCCTTTTTTGAAATTACTTTTTTCTGCGGGCAGTTCGAGAAAACCATCGGTTTTGAGAAGGTTAATATGGTCGCCAGATCCTTTGCCGGGTATGGGCGTTGCCAACCATTTTCCGTCTGAGCTGCTTCGCACCTGTACCTGAAGGAAATAAGTCAATTCCTGTGCGAAATTAAAATCTTCGTCAAGTATGGCCATCAGTTGTCGGCCAGGATCGGAGATGGCTGTTAAGAGCCATGGCCTGATGTATTTGTGAAAGCAAAGATAAGTGCTCACAGGATTTCCTGGCAAGGCAAAAACAACTGTTCCATCGGGCACCATGCCAAACCAAAAAGGTTTACCAGGCCGCTGTTTAACACCTTGAAATAGCTTTTGAACGTTTAATTGTTGGAGGGCACCGGGAATATGATCGTATTTGCCTTTAGAAATACCACCACTTAAAATTATGGCATCAAACTGAATGATTGCACTGCGCAATTCATTTTCAATGATATCCGGATCATCGGGTAAATGCATAAGTGATGCGGTGATACCAAATTTACTAAGCTCGGCATCAATGGCGAAAACATTCGATTTTCTGATCTGATGCTTTTCGGGTTTGTGTTCCACATCTACCAGTTCATCTCCTGTAGAAATCACAGCAACCTCCGGAAGCTTGTTCACCCAAATCTGGTTTTTCCCCACTGAAGCAAATACGGCAATCTCTGGTGCCTCAATCATCGTTCCTGCGGGGATGACCATGGTGCTTTGGGTAGTGTCTGTGCCCTTTAAGTGGACATTCTGTCCTTTTTTTACATCTTCCTTGTGAATGATAAAGACTTCATTATCCCGGTGAAACCACTCATAGGGAACAACCGTATCAGCGCCATCGGGGATTATGGCACCTGTCATAACTTCGAGGCAGGTACCTTGATTTCGGAGGGGTACCTGTGGACTGCCAGCTGCCTGAATGCCTTCTGATAAAAAGGATCTTTGTCCTTTAATGTAATCTTCATATCGGATGGCTATGCCGTCCATCATTACCCGGTCAAAAGGAGGGAAGTCTCTGTCGGCTTCAATGTCTTCCATCAGAATTCGGCCCTGTGCCTGCCGGATATTGATTATTTCTTTTTCAGCGCGGAATGTCTGTGATAGTACAATGTCGAGTGCTTCTGATGAACTGATCATGTGTGTATATCTATGCCACTATCTTTTTTTTATATACTTAATTTAAATAAACAATGTTGCACTGCGCCAGGCAATGCTTTTTGTTACTTAAAATTTGAAACTTCGTGTACAACACCATTGGCCTCGCTGTTAAATAAACCATTAAAAATCTGTGCTTCATTTCCAGAGAGCACAATGTTTTCATTATTTAAACCTTCGATTTGCACCATTACACCTGCATGGCGTAAACCTGTGATTTTTGCACGATTGTAATGCAGACCGATGCTTTTGCCATTTCTTATCAGCAGTAATGATGAGGCTTTTGAAGAGAGCATAGCACTCAGGTTAACTATCCTTGCATCTTTTACATCTTCCAAAACAACCGCAGGTCGGGCATCCTCCTGGTCAAATTGCAAATTGATATTGGTAAATGAAACATTTTTTGCATGTCGAACATGAAAGCCATAGGCATTGGTCAATCTGAAACGGCTTGCATCGGGGTACATATCCGGATTATTGGCTACAATGGCGTAGGTAGCTTCCGGGGGAGCACCCCCTGAAAAGCCGAGGCTGATATCTGATAAGTGTACATTTTCAATCGGATGGTCTGGTAATCCGCTCAAAAGACAACCCAGCATATTTGCCCCACTCGCCTGAATATTTCTGATATGAACATCGCGAAAAGTACCGGTAGTTATGACGCCCTGTCCTTCCTTATAAGCTCTCCCCCGATTTCCCAGACGCATAAAAATGGGTACGTATACACCTTCCATTCGAATATTATCAATGGTGATGCCTTCCAGGGTTCCACCATCAACCAGGCCGAGTGTAATGCCGGTAATGCCTCCCCGCACCCCGTAAATTACTGAATCTTTACTTTCAGATGGCTTGATTATACAATTACTTATGGAAATGTTTCTGAATCCTCCGTTTGACTCTGTTCCGGTTTTTATGGCATTACAATGGGTACTGATGATGCAATTGCTTATTACGACATTTTCAACAGGGCGGTGGTGAGTGCTTTTGAGTGTGATGCCATCATCGTCAGAATCACCGGTTACATTAGTAATTCGCACATTGCGACAGCCATCAATATCGAGCATATCATTGTTTTTATTGCAATGATTATACACGCTAATGCCATCTATCAGTATGTCTTCACAGGCTAAATAATGTTGCATCCAGTAGCCGGCATTTCGTAGTTTTACATGCTGTATGCGTACATTTTTGCAGGATATAAACCACAACAGATAAGGCCTCGCCCGGTAATGTTCAGGGTGTAGTGGCGATTTATCAGTAAAAGCTGCACCGCGGCCATCTATGGTGCCATGGCCTTCAATGCCAGTATTTGTGCAATTTTCAGCGTATATCAGGGCAAAATGTAATCTTTCCCTGCTGTAAAATTCAATCTCCGGATAGTTGGCTGGATAATCTGCAATATCCGTACTGCCTAGTATGATTGCACCCGGCGATAAGTATATATACACATTATCTTTTAAATACAGGGTGCCCGTTATATAAGTCCCGGCCGGGAAATATACCTGACCTCCACCAGTTGCAGCACAGGCATCTATGGCTTTCTGGATTGAGGTTGTTTCTGTCTCCAGGCCCTTACCAAGGGCACCATAATCCAGTACATTAAAAAATACGGAACTCTTTGCAATGGTAAGGCTCAAGCTATTGAAGAGTACAAGTAATAAAATAATTGAAAATGATTTATTCATTCTTTCAGTTTAGAGGAATCAAGAAATTTTTCCAGCAATTGCATACAATACCATTCCTGGCGGGGCAGATGAAAGGGACCTTTATAAAGGTTTCCTTTGGCGCCCTGAGATACGCGGCCATCCCGATGGAGGTAACCATACCATTCGCCATTTTTATTGTCATGGAAATGTTTGTAGGCGTATTCATGTACCTGTCGGTGCCAATCATCATACCGCTGTTCACCGGTGATAAGGTAAGCCAGAAGTGTGGCTATGATGGTTTCATTATGTGGCCACCAGAATTTCATATCATGCCAATATTCCTGCACAGGTTTTCCATACACATCGCAATAATAGAGTATCCCTCCATATTGTTTGTCCCAGCCTCTTTCCCACATATAGTCAAGCATTCGGCAACCCAGCTGAACCAATCGTGCATCATTGTTTCTATACATAGCTTCATGGAGGATAAACCAGGCGCCTTCTATGGCGTGGCCGGGGTTTAGGGTTCGTCCATCAATATGATCTATTATGCTTCCATCCGGAGCTACCTGCTCCATTACACATTGTATATCGTCTTTTACAAAATCGCGTTCAATCTCTTCAATGCAGGCCATTATAACAGCATCGCACCTGGGATCACCTATAGTTTCCCGCAGCTGCTGGGCAGTATTGAGCATAATCATGGGAACACCTATGCCTTTAGCCGGACGGGTAGTGTAGAATTTTGCCGGTAATAAATCAGGGGTTTCGGCATAATGCAGGCATTTTCCGAATAGCAACCTGGCCTCATTTGCAATTTCTTCCCTGCCGGTGGCTTTGGCATAGGCAGCATAGGCTATGGTTGCAAAGGTTTCTGAGAAAAAATACCTGCGCTTTCTTATAGGTTTACCATCGCGGGTTAGGTGGAAAAACATCCTGCCATCTTTATCAAAGCAGTAATTCTTAAGAAATTCATAACCCAATCTGGCGCCTTCAAGCCATTCTTCTTTTTTCTCTACGGTATTATACATGGTGGCGAGTGTCCAGGTAGTTCGCCCCTGAAACCACACCGATTTGTCATCATCTATCAGGTTGCCATCTGCATCTCTCATAAGCAGGAAGCCCCCATATTCCCGATCATAAGACCTGGGAAACCAAAAAGGCAGGGTGTCATTCAGTAAATGATGCCGATAAAAGTTTTTTAATGCCCGCAACTCGTATTGCATGTTCTTTAGGGATTAAGATTCTGCGCTGTTTTAAATACCATTCAAATATCATACTTCGGAAAAAATAAAATGGCTATATTTCAAACATTAGTTTGTCAGATTTTTTCACGGAGATTAAGATTATTATTGCTAGTTTTCCACATGGACTAAAATCATTTTATATGAATTTGAATACATACCTTATTTACAGCACTGTATGTCTTTGGCTTCTACCTTTCAGCGGCTTTTCCTCCCCTCCTAAAGCGGTTATCGTATATGTTGGTGCCTATAATGGGCAAGCAATTGATTTTAATGAAGATCATGCGCGCTTGCTAACCCATATCAATTATGCCTTTGCCAATGTAATTGACGGTCGGGTGGTGGAAGACACAACTATGCTATCCAATACAGTGAATTTTGAAAAGCTGCACAAACTGAAATCTGTCAATCCCGATTTGTCAATTCTGGTTTCAGTTGGAGGCTGGACCTGGTCAAAAGGTTTTTCCGATGCGGTATTAAATGCATCGTCAAGAGAGTTATTCGCTAATTCCTCTATTGAGTATTTAAAAAAATTTAGTCTCGATGGTCTTGATTATGACTGGGAATACCCGGGTCAGTTAGGCGATAACAACCCATTCAGGACTGAAGACAAAAAAAATTTCACATTTGCCTTAAAGCGGGTGAGGGAAAAGCTCGATAGTTTGCAAAAGGCTGAAGGCCGTACAAAGCCCTATCTGCTTACCATAGCAACAGGGGCTAATGATGCCTGGATCGAAAATACCGAAATGGGATTGGTGCAATCGTACCTTGATCTGGTGAACCTTATGACTTATGATTTCAGAGGTGGCTGGAGCAGCACTACCGGGCATCATAGCAATTTGTACAATGCAAGGGGTGACCCTGAACCGCAATCGGCACAGGCAGCGGTAGATCGTTTTATCAAAGCAGGTGTGCCACCAGAAAAAATAGTGGTAGGTGTGGCTTTTTACGGAAGAGGATGGAAGGTAAACACCGGTAAAAATCATGGATTGTTTGGCGAACCTTATGAGGAATTAAGAAACAGAAACCTTTCGTTTGATCATATACGAGACGTTTTGCTTAAAAATAAAGCTTATAAAGTATACTGGGATAAAAGTGCCTCAGCCTCATATATTGTAAATCGAAAGGAGAATATTTTTATAACATGGGAGAATGAAAGGGCTGTTCAGGAGAAGGTGGATTTTGTGAAAAAAAATCAGCTGGGTGGTCTGATGGCATGGCAATATTACCACGATTCCCAGGGGCGGCTTATGTCGATTATGGCAGGAGTGAATGAGTAACATTTTAAAAATACGAATATGCAAAAATCTATAATATGGATATTGATGGCCTCCTGGCTTTTTTCATGCCAGCGGTCCGATAATGGGCAGGCAGAGAGATTGATGGTAGAACTTCTTACGGTGCCACGGGAATCGGTCATAACGCAGCCGAAACCCTTATTGAGCTGGGCAATAAACGACACCCGTTTGGGCGCACTCCAAAGCGCTTATCAGATTATGCTTGCAACTTCTGAAAAGGAACTGGCCAAAGGTCAGCCCGATGTCTGGAACTCAGGAAAAATATTGAGCGATCAGTCTTTTTCAGTGCCTTATGCAGGGCCTCCATTATCCGAAAACACAGTTTATTATTGGAAAGTACGTTGTTGGAACGAACAGGATAAAGCCGGTAAATGGAGTGAGTCACAGATGTTCTACACCGGGGAATTTTCTGCGTCTGATTTGAAATGGCCGGGTGAAAGCCGTTGGGTACAACAGGGTCAGGAACCTTCGGGTCGGCTGGTACTTGAAAACCGGCAGGCCTTGAGATATCATGATATTATACCGGAAAGCGTTGAGCGTAATATAATGGGTCATTATTTTGTAAAATTTGAAAAAGCAGCTTTTGGTACCCTGAAATTATACCTGGAAGGGGCAAAAGATGGCGATACTTTACGAATACATCTGGGAGAAAAGCTGTCAGAAGGCCCTTCTGTAGACCGGAGTCCTGGTGGATCGATTACCTATAAACAAGTGGATCTTCCGCTGAGTAGCGGGCTAAGCGATTATATGGTCAATCTTCCGCGACAATATTCGAAGTATCCAAACAGTCAGGTACTGGCCGATCATATGCCTGAGGTAGCCGCTTTCAGGTATGCAGAAATTGAAGGCTGGAACGGGCCACTCAGCACTCAGCAGGTCCGGCAACACGCCCTCCTGTACAGGTTTGATGATGAAGCGGCAGACTTCAACTCTTCCGATGAAGCCCTGAACCAGGTTTGGGATTTATGCAAACATACCCTCAAGGTTACTCCTTTTCTGGGATTGTATATAGATGGCACCCGTGAAAGGATGCCCTATGAAGCCGATGCTTATATACAACAGATCAGCCATTATTGTGTCGATCGGGAATTTGCCATCCAAAGGTATACCATGGAGTTTTTATTATTTAATCCCAGTTGGCCTACCGAATGGCATCTGCACATGGTCCTGATGGCCTGGGCTGACTACATGGCTACAGGAAATACTCGCGCCCTGGAGAAATATTATCAGGAATTTAAGAAAAAGACCCTGCTGCCGTTGGCCAGGGAAGATGGATTGATAAGTACCCGAACGGGGAAAGTGACACCAGAATTTCTGGCTTCTATACATTATTACGGCAATATCTTTCGCGATATTACCGATTGGCCGCAGGGAACACCCGCCAATGAAGAAGTACCCCGAAGCAATTTTGGAAGTGTACGTATAGAAGGAGAAACAGATAGGTTTGTTTTTTCAGACATCAATACAGTGGTGAATGCCTTTCATTATCGAAATCTGGTCTTAATGGCCAAAATAGCCAAAATATTGAATAAAAAGGAAGATGAGGCTTTTTTCGTTGAAAGATCAGCCCTGGTATACAAGTCATTCAATGAATTATTGCTGGATCAGGAAAGCGGATTGTACCGCGATGGGGAAGGTGTTGCACACAGTTCCTTACATGCCAATATGTTTCCTGTAGCTTTTGGTCTGGCGCCCTTGGCACATCACGAAACCATTAAGAATTTTTTGAAAAGTAAAGAAATGGCCTGCAGCCCATATGGCGCTCCGTACCTTATGGATGCCCTTTATACACTGGGTGCCGGAGATTACGCTCATGAATTGCTTACTTCAGATTCAGACAGAAGCTGGTTGAATATGATCAATTTTGGCACTACCATCACCTCAGAAGCCTGGGATCTGAAGTTTAAACGCAACATGACATGGAACCATGCATGGGGTGCATCTCCTGCTTATGTCATCACCCGAAAGATATTTGGCATTGAGCCATTGGAGCCGGGATACCGTAAAGTTCAGATAAAGCCAAACCCCGGTAATTTGCAGGAAGCTCAACTCAAGAGTCCGTCTATCAAGGGGGCAATAGAAGCAGCTTTTAAAAATGAGCCAGGCAGCAGGTTTGTCTACAGACTTACCCTTCCGGCCAACACTTCAGCCAGGGTACTTTTGCCTTTGGATAACTTTATCAGTCCTGTTGTACGCATCAATCAAAAAGAGGCAGAATGGATTCAGGAACATAACTGCGCCGTTATTGATGACATTAGCAGCGGTACCTGGGAATTTGAAATTATGGAAAAATAGCTGGTTTCATTGTTTAAAAAATGACACGTATCATGGTCAACCTGTAGAATGTTTACACATTTTGCTTGCATATTCTGATTAAATAGTATTTGATATTCAGTTGTTTACATGGTGCGATACTATGGCATGAAAATTACTTGAACAACAGCAGATTTATCAGCACTCAATCAAACAACCCTTAGTTGCAGAGAAATTGCCATTGGTGATTTCTCTGTTTTTACCGGATAATATGAAGGCAGTATAGGTTAAAAGACAAAGCTGGTGAAGGCAATTTGTTCAGGATCAACAAACCCTGCAAAATACACGGAGTATTCAGTAAAAAATAATTAAAAAAGTGATTGCTCATTAAATGCCTTACAGGCTTCGGTAAGCAAATGTTAGCTGACGGTTTTTGAGTATGCCTTTAACATCGTATACCACGGCATCCTCTACCAGTATTTCACCCAGAAAATCTTCATGCAGGTTGAGATATTCTTCATGACTAACCGCCAGAATTAAAGCATCGTATTTTCCATCGGCAACATTTTTTAATTGTATGCCATATTCTTCGTGAAATTCTTCAGTGTCTGCATTTGGATCAACGGCATCAACATTAACCATAAATGACCTAAGCTCATGAATTACATCGGGTACTTTAGAGTTCCGAATATCAGATACATTCTCTTTAAAGGTAACACCCATTACCAGTACCCTTGTTTGCTTAAGAGATTTGTCTTTTGATATAAGGTATTGCACCACCTCCCTGGCTATCTGCGCGCCCATTGAGTCATTGACTATTCTTCCGGCATTGATCACCCTGCTGTGGTAACCCAGGGCATCTGATTTATAGGTGAGATAATAAGGATCTACGCCGATACAATGACCGCCTACAAGACCCGGGAAAAACTTCAGAAAATTCCATTTGGTGCCTGCTGCTTCCAAAACCTCATAGGTATTTATGTCCATCTTTTTAAAAATAAGCGAAAGCTCATTCATCAGGGCAATATTGAGATCTCTTTGAGTATTTTCGATGATTTTGGCAGCTTCTGCAACTTTAATACTACTGGCCCGGTATACACCGGCGAGTACTACGCTTTCATATACTTTCGAAACAACATCAAGTGTAGGTTGATCGCTGGCAGATACCACTTTAATGATTTTGGTGAAAGTATGTTCCTTGTCACCGGGATTAATTCTTTCCGGAGAATAGCCCAGTTGGAAATCACGGCCAAACTTTAACCCTGAATATTCCTCCAATACAGGTGCGCAATCCTCTTCAGTACATCCCGGATATACAGTAGATTCAAAAACCACAATATCGCCTTTTGAAAGCACTGAACCAACGGTTTTACAGGCTGATAACAATGGCCGCAGGTCAGGATTTTTATGCTTGTCTATGGGTGTCGGAACGGCTACTATGTAAAAAGATGCCTCGCGCAGATCTTCAATAGTAGCGGTAAAATGGATGTCACATCCGTTAAAATCCTCTGCTTCCAATTCATTGCTGGGATCAATTCCCAAACGCATCATTTCTATGCGTTTTGCATTGATATCAAAACCAGTCACACGATACTTGCGCGACATCTCAAGGGCAACCGGAAGGCCTACATATCCCAGACCCACGACAGCTATTTTACTTTCTTTACGAACCAATAAATCAAACATTCGGCAAAATTATATTTTGTTGCCAAATATTTGAATTTTTCATTAATAAATTATAGTAATGATTGCTTTTATCGGTCGATGCGCAAGGTATGTATGTTGTTTAAAGTAGTAAGTACATTAACTACTACCGGTCCGGCAGGAATATTTACCTGGTTTAATCTTTTAGATGTAGCAAATAATAGTCGCCCAATAGGATCATAAAATTTGATAAAACGAAGATTTTCGTTTTTGTAAAGACATAGAGTAAATTTCGTGTCCTCATTAACGATGACTTCAATCATTTCAGAATGATGCATGAATAAAATTTGATGGTATTAATGAATTGTAATTTAGTCAGGTAGTTGTTATGATCAGACTTTTGGTATTTTTAATGGCTTATAGAAATGATTTGCAAAAGTAGGCAATTTCTGTTTATTTTGCAATATTTATCGACAAAAATAATTGATAGTCAGTGATTTAGAATTATATATTGATTTTGGTTTTCCTGCCAGATTTTATATTTTGTATTGACGTTTTTGGCAAAATTTTATGTTTTGAAAATACGTTTAAAACAAATTCATTTTTAGGGAAAATATGGCATACTGTTGAATATTTTTGAAATAGGGAACTGATATGATAGAAGTTGAGCAACAACATACCATGGAAGGGGATAAACCAAGCCGGAGATATTCATGGGAGGGGGACAGACCATTTAATGACTATGCACAATGGATTAAGCAAAAATATGGATTCAGGATGCAGAAGATTTCGCTGGATGCCGGCTTTACTTGTCCAAATCGGGATGGCAATCTGGGCCGAGGCGGATGTACATTTTGCAACGGCACTTCATTCAGGCCAGGTTATTGCGATCCTGGTTTGAATTTTATTGAGCAAGTCGATAAGGCAATAAATTTCTTTAAGCCCAAATATCCAGGTTGTGGCTTTGTCGCTTATTTACAATCCTATACCAACACCTATGCGCCGATACAGGCGCTGAAAAAAATTTACGAGCCTATCCTGGGGCATCCTGAAATAAAAGGGCTGGTAATCGGAACTAGACCCGACTGCCTCAGCCATGCAATTTTGGATTATTTAAGTAAATTGAATGAGGATTATGAAATTGTTTTGGAAATTGGTATTGAATCAACCCTTGATCGAACCCTGGGTAGAATCAACCGGCAGCATGATTATGAGGCTTCTGTAGCAGCCATCGGACAGGTTCATTTGCGGGGTTTGCAAACAGCTGCTCATCTGATCCTCGGCTTGCCTGGCGAAAATTATGAGGATATGGTCAGCCATGCCATCCGTTTATCTGAACTTCCCATTCAAAGCCTTAAGTTGCACCAATTGCAGGTGCTGAGAGGTTCTGTTATGGCCGGACAATACATTAAGAATCCTTCATCATTCAATCTTATGACTATGGAGGAGTATGTAAATCTTCTGGCTGATTTTTTAACCCAGCTGCGGCCCGATATAAGCATAGAACGTATGTCTTCACAGGCTCCTGCCCATGACCTTATCGCTCCGGTCTGGGGTAAAAAGAATTTTGAAATTACCAGGTTGGTCGAAAAAGCGCTTTTGGAAACCGGGAGATTTCAGGGCATGAATTACATTCCCAGTTTATATTTATAATGTAATAGTTAAGTGGTCGTTGGAGAAAACTCCAGCAACAGGGAGTGTTAAACGTTAAAATCGTTAAACGTTAAAAATATTAAGCGTTAACCGCAAACAAACCCAAAACAACTGAACTCAAAACCCATCACCAATTACGTATTACGTAGTCATGTATTCCATGGATGGGGGAGGTCGTTGGAGAAAACTCCAGCAACAGGGAGGGAAAAGAATAACCTATAATCGTCCTCGTTTTAAAACGAGGACGCAGACCAAAACACTAAACATAATTTGCTTTTTCAACTCCGTTAAGCAGCGTTTATAACGCGGTATGTCACAACGAAAATCCCGCTACGAGCTACGAGCCTCGGGCTACGAGTTCTGTTTCGCTACACTTACGGGAAGCTCAACAACTCATCATTCATATCCACCCACGCCTTTTGTACCCTTCCCCTTGTTGGTGTTTTTCCACCAACAAGTTCAGGTACCTCAATGGATATTTTCACTGGGCGGCTTAATGAAAATAGACCTTTCATGGCAAATGAAGCTGTATTGGAATGTTTTAGTTTCGATGGTCATCTTTTTATGGATTTTTTCTAAGAGCTACGAGCTTCGAACTTTATATATGGGGATGGTTGTCGGAGAAAACTCCTCCAACAGGTAGGGTAAAGAATTACCTTGTCATTCCTTAGGTGCCACCAATTAAACAACTAAACGATTCAACAACTCACACCAAACAACGTATGTCATTGCTACGAGCACAGAGCTACGAACTACCAGCTGACAGACTCCAAAATCCTTTCAAGAATATAGAAATATTACATGTTGTATATGATATTTATGCAAATCATGATAAAATACCTAACTTGCATTCAAATTGAAATAAGGGCAAAAATTTTTTCGACTATGAATCTCATGCAGTCCATTCGGGAACGGGCCAAAAAGGCTAAAAGAACCATTGTATTACCTGAGAGTCTGGAGGATAGAACCCTCAGGGCCGCTGATATTGTTCTGCAGGAAGGTTTGGCAGACATTGTATTGTTGGGCAGTCCTGATGAAATAATATCCAAAGCCCACAAATTGGGTTTAAAAAATATTGAAAAAGCTACGCTGATAAATCCTTTGAATTCAGATAAAAGATCGGCTTACATTGATAAGATGTTGGAAATAAGGAAGAGCAAAGGGCTCGACCATGACAGCGCTGAACAGCTTTTAAATGATCCATTGTACTTTGCCGTAATGATGATAAAAAACGGCGATGCCCATGGTGAGGTGGCAGGGGCCGACAATGCCACCGGTGATGTATTGCGGCCGGCTTTTCAGTTTATCAAGACACAGCCGGGAATCTCGGTGGTATCAGGGGCCTTTATCATGATCTTGCCAGATCAACATTTTGGAGATGATGGAATTATGGTATTTGCCGATTGTGCCGTTCATCCCGATCCGGATGCGTCACAACTGGCTGAAATAGCTATGGCAACCGCACAGACGGCGCGTGATATTGCAGGCATAGAGCCTCGCCTTGCCATGCTGAGTTTTTCAACCAAAGGCAGTGCAAAACATCCTATGGTAGATAAAGTGGTTGAAGCCACCCGCATAGTACAGCAACAAGAGCCTGGCTTACTGATAGATGGTGAATTGCAGGCAGATGCTGCATTGGTGCCGGAAGTAGGTCTGAAAAAATCACCTGGCAGCCCGGTTGCCGGAAAGGCCAACGTACTTGTTTTTCCTTCCCTGGAGTCTGGCAATATCGCATATAAACTTGTTCAAAGGCTGGCAGGTGCAGAAGCCGTTGGCCCGGTTTTACAAGGTATGGCAGCGCCGGTGAATGACTTGTCAAGGGGTTGCTCAGTCGAGGATATAGTAAATATGGTGGCCATCACGGCCAATCAGGCAAAGTAAAATAGAAAATAATAATAATATGTCGATTTCAGTAGAACCTATTGATAGTTACGCGTTGAAAACGCGAAAGAATGCACGCAGCAAACGGCAAAATGCTTTTAATAAGGTGGGCATTGTAGGTTGCGGTATTCTGGGACAGGAAATTACCCGTATGGTCAGCGCTCACGGAATTGAAATTGTATTTATAGAGATTTCTGATGAAAAAATTCAGCAATCCATACATGAAATTTCAAGAGATCTCGATCGTATGATTGAAAAATGGGGTATGACAGATGGAGAAAAACGTGCAATTCTATCGAGAATTCACGGATCAACTGATTATAAGGATTTGGAGGGATGTGAGATCGTAATTGAAGCCGTGAAATCCAGAACCCGTGAGAGCAGTGTGGATTTACGCAAGCGCATATTCCGGGAAATTGAAAGGAATATCGATGAAAAAGCCATCATTGCCACCAATTCAACCACTTTGGTGATTACGGAGTTATCTTCTGAACTATTACATCCGGATCGATGTGTAAGTATGCATTTTTTATCCCCTGCCGATCACTCCCAGGTGGTCGAAATTGCAAGGGGACTTCATACCAATGACGAAACTTACGAGAATGTATGCCGCTTTGCCAAATTATTTGGAAAGGAAGTAGTGGCTGTTATAGAATCGCCCGGGGTAATCAGCACCCGGCTTATAGCGCCATTGATTAACGAGGCTTGTGAAATCCTCATGGAAGGGGTCGGTTCTATGGAAGATATAGATACCACAATGCGGCTTGGCTTCGGGTTTCCCCTCGGACCCTTCGAAATGGCTGATAAAATCGGACTCGACATAATTGTGAGATGGCTCGACAATATGTACAATGAATTTGGTGATTTAAAATACAAGGCATCACCCTTGCTCAAGAAAAAAGTACGGGCCAATCACCTGGGAAAAGAAACCGCAAAAGGTTTTTACACATACGATTCCGAAGGCAGACGCATAGGAAAAACGGATGCCAAATAATTAATTCAAAATTCTTTTTCAATAGAAATTCACAAAATAGATGAAAATATTAGTGCTTAATTCGGGGAGTTCATCTATCAAATATCAATTATTTGATACTGATAAGAAAGACGTACTGGCACGTGGTATGGTAGACAAAATAGGCATTGCCGGTTCTTCTCTGGTCAATCATCGCAACGATGGCGATTCGGTAAAGTTGGTGGGTGAAATAGTAGACCATCAGGTAGGGATTGAATTTGTGCTTGGCTTGTTGGTGAGTGCTAAGCATGGAAGCCTGCGCACGCTCAACCAGCTCGATGCCGTAGGACATCGTGTGGTGCATGGAGGTGAAAAATTTAATGGTCCGGTTTTAATAACTGACAATGTTATTAAAGAGGTGGAAGCTTGCGCGGACCTGGCTCCGCTTCACAATCCACCTAATTTGAAAGGTATTTATGCCATGCAGGATATACTGCCGGATGTGCCACAGGTTGCTATTTTTGACACAGCTTTTCATCAAAGCATGCCTGACTATGCATATATGTATGCCATTCCTTATACCTTGTACAAAAAGTATGGTTTACGTCGATACGGTTTTCATGGCACCAGTCATTTTTATGTTTCAAAAAGAGCCTGCGAAATACTTAATTCGGAAATTGAAGGACATAAAATCATAACATGTCATTTGGGCAATGGTGCTTCTATTGCCGCAATCGAGCATGGAAAATCAGTCGACACTTCAATGGGTCTTACACCTGTTGAAGGCATGATTATGGGTACGCGATCAGGAGATCTCGACCTGGGGGTTCTTACCTATATTATCGATAAAGAAGGCATAGGCGTACAGGCTGCCAATACACTTATCAATAAACATTCAGGTATTTTGGGTATTTCAGGGGTTTCTTCTGATATGCGCGAGGTAATACGGGCGGCAGAAGAGGGTAACCAACGCGCTCAGCTGGCACTCAATATGTACCACTACAGAATTATCAAATACATTGGTTCATACATTGCAGCAATGGATGGGGTTGATACCATCGTTTTTACAGGTGGCATCGGAGAAAATTCAGTGATCACCCGCAGAGAAGTTTGTAAAAACTTTAATTACATCGGGCTGGAACTTGACCAGCAGAAAAATGAAAATTTGCGGGGCGAAGGCATCATAAGCACAAATAAATCTAAAGTGCAGGTAATGGTTATCCCTACCAATGAAGAAGCTGTAATCGCCGAAGAAACCATGAAAGTGGTAGAAGCCAATAAAGTGTATGTTATGAATCAAAAGTTAAAGCAATTGTAATAATTGATTCAATCCTTGCTAAAGGCATAAAAAGAAAAAGCCATCCAGTTATATTGCCATTATATAGGCAATTATGACATAGGCAATAACCGCCAGCGCTCCGGCAAGCAAGGCATAGGGAATTTGTGTGCGTACATGTTGTATATGAT
This sequence comes from Cyclobacteriaceae bacterium, assembly GCA_020832305.1. GTDB lineage: Bacteria > Bacteroidota > Bacteroidia > Cytophagales > Cyclobacteriaceae > JAFIEV01. Next base: position 394,825 of record JAFIEV010000089.1, on the reverse strand, counting down.
CACAGCCGGTTGCCATAGAGCTAATGATGGTTGTATCGCTGATGGGGGAGCAATGATCGCCAAATACACCCCCGCCCATCAGGGCCGACAAACAAAGCACCAGATGCGCATCGGTTTCCATGGCAATGGGAACGGCTATGGGCATCATAACGGCGAAAGTTCCGAAGGAAGTACCTGTGGCAAAAGCCGTAAAACCACTGATGATAAAGATAATGGCAGGTAGCAGAATGGGGGAGAGAAACTCAGAGGTAAGCCCTGCCAGGTATTGCCCCGTTCCCATAGCTTTGCAAAGGTCACCCATAGCAAAAGCAAGCACCATGATAAAAGCCAGTGGCATGTATTCTTTTACCCCTTCAACCGCTTCATCGGCAATTTCGCGTGTACTTTTTATGCCTTGTATTTTGTACATAACAGCCGCGGCAACAATAGCAGCGCTTATGGCATACAATACGGCCGAAGAACCTGAGGCACGCCCCAGGGCCTCAATCATGGTCGCGCCGAGGCTGCCTTCAAAATCATCGGGCCAACCGGTGTAAAAAAGTGAAGAGGGTAATACCACAAGCATAACAAGCATTGGTATCATCATATTGAGCATCCTGGGTTTTACACCATCGTTCGACAGACTTTCTTCGGGGCTGCCGAAGGTAATTTTTTTATCCAGGGCCAGTTGCATACGCTTTTTCATCGGCCCGATTTCCTTCCCGGTCAATATGGTGAGGAGTAAAATGATCAGGGCGAAAATGGGGTAAAAATTAAATGGTATGCTTTTTAATAGCCACATAAACGGCTTTTCAAGTCCTTGTGCAGCCATTAAGGCCATAAGAAATGCGCCCCAGGCATTAAAGGGCAGTAAAATGGATGTAGGGGCGGAGCCCGAATCGGCTATATAGGCCAGCTTGGCAGGGGGGAGTTGCATTTTTTTAAAAAGCGGTAAAAAAATAGCGCCAACTACCAGTATGGAGATGGAGGTTTCGATAAACAGCAACATTCCGGTGAGCAGCGCCAGTGCCTGTACAATTTTTAGTCCCGACTTATCTCCCAGAATTTTATTTTCCATTATATGTATCAGTCCGGCTACCCCACCGCTAAATTGAAAAAAGCGGATGAGTGCACCGATCAAGGCACAGAAAATGATGGTGCGTGTACTGCCCGGGTCTTTAAATACAGCCACGGTATTTTCAATGGCACTAACTGTGGCCAGCAAAGGATTGAATTGTTCCATAATGAACCAACCAAACCAAATACCGCCCAAAAGGGCCAAATAAACATGTTTTGTCCTGATGGCCAAAGCGATGGCCAGCAAAGGCGGAACAATAGACCAGAAATTTGCTAACATGGCCTTAAATAAAGATAAAAAACCGTTTAAAGCCAAAAAAACGATTTGGAAGCAATGGCCATATTCTATAATTTTGAAATAGAAATTCGGGATGTAGCGCAGCCCGGTAGCGCGCCTCGTTCGGGACGAGGAGGCCGCAGGTTCAAATCCTGTCATCCCGACAACAGTGACCATATATGTCGGCAAAAACCCTCAGATTTCACAAATTTGGGGGTTTTTTGTTTTTTTACTACACAAACAAACCCATCTATAACCAAATAATTTGAGACCTATCAGTTGACCTGAAAAGCTTTGTATATTGAGGTCAATTAAAACGGTTTAATGCACTGTGAGTCAATTGGTTGAATATGATTTTGTTTGATCAGAACCGATCGAATCTTACGATTTTAAGGAAATATTTTTTTTGACGAGCTTTTTTGCCCGCCGCTCAATAACCCAACTGGCGCAAGTTTGCGACTTGTACCCCTAACAATGAAAAGCAGGGTTTGAAACCCGGAATAAATGATTGGATTTAAAGATCATACGATAGCATCGTTCGCGTGTCCTATTATAAAATTTAATTCTCAGTTTGGAATTTTAATTCACCGAATAATTCTGCAATACAACAAATTGAAAACAGATTGATTTTTGGTCTTTACCCCGAAGTAATCAACAATCAGGGAAAAGAACGTGAAACTTTAAAAAACCTTGTTAACAGCTACTTATACAGAGACATATTAGCCTTTTCAGACATTAGAAAACCTGAAGTTCTGGAAAAGCTATTACAAGCCTTAGCCTTGCAAATAGGAAGCGAAGTCAATTTTAACGAATTATCAAGTCTTATCGGGATAAATAAAATCACAGTACAAAAATACATTGAGATATTAGAAAAGGGATACATCATATTCAAACTGAATAGTTTTAACAGGAACATACGGAACGAAATCAAGCTAAACAGAAAAATTTATTTCTATGATAACGGAATCCGAAATATGCTCATTGGAAACTTCAATCAATTAGATTTACGAGTAGATAAAGGAGCATTATGGGAGAATTTTCTGGTTTCCGAAAGGAGAAAGCAGAATCTATACAAGGATACATTTGCTAAAATGTATTTTTGGCGCACAAAACAACAGCAAGAAATTGACTTTGTTGAAGAAAAAAATGGAGAAATTTCTGCATTCGAATTTAAATGGAGTAGTAAAAAGGTAAAATTTCCGCAAAACTTTATTGATACTTACAAAGCAAAAGGAATTTTGATTGACAGGAGAAACTTTAGAGAATTTGTAAAAATATAAGAATGCCAGTGCCCAACATGGTATAGCCAACCCCGCAAAATTGCTGGACAGGGTTTGGCACTAATTTTAGGGAGAAATGGTTAAAACCATTCCAATGTACATAACCTCTATAGCCCACGGTTTAAACCGTGGGCTATAGAGGATTTCACGAATCACCAAACGGTTTCAACGGTTTAAAAAAATAAAATCATAATGACTGCATATTCGACACATGTGCAAATTTCATCATCGATCAGCCATTGAATTTCCCTGATTCGGCACTCAAACTTTGGCCCGACTAACATTCTGCAAAAAAGTTATTCATTACAAGTCCCCAGACACAATGCAAACCTTTGCGCAGCTTTTTTACCTGAACACCTTTTAGCTACAGCGCGGGAAAGCTATTTTTATATCTTCGTATAAATCCTCACAATTATGCAAAAAAACCACCACCTCAATGCGCATCAACCAGTACATTCGCTATTTCTGTTTTTGATTGCGCTGCTGCTGTCCTGTACACCTGAAAGCAATACCTCCCAGGACGCTGAATCATGGAGCTTTGTGGTGCTCGGTGATTGCCGGGGCGGGAGCCGGGGAAGTGGTGTGAATGAAAAAATCCTTGGAAAAATTGCCAGGGAAGTGGCTGCCGAAAATATCGATTTTGTTATGGTAAGCGGGGACTTAATCTTTGGTCACCCCGACCGGCTGGGCCTGGGAGATGAAGGTGCCCTGCGAAGGCTGGAAGATGAGTTCAGGGTCTACCTGCACACCATGCAACCGGTCTACGAAAAAGGCATACCCGTGTACAACTTGCGTGGAAACCATGAAACCACCCAAAGAGATCCTGACGTAAGTGGTACTAAAGCACACCGACCGGTTTGGCCGGATGCCAAAATAGCCTGGGATAATGTATTTACAGGCGAATATGCCAACCCAATGAATGGACCGGAAGGGGAGGAGAACGTCACTTTTTCTTTCAGCCACAAAAATGCTTTTATCGTAGGCATGGATGTGTACAGCAGGCCGGTACCCGGAGTAGAAATAAATGAAGATGGCAGTGTGCCTTTCTGGGCTTTTCACCACGTGCATCAGGAATGGCTTGATACTCAACTTGCGCAAAATACACTTCCCCATGTATTTACTTTTACCCATGAGCCTGCATTTAAAGCCGATCATACCGACTGCCTGCACGGCAACAGCGCATTTGGGGTGGATTATTCCGATAAGCGCGATCGCTTCTGGAACAGCATCGCCGAAGCAGGTGCCCGCGTATATTTCTGTGGCCATGACCATATGTATGCGCATGCACGCATAGACAACGGCGATGGCAATGTATATACCGACCTTCACCAGTTTATCATTGGAAATGCCGGGGCAGGGAAAGATTCCCGCCCTGTTTACGATGGCTATAACGGTGCATATTCATCGATGGAAATTGCTTTTGACCCCAATTACGGATATGCACTGGTACATGTGCGCGGTAATGAAGTCGAAATTGTTTATAAAAGACTTATTGATGAAAATGATGCAAAGTTTGAAGTGGCAACCCGCTTTTTTTACAGTTTGAAAACGCCGGATATTATTCCTCTCCCCAAAGCTTTTGCGCATAATGATTATGAACAGGAAAGGCCATTATTTGATGCCCTTGCACATGGTTTTACAGTCATCGAAGCTGATGTACATGCAATTGATGGTGAATTGTATGTATGCCACGATGCACCTGAATCTAAAGAAGGGATACCAACTTTAAGAGAATTATACCTCGATCCCTTGCGAAGGCATATAGGTGAAAATGAAGGATGGGTGTACAAAGGTTATAATGAACCTCTGTTTCTTATGATCGATTTTAAAACCGAGGCCAACGGAACCTGGGCAGTGTTACAAAGCCAGCTGGAAGAATATGAAGATATATTGTCCACCACCCGTGATATGCAACGCATACCAAAGCCGGTGCGTGTTTTCATTTCAGGAAACCGGCCAGTTGAAGCCATTTTGTCTGCAGAAGAACAGTTGGCAGGCCTGGATGGACGCATCTGGGATCTTGGAAAAGGCATTGCACCCCAAATTATGCCTGTTATCAGCACCTCATCCCGGGACCTTACCCGTTGGGATGGTACCGGTAATATGCCGGAGGAGGATTTTAACGCGATCAAAAACCTGGCAGAACAGATTCATGCCGAAGGTAAAAAGTTCAGAATCTGGGCGGTGCCTGAAAACGAAAATTTATGGGATATTTTGCAGCAAGCCGGTGTAGATTTCATCAATGCTGACGATTTGCCGCGTGCGAAAGCCTATCTTTTAAAAAAGTGATACAAAAAAATACATTCTGCCTGTAAAATTTCAGGCAGAATGCATAACAAATATACAACAATCATCACGATAAAGGCTTATCAGGCCTTTATATCTTGCAGGTAGGTCATAAGGCCCCGCAATACAAAAATGCAGACGGCCAGCATAACCAGACTAAGGGAAATCAATAAAAATGAAATAACAGCTTCCAGAAAGGGAGGCCCTTCAGCACCACCTGCCAGGGGCATCATTTTTCCGGCTCCTGTTATGGCGGCCAGTAAAACAGCCAGATAATTGGCAAATGACCCATACAAAACCAGCCAGAAAGTAAAATTCAACCATTTTTGTTCCAGCTGCACCTTATTCCATATTAAGCCCAATATTACCAGAAACATGCCATTCATAACTCCTTCCAGATGGGTTGTCAGGCCCATGCGGGGATTGGCCATAATGGGTATAAAAAACCCTGCCGCTAATCCCAAAAAGAAAAGAAAAACACCTAAAATCAGTAGCCTGGCAGCTTGTTTTTGCAGGGCAGGATTTTGTTGTAACATGATGTTATTATTGTTTGAAAGTCAGGGTTGTTACTTTATTGTTTACGGGGGTTAGTGTTTTTAAGTAGGCATATATAGCACCCAGGTCATATTCATCCATCCCGGCATACATTAGCCAGGGCATTACGGTTTGCAGTTCATCTTCACCTACCGGGTGGGGTTTATAATGGTCTTCTGCATAGATTTTAAAGCGTTGAATAAACTGCTCTTTCGTCCATGTACCAATACCCGTTTCATGGGGGGTGATGTTGGCAGACTGTAAAATACGTCCATCGGGAAAGGCAAATTCAAACCCTCCGGCGAAGGGCTTTCCAACCTGTTTTCCATCAACCATTTTTGTATGGCAGTCAGCACAAGCAGCAGCGGTGGTCAGGTATTTCCCATAAGAAATCAGATCAGTTTTATCAGGTCTTTTGCCGGGTTGGGCTTTTTTCGGCATGGTGTTCAAGACAAGGTTTACAGGAAAATCTGCTTTGGATTTTGGATGTGAGGTTTGCACCGGATCAAGTGTGCGTATATAGGCAATTACTGCTTCTATATCTGCTGGGTCAAGCTGTCCATAACTTAAATATGGCATTACCGGAAAAATAGGTTTGCCATCTTTTCGCACACCAGTGGTTATGAGTCGGTACAATTCGCCATCTGTCCAGTCTGCGATACCACTCGGGGTAATGTTTTGGGATATAAAAATGCCGGGAAAGTTCATAGAATGGTCAAAACGTTCTCCTCCCGCTCCAAGTGTGCCTGGTATTGGAGGTCCTGCAAAAAGGGAAAAATCTCTTTCCGCATGGCAATCCATACATAGCATGACATGGTTGGCGAGGTACTTACCTCTTTCTACTTTGTCCTGGGTAATTTCGATTTTTATGTCAGGCGCATCGCCAACATCAGGTAAAAAGATAGAAACATAAGCGATCAAAATGGATAATCCGATTACGATAGTGAGTAAGGCATATCCTGCAATACGTACAGTTTTTTTCATGATCTTGTGGTTAAATCAATATTTGAAAGATTAGTGAACAGCATTGAGAAGATATGTTTCAGTGAGAAATACTACTCGTTCTCATGCTCGACAATAGGAGCAAATATGTCGTGAAATGATATGGTTTTTATACTACTTTTGGGTGATTTGTTGGTTCGCTGTGAATTTTCTAAGCTTAAAAACAGCCTCAGTGCGGTTTTGTACATCAAGTTTTTCAAAAACATGTTTTAAGTGTGTTTTTACTGTATTTTCTGAAATGCAAAGCGCCGCACCAATATCTTTGTTTGATAAGCCCATTTCGAGCTTTTGTATGAGTTCATACTCCCGCAAACTCAAAGGGTTTGGCAATTTCTGATTGATGGCAGATAGTTCCTGGTGGTTTTCGTCTTTATGATTTCCGTTTTTATAGTGATTTGACAATGCGATGTCTACCGCCACCTGAATATCTGGTCCTGTGAATGGCTTGAGAAGATAGGCAGCCGGATGACTTTTTTTAGCTTCTTTGATGATGTCTATATTGGAATAGCTGGTAAGGAAAATAAAGGGGATTTCGGTATTGTATGAAATCCATTCAGCCAGTTGAAGGCCAGACATTTTGCCGCCAAGGTTAATATCAAGCATGACCAGGTGTGGCTGCATAGACATAATGGCATTTAGGGCCGCTGTCTCAGAATAGCAAATGCCGGGCACAAAAAAACCATACTCACATAAATATCCTTTGATATCTTCAGCAATAATAGGTTCGTCCTCAACGATTAATATTTTGTATTTTTCTTTCATGCAGAATGTAAATGATAATTGGCAATAGAATATTCTATGGAAGTTCCCTGACTGGAGTCAATATGCATTTCTGCTTTCAACCTTTTAGCCAGTGTTTCCAAAAGGGTAAGTCCGAAAGAATTTTTTTCAGGTCTTGATAAATCAAAACCTGCACCATCATCCATAACTTTCAATTTGAGAATTCCATCTGTTTTCTTAAGACTGATATATACAGAGCCCTGAGATTTTTCCCTGAAGGCATGCTTTATTGAATTGGTTATCAATTCGTTTAAAATCAATCCTAAGGGAATGGCTGTGTCTACATCGAGGTATAATTCTTCAATTTCAGTGTGTATTTTAACTTCTTTCTCAGGGCTGCAATAAGCACTCAGTAAATAAGCCGTCAGATTTTTTACATATGCGGCCATTTGTATACTTCTGAATTCACCTTCTCCATATAAAAACTGATGAATTAATCCCATAGATTGTACCCTGGTTTTGCTGGCATTGACGGCTTCCAGTGCTTTTTGATCTGATATCTCACGGCTCTGAATACTCAGAATGCTGCTTACCATTTGCAGGTTATTTTTTACCCGGTGATGGATTTCTTTCATCAGGGAATCTTTTTCCTCGAGGGTAATTTTAATTTGATTATTGGCAATTTGTAAATATTTTCTAAGCTTGTATTGTTTTACTGCGAAGACGATACTAACCGTAAATAGAAGCACCGCCAGTATGGCAGTAATAAGGTACAGTTTTTTCTGATCTTCCTGGCGCAGTAGTTCAATTTGCTGTATTTGAATCATGTTTTCTTTTTCCCGGGTGTCGAAGCGTGCCTGCATTTCTTCTATCGCCCACTGCTTCTGTTCTCCAGAAAGGCTGTCAAAGAGGATTGAATGGTTTTTCCAGTGATATGCCGCTTTTTTGTAATCTCCTGTTTGCTCATAGGCCCTGGAAAGTTCAAAGGAGATGTTTTTGAGCAAATCTATTCTTCCTGAGTTTTCAACAGCGGCATAGCCTTTTTCCATATAGGCGATGCCTTTTTCTGTACTGTCTTTATGCATAAGCACAGCGCCGAGATACACCACCGCCTGAATGTATTCAAGGCTGTTTTTGTGCGTCAAATGATCTATGGCAAATCGAAGTTCTTTATAGGCCTCGTCAAATTCTCCTAAATTGTACAAGGCAGCTCCCTTTCCCATGCTGGTTTTATAGACCTCTTCCTGATTGTTGAGCTTTTTATAGATATCAGCGGCCTGGGTAAAATGCTTCAGGCTATTTTCCTGGTCATTTAAGAAAGTGAAGGCATAACCCAAGTTATAATGGGATACAGCAATTCCTGTAGAATCACCCAAAAATTCTTTGATTTTCAATGATCGGCGATAAATCTCCAGGGCCTTATTGTAATTTCGTCTTATGCGGTAAATAATGCCCAGGTTGTTGAGTGACCGCGCCATACCTTCATTATAATTTAGCCTGTCAAACAAGGATAGAGAACTGTCATAATATTGTATGGCTTTGCTGAAATTCCCCTGGAAATAATAATTGATTCCAATTGAATTCAATAAGTTTCCGGCTGATATGGTATCGCCCGATGAATAAGAAAGTTGAATGGCTGTAGAAAAATATGCATCTGCAGAATCGAGATTGCTTTTTTCTGTCCAGGCCAGTGCTGCCTGATTCAAATTCCAAATCATCCCTGATGAGAATTGCAATTGTTTTGCCAAATCATATCCCTTGGTGGCATAATAAATGGCTGAATCAGGATTTTCAGGTTTTAAATAATAGGCGATATCCCGATAGATCCAAACCTTGGTTGTATCGGCTTTATGCCATGAAAGCAATTGAATTAAACTATCTGCCTGAGGCAATGCCTGGGTATGTAATAGCATAAATAAATACGTACCGGCAAAGATCCGATTCATATAATTTCGTCTTATGATTGTTGTGAGTTTAAGTTATGTAAAAAAATTATAATTAGAGAGAATTTTTTTAAAAAAAATGATTTTTTGTTTAATAATTAGAAAATCAGGCCTTTTAATAGCAAAAAGGCAGGCCCTTGGTGAACTGGGACTGCCTTTTCAATAATGAATTTTTAAGCAATTATTTGATCATTTTCATAAATTCGTGAATCTGTGCAGGCAGATCACCGGGCATTCTCGAGGTAAGGATATTGCCGTCTTTTACTACCGGTTGGTCTACATAATTCCCTCCTGCGGCCAGCATCTCATCTTTAATTTTATGAAAGGCCGTTACCTGTTTGCCCTGCAGCAAGCCTGATTTAGCCAGCAGCTGTGGACCATGGCATATAGCGGCTATGGGTTTGTTGTGTTCGGCAAAATGCTTTACGGCATTGATAACAATATCATGTTCCCGCAATTGGGCAGGTGCACGACCCCCTGGCAGGTATAAGGCATCAAACTTTGTGACATCTACATCTTGTATTGGTGTTGTAGACTTGAGGCCGGCTGAATTATAACCAGCTATTTCACCTCCTTTCAAGGTAGCCACGGTTACATTATATCCTTCCTCCACAAATCGATACAGTGGATACAACAGCTCGGTGTCATTGTAGTTTTGATCGGTGATGATAAGGATACTTTTTGTTTTTGCAATTCCAGGTTCAGAAGGGCGGTACATATCTTCAACAGTGGCTTGCTGTTGTGCCCAGACCAAAGGATGGAATGCAAATGCCAGCATTAGGGTCATAATGCCGTTTCTTTTATTAAATGTTTGTTCTTGCATAATCATTATGTTCATATTTATAATGTGAATATATAATACATTACGGGATACCCGCAACAGGGTTAATTGATGCCCCCTTCAGAAAAAATTTGATTGCTCTTCTTCCAAAAAAATAATTTCTAAAAATGGGTGACCAATACTTCATACAGCGTCTAAATGCAAAGGAGTCAGTAAAGCATGTAAAGTACAATAGAAAATTCGTGTTTTCTGAAAATTGTGCTTTACTGAAATTCCTTTAAGACGATCAAAATTAACACTATTTACAAAAGGATGAAAATATTGGAAATCTTTGGCGCCATTGCAGCCCTGTCTGTTTTATTGGTGCCTTTTTACTTGCTCATCAGACTGCAAAAGCGAAGAGAGAAGTCTTTAAAAAAACTTTTTCTTGAAAAATGTAAATCAGCAGGAATAAATCCGGATTATACAGAAATTCTCGATTTAGGGAGAATTATCGGTCTCGACAAAGAAAATAGCAGACTATTATTTTTAAACAATACCGATGATATAATGCATTTTGAGGCCCTTGAACTGGCCAAGGTTCAGAAGTGTGAGATACAAAAGAAGAATATTCAACTGAAGGAAGGGAATAAATCCAGATCTGTAGTTGAATCAGTTGACTTGGTTTTTACGCTTAGGGCTCAGGTGTATCTCAAACCCATATCCCTTAATTTCTTTAATTACCATAAAGATGAGCCCCTTAAGCTTGGTTTTTATGAAATAAAGGCCAAAGAATGGCAGGAAGTAATTCGGAAAATAAGGGATCAGCTTGCTACTTCTGCTGTGTAGGGTACAGATATGTTGATTTCAGCGGCTGGCGTCAATGATAACAAACCCATTGTATGGTACGGCTCTGAAAATGATCTCTGCAGCTTGTTTATTTAATTCTATTTTGATAGTAGCTGGAATTTTCTCCCAACTAAAATGAGCCATTGCATCGATGCGGTGGATAAAGGTAGATCCGTTGTTTGCGAATGGCTGTACTAATTGCTCCAATAGGCTCTTTTCATATGAGTTTATTGATAGTATTATTCCATTGTCGAGTTGAAATGAATAAGTCAAAGCGGAACTATTAATATTTTCAGTTTTCATTGTATCTATGGTACTTGTTTCCTGAGCACCAATGCCTGGCGCTTTGATGAGTTTAGCTGGTTCTTTTTTGGTGAGAGAAATTATTCTATTGATTCTGATTGGATTACGGCAAATTTCAAGCAGGTATTCCGGATTTATAGTTTCCAGGGTGGGAGAAATTTCGAGTGATTGTATTTTGGCTGTATAAACGGTAAGTCCCTGCAGCTGCAATTTGATAATTGACTGCCTGGTGTCAAGCCATATACTCAGTGAATCGAGTGCAATGGTATGTTTCAGGGCTTCTTCCAGAGCCAGTGATTTTCTGCTTGTATAATGAGACTTTATCTTTCCTTTTTCCTCATTTAAATTTTCAATGTGGTATTCAAGTTCCAGAAGATTACGACTGTGTACAAGGGATTTATAATAAAACCATGAATAGTAAAGGCAAAAAATCAGACCAGAGATCAGGATAATTTGCTGCCATTTACTGAGTTTGAAATAGAAATTATTCATAATCAAAAAATATAAACTTTTGACCCCGTTTTCAGCGTTCGAAATACATGCTCCAAATCATTGTCGCCCAATCTGATACAGCCATGGGTCACGGGCTGTCCGAGGTTCCTTTGGTATAATGTGCCGTGAATAAGGTAACCATCTCCCAGATTAATGGCATACTTCCCCAATACGCCGTATTCATAACGGCTTGGATGTCTAGGTGGTGGTATGGGCAATCCGTCCTCGACAAAGGCCCAATCAGGCTTGGTCCATACAGGATTCTGGGTTTTTCCCAAAACTTTTCTTACCCCTTTTGGGGTTTTAAACACCCATTGTTTAACACCATTATCAAGTGTAGTGTAGCTACCTGTGGAGCACAATCCTTCTAAAATCAATTCTGAATCTGCATTATATAATCGAAATGTATTTTGTGTAAGACTAACGACCATATAGGCTCTATTAGGCAGGTACTTTTGTCTGAAGACTTGCAATTGTTTCACTTTCTCATGAATTTCAGAAACTTCTTTTCCTTCAGCCTCTTTTTCATAGGATTGATCTATATGAATTGTATTATTAATCCTGAATAACCATTCTGCCAAATAATCATTTATAGAGAAGCAATAGATAAATTGTATCAATATAAGGATAGTAAAAAAAGACTTTTCGAGGAGTTTAGAAGCGATATGTTTAATATGCGTGGGCATGAATGTTATTTGTAAAAACCTGATCAAATGGCCTTAATGACCCTATGATAACAATTGGGGTTCCTTCACGTACCAGGTGATATAATTGCTCCATATCCTCATTGTTTAAGGCGATACAGCCATCTGTCCAGTGAATATTTTTCCCTCCACCACCATGAATTTCAATATTAGCTCCGATTTCATCTCTATTGTGGAGTAAACCTTGTAATCTAAATTGTCTGAACCTTTCTCTGTCATCATTATTAGGGTAATTAATAAGCAAAGCCTTATAATAAATAGTTTCTGTACCTTTCTTTTTTTTAATCACCTTGTATTTACCTTCGGGTGTAGTTTTATCGCCGCTCTTAATCTTATCACCGATCCAGTTAACCCCCAGATCAGCTGGAAAGGAAGCGATAAGCCGGCCAGATTGATACACATGGCATCTTTGACCGAATTTATCTATTACAATCGCGGCTGATTTTTCTTTTTTGCTGAGGTCTATGGTTTCCTGTACCCATTTTGTCCAGGTATTGTGTTGTTGAAAATATTCCTTTAGTTCATACTCAATGGATTCCTGAAGTACCGCTAATGAATCCAGCGCCTGTTTTATGCATTTTTTACTATGCATCAAGTCACCTTTCTCAAAAGCAATTCTTCCTTCTTCCAGTTTAAGTAATGCTTGAAATTCAGTATTTCTGTATTCTTCATTTAATGGCAATGATGAAAAATGGGTTTTAAAACGAATGGCTATAGAATCAGCTATAAGCTGATTTGCATTTAGTTCCACCAACATGTTTTTTCTGAAATCTTCTGAAGTTCCTATTGAAAGTTCGGCCATGAATGTGGCTTTCCGCGAAAAATCTTTTATTTTAGAATAATCCCGGAATAAAATGATTTTTTGATTTTGACTCACCCACTCTTCGATGGCTGAATCGTAATAATTTCGTGCAGCGTATAGTAAACTTTCCGCATAAGGCCCTGTAATATTAGCGGCCTGTGATATTTTTAACCGGGCTTCGTGTACTTCAGCTTCCGGATTTTCAGGTTTGTTGTATAAGTAAATGATGCAAATAATTGCCATTACAGCAAAAACCAGAACACATAAAAGTCTATAGATGGTATTCTTTTTTACTACCATGTATTTGTAATAAATTAAAGGGCCACTCAAATCCTTTCATCAACAATATCCGGCATGCATTGAGTGTGCCCTTTTTAAGGTTATTTAATTATAGACTCCGGGATTATCAGGATTTTTTGGTTTTAGCAATAGCTGCATTTAACTCATCTTTCAGAGATTGAGCTTTAACTTTTGCTGCCCGGATTTTGTCAATGGTTACTGGCAATTGTCCTTCAGCAGAGGCATTTTGCACCTCACCAACTGCCGTTTTAATTGCATTTAATTCATTACCTATTGTTTCCAGGGCAACTTTTCCTTCCTTCCCTTTCGGGGCTATAAGCATAAGGCCGGCATTTTCTTCAAGCAAGGCGTTCACTTCTGCTATGAGCGATTCGATCTCAGTACGCATTTGTTCTTTCTGTTTGGTAGCAGATGTTTCTACGACTGGAGCTTGGGTGGAAATCCAGGCCAGGGTGTTTTTAACCTGACCATAATCAGCCATGAGTTTGGATTTTTGTGATTCGACTGCAACCTTAACAGCGCTTAGTGAATCTTCGAGTGCTTTCAGTTGATCTGGCACATATAATGCAGCCTCAGCAGTTTTTACTTTATCGATAGCGGCAACTGCTGCATCGATTTCAGCCTGTGGAACCTTGGCACATCCAGCCAATAAATACAACATTACCATCATTGATGGGATTGCGAATAAGATTTTCTTTTTCATAAGGGAAAATGGAAATTGTTAAAGAATAATTACTTTTACTTTTATTTGCAAGGCTTCATAGAACCTTTGTTTAAGTGCATGATTAAGACGAAGCCAGGTCAAAAAGTCACAGATTTGTGAAAATTAATTTTTAAAAACCGGATGGACCTCACAGAACCGACGCATTTAAGTGACGAGCAGCTTATTCATCTGATGAAGCAGAATAACATGCCAAAACTTTTTGATATACTGTACAACCGGTATTATTCTAAAGTCACAGGTAAATGTTATGACATGCTTAAAAACAAAGAATTGGCTAAAGAATCAGCCATAGATATACTTTCAAAAGCATATGAAAAACTTCCCGCTTTTAAAGAGCAATCCAGCTTTTCATCCTGGCTATACACCATTACTTATAATCATTGTATAGATTACCTGCGTCAAAGAAAAAGGATGCACTATCCTGAGTGGAATCGCGAAAATGAAATCCCGGAAATAATAGATGAACAGGAGGTGGATCTTGTAGATGTGAACTATGAAAAGCTAATGGGTATAATGGAAATTATACATCCTGAAGAGAAGGCTATGATACTTATGAAATATCAGGATGGACTATCTATAAAAGATATCAGCAAAGCGCTTCGCATTACAGATTCGGCTTGTAAAATGCGCTTGAAAAGAGCGAAGACCCGAATTTTATTCTTGTATAAGAAAAAGTATAAATCATATAATGATGGTGTGGATTAGGTTACCACATTAACAAAATGAAACGACATGAATAATCCATTGGCCAAACTATTTGAAAGGAAAAAGTGGAAACCTGAAAAGGCAACCCTACAAGCATTTAAACAAAGGTTCCCTTATGCACGAAATGTAGAATGGACCAGCGGAGAAGTGGTGGATGAAGTTTTATTTTACTACAAAAAAACTGAATATTTGGCAAGATACAGCAAACAAGGTGAATACCTTCTACATAAGGTTAATCTTCATACGGTGCATTTACCTGCAGAAATTGACATGGAATTAAAGAAGCTTGGGGAAATCATGAATGTGATTAAGATTTTTCATAAAGATGAATCAATACAATATGAGATCATTCACAGAGATGAAGAATTGATTCGTTTTAAATCAATGGTTGACCAGCATGGAAAAATCCTCGAGACCTCCTTACTTTAAACCCTTAAACCATTTCAAACGGCAACCGGTGCTTTAATGTGCGGATGTGGATCGTAATTTTCTAATTTGAAATCTTCAAATCTGAATTCAAAAATGCTTTTTACTCCGGGATTAATTATCATTTGGGGCAAGCTTCTGGGTTCGCGACCAAGTTGGAGCCTGGCCTGCTCAAGGTGATTTACATATAAATGCGCATCGCCAAAAGTATGGATAAATTCACCTGGAATTAAGTTACATACCTGGGCAACCATCAGGGTGAGCAATGCATAGCTGGCAATGTTAAAAGGAACCCCGAGAAAAATGTCAGCACTGCGTTGGTACAATTGACAGGACAATTTACCCTCGGCCACATAAAATTGAAAAAAGGCATGACAGGGAGGAAGCGCCATTTTTTCAATTTCCGCCACATTCCAGGCGCTGACAATTAAACGACGCGAGTCGGGATTTTTTTTAATCTGTTCAATGAGCTGGCTGATCTGATCTACTGTTTTTCCATCGGCGCCGGTCCAGCTGCGCCATTGATACCCATACACCGGGCCCAGTTCTCCATCGTCTCCTGCCCATTCATCCCATATGCTTACACCGTTTTGTTTTAAATAAGCGATGTTGGTTGAGCCCTGTAAAAACCAGAGCAGTTCATGGATTATCGATCTCAAATGAAGCTTTTTGGTGGTGATTGCCGGAAATCCTTCATTTAAATCAAATCGCATCTGATATCCGAAAACACTCAAGGTTCCGGTACCGGTTCTGTCTTCTTTCCTGACTCCATGATCCAGCACATGCTGCATCAATTCATGGTATTGTCTCATATTTATTTCAGGTTTTTTTTACCACAAATGAAGATATTCACGTATTATGCATTACCAACATGCAATTAACCTGCAATTTGGTAAAATTATTGATACCTGAAAAAGTGCAGATGGTAATAAAAGAAAAAATCATGAAACCGATGCATGCTGAAAATGGAAAAAAGCAGATAGGAATAGCCCTGAGCGGGGGAGGTGCCAGGGGCATTACACATATAGGTATTCTCGATGTACTCGAAAAAGAAGGTCTGGCGCCTGATGTAATCTCAGGAGCGAGTTTTGGTGCCATAGTCGGGGCTTTTTATGCAGCTGGTTACAGTCCTGAGGAACTGCTGGATTTTGTGAAACGTACCCGCTTTAGCAATTTCATTGGTTCTCTTATGTCTAAAAATGGTTTACTCAATCTCGATTACCTCCGAAATTTATTGAGAAAATTTATTCCACGGGATGATTTTGATGCTCTTAAAAAGCCTTTATATGTTTCTGTAACCAATCTCAATACGGGAAAGAATGAAATTATAAGCCAGGGTAAACTTTTTGATTATGTGGTGGCATCAGCTTCCTTACCCATCATTTTTAAACCTGTGCCTATTGGTGACAGTCTGTACGTCGATGGAGGTCTCCTCAATAATATGCCTACCGATCCGCTGCGTAATAAAGTGAAAATACTCATAGGTGCCCATGTAAATTTTCACGACAGAAAAGATAATATACAGGGTGTGCGCGATACAGCAGACAGGGTATTCAGGTTGGCCATTTGGCAAAATGTAGTGCCAAGGGTGAGAGACTGTGATATATTTATTGAACCTAAGGAGATGAAAAATTTCAGCACATTTGCATTTGAAAGGGCCGATGAATTTTACAGAATAGGTCAGCAGTCCACCCTTGCAGTATTGCCGCAAATCAAACTACTCAATGAAGATTTTGTTGTAAGAAAAAAAGCCATGCCCAGACCTATCAGTCTTGTGCGAAGGCTTTTTGGATAGGGGTGCGGAATGCGTGATACGTAAACCGTAATGGGTGATGGGTAATGGGTTTCAGTGCTTGTTGGTGGAAAAACACCAACAAGGGGGAGGGTTGAGATGAACCATGATTTTTTCTACACTACCCGGTTGGGGGTGTGCCGCGTCCGCCCATGTCATATATCTGCAAAACAGATGATTACAGTTATTTCCAGTCTGGCGGATTTCAAATCCAATATTATCTGTAGGGTTTAACCCTACACCATAATCGGCCACAGCGCAGTAAAAAGCCATTTCAAAGTACCTCGACCTATAAGGTTTCAAAAATCCTTATAGGTCTTGTGCGTAGCACCAACTCTTGCACGCATGCTTTCTATAATGTAAATATACTGAATATCAAAGATATAACACATAAAGTATACAGTGGAACGTGGGGATACGTTACACGGCGGCTGGTATGATTCTTTCGGTAAAAGACAAGCTATTGTTGCCATTCCTCGTTACAAAAAAAGACTAGAGATCGACGTTTTGAGAGTGCTTTCATATATAAGCAGAAAGACCTGAATCCGGAGGATTCTAATGTCTATAGCACAAATGCCCATGCTATACAATCGACCCTGTAGGGTGTCGCATCTATAAAAAAACCAGCCAGGGCATGCGTGCCGCATGTTCTTTCTTGCCTGTAAATGCATTGAAGATCAATGATATAAAGTGTAAAGTGTACAGAATCGCGTGGGGCCACGTGCCACGGTGGTAGTGGATTAAAAATTTGCGGATGAAATATCATTCAAAGTTGGGTGTAAGGGTTTCAGTGCTTGTTGTGAGACGGGTTATAAGCCCTGATTTTCATTGTATAGGTCAGAATTGCAAGACTTGCTCCAGCATACACATGGGTTTATAGATTCTAAACGCCAAAAGATCATAGAAAAATGCATGCGAGCCCCAGCTTTAGGTATACAAATGAAAATCCCGTTAGGGATGGCATCTTTGTAGAAAAACCAGATAAGCAGTAGGTAGAGCCCCGTAGGGGTGGCACCTTTTTTATTAGATAATGCTTTATTTAAAAAATAGTTTCGCACCTACGGCGCTTATCTTTTTACATCGCTTTTGTTTCTACAAAGATGCCGCGCCTACAGCGCTAAGGTGCTGTGTGGCAGAAACAAGAATACGTGATGGGTGATGGAATGTGGAATGAGTTGGTGGGTTGGTGAGTCGTTTAGATGTTGAATTGTTGAATTGTTGAATCGAAATTAAGATCGTAGCCTATTCCATGAGCCTGTTTAAGCTTGATTCGTAGCTTGTTATTGGATGTTCGTTGTACTTTACTGCGTTGTAAACGCTGCCTAAGGGAGTTTAAGAATCGAATTATGTTTAGTGTAATGGCCCGTGTCCTCGTTTAGAATTGAGGCCAAACCGAAATCCCGGAAAGCATAGCGATCGGGACGTAGGCGATTAAAAGGATTGACATTCTGCATCGAATTAGCTAAGTCTGTATTTTGCCTTAATGAGCATCTGTACTGCTCGATTAAACGGTTAAACATATTTTGCATTTGTCAATTAATATATACAGCATTAGTGGCCATTTGTACAGTACTTATCGACTCACCGACACAACAAAAAATCCACTGTATACTTTGTATAGATCATATTGTAGTTCTTAGGGAATGCGAAGGTTATTCTTTACCTTCCCTGTTGGAGGAGTTTTCTCCGACAACCACCCCTAGAAAATAAGCTTATACCTCGTAGCAAGGTGTTAAATCGATTGGCGTCGTGTAGTACCCACCCCCATACAAAGAAGGACTATCCAAACAAAAAAACATTCACAACACAGCTTCATTTGCCACCATGAGGAACCTATTTTCGATAAGCCGCTCAGAGAAAGTATCCATTTAGGTATATGAATGCTCATCCTTTGTTAAAATAGGCAGGAAGCACACGCGGCACAAGTGCGCTTGCGGTGCTACGCGCTCTGCGCTTTTTGCCAATAATTCTTACACTGTAATTTCGTGCTTTTATTCGTACTCAAAAGCGATTAACCCGGGAAATTGGAATTCGTACATATTAATAGAAGCTTTGAAACGGAAAGGAGGGCGTATGATAAAGGTTCCATTGGCGAAAGCAAGGCAGTTGTTTCAGGAGGGTCGTACCATTTATATTGCTCCAAAAGGACATGATGGATATGCCCTCAGCCTGGTAATAAGCAAGCATTTCAAGACCCTGGAGGATGCACTTCAAGACTTTTTAAAGAACAATCCCATATATGAATCTGCCAATCTGCAGTATTTTGTAAATCCACGGGAGGTGAAAGTGCGGTTTAGTGGCTTATACTGGTTGATTGAAGATGTACGTAGCGGCACATTACTCAATCGCTATGCCCTAACCTCAGCGGGCAAGTTGGTTAAATTTGTTAATTCACGACTTTTAAAAGTGCTTAACCGGGGATATTTGATGCCCAGATACCGTCAAGGGTTGCTTTTTTAGTTAATCCAGGCCAGTTTTAAGTAATTTTTATATTTTTGTGCTCATTAAAACCTAAAGAGTAGTTATGGGTACATTGTTGAGAAGCGCCACCATCAACTTGTTTTGTGCAACAGCTTTCTTGTTATTTTCCTGTACAACTGAAGATAAACTCAGCCATGAGGACGAAATTCAGAAAATCAAAGATATGAGCGCAGCCCGTGCAGCTGCATTCAATGAAGGCAATGCAGCAGCTATAGCCATTCATTTTACGGATGATGGTATTTTAATGGCCCCTGAACAAGCTGTGGCGCAGGGCCGGACAGCCGTAGAGGCTTATTATCAGAAAATATTTGATCTGTATGATACGGAGTTAAAAAGTGGCTATGAAGAAGTGGAAGTATCAGGTGATCTGGCCTTCGGCCGTGGCTTTGCAGAAGTCAGATTGCATCCTAAAGATGGAGGTGAAAGCCTTTTTTCTACTTCGAAGTACATCAATATTCTGAAAAAACAAAAAGACGGCGCCTGGAAAACAACCCATGACATATGGAATGGCAATGAGTAGTTGATGCTTTAATCAGTCTGCTGAAAAAGTATGCATCTAAAATGTAAATTCAGGATATTAAAACTACAGTAAATCAACGATTCAGGCGATTTTCAGAGCGCTTTATTTATTCAGGAATACAGGGCTTTACCAAAATTACTTTTTCACGTTCCAGACGTACAGCACCGGGAGCAGCTTTACCAGGTTTTCGAACGTATTTTTTTAGTGTATAGCTCACCGGACACCAGCTTTCGTTTCTTTTTTTTGAGTAATAGGCTGCCAGGGAAGCAGCTTTCTCTATTACTGTTTTTGAAAAATTCTGTCCGGGCTTTTCCCTGATAACCACATGTGAACCTCCAGCATCTTTAACGTGTAGCCATAGGTCGTTTTTACCAGCTACTTTCAGGGTGAGCTCATCATTTTTTTTGGCATTCTTTCCTACCAGTACAGTATACCCTTCATAATAAAACACATGACAAGGTCCATCTGATTCTGATTCGCCGGGTGTAACCGGCTTTATAAGCTGTTTTGCAATACTGCGAAGGTTTTTTATTTCACTTTCTGCTTTCACTTTCTCAAGCCATTCTTCATATTCATTTAACTGTTGTTCTTTGGCCTGAATACCTGACTCGAGTTTTTGAATGCCGATATGTTCATTTTTGGCTTTTCGGTAATAATTCTCTGCATTTTTTTGAGGACTCATGTCTTTTTTCAGACGAATTTCAACCGGCTGGTCATCGTGGTAAAAATCATTAAGGCTTATTTGTTCCACTCCTTCAGGTATATTGTGAAGATTGGCCATAATAAGGTCGGCAGTTTGCCGGTAGGATGTCTGCCGGTCATTGGTATCTAATCGCTGGTATGCTTGTATGAGGTATTTTTTTATTTGTTGTATGCGCTTTTCAATGATTTGCAGCAGTTTTTGTTTTTCCAGCTCCGAATGAAAGTCGCGCATCATATGGTTGAGCCAAAAATTTACTGCTTTAACAGGCTCTTTACTTTTAAAAAGGCAATTTTCATCACTGAACAAGGTTAACACCGGCAGTCCCTTTTTTTCAATTACAAAGAAGTATTCCGGATCTTCCAGCAGCGCCATCATTTGTTTAAAAATCGCCCATTTATTCTCAACTGTTTGTTGGGAATAGTTTTGTTTTGCGAGAAAATCATCGGCTACCCGGCCAAGCACAGGAAGTATTTTATTCAGTTCACCCTGCATTTTGAAAAAATGATCTTCTGAAAGGTCGGGAGTTTTATTGAGGCCAGTTAATTTCAGATCAAAATCATTTTTAATTTTTTTTCTAAAAACTTCTGACACTTTCTCATGGTCTAAAAGGAGAATGTTAGAGCGGTTTCCATGCATTTTAAATACTATGTTCAGTTGCTCCTCCATTTCAATACCAAAACTCCGGTCGTATGCGTATTGATGCAGTGATTTTATCCTTTTTCCAACAGCGCCTTGAAACAGGTCTACGCTGTTCTTTTTGGCGCGCTGAAAGTTTTCAGGAAAGCTCAGCGAGGTAAATTGAGGACTGAGGGCAGCTCGGATATAAAACTCCTGATCTTCATTGCAAAAGGAAAGTATTAGCTCATCTTTGTTTTGAGAGAAGACTTCGGCCAGTTGCATGCCTGGAAGAATATTTTGCAACTGTTTTGTAAGTTGCTTCAGAAAAAAATAATGGATGTGCACTTTTTAAATTTCCAGTGTTAAAAAATCATATCCTGCAAAAACCCCATCAGGCAATTCCTTTTCCAGATCATGGTGCAATCCCATTTTGTGTCCGAGATGGGTCAGGTATGCCTTTTCAGGCTTGAGTTCTTCAATCATTTCCAGGGCTTCTGCCAGGGTAAAATGCGACACATGGTTTTCTTTTTGCAAAGCATTTATGACGAGTACTTTGGCATTTCTTGCTTTATCAATTTCAGAATCGGGAATGGTTTTGGCATCGGTGATATAAACAAAATCTCCCAGTCTGTAACCGAATACAGG
Source organism: Cyclobacteriaceae bacterium (assembly GCA_020832305.1). GTDB lineage: Bacteria > Bacteroidota > Bacteroidia > Cytophagales > Cyclobacteriaceae > JAFIEV01. The sequence continues at coordinate 372,903 of JAFIEV010000089.1, read as the reverse complement.
TAGTTTATGATGCATAACTTTTATGGGTATGATTTCATGTTTACCGATTTTTATGACATCGCCATTAATTTCAATCAAATCGATCTGCGGCACACCGGGGTATCGTTCTTCGGCAAAGGCGTATGCAAATTCAACCCTGAGTTGCTGCAGCACCAATTGATTTCCATACACTGGCATAGGTTTAGATTGAACAAAGTTAAAGCTCCTCACATCATCGAGGCCGGCAACATGATCTTTATGCTGATGGGTAAATAAAACGGCATCAAGTCGACAGATATTGGCCTGCAGAACCTGTTGTCTGAAATCCGGGCCTGTATCTATAACCAGACTGAGGCCATCATCTTGTATATGCACAGAGCTGCGCAATCTTTTATCTCTTGGATCGCTTGATTTACATACCGTACATTCACAGGCTATGACAGGTATGCCCTGTGAGGTGCCTGTACCCAATAGTTGAATTATCAATGTACTTCTGGTGTTTTTTTGATGTCCTTGTAAAAGGTTTTGTTTTTGTCAGAAAGCTTTTCTTCATTTACCTGTATCTCTCGTATGATTTCGATCAGGGAATTGATTTTGCCTTCAAGACTGTAAAATTTGTTGACGATTGCAATGTGGCTGTCATTTAAAATACAATATCCTGACTTAAATTGACCCTTTTCATAGCGAAGGTGATAATCTGTTTCAGACATCAGGTCTTCGAGTTTATTGAGGAAATGTTTGGTGTATTTAACATCCATTTAAGAAGTAAACTTTTTAACAGTTTCTACCAAAACATCGAAGTTTAGTGGTTTTTGCAGGTAACCCTCAATGCCGGCTTCCTTAAAGTCTTCCATGGAGTAGTTACGTGCATTGCCAGTAATGGCTACGATAGGCGTTTTTGATTTTTGGTCATCTTCGAGTGCCCTGATTTGTCGTGCACATTCCATGCCGTCCATAACTGGCATATTGATATCCATCAGAATAAGGTCAAATGGTTCATTATTGAGCATTTCTAATACCTGGGTACCATTTTTGGCGCTGTATATTTCATAATTCTGCATAGCCAGAATTTTGCGGGTGAGGTTCTGAATTACAGAACTATCTTCCGCGATAAGTATTTTCTTTCCCATAACTCAATGTTCATTTAAAATCTCGGGGTAATATAGTTTAAATTCTTCAAACAACATTTTAATTCGGTGCAGCTTATCGTCAAGCTTTTCTTTATTTCCGGTTTTCAGGCCTCCTTCCACTTCTTTGGTAAGTTTGGCCAGCTTGTCAAGGCCAATGGTTCCAGCAGAACCTTTTAGTGTGTGCAAGTTTACTAAAATTGTTTGATAGTTTTCATTTTCCAAAGCTGCAATTGCATCATCAATTAATACAGAGCTCTCTGTTTCGAAGTCGGCAAAAATACCCGTCAGTATATCATTACCTCCGTATTTTTTCAACTGATCAATGATTTCGGGGTTGATAATATGAGCCTGTTCTTCAACTTCATGATTTTCTTGCTGTTCAGATCCTGGTGCGTCAATCCTGAGTAATTCTCTGATTTTTGCAATGAGTTCACGTGCTTTAATAGGCTTTGATATGTAATCGTCCATGCCAGACTGAATAAACTTGTCTTTATCCTCTTTCATGGCATAGGCAGTCATGGCTACAATGGGAGGGAGTTTCTGTGTGGCGAAATGTCTTATTTTTTTGGTGGCTGTAATGCCATCCATATCCGGCATTTGAATATCCATTAAAACCACATCGTATTCATTGGCCGCAACTTTATCTATGGATTCCTGTCCGTTCACAGCGTTATCCACCAAACATCCAGCTTTTTTAAGAATTTCACTGGCCACTTGCCGGTTGACAAGATTGTCATCGACAACCAGAATACGCGGGTTGGTGTCATTGAAATAATTATTCGTTTCAGGATCACCTGAAGATAATACATCTTCATCGATAACTTCCTCCGCGGTTGTTTCAGCCTCAAATGTAAACCAGAAAGAACTTCCCAGTCCCAAGGCTGAATATACACCAATATCACCTCCCATTAAGCGGCACAATTCCTTGGAAATGGCAAGACCCAGTCCGGTTCCACCAAAGGCTTTGGTTGAGCTGTTGTCAATTTGATTAAAGCTGGTAAACAGTTTTTTTACATTTTCCTGAGAAATGCCAATACCTGAATCACTCACGACTACTTTGATCAGGTTTTTTCGGCCCTTCTTTTTTACCGTCTTTAAACCAATATTGATCGATCCACCTCCATCAGTAAATTTAATGGCATTACTGGTGAGGTTACTTATTATTTGCAGCAGGCGCGTTTCGTCTACCTTTACTTTTTCAGGTATATTTTTATCTAAATGGTAATAGAGGTTGATGCCTTTAACCTGTGCCTGTTGAGAAAACAGGGCATAGAGCTTATCCATTGTTGATTTGAGTTTGACAGGAATGTTTTTCAACTCCATTTTTCCTGCCTCTATTTTTGAAAGGTCAAGGATGTCATTTAATATGTTGAGCAGGGTTTCAGAAGATTTTTTAATGGTTTTTATATATTTATCCTGCTCTTTATTAAGCCGGGTATCGCCGAGTAAATCGATCATACCAATTATGCCATTCATAGGTGTTCTGATCTCATGGCTCATATTGGCGAGAAATGCTTCTTTTACTTTCAGCGATTTTTCAGCGACTTCTTTGGCAAATTTTAATTCCTGATTGGTTTTTTTGAGATTGGTAATATCTCTTGCTACACCTTCTATAAATTTGATTTTACCGGCTTTATAATTGAGCCGGATATTGCAAATGCATTGTAATATTATGCCTTCATTTCCAACTATAGAAGCCTCGAAATTTCTTACGCTTTTCTGGGTAATCAGTGAACGCAACAAACCTTTTGTTTTTGGACTGTATAAATAATAATTGGTTATGTGTTTGCCCAAAACATCGTTTTCATCGTATCCAAGTAATTCCTTAACAGATGGACTGATCATGATCAGGCGGCCTTTGCTGTCGCAGCGAAAGTAAATATCCTGAAAAGATTCAAAAATATTCCTGAATTTTTCCTCACTTTCCTGAAGATCGAGTTCAGATTGTTTTTTGTGCGTTATATCATGAGCGATGCCTGATATTTCAGTAATATTGCCATTTTCATCATAAATCGGATTGAGAAAAATTTCTTTCCACATAATTTTGTGGCTTTCTTTATCCCGCAATTTCATTTCGAAATGCTGGGATTTCCCCTGAAAAACCAATTCGTATTTGCTCTTCCAGAATTCATCATGTATCTGAATGCTATCGCCTTCAATTCTCACCGGGTCGAGGTAATTATACTGATGAGATATATTGAAATAGTTCTGATTGTATGATGTGAAGTGACCTTCTTTGTTTACAGACCAGATAAGGTGGCTGCTGCTTTCAAAAATAGCCTTTTGTCGTGCAGACTGTTCATTGATCTTTTGCTCTTTTTGCTTTCTTTCAATAGACATGGCCACCTGACCAGAAATAAAATCAAGCAGTTCGAGATCTTTGAAATTATAGGTGAGTTTATTATTATAACACTGAATGGATATGATACCGATAACGCGATTATCGAGTTTTAGAGGTACTCCAAGCCAGATTTTTGGAACCAATCCGCTAATTTCTATGCGATTGTGGTATTGCAGGTTTAGTATGTCTTTCTCATATAAAAACAAAGGCTTATTAGACCCCATTGCATATTCTGTGAGCCCGTTGCCAAACACCCTTTCTTTTGAAAACAATTCGCTTTTTTCATTTTCATCGATAAAATAGGGAAATCTAAGTAAGTTTTTTTCTCTGTCGTGCAGTGCAACGTAAAAATTATCAACCTCTATGATGTTTTTTAATTCGTGATGAATGTTGGCAAATAATGTTTGAAGATCATAGCTGTGAATGGTCATATTGGCGATCTTGTAATAGAGTGCCTGTGCCTTTTCAGCCCAGCTTCTTTCAGTGATATCGTGAAAAATGCCTTTAAATTCAATGGGTTTTCCATCTTTAAAAGTACAGTTTACACCTCCACTCAAATATATTTTGGTGCCGTCCTTTGCAACGAATACCGTGTCGAACTTATCGAGTTTTTTGCCTTCAACAATTAGAGCCAGTGCGACCATAGTTCGGCTCATATGGTCCTTATGTACTATGTCTTTTAACTGAAGTGAGGTAATTTCTTCTTCACTGTATCCAAGCTTTTCCTTCCAGATTTTATTTACAAACTTAAACTTTCCGTCGATGGAAAAAATTTGTATGAGGTCATTGGCATTGTCAAATAATTCTTTGAGTTGCTCATTGGTTTTGCGCAATTCCTCACTGATGAGCAGTTTGTCGGTTATGTTTTCACCGGCTATAGTAACCCCTGCAATATGACCTTTGATGTCGTACAGGATTACATTGCTCAGTTTTAAGGTTTTTATGGCACCGTCGATTGAACGCACTTTTACATCGAAGGTGGGCGAAACCATTTTATTTTTAAAAATATCTTTTAAATGAATCCTGAAAGATTCCCGGTCTTCACGGACTACTATATCCTCAAGAAAATTCAATCCGCTAAGATCTTCCCTGGGCATGCCTATAATTTCCTGAAAGGCAAAATTGCAATAATTGATTTTTCCTTTATAATCGATAGAAAGAGCAATAAGATGCGAATGCTCAAGAGACTTGTGCAATTTTTTTTCAGTTTCCCTAAGGGCAAGCCTGAGTTGTTTTTCCTCTTCCTTGATTTTTATTTCCGTAATATCTACGGCTGCAAAAACATAACCGGTAAATTCACCCTGGCTGTCAAAAACCGGCATTGCTGATTCATGCATCCAACGCCAATCACCGGCCTGGTTTTTCAATCGATAGCTAAGTTCAAAACGTTTATGTTGTTTTTCAGCATCGGCCAGCGAAACGATTATTCCCGGTTGATCCTCTTTGTGTACCAACTCAATCCATCCATCATTAGCCTGGTATTTCCGCTTAACACCGGTAAAAGAAATCCACTGATTGCTCAGGTAATAAAAACGCAAACGCGCATCGGTCATTTTAAATAAAATATTAACCTGAGCTGCATCTGTTACTACATTATCCTGAAAAATTTCATTTTCAACCGATAGATTAAAATGACTGGTATCTAATACGGTAATGGCCATGCCACTAAACCTGCCATCTTTATCAAACAATGGCAAACCAGTCTCATAAACCTGTTTATATTGACGACCTTTGGTGAGTAACCTATACTTGAGTATATACCTTTTGTGTAAAATCAAGGATTTCTCAATGGTATTTATGGCGTTCTTTTTGTCTTTGTAATAAATGAAATTCAACCAACCCCCATCGAGATGATCAGAAAGCCTTGAATCGGTTACCTGAAGATAGTTTGAACTGAAGTAAAAAAATTTGCCCTTTTCATCACAGAGCTTAAACATTACAGGGCCTTTTTCAATGATTTTCCTGAGTATTTTATCAGATTCAAGGCCACTCTGTCCTGCTTCGCCATCTATCTGCTGTTCGAGGGATATAATGACACCAGTCTCCTGTGAATTTTTTCTTATTTCCACCGAAAAGCGATAAGCTATTCCATCACTTTTCAAAATGCTGATTATACCTTCAAAATAAGGGTGATCCTGTAATTCGTGTAATAAGAGTGAGAAATATCGGTCTGACCGGCTTTGGTTATGCTGCATTTCCGGCAGTATGTCAACAAAGAATCTGCCTGTTATTTGTGAAGAGGTATAGCCGAGGACTTCAAGTGCAGCATTACTCGCATCGACTATTTTGCCATCGAGCAAGATAATAAAGGCATCATCAAGAAATTCAGCCTGGTCAATTCGTATGGTCTCTACATTCAACGCATCTTCCTGGTCAAAACCCGCGCTTTCACTGTTGTTCAACATTTGGATAATCAATCTGAGGCCTTAAATTTATTTAAAATACAACAGATTATCAATTTTGTACAAAGATATACGATTATTCTTGCAAATTTATTGCTGCCTGTAAAGTATCCATATTAAACAGATTTATGGTAATGTGTGAAATTTCAGGCCTGTAAAAGGAATAAATTAACTTTTGCTTTGCTAAAATTGCAGTACCAATGGAAAAGTTGCCAACCCTTATCGTAATTGCCGGACCAACAGCTGTTGGAAAAACAGCCTTCAGCATTGACCTGGCCCTTGCTTTAGGATCTGAAATTATTTCAGCTGATTCAAGGCAGTTTTACAAAGAAATGCACATCGGTACCGCTAAACCTGTTCAAAATGAAATGAAAGGAGTGGCACATCATTTTATAGGATTTATATCTGTGCAGGATTATTACAGCGCAGGGATGTTTGAACTGGACGTATTGAGGAAGTTGGATGTATTATTTGAAAAGCATCCTTTGGTTATATTAACGGGAGGCTCAGGATTGTACATAAAGGCTGTATGTAAGGGGATGAACGAAATACCAAATCCCGATTTGAGCATAAGGGAACAGTTGTACCTGGAACTTGAAAATAAAGGCCTCGATGTTCTGAGAGCAGAATTGTCAGAAAAAGACCCGGTTTACTGTCAGTCGGCTGATTTAAATAATCCGCAAAGGATAATACGGGCGCTGGAAGTCATAAGAGATACTGGAAAGCCCTATTCTGCGTACAGAAGTGACAAATCTGTTAAAAGACCTTTCCGAATATTGAAAATAGGACTGGATCGCGACAGGGAAGAACTCTACCAGAGAATTAATGACAGGGTTGACCAAATGATGAAGGGAGGCCTGCTCGAAGAAGCAAAAAGCTTATGGTTCTTAAAACATCTAAATGCATTGCAAACAGTTGGATATCGCGAATTATTTGCTTATCTCGATGGACAAAGTGATTTTGAGGAGGCCATACGATTGTTGAAACGAAATTCCAGAAGATACGCTAAAAGACAATTGACCTGGTTTAAAGCCGATCCTGAAATGCAATGGTTTCATCCCGATCAATTGGCAGAAGCTAAACAATGGATTGAACAACAGCTGTAATAAAATGATATTAAAAGAATTGTATGTATATCCGGTTAAATCCCTTGCAGGAATAAACCTCAATGCCGCTTTAGCCGGGGAAAGAGGCTTGCTGCACGACCGCCGCTTTATGCTGATTGATGAAAATGGATTGTTTATTTCACAGCGCGAACATGCTTCAATGGCATTATTTGCGGTAGAGCAATTGCAAGATCAATTGAAAATATTTCACAGGCAAAAAACCGAGGATTGTGTTTTTGTAAAAAGTGAATATTATGAAGGTGAGGCTACTGAGGTGCAAATTTGGGATGACCAATGTAAGGCCATCATCATGCCCGCGTCTGTCAATGATTGGTTTTCTGATAAACTGAAAATGAATTGCCGTATGGTATATATGCCAGAGGATAGCATACGCCTGGCCGATCCGGATTATGTACCTGAAACCAACAAAGTGAGTTTTGCCGATGCCTTTCCCTACCTTTTGGTGACATCAGCTTCCTTGCACCAGGTAAGTGAAAAGGCAGGACAAACTATGGATGTGTCGAGATTCAGACCCAACCTGGTTATTGATAACGATATCCCTTTTGAAGAAGATTCCTGGAAAAAAATAGCCATTGGAGAATGTGTTTTCAGGATTGTGAAGCCCTGTGCTCGTTGTGTTGTTACTACCATCGACCAGCAAACATCAAAAAAAGGCAAAGAACCCCTTCAAAGCATGGCGGGTTACAGAAAAAAAGGGAATAAAATTTTATTCGGGCAAAACCTGATTGCTGAAAATTACGGATGGATTTCAATTGGCGATAAAATTGAAATCCTGGAAACCTTATAATCCTGGAAATAAAATTTCTCAGGAATGATTAAATTTTTGATTTTGTAAGGAATCTGACTTAAATGAAAATCAAATGACCAAATATTATTGTTATATCAACTAATCAATAATAAAAATTAAGAGACATGTTTAAAAGGATATTATTTTCTTCTTTTATGGTATTAGCCCTTCTGGCTTGTGGAGGCGGAGATAAAGGTAAGCTCCCCGTTTATGGACCCAGGGAAGTAAAAAATGTAACCTATGATGGTGGAATGAAAGCAGATACCATTTACCATAAAATACCTGATTTTGCTTTTTTAAACCAGGACAGCACATGGATTACCCATAAATCGGTGGCAAATAAGATATATGTGGCAGATTTTTTCTTTACTTCCTGCCCGACCATATGCCCGGTTATGAAGACCCAAATGCTCAGGGTATATGAAAAATTTAATGATAATACATCGGTGATGCTGCTGTCGCATACCATTGATCCCGAATACGATGATGTGCCATTGTTGCATGATTATGCAGAGCGGTTGGGTGTAAGCAGTAATACATGGAATTTCCTCACAGGTGACAAAGAAATAATCTATGAAATAGGGCAAAAGAGCTATATGGTTACAGCCGCAGAAGATTCAGATGAACCAGGCGGATATATCCACTCAGGAGCATTTTTGCTGGTTGATCCCGAACGCAGAATCAGAGGTATATACGATGGCACAAAAGAAAAAGAGGTAGACCGACTTATAAAGGATATTCCTAAACTTCTGAGCGAGTATGGATTATAAGTATTTGCTGATTTTCTGCATCGTACTGTTGTTAACGGGCGCCTGCACCTTTCAATCCGGAGATGAACGCCGCAAGCACCTGAGCAGTTCGGAGAAAATACGAATTACTCAGTATGTAAATAACGGAAGAGTTTTGTATGAACAACATTGCAGTAATTGTCACCAATCAGATGGCAGAGGCCTTGCGAGATTGTACCCGCCTTTAAAAAACTCAGACTATCTTCGTGATGATGTGCACCGGGCTGTATGTATAATTAAATATGGTATAAAGGGTGAAATATTGGTAAATGGTGATGTTTACAATATGCCAATGGAAGGTATTGCTGATCTCAAGGATCTTGAAATAGCTGAAATAGCCACATATATACTCAATGTTTTTGCAGATACAGTGGCCCTTGTATCTGCCGGAGATGTAAGAAATTATCTTCAAAACTGCCAGTCCTATGATCAGATTCAAGTAAAAAAGTAAAAAGTATAGTTCTGCGGCTTTTTTGGAAAGATTTTAAAAAAGCTTTTTGCTAAACATTTTGATGAATTCAATGTATTTAATAGACTACCGAAAATGCTTAATTTTATGCATTTTTGATAAAATGTAAAACTTAAAAATTACTGACTATGAAAGAAGTTGTCAATAAAAAAAGGTCTTTGCTTAAGGAAACGGAAGAGCTCCTCAATAAGCAAATTGAGATGGAAGGAAGATCTTCGGCGGCCTATTTATCTATGGCATCATGGTGCGAAATGAGAGGCTATCTGAAGTCGGCCGAGTTTCTTTATGAACACTCAGAGGAAGAACGTATGCATATGCTGAAGTTATTCCATTATATAAATGACGCTGGGGGACATGCGCGTCAACCGGAAATTTCAGGTATAAAGCACGATTTTGATACACTTAAGGAGGTCTTTGAAGACATTCTCGGTCACGAAATTGCCGTAACAAGATCCATCAATTCACTGGTTGATCATTGCCTCGGCGTAAAAGATTATGCCACTTTCAATTTTCTCCAGTGGTACGTGATGGAACAAAGAGAGGAAGAAACCATTGCACGTCGGGCTCTTGAACTATTCGATATTATTGGAATCGATGGTATAGGATTATGGACCATCGATCAGGAAATGGCCAAACTGCATCAGGAATCTGAAGGATAGTTTTTGCAGTACGGATTTTAAAGCGACAAAAGCAGGGCTTGAATGCCCTGCTTTTACTTTTTCCAGGCATCTATAGCATCCAGAAGCATTTTTTGGTGATCTTCATTTTCCTGATAAAGGAGCAGGTTTCCTTCCTGTAATATGTCTTCTTCACGGGTAGAATTATAGCGTATAGCCGGATTAGATGAATCCATCACAAGTACATTGTTGCGAACTGTATTTTTAAATGCCTTGTGAAACCGCAAAGGCGATTTTGCAATATTGTAAATGATATTGTTTTCTATCAATAAATCTGTGGCGCCCTCATCCAGGAACATGCCGTTACTTTCAGCCCTGCCGACGTTTAGTTTTACATCGTGTATCAGGTTGTTGGTAATTACACTACCCGGTTGCAGACCGAGCATGTATATACCCCCTCCGTCACTGAGGGTTTTCATTACATCATGAATATGGTTATTGCGTATTTTATTTTCCCTGCACGGGGTAGGCGCCGGACTCCATTCCCAACCTATGGAGATGCCGGTATAAGGTAAAGTGTGAATATGATTGTTGTAAATGTCAGCTTGAGCAACAAAACCGCACCAGATTCCCACAGCGCCAAAAAACTGCTTACCACATTGAGTAATACTGTTATAGGAGATCATATTGTTAATAGCGGCATCTTCCGGAGTGTTTTTCCACCAATAATCCCCCTTGATCAATCGTTCTCTTCCTTCCCCCAGCATAATGGCATTTCCTGAGATGTCATAGAATTCAGAGTGGCTAATAGTACTTGTCTTCGTTCCGGTTCCCAGCCATATTCCTGAGCCTCCGAGATGAGAAAATGTGCAATTTTTAAAACTGCAATCTTCTATCCAATTGCCGTAAACTGCAGCCGGAACCACCGACCAGCTACCATGTATTGTCCCTGATGGTTCACTACTGCGCCTGTCGAAATAGCATGCCTGTATACCTGCATAACCCGATTGAGGAATTTGCCAGGCACAATGGCTGAATTGAATGCCTTCAAAATGAATATTTTTTACCGGGTTTTCCTGACTGCCTTCCAGCATTATCAAATGCGGACCGGTAACCGGTATTACTATTTCCATTTCATTAGGATCAGTACCATTGGAAGGTATAAAATTTATTCTTTGTTCTTCTTTTTGGTAGTACCATTCTCCTTCGGCATCCAGAAAAGCCATGTCGTTTTCAAGAAAATACCTGGGGTCTTTCTCCCAATGGTCGATATTAAAGAACGAAAGGCTTTTAGCGCCAATTGAATCAATGGTTTTGATGATTTGATTATGTGTATCTATGTCGGCCAGGCCGATGCGCGTAATCGACCAGTCGTGTAAAAATACCAGTTCGGTATTTCGCACAACCTCAGGGATTGGAAAATCGCCTTCATGATAATAAAAATAAGTTCTACGGTCGCTGCCGGTACGGGCTATTCTCAGGTAGTCAAAATTGGGATGCCTGGCTCTAGTAGCCCTTTCACCATTTACAAACATTTCCCTTACCTCAATACCCCTGTAGGCATCGGGCAAAGTGGCAAACCAATGGCCATTATCTCCTTTTTCCCAATCTTGTAACAGGAAGCCTCCAGAGACCAAAACCTGTGCATCAGATGCTGCTTTCCAGGTAACCTTTGTATTGCCATTGCCTGAGTCTTCCGACCCGAAAACCATAGGATTTCCTGTAAAATATAAACCATCTCCGACCTGTATTTCTATTTCAGTTGTTTTCTGATTTTTTATATGTTCTCTTACAATTTCTTTTGCTGCCTGCAGGCTCTGAAGAGGATGATGTATGGTGCCAGAATTGTCATCGCTTCCATCCATGGATACATACAAGGTGATTTTTTCAGGAGTACATGACATCAGGGCCATGGAAATCCAGATAAATGTAAAGTATAAAAGAGATTTCGGGAAGGGTTGAAATTTTCCAGCCATAATGATGTGATTTTAAATACCGTTTCTGTTTTATCAGTACTACATTCCAGATGAAATTTAGTACTATAATTTTCTTTTACAACCTTAGGGACTAAAATTGTGTCAATATAATTGATCCCTTTATGCAGCGTATTGGATTTATGTATGGAAAAATTTGCTGAATATGCTTTTTCGAAAGGCTTTTTTGTTATCTGTTTTGATTGGTTTAAACCATGTCTTATTTGCACAGAATGAATCTAATATCTGGTTTCTGGGCAATGGAATCGGACTCAATTTCTCAGACCAACCACCTGAAATACTGGAAAATGCACCACAACCTATGGCGCGTTATGGTTCCATAGCTGATTCTTTGGGTAATCTGGTTTTGTATTGCGACCACAATACGGTTTGGAATGCAAATCACGAAATTGTATTGAATGGTACGGGTTTAAATGGCTCGAGATTTGGCCCAAAATATATTTTGCGCAAACCTGGCCAATCACATTTATACTACATTATTCAGCTCAACTCAGCTCATGATTCTCAGAACAATGGGGTATTGTATTCTCTGATCGATATAAAGGCAGGGGAAGGCCGTGGCGAGGTGATAAAAAAGAACGAGGTAATTTATAACAGGTTACATGGTTTTTTTGATATTTCGGGCAATTGTGAAGGGTCTTACTGGCTGGTTGGTGAACATGATACCAATACACAAAGTGGAATTGATACCGACCGTATTCTGGCATTTAAAATAGATGAAAACGGCATCGCCTCTGAACCTGTGATTTCGATGCCAACCTATATGGGGAATTCGAGTAATTACAAGTTTTCTCCAAAGGGAGATAAAATATTTTTCAGCTATTCTGCCGTTCCTGAGCCAGACCTGGCGGTGGTCGCAGATTTCAATACCACGACGGGAGGAATAAGCAACCTGCGTTCGGTTGGTGAATGTTGTGCATCAGCAGAGTTTTCCCCCAGTGGAAGGTATCTGTATACCCTGCGTCTAAGTGCTGCCGGTGTGTCGGTACACCAAATTGATTTAGAAGCTACAGTGCCTATGCCCCGTTTGGTGGCAGGTTTGTTTGATACCTTTATCTCTTCGATGCAGCTGGCACCAGATGGTAAAATATATGCCTTAATCAATGGGACAGAAAGAATGTTTGTCATCAAAAACCCAAATGATCCCTTTGAAGAACTTCAACATTCTGATTCCTTAAACCTGGCTTTCCAAAATTCTATCTCCGGAATTCCATTTTTACCGACATTTCCGTCTCACTTGCTATATGATGGTGAACTGCGTCCCGATGCTGGTCCTGATGTAGAGATTTGCTCAGGAGAATCGGTCCGGCTGGGTGTGCCTAAGCCTGAGATTTCTAATTATGAATGGAGCCCGGCCATACACCTTGATAATCCTAATTCCGCTTCTCCGCTATTCTCCTGGGAGAATCCCACAGACAGTTCCGTTGTTTTTATGTTTGAAGTGAGCAGCTGTCAAAAAGATTTAGTAAAGGTTACCGTGCACCCTTCACCACGCCCTGAAATAGCAGGGCCTGCTTCTGTTTGTCCGGGTGTGGATAGCGTTTTATACGTGTCTAATCCCGAAGGCCTTGAAAATGAATGGAGCCAGAGTGGAGGAAGCCTTATCAGTGAAAACGCCGGGGATTCAATATTGATTAATTGGGGAGGGACCAATCCGAATGCCCATGTGCGCCTTCAGAGCAGGAATGCATATGGATGTATTTCTGATGAAGTCCTGCTTCCCGTTCGAATAAATGTAGAGCTGCAAACCCAGACGCCCATGGGTGCTGAGGATATTTGTAAAAATCAGGCCCATGAGTTGCTGTACCAGGTATACCCAAGCCATGGCTCACAATATCACTGGGGTGCCAAAGGAGGCACCATCTCCTATGGGGAAAACGGAAACCGGATCATAGTTAACTGGAAGCCTGATCAGGAGGAATGGCTTCTCTGGGTGCAGGAAGAAAGCATTACCCGCGATACTGTTTGCTTTGGCGTTTCTGATACATTGAGAATAAACCTTTTTCAGGATTCATTGCAAGTGATGATTCACAATGTAAGTTTAGATTCAGCAAATGAAAGCGAGGCCATCATCAAATATGAGGTTTTAAATGCCTCTGCAGAAGCACCTAACCCGGCAGTACTCTCATATCAACCCGGTCATGCAGATAACTGGATGCCACTTTACAGCTTTATTGCGGAAGATTTATCTTCAGACCATCTGCACGAAGGCCTGCAGAGCCATGAAACCATTTACAGATATATCCTGGAATCAGTAAACGGATGCGAAGAAGAAGTTATCAGTCAGATGCATAATACAATATTGCTGAATGGCTTTTTTGATGAGAGGCTGGAAGAAATTCAATTGACCTGGAATCCCTATGAAAACTGGGAAAATGGAGTAAAGGCCTACCATATATACCGTCGCCTCGATGGGGAAAGTCAATATTCGGTGTATTTTGAAGCCAATGGAGATATCCACGGGATTAATATACCAGATCTTACAGATGGATTGGAGCATCAGTATCGCATTAAAGCGATTTCCTATGATGGTGATAAATTTTCCTGGTCTAATATTATTGGTTTTTCTTTCGATCATCCTCTGACAATTCCCAATGTTTTCACACCTAACGGAGACGGAATAAATGATTTTTTTGAAGTAGTTAACCTTCACCTCTATCCTGAAAATGAACTGGTGGTCATAAACCGATGGGGTAAGGAAGTATTCAGGCAGTACCAATACGACAACAGCTGGGATGGTGACGGGCTTAGCCATGGAGTATATTATTATCAATTGAACGTACCAGCTTTGGAGCAAACCTATCAGGGTTGGCTTAAAGTTGAAAAAGAATAAACAACAGCAGATTTGCCTTTGAATATTCGTGCTTATTAGTTGTTTTTTCGTTGTTTCTTAAGCAATTTTGAAAGTAATCGTGGCGGATTGATTATTTGCGCATTTCGCATCGGCTGAATAATTTCATGAAAAAACAAGCGATTTATTTAGATTACAATGCTACAACCCCCTGCGATCCCGGGGTAGTGGAAGCCATGATTCCTTATTTCAGCCGGCATTACGGCAACCCCTCCAGTGCGGACCATTGGTATGGCTGGATGGCCAAAGATGCGATAGATGAGGCCAGGACAGAAATCAGCGATCTCATTGGTGCTAAACCTGAAGAGATTATTTTTACTTCAGGCGCCACCGAATCGGTCAACCTGGCTTTAAAAGGACTGGCAGATTTTAATCAGCATCAAAAGAAGCATATCATAACCTGTGCCACAGAGCATAAAGCTGTACTGGATACCTGCGCATTTTTGGAAGAATCAGGATATACCATTACCCGGCTGTCTACGGATACAGATGGAAATATTTCTTTGTCAGAAATGGAGGCGAACATTCGCGAAGATACTTTGTGCATAGCCCTTATGTATGCGAATAACGAAACTGGCGTCCTTCATCCCTTGCACTCCATTGCAGCCATTTGCCGTAAGTATGATGTGCTCTTTTTTTGTGATGCCACCCAGGCGGTGGGAAAGTTGCCCCTGGATGTTAAAAATGCAGGAATAGACCTTATGGCTTTTTCCTCACATAAAATGTATGGTCCCAAAGGAACGGGAGCCTTGTATATTAATTCAGAGGCTCGGTCGGCCGGCATTTTGCCGCAGATACATGGGGGTAAACATGAAAAAGGAATGAGAAGCGGCACCCTGAATGTGCCGGCCATCGTCGGTTTTGGTGAGGCAGCCAGGATTTGCAAGCCACTGATGGCAGTGGAGAGGGAGCGTTTAAAAAATCTCCGCGACACCATGGAGCGGGATTTTCTCAGCAATATTCCCGGAAGTCGGGTCAATGGCGGAGAAAATCGCATGGAACATGTCAGTAACCTCACTTTCCCTGGGATCCATGCAGAAAAATTATTGTTATCGGTTTCCGGTGACCTTGCGTTGAGCAGGGGAAGTGCCTGTGCCGGCCTGCTGCAGAAACCATCCCATGTTCTTAAAGCCATGGGCCTGAGCGATGCCGATGCCTTGTCTACCCTTCGCATTAGCCTGGGTCGATTTACTCAGGAAGCGGACGTATTCAAGGCCATCGAATTATTAAAAAGAGCGATTCTTTCAAAACAACATGTAGTATCCGGAATGATATGAAAGAGATTCGTCAAATTCTTGAAGCAGGTCAAAGATACCTGAAGCAGGGAAAAAGTATGGTACTGGCAACGGTGGTGCATATTGAAGGTTCTTCCTACCGAGAGCCCGGCGCCCGAATGTTGATCAGCGAAGACGGTGAAATTACCGGTGCCGTAAGCGGGGGCTGCCTGGAAGGAGATATTCTGCGTAAAGCATTGATGGTTATGCAAAACCAGAAGCCTCTATTGCTTACCTATGATACTTCTGATGAAGAAAACGATATAATTACCGTAAACCTGGGCTGTAATGGCATCATCAGGGTTTTGCTGGAACCCATACAGACAGAAGATCCCTTACATGCTTTGCAATTGCTCGAGAAGTGTTTGCAGCAGAGACAGGCCTCTGTGCTGGTAACTTTTTTTTCAACAGAAGGGCGTAAAAGTGTACTTCAGGGCACTAAGCTACTATTTAATCCACGGGGTACTTTTTCTGCCCAAAGCTCATTGCCCATTGATTTTGAAATGCTCGAAGCCGACATTCAACAGGTTTGGAAGCAGGGCAAGTCAGCTTTTATTTATTTACCAGCAATAGATACCAATGAAGCTGCTTTTCAGGCTTTTTTGGAGTATTTGCCTCCGGTTCCCAGGATTGTTATCGCCGGAGCAGGCAACGATGCTCAACCCTTGGTGGCATTTGGAAAAATACTGGGCTGGGAAATGATGCTGATTGATGGAAGGAGTGCTTATGCCAGTGAAAACAGATTTCCGGATTGCCGCCTGGTGGTAGGCAAACCCAAAGAGGTCATTCGCCATATCGATATCGATGAACAAACGGCTTTTGTTTTGATGTCGCACAATTACGATTACGATAAAGCCACATTGCTTGCTTTACTCGGCAGTGCGGTTAAATACATCGGGCTATTGGGACCGGTAAAAAAGCGGGAGAGAATGTTGCAGGAGCTGGAGTCTGAAGGCGTATTTCTGGGGGAGGGTGATCTGAATAAACTATTTGCGCCTACCGGATTAAACATAGGGGCAGAAGGCCCTGAAGAAATTGCCTTATCGGTTATTTCTGAAATCAGGGCAGTATTTTCGGGTAAATCCGGCGCCTCACTCCGAAATTTAACCGGCCACATTCATAAAAGGGAATCGCGTTTTAAACCTTCAGCACAATCTTATGGCATAGTAATGCTGGCAGCCGGAGAATCAAAAAGGTTGGGTGTGCCCAAACAAACCCTTCCTTACAAAAATACTACGCTGATTCGTCATGCCATTCACGAGGCCCTGGGTTTACATACAGCTGCCACCGTGGTGGTGATAGCTGCAGAAGATGAGGCCCTCAAAAACCACTTAATAGATTTGAACGTGGAGATTGCAGAAAACGCTGCTTATAAAGAAGGTATGGCTAGTTCCATCAGGGTGGGCATACAGTATTTTAGTAAGCATTACCCACATGTGGGTCATATACTGTTTATGTTATGTGATCAGCCTTATGTTGATACCGCCCATCTGTCCAGGCTGCTGGAGACGCAGCGGAATTCAGGCGCTCATATTGTGGCGAGTTTGTACGAAGGCAGGAGAGGGGTGCCCGCACTTTTTCATAGCAGCATATTTGATGAATTACTGGAACTAAAAGGCGATACAGGCGCTAAGCATCTGATTGAAAAACATAGCCATGAGGTGCAAACCGTACCCTTTCCCCTGGCTGCCATTGATGTGGACACACAGCAGGAGCGGGAGCGTTTGAGATAGTTGTTTTGCTTGAAGATTACAGGCAAAAATGATCATAGTCTCTGCGCCCTCGTTGTTAAATGGAGGCTTTGCCGGAATCCCGCTTTCGGGGTGGGTAAAGATGTATCATATATGAGACCCCGTCCCGAACGCTATGCTTTTCGGGATTTCGGTTTCACCTCAATCTGCGACGAGGACTGGAAACCAAAATGATTCATTTACCCTTTCGATCCTAAAAATACTACTTTTGGGGTATTTTTTAGTACTTTCTGAACTCCTACCTTGCATGCACATGAAACACAATGACCTCTCTTATAATTTCAAAGAGTGTTGAAAAAATGTGTTTCATAACCATAATCTATAACCACAACATTGATTTTGCTTTACAAAGAGCTAATCATAATGTTATTGGTCCTGGTAATGTTGGAAACAATAATGAACTGGTAGGAATAGTTTTACTTTCATTTTCGGATTTTAATACAATTTTTGAAAACACATTTCTTGGTAATGGATTCAGAGATATGTCAAATTTTGGAATAGGTAATACCTTCACAGACAATATCACTTCCGGCAATAATTTTGGTATTTGAAAGTTTGATTCTATTGATCGTGTAATAAACCACTTAACCACAATCTGTTTATTACGGCAAGGGCATTTAACGATGCCCTTGTTTTTTTTCAATCATCATTTTTTTAATGTATACTTTAAGTGAAAAACATTGATAATCAGGAGATACGATTTCGGATTATCGCAAACGCATTTGTTTATCTTCAAATTTCTTCATCCACCACCACATAAGAGGGAAGTACAGCCAATAAATCATGCCACTAATAAAGGCAGACCACATTGGGTGTAAACCCCTGAATATTATTGCAAACATCACAGAAAGCAAAGGCACAGAAAATAAAATGGTCAGTCTCTTTTTTTGCCATCTTGTGTGAAAAATTTCAAATGGGTTTAAATCAAGTTTTATCTTTATTTTTTGAACCCTCCAGTAAAACAAAAAAACGCAAAAGTATAAGGCAAATACGGCAAGACCATAATACATCATTAACCAGGGTATTTGATGAAGTTGGATGCTTATGTCAATATCCGTCCTGAATATGAGATTTGTTAAGAAGAGAGATAAGAATCTCAAAGGGTAAACCATAAATATGATCAACGAAACAAAAAATACATTAAGTATGACAAGTAAGGAATCATTGATGGTATAAATCTCAGAAAAGCTGGCATGCTCATTCCAGATTAATATTAAAAAAGCCACACTTAATAAAAAAGCAGGGAGGGTCTTTGCAAAATCGAGCAGGTCTGAAAAAGAATTGGGATTGGCTATACTGAAAACCAGCAAAGTTATGGCAATCCCAAAAACGGCATCGGTAAGCGCATCTAATCTTGATGGATCAGCACCCCGGTATACAATCCTTGGGTCATGTTCACGGTACGAATTATTGATTTCTTTTCGCATTTTTAGTTCATTATTAAGGTATTAGTGAAACGATTTTAGGGATAAATATAATGATTCCCACTAATGCGGCAGCAATAGCGCAAAGTAGTACGCCGGCGGCAGAAATATCTTTAATGGTTTTTACATTTTCATGATTTTCAGGGGAAAGGTGATCCATCATTTTTTCAATCGCGCTGTTAAAAGCTTCAGCCATCAATACAAGGGCAATGCATATGATAACCATCATCCATTCGGTAGAATTAATTTTTAAGAATAGACCAAGGACAATGGTTAGCGTGGCAACAAGGAGATGAATTCTCATATTATGTTCCTCTGAGATCAAAACATAAAGTCCCCTGAAAGCCGGTTTGAAGCTTTTTATACGGGCAGCCACAGAAAATGCTCTCTTTTTCATGGTTGACTCAAATACCTGATCCAATGGTCTGTTCCATCATCGGAATGGATAATTTTGTTCTTTGAAGATGTACTTTTCAGCCACTCCAAATCCCGCTTCCATGCTCCGGATTGAAAGTATTCGTCTCCTTTATCCGTACTGCCGTGAATCACCACCTTATTTACATTTGCGATCTGAATGAGATCTGGAATATCGGTATATTCTACAATGCCAGCCGGACAATTATGTACATGCTTTTCGTGGTAATAGGTATTCTTCCACAGCGTTTGGAAGGAAAGGAGAGCATCTTCGAGAATGCATTGATTGAAAATGGGATCATTGGCTGAGGCCAGCAGTGCCACAGGACTCATTTCTCCATAAGCATAAATGGAAACATCATCATAGCCTGTCATTTCTTTGGCCATGGTAGTCAGTCGTAAAACATCATGTGCCCTTAGGGCGGCAATACTCTGACCGGTAAGTATGGAGGCAAACCAAAGGTTGTAGGAAACATCGTTTATTTGAGCATCACCCCGGTAATCTTTAGGAAAGGATTCACCAGTGCCCAAAAGATCAGGTGCCATTATGCTGTAGCCCTCATCAATCAGGTTTGCAAGGGCAAGAGAATCCTGTAATAAGCCGGACTTGCCCTCAGGATGTAAATACAGCAGAACTTTGCCTTTGCTCACGTTGGGTTTAAACCAAAGACATGGGATAGGATAATCACCAGCGCCCTTTAGAATATACCTTTCAACCACATGCCTTTCCTTCACAATTTTTCCGGTAAAGACTTTTTCCTCAGATGCATCAACAGAAACAGCATGCATGAGATTCCTCACATATTCATTGGTTTGTGAAAGATGCAATTCCTTTTGGTTTCTTTGCTTTTCTATGACTTCGAAATATTTTTGGGCCTCATCCTTTATCAAATCGTCGATGCCTTTGCCTGCCATTGCAGTACGAACCTGTCCGGTTTTGGTAACCTGCATTTCTGCTTCGGTTGGTAGCTGATAGTCAACATCGGAATTCGACCCTTCATTTCTCAAAGATTTTTGAAAAAATGCATACATGGCTTCCCTGTTTTTGCGCGTGGAGGCATGTCCTTCCACATCCTCGACCATGGAAAATTGATCAGCACTTCCCAGCAAGCTGTAGCATTTTTTAACTTCACTGGCTGTTTCTCTCGCGCCCTGTATGCTAAAAAAATCATTGGTGGTGGCTATGATCATCGCTGGTTTTGGTGCACGAACCCATAGAAAATCGGCGTGATCGAGTCCATATTCGATAAAGTTTTTCAGATTCTGCTCGGCATCTTGCGGCCCGATGGATTGCAGCAGGCGTGTGAAACTGGTAATATAGCATTCCGGTGCTACGGCATAAATGCGTTCATCGAAAGCCGCGATATAGGCCGATTGTGTGCCACCTCCTGAGCGACCGGTTATGCCGATTCTTTCCGGATCTACGTCTTTACGGCTAAGCAGATAATCAACGGTACGGATGCCATCCCAGATCATGTATTTTGCCTGCGAACTTCCGGCAATAAATGCCTGCGCACCGGCATACGAATGCTCTTTTGTGGGTCCCCCGATTTTAGAGCGTGCGCTGCCTTCATCTATGTATTGCAAACGTTCTCCCTGGCTTACCGGATCAAAGGCCAGCACCATAAAACCTTTGTGCACCAGGTTCAGAATTTTATGTAAATAGATCGGGCTGCGATATCCTGAAGCATTATGACCACTACAGTAAATCACCACCGGCAATTTTGCCCTGCGAGACAGACCTTTGGGCTTAAAAACAGAAGCAGTTACATGAAAACCTGGTTGGGACTCGTAGATTACATGTTCTATGATGTATTTTTCTTTATTGATGCTTCGGGTAATTTGTGCATTTAGCGGTGTTTTTGCGGGGAAATCGCCAATACTGGCTTTGAGGTGTTTTTGTATCTGTGCTTGTCTTTCGAGTACCTGTTCTACACTTTCAATTTGATCAACATTGATCTTGCGTTGCTTCAGGAGTTCGAAGGCAATACCCGCGTAGTGATCATACAATGCATTTTGGGCATTTTTATGAAAATTCCAACGATCCAGCACTTTGTATTCCTGTTGAGCCAGACTATTTCCGATAATAAAGATTGTCAAAAAAGACAGTAAGGCAGTGCGATAAAAAAATATGGTATTCATCCTTTTAAGATTTATATAAGCAGAAGGCCATATTAACAAAAATCTGCCAAAAAGTAAAACACATAAAAAAAGGGCAGTCATAGTTTGAGATGCCCCTTACAGATATCAGCATACGTGCTTACATGCTAAAATCCAAAATTAACCATCATATGTAGAGGTGATGGATTGCCTTTACATATGGTCTATCTGGTTTAAATTCGCTTTTTACACAATTTTGGCCAGAGATATCAATGAACCGGATACTTTTAACCCTCTTTTTTCAGCTTGTTCCTGGTTGAGTTCAAACTTGAGTTTTCCTCCTTCTTCAATAAAATTGATCACAGCACCCTGGGCAGCCATGCCATTTTTTTCCGTAACAATCAGGATATTTTTACCTTGTGTCTTTTCGTTGACTTCATCCAGTTTGTTGCTTTGCCTATCAGGGATAAAAAGCACATGACAATTAGATAGTTCATCCAATGAATTGATCTTTACAACATTCAATTGAATGCCTGCGGAATGACTTTTCTTTTCAGCCATTTCGTGTAAACTTGTAAAAACATCTGAATTGCCTAAAACAGCGATTTGTATTTTGTTATCTGCAAATTCAGCCGGCCACTTGATGTATTTGGTGAAATTGTAAATAAAGACACTTTGGTAGGTGGCTTTCTGTGCACAAAGATCCTGTTGCCAAAACATACCCGTCAGCATAAGGACAAAAATTAAAATACGTTTCATTTAAATAATACGTTTAAAAAATTGGACTGTATAAAGGTAATCAGTTTTTCATTATTTGATAAACGGCCTTTTATGAAGGGTAGTAAGCTTTTATGCGTTTTGAGATATTCGTCTATTGTCAGAGTAAAATAATGAATTATTTACAGCCTCTATACATTTCAAAATATTTGCAGCATAGTAAAAAAAGTCCATTTTACTTTAGGCATTTGTTCGCTTTACAATGGTCCTTTGGTTATTGCTAAATGCTTTTTGCAGTGAAAATTAATTAATTGTGATTGAACTAACATTCAAAAAAAATTTAAAACACAGGGTAATATTAGATGTGCACAAAAAGCATTTCATATTGAAGATTCTTTCTGACTGGATTAAGAAAAATCATGAAATTTATATCATTCTAAGCCATGGAAGGTCTTAAAAATCTCTAATGATAGACCCTGATTTAAAATTTGATATTGTTTAATATGGAATCTATTCCATTTTTTTAATGTTGAACAGAAACATTATATCATGTCATACGACCCAGTAAGGGTCGATTTTTACATGTTGAACTGTCTGCTTTAGTCATGGGAATCCTTCGGATTCCAGCATCGTTCAAAAAAACGCATTAGATAATTTTGATGAGCCTATTATATTGAGCCTTGTTTGATTAAAACAATTTGGAGTGGGAAGATCTATCGTTAGGACAAAAAGTAAATTCATTTTTTACATAACATTGTTGAAAAGAATGAGGGATAATATAGTTAAGGCTCAATCTCTGTGAAACTTACAGCTTGCAACCACTTGCTTATCTCAAATTGGGAGATGAATGATGCATCATTAGCAAAATAGCTGATTTAAAGAATTGCGTTGACTTGCAGCTAAAAGCTTGTACCACGTACTTTACGGACAGTTGGGACCAAAACCGTTTGGGTCGTTTTTGCCAATCCTAAAATACCGTACACCATCGAGATAGGTTTCTTCTTTTTCATTGGTGCTGAGTTGATATTCCCACACCCGTCCATCATTAAAACTCATACGAAGCAATCCATTGCCATTTCCAGCATCCAACACTTCCCAGGTTCCCTGCCCGCTATTATTTCCGGAAGAGTTACCAAATACGCCACCTACATCTATGGACATACTGCTGCTACTGCTGTAAGAAAAATATCCGTTGGCGCATAAATCAATTCTCGACTGGCTGTTACTACCCCCACTGGTGCCACTGCTGTATGAACTCATTCTGCGCAAACTCATATCTGACAGCCACTGTCTCCATTGTTCGTGTTGGGGTGCTTTCTCAGGTTCAGTGAAAAGAAAACTATTTGCTATTTCTTCTGCTAATTCTTTGTATACCGGAGAAAAATTATCCGGATCTGTTGTGGCTAAAATAGTGATGCCATATCCGTGGGCATTGATTAAACCTATGGCATGAGCTTTTGCAGGATGACCTTCTATTTTTCCGGTATATTCCAATGCGATGCCATGGTTTCCAAAATTTATAATTTCCCCTGCCGGAACGAGTCTGGTGCGAAAACCTTCTTGTATGCCTTGTTTTGCCTCAGCTATTAGCGCATCCAATTGATCTATTTCATGTAACATTATTAAAATCAAACCAGGGACCTGTTCAGATACCAGCAACATGCCTCCATCTATTTCCTGTCCGCTCCATTGTTGCGGTATATCAAATTCCAGTCCCAATTCAGGCCGGCTGACTTTTCCCTGTATTTGTGCCATAGTTACATGATTGTGAGCTGAAAGTATTAATACAAATAGGATGATTAGGTTTCGCATGTCTTTCATAGCCTTAGATGATCGTTAAAATACAAGTATTAATTTCTGCTTTCAATTTGGATAATTTTTTTGCCAATGAAATCAGGGAAAACCGTGAAAATGACAAAACACGGAAAACCTTGTTTATTCGCAGATTGGCCTGAATAAGGCTTTCTACTGTATTTAGTAAAATAAGATATAATGAATATGAACGTTCTCAGATCACATTTTGGGATGGTCCTGACTATGATCATCCTGATTTCAGCGGGACAAAGAGCTTTATCTCAGTCTTCTAAGCCTAAGATAAAAAAAAATCAGGATATAATTATATATGATGATGAAAAATTTCATTCAGCATTTCCTTCCATTGTAAAAAAGGCCGACGGAGAATTTCTGCTGGCTTTTCGCAGGGCACCTGACCGTAAAATTTTTGGCGAAGGGCATTCAAACCATGTAGATCCCAATAGTTATCTGGTCATGATGCGTTCCCGGGATGGCATAAGCTGGGATGGAGAACCCGAATTGCTGTATGCCCATGCGTTTGGCGGTTCACAGGATCCCTGCCTTTTGTTAATGAAAAATGGAAAAATGCTTTGCACAAGTTACGGTTGGGCTTTCGTAAGACCCGACGGCTTGCCTAACCTGAAGTCTCCAAATTTTCAAAATAAGGATGGTGTTGTTTTCTTAGGAGGATATGTGCTCTATTCTGATGATGGTGGAAAGGAATGGGCCGGACCACTTTACCCGCCCCACATCAGTCCGGAGATAAATTTCTCCGCCATGGGAATTCCTATTCCTGCTTACAACCGTGGCGCTTTATGGGAAGGAAAGAATGGCAGGATTTATTGGGTGGTAGCAGCCAGTGATTCTGAATCACCACGCAAGACTTCAACTCACCTTATTATCTCTGAAGATGAAGGAAAAAATTGGGAATATTCAACCCCTGTCGCGGTTTTAGATACAGCCAGTTTTAATGAGACATCGATTTACGAAACGCCGGCGGGCGATCTGGTGGCATTTCTGAGAACTTCACGGCTCAATGGAGAAGCCTGGATTGCGAGGAGCAAGGATGGCGGTAAATCTTTTGGAAAGCCTGAATCAATGGGTTTTGTTGGTTATCCTCTGCATGCTTTGCCCTTGCCTGATAAAAATGTACTCCTGGTGTATGGGTACAGAGAAAAACCTTATGGCATTCGTGCAAGGATCCTGAATCCTGAATGTACTGACTTTAAGACAGCAAAAGAAATCATAATCAGGGATGACGGAGCCGGAACAGATTTGGGATATCCCTGGTCGGTGATGCTGGATGACAAAAGAATATTGGTTAGCTATTATCACAATGTCGTGCCCGGTAGGATACACATTGCAGGGTCGATTTTGGAAATTCAATGATAAAAAAAAATAGTTATAATTGCCAGGTAAAGTTTATTTTGATATAGTTTAATAGAACGCCTTGTTCCTATGTCGGCAAATGCATGCCACAAATTTTTTTAGGTAAATTACAGGTCTTGCGACAAATAGCTTACATTTTAAAACTATTGAAGAATTTGTTATATACTTATTCCGGTAAAAATTTTCCAAAAAATGACTAATTATACCCATTTTACAACTGTTCAAAGCCTTTTCTGACCAATTTTGCGTAAATATCCATTTGAAATTAATGAGTTTTTTAATGCTATTTTATTGTTAAAATTTAAATAATTGCGTACTGTTGTAAAGAGTAAATGTCATAAGATTATTGCCAGCGACATGGACAAAGAAGATTTGAAAAATCAGGTAAAAGAGCCTTTTACTGAATATGGCAGCTATAACTATGCTGATTACCTCAGTTGGCAGATCGAGGAAATGGTGGAGCTGATAAAAGGTAAAGTCTTCAAGCAAGCTGCTGCTCCGCGAAGATGGCATCAGGAAGTTTCCGGGAAATTATTTGCGGAACTTTATAATTATCTGAAAGGAAATCCTTGTAAAGTGTATTCAGCGCCTTTTGATGTACGTTTGCCGGTAAAATCCAAAAAGCATGAAGACATAGATACGGTGGTTCAGCCGGATATCTGTGTGGTTTGCGATCATGATAAGCTTGATGAGCTGGGGTGTGTTGGCGCCCCTGATCTTATCATCGAAATCCTGTCCCCCGGTAATAACAGCAAGGAACTCCACAACAAATATGAAGTTTATGAAGAATCGGGAGTCAAAGAATACTGGGTTATCCATCCCAATGAATGTACGCTGATGATCTATACCCTGGTAGAAGGAAAGTACAAGGCATCAAAACTGTATACAATAGGTGACGTTGTGCATTCCCAGGCCCTGGAGGGATTTAAGCTGGATCTGGATGAGGTTTTTGGACCGGAATTCGGGGACTTATAGTTGCCCGATGTTGGAAGGAAGATAGCATCGTAATGCGTACGTAATGCGGAATGCCGTAATGGGTGATGGGTTTCAGTGCTTGTTGGTGGAAAACACCAACAAGGGGGAGATTAAAGAAGGTGCGGGTAGAGTTTAAATTAATTGGCGATTTTTAAATTCTGAAATCACATATCGCATATCTGCTATCGCATATCTTTATTTTAACCCTGATTAGCAATTTGAGATTAGCGAGGTATAGAACCCATTACATTACAAAGATGATTATCGAAAAATGCATTTCACAGCACGACTTAATTTGCTACGAATAATCTGTTGACAGTAAACTGCACGGAGAGACTATCGATAAAGGTATCTGAGTTTCCATTCCTTGTTGCAGATTGAGGTGAAACCGAAATCCCGGAAAGCATAGCGTTCGGGACAGCATAAATGCCCATGCTATACCATCGACCCCGTAGGGTGTCGGATCTACCAAAAAACCAGCCAGAGCACGCGTGCCGCATGTTCTTTCTTGCCTGTAAATGCATTGATAATCAGAAATCAACCTTTAAGTTTTTTGCATCCTTATAGTTTCTTGGCAAAATACTGTCATAAAGAAAGCACACATGGCCTAAGTGCGCTAGCCGGGTGATGGGTAATGTAAGTGAAAGCTCAAAGCTGAAGGCTTTTGACAGCAAACAATCTCCTAACATATAGCTAGCGTGGTAATATTCCTGAATCTTCCTGGAGAGGGATGAAAGCCTGCCACAGACCCATTAATTTGTAGACGTTGAAATGCTCCCATAGACTTTGCAACGATTGCAGAATAATAGTTAATAAGAATAGGTAATCCATTTGGCCCGAATTCCGGGATTCCAATCACAGTTGGCTGAAAAATCCCGCATATTACCTCATTTTGACAGTAAAAAATGTATATTTGTTTAAAACCAACAGCATATTATATGTCACTCACCATGGTACACGTTCATGTAAAATCCGGATTTATGAAGGATTTTATAGAAGCCACAAAAGTTAATCACGAAAATTCCATACAGGAGCCAGGCAACCTGCGTTTTGATGTAATTCAGGATCCGACAGACGAATGTAAATTTATTTTATACGAAGCCTACATCTCTGATGAGGCTGCTTCAGCCCATAAAGAAACAAGTCACTATAAAGTCTGGCGTGATACCGTAGCTCCCTGGATGGAAAACCCCAGACAAGGTGTGAAATACAAAATGTTGTGTCCTGATTTTAAAAAGGCCTGATTTTTTATGATGAATTTTAGCTTTACCTCAACACCAGATATACACTTTGGGGCCGGCAAGATTAAGTCATTGCCGGGTCTTGTCTCACCATTTGGAAAAAAGACGTTTTTATTGACAGGCCGTAAATCTTTTCGATCGGGTATCTACTACCAGCAATTGTTGGATGCATTGAGTGAACAGGGCCTTCAGCTTCGGATATCAGCGGTAGAAGGTGAACCCACTCCGCAATCAGTCGATGTCTTGCGTGATGAAAATGCCGGGTTTAATCCCGATGTTGTTATCGCCATAGGGGGTGGGAGTGTTATTGATGCGGGGAAGGCACTTTCGGCTATGCTCACCGTTCATGGCAGTATACGTGATTACCTGGAAGGAGTAGGAGATCGGGTACATCCTGGGACCAAAATTCCATTCATAGCTGTACCTACTACCGCAGGGACCGGCAGTGAATGCACCAAAAATGCTGTTATTTCTGAGACAGGGTCATCAGGTTTTAAAAAATCACTGAGGCATAGAAATTTTGTCCCGGATATTGCCTTGATCGATCCGCGCCTGACTTTCGATTGTCCACCCTTTATTACGGCAACCAGTGGAATGGATGCTTTTACCCAATTGCTGGAGCCATATTTATCAAACATCGCCAATCCATTTACCGATTCACTGGCTGTCGCAGGTCTTGAACAGGTCTCGATGCATTTGAAAAGATCCTATCATCAAGCTGACGAATTGAGGGCGCGATCAGGCATGTCAATGGCGGCTTGTTTGTCTGGCATCTGCCTGGCCAATGCCGGACTGGGTCTTGTTCATGGCTTTGCGTCATCTATAGGCGGACTTTTCCCAGTAGCACACGGCCTAATTTGCAGCGTCATGATGTATCCCGTGAATAAAATCACGGTAGATAAATTGCGATCATCTTTATCCTCATCTAATGCATTATCAAAATACGCAAGGGTTGGTGAAATTTTTGCCGGAGATTGTGGTAAATCAGATGATTGGTATATCGATTTCCTGATGGAAACAATACATTCGTTACACCATGAATTGCAAATTCCACACTTATCTGATTTTAACATTTCCGAAAATGATTTTGATGCAATTGTCGCCAAAACAGCCAATCGAAATCATCCTGTCAATATGGAAAAAGAAGAGTTGATTCAGATTTTGGAAAAAGCATTATGACTTTTTGTTGAAAAAGAGAACAGAAGGAGCCTTAAAGGTTATTTTACATCGATTCTTCCTTCTGTATTTATAAAAAGTTCACCAGCATCGAGAAGTTCACGGATGACTGAGGTGAATGCTTCTTTTTCGAAATCCTCGAAAATCTGGCTTAGTTCCTTCATGGTACAGGGTTTCTGTGCCAGTTCAGAATAGATTTTACCCTTTATCTCACCATGTTTTTCTATGGAGTACATGGTATTTTTAGCTGCCAGGCATATATCACATTTTCCACATGGCTTAGAATTTTCATCAAAATAGGCATTCATAAACAATGCCCGACATTGCTGATCCTGGGTTGCATATTTAACCATCCACTGCAATTGTTGTTTTTTGAGCTCCTTTCTTTCTTTCATTTGCCTGAGATTCAAAGGCAATTCCCGGGCATCATAACGAGGGGTAAGAAAAGTAATCTGAGGTTTGTCATGGGCTTTTTCGTACATCAAAATGCTACTGTTGTGAAGGTTTTGAAGCATTTTTTCTATTTCACGAGAATGCAGATTGAGCATTCTGGCCATTTTTTGCGGATTGATATTTATTAAGTTGTTAAACAATTCTGCGCCATACAATCGCAACATGAGTTTAATAAAGGGATCAAAACGGGCATTTTTCACCTGAAAATCGTATAACAGATCTTTACCGGCTTGAAACATTGCCCTGGCCGGTTGAAAAACCCCTTCACTCAGGTCAATGAAGCCTTCTTCAGCCAGTTTTTTTAAGGCGTGAAATGTTTCGGCAGGTGCAAGTTTATACGTATTGCAAAAATGCTCAAAATCGAAATCGAAAGTATTAAAAGCGCCGCTTCCAGCAGCAATTTTATAGTAATTGGCAAGCCCCTGATAAACCCTGCGTATTAAATCTACCGGTGGATGTGCGGTTTCAAACGCTTTTTCAAGAAGTTCAACATCCCCGGGGTGCAGTAAAATAACTGCATATGATTTTTTTCCATCCCGGCCGGCCCTGCCCGCTTCCTGGTAGTAAGATTCGAGATTTTCAGGCAGGTCATAATGCACTACAGT
The DNA here is from genome assembly GCA_020832305.1 of Cyclobacteriaceae bacterium. Lineage (GTDB taxonomy): Bacteria > Bacteroidota > Bacteroidia > Cytophagales > Cyclobacteriaceae > JAFIEV01. Next base: position 343,105 of record JAFIEV010000089.1, on the reverse strand, counting down.
TCTCACATCACTTTTATCGATACCCATACCGAAGGCATTGGTGGCCACCATTATGCGTACTTCATTTTTGATCCATGCTTCTTGTCTGCGTGCCCGGTTGTCGGCAGAAAGCCCTGCGTGATAATATTCAGCGCTATAACCCTTGCGATTTAAAAAAACACTGATATCTCTGGCGCGATTGCGGCTTCGTACATACACAATACCGGTGCCAGGTACAGCTCTGAATACATCTGTGATCTTTTGAAGCTTATCTTCGGTTTTCCGAACCGCCAGAGAAAGATTAGTGCGTGTAAAACTGGCACAGAAAATTTTGGGTTTCACAAGTTGTAGTTTTTCAACTATATCATCCCTTACTTTTTTGGTGGCTGTAGCAGTAAGGGCAATAAAGGGTACTGCCGGTTGTAATTCCCTTATTTCAGCGATATTGAGATAAGAAGGCCTGAAATCGTAGCCCCATTGAGAGATGCAATGAGCTTCATCAATTGCAATACAATTCACCTTCATTTGCCGGAAACGTTCTTTAAACATAGGTGTGCTGAGTCGCTCTGGGGATACATATAAAAACTTTACGTCGTCGTTTACACAATTGTCGAGGGCGATGTCAATGGCACGGTGACTCATAGTACTGTTTACAGCATAGGCCTTAATTTTTTTAGCTTTGAGCGCATCGACCTGATCTTTCATTAGCGCCAGTAAAGGACTAATCACCAGGCATAATCCGTCGCGGCACATGGCCGGCACCTGATAACACAATGATTTTCCGCCCCCTGTAGGCAATAAGGCCAGTATGTCGCTATCAGACAAAAGCGACTGAATAATTTCTGTTTGCAACGGGCGAAAAGCCGGATAACCCCAAATCTTTTTTAATACCTCCTCAGGATGCTTATACATGGTTAATCAGGACATATTGTCTTGAATCGATAATGCCTGCGCCAATTTGGCACGATCAATTTTGAGTAAAAATCGTTAATATAAGTGGTACGCAATTTGTGTTATATGGTTTAACAACTGTGTTGTAAATATAAGGAGGATATAATGAACATCTTAGGAAACAAAGAACATCTCCGGAATTTACTGCAATACGGCGATTTGATGAATACCGTAAACGGAGGAACAGCGCATACCTCCTTTATCATAGAGAACCATGCGGATGAAATCATCATTAAAATATCGAATAAAACAGTACCGGAAGATGCTTTCAAATTTTTTATGCAGCAAAATCAGTTAATTATGCATGTTTTGCATATGGAAAAAACTAAATCTGATGAACCGCAATTGGCTTTTCCGATTTTTAGCCGGGTTTTGATTTTGCCTTACTATATCGACATCAGTCGTATTGAGGCATTCTACATAGATGGTGAATTCAGGATACGATTGCCATTCAATCAAAATATTCCTAAAACACCAAAACCCTTAGAAGTGAAAAAACCCGGCGCGGATTAAAACCTGCCGGGTTTTTTTGTATTTAATCTTTGACAATTTCCACTTCAACCCTTGCGTTTTTCCTGGCATTAACACCACGCCCATCATACATTGGCCTTCTGCCCCCCCAACCTTTTATTTGCATGCGGGAAGAAGAGATGCCTTGATCTATCAGCCATTCTTTGATAATTTCAGCGCGTTTTTTCGATAGCTTTTTGGCAGAACCCGAGCTTCTGTCAGCACCATCCGACACTTGAAAATATTCGCGGTCTTTACCCAGTGAAATAATTCTTCCGCGATAGGCTCCATTGGTATGTCCGTTGAGTCTCACAGAATAATTTGGATTTTCCTTCAATAATTCGAGTAAAGCATTGAGCTCAAATTTTGAGTCAGGCAACATGATTGCAGCATCATTATAAAAATACACATTATGTAATATCTGTATATCGCCTTTGCGCAAACGCTGCATTTCAAAATGAATGATCAACGTGTCCCCGGAAAAGTCTATATATGGCAAATTGGTTGCATCTGCTTTACTCACTGGAAAATCGATATCATATTGCTTTCTCTGGTAACCAAATACGCGGGTGATAAAACTTACGCGCATTTTCTTTTCGTCTAACTCACCAAAAGGCAGAAATACATTCCCACTGGCAGATTTGATGATACGTGCATTCTCTGAGTCAACAATATCTATCTCCCCTTTGATTTCCAGTAGACTGGTTGCATTGAAGAGATTTAAAACCAATCCCCTGCCTCTTTCAAATTTGAGATCTACGTGCGTCTTAGCGTCGGGCTGATGCAGTTGCTCTTTGCGGGTTTCTTCCTGAACTTCGGGTAACCTGATGGGGCTTGAGGAAGGCGTGGCTTTATCCTCTTTATCATCTTCTATAGGTTTTGGTGATGGTTTAACGATCTCTTTAGTTACAGCACCTGTAACCACACGTACCCATGCATCGGTAAAAGTGCCCTCTGCTCTTATCTCTGTCATTCTTTCAATGGCCAGCTTGCGGTCATCATAGGATGCAATATATACAAGGTAAAGGTTTCTTTGTGCATCAAGGCCGTAGTTTGCCTCCAATCCCCGGCTTTTAAGTTTTTGCACATAATCAATAGCGATTGCCTCTTTGCTTGTAGCATAAGCACTGACTATTATATATGAACCTGGCTGCAATACAGTAGAACCCTGGGATAAAACTAACCCTGGCAACCACAAAAATGCAATCGTAAATAGAATTAAAATGCCTTTCATCGCATGTAATTTTTAAATTTATTGGAAAAATACATTAAATAATGGATATAAGACAATTTATAATTAAAGTTATTATTACATAACTCATTTTTAAGCTGCTAAATATCAGTAATGTATAAATATTTATGTAAAAATTTGATTAAAGTAGTTTCAAAGCTATTTTCCGGATTGTGAATTATTCCCAAATGTCTTTTTATAGTTTCATTTACTAAAAATATACGTAATTATATACTGTTCTCATGGTTTTATATAAAAACATTACATCCGTTAACGGCTAAACGTAATTTTTTTCCCCACTACAGTTATTTTGTATGCTAAAATAATCAGAAATATTCTTAATAAAAACTAAATAATATAGTATATTGCTATTTAAAAGAGCAATTATATGAAATTATTTTCCGGAAGAGGGACTTATTATAATCCTGAAAATCAATACGAAAAAACAAAGCGAGGTAAATTTTTTGAGGAAGGGATTGATAAAGCAGATAAATTGCCCGCAATCACACGCAGCTTTATTGATAACTCTAAGGGCATCTTGTCAAAGAATGATAGTCCGGATATACCCTTTCAGTATTCCATTAATCCATATCAGGGTTGTGAACATGGATGTATTTACTGTTATGCCAGGAATTCTCATAATTATTATGGATTTAGTGCAGGTCTTGACTTTGAAGTAAACATTATAGCAAAACCCAATGCTGCAACTTTGCTTGAAAAAGAGTTTATGAAAAAAAACTGGAGACCAGAGCCCATTATCATGTCTGGCAATACAGACTGTTATCAGCCTGCGGAGAGAAAATTGAAAATAACCCGTGGACTTCTGGAAGTGTTTTTGAAGTACAGACATCCGGTAAGTATTATAACCAAGAATGTTTTGATATTAAGGGATATTTATATCTTAAAGGAATTGGCCGCCCTTCAATTGCTGCGGGTGGCTATTACCATAACTACTCTTTGTGAAGAAACCAGGCTTGCGATGGAACCACGAACGGTACATGGTGAAAAAAAAATTAAAGCCATTGCAAAACTGAGTGCAGCCGGTATCCCTGTATCAGTAATGATGGGCCCGATTATTCCCGGAATTAACGGTCATGAAATAGAGGATATTTTAAAGAGGGCTTCTGATGCTGGCGCACTCAATGGCAGCTATACCATGATTCGTCTTAATGGTGCAGTTGGTGAATTGTTCACACAATGGCTGCAAACTTATTACCCTGACCGCACAGAAAAAGTACTTTCTGCCATACGTTCGCTGCACGGGGGCAATCTGAACGACAGCCGTTGGGGTTTGCGAATGAAGGGTGAGGGAGCGCTCGCTACAACGTTTCATATGCTTTTTAAGGCCGCCAAAAAGAAATACTTTCAAGATTGCAGTTTACCTCCCTTCAATACTAAAGCCTTTATAAAAGGTGGTCAGTACCCTTTGTTTTAACACTCCCGCGATTAATTTTTAAGCCTCATCCGCGTATTCTTCCAAAAACGAACCTTCTGGTTCTTTCAGGAAAATAAGACAGTACAAAAAGCTAAAGGCTGCACCACCTGCCAGGATAAAAAAGAAAGTTTGGGCATCCACCATAGAATAAATGATCAGGTATACTACTGCTCCTACATTTCCATAAGCGCCTGCCATACCTGAGATCTGTCCGGTCATATTCTTTTTAATGAAAGGAATCACGGCAAAAGTAGCGCCTTCAGCTCCCTGTACAAAAATGGAGCATAATATGGTAACCACAATTGCCATCCAGATAGGCCAGGTTGCGTTAATTAGTCCCATGAGTACAAACCCAATGGTAATGCCTATCATATAAATCAGCATGGTGCGTTTGCGATTGCCCAGGGTATCGGAAAGTACACCTCCAATCGGCCTTGCAAAAAGATTTACCACGGCAAATGAAGCCGCTACCATGCCGGCAAAAGTGGGACTGATGGAAAAAATGCTTTCAAAAAATGCGGGCAGCATTGACACTACTGCAAGTTCAGCTCCAAAATTGGCAAAATAAGTAGTGTTTAGTGCGGCTACAGAATTAAACGAATATTTATCCTTATCAGGAATGCCCTTTCTCAGTAATGGAATATTAATTTGCAAGGTCTTACCGACATGGGCAATAAAAATAAAGATAAGTAGTCCCCAGATTATGTACAGCATCGTATCTGATATAAAGCTTTCGCCGTTATTGCCGATTGAGACATTGCTCAGGCGCCATGCCAATGCACCCAAAGCACCAAGTAAAGGGAAGGTCCATATAATCAACTGTACAAGATCTCCCCATGAAGTGGCTATAAATGGCTGGGTTTTTTTAATCCCTTTGAATTTTTTTCCTTCTGGTACATCACGTGCTATTCTGTAAAAGATAAAACCATATATCAGGGAGACAAATCCATTGATGGCCAGTGCATACCTCCATCCGTTTTCGTATTGACCGAAGAGTTCAAGCGCCAGCCATGGAAGTGTCATGGCAGCCCAGGCCGAGCCGAAATTGCCCCAACCTGCATAAAAGCCTTCAGCACGACCAACCATTTTTGGAGGAAACCAATCAGCCACCAGGCGTATCCCTATAACGAAACCGGCGCCAATGGAACTAAGAATAAGTCTTGAAACAAGCAATTGCATAAAACTATTGCCAAAGGCAAAGAAGAACACCGGTATAGACATTACGATGAGCAATCCTGAAAAGATTTTGCGCGGTCCAAAGCGATCGATGAGGGAACCAACAACAATGCGGGCTGGTATGGTTAACGCCACATTACATATTGCCAATATTTTTATATGATCCGGGGTTAACCAATCCAGGCTGGCCAGCATGGTAGTAGCCAGCGGCGCCATATTGAACCACAGATAAAAAGTGATAAAAAAAGCGATCCAGGTGTAATGCAACATGCGTATTCTTTCCTGGCTGAAGTCTATAATTTCAGGTTTTTGCATGATAAAAAAATTGATTGTTCTTGAAACTTATTTGTAAAAAGTTTTAGTGATTTTATCAAAATTTATAAAAATATAACCGCTGCAAATAATGGGTCAGGACTTTTTAATGCTTTTAAAAAAATGAAAAACGCCGGGAAATATAGCCGCCACCGATTCTGCGGCACCACGAGTGGATCCTGGCAATACGAGAATTAAGCTGTTGCCGCAGGTACCTGCCATACTCCTTGAGAACATGGCATAAGGACTTCTCTGCTGACCATAACTTCGCATTGCTTCTTCAATGCCGGGAATTCTTTTTTCTATATATGGCACTACCGCTTCAGGTGTTTTATCTCCTTTCCCAAGTCCTGTACCACCCAATATGATAATCAGATCCATTTTACTTTCAAGGTATTTTTCTAATATCCCTGTTATTTCCGGGGCGTCATTGCGGCAAATCCTATAGTCATCTACGGAAACATGATAAGTTTTCAACTTTTCGATTACTTCAAGACCGGCCTGATCATCTTTTTTGCCATCCTGTATGGCATCAGAACAGAAAAGCAATACAGTTTTGAGATCGCTGTGTTCGGGAACAAGGCTGCTTTTTCCGCCCTCCTTTTGTAAGAGTTTAATTTCATGAATGCTTACTTCTTTATCGATGGGTTTTAGCATATCGTACATAGTAAGCGCCACTACAGAAGCGGCATGCATGGCTTCTACTTCTACACCGGTTTTGTAGACCGTATGTACTTCAACTTCAATCCGAATAAAAGTATCCTTTGTTTCATAACGAATATCGGTATACTCGACTGGCAATGGATGGCAATCGGGGATCATATCGCTGGTGCGTTTTACGGCAAACAAACCGGCAGCTTTGGCCATGCAGAATACATTGCCTTTGGGCACCCTGTCCTGTTCTATGGCTTCCATGGTTTCTAAAGTACCTACCCTCACCAGGGCTTGTGCTGTGGCCTTTCTAAGGCTGAAATTTTTAGAAGTGATATCTACCATTCTTATTCCGTGTTTTTTTTCCAGATGTGACCGCCTTTTTCCAGTATTTCTTTGCCCCAGACCGGCAATTCCTTTTTAATGCGTTCCACAAGATATGCGCAAGCTTCGAGTGATGATTTTCTGTGACGCGATGCCGTCAAGACAAATAGACAGATTTCGCCACTTTTTACCATTCCCAAACTATGTTGCACCATCGCTGTGTTTAACTGATAGGTTTGTACAGTCTCTGAAATCAATTCCAGGGCTTTTTGCTCTGCCATTTCCTTGTAAGCCGCATAATCAATGGCAGATACAATTTGATCTTCTATTGCATCGGAACGAACCTGACCAATAAAGATGCTGTGGGCTCCGATATTTTGAAATTCAGATAATCTTTGAATGGCATTTGCTATGTCATCTGCCGAAATAGCCCCATGAACAAATATTGATGAATCAGGCATTGTCTTTGAAAATTTTAGTACTCGCTGCGGCATTTATGCCTCCCTTAATGGAAAGTATGGTTTTATAGGGATAGATTTCCCTAAGCCGTTTGTATGCTTTTTGACTCCGGATACCGGATTGGCAAAAAATTATTAGGTTTTGAAGGTTTTGAAGTTCCTTTACCTGACTTTCCAAATTTGAAAGCGGTAATTTTATGCAATTTGGATTCTGCAATTCTGGTAATTCGCCATATTCCCTCACATCGACAAGGGCTGTTTTTCCCATCGACTTTTTCGCAATGTCCAGGGCATATTCCCAGCTTATTTCTTCGGTGCCTGCTCCACAGATTACCGAATAATCGGTATTTTTTAATGCTTCTTTATTGGCCGGCAGTTTGATGGAATTCTCTGGATTTGGCGTAATCTCCAAATGGTAAAATTGTTGCTTCAGCATGTTGTAAATAAGCAGGGTAGGAGATTTGGGTTTATCAAGGTCACAGATATACTTAATAACTTCGGTAGCCTGGAGAGTCCCGATGATGCCGGGCAATACGCCTAATACACCGCTTTGATTGCAATCTGGAATCTGACCAGCCGGCGGAGGTTCGGGGTACAGATCCCGGTATTGCACGGAGGTACATTCTTCCCGGCGGTCGTTGAACAGCCCTATTTGCCCTTCAAATTGATAGATGGCCCCCATGACAAAGGGTTTTTCCATGAGCATACAAGCGTCATTCACCAGATAGCGCGTTTCAAAATTATCTGATCCGTCAAGTACAATGTCAAAATCCTGTAATACTTCTGTAATATTTTCAGCTCTGAGGTAAAATGAATAGCTAATCAGATGAACATCTGGATATTTTTTCCTGAGCATCGCAGCTGCGCAGGCGGTTTTAGGTTTACCAACATCGTTAGCTCCAAAAAGTATCTGTCGGTTGAGGTTGCTGGCATCCACTATATCACCATCTACGATACCCAGGGTACCAACCCCGGCTGCGGCCAGGTACAACAGGGCGGGACAACCCAGTCCTCCGGCTCCGATAACCAGCACTTTAGCCTGTTGCAGTTTTTGCTGCCCTTCCCGACCTATTCCCGGCAATTTTACTTGCCTTTCAAATCTGTTCATCATAATTGCCATGCATTATCCTCCGGAAAAGGGAGGGAGTAAAGCTATTTCACAACCAGCCGCCAGATGGGTATTTGAATTCACGATTTTTTTATCTACCGCTATGCTGAAATGAAGATTTTTAAGTCCGGGATAGTTTTCATATAACCGTTCCTTAAGTGTGTCTGTATCCTGCACAAAATCCATTTCAAAGCCACTACTGGCTACATGATCGGTTAACTGACCGAAAGCCAGGATCTTTATCCGGTTTTTTTCCATGCTTTCAAAAAAAGTTGTATATCTTCAGGAGTATTTATATTGAGTGATAGTGCATTGCATTCTTGTTCCATCCAGCTAAGGTCAACAATTTTGTGTGGCTGTGCTTCAATAAATTCATGCATACGCAATTTACCGGCATCCATGCGGTTTTTTACTTCATTAAGCATGGAAAGCGGATATATGGCAAAAAGCGGATTGATTTTCTTATCAAAACCTGCAACGGTGATCAGTTCATTTTCTGCCTTTGAAAGAAGATGCCTGAGTGCCTGAGCGCTGATGCCGGGAGCATCACAACTTAGCAACAGTACCTGATCGGCCCGACTTCTCATCATGGCTGTGTAAAGCCCCCCCATGGGTCCCCGGCCTTCCACGATGTCAGCGAAAACACTGTGCCCGTATGCCGCGTATTCTGCCCGGCCTGAAATAATGGAGACCGGTAAATGCAGCTTTTCCAGTTCTTCAAGGGTATAACGCACCATGGGTTTGTTGCCCAGCTGCATAAGTCCTTTATCTTGTCCCATGCGGCGGCTCCTGCCTCCTGCCAGGATAAAAGCTTCGATATTATTTGCCTGTTTTATGTCCATATGAGTTTTATTGATGCAATAAAAAGCACCAGGGTTAAAGCGTATTTAATAATTTTTACATTGAATCTGTGAGCGCCGTAATAGGCACCCAATGCACCTCCTGCTATCGTAAGGGGCATAAGAAGCCATAATGCAGCATCGATTTGGATGCCCATGGCTTTAGAACCCAGAAAGCCGGCAACAGAATTTACAAAGATAAACAAAGCACTTAGGGCTGCTGTTTCTTTCATTGCTGCCCAACCAAGCATAAGAATAACAGGAGACAAAATAATACCACCCCCAATCCCAATCATACCAGAAACTAAACCAATACTGATTCCCAATAAGGGCGCCATCCACCATTGTCTTTCTATCTTTATTTTATTCGCCACGGGAAATACATTGAGAAAACGCAGAGCGGGGAACAGTAGTAAAAAACCTAAAATCTTTTTATACAGCACCGTGTCCATTTGAATGGTTCCTCCTATAAATGCGGCCGGTATTGAAAAAATAACCAGGGCCAGAAATAACTTTTGTGGGAATACACAGGCCTTTCGGTAAGAAAGAAAAGCAATAAGCGAAACGAACATATTGAGAATGAGCGCGGTCGGACGTATCTGCTCTGGTGCAAAGTTGAGCAGGGTGAGCAGCATGAGGTAACTGCTGGCCCCTCCATGGCCTACGGATGCATATAAAAAAGCAACCAGCGGCATGGCAATGCAAAGTAAGATAAATACGTATTCCGTTGACATCGTAATTGTTCAGTCTATATTAAGCTCACCATTATCCTCCTATGCGAATCATGGAGCGGTTTTCTAATTCTGTTGCTGTTGTTTGTTTATATCCATGTTCAAACTGACCACCCATTACGGCATATTTCCGCTGTACAGATTTAAAAATGAAAGGTTCCACATCCCCGCCATTTCTGAGAACACTCAGAAGATCGATCTCTTCTTTTCCGAACAGGCAATTTTTGATTTTGCCATCGGCAGTAAGCCTTAAGCGGTTGCAGGTACCACAAAAATGTTCACTCATGGTGGTGATAAAAGCAAAAGTGCCTTTATGCCCGGGAACTACATACTTTTTGGCAGTGTCATTGATGTCATCACTGAGTTTTTGTATCTGATATGACTCTCTGACAAGTTTAAGCATTTGAGTGGCGGTTACTACTTTATTGCTTACCCATCGGTTTCCTTCAAATGGCATAAACTCAATAAACCGAACATGCACAGGAAGGTCCTGGGTTAGTGCCACAAAATCGAGGATTTCATTTTCAACCACACCCTCCATAGCAACGACATTAATTTTTACATGAAAACCCTGTTCTATGAGCAACATAATGTTTTGCCAAACCTTATTAAATTGATTGCGCCGTGTCATTGCATAAAATACATCGGGTTTCAGGGTGTCGAGGCTTACATTTACAGACTTGATTCCTGTATCTTTAAAGACGGGTAAAAACTTATCTGCCAAGACCCCATTGGTCGTAAGAGTAAGCTTTACCGGGTACTTCGCTAGTCTCTGGGCTATTTCCGCAAACTCTTTCCGAACCAGGGGTTCACCGCCGGTAAGTCGTATTTTTTTAACACCAAGGGAAACAAACACCGAGCTAAGATGATCGATTTCTTGCGAACTCATCAATTTTGAAGACGGCATGCATTGTATGTTTTCTTCCGGCATGCAATACTGGCACCGGAAGTTGCAGCTGTCGGTAAGTGAAATCCTCAAATAATCATGTACCCGGTTGAATGTATCTTTAAGCATTATTTTCTCGATTTGATAATCCTTGGTTCGGGCAGGTATCTCAATAACCAGAAAGATACTAAAGCCAACACCAAAGAACCAAAAAAAGTTGCAAGGGCGATGCCAAAATTTTCTTCAAGCGCATTGTTAAGTGCGCTGTATAACAGCCATATCTGAATGGTAACCAGGCAAATTAAAAGTACTATAATGCCTGTCATCAAGGTATTGGTTTTATTGGGATGCGCCTCGTTTTGTGAATATCTGAAATCACTCATGGTTTATACATTTAGAGGTTCTGACATAGCCCTGACATAGATTTTTCCATTTTTGTCAACTGCCTCTAGCTGTGGCAATGGCCTTGGGGGCGGACCTTCTATTACCACGCCGGTTCTTGCATCGAAATAACCCCGGTGACATGGGCACTCGATCCGGTCGATGTCGGCTCTGTACCTCACGGCACAGGCCAGGTGGGTACATTTTTGTTCAAATGCACGCCACCCTCCTTCTGGCAGGTGAATGAGAATATAGGGTATGCTTTTACTTCCCTCAATTTCAAATTGATGCATTTCTCCGGGCGCAAGGTCTGCCACATTGCAAACAAAATGCTCGCCTTCCAGGGCTTTATGAGGAAATGCCATGCTCTTTACGACAATTGCCCCATTCCCCAGGGCCAGTGCTCCTGATAGCAGACCCAGAAACTTGGCAAATTCTCTTCTGGATACATGGGTTGCCTCCTCCTGGTCTACCGGAAAGTCTCTTTTCCAGTTGGGGATTTTATCGGTTGAATTTTTATTTTCTGCCATAATGATTTGAATTAATGAACTTTGAGGTGTGTACTGCCTTTGGGCATCATTATATTTACTTTTGTTTTTACTTCCTGCTCTCCAAACTGAAAGGTATTAACAGGAACACTGTCGGGCCGCATTTTGCTGATTTCCTCACGGGTACCATAGTATAATGCCTGACTTGGGCAGACAGTAGCACACATAGGCTTTTTACCTGCACTTGTACGGTCGTAACACATATTACACTTCATCATAAGCTCCTGAGGTTCGCTCTTAATAGGAACACCGAAGGGGCAGGCCAGTACACAATTGGAGCAACCTATGCACCGAGAAGTATTGGCCGTATGGACTACGCCAAAATCGTCTTTGGTAATGGCGTCGGCAGGACAAACATTGGCACATACCGGATCCTCACAATGCATGCATACCTGTACGGTGGTTTGTACCGATACGGCGCGGTCTACATAATGTATGTGGATCATGCTTTCCTGACCATTGGTTTCACATTCAGCACAGGCCATTTCACAGGCATGACAGCCTATACATCGCTGCATGTCTATGAAAAACTCCATTTGCTGGTTATATTTGGTATTGGGCATGGTATAAAATTTTGGTTTATTAATAACTCTGATACGCGGTTTCTTTCATTTTTTCAGTGCCTTGTTGGCCGGTTGGCTCAAGTCGACAGGCACAAACCTTAAATTCAGGTATTTTTGATACCGGATCAAGGGTTCCTATGGTGAGCTGATTGGCCGATTGTTTGCCGCCCCAATGGTAGGGGATGAAAACGGTATCTTCCCTGATGGTTTCTACAAGTTGAGCAGGGAAAAAAGCTTCACCACGGCGGGTACTAACTTTAACCAGTTCGCGGTTTTTAATATTGTATTTTGCTGCCAGTTTGGGATGGATCTCCAGCAAAGGTTCAGGATACTGATCGACCAGCTTGCCGATTCTTCTCGTCTGTGAACCACTCAGGTATTGCGAAACGACCCGTCCGGTTGTTAATACGACAGGAAATTCTGTATCAACTACTTCAGATGGATCGCGATAGGGAACCGGATTGAAGTGTGCCTTGCCATCTGGTGTTTTGAATTTCCGATCTTCCCAGAGCCTTGGTGTACCCGGATGGTCCAGGTCGGGACATGGCCAGAATACACCCATGTTTTTCTCTATTTTTTCATAGGTAATGCCATAATAGTCAGCGGTTCCACCTTTGGAGGCAACCCGCAGTTCATTAAAGATATCTTCGCTGCAGGAATAATTGAATTTATCTCCTGCACCCAGTCTTTGGGCGAGTTCGATCAGGATATCACTATCTTTACGAGCCTCACCAGGAGGTGTAATGGCCTGGTTGATCTTAACCACCCTGCCTTCGGCAGTTGTAACAGTTCCTTCTTCTTCCTCATGTAATGAACCTGGCAGGATTAAATCGGCATGCCTGGCCGTTTCATTTAGGAAAAAGTCAATGGCTACATAATATTCAAGTTTTTCAAAAGCTTCTCTTACAAAATTATTGTTGGGTAGTGAAACCAATGGGTTAAAGCAAATGGTTATCAGTCCTTTTACTTCTCCACGGTGGATGGCTTCGATCATTTCATAGGCCGATAATCCTTTTCCAGGCATCTCAGATTCTTCTATACCCCAAACACCGGCGATATATTTACGATGTTCGGGGTTGGTGATATCCCGGTTTCCTGGCAATTGATCACATTTATGACCGTGTTCTCTTCCGCCCTGACCATTGCCCTGTCCGGTTATTGTGCCATAACCACAATAAGGCTTACCGATTCTTCCGGTAGCCAATACCAGGTTAATACAACCCAAAACATTATCTACACCCTTTGTGTGGTGTTCGATGCCACGGGCATGCAATAAAAAGCTGGTGGATGCCTTACCCCACCAGGTAGCGGCCTGTAAAATTTTATCAGCAGGAATGCCGGTGGTTTTTTCAGCCCAGGCCAGGTCATAATCCTTGACAGCTTCAATGGTTTTATCAAAGCCGGAAGTATGATGTTGTATAAAATCGTGATCCAGCCAGTCATTGTCAACCAGTATCTTCAGCATAGCCCCGTAGAGCGCTGAATCGGTACCCGGTTTAACAGGCAAATGCAGATCTGCAGTTCTTGCAATGGGTGTGACTCGCGGGTCAATAACAACGAGTTTAGCGCCTCTGTCTCGTGCCTGCCAGATGTAATGGGTGAGGGTAGGGAAGGTCTCACTCACATTGGTGCCAGCTATGATGATCACTTCAGCGCCTGCCAGATCACTCCAGCTGTTGGATATCCGGTCGAGACCAAAAGCTTTTTTATTACCAGCTCCGGCGCTTACCATACAAAGCCTTCCATTGTAATCGAGATTGGCTGTCTTTAGTGCCACACGGGCAAATTTTCCAATCATATAACTTTTTTCATTGGTAAGTGAAACTCCGGAAAGCATTCCAAAAGCATCCTGCCCATACTGTTCCTGGATTCGCCTGATTTCACTAATTGTTCTATCCATGGCTTTGTCCCAGCCAATATTTTCAAACCCTTTTCCTTCCACCCGTTGCAATGGATGCAGAAGGCGATCGGGATGATTGTTTTGCAGGTATCTTTGCACGCCTTTAGGACACAGCCTTCCTTCATTAAAGGGAAACTCCATCCAGGGTTCAAATCCGGCAATGGTATTGTCCTTTACCTTAAGCTGTATACCGCACTGCATGCCACAAAAACAGCAATGGGTTTTGACCAGCCTGTCGGGTTCATGGCTGCCATGAAACCCACTGGCAGGAGTATAGGCTTTATGCGGCCCGTATTTTTCAATGATTTTATCTGTTGATATGGGTAATGTAGCCATAATATTCTTTTAAAAGATTATCCAAAAAATTTACCTGAGTTTTTTCTTGCCTCAAAATGTGCTTTTGCCAGGGCTGAACGCTTGCCTTCCGGAGAAAAATCCAGATGGTTCTTTCCATTTTCCAACCTGAAATCAAAGCCCAGATCACGGCTTATATTCTTAAGGTCTTCAACATGGGTATGGGAGGCAAATGGCTCTAATGTATGCGGACATACGGCCATGCCACGCCGCTCTCCTTCCACTTTATAAATGTTTGCGCCCAATTGGGCAAGTCTTTGAAAAATATGGAAAAACTTTCCGAAGGGAATCCAAACCAGAAACAGAATTACTGTTACAGCATGGGTGACCGACATAAATTGATGGGTACGCCCCTGCAGAAAGGTATAGTCATAAGAAATACCCAGGCCGGTAATGGAAATGGCAATGAGCAGTATGAGTGGTAACCAGTCGCCTTCAAAAGTTTGTGTTGCAATCAGGCCTCCATTGGTGAGCCTTCTTTTCATCATCATCACAGCGCCTATGGTTACCAGTACCGAACACCATACCAAGGCATGAAAAGTGAGGAAGGCTATGGGTGAACCCAATTCAAATGTTCCAGCTTTAAAACCGAAAAAATTGGCATTATAGGTAGAAAATGAACCTTGCTCCAGTGTAAAATGCACCCATCCAAAGGTAAGTGGAATGGTAACAGCAAAGGCGATAAGACAGCCGGTGGCCAGCAGAAAATGCCCTATCCAACGGGTTTTTCCACGCGGGTAAATAAAGCGTTGAAACAGAATGTTTTTGAAAAACAACACCAGTGAGCGCCAGGCATAACTGGGAAAATCTTTACTCAGCAAAAATTGCCAGCTTCTTCTCCAATAGAGTCGGGTAGGAGGTCTTTGCAACCAAACCGAATAACGATAGGCAATGCCAAAGACTGCGAAAACAGTTCCGAGTAAATAGGCAATGAGCGCCGCATCAAAATTTTGAAGGTTTCTAGAGCCGGCCAAAACCAGAATCACAACAGCAATAGCCGCGATGGTGGCTTTTATGAGTGCCTGTGTATTGAGTGTTTGAAATAATTTTAGCATAATATTATCTTTTAATACGCTTAGCTGGGTCTTTCGGCGCCCTTACGACCGTAATAGTACCAGTTTATGATGGTAGCCAAAACCAGGAAGGTGCCCAAAATCCAGAAGAAACCGGTGGCATTTCCCATATTGCCAATGAAAAAACCAATGGCTATTGAGAATATAAAAGGTCCGTAAGCTGCAATGGCTGCTGTCCACCCGATTACCCCTGCAGCCTGTCTGGGATTATGTTTAAAGATAATTGGATATTGCCTGAATGTAGCGGCATTTCCAACTCCGGTGAAGAAAAACAACATCATCATAATGCCGATAAACAGTGGAAATTGTTCCATTCCGGTAGGTTGTACCAATCCAAATGAAATGACACAGATTACACCGGCGATGAGTCCGAGGCCGGTTATGGTAGTAAGTATGGCACCACCTGTTTTATCAGCTACGAAACCAAACAATACCCTCGAGGCAGAACCTATGAGTGGTCCGTAAAAAGCATATTTTAATGGATCTGGCGCACCTTCAAAGCTGCCATAAAGGGTATGTATCATCATTGGGAAGGCGGCAGATAAACCGGCAAAGGTGCCAAATGTCATAAAATAAGTAATGGTGCAATACCAGGTGTGCCTGTCTTTAAAGATATCGAGCTGTTCCTTGAAACTGGCTTTTACGGGCACGCTTCGAAGCAAACGCCAGCAAAGGACTCCCATAATCAGAAGAAGGGGCGCATACCAGAACGCAGCACTTTGCAGGTAAATTTCATTACTGATAATTTCCCCGCTGTAAGTTTTCTTGGTAAAAGTCTGGTTAGCGCCATAGGTGGCTATTCCCAGCATCACCGGGGTCATAAACTGCGCTATGCTTACCCCAAAGTTTCCTATACCTGCCTGAATGCCCAGGGCTGTGCCCTTAAGTCTGGCGGGAAAAAATAAATTGGTAGAAGGCATAAAAGAAGAGAAATCACCACCTCCAAAACCAGCGGTCAGCGCAAGTACTATAAATACCCAGAATGGTGTATTGGGATTCATTACAGCCAGACCGATGCCAATAACCGGTATCAGTTTTATGAAGGTGGAAATGGTGATGGTATGACGGGTTCCATAAATCGGAATGAGGAATGTGTGCAGGATGCGCAGAGTGCCTGCTGCGAGCCCCGGCATAGCGGCCAGCCAAAAAAGTTGTTTTTCTGTGAAGGAAAACCCTACACCATTAAGTCGGGTCACAATAGCGCTCATCATAAACCATGAGGCAAAAGACAATGTAAGCGCAAGGGTAGTTACTGAAAGTGTACGCCATGCGAGTTTTTTGCCTTTGTTTTGCCAGAATTCCTGGTCTTCCGGTTGCCACTCATTTAACCAAGTTGCCATAAATATTAAAAAGTTATAAGTTGGAAATTTCTGTGGGCTCATCTTTCAGGATATTTCGCAAAGCGTTTTCATCCTGGATATAAATATTTTTACCGGCAATTTGTATTATATTTTTTTCATTCAATTCGCGTAAGGCTCGCACCAGGCTTTCATAAGTAGTGGAAGCCATTTGTGCAAGTTCAGACCGACTGCAAGTGAAATCCAGCAAGCGATGTTCGAAAGCATCATAACCAAAACTCTCTATATTAGTCAATAAAGCTTTAGCAGTTCGTTGTAATACAGTCATAGACTCAAGGTCTTTTATATTTTGTTCTGACCTTTTCAATTCTTCTGCAAAAAATAACATGAAATGAAAACACAGCTCATTATTGGCCTTTAATAGATCAAGAAAGATTTTAACCGGAATCAGGCTTATGCGAACGTCGGTCAAACAAATAGCAGAAACGCTGTACCGGTAATCTCCGCCTATGCCCCGGTGCCCAATGATTTGACCATCTGATGCCAGACGTACAATTCTTTCTTCTGATTTTTTGTAATTTCCAATGATTTTTACCTTACCATTTTCTATAATGTGTATACATTCGATGGGTTCTCCTTCTTTGAAAATGCTTTGATTTTTTTGAAAGTCATCATAACGGGTATAAAACTCCAAAAACCGAAGCCACTCTTGGCTGCAATATCTGTTTAACATTTCCCGGATTCCAGGGATATTCGTTGTCTTTTCGCTCATCGTATAGATATTAACTTACCAGTTAAAAATAAAAAATTCACAATCAATCATCATCAATTCTTACAAATCCAGCCCGGGAAAAAAGCCCTGTCATTCCTTTTGGAAATTGCCAGAGGATTAATGCTAAATGCCTCTGGAATTTCCGAAAAGGGAGCCTGTGGTCTGGTTAGGTTTACAAAGCTCTCGAGGAGCGCTAAAAAAGCATGTTGAAAAGGGTTGGTGAAATGTTGTTCATACCTCTGCAAGTGTTTCGATGTAGTCCTAATATTTCTTAGTGGTCTCAACTCACTTACAAAAGAATCTTTTATCTGGTAAAGCACAGGTATTATAAAATCTCTTAGAAAATATGCATCATGCCTCTGGATACAGTCTTGCTTGTATAGTAAATAAGCATGAAATGAATTAAAGCAAAACGGATTGCACAAATTATTTATTTGTTGATTAAGTATCGAACTTCTTATTTCATGCTCTGTTGCCAGTAGCATGAACTGTGTTACGTTTTGTACATGTGGAGAGCTGAAATATTTTTCTTCAATACTAGTCGGAGGACTGTCAAACAGAAATTGTATAAACAAATCGAATTGTCGGCCCTTACTTTGGTGGTTCTCTTCAGGCATATTCTGGTAAGTAACCGCAGCATCTGTAAGTTTTAGAGATGGAAAACGAAATAACTCAATCATAAAACCATAAAGAACCTCGATTTTTAATGCGTTGTGATCATTCATATTAAAAATATCTTTCATCGCAAAACTAGTTTTTAATAAAATCTTAAAATATGATTTAAATCATAAATATACGAATTTATACTAATTTAATCCAGATATATGGCATGTAAAAATGATTTATATCATACAACATCGGTTATAACGATTTTTTTGCCTTTCAAGCTGCTGATTAATTAAACAGGTGCAGACCAATAGATTTTACAAGGGATTTTACAGCTAATTCTGGCTTTATCATAAACATTTTAAAAACAATTGGTTAACATCTGAAAGGCGTTTTATGGTTGTTTTATAGTCATATCTCAGTCATACTGAGTATTTATTAAAGTTGAATATGATTGTATACCAAAAGTTTTATCACCCATGAAAAGGAATTTTTTCGATGTCTTGTTGTTATTAGTATTTGTTTTTGTTTTTCAGGCCTGTACTGAGCCAGAGCCAAACATTGGTGATGAGCCCCAGCACTTGTTTCTGACCTGGAAAGATGATCCCACCAGTACCATGGTTATTGATTTTCATACAGTTCCGGAGCAGGAAGCAAAGCCGGTATTGAGGTATCGCTTACAAGGGGATAAAAAGTGGCAAAAAGCAGAAGGCCAGAGCTTTCCTTTTCCGCACCATGTTTTAAATGTTCACCGCATCGAGCTTAATCAATTGAAAGATGGCAGGAATTACGAATTTAAATTCTGGGGATATGATCGCATTTATCAATTCAGAACCATTTCGAGGGATTTTAGCAAGCCCTTACGCTTTGCTACCGGAGGTGATAATTTGCATCACCGACCATGGATGGACAGTGTAAACATTGCGGTTATGGCCTATGATCCTGATTTTATCGTAATGGGTGGCGACCTTGCTTATGCCAATGGCGACCCAGAGAACATATTTAAATGGGATACCTGGTTTGCATCATTGAAGGAAACCCTGATCAGCCCTGAGGGTCGGGTAATACCCATGCTGGTAGGCATTGGCAACCACGAGGTTCAGCGTGAATTTAAAGATATTATGTCTCGTGTGATCGGAGGTGAGGAAGATCAGGAGGCCAAAGATTTCCAAATCACAGAGGAAATGCGATTGCAGTACGCGCCATTTTTTTATAATCTTTTTGCCTTTGTGGGTCAGCCGGGTTATGGTGTAATGGACTTTGGGAATTTTTTGTCCATTGTAATTCTTGATACCGATCATACAAATTCCATTGACGGGCCGCAGTTGAAATGGCTTGAGGAGACCCTAAGTGCCAGACAGGGAACTCAGCATATTATACCGGTCTACCATGTGCCTGGTTACCCATCACATCGTGACTTCAATGGTAAAACCCAAATCCGTGTAAGGCAGCATTTTATGCCGCTGTTTGAAAAGTACGGCGTAAAAGTGGCTTTCGAAAACCACGATCATGCTTATAAAAGAACCCATCCTATACGGGCAGGTGAGGTGGTTGACAAAAATGAAGGCATTGTTTATATCGGCGATGGTGCATGGGGTCAGAATGTAAGGTCTACTCATCAGGATACATGGTATATGGCCAGAAATGAATCATATCACCATGCTATCATCGTCACCCTGGAGGGCGATCATATGGATTTTAAAATGGTAAATAAAGAGGGAGTGGTTTTTGATGCATATCATATTCCTTAAAAAAAGAGCCGGAAGCTCGAAGGAGGAAGCCAGAAGCTGAATGACAGATTCGTTATATACGCTGCTTAATAATGTATTTAGAAAAAACTGAAAAACGTGACAAGCAGTACGTTGATCCCCTTGAAGCGGCAGCATTTTCATGACAGCGAATGCTTAATTTTATAAATAATAGTACCGCACCTACGGCGCTCATACCTGTAAAAGACTCTTTTTCTACAAAGATGCCGCGCCTACAGCGCTTAGCTGGCGCATTGTAATAACATGATTGTTGAATCTATAATGTGGAAAATTTTTGCTGCCTCGACATTTGATATGCTTTATTTTACCAAGACAGCTTTTTTAATACGACAGGCCTTTAAATACGGTAAATATAACGATTTTTATTGACGTCAGTCAGAAGGGCGATAATCTCATGAGTTATAAATTCTATAGTCCTTGTCATTGTCCAGAACTGGAAACCACAGCCAATCATTTACCCAAAACTGCCTTGTTTGAGATTTGATATTCTGTACCACAGGTAATGTGGATTTGCAATATACCAGACCAAAAACAGAATTAAAAGATAGATATTCAGTAATATGATAAGAACAAGCGCAGTACACCTGCGCAAGTTTTGGCACTAGTCAAAAATTTGCTGAAGCTGGTTTTTGCAACCAAACCGAGTAATTAATTTCTTCATATTGACCAGAATACCAGCTTTTCTTCAGATTTTCAACTAATTCTTTTACCGAAATTTCCATTTCGATCATTTCCGGACCTTTTAAATACTTTAAATGGTAGAAGTTAATAAAATATTCCAGAAACTCTATGGCCAATAAAAATTCGTTTTCAGTTGGTTGATCATTAAATCCCGAAAACTCTCGAACAATGTCATGTAGAGGCATGAAATCAATAGCTAATTGCGCAAGGCAGTTTATCTCTATTTCAGTAATTTCCTTCCGCATTTTTTAAAAATTTAAGTTTTTGTTAATGCTATGCCTCTTTCTTAACCCAAAATACGTCATCCGTATTCTCTTTGAATACAGATTCATCGAATTGATGGTGCAGGGCTTGCAGGGTTTCATCACCCACAATCGACTGAATATGCTCAAACAGGGTTCTTTCCTCAAACCGGATGTGTTTTTCAAGCTCTTCTTCGATGAGGCTAATGGTTCTTTGATGATCGTTTTCTTCAGTAAATAATCTGTGCAACCTACGGTGTTCTGCCAGGGCGCGCTTTACCAACTCGTGATCATTGCCCAATATGGGAAAAATATGTACTTCTTCAGCGGTAAAATGGGGAATGAGGTAATTCTGGTAAAACCAGCTGCAATATTTTTTAATTCTTTCAGCTTCAACACCCAGGTTTAGTCCCGTGCGGATTTTCCAACACAACAACAATCCCTGATGATGTTCCCGGCTCAATGGCTGGAGAGATGGATGTCTTTTCATATCCTCGTTTTTTTATTTCTGTTCATAAATATTTACATATCGTACATCATATTTATCTCTTCTGTTTAGCTAAACAACAGGATTTTAAAATAGGCTTTTCAGAAAGAGCAGGGTAAAGCATTTATAAATTCTATATTGAATTTAAGATGTTTGAACCCCGTAAAGATACGATAAAGACAATATCATATTTTCGCTTAATACTAGAGCATTATAGAAATACGCATGCTTTCTATCCTGACTTCACGGGAGTTCAAAACCTATCAAGCCCTGTTAATCGGCCATGGCTTTTTTTTCCATTTCAATGGCTTTGGGAAATAAAATATTATTTTCAAGGTGTATGTGCTTGTGCAAGTCTTCCTGAAAATCCCTGAGCATTGCATAGGTGACTTCATAGGTACGGCATCCATCGGCAGGGGCCTGATAATTTTTGCTTAACCTTGCAATCTCTTCAAATCTTTCACCTTCAGCTGAATGCTCGGCCATCATGGCTTCAATAGGGTTTTGCACCGATCCAAAGCAGGAATCGAGTTCTTTTCCGGCTGTATTGTCCTTAAGCATATTGCGGACAAAGGGAAAAAGAATGGCTTCCTCTTTGTACATATGCTGGGTAAGTTCATGTGCAGAGGCCTGAAAATGATTAAATATTACAATCAATTCAGGATGGTTTTCACCATGCACCTGACATAACTTTTGCAAAAATTCCAACAGCATAGGAATCTGATCCCTTACAAAGCGATGATGTTTTTTTTCAATATAATCTGCGAGTAAATCTGCCGGCCAGCTTTTAAAATCAATTTCTTCCCCATTATGTTGCACCAGCCTGTCCTTTAAATCCTTGATCAACTGCTCAGGGGTGACAGAAAGAGATGCACATGCGTCAGAAATAGATCTTCCTCCATTGCAGCAAAAATCAATATTGTATTTTTTAAATACTTCTGCGGCTCTGTAGTCTTCAGCCACAATTTCGCCTACACGGTTTTCTTTGGTAATGTTCATTTTAGTTTATTAAAGGTGTATTAAAGTATAATAATTAATTTCTATTACGTTTCGCCTTCATCCCGGTATTTCAAGGTTCCCAGCCCCAGGCTGAGTTGACTGGCAAGTTCAAACAAACTGGTATTTTCTAGCATGCCAAGCATTTCTTCTTTCATTTCTAAAAATTCATTGTGTAATGGACATACAGTGTCCCCGCACGATTTTTTGCCTAGCAGACATGTTCCCTGAAACCTGTCGCCTTCTAAGGTATGCACCAGTTCAGCCAGACGAATGTTGTCTATTTTTATTCGACTAATGCCAAAACCACCCACGGGTCCGCGTACTGAATCAAGTATGCCGGCATGCACCAACTTCTGAAGTATTTTAGCCATATAAGCTGCTGGTGTACCGGTAACATCTACAATCTCCCGTAAGCCGGCCCTTTGACCTTCCATAGATTGCATGGCGACATATAATGTAGCCCTGATTCCGTATTCACATGCTTTGCTAAACATATTAAAGGACAATTTAGTCTTTTATTTTGTTAAAGTAAAAATTTTTACTGCTTTTTCTAATATTTATGTCCTACAAGTCTTTTTTTCTGAATATTCTCATGGAAAGCCAAAGTGGGATTACAACCCAAAGGATTAAAACCGACATGGCGAAATATATTCCGAGATTGCTGCCGAAGAAGTCTCTGTAAAAGGCACCGGTAAAGCCCATAAGCGCTGAAATGTCAAGCTTTAGCAGTAACATTACACGTGCCAGGTCAACCGGATTGGCTGATATAAGTGCCAGAATGGGTTTTTCAAGTGGATAGTCGCTAAAGGTATAGACGATCCAGAGCATTAAGGCATCGTAAATTAGAACAAAATAAAACCAGAACAGCAAGGCCATGCCAATAGCTTTGGCTTTATCCCGGGTAATCACTGATGCCAGAAAGGCCATGGATACAAATACCATGGTCAGCATAAATCCCGAAAGTAAAAGGGCATAGCCTGCATCTGGAATGCCATAGATGAGCATCGGGGTTCCCGTGCCAATGAAAAATCCCAGAGACATAGATACTGAAACGGCAATATACTGACTCATAAATATCACACTCCGGTTTATGGGTTGTGCCAGCATCATTTCTATGAATTCATACGAATTGTAGAAGTGTATGGTAGTGAATATAATGCTTACCAATGGTACAACCATTAATACGATGTTCAGCATGCTCAAAATGACCTTTGATGTATCGCTGTCGAGCTGAAACATGGCATAGGTGCTAAGAAACAAAAACAGTGTATAGAAAAGGATAAAACGGTTTCTAAGGATATCGTACAAGATGTATTTAATAAGTCGTAGCACGGTCAGATCATTAATCGTGAATAGAATGGGTTTGAGTAATGAATTTGGAAATGGCTTTGCCTAGTCGTGATTCATTGGTTTCTGATTTGAGGGTATCAATAGAATTATCGTACAGCAGATCGCCCTCATATAAATAGATAATATCACTGGCCAGATCATCCAGATCGCTCATAATATGCGAACTGATCATGATAAGTCTGCCGTCCTCTTTACATCGTATGACTTTCTCTTTGAGCAGCTCTACCGAAACGGGATCAAGGCCTGCTGTAGGTTCATCAAGGATGAGGATGTCGGGATTGAACAAAAAGGCCAGGGCAGCGCTTACTTTCTGTCTTGTGCCTCCGGAGAGGGTGTGCATTCGCTTGTGGTACATGTCATTGAGCCGGAATGCAGAGAGAAGTTCTTCGTCAATCTGGCCAGGGTGCTTTCTTA
Organism: Cyclobacteriaceae bacterium; assembly: GCA_020832305.1. Classification (GTDB taxonomy): domain Bacteria; phylum Bacteroidota; class Bacteroidia; order Cytophagales; family Cyclobacteriaceae; genus JAFIEV01. The sequence goes on along the minus strand of JAFIEV010000089.1, from coordinate 319,077 downwards.
TGTTGATCGCCATTTCAAAAATCTGTCCGATTTTCATATTATCGGGATAGCGGCCTATTTGTGGCATATAGCCTATTTTTTCGCGATATTGCCATTTTCCTGCTGTGGACAAGCCATCAATCAGAATTTTTCCTTTTGCTGCAATTACCAGCCCTAATATGCATTTGATCAGTGTGGTTTTTCCCGATCCATTGGGCCCAATCAGGGCATAGGATTTGCCTTTCACCAGTTCGAGATTGATGTTTTTTAGGGCCTGTAGTCTGCCAAAATTTTTGTTAACTTCTTGTATGGATATCATAAGGTTTCATGCTTGGTGTTTGGTCCTGCATATTTTCCGGTGTTATTACAGGAATAATTTTTTCTACCTTGTCAAGAAGAAATACCAAAAAGCTTCTCCATAACATAATGGCAGGGGGTACACGTTCAACGATTATAGAAAACATACTTACCGGTCTGAAGGGTATGTCACCAACGCCATCCCGGTCAAGATCATATCCCTGGTACCGGTCCCAGTAATTACTGTCGATGGTATTTAGAACCAGGCTGCCATTGGTCGAGATGTCAAAGGTATTGCCCGAGAAATTGTTATATCTTAGCACATTATCATCACAACTTGCCTGGAGCTTAATGGCCCAGCCATTCATTGCAAACAGGTTTTTCTCAAAAAGAGTCCGGCTGGTGCCTTCCATAAAAATACCGATTGTATTGCCTTTAAACTGGTTTTGGATCACTTCACTGTCACTGATGTCTTTTAAAAGCATTCCGTAGGAAGAAGAACCCCAATTGTCTTCGAATCGATTGTAGTACATATGCACGCGCCGGCTGTACATGACCGCTACCCCTGCGCCATTTTTTCTGAAGATATTCCGTTCATAAACATCGTCATGAGAAAACATAAAATGGAGACCATATCGCATGTTTTCATTGCTGATATTATCCCTTATTTGAGAATCGGTTACAAACTCAAAGTATATGCCATCCCGATGGCCTTTGATTTCATTTTCTTCAATTAAGGCATTTTTACACTTCCATAAATGTATACCATTTCCGAGCTGATATTCGTTTTCAGCAAAAGCTTCCAGACGGTTATTCCTGATGACGGAACTGTCGGTATTAGACAGATAGATGCCAAAAAAAGTATTTTCCAGTATGCAATTTTCCACCCGTATGCCATGTGCATCAAGGCATTTTATGGCAGCCAGGTCATTTATGGATGAACGTCCGGTATTTTTAAAATGTATACCCCGAATAATGACTTTTCGCGCGGCGATGGTAAGAATTTCATCTTTTAGATTGCCGTCAAGTACAGGCATGTCTATGCCTTCAATCAACAGTTGATTCTTCACTGTGATGTTACCGCTAAAGTAGTGCCCCTGATGAATATAAACAGTATCTCCATCTCCGGCCATAGCTATAGTTTCCTGCAGGTTTTGTTTTGCATTCGGATACACATGAAATATCCTGGCATGTGCAGAAGTAAGAAAGACTCCGGGAAGCGAAAATAATACAATCAGAAAATATAATTGTGCGGAGACAGTCATAGTTATTATTTAAACGAATTTACCACCTCAGTCCACCGGAGAAACGCTCCGGGAAAATCGCGGCTTTGGATTTCGAGGTCAGCTTTATTTTCAAAAGCAGCAATATAGCTCGCCATCGGACTACGGAGGGCATCCGAATGTAAAAACCAGGCTTCTTTTGCATCGATGAGCTGATGGGTCTTGGCGAAGTCGACGATCATAACATGTGCAAATTGCTCCCTTTCTTCCTGTATCATATGATATACCATGCAATTCACATCGTCGAATTTATATATTTTACCTTTATCAGTAACCAGTTCTGCACCAAATTTCGGATCCATTATGATCATCTTACAATGGTGGCAGGCATCTTTGCCGAATTGAATGGGTTCGGGTTCTACCTTGCAAGCCATAAGCAATAAAGAAAGGCTTAGATACATGATTAAATTCTTCATGTTTTTTTTGTTTGGGTTTTTAAGGGTCAATGTGAAATAAAATTTTTTCGTTCCTGGTAATGGTGCCATCCCAAGGCTCCTATTACCATGAAACCTGCTACTGCCATCAACCATCCACCTATGTCAGGGGCAGAATAGGCAATAAAATTGAGGAGCTCTTTTGAGCCGATCAAAGGTGGCTGATAGCTCATGCCCGGTACCTTGATGGCTGCGGTAGGATCGAGGTTATGTCCATAATCGTAGCCCCACAGATAAAAATCGAGCAAGCCGGCTATGCCTGCCAGAATAAGTATAATCAAAAATGCCCAACCAATCCATTTGCGGCCTATAAGTGCAGCAATAATTCCAAATGCTATGATGCCAGCCAAAATCCAGGGCATGATTATAAATTCCGGAAACATTTCAACCCTGATATATTTCATGCCAATGTAATGGTTTAAACCATTGATGATTTCAATGTCCCCGGAAAGGTTATTAATCCAGATTTTCATATGCAACCATTCCGGATATTGCGGCGCCCACATCTGAATCTGCCAAATGGGTAAAAAATAGGCAGATATCATCAAAAGGGAGGCGATGGCGATAAGGAACCGGGACAAAGGATGAAGTTTTTGCATGAGCTGATTATTTAAAAAAATACTAAACGAGAAGGGTTTTTAAAAGTGGTCCCCGGAGGCTAAACTCCTGAGGACCACCTATACTAAAGTTTATTGTCCGTTTTGTCCAAGTGAAAATTGAAGTTCCACATTGCTGTTGGCAGGTGAAACCCTCAGGTATCCCTGCATTTCCTGATGCAGTGCTGAGCAAAAGTCGGTGCAATAGAAAGGAAATACACCTACGCGATCTGGTATCCACTTAAGGGTTTGGGTTTCGCCCGGCATAACCAGAAGTTCTGCAGTGTTGGCTCCCTTGATGGCAAAGCCATGAGGCACATCCCAGTCTTGCTCGAGATTGGTTACATGAAAATATACTTCATCACCGATTTTTACACCTTCAATATTGTCAGGAGCAAAATGTGACCGTATAGAAGTAAGATAAACATGGATCTTATTGCCATTTCTCTCAACCCTGGCCTGGGATTCACCCTTGGCAGCATGTGGATGCTGATTATCTTCCAGCCGATAGAACTTAACCTGTTTGTTCATCAGCATGCTTGCTGGAAGGGCTTCAGCGTAATGCGGTTCACCGATGGTGGGAAAGTCGAGCAATAATTGCATTTTATCACCAGATATATCGTATAACTGTGCTGAATGGCACAATTCAGGCCCGGTTGGGAGATATCTGTCTTTGGTGATTTTATTGTATGCCACCACATATTTACCATGGGGCTTAGCGGTACAGCCACCTGGTATCATAAGGTGCCCTATGGAATAATAAGTAGGCACCCGGTCGACAACCTCAAGTGTTTCGATGTTCCATTTAACAATTTCTGAAGAAACAAACATGGAAGTATATCCATAACCCCGTCCATCGAATTCGGTATGTAAGGGCCCGAGGCCTGGTCTTTTTACCTCACCGTGTAATGCAGATTCATAGCGTATCACTGGCAGTCCGTCGTATTCACCCTCAAAATCTTTGTTTTGAATGGCCGTAATAAATTTATTAAAGGAAAATACCGGTATCAGTGCAGCCAGCTTGCCACTTCCTACGATATAATTACCGGTAGGGTCTACATCGCAACCATGCGGAGATTTGGGGCAAGGTATATAATAAATGATATCATCAAATTCAGAAGGATCGAGCTGTACAACTTCATCCATTATGGTTGAAGTAGCCGTATGGGTATGATCGTCAAATACATTATGTGCATATTTGGCCTTTACGGTTTTACCTTTACCGGCTTTAATATATTCTTCGGCTTTTTTCCAGTTTACAGCCATAATGAAGTCCTTATCTTTTTGAGAAGCGTTCACTTCAAGCAGACTGTAGGCTTGTTCGGTATTGTAGCAGGAGAAGAAAAACCAGCCATGTGAGGGGCCTTTTCCGGCACGAGCCAGGTCAAAATTTACACCTGGTGTAACCAGCTGAAAAGCAATGCTCATTTCACCATCATCGGCAACTTTGATAAAACTAACCGTTCCTTTAAAATTTTCTTTATAGGTATTGATGGGCACATCGCGACTTTTTTCATCCCCGATGGGAATGGAGAAGCGGGTACTGGCCACTACATACTCTGTATTCTCTGTTATGAAAGGGGAGGAGTGGTTTCCACTGCTATGCGGAATTTCAAGAATTTCCACAGTTTTAAAAGTCGTGAGATCCACCCTTGCAACCCTCGGAGTATTATTGGCATTGCCAAAAGCCCATCGGCCATCGTGTTCCCCTTTAGTAGTGGATAATGCAATGTGGTGCAGATCGTCCCAGGGGACAAAGCCAAAGGAAGTATTGAGCATGGGCTTGGTTTCTTCACTGTATCCATAACCATTTTCAGGATGGACTGAAAATACCGGAAGTATTTTAAAAACTCTTCCTGAAGGCAGACCGACCACACTCATTTGTCCGTTAAAGCCTCCTGAGACAATATTGTAGAATTCATCATATTGCCCTGGTGCTACATATACTTTTGAAGCAGCATCACCAACACTTACGGAACCTGGTGTTTTGGGCTTACAGCTAAAAGAATAGGCAAAGACCATCGCCAAAATGATATAGATGGTAAGCCGAATTTGCATATTGATTTTCATAGTAATAATTTTATTTATTTGGAATACATTATTCATAGTTAAGTACTTTATCAATGACATACACTATACCATTGGAGGCTTCTACTGTCCCAATAATATTGGCATCATTTACTGTTAGAGCATCGCCGCTTTTACCAAGACGCACATTTTTACCATTAACCTGATTGAGAACCTGGCCGTCGCGGATCATGGATTCACGAATTACACCCACATAAACGTGATACTCAAGAATATCAATCAGGCTTTCCTTATTTTCAGGCTTAAGCAAGGATTGCAATACGCCGGAAGGCAGGGCATCGAATGCGCTGTTGACCGGAGCAAACACGGTAAAAGGGCCTACATTCGATAGATCATCGACCAGGTTGGCAGCTTGTACAGCCTTGACAAGGGTGGAGTGATCGGGCGAGCCAATGGCCACTTGTACTACATTGGGTTTAGAATCGGGGTCTACTACTGCAGATTGACCCGGACCAGGCTGTACGCCGGTGCTAACCGTCTGCGAGCTTTCACGGGAACTCTGGCTGCAAGAGGCAGCCATCAGGGCCAGAACTATAAGTACTGACTGAAAAGGTTTAAAAAATGTAGCCATATGTATAGGGGTTTTAGTTAACGGCACCGTCTTTTTTGCCAATGGTGGCTAGATCATTGCTCCTTAGGAACTCCAGTATATCCCGGGCATCGCCTATAGATACATTCTGATTAGGCATTCTGGTCAGACATTCTTCCAGAAGCTGTTGTGCTACCGGATCTTCATCGAGCATTACCTCAACATTGGTGATCATGTTCATGATCCACTCTGGCTTTCTCTTATTGGTAACGTCCTGAAAACCTGGACCTACTACGCGTTGATCAGTCAACTTATGGCAGGCCGCACATTTCATGTCGACGATTGCTTTGCCTTTTTTTACCATAGTTTCATCCAGTGGGTCTGTAAGCTCCACATTTTTGATTTCACCAATTCCTTTTCCTTCACGAATAGATGCTGGAACCTGAGCCTTGGTATCAGGTTTTGCCGGTGCTCCGGGAGCTGATTGTTTTTCACTACCCGATCCACAGGCAGTAATTACAGCTAAAATTGAGATGAAAAATAAATGATGAATGTACTTCATAATCAGATTGGTTTTGATGTGAAATTTTATAAATGAATTGACAATTTCGCTTGATAAGAATTGATGATTTGAATTGCCAGTGCAAGAAAAAGTAAGAATGCACCTAAGAATTTGGAAATACTAAATGCAAAAATAAGCTCGTAATAAGCCGGCATAAAGCCATATGCCATCCATAACATATAGCCCTGAACAAACAGCAGTATTTCAGTTACTACAAATCCTGAAATCAGTAAATATATGCCCCAATTTAGGGTCTTAATATAATCAAATGATTTTGCATTTGAAAATAAAAAAGCCATTAAAAAAAAGGATATAAACCCAAATAATTGCAAGTGGATAAAGCCCACTACGAATTGTCTTATCTGGTAACTTATTTCTGACACTGCCGGTATCATTGTCGATAATAATATCAGGCTCTTTAGTGCCATTGACCCTAAGGCGACACACCATAGTGCCTTTACAAAAACATTTAAATTATGGCTTATGCTATTCCAATGATGATAAATGTGATGAAGAAATATTGATATGGATATAAGGTTGAAGGCAACACCGATCGTCATAAATAATTGATTGTACGAATTCACTCCTGCCCAGATCAACACCAGAGAGAAAGTCGCAAGCGTTGCTATGAAACCAGTCACATAGAAATAAAAAAATTTTGAATCTGTAAGTCTCACTTCGTTTTCACGCAAACTTTTAAAGATCAGACCCATCACAGCATACTGTAGCCACCCGTAAAACTGAAAGTGCAGAAAAAACTGTAATGAAACGTAATAATGCATCGTGTTTTGTGGGTCATTTACCATGATATATGCCAGGTACCACAAACCCAGGGTAGACAGGAGTAGAAAAGATAAGGCGGTCTTTAAAAGCAACCGGGTTTGAAAATCTGTAGTTTTAGACATTCCAAGCCAGGCAATGATGAAAAAAGCATAACTGCAAAATACATGGAGTGTTGAAAAAAATATCGACCATTTTCCATAGCCCTGTACAGGAAAACTAATGGCCATACCTATTACAGATAATTGAGTGATCCAATACACCCAGTTTACAATGGCTTTTTCGCGCCATACTTCAGAAAGTATTTTATTGTAAAAAATATAATATATCGCAAGGTAAGCCCAACCCAGCAGGGCAACATGTGAGTGGCCATGCATCATTTTTTTGAAATTTAACCATGGAATTTCCTGTATATGTACCCAACGTAAAAGTAGTCCCATAACTGCTGCAATAGTCAGGTTCATGATACAGATCAATATCCATATTTCTTTTTTCGATTTGGGCCTGCCGGAAATACTATTTTCAGCCATTTTTTTAATTTCTATTACAAGTATAAACAAATAACGGATAAATAAGTCCTTTATTAAATTAAAAATTTTCAGTCCATGTTTTTGTCCTATTTTTTAGGATTTAAATGAAATTTTATTGGGTTTATTAAATTCTCAGATAGGAAGTACCCGTAGACAGTCCTTCTGCCAGGTCGTGTATGGTAGTTTGATGCAGCATCTTACTCAAGCCATTTCTGATATTTTTAAATTTATCATGAATAGGGCAGGGCTGTTCTTCTGAACATTCTCTGAGTCCAAGTCCGCAACCGTTAAAAACATTATCACCATCGATGGCATATACTATATCGACCAGCCTTATTTTTTCTTGCTGTTCTTTGTCGAGTACAAAGCCACCGGTTGGTCCTTTCAATGAACTTACTATCCCGTTTTTTACAAGTTTTTGTAATATTTTTGCCATAAAAGCCTCTGGTGAGTCGGTGCGTTTAGCTATTTCTTTCAGTCCAACCCTTTCTCCATTTTTAGATTGGTGGCATATATAGATCACAGCACGTATGGCATATTCACATGCTTTGGAAAACATATTTTTTAAAATTTACAGATATATGGAAAACTACCATTTTTGGATTCATCATTTGAAAATTTTTTTTACCCATTTACCAACGCCAAGGCCTTCCTTATTCCCCTGGATGGAATCGGGTATTTGTGGCGCTTTGCCTAAAAAGCGCTGACCTTCCTCTGAAATCAATTCCGGAGTCCATTCAGGTACAAATGTAAGAGAAACTATTGGAATAAATTCCGGAAAATCCTTCATAAGCACCTGTTTAACACTTTCCATAATGCTGTTACCCATGGGGCAAAATTGGGTGGTTAGCGTCATGGCAATGCGAATCTGTCTGATGTTTTCATGAATATTGATTTCATATATTAGGCCAAGGTCGACAATATTTAATCCTATTTCAGGATCAAGTACTTTCTTAAGGCTTTCAAGTACATCCTGATAGCCGATTTGGGATGTCTCCATAATTATCCAGTTTTTGGTTTATGAAAAATGATCAGTAAAACATTGCCGGTATACATAAGTGCCGATGTCAAAAGGATAAGTGCCGATATTTTTAGCAAAGTTTCTTCATGAATGACAATTCCGGATGCAAAGCCCAAAAAACCAGTCACATAGGTGTACTGGCAGATTCGATACACAGTAAGACTGAAAAGACTCGCCGGGTTCGGAGGGTTTATTTGATGGTCTTTATTAAACTGGTGTTTATAAACTTTATTCCAGACAATAAATGGAAGTGTTTTGAAAGTCATGCCTATGATAATGGCTGTTAGCCAGCCAAAAAATACAGTAAAACCATACAGTACCTCCCTAACGCCCATACCAAAACCACTTAGCATTAGTAAAATTACTATAAGTGGTGCCAGTAACATTAATATTGAAATCAGGGAAAGCTGCATCGGTGTATCGATTTGTTTTTTGATCCTCGCTCTAAAGGCTGCCAGAATATACCATACAAACAATAGTAATGCAGAACCAATCATTACAATAGACAGGTATATAAGTGTAATATTAAAACTAAAAATCTGCTGAAGTATATATAGAAGCAGCGCTGTATTAATCAAGAAGAAAACGGTCCAAAGCAGCTTTTCATTTTGGTATTTCGATATAAGAAACATGGGTATGAGTCTGCTTCCTACGCCTATTACCAATAACAAAAACCATCCAATAATACCGGCATGTGCGTGTGCTGACAGGTATTCTATGGAATTTTTTGCGAAAATATGCGAGGTGAAGTTCAGCATCAGTAAAAAGCCCCAAAAACAGGTAAATAAAAGCCAGGTAGCAGAGCTAAGAAGATACATGGCATGAACATTTTCTTTTCCGCCTTTAGCTACGCTCATAAATGCATTAATGCAAAACAGTAGTACAGCCACCACGACTAATGTCCCACCGCTTAGCGCCCAAACATCGAAAACGAAACGATAGAATGCTAAAGAAAGCAAGGGAATACCCAAAGCTAAAAGAATGAAAGTTGCCATTGCAAGTGTTTCACTGTACAATTTAGATTCTATTAAAACCGGCAATAACTGATGAGCGGCTCCAAAAATGAGCATGGTGCCCCAGCCCAATGCCATTACATGAGTTATGGCAAGTATAGAAGGTTGAAAATGATGCCCGGTAAGGGCTAGACTGTTTTGGAATAGCATCCAGGCAGCCATAACCAGTGCAAATGCGGCGTATAGGTAGAATGGCAATACAACCCGGTGCGAGGTGGTTTTCTGTAAATGGATGGCTCCGGTAATCATTTTAAAAAATTTATTCTTTATAAATCAAAATCGACACCTGATTTTCGCTCTCCTCATTAATCTGATAACTGTAGTTTAAATTATGCAACTCGGGAAGCAGGAATACAGGTATTTTTTCATGTTGCACCAACAATGCTTCATCATCGGGAAGATTTTCGAGTTTCTCCAGAATTAACGTCATCGGTTGTGGCGGTTGCAATCCGCGCACATCTATCTTGGTTTTCTTATCCTGATATTTTTTGTAAAGCACATGCCAATCTGAAGTATCCGAATCAATTTTAAGCGGTGTGATCTCATCACTGTCACCAAAGTTATCTGTTTTAAAGAAATAGGTTTCTATCAGTCCAGGTGCGGGGTTTTTTACCGTGTGTTCAAAGCCTTTCTTTCCCAAAAGCGTAATTAAAGGAGCTGGTTTAAAGGTATTAATTATTTTAAGCGCCTGATTTTTTTTGAGGGTATTAACTTTATCTAATATTATATGCAAAGGATCTGTCCCTCCTGCAAGCACCGGCCTTACGTCTAAGTCAACTATTTCATAAGAGGCTAGCATTGCCAGTTTTTCATGTGATTGAGATTCTTCCATTTTTGTACTATTTATAGTTTTCTGATCAAATGTAAAGCCCCATGACTTAAGCGCTTGAAAAAATTCTTCTGGCTGGCAATTTCCAATATCACAGGCCATGGCCACGGTAGCCCTGCCGGCCAGCAATTTTCTCAGTATTGGATTTTTCAATTTTGAAAATCGTGGTGAAAGCTTAACCAGACTTTCAAGGGCCTCAGGCCTGAATTTTAATATGGCACCTATCGTAGTTTTTGGTGTTATGTTCATAGCTTAACCAAAGGTTGCAACTACAAAGATAAGGAATAGTCAAATAAAGGACAAGTATGTCCTTTATTATTTTAGATTAAATTTAAATAAGGCATATGATATTATTGCATGTAGTTGAATATCTGCGATTTAATCGGTTAGTGTTTTTTATAGGCCTAAATATAAACTTAGTATTCATACACTGCTTTTTCGTATTTTTGTTCATCTTGTTGTTTTGTATAAAACATTTAAGTGTTATTTTCTTTTAAAAATGGGCGGCTGATATATTTATGATATCGAATTTGATAAAAAACTTCAGGCAGATGGATATCCCATTCCAATGGATGGAACCATGGCGGCACAGACTTTGGTATGTTTTGTTTTTGGGTGCATATACCCTGGTTTTTATCAACTTATACCATCCTTTCAATATAAATCGCTGGTATTCTGGCTCGGATTTGCCAATTTATCTGATATTATCAACACATAGCCTCATAGCCATTAGTACTTTATTATTTAGTCAGTTTTTCATACGCAGGATTTTTAGAGTGAGGCTGTTGACTTTCAGCCGCTTTATTGTCTGGTGTCTTTTTGAAGTTTTTCTTTTATCATTTGTTTTCGCGCTCATTTATGGTGATATCAGACCTGATCTGGTGCATATGCTGAATGAATTTAGAGTATCTTTTAAATATACGGCCCTTGTGGCGGTAATTCCCTTATTGGGATTGATTTTGTATTTTTTTGTATCACTGCGTAAACCAGAGTTTTCACAGGTTGTATATCCTGACCGGAACCTCGAATTATTAAAAATATACGACGAAAAAGGGGAGGTTCAGGTGTCTGTATTACCCAGTCTCCTTTTATTTCTTAAATCGGCTGATAACTATGTTGAAATTTACTTTCTCAAACAGGGAAAAGTAAAAAAGGAGCTTATTCGTACCTCCCTGAAGCGACTGGAAAACGATATGGAGAAAATCAATGTATTGCGTTGTCACCGTTCCTATATGGTAAATACCGGAAAGGTGAGTCTCTTACAGCGTACATCTAAAGGATTAATGATCGAAATTGAAGGCTATTCAGAGGCCTTGATCCCTGTGTCCAGAAGTTATCAGGAAGCTTTTAGCAGGTGGATGGCATAATTTTATCCCTAAAAGCCTACATCTTACCCCAAATGCCTTCCAAAACCTGTCTTTTTTAATGGTAGTGTCTATTTTTACTTCATTAATGTTAATTTTAATTGTGAACATATTATGAAAAACACTGGTAAAATTTTGTCCTTTTCACTGGGGCTATTGATTCTTTTCAGCGCATACGCGCAGGCCAATCCTGATAAAAATGCCTTGTTGGGTACCTGGAATTATGAGGCGCCTCAGGCTCCTTATGAATATAGCAAAGGGCAATTAATCATTACTGAAAAGGAGGGGAAACTTCATAGTCAGATCAAGATCGGCAACTCTGTGCGGGATCTTAGCAAGACCAGTCTGGAAGAAGGCATCCTCAGCATGAACGCCTATGTCGAAGGTGAGCTGGTAACCATTAAAGTAAGTCTGAAAGAAGGTGAACTGGCAGGCACTGCTACTTACTCCGGAGGGTCCATACCAATAAAGGGAAAAAAAGAATAATTGTAACAACTCATGTGGTTACACCCGGGGCTTGCTGAAAGCAGCTCCGGGATTTTTTAACACTGAATTGCTTACATTAAACCATTTTTTATGTTGAAAACCTACATCGGCCATATTTTTTCAAAAAATTCTTTTGCGTTTTTCTAATCGTATTCTGATTTTGAGCATATGGATAATATAAGTCCAAACTGAGGGTGAAAACGGTATTTTTAAGTCGTGCAGTTGGGATTTTATTTTTTAAGTCTGTTAAGGAAGACTTTTGCAGGTTTTTAAGTGTAAAAAATGAGAAATATATGTTCAGGCTACTGGCATTGCCGGTTAGCTACAGTCATACTTTTGCTAAATACCGGGTTTTTTATCTTACGGGCATTGCCAATGATTTATTTCGCAGTGGTTATGCAGCCTATCTGGAGGTGATAACCGCCCAATCGAGGGTATTGGAAGCCGAACTTTAACTCGCCACCACACGAATGGAAATTTTTCAATCTGTGGTGCATTTGTACAGGGTTCTGGGTGGTGGATGGAAAGATACGGAGATATAAAAGGAGTGACTGGAACCTGGGCGCCCTGAAAATCGCATGGTTTGTAGATATATTTTATTTTTAGACACTGAATTTACATTATAGATGCACACTTTTTAAGCAGACCCTTCTAAATATATTCCCGGAATTCAGTATTTGCATATTTTTAAAACCGTTGTTTATCAAATCATTGGCGTCTGTACTATTCCAAAAAACTCACCAGGTTGCAAAAAACACTTATACATACCGTTATAAGAAATGTACTTTTTGTTTTTTATTATTGACTTTTGTATTACCTTAGAAGAATTATTTCCAAGCACCATTAAAAAATCGATCATTTTGTAAGCTTCGAGAATCATATCGAATGAATTAGTTCTATGAATCCTCTGAAATTATTTTGTTATATTTAATTAATCAATTAATAAATTTGCTATGAGAAAACCATTCTTTAATTTGACAGTCTTGTTATTGACCTTAGTTTGCTTTTCATCTTCCTGTGACAGCAGTGAGGAAGAAGTAAATAATCCGGAAGACAACCAGGCAGTTGCCGATTTACTTCAAGGACGATGGAAAATTGTTAAAATGAATGAAGGAGAACCTTATGAAAATGCTGAATGGCTTTTCAACAGCTGTGATTTAAGTGCCAGTGGAAAATGTACTGGAAAAGTTTTTGGCGAAGATGAGGGAGATGTTATTTCCTTTGATAAGGAATGGACGGTTGAAAGTGGAGGTAAAGTATTGAAAATCGACCTGAATATGGGATTTATGGTTGAAAAGACAACCCTGGATATTCAGCAAGTCACAGCGGGAAAATTAAAAGTAAGAGATAAAGATACCACTACCACCTATGAACTTGATAAGCTGTAATAATCTATAATACTTGGTGTGGCCGTTATATCTGATTCCACTGGTATTTTAACTGTAATATCTGCAAACAGGAATTAGGAAAAAGATTATCAGGTCTCCGCGTAGGTAAACCGGCGGAGACCTTCTTTTTAAGGCCAGACAAATATTCCATAATTTTTAATTTTTCAGGTTTTATACTTTTTAACAAGCTATAGAAACTGCTTTTTCTGCAGGCATATATTGCAGGGCAATCATTTTTTGGAGATGATTTCTCGCCCGGTTAAGCTGGGATTTTGATGTGTTTTCACTGATGTTAAGCTTTTTAGCTATTTCCAAATGAGAATACCCATCTATGGCGAATAAATTGAATACCGTCCGGTATCCGGAAGGCAAACTTTCCACCATTTTCAGCAGATCTTCAACATAGAGTTCATCACTGGGTTTTACCTGCAAAGCAGGAGGGACAATGCCTTCCATGCAAGGCTCCATGTACAATTTTTTTTCTTTTTCAAGGTACATCAAACATTCATTGACCATAATACGACGAATCCAGGCGCCAAAAGCTCCTGTAGCCTTGTATTGGCCGATTTTTTGAAATACTTTGGTGAAACCAATAACGAGCAGATCTTCTGCTGCGATATCGTCCTTTACATAGCGTTTGCATAGTGCAAACATCTGGCTGGAGTATAACTCATATACTTCTCTTTGAACCTTTGGGTCTTCCCTGAGGCAGCCTTCAATAAGTTCTTGTTCTGTTGGTTTTTTAAGTCTTGTCATGGTTGTGCGATTTTAGCTTTAATTATTTGGTTCGTCAGTACAAAGATCAGACAATAGAAATTATGCTGAAATCGCATGTTTGTGTGAAAATGTGTGGCAGGAAATGGCAGATGCCCTAAAATATGTGGTAAATATGTCTAAAGAGTGTTGTAATCTTTCAGACAGGTATTGGCGATGAATGCGGTTTGGGATTTACAGTAGCCTGTCGCGAAATGCTTTGGCAACGGCTTCACTTTTACTGTTTACATGAAGTTTTTCATAAATTTTTTTAATATGACTTCTCACAGTATCCATAGCTATAAACATATCAGCAGCGATCATTTTATAGGAATATCCGTTAACCAATAACTGTAATACCTGCTTTTCCCGCTCGGAAAGGTTGTATTGGTTACTTCCCGGCAGGTTGAGCCCGGAAAACATTTTAAGTACCTGGCTGGCAATTGAAGAAGTCATCGGAGCACCCCCTGTGGCGGCTTCTGCAATATATTCCAACAACCTGGCAGGAGGGGTCTTTTTCAAAAGATAACCGTTGGCACCATTTCGCAAGGCTTCAAAAATATTGCTGTTGTCGTCAAAAACCGTAAGCATAATAATACTTACCTCAGTGTTGATCTGGCGAACCATTTTTAAGCCTTCTATTCCATTTACACCTGGCATATCAATGTCCATCAGAATTACATCGGGTTTGTACTCATTTAACTCATGAATGATCTGACTACAGTTTTTAAATGCACCCATTACTCTGAATCCCTCAGTTCCGTCTATCAACATGGTAAGACCTTCTCTCAGCTGGGGATTGTCTTCGTATATTACAACTTTAATCATGGCTTTGTTTTATACAAATGTATTCATATTGCGCAGGTAGATCAATCGCATATTTATGTTAAAATTCAATAGATTCATCCTATTTATGCGAGGCTGATTTTTGCCATACAATTATCTGGGATGCTTTAAACTTTCATCCGCAGTGAAATAGTAGTGCCACTGCCAAATTTAGAGTCTATCTCAAATTGTGCCCCCATTTGTAAAGCTCTTTTTTTCATATTGCTAAGCCCATTTCCCGTATCTGCATGCAGTACATCAAATCCTTTACCTTCATCTTTTATGATTAAGAGAAAAGATTTGCTCTGCATGAGTTTAAACTCAACATAAGCGGATGGAGAAAGACTATACTTAGCCAGATTGTTTATCGCTTCTTTAAAAATCAAAAACAAATCTCTTCGTTTATCCATGCTGAGTTTTATTTGCTGTACAGCAGGGTCTGTTTCAAATTGCAAATCAATACTTCTCGCCTCTAATGTTTCAGTAGCATATTCCCGCATACGGGCTAAAACTTTATCCATGGTATCGTTCTGAGGTTTTATACTCCAAACGATATCGTCCATGGCTTCCATCATGTTCTGGCTGTTATCGGTTATTTTGCTCATGTATTCGCTGGCTTTTACAGGGTCGGTACCCAATTTTGTTTTGGCCATTACACTCAAAATATTTATGGTACTGAGGGTGGATCCCATATCATCGTGAAGGTCCCTTGCTACCCTGTTTCGAATTTTTACCACAGCCATAATCCGTTGAATTCTCAAGCGATAAAAGAAATACAATGTGAGCAGCAAAACTATAGCAAGCGTTAGTTTAAACCACCAGGTATCATAGAAGGGTGGCATTATGCGAAACACAAAATTACCGATCGGAGAAGAAAGTCCTTCTTCATTTTCACTGCGAAATTCCAGCACATACCTTCCTGGTGGCAGCAGAGAATAAACCGCCATATTGGCGCTACCACTTGATTGCCATTCATTCTCAATTCCATTTAACCTGTGAAAGTACTTGAGCTTATCCTGATTTGCATAATTTAAGGTACTAAATTGAAAAGTAAATGCATTTTGCAGATGTGAAAAAGTGCGCTTGTTTTCAGTATTCAATGAATCTGAAAACAAGTAATGGTTAAAAAGCTTAATATGCGTAAGGATTGGCCGGTCGGGTTTTACTGAGGTGTTGAAATGTAGTGGATTAAATACAGCGATGGAACTGTAAGCTGCAAAAATAACCCTGCCATCGTGGGTAATAGTACCGGAATAGCCGTCTTTTTCCAAAGGACCAAAGCCGTCCTTTTGATCATAATGGGTAAAAGAATTTTGATGGTAGTTGTATCGGCATATGCCATTTGGGGTATAAATCCATAAAAAACCATCATTATCAACAAGCATAGAAAGTATATCATTGCTTATGAGACCATCTGAATAGGATAATATCCGATTTTCTCCTGTTTTTACATTATAGGCATTGAGCAGGTCGTAGGCAAAAAAGAAAATACTGTCATTGAGCTGCGCAATTTTTTCCTGTTTATTGGAAGACAAGACCCGGTCGTCGAGGTGAATGATTATTTCTCCGGTATTGCCATCGAGTATATATACACCATAATTGGAGGTGCAAACCCATACCCTCATTTCATCATCTACCCGATGTGCATAGGCAAAACTGTTAAAAGAGTGTACCAGTTCAAAGGATTGATTTTCAAGTGCATGCCCGGCATTGTACTTAATCAGGTCACCTCGCTGATTGGTAAACCAAATATTCCCCATCTTATCCTGAGACATACTTCTGATGGTGGAGTTATTAAATATTGGAAACCTGTAGAACTGAGTTTGGTGGGTTTCAGGATCTATAACAAGCAAATAGCCAGCCTGGGTGCCTACCCATACTTTTTGGGTACTGCGTTCCTGTAGTATACACCAGGGCTGCTGCATTGCCTTTACTTCTGGTGCATTTTTATAAATCAATTTTGCATTCTGCTCAATTAAATTGTTGTTAAGTAAAATAAGTCCACGCCCCCAGCTTGCCAGCCAATATTGATACTCTTTTTTATCAGGTAACCAAATTTCCTGAATATCGACGAATAAATTTGCCGGGTCACTTTCTTTAAAAAAAGCATATCGCACTTCCGGAAAATTATCGGAATAAAAATACAAACCTTCGTCGGTTGCCAGCCAGAGGTTGCCTTCACGGTCATCGTACATTTGATAGACTTCTGCATATTGAAGTTCAATGTTACTGAGAAATTCAAAGGATTGATCAGAAGGCTTAAAATGATACAGACTATTTACTCCATAAAACCAGAATTGCCCACTTTTACTTAAAAAATGTGATTTAATCTCATGGTAATCCAAGCCTTTGTTGACCAATCCATCAGGCATTTTTATGTATTTACTTGTTTTTTCCTGGTATGTAGAAAATCTTTGATCTGGATTCCAGTAAACACACCAGTGATTTCTGTCAGTATCTATCGAATAGGAAAAGACAATTCTTATTTCCGGGTCATCAATATGTGGCAATGCGAGAGGATTATAGCTTTTAAAATAAAGCTGTGCATTTGAAGGGTCGTAAACAGCCAGTCCCTGTTGACAACCGATCCAGTAGTAACCGGTTTTTTTATCTTCGAACAGGCAAATGGGCTCGTATCCTTCCGGCACTTGAATATTTACATCTTTATCAGAAAAAAATCCGGTAGTTTTATTGAGCATAAGAAGCTTATTCCTTTTTAATATGATATATACATCTCCTTTGCTATCAATAAACAGACTTTCTCCGTGATATCGGTTTTCCTTGTTTTCAAATGGATGAATTGTAAAACTCAGGGTCGCGGGGCTATAGGTGCCATATCGATCGCCATGTCTGATCCACATATTGCCATCACGGTCTTCCATAATTTGTCTTACGGGTTGGGCAGGTAATGACTGAGGTTGCTGAATATTAAAATATTGAAAATACTTGCCATCATATCGCTGTAATCCATTGGAGGTGCCCACCCAGATAAATCCTTTCTTATCCTGCCAAATGCAATAAACATTGTTTGAGGCGAGGCCATCACTACGCGTGATACGATGGAAATACCGAGCTCCAGTGAGTGGTGTAATCAGAAAAAGCTGTATACCCAACATACAAATGACTGGCATAAAAAGCCGTCTGCGTACCATAAGCCCGGTAGAAAACTGATCTTGCATAGAAAATTAAGGCCGGAGATGAAAATATACTTCAAATGATGGTAAAAATACACAGTTGCCAGACTTTTTTTATTTCCGACACATGTAATTCACATATTTATGTGATAGGGTTTACGCAATTTCGGTGCAACGCCTAAGACTTTTCAGACATCATTCCCTGCATAAACCAAATAACATACAAACATGAATAATTTCGTAGTAAAAATTCTGGGATTGGCCATTTTGGCCATGATCTTAAAAGCTTGTGACAAAAACGACGATGGTGTATGGGTAGATCCCATCATCGGCGATTGGAGTATATCTCATGAAAATGGGTTCATCACCTTGCAACTCGATGAAGAAGAGATCAGTATTTCTGATTTTGGCATGATAGTATTCGGACTGAATGAAGAAAGTGCTGCTGAATATGTGCAGGAATATCTACAGGCGCAGGTGTTGGGTCCGATTGATGTTAATGCTCCGGCAATCTCCTTTAAGGAAGGAAATGTATTGAGGTCTCAAAAAGCCGGAGAATACTTTCAGGGACATTGGCAATGGATGAATGACAGACAGTATCTGCGTTTAGGCGCCGAGTCACTGCCCATGGATCATTACAATTTCACCGTTGATAAGCTCACCGCTTCGCAACTTATTCTGCGGTTTGATGCAACGATCGAAATCATCGATGAGACTGAAAATGAGGTGTATCCTTATTCTGTCTTGATACATTTGAAAAAGTAATGATCAGGTGCTTCTGACCAGACAAACCGCAAATGAGATTTTGTAATTCAGAAGCAGATTGTTTTAAAAACCAACTCATAAACCTTAATTATGCAAGTTTCCGGTAATCATAGTTGCCGGAAATTTTTTTGCAAAAATTTTGGTTTGTCATTTGTATGACAATGACATACTCTGCAAAAGATTGATTAAAGGTTTTTAAGGAGTTTATGAGTAAGTGCTGAATAAACGACTCTGAAGTTCATTAGATTAAATTGCACATTTACCAGTACGGCTTAAAATCCCGGGGTTTTCCAGGTGGCAAATTCCCCACTTTCGCTATATACAAAAAAAGCTTCTACTCCTGGCAGGTTCTGGATCAGGGCCATGGATTCTTCAAGGGACAAAATCATACAAATGGTAGCCAAAGCATCAGCCTGAAGACATTTTTTAGATTTTATATGGGTTGATAACAATCCATTTTTTATGGGGTATCCGGTGCGGGGATCAATTAAATGAGAATGTTTTGCCCCAGTCTCATCGACATAAAATTTTTCATAATTTCCCGAACTTGAATAGGCGGCGTTTTTTAATGATGTTTTCAACTCCGCATTTTTTAAGTTACCTGCTAAATCTGGAAAATTAACTACCAGGTTGTGCGTTGCATTTTTAAAATTTTTGCCAAAAGAAATTAAATCGGTACCAAATTCTATGTGAAAATCCTTTACACCCCGATCCATTAAAAAATCACTCAAATTATCTATTAGGTATCCTTTATCCAGATAGTTCAGATCAATTTTGCTTCCGGGGATCGAGGTTCTGATATAATTGTCACCAATTTCAATATACTCAGGGTTACATAACATTTTCAATGAATCAATTTTATCAGAATGCATTTCTCGTTTATTGCCAAATTCTCTTCCCCAGGCATGTATCAAAGGTAATATACAATGATTTACCGCACCTCTTGAAATCCGGTAATAATGCATGGAAGTCAGAATCATTTCCGATAACAAATCAGAGGAAAGTTCTACAAAACCATCCCTGTTAAACGTGGAAATTTCTGAATCAGGCCTTTCTATATTTACCGTGGCATCAAAGACGAGAATTATTGAATCAATCTGGCGACTTATTGATGGTTCACCCCGATAAGAAATGGAATACATGACGCCGAGCGCTTTGCCTTCGAGAAAAACAAAGGAAGATTTATCTGCTTCGCATGCGGCAAATACGAGACAAAGTAAAACGCCTAAAATCCAGGGTCTCTGTTTATTTGACATTTTTTCAGGAATGATTTCGAAAAAGATTCGCTACAATTTAGTGCTTAAACTGTAATTGATGAGTATTTACTGGCATAAGTTGCATCAATAGGCAGGAAATTTTTTCCAACCGTCAGGCATCTTTAAATAAATGTTAATAGCTGCATTATTAATCTAAAATGCTTTGTAAAACTTTTTCGAGATTTTCCTGCTTACTATGTGTTGTATTATAACCTGCAAGATTTGTTAAGTTTGTTGTTGCATTTAAAATTTGCGCCTGAAGGCCACTTTTCCAGACGGAGGGCAATCCGTAAACTTTTTGAGAGCTATCTCCCTCATAACCGCCTTCTTTCAAAACCTTTTCAGTGGGTATGTAGCCCATTACATCATTGGAATAGGCCATCACAAAAACCCCTCTTCCAAAAATCTGCTTGATTTGAAGTGCATATTCTACCAGCACTTCACCCCCCAAACTAAAAATCAATTGTTCCCCCAGCGCCCACAATTGGATGGGGTAGACGTATTCAGTAGGTGGCTGCTTACCCTGCTGCAATTCCTCAAGCTGGTTAATGGCCCATTTTTGTTCGTATCCTTTGGCCTCTTTTGACAGTTTCTGTAATTCGCTGATTTTGGCAGGGGCTGAAAATTGCAGGCTTATTTCCTGGTACGCCACTTTAAATGCTGAAGACAATGGATTCAATTCGCCGTGTATTACCGCCTCTACGGCTGCTGCCAGCTCTTTTCCATATTGTTTAGCCAAGGCAATGCTTCTTCTGGGCAGTGGGTTTAAATCGCCGGAAGCCCCCTGAAAGAAAAAGGTCATTAGTCCGGGATACATTTTTTCTAGCTCAATTTGCGCAAAACCCGGATAATCACCCGACCATTGGTACAGATCAAGTGTGGTCGGATGGCATGCGTATCCAAACATAATCGCCTTCCTATCGCCATTTACATCCCGAATATCAAGCACAGGTACTGCATAATCATGTGGCCCCTTTAATTCTGTTAATGTATGAATGTCTGCTTCACGGTTTTGCCTGCGGTTAACCTGAAATCGAACTACACCATTACCGGAAAATAATCTGACAGGTTCAATTCTTGCTTTAGCCTCGATGGCTAAATCGATCAAATTGTAAATCAACTGTTCTGAATAGGCGTCAATTGGTTTTTTATCTCTGGCTTCCAGCGGATAAATGTCAGTGAGGGCATTGGATAGAACCGGGCCTGAATGGGTATGGGTGCCATGAAGGATGATTTGCGCTCTTTCCAGTCCCAATACCGCTTTCAGGCTGTCCCGAATGCGATCAGACATTATTTTGGGAAATCCGAGAATGTCACAACCAATGAATAAACCTTGCCGTCCTGATGCATCTTCCAGAAATAGTGCCCTGGCCCAAAGATCGTGCAATTTACTGTCTCCCGGACGGTTTCTGTGGGCATAACCTGCCATCCATAGTGGTTGTTCCGGAGTAATGATGCGTTTGGCCATACCGGCTTTCCAGATGTCTGAGGCAAGGGCCCTATTATTCAAGGCTGAAAAAACCGAAGCTAGCATAACTATGACTATCCATGACATCTTCATTTAATCCTGCTCTTTATAGCGGTGGCTGTTTCGCTGATTTTATGTACGGCCCGTACAATATCTCCCAGATCTTTTTTTGGCGCGAGCAAAACATTCTGGGGTATCCATACTATTTCTTCATTGCACAATATATCATTTTCGGGACATTGATTTTTCTCCATATACCTCTCGTAATCGAGCATCTTTTTTGGATACATTTTTCTATAATTTTTGGTGCTCAATGCATGCCTCAGGTAAGGCATCTTATTTAATGGGGTGTATCCAGGTGCACATGGAATGCCTTCGGCCTGAAGGGATCTTATGAATTCTGTTTTGTTCAGTCCGGCAAATGCATCACTTTGAAAACGGAAGGGGTACAAATGATATACAGCCCGGGTAACATGTGGATACAAGCGGGCGGGAATAATGCCGGGCACCTGTGACAACTCTGCATTGAGCCAGGCGGCATGTTGCATACGGAGTTCCGATTGCTCAAGTACATTTTTCATTTGAAGGAGTCCGATTTTTGACTGGTACTCTGTTATGCGAATTTTGGTGCCCAGAATCAGGGTGCCGGCGCCTACTTCTCCGACCACCGATCCATAAGGATTGCCATAATTGTGATAAGAGAAACATCGATCCATAAAGTCTTCATCATCGCTTACAATGGCACCTCCCTCGCCGATGGGGAGGTTCTTGGAAGTTTGAAAACTAAAGCAACCGGCATGGGATAATGTGCCCGCCTTTTTATGGTTGATTTCGGCCATATGCGCCTGACAGGCATCTTCAATTACAATCAAGTTGTGTTTTTTTGCAATTTCCATGATGGCAGGCATATCGGCAGGAAGCCCCAGAATATGTACCGGCATGATGGCCTTGGTGCGCGCTGTGATTTTTTCTTCAATTTTTGCCGGATCAATCTGATAGGTCTCCCGATCAATGTCTGCAAAGACCGGCATGGCACCCGTATTCAGGATGGCCTGCACACTGGCGATAAAAGTATAGGGAGGAACAATCACCTCATCGCCACCGCCTATGTCGAATTGAACCAGCGAAGCAATTAAAGCCTGGGTTCCATTCACAACCGCAAGACAACGTTTGGCGCCCAGCATTTCTGCCCATTTTTGCTCAAATTCCTCCGTTATTTTAGCCCTTGACCATACGCGGCCATGCAGTACGTTAAGCATTTCCTGGTCCATCGACTGCGTATCCCACTTTGGCCACTCGGGCCACTCGATCTTGCGTACTGGTTCACCACCCAGTATGGCGGCATGGCTGGTTTTGCCAGAAGTTTTAAAGCTGAAATGCGGTAAACTCAGCGCTGCTCCCGCGCCAAAAAGAGAAGTGTTTTTTATAAATCTCCTCCTCGTCGTGTGATGTAAGGGCCTTTCCATAGTCTGTAGCTTTGCACGATATGTAATAATACCCATTTTTCGCATGATATACTATGACAAATCATTCAAAATGCCATTTCAAAGATTTGTTTTACATCTGGAAGCTATCATGCCATTAATTCCTTCTTAAAAAAATAACTTCTTACATGCAGTTGCCTTTAAAAAAACAGATAAATTGATGGCTTCTTTTGCTGGCTTGCCTTTTCTTTTACTATATGATCGGAAGACTGATAATGCTTTTTACCATAATACGGGTATGGTTTCTGTACAGGAATATTGCTTTTTTAGCTTTTTCATTGTTCTTCTTAAGAAATGTATATGCCGAAACAGACCCTGAAATAGCCGTTTTTCGCAGCGAAACAGAACAATGGAAAACATCAGATGATTTTGAGGGCCTCATGGCATTTTTGCTTGATAAATTAAAAGAAGCCAGGGAACCGGAATTTCTGGCCGAACTGCACAAAGAACTGGGCATAGCTTATGGTCATGAAGATAACTATGAAAATGCTGTTGAGCATTACCTAAAAGCCATCTCCTTTTACCGTCAAGCCCGGTTACCCGTAAGTTTTGATCTGGGACTTATGTACAATAATCTGGCCTATGCCTATGATGTGACAGGATACTCCAACCGAAGTCTATGGAATTATGAAAAAGCCTGTGAAATATGGTATAACGTGGCATGGGATGACCACCAACATCTTTCTATTGTTCTTAATAATCTGATATCGGGATATATTGAATACGGAGATGCAAAAACCGCAGAAAAGTATCTGAAAATTTTTGAGCAATACCTTTCTGAAATATTCGATAAGCATAAGCTCAGCGAACATGAAATTTTTAAAAGAAAGATTGCCCTGCAATTTGATCGCATAAAATATTACGCTTTTGTAAAAAATGAAGATCAGGTGGTTTCTGATTTGAGGGTATTGGAGCAGATGGCTTTGGCTAAACCACAATGGTTTCATCCTGATTTCAGTGCACAGTTGCTGTCTTCCTATGAATTGGCGGGCTATATGTTTAAAAATGAAAAGCAATTTACAAAGGCCATGCATTATTATAATAAAATGCTGATGCCACAGACAAATTACTTCTATGAAATGAAGTATCAGGCCAATATGGCCATTGTATTCTACGATTCCGGAGCCTGGCACTCCGCCCTGCAATATACCCAACGTAGCCTCGATTTTTTCGCGAAACATAAAATAAGTGGTTCGAGCTTTTATACGCTTACCATTCTCAAGGCTGAATTACTTGAACGGACAGGAGAGGATGGTAAATCGCGTCAGGCCCTGGTCAACTTATTTTCCGAACTGCTTAGGCGTGAAATTGAGGAGGAACAACTTCGAAACCTGAATTTTTCTGAGCTTAGAGGTCTTAACAGCGATCGCTATCTGACAATTTTTATAAAAGCCGCACAGACTTACCATCGACTGTATATAAAAAGCGAAGTCCCTAAAGACCTGGATATTTCATTTTCGATTTTCCATTTGGCTGCAAGGATGTTTTCTGAATATTATCTGAAAGGCAGATATAACCAAGCGCTTGATACAATACATAAACAGATCACGGAAGGACTGCTAAACGCAGCAATTCAAAAATTTGAATACGGTAGTCCCAGCTGGCATGAGCTGATAGAACTGCTTGAAAACAACCAATCCAGACAATACTGGACCAGGTTTGTTCAAAGAAATGAATTCAACCTTCAAAACAGTTTTGCCGCAGCAGATCATCAAGGGGCATTGCAAAATTTTCAATCCGGCATAAGCACTGAACAGACAACCTTGAATACATCACTAAATGCGATCATTCAAAACCCTCCGGTTTTTAACATGAAAGCATTTCTTCCCCTGGTGCAAACGGAAACAACTGTGGTCAGGTATTTTATCGGTATGGATTATGTATTTGCCGCTGTTTTAAAAGCGGGTTCCTGGCATATGTTCAAGATCAACAACACTCCGGACGAAATAAAGGTTATGGTGGATTTTTTTATAAAAACGGTACAAGGCCTCAGCGAGGATTACAGACATATTGCAGGAGAACTTTATGGAATATTGGTAAAATCCTTGCAATTGTCTGAAGGAGAGCGCATTGTTTTTATTCCGGAGGCTTACCTGGCCGCACTGAACTTTGAGGTATTAATGCCCCAGGATCATATTTTTATGCTGGAAAAGTACAATATTAGTTATGCTTTCTCTCTCATGGAATTGTTTCAACAGTCGATTGATAATAATAAAGCAGGGATGGGCAAAAAAGATTTAATCGCGTTTGCCCCTGCCTACGATGGCGTGAAATATCCCATGATCAAAAACCATATTGAAGAATCAAAAAAGATCGCAAAACTGTATAAAGGAAAAGTTTTAACCGGGGATGAAGCCACAAATAAAAATTTTGAAAGTGAAGCCCCGGACTATCGCTTTATACATTTTGCCATGCATACCGAGCAGGATGTATTTAACTATGAAAACTCTTCACTCATATTTTCGTCGGGTGATAAGCTTCATCTTTATGAATTATATTCCATGAATCTGCCCGCGGAAATGGTGGTGCTGAGCGCATGTAATACCGGCGTGGGTGCTTTAGAGCCCGGACTTGGCATAATGAGTCTGTCAAGGGCTTTGACCTTTGCAGGAGCCCGCAGTTTGCTTTACAGCGTATGGCCTATTCCTGACCGTGAAACCGGAGAAATTATGTGGGAGTATTATAGTAATTTGAAAAAGGGTATGGATAAAGATGTGGCGCTGGCAGAGGCAAAGCGTACTTTTATCTCGGCCAATCCTTTAAAACAACATCCTTTGTATTGGGCCGGCATGGTCGCCAATGGCAATATGATGGCTGTACCACAGGATGAAGATAAAACCTTCTATTTACTTGCAATATGGGCGATTACTATATTGCTGATACCAGGTTTTATTTTTCTGCGCAGGCATCGTAAAGTCAGGGCAATTCGCTTATGAGTTTACGGCTCAATTCCGACATGGGATGAGTAACATTTGATGAAAGTAATTCAAGGTATTCTTTAGCCACCGCTGGTTCATTCAAACGCAAATGGCATAATCCCGTATACCAAATCTCAAAACCTCGCAAATCAGGATTTAAATCATCGCTTTTTAGCTCTTTAAAAGATTGTAAAGCCAGTTTGAACTGTCCGGTTTCCATATGGCTGACACCCAGGTAAAACAACAAAAAGGCCTCTCTGTCAGATTCATAAAGTTTTTTAAATGCAACGATGGCATCGGAATACTCTCCATTATCATACAATACAAAGGCCTTTTGCACTTCTGTCAGCTGTTTGTTTTGGTCGCGCAGGGATGGGGCAATGCGGTTGGGAAAGGTCTGATAGTACTGTGCATACAGCACTTCAGCAGTGGAAGATTGCGGCCTTAATATCCATACAGTTACTAATAACAGACTTAGCGATGCGGCCAGACCGAGCCAGATAAGTCTTTTTCTTTTTACACGCTCTTTCAGACTGATTTGATGGAGTAACTTTTTTTGGGCAACCCTGCGTTTGCGAATAAGGGCAACCTGAAGAGATTTTCTGAATTGGTATTCTTCCAGCAATTCATGGTCACCCCCCAGGGCTTTAATGGCATCTGCATCCGGGATGTTTTCTTCGAATATGCGGTTTAAGAGGTCTTCCTTATCCATGGATTACGATTTTGCAGAGTTCTTTTAATTTTTTAAGGCATCTTGATTTTTTGCTTTTTAGAACATCCTTATTGGCATAACTGCTTTTTTGTAATATTTCATCTAAGGTCAGGGATTCATAGTAAAACATACTGAGTATTTCCCTGCAATTATGGCCCAGACGATCAAAATTATTTTCAATCACTGTGGCCATGCTATCATAAACATCTTCCACTTGCCCTTCCTCAAAAACCAGATCAGGAATCGTTTCAGAACTTCCGGGCAATTTTTTATGCCACCGCTTGATTGCCATATATTTACCAATGGAAAAAAGGTAAGTCTTTACCGAACTCATCAGGACATCTAACTTTCTCCTTTGCAGATTTTCGATTAAAGCAATGATGGCATCCTGGTAAATGTCTTCGATATCCTGTTTGTTTAATTCCATTTTACCTATAAACCCAAAAAAAGCCTTTTTATACTGCACATAGACATATTCTATGGCAGCAGGCTCATTATTTCGCAATTTTTCCAATAATAGCTTTTCCTCAAACATTTAGTACAGCCAAAAAGGCAAAGTAAACAATAAAAAATATTTTTTTTCAACTGTTTACTTTTCAACTGTGAGGATACTAATCCTTGTTGAAAAAAGTGAACCAGTATTAACCAATTAAAATGATCATCGATATGAGAAATATTTTATTCTTAGTTGTATTGCTATTAATGCAGTCAGGGGTATTTGCACAGGAAGGTTTTGGCAACCGGATATTGCGAAACGCTAAGGAAAGTACCAACCGCCGCGTTGAACAGCGTTCAAACCAGGGTGTGGAACGAGGATTGGATAAAGCGGAGGAAGGGATAGAAGATGTTTTTAGAAAAAAGGAGGCGGGGGTGTCAGATCCTGAATTAGCGCAACCTGAATTAGAAAATAATGATACACAGAAGTCCGTAAATGTTTCCCGCGAAGAGGCCGGAAAAAAAGCTGATGAAAAAATAAGGGCGTATTCCAAATTTGATTTTGTGCCGGGCGAAAAAGTGATTTTTTACGATGATTACGCCGCCGATGACATAGGAGATTTTCCTGTGAACTGGAATACAAATGGCTCTGGAGAGGTTGTTGGCCTAAATAATAAAGAAGGAAAATGGCTCAAAATGAGTGGAGAAGGACTTTTTTATCCTGAAAATCTTGGGGTGTTGCCGGAAAATGTAACCATCGAGTTTGAGATAGGAACGACCGAGGAAAATCAGGTGCAAACCCAATTTCATTTTATTGATTCGAAAATCAGTTCCAATTTACTACGCTATGAGTATGCCAATATAGTGGAAATTATGATCAATGCATTGGGAGGGTTTTATATCAGCTGCAGAGATGGTGAAAGTGCTGTAAAATTAGACAATAATAAGTCGCAAGGTCAATATTATTTGCCGGATAAGCCTTTTGTTAATGTCTCTATTTGGAGGCAGGGTACGCGTTTACGAATGTATTTAAATGAAGAAAAAATAATTGATTTACCTCGCGCATTTGAGAAAGGCATTGATTATCGAATGGCGATTTCTACTACAACCCATTTCCTGGAAAACAGAGAGGCTTACTTAGGGCCTCTGCGTGTAGCTTCAGGAAACCCTGATACGCGATCAAAATTAATTACGGAAGGGAAATTATCTACCACGGGAATAAGATTCGACAGTGGAAGTGATAAAATTAAGCCTGAATCATACGGGGTTCTTAAAGAAATAGCAAATGTGTTGAAGGAAAATCCTGGAATAAAAGTAAAGATTATTGGCCATACGGATAGTGATGGAGCCGCTGCCAGCAACCTTGATTTATCCAGGCGTCGTGCCGATGCGGTTAAAAATGCCCTGGTTTCTGATTTTGGAATAATTTCGGAAAGTATGACCACCGATGGTAAAGGTCAAAATGAGCCTGTTGCTGCCAATACCTCACCCGAGGGCAAAGCACAAAACCGCAGGGTGGAATTTATTAAATTGTAAAGAAAGGGTTATGCATAAAGGGACATCATAGTTTGATTAATTATTAAACAAAAGTCAAACGAACCGAAATTCTCAGCATTAGATAATCCGGATATTTCACAAATCCACAAACCAACCCATAAGGTTTTCAACACCTTTTGGGTTAGTTTGTTGATGCACTATTGAAAATCAGTAAAATGAAATTTTGGTATTTAACAGGATCTGCCACCAAATCAAATAACTTGGCAATAGGCACCCTCCCTGAAGCTTCAAAGGCACATGTTTGTCTGCTCTTAAATACAAATTTACCAGTTGCCGAACTTATTAAAATCTGACATCCGTCAGTCGTTACTTTTGACCGAAGTTAAAATATTTTATTCAATTTTCGGGATTTTTACCCTTACTGATCATACAAACCAGTATTGCCTTTTTCGAGTAGCTTGCTGAGTTTTTTGACCAATTTCTGGTTTTCATCAGCGATGTTTATGGTTTCATGCGGGTCTGTGAGGTGGTCATAGAGCTCTGTACGCGCTTCTTCTCCTCTATAGTAACGGGTCAGCCGGTAACGATCAGTTCGCATGCTAATGCCGTTTCTGAAATAACTGTAAGCTGCTTTCTGAACCTGATTATCGGGATTTTGCAATACAGGGTACAATGATTTCCCATCCAGTTTTCCCGGCGCAGGGATGCCACAGATGTCCAGTAAGGTCGGATATATATCAACGGTTTCTACCAATGCCGATGTGGCTTTTCCCGGGGCATTCATTCCCGGATAATACACAATCAAAGGACTTTTTAGGGCTTTCTCAAAGAGGGTGTGTTTCCCCCAGATGGTATGGTCGCCCAGGTGCCATCCATGGTCGCTCCAAAGTACAATAACCGTATTGTCAGCCAGCCCATTTTCCTCCAGGGCTTTGATCAATTGACCGATTTGTGCATCGATGTAACTTACACAGGCATAATACGCATGGATGAGTTTTCGGGCGTAAGCATCGCTGAAAACGATACCTGCTCCTGCTTTTTCATCCCCCTGTTCATAGCTGTTGAATTCACTGCTATTGTGCAGACTGGCCATATGCACATTTTGGGGCAAATCTTTGATATGTGCAAGGGGTAGCTGATCCCTGTTGTATAAATCCCAGTATTTTTGGGGCGCTGTAAAGGGCAGGTGGGGTTTAAAATATCCCACAGCGAGTAAAAATGGCTGGTTTTTTCCCGATAAATCCTTTAATTTATCAATGGCGAGCCGGGTTGTCAGTCCATCGGGGTATCCGCCATCGTCTACATCTGCCGCTTCATAGGGTTTTACCTGCTTTTTCATGCCCTGTCGGTTGCTTCCATCGGCGTATCCAAAAAAAGCATTCCACCCCGTTTTCCATTTACCGGCATCAAAGAGCAATTCATCCCAGCTGTGTGGCAGTTCCCTTACATCGCTTTTTTCTTCTTCATAGCCATATACATAACCATCGGTAGAGTGGCTTATTTTTCCAATGCCTACGGTGTAATATTGTTGTCTTTTAAAATGATGTACGAAAGTTTCAGGGAATTCCTTTTCAGCTTGCGGCGCCAGCTCATCGTACATGGCATGGTTGTTCAGGTGAATGGGTTTGTTAGGCCGGATGCCGGTGAGCAATGAATGCCGGGATGCACCACAGGTGGGCACCTGTACATAATGATTTAAAAAGGACCCTGCCTTCTGAGGCAAGTTTATCTATGTTCGGCGTTTTGATGATTTCATTTCCACAAAAGCCCAATTCCGGCCGTAAGTCATCAATGGCGATGAAGAGAATGTTCGGTCGATTCGCTGCAATTACCTGTTGGACAGGCAAATGAAATAGTAGGGTGAACAACAAACAAACAATCTTATTTTGCATAAAATCAATCATTTACATTGTTAATGTCAGAAGGAATGCCAGGCATATCTGCCAGAATTTCTACAAATCGATCCCTGGTGGATTGTGTTTGCGCATCAGGCACAAGCGGATTTTCTTCCAATGGATCGTTTTCCACATCATAAAAATTGCCGTTGCCATAGAGCTTGAATTTTTGATTTCTCACAAATACACCATCAATATTTTTACCCCATTTGGGTTGATAATACATGTAAATGTATTCTTTGGGATGGGTTTCTTTTCCAAGGATTTGTGGAAGAAAGGACTGACCGTCAAAATTTTCATTTTCTGGCAAAGGTATCCCAGCGGCATCCATCAGGGTAGGGAGGAAGTCACTGAAATCAACAAGGTCGGTATTCACGGCGCCTTTTTGGGATTGACCTTTCCAATAGGCAATCAGCGGGACCCTTGTGCCTCCATCGGTCATGCTACCCTTCTCACCTTTTATTATCCTGCCATCTGTCATTTTTGTAAGGATTTTGCGATGGGTACCATTGTCACCTGTAAAAAGTATGAGTGTGTTATCTGCAAGTCCGCTATTATCCAACTTCTGCATGAGTTTTCCTATGATTTTATCAGTGTATGCTACCATATCCTTAAAAAAGGTGGTATCGTCTTCATATCGCATCGTTGCATCTTCCCATGCCTTGGTATCTGGTGTTGGCACAAAGGGATCATGTACCAGGTTCATGGGATAGTACACAAAGAAAGGCCCTGCTTTATGCCTTTCGATAAAGTCTTCTACAAAATTATAAATGACATCCGGACCGTAGTTATCATCATCTCTGGGAATTTCGGTTCCGTTGATATTGATGAGTGGATTGGCATATCGTTCACCTTCTGGTTTGGTACGGTCGAGTTGCCAGAGGCAATATTCCTGAAATCCGAAGTGATGCGGTCTGTTTAGGTCGTCCCAACCTTCACGTTTCTCTCCGGAAATGCCGTTTAGTTGCCATTTACCCGCTACGCATGTACTGTATCCTGCTTCCTGAAGATAGTTGCCAAATGTTTTTTCCTTTGTATCGAGGTACCCAAAGGCCACATAGTTGCGGAAATTGTATTTCCCGGTCATGATCTTAACCCTCGACGGTGTACAGAGCGGTTGCGAATAGCAATGTTCAAAGCGCACACCTTCATCCGCCAGTTTATCGAGGTTTGGGGTATGATAGGAGGCGCTGCCATAGGCGCTCAGGCATTCATATCCCATATCATCGGCCATGATGAGTATAATGTTGGGTGGGGTGACCTTTTCTTCTTCTACAGACTTACAGGATAATGAAAGAAAGAAAATGATGGCAAAAGAGGTGATTTTAAGTTGATTTCTAAGGGTCATCATTGACAAAACATTTGATAATGTAATGATAATTTTTTTCCAGGCGAATGTAGCAATTAGATTGCATAGAAAAAAAGTGGTTTTACAATTGAAAAAATTTACATGAACAGAAAACGCTTCATACAGCAATAAATCATGTCATACGACCCTGTCTGGGTCGATTTTATATATCAAACCGATCTGCTATAGACATGGGAATCCTTCGGATTCCGGCATCTGCCTGATGGATGCTTGTTGGACAGGTATGGGCAGCTTTCCGGATTTCAACTGGTACCAATCAGGCCATGTGGCAAAACCGGTTCTGTTAGTGTCAATTTTTTATGGATTACTGTGTGTTCTGAAGGCCTTTCGCTTATTTATTGTCATGATCAACCTTGTCACCTGAGCAGCAATGAAGACCATATATGATAAAGATTATAGTTCTTCAAACGGTTTTCAATAATCCGAATCAAATGTGTTTCATAAATAATTGTTACAGTGGATTACAAATCCACATGATCTGGGGTTCGGGATTGCAAATCCCGAAAAAAAACATTAAATCATGTCATACGACCCTGTCCGGGTCGATTGTATATATCAAACCGATCTGCTATAGACATGGGAATCCTTCGGATTCCGGCATCTGCCTGATGGATGCTTGTTGGACGGGTATGGGCAGCTTTCCGGATTTCAACTGGTACCAATCAGAAAATGGTTCCATTGGTTTCGTTTTTTGGTTCAGTCTGCCAACTATTCATCTGGTTTAAATCGTAGGTCAACATTTCTAAGACATACATCAAATTTACCGGAATGCAGATTCCGGAGGAATCATATGTCTATAGAAAAAATGACATTAAAGAAGAAATCGACCATGGAAGGGTCATATGTTGATTTGGCAAGGCATGATACACCTTTGACAAACATCAGATTGAAACATAATATTTAAAGGCCTCAAGATTGGGATGATCTTTTTATCTCACCATTTTGGAAATGGACTGGAATCACCCTGCCTGGCTCGGTTTTACATGGTAAATTGTCTGCTATAGACATAGGAATCCTTCGGATTCCGGCATCTGTCTGATGGAAGCTTGCTGGACAGGTATGGGCAGCTTTCAGGATTTCGACCGGCATAAATCAGATCAGGTCGAGATGCTTGTTTGTTCATAGATGATCATCCTTGTTCACCATTGCAGACTGTATTATGAAATTGATTTAATTCATCAAATGGCAAGGGTTAATCCGTTTGTAATGTGTTGAATAAATTTTGTTCAAATGGATTGCAAATCCCCAACAGAACCAGGTATGATTGTTTATTTAGTTTATTGATTGCCTGCTGTTGCCAGTCCTCGTCACAGACAAGGACTATTAACATATATTCATAGATTTTACCGGAATGCAGATCCCGAAGGGATCACATGTCTATAGAAAAATTTCATGTATAGAAATCGACCCCGACGGGGTCGATTTCTATACATGCCAAATTATGAAGATGTCAAAAGTATATTTTTATCCGTGTTTGGTGATCATTTCCTTTTTGAGACTCTCGGAAAATACCATACATATCCTTTTCGTCATTCCTTTTGAAATTTAAATGGATAGATCGGCGAAAATACATGTTGTTCATCCATCAGTTGTATCATTTCTCTTTGTACCTCCGGAAATTCTGAAGCGATATTTGTGCTTTCGGAAGGATCTTTCGATAGATCATAGAGCTCTACTTCATTATGGAAACCTCTTTCATGCACATCCAAACGTACCGCCTTCCATTTACCTTTACGCACCGCCTGACTGCCACTTTGTTCATGAAACTCCCAATACAGCAAACGACCTTCCCCTTTTTTTTGACCTTGCTTTAGCACATCGCTAAAATCGATACCATCGAGCCCTTGAGGTACCTGCGCCCCGGCCAAAGTAGCGAATGTTGGCAGTATATCTGCAAAATAGCCTGTAAATTCCTCATTTACCCCGGGCTTTATGGTTCCTGGCATATATGCAATCAAAGGCACCCGAATACCCCCTTCGTACACATCTCTTTTGGCTCCACGCAGGATCCCCGAACTGTTAAAAACACCATCATAGCGGTTCGCTGCTCCATTATCAGTGGTAAACATTAGCAGGGTGTTTTTATCAACGCCCTTTTCTTCCAGCAGTTTCACAATACGGTTTACATCTCTGTCGATGAGCGTAATCATAGATGCATACACTTTTTGGCGTTCTGACCAATCTTTGTTTGCATAGGCCGGATGAATTTCATCGATTTCAAGGTCTGAGTGGGGTAGGGTATAGGGTAAATATAAAAAGAATGGTTTATCTCCACCCGCATGTTTGTCTATGAATTGAAGAGCAAAATCAGTAAATAAATGATGCACATAGTGTCCTTTGTTTCCGTCTGCATTGGCGGGGATATCAAATCTTTCACGGTTGTGCCATATATACTCCGGATATTGTCTGTGGGCCCTGGCCTGGTTGAGAAAACCAAACCACTCATCAAATCCTTTATCGTTGGGTTCTCCGGTAGTATTGGGCTCACCGAGGCCCCATTTACCGGTCATTCCGGTTACATAACCTTGTTGCTGCAAAACCTGTGCTATGGTGAGATCTTCAGCTTTTAAGGGCACCCGCCCGGGATTTCCACAAAGCCCGATTACACCTCCCTGTCCGAAATTGCCTCTGACGGTGGTATGCCCTGTGTGGTAGCCGGTCATCAGCACGCTGCGGGCAGGAGCGCAAACCGGAGAACCAGCATAAAATTGAGTAAAAACCATGCTTTCAGCGGCCAGCTTGTCGAGATTGGGGGTGAGAATATTCGTTTGACCATAGCTACCCAGGTCTCCATAACCCATATCATCGACCATGATAAAAATTAGGTTGGGTTGACCCTGGGTCACGGAAGTTTCATTTTTTCTCTGAGAACATGAAGCAACCAAAACAATAGCGAAGCAAATCAAAAAAAACGGGTTTACCTTTTTAAACCTTCTTAATACTTTATCAAAAATCAAATTCATTGTAAGTAATGCGTTTAGCGTATTTTTAATACTTTTTATAGACTTTTTACGGCAACATGAATTTAGCTTACTTAATTTCCCAGGCTAACATACAAGGAATTTTTCAAATAACCATGTTATTAAATCTTCCTAAGGCGTAAGTTCACTTCGTTTGAGGGTAAGTTGATACAAGATTTCTCCGTCATCCCGTATTAAACTAAAGGTAACTTCCGGATCAGCTGGTTTTGTGTTGAAGCTAAACTCACCAAAAGCATAAACCCCTGAGAATCCAAACAACTGGGTCTCCCAGTCAGGATGTGTTGCAGGCCAATTACCTCCTTGTGATCTGCCTCCAAGGCTGGCGGGAGTGAATTCATAGAAATTAAAACCGGAAGGCCTGGGAATCCTGAAACCCCTGGCACTGTGCCTGTCGCCGGAAATCAACAAAACCCCGCCAATCTTATTCTTTTCTATCAGATCAAAAATCTGCTCACGGCCATCAGGATCATTGACGCCCCAAGAGTCTTTGCCTCTGGAAATATAATCACTCCACATGGTTCCACACGATAGGATGATAAATGGGCCTTTGCAATCCAATAATTGGGTTTCCAGCCATTTCATTTGTTCATCACCCAGAAAGGAGCCTTTTTCACCGGTTCTGAAATACCGGTTATCCAGCATGATTACATCTGCTGGCCCAATCCGGGTTCTGAAAAACAATCCCTCTCCATTTTCTTCCAACCCATATGAAGGGTTATTCCATGATTTTTTAAAAATCCGCCAAACAGCCTCTTTATCTTCAAGGGTGTAACCGGGAGGAATACCCCATTTATCGTTGTTGAAATAATCATGATCATCCCAGGTGGCATACATGGGAACGGAAGCAGCCAATTCTTTCCATGCGGGGGTGAAATCACGTAAAAGGTAATCTGCGCGATGCAGGCCAATGTGGTTTTCCCGGTCCTGGACGGCGATATCTCCCCCTAACAACATGGCCATGGGTTTTCTTGCTAAGATTTGTTGGGCCTGTCCGGGATTCCCCAGCCCCCAACGATGGAAACAAGTGCCAAAGGCAATTCTTGCATTCTGCACTGATGCACTGGCTGGCAAAGTTGTAAATGAAGCACTGAAGGATAAATCTACCTTAGTGCCGTCAATATAAAGCGTATAGGGGTAATGGGTGCCTGCCTTCAATCCCGATACCTGAATTATGACTGCCAGGTCTTCTTCAATCTTACTGAAAACCGGACCAAAGGATTGTTCTCCTTTATCAGTGCCCACGCGAATTTCCACTTTTGATGGCTTTAAGGTCTGCACCCATATTTTAACGCCATCAGCAGTTATGTCACCCAACATAGGGCCGCCAAGGTGTACCACACCATGCTTTTTACATAGTTGCCTGAATTTCCTGTTTTTGTACAGGTCTGAAAAAGAAGAAGACTTTTCCTTTTCAAGTATGTTGAAAGCCATCTTGAATATTTCCTGCCTGTAAGAATCTTGTTTCCCCCACATGTTCAGAATGTACAGACTTCCATCCAAATCAAACAAATCCGATACATTTTTGTCCCCTAGTTGTGCAAGGCACAGTGGCACTGAAAATAAGGTGCATATCAGAAATAACAGCAATCCAGTTATTCTTTTTTTAAACTTTTGAACTTTTGAAACCATATGTATTTCAGTTATTTATGTGTTTAGCCCTTATTCGGATGTATAATGCGTAAAAAGCCTTGTCAATACCCTTTGAGTGAAAGCATAAGGAACTTCCTTATCCTGTTCCAGCTTCGAAAGTATTTCTTTGGCAAATAATGGAGGCAGGTCTTCTATGAATAGGGCAGCGTACATACCAGTGATGAGGTTCGTATTAGACAACTCTATCATGAGTACTTCTAAGGCCCTTGCGGATGCATTGTCACCCTGACAAAGCGCCCTGGCTGCGGCAATCCGTACCGGAGCCGAAGGGTCATTCAATGCAAGATTCAGGGCTTCAGAAATATTGCTATTGTGCTTCCCGAGATTTCCAAGGCCATAAGCAGCCCAGAATCTAGTTTCTTCACGAGGGCTTTTTAAAGCCTTCAATATGGCTTCAACATTTCCATTATTGACCTGCTCAATCATTTCAAGACATTCCTCAAGCAAGCTTGAATTTTCAGGAGTTTGCAATACATAATATTTATTGCCTGCCTGTTTACCCAAAGCTTCCAAGATTGGCTCGGGGATAAAACCCAGATCTTTTGTTTCCCTGATTTGATGAGACAGCAGTGCCCTCATCTCAGAAAGGGTTTGCTGATAACGATGATCGTCAGCCAGATTATTTAATTCCCAGGGATCATTGGAGAGGTCGAATAGTTCTTCAAGGGGTTTGTCTGGCATAAAATACCGATTGGTGACCGGTGAAAGGTCACCTTTAGCGTGCAGCGATCTCAAGTGTTGCAGTATTTGTTTCCCGTCTTTATAGCGGTTGGGCTGTGTATAGGATTTATGAGGCATAAAGTTTCTAATGTATTTATACCTGTCTGTTCTCACGGCCCTGATCAGATCGACGGTTTCATCACATCGGTCACGTGCAGCATAAATGAACTCCCTGGGCTGAAAGACCTCTCCAAACAGGCCCTTTCCCTGCATTTTTTCTGGTATGGCTATTCCCGCCAGCTGTAATGATGTAGCGGCTATATCTATATGACTGACCAGATCTTTTCTTCGCTCTCCTTCGGGAAGACCTGAGGGCCATCGTACAATAAGCGGTATCTTGATACCCTCATCATATAAAAACTGCTTACCCCGCAAATGGCTGATGCCATGATCGGTAAAAAGAAATACAATGGTGTTTTCGAGTATTCCTTCTTTGTCAAGTCTGGTTACAATACCATCTACCTCTTCATCCAGCAGTAAAACCGAATTTAAATACTCTGCCCAATCCTGTCGCATTACCGAATCATCGGGATAGTAGGGAGGGAGAATAACCTGATCTGGATCAACCGGATCCTTAACCACTGGCTTTCTGAACTTTCCTCCCCGCAATTGAACCTGGGCAAAAAAAGGTTGATCAGCCTTTCGCTTGCTCCAGTCATTGTCATCATACACTTCCCTGTTCCAGATAAAATTATAATCCGTTTTACCCAATTGCCCTTTAAGGTCATTTCTGTCTATAATCGATTGATGTGTACCCAATACGGTAAAATATCCTGCTTCCTTGAATAATTTTGGCAGAAAGGGCAACTCATCCGGTATATTAAAGCTATCGAAATAATCTGCATTGCCACCCCCATTGCCATCAACAACCTGACTACGGTGGTTATGAAAACCGGCAGAGAATTGATTCATGCCTGTGATTAAAGCTGATCTTGCAGGAGAGCAAACGGGTGCAGTTACGAAAGCATTTTCAAACAAAATGCCTTGTGAAGCCAATTTATCTATGTTAGTTGTTTGTATGGTTTGTTCTCCATAACAGCTCCAATGTGGCGACATATCTTCTACAACAATCCAAAGAATATTGGGAGGAGATGGCTTGCCATGATCATAGAGATTATGGCAGCCAGGAAGAATGGCTGCCATAAAAAAGAGACGAAGTATTTTAATACTCATAGTGATGATTTAAACCTTACACCGATGCAGGTGAGGGTATATCAAATTCTCTTCGTCTTGGATCGGCCAGCAGTCTGTTGGCTTCAACAGAATAGTCACCAATGAAATGTTCCTGTTCGCCATCGAATCGCAGCCATGGACCTACTATATAATCGGCCCCATTTTGCGGAATACCCATACCATTGCTGGCAATTTCATGGATTTTCATAAATTCTTCATAAGCGAGTGCATTATCGCCAAACCTTCCTGCCCTGGAATTGAAAGGTACTTTTTCGCCCAGGCGATAAGATATATTCATCAGGTGTCCCAGTGTAGAGCTGTAATGCGCATCGTACATGGTAGCATTGGCCATTTTAGGGTCATTGGCTTTACAGGCAGCGACAAAACTGCCAAATGGCCCACCGGGTGTTATTTTGATGTCATTTATGGGAACATTCCTGACCTGGCTGCCATTATGTGAGATGTATTCATCTTCAAACAATTTACCTCCATCTTCAAAATAAAAGCGGTTGGTTACCTCTCTCTGGTACCCTTCGTGGTCGACATTCCTGACATTAAAGAAAACGTATTGCCCATTTGAAAACTCGGCAAGACCAAACATTGTGTTTGGGGTTTCCCCCTGATCGCCCCAGCTGAACCTGCCACCGAGGGCCATTACGCGTACGGGATGGGTATTTTCAACCTCTTTGTCCAGGGCCCAGTAGGCAACATCGAGCTGATGGGTGCCCTGATTATTAAGCTCACCATTTCCAGTGGGCCAGAACCAATGCCAGTTGTAATGCACAAGATTAGCATGGTATTTATCTATGATGGCCGGACCTTTCCATAGGTTCCAATCGAGGTTATCTGGTGGATTGGTATAAGGCTGAAAACCTATGCTTCTTCTGGGTTTGCATGAAAATCCATGTGATACCAACATTTTGCCATATTTTCCGGAACGAATTTCTGAAACGCGTCGCGCCCATTCTGGCTCACTTCTTCTTTGCGTACCATGTTGTACGACGATTCCATATTTTTCGGCTGCTGCAAGAGCTACACGTCCTTCATATACATCGTGGCTTGCAGGTTTTTCAACAAAAATATGTTTTTTGGACTGAGCAGCCCAGATCACCATGAGTGCATGCCAGTGGTTTGGGGTAGCACAACTGATGGCATCGATGTTTTTATCATCAAGCACATACCTTACGTCTGCTACTCCTTTTATATTTTTACTTTTTTTTGATTCTTCTTTATGCCGGGCAAGTTTTTGGTTTAAAACATCGCTATCGGGATCTACCAGGTAGGCAATTTCAACATTGTCCAGTTCGTCAAAACCTCTCATATGACTACCACCTCTGCCTTTTACACCGCAAACAGCTACCCTGAAACGGTCATTTGCGCCTTTAATGGAGGCATAGGATTTTGCGCTCATTCCCATTGCTGTAAAACTTAAACCCGCTGCCCCAAAAGCACCTTTTTTAATAAAATCTCTTCTGCCTGTCATGATTTATAAATCGGTTAAATGTTTAAATATTTCTATAATGTATACTTTAAAGATTGCTTTAATTGACTATCAGATTTGTATTTAATGATAATCCTTACCTGTAAGGCTTTCTAAAACAGAAAATTGCCATTCTTTCATGTCTTCTTCCATTTTTTGTGCGATGTCAGGAAATTGATGAATTATATTGTTGGTCTCAGCAGAATCTGCCTTAATGTCAAAGAGTTCTTTAAGGGAACTGCCATCTTCATTTTCATGGATTACCAATTTAAATTGATTGTCAAGCCAGGCTCTGGGGCCTTGATAATCTTCCTCCCTAATATCAGGATGATGATAATTTTTGAAGGTTCTGTAAGGACTGCCTCCCATAAGTTTTACAAGTGGTGAGGTTCCAGTCTGTAACGCCGGGTCGATGTAGGGGATGGGTTCATAGTCATCTGCCTGACGCATTTTGCCATACCAGAACCCAATAGGTGAGGGTCTTTCCTGTATTTTTCCCTGCATTAATGGTAGCAGGCTTATACCGTCAATTGGACGATTGGGCAATGGTTCGCCAACGATGTCGCAAAGGGTGGGTAGTACATCACTGCTTACGGCATGAAACTCACTTTGAAATGGAGAAGTAATCATGGCCGGCCATTCTATGACACAAGGAACCCTTATACCCCCTTCATAGACCTTTCCTTTTGCTCCACGGAAGGGTATGGTTACGCCCTGACCTGCCGGAGTGCCATTATCTCCAAAGTACCAAAGAAGGGTATTTTGCTGTAAACCTTGTTTTTTAAAAAATGAACGCAATTGTCCCAAAGATCGATCCATGGCAGTTATTTCTGCAAATCGCTCTCTCAAGACATCGCCCATCGGCCTTACTACCGACGCCCCTGTCTCATTAGAGGTGAGTTTAGTGGTTTGATGATTATAATGCCCCGGAATCTCATCATACAATGCCAAATCTTCTGCTAGGCCACTGTAAGGTTCATGGGGTGAACCATACCAGATAACAATAAACCAAGGTTTATCAGGATGTTTGTCAATAAATTTTATTGCTTCGGCAATCAGAATTTCTGAACTTTCCCCTTCATACAGCTCCGGATCCGCTCCGTTTCTTGAAAGATAAGGATCCAACTCAAAAAAGTTATCATGCGACAACCACTCATCGAAACCCATAGCACCAGGATTGGTGGGGACACCCTCTTTTACAGGACCGAGGTGCCATTTTCCAAAGTGGGCGGTGGCATAACCGGCTTTCTTCATAATATTTGCGATACTTATTTCTTCTGGCCGAATCGACCAGTTGGCACTAAATGTTCCGTAACGGTTGGGGTAGCGTCCGGTAATTACACTTCCCCTCGTAGGAGAACAAACCGGTGAAGCTGAATAAAAGCGGTTCATGCGAAATCCTGTTGCCGCCATTTCATCCAATACCGGTGTTTGTAAAAATGGATGACCATTGTAGGCAGTTTCATCCCAGCCATGATCATCGCCCATAAGTAAAACAACATTGGGTAAAGTTGGATTTACTGATTTTGTCGATTTTTCGGATTCCCCGCAAGAATTAAGAAGGAAAAAAGCAGACAGAAACGAAATGTATCTGACTAAAGAAATGAAAGTTTTAAAGGTTAAGTAAAAATTGGTCAATCTTAAATGAATGGAAAATTTCATGCCTCAGCAATATTTAGGAGTTAGGTCAAAAAAGCTATTGTAGGATTGTTCTCAAGAACAATCCTACAATAAATAATGAATTATTTTACAAATAGCCAGGATTTTGGGTTAAATTGTTGTTTAGAATGATTTCCTGTATCGGAATCGGAAAAATTATCTTATGAGGTTGCAGGTTTTGCAATTTGGTATTTAAAATATTTATTAGCACAGGTCGTCTTCTGGGCGCAACAAGCTCCGCTTCTCGTCGCTGCTCTATAGCTTCTCGGAGGATCCCCCAGCGCATCAAATCGATTTTCCGTATAGTTCCCTCACCCAAAAACTCATATAATCTTTCATCCCTTATGGCTTGTCTCAACTCTGCCTGACTTAAGCCTTCGAGATCATCAAGACCAGCTCTTTGTCTTATAACATTAATGGAATTATACGCTAGTGCGGTAGGACCACTCAGTTCATTTTCGGCTTCAGCGAGTTCAAGATAGACATCAGCCAGACGGAAAAATTGGAAATTCTGGCCATCATTATTCCTCCCTTCTTCAGGCACTTGCAGAGGTCTGAGCATTTTTCGTATATATGAAAAATTTAGCATAGCACCATTGTCTAGTTGCTCGTAAATATTGTGGAATTTACGCAAATCATCAGGGTGTGCGGCTACTATACTTTTGTAAACAGTATATTGCCCGAATCCTCTGAACCAATCCGGGACCGGAACGCCGATTCTTTCATCTTGTGCCCTTGGTTCGTAAGAAGTCCCATTACTGCCGGGTACCAGGTTGAATACGTAATCAAACTGAAAGATCATTTCATCATTGAATTCATTATCATGTCTGAAAATATCTCCGTAATTGGAAAGAAGTCTGTGAAATGAATTTTGAATGATGTCCTGAGCGGCAGCTTTTACCGCAGTATGGTTTCTCTGCCATGAGTATATTTTAAGCTTAAGGGTTTTTGCTGCCCATCGGGTAGGTCGCATTTTATAATCAGGTCTTATATTGGCAGGCAGTTCAGTTTCTGCAATCTTAAGATCTTCAACAATGGCACTTAAAATAGTTTCTGAAGGAGTTCTGGTCATAAAAGCATTGGTATTATAGCTTTCATCATCGATGGTTGGTTCCGTGATATAGGGAACATCCTTAAACATCATAACCATATAGTAATACATAAAAGCCCTCAAGAAGAGACCTTCAGCTTCTAATTCCTTTCTGGCCCTTTCAGGAATCTGTGAATTTCTTACCCTGTATATCAATAAATTAGCGTCGTTGATGGCTTTATACATGGTAATCCATATACCCCTGAGCAAAGGATCGTTTTCATCGTATTTAAATGCCAAGTCGGTTCTGGCCGCTCCAAGGTCTCTGGTGGGTGCCATATCATCTGCCGTTAAATTAAAAAACCTACCGGCATGTCTCCCAAACAATTCAGTTGACATCAGGTGACTGTATATTCCG
This sequence comes from Cyclobacteriaceae bacterium, assembly GCA_020832305.1. Taxonomy (GTDB): domain Bacteria; phylum Bacteroidota; class Bacteroidia; order Cytophagales; family Cyclobacteriaceae; genus JAFIEV01. The sequence goes on along the minus strand of JAFIEV010000089.1, from coordinate 276,276 downwards.
GTTAAAGCGGCGACACCATCAGCTTCATTGTTATAAAATCTGTCAGGATCTATCAGGTTTTTAGGTTCTTCATCAAGAAAAGAGTCACATGCAGTGAAAATGAAGAATACGGGTATTAAATATATAATTTTTGAAATTTTCATGGCTTTGTGAATTTAAAAACGAACATCAATACCTAATACAAAAGTCCTTGGGTAAGGGTAAGTTAGGTTGTAAAAACCTCTCAACCGGTCATTGGTACCAAAGGCATTGGTTTCAGGATCATCCCCATTAAAGGAACTTGAAATCAATTGAAAAACGTTAGTTCCTTGCAGGTATACCCGAGCATTGCTGACAGGCAGATTAAGGTTTTTAACTGGCAGATTGTAGGCCAGCTCGAGCGTTCTCAATCTCAGGAATGATCCATCTTCCACATTCAGGTCATTTGATCCAATGGAATTGGGCGAATTGATGGCTGGTATGATGGCATCAGGATTTTCCGGCGTCCAGGCACCGTTATAAATCTGATAGGCAGATCCTGCCTGGGTTTGCGTCATGGTAACCCTTGGCCTGTTATAAACATCATTTCCGTAACTGTACTGAAAGAAAGCAGAAAGCTGAAGGTTTTTGAAACGGATGTTATTTTGAAAACCTCCAAAAAAATCTGGGTTTGAATCACCAATGATGGTTAAATCACCATCCCTGTTGATAAGTCCGTCTCCGTTTTGATCGACCATCCTCAACTCACCAGGACGGTAATTATTGGCTAAACCATCTTCGTCTACCTGTGCCTGATCCCGGTATATGCCGTTTGTCTGAAAGCCTGTAAAAATACCAAGGGGTTTACCCACTATCAACTGGCTTATTGGATCAGTGCTGTAGGTATAGGTATTGATTGGCACTTCAGAACCCAGGCTTAGTACTTTATTTCTATAGGTTGAAACATTGAGCCCAAAGTCCCATCCGAAATCATTTTTTTCAATGATTTTAGCATTCATGCTAAAATCAATCCCTTTGTTTTCGAGGGATCCCACATTTTCAAGACGACTTGCAAAGCCTGTCTGACTGGGAACTTCCCTGGTAAATAAGAGGTCATTGGTTTTACTGTAATATACATCCACTTCGAAATTTAATCTGCTTTTAAAAAATCCGAATTCAATGCCCAGGTCGTATTGCTCGGTGGTTTCCCATCGAAGCCTGCTGTTGGCGAGAACAGCGTTTTGTACGCCAACTTCAGCTACACCGCGACCCAATGAGCCAAAAACTGTATTCATGGCCTGGAATCTTTCAAAAGCGCCTATGCCATCAGAATTACCTGTTTGTCCATAACTCAGACGCATTTTAAGAAAATCAAAGGCATTCAAATCCTGAATGAATGGCTCATCGGAAATGACCCATCCCAGGGCAACCGCAGGAAAGAAAGCATAGCGATTATCCGTTCCGAATTTAGATGAGCCATCCTGACGTGCAGTGAGGGTCAGCAAATATTTATTCTTAAATGCATAATTCACTCGCCCGATATAAGACAATAGGCTGAATGCCTGATACATGGTGGAAACATTGGTAAATTCAGGAGAAGACAAATCTATGCCATATACCGATAAAAGGTCAGTCAGGGTAGCAATGGATGAAGATACATTACCCCTCATTTCCTCTCTCTGCGTAGTTACACCAGCCAACACATCCAGCCTGTGATTTCCTCCCAGTTCAATGCCGTAGTTTAAGGTATTTTCAAACAATACATTATTGCGGGAAACAGCGCTTACACTTCCCTCTCCCGGTCTTGATTGTAAAAGTCTGGTAGGTAATTGTGAAGAAGTATATTCGTTGGTTCGCCTGTCAGATCGCATAAAACCAAGGCTGGATCTCAACCGGAAATTTTTGAGAAAATTCACGGCCATATAGGTATTTCCAATCACCTGATTTGTTGAAACTTCTCTGTCAATGAACTCAATTTGTGAAACCGGGTTATTAAATGGCCTTCCTGTTATGGGTGAAGTGTCTGAATATGAGCCATCAGGGTTTTTTACAGGCAAGGTTGGCGGAGCAAAAACAACATTTTCCCAACTGTAAGGTATTGGGTTATCGGTAATGCTGGAAACGTTAAGTTGGGTTCCGACTTCAAAATGTTTGGAGACTTTATGGTCTAAGTTTATACGATAGATCCCTCTTTCAAAATTGTTTCCTTTTAAAATTCCATCCTGATTAAAATAATTTCCACTAAGGTAGAATTTGGTTTTTTCAGTACCACCGCTAAAAGCAATTTTGGTTTGCAAAATTGGTGCAGTACGGGTGAGTTCTCTTTGCCAATCTGTACCATTTCCGATACGTATTCTATCTTCTTCATCAAAAACCAAGGCATTGCCCAGGTTGCCTTCTCCCTGATTGGCCCAGGTAATATAATCCTGTGCCCCCATTACAGGTACACGACGGGCCAGGTTTTGAACACCATAGGAGGTCGAAAATTCAACAACGGATTTTCCTGTTTCACCTCTTTTAGTAGTAACCAAAATTACACCATTAGAGCCCCTGGCGCCATAAATGGCTGCAGCCGAGGCATCTTTTAATACTTCGATAGATTGTATATCTCCCGGATCCAGGGCTGTGACGATAGATCTGTCACTAATAAAACCATCAACTACCCATAGTGGCTCATTACCGGCATTGATGGAGTTGCCTCCACGAATCCGAATGGTACTTTGTGAGCCCGGGCTGCCATCAACGGAAGTTACAAAAACACCAGAGGCCATACCTTGAAGTGCCTGATCTATATTGGGCGTGGGGACTTTTGATATGTTCTCTGCACTTACACTGGCAACAGAACCGGTTATATCTCTTTTTTTAACCACACCATAACCTACAACAACAACCTCTTCAAGGGCTGTGATGTCTGCCTGCATAGTAACGTTTATGATGGAGTTGTTGCCTACCATAATTTCCTGTGACATAAAACCAATGGAACTGAATACCAATATATTATCAGTTCCTGATACATCTATACTGTACCGCCCATTGATATCGGTAACCGTGCCCTGGCTGGTACCTTTGATGACCACGTTTACGCCGGGCAGACCCTCAGGGCTATCAGCTGAAGTAATTTGCCCGGTTATTGTTGATCTCTGTTCTTCAATAAAAGTGGTTTTAATAACTTCTGTATCGGTGGTTTCCTTAATTGAAACATTTATAACATTGTTAATCTGCCTGAACTTGAGATTAGTTTGCTTTGATATCTCCATTAACACATCGGCAACGGTTTCTCCGGGATAGTCAAGCACTACCTGGGTTTTTTTATCTACAAAGTTTTCATCCAGAAAAAACCGGAATTGAGTGTTTCTTTCGATCAATTGAAAAATACGCTGGAGTGAATGTGTATTCGATTTAATCGAAAACTTCACCTCCCTCACACTCTGACGATTTTGCGCATTGCCATCATAAGCAATCAATATGCTCATGAAGAATATCTGTGCGAAAAAGCCATATAGGAATAATTTAGACAGCATAATACATAGCTGAAGTAATACTTTTTTCATAAGTTTACATGTTTTTATGATTTACCAGAATTATTTAAACACATGCTCCGGAATAATGAAAACTTCCACACCTTCATTTCCGGGGCAGTAACCGGAAGGTCAGCTACTGACCCTCCGGTTTTTTATTAGCCTGTTGTTCCCGCCATATTTAAAATTTTAGTATAACATTATTACCTCGGAGCGAATAATCAATTTTCCGGGCAAAGCTTAAACTTTCAAGAACATTCTTTAAGGTTTCATTGTCGAAACTCCCGCTGATCCTCCAATGCTCAGAAGGCGTCCCTTGTATTTCCACCCCAACATCATACCATCTTTCAATGGTATGCACAAACTCTTTTAAATCTGATTTCTCAAAAATTAATATCCCATCTTTCCATGCCAGATCTGTTTCAATTTGAAACTTTACCTTTTCGATAAGGCCTGTCCTTGTATGTAATATGGTTTTTTCACCTGGTGTTAATTCAATCAACCTTGATCCTGTTTCTGTGATTACTTTTCCGCTTGCCAGGGAAACACTTATACTTTGTTCTTCAGGATATGCTTTTACATTAAAAGAGGTGCCTAATGCAGTAGTGCTTAAATCTCCTGATCTGACAATAAAAGGTCTTTCGGGGTCATCTTTCACCTCAAAAAATGCCTCTCCCTTTAGAAAAATAAGCCTTTCATTGCCAAATGACTGTGGATATTCCAAAAAACTTTCTGAATTTAGGGTAACCCTGCTGCTATCAGGTAAATAGATGCTTATTTTTTGTCGTCGCTCTGTATTTTTTTGTATTAATGAGACGGGTTTCACACCTTCTTCTTTATGCTCTTCCTGAAAATACCAGGCTAAAAAGCTAAATGTGACGAAAAATGATATTACCGCAGCTATTTTAACTGACCAGGTCAGGAAATCAATCTTTTTCCCTATACCCAAAACAGCTTTATCTGTCGTGTACGTTGATGAATATTCTTCATTGATTATCCTGGTAAGGATTTTACGAGAGTTATCATCGGTTTCATCCCAATCTTTAAAGCTAATAGACTGAATTATTTTAATCGCTATATAAAAATCCTGTTTTCTTGAAGCGTGCCCTTCCAGCCATCTTTCCCAAAACTCATCGCTTTGTTTATTTGGGTTTCGAACCCATTCAACAAAGGTCTTATTAGAAAGAAGATCGAAAATATGTGACTTGTCTTTTTCCAAGGTAATTGTCTTATTTATTAGGTAGACTCCCAATAGACATATAATGACATGAAAAAAGATTAAAAAAAAATTACAATTTCATGACTGGTAAAATTATACTGATTCGGTTAAAAAAATCTTACTTATTGGGTGATTTCTTTGCTATAATCATACTATATCTTAATGATGAGATTTCACAATTCGGCAGATATTGTAGCAGGCAGAAATCGAAATATTGTAAAAAGGTTTACCAGGAAGCAAAATGACAAAACAGGAGGAAAATCGACAATTTCATATGTACCTTTAAGATGTCGACAGTGCTGTAAAATAGGTTACGGACAGACTTTACATTTTCAAAACCCATGATAACCCTCACTTCATCATAACTCATATTTTTATAAAACAAATAATACAACACCTCTCTTTGCCGTGGGGTGAGATTCTGCAAACATTTTTGCAGCTTCTGAGACAAGATACGTTGTTCTTCAGCTTCTATAAGATGACTTTCTTCAGATAAAACAATTTCAAAAACTTTTTCTGTTTCTATACCTTCATCTATATGAAGCTCTTTTCTTTTAACTTTTCGATCGTAAATGCTGTTTTTAAGTATTTGATACAGATAGGCACGTATAGAGGATTTAATGGGTGGCAGATGTCCCCTTTTTCTACGTAAGTCTATAAACATATCTTGTATACAGTCTTCCGCCAACTGCTTATCACGACAAAGCTGGCGTCCAAAAGAAAGTAATTCCTTGTAATATCTATTGTATATGAATATAAAAGCAGATTCATCTTCTGTGTTAAAATCATGCCATATATCGTTTTCATCTTCCCTTATATAATTAGGGATGGTCCTTTCAATATTACCCAAACTGGGCTCTTTATGTTCCTCTTCAGATTTTGGTATTGATGAATTATCCTTTTGAACCATTTGGAGAGTTTACTTGCATTGCTTATTGAAATAGTGCAATGTAGAAGAAATGTATATTAAATCCTATTTCGGTAATTAATTATTTAGATTTCATTGTATTTTTAAATATAAAATTTTAGCTTGGATTATCATAACTGCCTTTTGATTACGCTTTTCCCTTACAAATATGCAAAACTACAATTACAATCGACGGAGCTTTATAAAAACAGCAGGTTTACTGGCAGGATCAGCTGCAACGATACATTTAACTGCCAATGCAGGGACTTGGGTTTCTGGTTCCGACCATATAAAAGTTGCGCTGATTGGCTGTGGCGGTCGTGGTACTGGCGCAGCCGATCAGATCCTGAATACAGGAGATAACATCCGTTTGGTAGCTATGGCCGAGCCCTTTGAAAACCGGTTGGAGCAGTCGTATAATAATCTTCTGCAAAGGCATGGAAAAGAAAAAGTAGTTGTACCGCCTGAGCACCGCTTTACAGATCTGGATGGTTATAAAAATGCCATAACCCTTGCCGATGTGGTTTTGATGGCTTCACCGCCGGGCTTCAGACCCCTGCATTTTGAAGAAGCTGTAGCGCAGGGAAAACATTGTTTTTTAGAAAAACCTGTGGCTGCTGATGTGCCTGGTGTGCACAAAGTTATGGAACTGTCTAAGCTTGCAGATGAAAAGGGATTAAAGGTTGTGGTTGGCCATCATTTGCGTTTTCAGCCAAGTTGTATACAGTTGGTAGAGCAAATCCACCAGGGCGCCATTGGACAGGTTCTGAGCATGAGCAGTTATTTCAATTCTGCCGGTGTGTGGGTGCGCCAAAGAAAACCTGAAATGACTGAAATGGAATATCAGATCTGGAACTGGTATTATTTTAACTGGCTCAGTGGAGATCATATCGTAGAACAACATGTCCATAACCTCGATTTTATCAATTGGATTAAAGGCGCACATCCTGTAAAAGCCCAGGGTATGGGAGGGCGGGAAGTGCGTAATGGCAAAGAATATGGCGATATATTTGATCATCATTATGTGGAATTTGAATATCCGGATGGCTCTATACTCAACAGTCAGTCTCGACATATAAAAGGCTGCTGGAACAACTGGACAGATGTGGCACAGGGTACCGGCGGGAAAATGATAAGTGACCCCGGAAGACAGATTGCCACCATCCTGGACGCCAAAGGAAAGGAAATTTTTAAGTATCGTGGAGATAAAGATGGTTCGTCGCATCAGAAAGAACAAGATGTTTTTATCCAAAAAATCCTGAAGGATGAGCCGATAAACCAGGCTTATGATGGGGCTATGAGTACCATGACAGCCATATTGGGAAGAATGGCTACTTATTCAGGTCAAATGATCACATGGGATGAAGCTTTTTCATCAAAACAAGTGCTGGCACCTGATAAGGATGTAAGCTTAGATACACCGCCGCCTACCATGCCGCTGGAAAATGGGTATTATCCGGTGCCGATTCCAGGGTTAACCAGGGTGATATAGCTCGGTTAGTTTGGAGCGTAGTGTAAGTTGTTGAATCGTTGAATTGTTGAATCGTTGAATTGTTGAATCGTTGAATTGGTGAGTTGTTTAGTTGGTGGCACCTAAGGAATGACAAGGTTATTCTTTACCCTCCCTGTTGGAGGAGTTTTCTCCGACAACCACCCTCATAAAATATGCTTGTTGCTACCTTACAGCCGTGGCACCGTGTCCTCTCGCACCACAGTACAGTCAAGTTATCAACAGCTTAGAAGTTAATTTTCCAAAGTTCAAAACCACTACCCTCATGGATAAAGCTCGTTGCTCGATGTCTGGTGTGAGTTGGTGAGATGTTGAATCGTTGAGTTGTTTAGTTGGTGGCACCTAAGGAATGACAAGGTTATTCTATACCCTCTCTGTTGGAGGAGTTTTCTCCGACAACCACCCTCATCGTTTAATAGGCAATGAATAATGAGGGATGAGGAATGAATGATAGGTATAATGTAGATTTCTCACCCGAAAAATCTGAAAAAATGAATTAAATCATTGATTAATTGGTAATTAACAAGAACACAGATGCGTGCCCCAGCTTTGGTATATTAGCATGTTTACTGGGTTATAAACCCGGTTTGTCTGTGTTTCGGACTTTCATATCAAGAACCTACCTTAAAGGGTATGCATGATAACTCACCTTGGTGAAAAAATATCATGGAATCGTATCAGGATTTCCCTGGTAACTTTTTCTTAAAATTCTTTACAGCCGCATCACTTCGTAGCAAAATAAGTCTTTGGTGATTGTCAAGAATCCATTCGACTGTTTCTCCCTGTTGCAATTCAAGCGCTTGAGCCAATGCCGCCGGGAAATTAATATACCACTGTTCACTGTTAACCCTTTTGATGCACTGAATTTTAGTCGGATATCCCATATTAATAGTTAATTGAAAGCTAAAATCACTATAAAAAAGGGCAATCTCAAGCCTGTCATATTTTTTATTTTCCTCTTTATACCTCAATTCAGATTTTCAAGTGTAAATAAATCATTGGGTACATTTGGCACAGGGGCATTAGTTTCCTTTACCCACTGATGCAGGTGTTTAAGCAATTCGGCTTCCTTGTCGGGCAGTGTGCCCGCCAGATTATGTGTTTCTGACAAGTCTTCATCCAGATTGAATAATTCGTAATTGTCATATTCATAATAATAGATCAATTTCCATGGACCTTCCATAATTACGGTGGAAGGTACAGCCCGCCATAGTTTTACATCACTATTATAAACCGGGAGTACTTTATTATATTGATTCCCTCCCAGGTATAGGGGGAAATGAAAAAATACTTGTCGCGGTAGGATTGATTCTGTATTTTCGAATATAGGCAATATACTCAGGCCATCAACAGCTTGTTTTGAGGGCAGCGGCAGGTTGGTAATTTCTGCAAGGGTAGGCATGAAATCAACACCGATGGTGATTTCTCGTGAGGACGTGCCAGGGTTAATGACAATGGGCCACCTGGCCACGAACGGCACCCTTATTCCACCCTCATAGAACGTTCCTTTCCCTTCCCGCAATGGCGCATTAGTCGTTTGACCCATTAATCCGCCATTATCAGAAGTATAAATGAGTAAAGTATTCTCCTCCAATCCCAGATTGCTTAAAGTTTTCATCACTCTTCCCAGGCTATGGTCGAGGGCTTCTACTTCTGCGGCATACACTGCATTAAAGTCTGTGAGGCCCAATTTTGCTGCTTTTTCTTCAAAATATTTTATCCTTTCTTTCTGAGCAGCCATAGGTGTATGTACTTCCCAGTGAGAAAGAAACAGAAAAAAAGGTTGTTCTTTGTATTGTTGTATAAAATCAATTGCTGCATCTGTCATGCGTTCGGCAACCATGGTATCGGCATAAAATCTTTGTTCGTCGCCATCGATATTGGTGATAAAACCGGGTTCGCCATTGGCAGAGTTATAGTCAAAACCCTGATTATCATCTCCTATATGCCATTTGCCGATTCGACTGGAAACATATCCTGCCTTTTTTAGCAGCTCTGCCAGAGATTCAATTTCAGGTTCAACATGGTTAACACTTACCGGAAAAGAAAAAAAACTGGAATCCATGTCGGGTGTGGGCACTTTCCAGCGCATTTTAAGGTAATGGTCTTCATTTCCACTGCCAAACATGGAATAGCCCTGGGGTATATATACCTTATGCCTGGGTGTATACATCCCTGTTAGTATGCTGGCCCTGGATGGAGCACAACTGGCAGAAGATGCATAAAAACGCTCCAGAATAATGCCCTCACTTGCCAGTTGGTCGAGGTAAGGTGTTTCAAAAAATGTATTACCATTATATCCAACATCCGCCCAACCCAGGTCATCCGCCATTATTATAATGATATTGGGCCTGCTGATGTCTTTTTTTTGAGGACTGCAGGCGGTGAAAAGTATGGAGATTATATAGATGTAAATACATCTATTCCTTGAATGTGGCATATGTGTTGTTTTGTTTTTAATGTATTACAGGAAGACAGCATTATAATACTATGATTATTATAGCGCATTGACCCAAATGCTATGCATTCAGAGATTTCGGTTTTACCTCAATTTGAAACTAGTATTTGGGAACTTCAACCATTCAGTTACCGAAAAAATCATTCTTCTGCGCCCTCGTCAGAAAATGAAGGCTTTGCCGGAGTTACGACATTCGGGGTAAAGGACGATAATCTCGAAAGTTAGTCCTTGTCTGCGACGAAGATTGGGAACCACAGTCATTTATTTACCAGGGAAGCCCTTCATCAACCCTGTTCGGGATGTTCGGGATTTGTAATCCCAAACTGAAGATAATATGGATTTGCAATCCATCATACTAAAAATGGCTGTAAATCATTGTTTAATTAAGACGTTCAAAAACAATTTGTCGGAAATCAATGGATAGATTACCAGGTATATCCAAAGCTTTAAGGCTTAAAATACCCCGGCCTTTTTCCAGGAAGATTTCACCGGCATTTAACGTGATAAAGTCCTTAACATAGGATTCTTCCCTGGGGATGCGGTCATATTCCATGCCTTGCAGAGGGGGATCATGCGGTTCATTAACTACAAATTCCAGTCTGGAAGCATTAAATTGAAGTTCTAATTTCGTGCCTGCATTTTCTTCAGCACAAGTGTAATAGACCATAACTTTGAACAGGCCCTCTTCCAATACTTCGGTATTCCAGTATATTGAATCCCTAACCTCTCTCCAATTCGTATAAAATGAACAATTTGGCCATTGATTTGAACGATGAATGCTGCCGCTGGCTTCTGCATCCCTCGCCGGAAAATGGGTATAAACTGCACCGGGGGCTCCAAGGGTAAAAGGCCTGTCGTCTGTTTCCGGCAATTCTGCCAATACAATTAGCTCAAATGCCTTTTTTACATCCAACATAGCAGTTCTGATCGAGTTATATTTGGAGGAAACATCAAATTGCTGAGCGGGATCAAGCTGCATATTGTACAATTTTCCTTCGTGATCAAGTCGAAAATGTTGATTTCTGACACTGGTTTGTCCATTCCAGTGATTTATCAGCATACGATCTTCCCATGTTGCTGCCTTGTCAGTGAGCAACAAAGGCTTTAGACTCTTTCCATCTAAAGGTTTGGGGATAGACGCATCAGAGCCAATCAGATCCATAAGCGTAGGCAAAAGGTCTGTTACGCTTGCGACCTCAGAGATGGTTTTTTCCTCGTTCAGCACAGCAGGCCAATGCATAATAAATGGCACCCTGACTCCACCTTCATCCGTAGAGCCTTTTCTTCCTTTCATACCACCATTCCAGCGCCAGGAGTTGGGGCCATTGTCTGATAAAAAGATGACCAGGGTATTTTGAGTAAGATCTTCTTCTTCAAGGGCAAGCATTAAACGGCCTATATTCCAGTCAATATTTTCACAAAAAGCAATGGCTGCCCTGGTGAAATCAAGGTTTTCTGTTTGTATACCTGTATATAAAGAATCCAGTTTTCTATCCTTTACCGTATCCCATAGCTCATCTGGCATTTGCATGGGACTATGGGGTGTATTAAAAGAAAGAATCGAGAAAAATGCCTGATCTTTGTTAGACTTTACAAAGTCTATGGTCCGCTGGGTAAGGTCATCCGGCATAAATCCTTTGCCCTGCACAATGATTCCATTGTGCTCCAAATCTGCATCGAGATAATCTCCCCAATGTCCTGAGCAAAATCCATAGAAGTCATCGAATCCCCGGGAATTAGGATGATAGGGTGGCTGCATACCGCTGTGCCACTTGCCGTAAAGCGAAGTAGCATAACTGGCCTCTTTAAAATATTCAGCCAGGGTTTTTTCATCTGCATTTATCCTTTCACCACCTTCAGAAGTGGAATATACACCACATCTAAGCGCATAACGACCGGTCAGCATTTCAGCCCTTGTAGGCGAACACACAGGCTGAACATAAAAGTTTTCGAACTGCACTCCATCGGCCGCCATCTTATCTATGTTGGGCGTATGAATGTTTGGATTTCCATGCAAACTCAGATCACCCCAGCCCTGATCATCGGTGATTATGATGATTACGTTGGGCTTGATATTAAGGGTCTGATCTGTATTTATATGTTGACAGCCACAAAGGAAAAGACCGCAATAGAAAAATATAATTTTGAGACAGAGATATAAAATTTTCAAAGGTCAGGGGCTTTATGTTCCTCGTTAATCTAATTGAAAGCCATATGCTTTATCATCAATATTCCATTTCTGGAATAGGCCTTTGGCCGCTCTCTGGTCATATCGGCTTCGCTGCAATGTTTGCTGGGATTTTATAAAAGCGATAACGGCATCCTGAACTTCCTTACTGTTTTCATCAACACAATCCATGGCATTCATGGCATGGGTTCTTGCAAATTCATTATCTGCCTGTAAGGCTCTGATGAGGGCGGCTTTTCCTGCAGCTGGTTCTCTGGCGCTATACAAAGCTTCTGCTGCTACTACAACAACGTTGGGAGAGGAATCCTTAGCCAGTGCATACATCCGGTCTTTGGTCGATTGGTTTGTTGTTCCGTGAATCAATAGGGCGGTTGCGGCCCAGTAGCGTACGGCAGGATCCTCATCATCAGCCCAACTTTCTATCTGAGCATCTGTTGGCTTCATATCAGCGGTAGCCATTTCGGCAATTTCTACTAGTTTTTCGACATTTACATTGCTGTTGCGCATGTAATCATAAACTGTGCTGCCTGCAGCTCGTGAAATAAGATCAGCTTCAGGTATAAAACCGGTGTCTTTGATCCTGATCATCCAATCTTTCTGCGCATTCCGCAAACGATCCAGCACATCGCTGTAATTTGGGTCAGATGCCAGATTGCTCACCTCCCAGGGATCATTTTCGGTGTCGTACAATTCTTCTGAGGGTTTGGTATTCCAGAATATGCTTTGAATCTCATTGCATTGGCCATTTTTATAAGCGGCCTCCCATGATTGAATGGATGGAGCACGCCAGAGGTATTCAAGGTATTGACCATAGACCCGGTAAGGCATGTAATTGCGGATATACCGGTACTTGTGGTCACGGGTAGCCCGGCTCATGTCGTAACGTTCGTCCATTCTGCCCCGAAACATATGCGCATAATCAGGGTCATCGGTTTTCTGTTTTCCAAGGAAGGCATGACCCTGCAGATAATCGGGTATTTGCGTACCAATGATACTCAGAAGTGTTGGCACGAGATCGACGAAACTTATAATGCGGTCTACTTTACTGCCCGGATTTTCTGCAGGATACAGGTATTTGTATTTTTCGGGGATGTATACAATAAAAGGAACCCTCGTTCCTGTTTCATAGACATATCGTTTGCTTCTGGCTATAACCCCGCCGTGATCTCCGTAATAGAAAATAATGGTATTTTCAGCCTCACCGCTTTCTTCAAGCTCCAGAAGGATTTTTCCCATCCAGGTATCCATATCTTCTACTTTATCGTAATATTGGGCCCAGTCGTGTCGCATTTCAGGCGTATCCGGATGGTAGGGAGGAAGTTTTACATCTTCTGGCCGGTGCCGAAGCTGCTCGTCAGGTATGCTGTTGTGGATAGAACTTTCATGTGAAATGGTGCTGTTAAAGATGGCAAAGAAGGGTTGGCCAGGTTCCCGGTTTTTATAATGTGCTTCCCGGCTCCATTCATCCCAGATTTCTTCCTTCTGCTCTTTTTCGATATTGTAATCTGTCTTTACATTGTTGGTGCAATAATAACCTGCGGCTTTTAGGTATTCTGGGTATAATTTAACAAGATCTGACTTAGGATAAGTACTGCGCATATGCTGATGTCCGCCTGAATTGGCATAGACACCAGTAATGATGGTATTACGTGCCGGCGCACATACTGGGGCATTTGCATAGGCGTGGGTATACAGAAAGCCGCGTGCAGCCAGTTTATCCATGTTGGGTGTTGTGGCAAAATCATCACCATAGCAACCGGCAAAAGGACTGTTGTCTTCACTTGTTATCCATAAAATGTTTGGTAAGGGTAATTGTTCTTCTTTCGATCTGCAGGAAAGGATTAGAGAAATGAATGCCAGAAAAAATAAATGTTTCATGATGGTAAAATGTAAATAAATCGATTAAAAACGCACGAACAGCTAAATATATAAAAGCCACGCATGAAAGCCGATTAAATCGTAAATGAATTGGAAAATTTTACTGATTATGTGCCACAGATAAGTTTTCAAAAAAAACCCGGTATTGCAAATAGCATATACCGGGTAGAAGTATTCAATGATTTTATCAGAAATGTTTTTGCATTAAATCAGTTTCCACTGACCCGGTACAGCTACCGGATAGTATCCATCTTCATTGGGCAGTACTTTTGGTAAAGCATCCCAAGCCAGTCTGTCGGGCATAAGATTGGTTTCAGAATTCAAGGCCTGATCCCAGGTGATTTCCTGTCCTGAATACGTGGCCATTCTGCCCATAATAGATGTCATAGTGGCATTTGCACCCATTTCAATGTCATTAATGGCTTCTCCTTTTCGTATGGCAGCAAACATTTCATCGTGCTCAACCTGATAGGGGTTGGGGTCTTCTCTGTCTCGGTGGCGGTAGATTACATTACCTTTCAGATCTACTATAGTGCCATTGCTTTCGGCCCGGCCTTTGGTACCAATAATTTGCTCAGCGACTTTTGACATGCAGCCTTTAATATGTCGGCACTGACTGTTCATGATGCTGCCATCTTCGTAAGTAAACTCAACATAATGATGATCGAAAATCTCACCATGTTCCTTGCCTTTTCTCACTTCACGGCCACCCATGCCTTGTGCCTTCACTGGCAGCGCTTGTTTAGCCCAGTTCATCACATCCATATTATGAATATGCTGCTCGACAATATGATCGCCACTCAGCCAGTTAAAATAATACCAGTTGCGCATTTGATATTCCATTTCGGTCATGCCGGGCAGTCTGTCCTTCACCCATACACCACCGCCATTCCAATATACCTGACCGGCAATAACATCTCCAATTTCACCGGCATGTACCCGTTTTATAATTTCGCGGTATTTAGTCTGATAGTGTCGCTGAAGACCTACAACCACATTGAGGTTTTTCTTTTTTGATTCCTCTAAAAGCGCTAATACCCTGCGAACGCCCGGTGCGTCTACGGCTACTGGTTTTTCACAGAACACATGTTTGCCTTGTTTAATGGCATACTCGAGATGATCGGGCCTGAAGCCCGGAGGGGCTGTAAGAATGACTACATCTGCAAGATCTATCGCATTTTTGTATGCCTCAAAACCAACAAATTTATTTTTTTCCGGTACGTCAATCTGAGATTTTACGCCACTAACATTGCCAGACCAGTCTTTTACCTCTTCAGCTGTAATATGGGTATAACAATTGTCTATCCTGTCGCGAAAAGCATCTGCCAAAGCTACGAGCTTAGTATTGGGGTCAGCCTTTAATGCTTGTACAGCCGCACCGGATCCTCTTCCACCACATCCAATCACTGCTATCTTAAGCACGTCATTTTTGCCCTTCTTTTGTTTGGCTTCAAGGGACAAGCCAGAAAACATCATGCCACCGGCTGCCAGTACAGAGCCTTTGACAAAGGTCCTACGCTGAATGCCGTCTGAATTTTTTTTATTGATATCCATCAGGTAAAATTTGGGTTGTAAAGAAATAATCTATGTTGTTGTTTAAAAACCTTTCAATGTAGTCATTTAAAATAAAAAATCAAACGTTTGCCATTAACAGAATTAAAACTTTCCATAAAGCTATAAAGCTATTGCTTTTGAAACATCTGTTAACTTAATGGCCAAATTTTGTTAATATTATAGTGGCTAAAAGATATTTAGATGAAACATCAGAAAAAATGCCCCGGATGCGGGGAATGGAGTACATGGTATCAATCTCATGAAGATATCTGTGAACATTGTGGCACCCTGCTTTCGCCTGAAGCATTTAATCGAGATGAAAGGCGTGCCGAGTATCAGGCGGCATCAGAAAAAAAATGGATTTTCTACATAGAGGAAAATGATGGTCCCGTCTTGCGATTTTTTAAAAAAATCGGTAATACTGTTTACCTGATTTATATGGCCATACTTACTTTCATTATGTGGCTCATTGCAGTAACACCAGGATGATGTTTGCGGTAATGTTTTGATTGTAAATCTTTTAATATGACATTTTCTTTGCGCATTGTATCCCAAACTTACGCGCAGCCTTGGTTTTTACTGGCTTGCATGAGCTTTTGGCTGCAATTTTTCCTTCAAAAGGCAGGGATTCACATTCCCTGGATACATGCCTGGTGGGATGATCTGATTTGTCTTCCCGTAGTGATGCACCTGATCACGGGAATTTTCAGAGCATTCCATCCACAGGGCAAGACATTTGTTCTTGACCGAACTATGATTGTTATGACCTTTATATGGATCAGCATTGTTTTTGAATTTTTATTACCAATGTATAGCGAACAATATGTTTCTGATCCCATAGATATCCTTTGCTACGCTACGGGTGGCTGGATTTACTTTCGCTATCTGAACAACCCTTTGTCCGTTTAAGGAAAGGTATAACTGCTCTGAAGGCCCAGGGGAATTCCCAGAAACCAGTATAAAAGCAAAAATATCGTCCATATGATTATGAAAATGAAAGAATAAGGCAACATCATTGAAACAAGGGTGCCAATGCCGGTATTTTTTACATACCTCTGACTGAACACCACCACCAAAGGAAAATAGGGCATCAGGGGTGTAATAATGTTTGATACCGAATCACCAACGCGATAGGCTGCCTGCGTCAGATCGGGAGATATACCAAGTTGCATAAGCATAGGGACAAAGACAGGGCTCAGCAATGCCCACTTGGCAGAAGCAGAACCAACAAGCAGATTTACCAGCGCTGTCAGTACAATAATACCTACAATGGTTACCTGTGAAGGTAATGCCAGACTTTTCAAAAAGTTGGCTCCTTTCAGGGCCAGTAAGGCGCCTATATTCGAACTTATAAAAGCATCAATAAACAAAGCACAAAAAAAGGCCATTACCACATAATAACTCATGGCATGCATGGCTTTGGTCATACTTTGCACCAGGTCTTTGGAGTTTTTAAAATTACCCGACATAAAACCATAGATTGCGCCCGGTAGCCATGCCAGAATAAAAATTAATGGGACGATTGACTGAATGATGGGCGCATCAAATGTGGCGATTTTACCATCAGGTGCCCTAAGCGGGGAATCGGAAGGGTACACCCATAGATACAATAATAGAAGTGAAATAACTACTACCATCGTTGCCGTCCAAAATGCTTTCTTCTCAGCTGGCAGTATATCATCAAATTTAACTTCTGATTCGCCTGCATTTTCATCAACTTGTACGCCTGAAAGACGGGGTTCAACAATTTTGTCGGTGACATACCAGCCGGTAAGGATAATGATTATACTCGAAAGCGAGGTAAACAACCAATTGTTCAACGGATTAACCTGCATACCAGGTTCAATAATCTGTGCAGCAGTCTGCGTGTAGCTTTGCAACAAGGGATCGATACCTGAAGGAATAAAATTTGCACTGAAGCCACCTGATACACCTGCAAATGCAGCTGCAATACCCGCCAAGGGATGCCGACCGGCGGCCATGAAAATTATACCGCCTAAGGGTATCACCAGTGCATATCCCGCATCTGTAGCTGTATGACTGATAATGCCAACTAAAATCAGCATGGGTGTTATCAGGGAAGAAGGGGTAATGCGCAATACAATTTTTAATCCGGTGTTTATATATCCTGAATATTCCGCCACCCCAACGCCCAGCATTGCCAACAAAACCACCCCGAGAGGTGGAAAGGATATAAAAGTTTTAATCATGCCCGAAAGAAAGGAAGCCATAGAGGTACCTTGTAAAAGGTTTTTAATCTCAAGTGGCGCTCCTGACCTTGGGTCGATTTCATGGTAAGAAAAATTTGATAATATTAACGAAAGTGCCCACACAAACAGCATTAAATATAAAAACAAGATGGCAGGGTCTGGCAGACGATTTCCTGCTTTTTCTATACCATCAAGAAATTTTTCAATCCATTTCTTCTGCATGATTAGATTTTCAGCTTTAAAATTTTTATGGTTTAAGAATTTTTAAATGAGCTGCAATAAAGGCATTTATGTACATTATTTACCCATCGGCAAAAAAAAATCGACCATCTGCTAAACATTTCCATCTCAAATTAGTATATATGTGTAAACAACTAATGTATATACAATTAAATATTTTAAAAAAGTATGGAGACCAATCAAATAACAAAATGGGCAATTGATCCCACCCACAGTGAAGTATTATTTAAGGTTAAGCACCTGGTAATTTCTACAGTAACTGGTAAATTTGAAAAATTCGATGGGCACGTCACCTGGGATGGAGAAGACCTCGCGCAGGCAGAAGCGGCTTTCAGTGCTGATGTTGTTTCTATAGATACAGGTGTAGCAGACAGAGACGGACATCTCAAATCTGATGACTTCTTTAATGCAGCATCATATCCGCAACTCACTTTTAAAAGTTCATCTATCAAATCAAAAGGAGATGATACCTATGTGATGACCGGAGATCTTACCATTCGCGATGTTACCAAACAAGTTGAATTGGAAGTGGTGCACGGAGGAAATGTAACCGATCCTTATGGTCAGCACAAAGCCGGTTTTGAAATCAATGGTAAAATTAATCGTAAAGATTTTGGATTGAAATGGAGTGCTGTTACTGAAGCAGGTTCAGTGGTTGTAAGTGACATGGTAACATTATCGTTAAGTATACAGGTGGTAAAATCATAAAGATATCAGCCATTAATGCATTAACCCAAAGCTTCCAGGATGAAATAAAAACCTCTGTGAATCTTTGGGTTTCTTCCTTTTTGGGTAGTCTGCCCTTTCACTTGGCTATATAGAATGAAAATTTCAGGTAAGATCATTAAGAAATAATTACTTTTCCCTTTAAAAAATAAAAAGCCCTCGTCATAGACAAGGGCTTCATCAGAAATAGTGTAAATCGATTTTTTTATTTTATCAGGGACTCACAAAGCTAATGCTGACATTAAAATAGACCGGACTGCCAAGGTTGTTTCTCATGGCAAATGGTTGGTTCCCAAAAAGCCCTCTGAAAAATTCTTTTGCATTGGGCATATTATCGGCGTCAAAGCTCCAGTCATACCTGAATCCTGCCTGCGCACCAAGCCAGAAATACCCCACCAGACGCCTTTGAAAATCTACCCTCGGTCTTAATTCACCCCTTCTGATTTCAAAACTGTTTCCATTTTCTGATAGAGCTCCAATCCTATAACTTTGTCCTTCTAATTCATATCCAAAGAGCAGCATGCTGTTTGGGTTGAAAGTATATCTTCCATGTGCCCGTGCAGGAAAAAGAATTTCAGTTCCCCATTTCCTGTCAACACTGGTCCAGTTATACATAACAATAGGCAGGTAATTGACATTTCCCACCCTGTAGGTTCTGGAAGCCCCTACGGCCCATTGCTTTCTTTCGTTGGGTCGTTTACCATATAACACCGCAAAACTGCTTCGTATGGTATTAAAGGGTTGCAGATCAAAATCGTAATCACCACTCATATCAAACTGTGACTGTATGATCATGAAATTAAATTCATTAAATGGCAAATAAAATGTGTTTGTCCAGTTAAGATTTCTAAGTCCATTTTCATTCAGTATGCCCGCAAGACCAGCGGCATCTTCACTCAGTATGTTTATATCCTGGATATTATATCTTACATCCATAAAGTTGATGCCACTCTGCCATATAAAGCTGCTTTTCGATATTATCGGTATGGCTGAATTAAGGCGCATCCCTCCGGTAAAACGGGCCCGGCCTGTTTCACCAGGAGCAGGGTCTGAGTCAGGGGCAAATTCACCTAATGGTGAAAAGTTCATATCATAACCCAATTGGGCATCCCAGGAAAGCGTAACGAAACGCTGCGGGCTCAGCCCTACGATTTTTGAATTGGCATATCGTTTTACTGGTTTCGCGTCAACGGATTCAAAACTATCATAAATATCGTAGTCTTCATCGTCATCGTCAACATCTTGCTGGGCAAATACATGGGTAAAGGCCAGTAGCAAACCGGCCAGTAGAAATAGTCGGATTTTCATATAGGGTTTGGTAATTAAGATTTAGCTTTTCATCTGTAGACGTTTCCATGTATCGGTACGTCCGAAAGTACGCACTCCTATATATCCACGGATGTCAAGGGTATTGTCATCTTTCATTTTAATCTCGCAGCTATACGTATTGCCATTCTCGGGGTCATAAATCGTGCCTTCTGCCCATTCACCATTGCCTTTGTATACAAAATCCTTCAATATGCGATATCCTTTTAATGGAACGTTGCGCATACTTTCATCAGGATTATTTTTATCAACCTTCGGCTTGTTGGTGTCAGGATCAATAGGTTCCAGTAACCATACAATTTTACCGTAGTATTTATCGGCAATTTTTTCAATTTTTACTTTTGCTTTGCCATGACCTGGTTCCCATACCCCGACAATTTTATCACCTTCAGCATCTGCCGGCTTCAAGATAAAGGCAGAAAAAGCAAATAGAGCCATTAATGCAAACATTCTTTTCATAACATTATAATTTTGGGTTAATCAATACATTTTCAACTAAAGTGCTGTATATAATATATATTAAACTACATTAAAACGACAAGGGTTTTCATACCCTGATAACGCACTGCATAAATAATGCCGGAAATTACTTCACTTCCAGTTCAAAGGAAACGCTGAGTTTGAGCCTTAGATCATCTTCAAAATCTTCCAGAAGGTTTACGTCTGCAACAAAGGTTATTTCTTCCTGTTCGAAGAATTTTTCAAGTCCTTTTTGCGTATCTGCAATTTGCAAAGCATAACTTTCGCCGGGCTCCAGAGATTCCTGGAGCAAGCCTATACGAATCATCCGGGTACCTGACGCAGCCATTTCAATAACCACTTTATCTATTGAAGGCAGTTCAGAGTTTTCATCACTGCCAATAGTAATGGACGTAATACGGGCTTGTGCAATCTTTTTCCCTGAATGTCCTTTTTCTTCAAGAATTCTTGACTGGTCAAATGACCAGCTTGCGGTGGCAGTATTGGAGCCATCAAACAAATAACCCTCTGCAAATAATTCAAGGTCCGACACGATGAGTTCGACTTTTTCACCCGCCCCACCGCAGGCAAACAGGAACATAAAAGGAATCGCTGCAATTATAATTTTTCTAATAAGTCTTCCCATTGCACTGAAGTTTTGTTAATTGAAATTAAAATTCGTCTTTTTTTGTTTAAAACTTCAAATAATTGTAAAATAATATTTTTTTCATTTACTATAATATTTATAGTCAATGTTTTATCTAATGGAGAAATTGACTATTCATCACATAAAATGCAAAGTGGCCTTAATGCTTTTAATTGGAATGTCTGTCCGGAAATCTTTAATTGTACATCTCTGTCGCTCTCAGCAAATAAAACCTTTCCGTCTTTTAATTGAAGAATAAATCGACAAACTTCGCTGAATTGAATGTCTGCTTTACCATTGCCGTCCAGGTCTGCTTCAATGCCTTCACCACCAGCTATTGTCAGACCAACATAGACTTTATCCACAACCCGGTGAAGGATATTTTGAAACCCCTCAGAAGTTTTTTTGAATGAAGCTTTTAGCTCTCGGGCTTTGGGTTCATCTGCCTTACGTGGATAAATAAAAACGTCTATTGCAGTGTCTGAGCTTTCAACCCTCAGAGGTTTAAGCCAGCCATAGCTTGATAAAACAGAAGGTGATTCTGTATTAAAACGAGAATCCGGAGTAAGGATGATAAAATTCTGTTCATCATCATCATTTGAATAGCGAACAGCAGCAATTCCATCATCCCATTCATTTATCAACTTCCTGCCATCGTTTTCAAGCAAGGGCAGGGTGAGTCCGAAGGGAATTTTCTGAGGTGTAGACAGCCGGGTAAATACCCCATCGGGGGTTATCGTAAATTCATGCCGGAAATAGGGGCCTCCTCTGCCAGTGACATAGCTGTAAGTAACCGCGAATTTAACCAACAGGGGATGCTCAAATTCTACTTCAACATGTCCGCGGTAATGCAATGGGACATCAGCTATTCTTAGCCACCTATTTCTCTCTACCCATTCCGGGCCAAAAGTTACGCCACTTAAAGCCCTGTAGATATCTGCAGTTTCGCCGGCTCCACGGCTAAATTCGACTTCGGTTCCGGCTGTTATGTCGTGCTCCCCATCAGATGGGCCCAGGCGTGCGTCCCAGTTTTTGCGGCTAAAACGGATCACACCCAGGGGAGTCCAGCTTTTATTGTATTTGGGAACACTGGCCCCACGCAGGTTTACCACCACCTGCATGCCACCTGCATTGGCAAAAAAAGATGAAAAAGCCGGATCAGTATGTAAGGCATACCCACCGGTGATTGTTGGGGATTCATACATTACAGTATCCTGAAAACGGTGCAACCATGCTTCAGCCAGGTGCTGCATAATGGCGCCACTGTAATTACCCCATTGACTGGCCGGTTGGTAACCAACCCTTTCGCCCGGGTCTATAAAGTTTTTTGTTATAAAAAACGAACCCTCCCAGGGCGGATCCATTCGCTGCCATCGCATCATACTGCTAAATGCCAGGCTTGCTGCATGTTGATATTGCCCTGCAAGTTGCATGTCGCCATTACCTGCGGCATCATGGCTCATCAATTCAAAGCACAGTAAATACAGCAAATCGTTGAAAACATGATTGTCTGTCCTGCCGTTGGCAGGGGCTTGTCCGTCGGGTGATTGTAAAAACAAACTGGTTTGTGTGCCCCTGCGTACTGCATCCCACATCTCTTCCGACGAAGGGCCATCGTACCCCTCGCTTAGCAGTGCGATAAGATTAACCCGGCCAACGGCTTCTACCGCCAGTGACTGAGGGTCTGAGCTCCAGTCCTGATACAGGTTCCACCTATCTTCCACAATCCGAATGCGTTGTGTATGTTCTCTCCAGGCCTTCTCTATAAATTCTACAGCTGATGCCTCTGAAACCAAACCATATTTAGCCCGGCTCCATTCGCCTTTCATGGCATAGGTTCTCCAATTGTTGATACGCCCGTCGAAATTTTCCAGAACTAAATCTAAAGGAGTTTGCATCCGCTTATACCATCGGTCAAAAACTGAAGGAGGGACATGAGCTTTCATAAGAAAGATGCCATGGGTGAGCGGACTGATAAAAAATTCACCGTGGGCATCTGGTATTTGGGTGTAACCTCCAGAAAAGCAAAGGGTCGCATGGTCCATTGCCTTAATACAAGCCTCTTTAAGTTCGGGAGCCCTGCCTTCATGCAATAATGTGGCTGTGGCAAAAGCGAAATAGGGGGTAGAATATTGATGTTCTCTTTTCAAGAAGGGATCGATAATGGCCCCTTGCTCATTTTGATGCCTGGCAACTGCGCTACACAGTGATTCCAATGCATCGAGGTATGATACTTTTGTAAAAGACCCGGCGGGTGGTTGGGATGGCAGAGTTTGAAATGGTATAAAAGGAAGAATTGATTCTTTATGCTGAGATTTGCAGGGAAATGCAATGGAGGAAATAAAAAGCATAAAAATGGTGATTTGCCGGATTGGGAATTTCCATAAAGCTTGTATTAAATCATTTATATTAAGCATTTCAGGATTTATATTTTTTTTAAAATGACATGCCATATTAAATTATTTTTTACAATAATTAATGAAAATTGAAAAAAAATACTAAAATTCGTATTTTAATGTGTTCTTTCACCTAAACAAGTTACCTATGAATTTACTTACGACAACCATTGCAAGAATTCTGTTTGCCGTGCCTATGGCTGTTTTTGGTGTCATGCATTTTATGAATGCCAAAGCTATGGCCGGCATTGTGCCTTCGTTTTTTCCGGGTGACATTATCTGGGTGTATATAACCGGAGCCGGGCTAATTGCGGCTGCTGTTAGTATATTTATTAATAAAAAGGCCAAAATAGGAGCGTTTTATCTGGGCCTTATGCTGCTAATATTTGCCCTTACTGTACATTTACCCGGCGTATTCAGTGAGGCAACCATGCAATCTTCAATGCCAAATTTTCTTAAAGACACTTCTTTGGCAGGGGCTGCCTTTGCGCTTAGCGGTATGTTGAAAAATTAATTTTAAAATCCGGGTTGTTTAATTAAAACATTAACAACTAAAACAACCCGGATAAATTTTTCAAAACTATGCCTGATGAGCGTTTTTAGAGGTTAATATTTGTAAATCAATGACTTTTAATTTAAAATGATATATTTATTTTAAATATTTGTAATTATTCTTTTAGAAAACAAGTGTTGATTCTTTATTTGTAAAATATACACTATCTTAGTATTGATTTTGCTAATGAGACCTTTTAAGGAATATAGCGATAAAGACCTTATCCTTATGTTGAAATCACATAAGGCAGAATCGGCTTTTGATGAATTATACATCCGGTATTTCCCAAGATTGATGTCTTTTGCAAGAACATTTATCTATAATAAACAAGAAGCAGAGGAGTCAGTTCAGGAAATTTTTCTTAAAATCTGGGAACGAAAGGATCAAATTGATGAAAATAGAAATTTTAAATCCTATTTATTTCAGTCGGTTAAACATCATCTATACTCTGTTTTGCGAAAAAAGGTAAATGAATTTGACATCGACGATCTGACGGAGGAGCAACTCGCTGTATTTGATGATACCAACCTGGAAGCTATGGCTGAGGACATGGAAAAACTTGCCGGCGAATTAATTGACAAACTTCCTGAAACTCAGAAAAAAGTTTTTCTATTAAGCCGACTTGAGGGCAGGAGCAATGATGAAATATCCTTGATGCTCAATATTTCAAAAAGGACTGTCGAGCATCATATTTATCTGGCCTTACGTTCCCTTAAAATGCATGTAAAATCAAATCTCAAAGGTCATACCGGCTTATTATTCCTTTTATTTTGGCTCTGAATCACCATTTTTGTTTTTATGTATTCTAATATCGGTCCTGATTGTTAAGTAATTTTTAACGAAACGTTAAATTATTTAAATAATTACAACAATTTAAAGTATTTTCAATAAAAATCATATCTATTAATTTTTTTGCAAATTTGCTTAAGTAAATCTAATAAGGATTGCGTATTACTCTAAATTTATACGTTTTACTTTGGAAAAGAAAGACATCATACGGATATTAAATGAGCTGGGAACCCAACAGGAAGTAAAAGCATTTAAAGTCTGGCTTGACCGGGGAGGCTTTGAAGAGGAGTTTGATAAAATACTTGGTTCTGAACTTAACGAGGCTCTCAAAAAAGCTGCCAATGATTATAAAGATGAAGAAATAATTTTACTATTATCCCAACTTAAAAAACGCATTCCTGAATTAAAGGAGAAAAAAATCAACCAAAACATTTATAATAGTTGGTTTCACGACGTTAAATTGAACAATATATGGTACACAAAAATTGCAGCTACCATTTTGGCTTTTGTTTTTTCGTTAGTTTTTGTATTTACTAAAATAGATCCCAATAGGTCGGTTATCAGTGAAGTGGCTGCTGTAGAACTTATAGAAAAACAAACCCATAACGGTCAAAAACTTACGGTTATGTTACCGGATGGTTCAAAGGTTATTTTAAATTCATCTTCCATTTTAGAGTATCCTGCTGATTTTGATATTGGGCCCCGTCATGTGAAACTACAAGGAGAAGCTTTTTTTGATGTGGTACATGACCCTGAAAGATCCTTCGTAGTAAATATGGATGAAATTCAGGTTACGGTACTGGGCACATCTTTTAATATTTATCGTCGTAACCATGATGTGAAAATTGCGCTTACAGAGGGTAAAGTTGGTATTTTAAATGAAAAAGATTTTAACAATTATATCGAACTCTTGCCTGGTGAAATGGCTTCCTCGGTTGTTTCCAATGGAAGTTTTAAATTAAAAGTGACTGATTTTGATAATGAATCTGTAACAGCCTGGAAAGACGGTAAGCTTACCTTTAAAAGTAAGCCCTTACATGAAATTTTACAGGATTTATCAAAATGGTATGGTGTTGAATTTGAATATACAGGTTTTGTAGACCTGAATAGAAGAGTTTCCGGTGAATTTCAGAATGAAAACCTCGATAATATTTTGCGAGGCATTACCTTCACTCTGGGGTTAAAGTACAAAATTGACAATAAGAAAGTTATGGTTCAATCTAAATAATATAGACTATGATTACATGAGCGTACACAAAAAAAATGGGCAACCCACTCCATCGCCAAATGAAAGCTGTTGCCCAAATATCGATTTTAAGCATTGTTAACTTAAAAACATTACAAGATAATGAAAAGAAGAATACTGTACCTACTAAAAATGGCATCAAAGAACATTTTTTATGGAATTATGATCCAATGTGTGGTTTTTACCGGTCTTTTGGCCAGTGAAGGCAGTGCACAATCTGTTTCTATTGACAAAGCAATAGTAAAGATAGACAAGAAAAGCTGGACTTTATCCGAGATCATTTCAGAGTTGGAGTCAGCTACGGAGTATCGGTTTGTATTTGCTGATGAAGTGATGCAAGAGGAGATGCTTATAAGCACAGACAATAAAAAACAAAGTGTTAAGCGTATACTTACAGACGTTGCGCACGATACAGGCTTAAGGTTCCGTCAGATCAACAATAATATTTATATAAGCAAGTCAGAAAATCAGGAAAATTTCCTTGTACAACAGTATGAGCAAATGACTACGGTTACAGGCAAAGTCACCAGTAGAGATGATACAGAAGGACTACCCGGTGTAAACGTAGTTATAAAAGGGACTACGCAGGGAACCGTCACAGACATAAGCGGTAATTATAGTATTGATGTACCTGGCCCAAATGCAATATTGGTATTTAGCTCGGTTGGATATATTCGTGAAGAAGTGGTAGTTGGCAACAGATCTGTTATCAATTTTACAATGGCCCCGGATGTTACAGCTTTAGAAGAAATAGTAGTTATCGGATATGGTCAAAGAGAACGAAAAGACTTAACAGGGGCTATTAGTCAAATTGGAGCTGAAGAAATTTCCAAACAAATAGCCATGTCACCTGAATTTGCGATGCAAGGTAGAATGTCAGGTGTATTTGTAAGTAACCCTGGGAGTAGTCCCACAGCAAGACCGAATATTCGAATCAGAGGAGAAGGTACATTGGGTTTTAATGATCCATTGTATGTAATTGATGGAATTCCTTTGTATGAAGGTGGTGCATCATCAACGGCAGGCAGAACCCAGGATCAAAGAGGACCTATAAATGTTTTCGCACTGATCAATCCAAACGACATCGAGACCATTACTGTGCTGAAAGATGCTTCTGCAACTGCAATTTATGGTGTACGCGCAGCCAATGGTGTCGTTTTGATTACTACAAAAAGAGGTAAATCCGGTAAAGCCAAGGTAGATGTTTCTACAAATTTTGGTATTCAGAATGTACCCAGAAATTACGATATGGTAAATACACAGGATTATCTGATGCTGTCTCAGGAAGCACTTGATAACAGAAATTTCACCCCTCCAGTACAATGGAGAAATTTGTTTGACCCGAATGCCAACGAATTTTTAGGTAACAGTTCTACTTATACCCAGGATTGGCAGCAAGCTGCTCTAACGCAAAATGCCAAAATTCAGGATTATAGCGTGAACATTTCCGGTGGAAATGAAAGCTCAACTTATTCAGTAGGTGTTGGTTATTCAAGTCAGGAAAACGCTGTTCATTTCAGTAAATTTGACAGGTATTCCCTTTCAATCAACTCTGACCATAAAGTTACCAACTGGTTAAGGGTAGGCGAAACGTATCGATTTATTTACGCTGAAAACAGTGAGAGACCAAGTGCAGGTAACCTGGGGTCTAATGCGGCTCCCTGGCAGCCACTGTATGACAATACAGCAAATGGTTTACTTGGGTATGCCCGAACCAATGCAGTAGTAGGAGGAGCCAACAGACCAGCAGGTTTTGGGCCAGCCACACAGAATAATTTCCGTGCGCTGGGAGATCTTAACTATAATGAAAGACAACTGATCAGAAATATTGGCGCATTGTATGCTGAGGCTACTTTTCTGAAGAATTTCAGAATTAGAGGAAGTTATAGTTTTGATTATTCTAACAATAGAAGAGAAGTGTTTGAAGATATAAGGACCGGTTTGTTTCAGGTTGCACAAGGGGGTCAGTTGCTTACTGGTCAAGGCAATACTTATGGGGTTAGAAATAACGAAAACATTAATCTGGTGGGTGAATTACTAATTGGTTATAACAAAAGCATCAATAATCACAATTTTGATATTATTGCTAACGTAATGGACCAAAGGGTTTACTGGAACGTATCACAGCAAGCAATTATAGCGAACTCACCATTATCCACATGGGATCAGAGGAGGATAGAAGAAGGTTGGTTCCCGACTGATAAAAACAACCATCTTGAAAGAAGTATCACTGGTCTTCTGGGATATATGGGTAGGTTAAGCTATAACTATGACCGTAAATATTACCTGGATGCAACCATCAGAAGAGATGGAAGTTCAAGATTTGGACCTGGATACAAATGGGGTACTTTCCCATCTTTTGCCGCTGCCTGGAGAGTTAGCCAGGAAAGCTTTATGCAAGGTATTGCAGGATTGTCTGACTTTAAAATCAGGGCAGGCTGGGGTGTTATTGGTAATCAGGAAACTGCTGAATTTGCTTTCCTTTCACAAATCAATGTAAATCCAAAGGCGGCTTTTGGTCCATCTATCAATGGTAATTCTACCGTTAATTATGCCGCAGGTCTTTTAAATTTTCCAACCGCCAATTTGTCCTGGGAAACATCTACTACCACTAATATTGGTTTCGACAGTGAATGGTTTGGAGGCAAGTTAAGGTTTACAGCTGAATATTATCATAGGTTAACCGATGGTATTCTGCAAAATATTCCAATCCCGCAGGTAGTGGGTATTGTTCCTTCTCCGGTTTTAAACCTGGCTGAGGTATCGAACCAGGGATTTGAAATAGAAGCCTTTTACAATACCAAAATTGGTGAGTTGGGATTAAACGCTGGTTTTAATCTTACCACGGTAAGGAACAGGGTAGAATCTATTTATAATAATGTGCCACAGGGTAGTGAAAGAAATCGTGTAGAAGTAGGACATCCTATGAATTTTTTCTGGGGTTTTACAACAGCAGGAATATTTCAGACTCAAGAAGAGGTTAATGCATGGAAAGCTGAAAACAACCATATCGGTGCACAGGCGACTAAAGCGCCAGGTGATGTTATTTATGTTGACATTGCAAGACCGGCGACTTCTCAAGAAAATGTGAGCGGAGCCAATTGGCAGATTTTTGAGCCAAATGGAATTATCGATGATTTCGATCGTAGGTATATAGGTAAGCAAATACCCGGTTATTATGGAGGTATTAGTTTAGGAGCAGACTATAAACGATTTGACCTTAACTTATTCTTCCGTTATACCGGTGATGTGCAAAGAGAATTTTCATTGCCTTATTTAGGTATTCAAGTGGGAGGAACCAACTATCATGCAAATTCACTTAACCGCTGGACGCCTGATAATCCATCAAATACGGTACCCAGGGCAATCCAGCAGGACCCATCAAGGAATAATATTTTCTCTGATAGATTTGTTTGGGATGCTGGCTTCCTTCGTTTTCAAAATTTCCAATTGGGTTATACCATTGCCCCAAATACATTACAAAGAATGGGTATGTCTAATGCCAGGGTATTTATTATGGGTCAGAATTTGTTTGTACTCAGTCCCTTTCCAGACCTTGATCCGGAAAACATTACAACACCCAGAGTATTTACCATTGGTGCCAATATTAGTTTCTAACCTACAATCGTAAGCAAAATGAAAAAGATATCAATAATATTACTATTCTTCGTTAGCTTGTT
Source organism: Cyclobacteriaceae bacterium (assembly GCA_020832305.1). Lineage (GTDB taxonomy): Bacteria > Bacteroidota > Bacteroidia > Cytophagales > Cyclobacteriaceae > JAFIEV01. Next base: position 246,815 of record JAFIEV010000089.1, on the reverse strand, counting down.
TATTCACAGCGCTTGTAATGAAGATACAGTAAACATCGATCCGATTGGATATACAGAAGCCGGTTTTTTTCAAGGGGACTCTGATTTCCAATGGGCTGTAAATGGCATTTATCATTCGTTGGGTGGATATTATGCGTTTTTAGGTGATCCAAACAGAGCGTTAATGGCGATCTCTATGTTGCCAAGTGATGATCTTACCACTCGTGCAAATTGGGGGGAAGAAAATTTCGTAGCACTTCAAGGAGGAATTGAACGTATCAGTAGATTTTACCACCAGTCATATCGCATGATACAGCGGTGTAATACCGTCCTTCAATATATTGAGGAAAGAGGTGAAACGGCATATGTCGATCAGCAATTGAAAAATTTTCATAAAGGTGAAGCACTTTTTTTGAGAAGCTGGGTCAATTTTATGCTTTGGAATGTGTTTGAAACTGCCCCTTTGGTTACAGAAAGAATTGCACGTCTGGATGGAAGCGAATTCCCTCCCAATAGTACAGGCACTCAATTGTTAGACCAGGCCATTACAGACCTTGCTGAAGCCGCAAATTTATTACCAGTAAGCTGGCCAAACGCCAGCCTGGGTAGGGTTACCAAAAACTCCGCTCATGGTTTGAGAGGTAAAGCCTTGGTTTTCAGAGGTACCGTAACCAATAACCTGGCTGATTTTTCAGCAGCTATTACCGACTTCAATGCTGTTTCAGGTCGTTCTCTTGTGCCTAATTATGCTCATAATTTTGTGGTTGAACATGAAAACAACAGTGAATCATTGTTTGAGTATCAGGCCAATAACTCATTGGGAAATGCCAACCCTTTTGTAGAAAGAGACGATTTTGCTGTAATCGGTGAAATGGGTGCCTATTGGGGAGCATTTGATGCACGTCCCGCATGGGCAAATGAAAGATGGTATGCGGGCACGCAATCCTTGTTCAATGCATATAATGCAGCAGACCCCAGAAGATCGGCTGTATTTCGGCCAAATCCAGTATTTAATGGCACAAACCCTAACATAGCTAAATATGTACAAGGCCCCTTTATTCAAGGCCCACAAGGCCCTGGTAATGGTATATTTGTTAATAATCCAAGAATTTTAAGACTTGCAGATGTTATGCTTTTACATGCAGAAGCAATTATAAGAACAGGAGGAGACTTAAATCAGGCACTTGGCCTTATAAATGCCGTAAGAACCAGAGCTCGTAATTCGGTAACACCATCATCCGCAGAGCCTGCTGACCGTGTAATCGCCGATGCAACTACAATGCTTGAATGGGTCTTTGAAGAAAGAAGATTGGAGTTGGCAGTTGAAGAAGGGCACCGTTGGTGGGATCTTTGCAGAAGACACAGAGCCGGCGAAATTGATCTTAAAGATCTTAATTTCAGCTCTATAAATCCTGATCTTAATTTTCAGAATCATAATATCAGATATCCACTGCCTAATAATGAAGTTATTCAAAATCCTAACTTGGCACAAAACCCCAATTATTAATCAGCTAGTTTTGTAAACATAGGTTCAATAAAAGCAGGGTTTTATACCCTGCTTTTATTTACTTAAGCGATGCTAAATTACACGTCCGTCAATTATGAAAATTTTATCTGATTTCAAGTTTATATATTTTATTTTAGTTGCGAATACTTATTTTATTGTTTCGGGCTGTCATTCAAATAAAGAAAAAAATAGTGTAACCCAACCCAACATCATCTGGATCAATGTAGAAGATATCAATCCGGCCCTGGGTTGTTATGGTGATCCAAATGCCATTACACCCAACCTCGATAAATTAGCCTCCGAAGGCATCGTATATAAAAATGCCTATTCCACCGCACCCATTTGTGCGCCTTCACGGTCCAGCTTTGTCACGGGAGTGTATTCTACTTCTATGGGGACACAACATCTTCGTTCGCGCATCGATAAACCAGATTTTATCAAAACACTTCCCGAACATCTTAAGGATGCAGGATATTTTGTGACCAATTATGCCAAAACAGACTGGAATTTCTCAGCTGATGGCGTTTTTGACTACTGGAAACAAGACCTTGCCCCATGGAGGCACAGACCGGTTGACAAGCCCTTTTACAGCACTTTTGTAATAGGAGGGACGCATGAAGGAGCGGCAAACCGTGAAGATATTTATCAAAGACAAACGGATGGCCTGCCAAAGGAAAACTTCCACAATCCCGATGGTTTTCCTGTCCCGGCTTTTTATCCGGATACCCCGCATTTTCAAAAGATGTGGGCCAAATATTATGACCTGATCACCCGTATGGATATGATCGTGGGCGAAATCATGGATAATCTCGAAGAAGATGGTCTTAAAGACGAAACCATCGTATTTTTCTTCTCAGACCATGGTTTTGGTATGCCTCGATTTAAACGATATTTGTTTCACTCCGGTGTACATGTGCCATTATTGGTATATATACCTGAAAAATATAAACACCTTTCCAATAATCGTACTGCCGGCAGCGCTACCGATCAATTGGTAAGTCTTGTTGACCTTGCGCCTTCGGTATTGAATATGCTTGGGATAGAAAAACCTGAATATATACAGGGACAAGCTTTTCTTGGTACTGATCCGGAACCTGTCCGTGAGTTTATTTATACCGAACGAAGCCGTGCAGACGATTTGTTTGATATGTCAAGGGCCATTTTTGATGGGCAATATATGTATATTCGGCATTATATGCCTTATTTACCATGGATACGCGAAGGGACGATTCAGGGGGAAGAGTCTGGTAAGGAAAGTTATGAGCAGCTTCACCGTTTATATGCCATAGGTGGATTGTCAGCGGCCATGGAGAAATTGTTTCATCCAAAACCTTATGAAGAGCTTTACGATTTAAAAGCAGATCCATGGGAGATGGATAATATTATAGACAGGAATGAACATAAAACGAGGGTCACTAAACTAAAGAAAGAACTTGCTCGGTGGTCTTTGTTTACAAGGGATATCGGATTTATGCCGGAAGCAGAGTACATGATTCAGTCTGAAGGAAGCAGCCCCTATGAAATTGCACAGAATGATGAGATCTTTCCTATAGATCAAATTATGCAGGCGGCTAATCTTGCAGGATCTCAGGATGTGCAAGGTATATCACAGGCATTGAATAGTCAAAATCCTGTAATTGTATATTGGGGCATTATAGCCAGCCGAAGCCTGGAGACACCAAATCCACGCATCACAGAAGCTATCCGGCAAGCATTAAACAGCCCTTCACCCTCTACCTGCATTGCTGCTGCGGAAGCATTGTGTGCGCAGGATGAATGCAATGAAGCACTCAGCGTATTGGAAAAATGGATATTGGACGAGCGTCCGTGGGTGTCTTTGCAAGCTGCCCGCAGCCTGGTAGAGATTGGTCCTAAAGCCAAGCCTGTTTTGCCTGCCATGTATGAAGCCCAAAAATTGCTGTTTGCGGGTGAAGGTGGCACAAGGAAATACAAAGATTTTGAATATGCTTCCTTTACCGGCTGGGCACTTGAAAGAGCCATAATCAATTGCGGGGAAAATCCTCTATAAACAACCAGAATCCCTTATTACCATGAAAAATCTTTTATTACCAGTTTTATTAGTCTTTACGGCCACCTGTGTTTATGCACAATCTACGGCGCAGGGATGGTCCATCCAATTTCCCGAAGATCCATTTACCCATGAAGCATTACTTGATTTAAGCTTCCTCAATGAAGCAGAAGCAGGCTCCTCGGGATTTATCACATTGTCTGCTGATGGAGAAACCCTGGTAGATGGCAATGGTCAGGAAATTCGTGTTTGGGCCATTGGCGGCGGAGATGATACCAGAAACTACAGCCCCCAACAATTGCAATCCTTTGCCAAATTTCTGGCAAAACGAGGTGTTAATATGATCAGAACCCATGCCCGCATTCATTCAACCACCAATGATATCAATCAGGTTAATACTGATGAAGTGAATGCTATCTGGCGCCTGGTTGCCGCTATGAAGGCTGAAGGTATTTACACCACCATCAGTCCCTTTTGGGCAGGGCACATGGGAAATATACCTGCAGCCTGGGAGCTTGGAGATTATGTTGGCAATCTCAGGCCCTGGGCACTGATGTATTTCAATGAGAAATTTAAAAATGCTTATAAAACCTGGGTCGAATTTTTATTTACGGAAATCAATCCGCATACGGGTCTGGCACTAAAAGATGATCCCGCGGTTGGTCTGATCCAAATGAAAAATGAAGATGGGGTTTTTTTCTGGACCATTCAATCGGTTCGCCCTTCCTTACTCAGTGAAATTCGATCTCAATATTACGAATGGCTTATTCAAAAATATAATACGATTGAACAAACCTACACGGCATGGCAAAATTTGGCACCCATCGATGGCGATGATCCTGATAATGGAAAAATGGGGGTTTACATTATCTGGGAAGCCACGCAGGAACAAACGGGAGGAAAACATAAACGAATAACCGATCAGATTCAGTTTCTGGCTGAGGTGCAGAGGGGCTTTTATCAGGAAATTTTTGACCATTTGCGCGAGATAGGATGTCAGCAATTGATCAATACCAATAACTGGAAAACAGCCGATCCTTTGCGTCTCTTTGATGCCGAAAGATGGACCAACGATGTGGCTGAAGTGATCGCCGTAAACCGATATTACAGCCCGGAGCACGTAGGAGAAAACAGTGGCTGGCGCATAGATCCCGGCCATCATTATGTAGGAGCCTCTGCACTACATTTACCACATAAATTGCCGATCAATGTGAAGCAGATAAAAGGCAAGCCTTTCATCACCTCAGAAAGCGCCTGGAATTTACCACATAAATATCAGGCCGAAGGTCCTTTTCTCATTGCTTCCTATTCATCCCTCAATGGTTTCGACGCATATTATTGGTTTACACCCCGATCCCCTGGATTTGATACCGAGCCTTATTTTACCTGGACAAATCTACCCGGAAACCAACACCCTTTAAGCCGGTGGAATGTCTCAACACCTGGTCAGGTAGGGATGTTTCCTGCCAACGCGCTTATGTATCGAATGGGTTATATTCAACAAGCGCCGGTTCTGGTACATGAAGGACGCACTCTACAATCGATATTCGAAAGAAAAATCCCTATTATCTCGGAGGAAAACAGCTTTGATCCCAACCGGGATAGCTACGATAACATAGGAGATGACAACACCCAAACCAAAGTTCCACCTATAGCCTATCTGGCGGGCAGGGTTACTGTTGAGTATGATACCGAAAACGATACCGAGATGATATCGCCACAGCTTGAATCGTTGCTGGATTTTCAGAACCGGAAAATTCAAAGCGCCACGGGTGAACTGCTCTGGGATTATGGACAAGGAATGTGTATTCTCGATGCGCCTGCTGCACAAGGTATTTGCGGTTTTCCGGGAGAAAAAAGTTCCTATGATTTATCTTCGGTGAAGATTGAAACCAGCAATGACTATGTGGTAGTAAATGTGGTTGCCATGGATGCAAAAGTACTGTCTGAATCTGAAAAAGTGCTGATTCAGATTGGCACCAAATACCAGCCAACAGGCTGGCAGGAGCGGCCTGCTACTTTTAATCTGAATGCCAATACAACTGTTGAAGGTTTTGAAATTCAAAATACCGGACGTATGCCCTGGAAAGCTGCCAATTCATTGGTCAACATTACGCTGAACAATCCAAAAATTAAATCAGCCCGTTTGCTGGACATCAATGGCTATGAAATCAGAGAAATTAGGGTGGAAAACCTTGAAAATGGACAAAAAATCAAATTCAATATTCCGCATGAAGCAATGTACATAGTTGCTGATACACGGGAGGCGACAGTAGTGACCGGGTTCAATGAAGTAAAGGAGCAGGATTTTATCATTTATCCGAATCCCAATAATGGAAGATTTAATATCCGCTTTGATCAAGACCAACTTACATACTCAGAAGTAGAAATCCGGGACTTGTCAGGAAGGCTTGTCAAACGATTTCAGGAAGTAAGAGCAGAATACGAATTACATCTGCCAGCGGGAAACTATATAGTACAACTTAAAGACAGCAGTGCAGTAATTGCCCGTGGTAAAATGATAGTTGATTAAGTCATCTTTACATAAAACCAACGACATAAATCAGTTTCTTTACAACCCTTCGAATCTAATTCGTCAGAGCTTGTGTCGATAGCTTGACATTGTCATTACTTTTGGTGATTTACTATACTATGTAGCTAAGACCTTCACTGTAACTTAACACTCAATTTTAATCCCGGTAGGAAAAAAGGAGTTAATCAATTCCGCCATATCTAACTGATAGACAAGCAACTTATCAAGGCACAGCATTTAAAAAGACCCGTACATCTATCCCAATTTAATTTACGTAAAGTCAATTTGTCTGAAATTAGTTAACTTACTGAAATTTTGTACCGGCAGCGCTTTCATAGTCTTAGACCGACACTTGACAAGATATTGAAACTCTAACTATATATCCTAATTCCTGGAGTAATGACAAGACTTTATTACACATTAATTTTATTTTTTTTAGTGTTTACATTTGCGGCATTTGACAATCAGTCGCCGACTCCTGTAATGATTCATGTTGCGTTAAATGGCGATGATCAAAATGACGGATCAGAATCATCACCCTTAAAAAGTCTGGAGGCAGCGCAGAAATTAGCCCGTTTGCATTCAAAGCTAAGACCGGTTGAAGTAGTTTTGGCCGATGGGATATACTATTTACCAGAGACATTTATTTTAAGACCTGAAGACTCCGGTACTGTCGAAGCGCCCGTAGTTTACCGGGCTGAAAACGAGGGTAGTGCAGTGATAAGCGGAGGATCTTTGCTTGATTTAAACTGGGAGCTGGCCCCTGAGGTCGGCGTAGGTGTTTACAAGGCGACTACCCCGCCGGGATTGCAGATGGATCAGCTTTTTATAAACGGCCAGCGCCAGCATATGGCCCGTTATCCTAATTATAACCCCGATATTCCCACAGCACCATATCAGGGTTTTTCCGCCAATGCCTTTACCAAAGAAAGAGCCGGACGATGGGCCGATCCTGAGGGAGGGTATATTCATGCTATGCATGTGGCTCACTGGGGGGGCTACCATTATAGGATCACGGGAAAAGATAAGGATGGCGAAGTAACGTATGTGGGAGGATGGCAAAACAATCGTCAGATGGGGATGCACGATAATATACGGATGGTCGAAAATATCTTTGAAGAGCTGGATGCTCCCAATGAATGGTTCCATAATCAGACAACAAATACGCTATATTATATGCCCGAAGCAGGTACGGACTTATCTGATGCTATGATCGAAGTAGTCAGACTAAGGCATCTTGTGGAACTTCAGGGCACAGAGGAAGAGCCGGTTAAGTTTATTACTCTGGAGGGATTCACCTTCCGACATACATCACGAACTTTTATGGATACGAAGGAACCCCTCCTGCGATCAGACTGGACCGTTTATCGTGGAGGTGCGGTTTTACTTACCGGAACTGAACATATTTTACTCCTAAACAGCACTTTTGACCAGCCTGGCGGTAATGCTGTTTTTGTAAACCAATTTAACCGCAGGGTTACCATCAGGGGCTGCCATATACATGATGCAGGGGCTAGTGGCGTTTTATTCGTTGGTGATTCTGGTGCAGTCCGTAACCCTCTTTTTGAATATGGGGAAACCAGCGATTTAACCCAAATCGATCGTACACCCGGACCAAAAACAAATAATTATCCAGCCGACTGTATTGTTGAAGATTGCCTTATACACGGAATAGGCCGTGTAGAACGCCAGCCGGCAGGCGTTCAGGTTTCCATGTCTCGAAGGATTACGATTCGTGACGTATCCATTTACGACTGCGCCCGTGCAGGTATTAACATCAGTGAGGGTACCTGGGGAGGGCATCTGATTGAGCGGGTTGATGTTTTTGAAACCGTTTTGGAAACTGGCGACCATGGTTCCTTTAACTCATGGGGAAGGGATCGGTTCTGGGTTGCTGATCACAGAAATGTCACACAGCCTGAAGTTAAAAAAGACCCCTCACTACCTTTCCTTGATGCCATGGAAACCACCGTTATTCGAGACAGCCGTTGGCGTTGTGATCACGGCTGGGATATCGACCTCGACGATGGCTCATCTAATTATATAATTTACAATAACCTTATGCTCGCAGGAGGACTAAAACTAAGAGAAGGTTACGGCAGAAAAGCCTTCAACAACATCCATATTAATAATGGTCTTCACGCCCATGTTTGGTTTGAAAACAGTGGCGATGATTTTACCCGTAATATTGTTATGGCTCCCCATGCACCTGTAAGGCAGCCTGAGGGCTGGGGAGCTGCTTCGGATCGCAATTTCTTCGTTTTTGAAAATGATCTGATAAGAAGCCAGGAATACGCAGCAGACCCTAATTCAATTCATGGCGATCCTAAATTCGCAGATCCCCTTTTGGGCGATTTCAGTGTGAAGGAAAACTCTCCGGCTTTTAAAATAGGATTCGTGAATTTTCCAATGGATCAATTTGGTGTAAAAAAGCCATCACTCAGGGCTATTGCCAGAACTCCGGAAATACCAGTATTGTTGCAGGCCAGCTTTGAACAAATCAGAAGGGAGGCTGACCGGCTTCCTACATGGCTTGGTATGTCCTTACGTGACTTGAAGGGGGAAGAATTCTCTGCCTTTGGTGTAAGCCAGGAGCAAGGAGGTGTACATCTTATACAACTAAGTCATCATAGTCAGGCTGGCACGGTGGGACTTCAAAGGGATGACCTGATCCAGCAGATTAATGGTCAGACAGTAAGGTCTGCGGAAGAACTGCTTGCCGGAGTACGTAAAGCGGGTTCAGGGCCGATTAGGGTAACTTTTGTGCGAAATCAGAGGGTTTTAGAGGTAGTGATCCCCGCTAATTATTAAACCCTTCAATTAGGCAACTGTTCTTCCTGTTGACACACTGGTGTCTAATAGAAGGGTAGTTTTATATTCACGCCATTCTAAACTAAGTTTAAATTAAACATTGTTTATGAAATATTCTTTTAAGGTTTGGTAAATCGATTGAACGCACCTTGTTACTCCAACCACTTCCCAGTCTTCAGTCACATCCTAAGCAACGCTCTTCTCATTCATTGCCTGCTGCCGGTAGGGGGGTGATTGAGAAGATTGTGTGATACCGAAAACTTGGGTTTTACATCTTCTCAATAAATGAAATACAATTGAGCACCTCAATTTCGGAGAACCAGAAATCGTTTTGATCTTCAGTAATGATAACATCACAATTTGCTTCTTTTGCCGCATAATATTCCAAACCATCTTCAAAATCACTGATTTTGGGATTTTTGAGCGTTTCCAATACCGCGGAAGTCTGATTGGGTGTGATTGTAAGCTTTTGAGACAGAATGGCCATTTTCTTTTTCGCATGGTCTTCCCCACTTTTTTTTGCTGAAAAGTAAAATGCAATGGCAAGACATAAAGGCGTAGTGTATACTTCAAATGCCGGATTATCTGCCAGGCTGAAGACCCTGGCAGCATATGGAAAGACGGGATATTGCCGGTTCAATACACTGACCAATACATTGGCATCCAGAAATAATTTCATTTTTTATGCTCAAAAAATTCTGATTTGAGAGATTTTCGACTTTTTGGCTTTCTGGAATACTCGGCCCTGCCTTCTGCAACCTCGTTGACCCATTCAGCAATAGGCATATCTTCAAGCTGCTGATATTTCTTATTCGTTGCCTGGCGCAACAAAAACTCTGTCAGTCTGGATAGACTGATATTTTGGGATGCTGCGTATGCTTTCGCTTGTTTAACAACCTCGCTGTCAAAAGAAAGGGTGATTTTTACGTCCATAATTGTAATCTAATAATTATACCACTAAATAATTTATTTTACACGTAAAAAACAAATATTTGTTTTACATCGATGAGGTAAAGAATGTATTTTTAATATGAATATTATAGAACCGGTTTAAATGTATTTGAAGCGATCAACATCAGAAACAACATAAACCAAACTCTATAATTTAAACACTGGTAAAAAAACAATCTATTTCGAGAATATTTTTGGTCAAATTGTTACATTTAAACTATCAATTAATCAATATACATATGTTTGTAAAACACCTGATTCAGGGTATTTTTGTTTTGATATGCTCTTTTTTGCTTAGCTCCAACTCTATTGCACAGCAAATCAATGAATCTGATCCCTTCTTTAGTAAATCATTAAATGGCCAAAGTTTACAAACCTTTACCTATTTTCAAAGGGATACCGTGCAACTGGAAATGGATGTATTTATGCCCGATCAAATATTGTCTGATGAAAAAGTGCCGCTTCTGATTTTTGTGCATGGTGGTGGCTTTAGTGGCGGCAGCCGGGATGCAGGTTATAATCTCGGGAAATTTATGGCAGAACGTGGCATTGCTGTGTCCACCATTTCTTACAGTCTTTATATGAAAGGCCAAAGCTTCAGTTGCCAGAAGGTGCTCTCTGAAAAAGTAAAAGCCATTCAAATAGCGGCCAATCAGTTATGGCGCGCTACCCATTTTTTGATTGAAAAAAGTGCAGAATTGCCTATTGATACAGAAAAAATATTCATTTCTGGGAGCAGTGCAGGGGCAGAAACGGTTTTACATGCTGCATTTTGGGATCAGAAGCTTATGAATCTTTATAATGAAGCATTGCCCGCCAATTTTAAATATGCCGGACTGATCTCTGGTGCAGGCGCCATAATGGACTTAAATCTTATTACTGAAACAACCCAAATCCCGGTAATGCTTTTTCATGGTGAGGCAGACCCTTTGGTTCCCTATAAAACGGCAGCACACCACTTTTGTCCACCTGATTCACCAGGATGGCTCATGCTGTTTGGATCCTATTCGATTTTTGAGCATTTTCAAAAAATCGATGGTACGGTTAAACTGATCTCTTATAAAGAAGGAAAACATGATATTGCCGGTGCTCACTTTTTTCAAAATCAGGAACCTGTGTATGATTTTATACAAAAGGTTTTGGAAGGTGAAAAATTTCAAAATCATGTTAAAAGATGATTTAATTGTTAAATTTTATTTTTCGTTATGAAAGTATTTATCTGGTTTGTCATTATTTTTCATTTCTTGAATTTATATCCTTTATGGGCTGAAGATGTCTATAAGAATCATCGTAAAAAGTGGCTGGAAATTTCCGAATCTTTGATGCCCGCGTTGTACGAAGAAATAAAAACCCCTGTGGGAGTAGCAGAAATGGTGGAAGACGAGGCCGCCTATCAAAAGGTAAAAGCCATCTTTTTCTCATCTATTGAGGACTTCTACAATATACCCATTCGAAAAAAAAAGAAAGGAATAGCGGTGGATTTCGGCGATCATTATACCGGGGATTTGGAATTTACCATCGCATCAACCATTGCTGCCCATGCTCCCCTGAGACTGAAAATTAAATTTGCTGAAGTCCCTGCTGAAATGGCGGCCTCCTTTGAAGACTATAAGGGATCACTTTCCCAGGCCTGGCTGCAGGAGGAAATACTGACCATTCATACTTTTCCTGCTACCATAAAGCTGACCAACCGCTATGCCTTTCGCTATATACAATTTGAAGTATTGGCCTGTGCCTATGATATGGATTTTACCCTTAGTGAAATCAAGGCTTTTGCCCGAAGCTCAGCAGGTTCTGATTTGCTTGCGGATGCAGAATCGCTAAATGAGGATTTTCAGGCCATCAATGATATATCCTTAAAAACGCTCAAAGAATGTATGCAAACCGTCTTTGAGGATGGACCCAAACGAGATCGCAGAATCTGGGTCGGTGATTTGAAACTACAAGCCCTGGCCAATTATTATAGTTTTCAAAATAATGACCTGGTTAAAAGAGGTTTGTATTTGCATGCTGCTACCGCGCAAGAAACGGGTCTTGTTTTTGGAACCCTTTTCGAACGACCTGAGCCTCATCCGCAGTTTCAACTGCCAATCGACTATTCACTATTGTACAATACGGTTTTGTATGATTATTATGAGGCTACCGGAGACAAGGAAACACTCGAAGACCTGTGGATTGTAGTCAGATATCAGATTAGTAATGTGCTGCCTTATATATCTGCCAAGGGTGAGTTTTCGGTAGCAAAAAGCTGGTGGTTTTTTCTAGACTGGAACTCAAAACTGGATAAAAAAACCGCCCTGCACGGAACCGTAATTTATGCTTTTGAAAAAACCCTGAGAATTGCGAAAATTCTTGGAAAAGAGCATGAACTCAAAGAACTGCCAGGCCTGATTCGCATTATGAAGAAATTTGCCAGGGATCAGTATTACGACAAACAAAATAAAGTATTTGTAAGCGGAGAAAACCGGCAAGTCTCCATAGCATCTCAAGTTTGGATGATTCTGTCCGGTACAGTCTCATCCAAAGAGGGAAGGGCCTTGCTGGAAAAAACCCTGAATCAAAATGACGTGATTAAGCCGGTATCACCGTATTTATACCATTATGTAGTGGAAGCCCTTGTACAGGTCGGTATGTACGAAGAAGCCCGGAATTTAATATCTGATTACTGGGGCGAAATGGTGAAAAAAGGCGCTGACACTTTTTGGGAAGTTTACGATCCGGAGAATGATTTTTTGTCGCCCTACGGCTCTTATATGATGAATAGTTATTGTCATGCCTGGAGTTGCACTCCGGTGTATTTTATCAGAAAGTATCATAAAGAATTATTTAAAGGACATGATTAGAAATTTTATCACAGCATTATGGGCAATTTGTTTTATCATCTGCACCCATATTGATATGCTAGCCCAAAAGCCCAACATTTTGGTTTTTATTGCCGATGATGCCGGGTGGAGAGATATTGGTTGTTATGGTAACCCCAGCGTCAGCACACCCAATATTGATGCACTGGCTGCTGATGGACTCAAACTTAACAGGGCCTTTCTCACGACTTCGCAGTGCAGTCCGACGCGAACAAGCCTCTTGACCGGTGAATTTGCTCATACCCTGCGAACGGAGGATTTACATACACCTCTTGCAGCCAATAAAAAAACCGTTGCAGCCTACCTCAGGGAAAGTGGTTATTACACGGGTTTAATCAGGAAATCTCACATAGGCCCAGATGCCATTAAGCAGTTTGACTATTTTCATCCTTCCCGGGATGAAAGCCAATATCCTGAGTTCGTGGAGTTTCTGGACAAGAGTGATGGAAAACCTTTCTTTTTATGGTATGCCTTTATCGATCCGCACAGAGATTATCAGGAAGGTGCTTTTGATCCACCTCACGACCCGGCTGAAGTAATTGTACCTCCTTATCTCGCCGACACAGAAAATACCCGAAAAGATCTGGCAATGTACTATGATGAGATTGGTAGGATGGATAAAAACATAGGCATTGCGGTTGCAGAACTTAAAAAAAGAAAATTGCTCGACAATACACTTATTGTTTTTATCACAGATAATGGTATGCCATTTACCCGCGCCAAAGGAACCTTGTACGATGAAGGCATTCGTTCACCGCTTATTTTTCACTGGCCTGCTGTTGTGGCTTCAGGCAGGGCATCGAATGAAATGGTTTCACTGATCAATCTCGCGCCAACTTTTCTCGATCTGGCAGGACAAAACATTCCCGAATCTATGTTTGGACGAAGCCTGCGAAACTTATTACACAACCAGGGTTTTAAAGGGGATGAATATGTATTTAGTGAGCGCAACTGGCATGATTGCGATGAACATATGCGAAGTGTGAGAAGTGACACTTTCAAATTGATTAAAAATGCATATATTGAATGGCCCCATGGTACGGCAGCAGATCTTGCCGGAAGCCCATCCCATCAGGATTTGCTGAAACTGAAAAAGGAAGGCAAACTCAACGAACATCAATCCCTTATTTTTCAAGTGCCCAGACCTGTAATCGAATTATACAATGTGATCGATGATCCTTATGAATTTAACAACCTGGCTTATGATGCCAGATACAGACCGGTGATCAGAAAGCTTCATGGTGTTTTGCTGGATTGGATGGAATCTACCAATGATTTTCCTCCGGAGACCAATCGAAGGCATGATAATACGGATAGAGTTACAGGCACCCATTTTGACAGCCGTCAGTTATCGCCGAAATATAAAGAAGAATAAGTACTGAAGTATCTATTGCTAAAAACCTGAATTGACCTTAAGTAAAAACTTAAAAATAATGATAGCCTTATAAAATTCTTAAAAATGGAAAAAAAGATGCAATTCATTCTGCTTTGTACTTTTTTGGGTATCATTGGGGATATAATTGCTTATAAGGCACTAATGATTTGGTTATTATAAACGATTTTCAAAAATGACTGATAAAAGATTTATAAACAGGCAGGTTAATACCTTGCATTCTTTGGCTGTTTTATTTTTAATTACAACATTCCTTTCCTGCAGTCCGGAAAAAGAGACGAAAAGACCCAATATCCTCTTTTGCATTGCCGATGATGTCTCATTTCCGCATATGGGAGCCTATGGCACATCATGGGTAAAGACCCCGGCTTTTGATCGGGTAGCTTCTCAGGGCATTTTATTTATGAATGCCTATACACCCAATGCCAAATGTGCTCCTTCAAGGTCCTGTATTCTTACCGGACGCAATTCCTGGCAACTAGAAGAAGCGGCCAATCATTTTCCGGAATTTCCTCTCAAATTCAAAACATTTATGGAGACTTTGGAAGAGCAAGGTTATTTTACCGGACATACAGCTAAAGGCTGGGCTCCCGGCCGGGCCCTGGATAAAGATGGAAACAGAAGATTGTTAACGGGTAAAGCCTTTAACGATAAAAAACTTGATCCGCCTACAAAACACATATCCAACAATGACTATGCTGCCAATTTCAGTGATTTTCTTGCAGCAAAACCTGATGATCAACCATTTTGCTTTTGGTACGGTTCACTGGAGCCACACAGGGCCTACGAATTTGGATCATCCCTGGCGCATGGAAGAAACAATGACGAAATAGACCGCGTCTTTTCATTCTGGCCTGATACAGATTCAGTTCGTACCGATATGCTGGATTATGCTTTCGAAATAGAATGGTTTGACAAGCATCTTGGTCAGATGCTTCAAACCCTTGAAGAAATGGGAGAGCTTGAAAATACTATAATCGTGATTACCGCTGACAATGGCATGCCTTTTCCCAGAGCGAAAGGCCAGGCTTATGAATTGTCAAATCACCTGCCTCTTGCCATTATGTGGCCCGCAGGAATACGATCAAAAGGGCGCACGGTAACTGATTTTGTCAGCTTTATAGATTTTGCCCCTACTTTTCTTGAATTGGCAGGTGTAAGCAGTGAAAAAAGCGTGATGCAACCCATACAAGGAAAAAGCCTGAGTGATATATTATTTTCTGATCAGGAAGGCATCGTTAATCCTTCCAGAGACCATGTGCTTATTGGTAAGGAACGACACGATGTGGGTCGTCCGGATGACCAGGGTTATCCGATCAGGGGCATAGTAAAAGGCAACTATTTGTATGTAAAAAACTATGAGACCGACCGATGGCCTGTTGGAAATCCTGAAACGGGCTATCTGAACACTGATGGAGGGGCGACCAAAACCGTTATCCTTAATATGCGTCGAAACGGAATCAATGATGAATACTGGAAGTATTGCTTCGGCAAGCGCATGGATGAAGAATTGTATGATCTGAGTATTGACAGGGATTGTATGAACAACATGGCATTAAACCCCGAATATCAGCAGATCGTTCAGTCTTTACGCGAACAGATGGAAGAAGAGCTAAACCAACAGCAAGATCCAAGAATGAAGGGAAATGGACATATTTTCGATGAATACACGTATACCAACCCAAACAATGTTAACTTCTACAACCGTTTCATGGCAGGCGACGAAGTTGAAGCCAATTGGGTGAATAAAACGGATTTTGAAAAAGAAAAGATTAAATAAGTGGTTTTTTCAATTGTAATTTACACTTGATGGCAGGTGAGATTCTGGTTTTATTGCAATCTTTTTCTAACTTGTTTGCCTTTAAGCGTGTCTCTTGCTTTTCCTGTTGAAATATTCCTGAGCCAATACTTTAAGTTTTCCGGCAAGGTGAGGAAATGAATGAAATTGGGTATTCTGTTCAGTGTGGCATGGAGCAGCTGGCCAGGTTTTGGTACAGATAATGACTGCTGAAAACAATGATAAAAATATGAACAACGGTTTACTTGCATTATTGGCCCTGATACCCATTGCGGCCATTTTTATTTTAATGGTTGGAATGCGCTGGCCTGCAACACGAGCCATGCCTTTATCTTTTGTGCTTGCTTTGATCCTGGCCTTCTGGGTTTGGGATATGCCGCTCAACTGGATAATGGCGGCAAGCCTGAATGGCATCGTAATAGCTGTGAAAATAATCTTAATTGTATTTGGTGCCCTCGCCTTGCTGTTTACCTTGCGTGAAAGTGGTGCCATTGCTGCTATAAATCGCGGCTTCTCTTCTGTTTCTCCCGATAGGAGGGTACAGGCCATTATCATTGCATGGTTGTTTGGCGCCTTCATTGAGGGCTCAGCTGGTTTTGGTACCCCCGCAGCCCTGGTGGCGCCTTTATTATTATCTTTAGGATTTCCTGCGCTGGCGGCCGTAATGGTTGCATTAATCGTGAACAGCACGCCCGTGTCGTTTGGGGCTGTGGGTACCCCCACATTAATAGGCGTTGGTGCTTCTTTAAATACTCCTGAGATATTAGAATCCCTTTCTGCCAGTGGATTGAGTTACCCTGACTTTATAAAGCAAATTGGCGCATGGTCGGCCACACTGCATGCCATTCCCGGTATATTTATGCCATTGATTATGTTGGTAATGCTTACCCGCTATTTTGGTGAGAAAAAAAGTTACAAAGAAGGTCTGGCGGCATGGCCTTATGCAATTTTTGCCGGTTTTTGCTTTGTAATTCCTTATCTGGCGGTAGCATGGCTGCTGGGACCGGAGTTTCCAGGCCTCCTGGGCGGTTTACTGGGATTATTGATCCTGATACCTGCGACAAAGGCTGGCTTTTTAGTGCCTAAAGAAAATTGGGATTTTGGCCCCAAAAGCACCTGGGATAAGAAATGGATGGGATCCATTTCTATGGATGTGCAAAACCACAAAAATGCAAATATGTCGGTTTTATATGCATGGATGCCCTATGTATTTATTGGAATCTTGCTGGTAATATCCAGGGTTCAGTTTTTACCAATAAATGCATGGATAAAGTCGATTAAGTATGCTTCCCCGCCATTGTTTGGCACAAATATTATCACTGAATTTGATCCTTTGTATATACCGGGCATTATGCCCTTTATGCTGATCGCCATTCTTTGCATTCCCATGTATAAAATGAGTAAATCACAGGTGGAGGTTGCATGGAAAGAGGCAGTTTTGCGCATTAAAGGACCTTTCATTGCCCTGGTCTTTGCGGTACCCTTGGTGAGAATAATGATGCAATCTGGTAATAATCCAAACGATTATGGGAGCATGCCCATTGTTATGGCTCAGTTTATGGCTTCCACTTTTCAACAAGCTTGGCCGATGGTCAGCGCTTTTGTCGGTGCTTTGGGTGCTTTTATGTCGGGCTCAAATACGGTTTCCAATATGCTGTTTTCTCTTTTTCAATATTCCATTGCCGATAGCCTTGATATTTCCAGAATTCTTGTAGTCAGTCTTCAAAACATAGGTGGTGCTTTGGGTAACATGATATGTGTTCACAATGTCATTGCTGCTTGTGCCACGGTCGGATTGGTGGGAATGGAAGGGGCTTTGATCAAACGAAACCTGATACCTATGACAGTGGCTTCATTGTTGGTAGGAATTATTGCTCTTCTGCTGATATTTGTGTTTTTTCCGGATCTGTACTGATTCAACTAGATTTTAAAGTAGTGGAATTTATTAAAAAGGGAAATTCATCCTTGGATAGACATGTTTTCCTGGCTAATAGCTAAGCTATTAGAAATTTATTTATCTGTACTTTAATGTAATGCTTATCCAGATCCATATGCTATACTGCCAAAAAGTACAAAAACTATAATAAAACCTGCACTAAATTCATATAATGGAATTAAGTAAAAACCTGTCTGTAAAACTACTACTCTTTGCAACCTAAAATATACTAAATCAATTATTCAGATTTTATTTATGCGTCATCCATAAATTATAATATACCATGCAAATAAAACCCATGATTTCGCTGCTTGTAATAGCTTTAATACTAGGAGCTTGTACACAGGAAAGAAATGTATCTTACCGAAAACCCAATATCATATTCATAATGGCCGATGACCTGGGATATGGAGATTTGGGTAGTTATGGTGGTTCTCGTATCCAAACGCCTAATTTAGATAAAATGGCTGAGGATGGTATTCGTTTTCTGAATCATTATGCCGGTACTTCGGTATGTGCTCCGGCTCGTTCTGCATTGATGACAGGTTTGCATACCGGCCATACACAGGTACGTGGAAATTTGCAATGGGAGCCTTATGGCCAACGACCTTTGGAAGAAAACACCGTTACACTGGCCAGTTCACTTAAAGGAGCAGGGTATTACACAGCTATGGTAGGTAAATGGGGTTTAGGTGTTGAAGGAACCAGCGGAGATCCGCTAAAGCAAGGCTTCGATTATCATCTCGGATATCTCTGCCAGGTTTTGGCCCATAACCATAGCCCCGCCTTTATTATGGAAAACGGAGTAAAAATTCCACTGGATAATGAAGTAATATGGACCGATACATCCCATTGGACCAACGGCCTGGGTTCATATCCTGTTGTGAAAAAAGATTTTACTCAAGAGATATTTACAGAAAAGGCATTGGAGATCATCGAATCAAAAAAAGATGAGCCCTTTTTTCTGTATTTCTCATCCATCATTCCACATGATAATGGAGAAGCACCAAAAGGTAAGCGTTATTCAGACATTCCTTCTTTTGCTCCCTATGATGATAAAGACTGGACAGAGAGTGAAAAAGGCTATGCAGCCATGGTCACTCATCTTGATAAAGATATAGGAAGAATACTGAATAAATTGAAAGAACTTGGTCTGGAAGAAAATACCCTGGTGATTTTTACAAGTGACAACGGTGGCGATTCGCCCGATTCTTTCCACGAAGAGAGTAACCTTCCATTCAGAGGCCATAAACGCGATTTATATGAAGGGGGTATCAGGGTTCCCTTTATAGCCTATTGGAAAGGAAAGATCAGCGCGGGAAGGGAGAGCGCCGATCCATCGGCTTTCTGGGATATGTTGCCCACATTTCACGAACTGGCTGCTCTTCCAAAGCCTCAGCAAACCGATGGCATTTCCATTGTCCCAGAGCTTTTGGGCAAAGATCAACCGGCACATGATCATCTTTACTTTGAATTCCACGAACAAGGAGGGAAACAAGCTGTCATTAAAGATGAATGGAAACTGATACGCTTACAGGTGCGGAATCCGGAAAAAACCTATCTCGAATTATATAACTTACATGAAGACATCTCAGAATCGAATAATCTGGTTACTCAATATCCGGAAAAAGCCGATGAGTTACTGGAAATCATAAAACATGCGAGAGTTCCTTCAGAAGACTTTCCTTTTGGACACGTAGATGAGGAAACTTCGATTTTTTGATAAGCTTATATCCAAAAAAATGAAAAGAAGATCTTTTATAACCAAGGTTGGCGCAGGGGGGTCGGCTGTTTTATTTGGCACACAGACACTTGCTGCCAGACAAGACACACCGATTAAACCGTATTTCTATGGAAAACCTGATCATTTCAAAGATATTCTAAGTAAAAGCGGACAAATTATATTGCGAATTGAGATTCGTGCGCTGGAATCCATCAGTCCTGTAAATGCCAAAGTAGCTTTACAGGTGGTCAAAGGGAAATTACAACGCACGAAAAACTATTTTTTAGAAAACAATGCTGGTCCCGCCCAATTAAAAACCGGGGTTACCAGCTGTCTGGTTAATAAAAACTACCCTGGGGTCATCGTTGCCTGGATTGATCAGCCATCAGAAAAAACAATCATAAGACTATCTTTAAATAAGCTGAAATTTCAATTTGAATTGTCTGAATTGTTGAATCAGCATGAAATCAAATTTGATGACAATACCATTGTGCTCACGGCTAATTACCTTTTAGATAAAGAAATTGGATTCATTGAGCCAAAAGATATGGGCATCGTAGAACCAAAAGATGATTTTACCATTGCCATTTTCGCGGATACACAAGGTGGTGATCCAAAAACCCCACAATCGCATCCTACACGAATGAAAATTCACAATGCTTTTTGTGAAGATACCATAAATCGCGTAAATGAACTCGACCCTCAGCCCGCCTTTACGCTGATTTTGGGAGATGTGGTAGACAACCAGGGTGAAAAGCAGCATTTTGAAGCCATGCATGATTATTTTAAGGGTATAAAATCGCCTTTGCTCTATGCATTGGGTAATCATGAAACCATTTATGCTGCCAAATTTACTCCGGGCTACCATATGGAAGAGTTTAATAATTACTTTGCCGCGCAAAAAGCCGTGAACGGGCTGGAATTATTACTGTATAGTTTTAATCTCGGAAAATGGCATTTTGTGGTATGGCCCGATCCATTGCGTAGCAATTTCTTTAAAACCCATCCGCATTACTTCGACTGGCTGGAGCAGGACCTCGAACGTCATAAAGATCGTCCGGTGATGTTTATGCAACATGTGCCTTCCCATCCCATTGGTATTGATCCTTTAATTAACTACGCGGAATCTGTTGTAGTAAAAAGGACTTTGCTTGATATTTTGAGTAAGCATGGAAATGTGAAATTTATATTCAGCGGACATGTACATATCCCTATAAGGGCTTCATTTAAGACCGCCGTTGACTATAAAGGCATGAAAATGATTAACCTTCCGGCTGCAGGTTACAGACCACGAGCTTTCGGAGAAGAGGAATGGCATGGCGGCCCCTCGCAGGGAATGCTGGTAGCTGATATCAAAGACACTGAGGCTCAGGTTTATTTTAAGACAGTAACTGAAGAGATATATCCTTATCCACAAGAACTCCCTGCCTTCGATGAACGTGAGTACCTGCTATGGTTATCACCCAAATGGCAATTGCCGGCATCGTCTCAAATTAGAAATGGCAGTTTTGAAGAAGGATTAAATCATTGGTCAAAACGTTTTGTATATACTGAAGATGAAAACCCTTCCAATCGCATGGAAGTGCAGAAAATAGCCCGTGAAAGCAATTATTCAGCTTTGTACCTGTTTTCCCGTAAGAGAGACTATGCCACCCCGGGGCAGGACAGGCTGCCTCAATCGATCAACCATTTATGTCAGAATATTGAGTTGAGCGGAAGACCCCAAAATCTGAATTTCGAATATTGCATCGACGGTATAAATACAGATCCGAAGGCCTGGGCAGGTGCTTTTGTATGGATTGAAGGATTTAATAAAGGATTCAAATTGCTGAATATGGCCTATTGGGCGGGTAAGGCATTTGGAGGTCTGAGTGATCGCTTTTATGATAATCCAAGTGTAGGATTACAACATTTTCATTTGTCAGATATTCCCGATCAGTGGCATCAGGTAAGTCTGAACATCGCTGCTGATTATGAAAAAGGAGGTTATGGTTACAATGATCTGAACATTGACCGTCTGGTGATTAATCTGGGCACATGGCACATCAACGATGGAGACTCTCAACCATTTGGCATCTTTTTCGACGAATTGCACTTTTCTGGAAAAGCCTCTGAAAGCACGGTGGGAGATATATTGGTCGAGGTAAGTCCGGATGAAAAAATGTGGTGGATGCGAAAATACGAACCCTTTATCCATATTGCCGGTGAACACAGATACCACATGGCCAGCAAAGGCAGGATATTGCTATAATGAATTGATGCTGGTAAATGAAATGGACGAAAAAAATCATTTTCAAAAATAAATAAACCCAAATGAAAAACCTGATAATTGAAATAAAAAGCCGGTTTTCGGTGAAAAATAAATCCATGCCCGGCTTTTGGTCAATGTTGCTAATTGTCTTTTTTTTTAGCGCCTGCACAGGGGACTCAAACCTTCAGGTTGTAAAACTTACGGCGGACTACCTCACAGAACCTCTCGGTCTGGAAAAAGCTCCGCAACTGAGCTGGCAATTGCAGGGTCTTCAAAAAAACATACAACAAAGTGCTTACCAGATTTTAGCAGCAAGCCATCCCGACAAACTGGATGATCAGGCAGCAGATCTCTGGAACACAGGAAAAGTAAATTCGAATCAGTCCGTTCTCATTCCATATAAAGGTAAAACACTCAACAGTGGAGATCGTGTCTGGTGGCAGGTGCGCGTTTGGGATCAGGACGACAATGTCAGCGCTTATAGTCAAGCCACCTGGTGGGAAATGACATTACTCAAACCTACTGACTGGAAAGCCGAATGGATTTCCCATGTACCGCCTTCTGATTCCGTGCCACCGGTACTGCCTTCTCCCTATTTCAGAAAAGAATTTTCAATTGACGGAAAAATCAAAAATGCCCGCTTGTACATTTCCGGTTTGGGTTATTATGAGGCCTTGGTCAATGGTCAGAAAGTGGGTGACCACGTATTGGATCCTATGCTTACCCGATATGATCAAAGAGTAAAGTATGTAGCATTTGATGTAACGTCTCAATTAAGAGAAGGCAGCAATGCGATGGGAGTCGTACTGGGCAATGGATGGTATAACCAACACACCCGCACTGCCTGGGATTTTGACAGAGCACCCTGGCGAGAATCCCCTTCATTAATGGCACAATTGGTCATCCATACCGAAGATGGAAATCAGCAAATCATTGCCACGGATCAAAGCTGGAAGTTTTCGGAGGGTCCCATTGTATTCAATGGTATACACAATGGAGAAACCTACGATGCGCGTCTTGAATTGGGTGCTTGGTCTGAACCAGGTTATTCAGATGAACCCTGGAAAAATGCACTCAAAATACCTGGGCCCTCAGGTAAATTATCGGCGCAGATCATGCCACCCATCCGGGTAACCGGCCATTTTGAACCCGCCAAAACCTGGCAGGTCAACGATTCAGTAATGATGTATGATCTAAGTCAAAACATTACGGGTTGGGCGAATATTAAAGTTAAAGGACCAGCCGGAAGCAGAGTAACAATTCGATACGGTGAAAGGATTTTTGAAGATGGGACCCTGGATCTTAAGGAATTAAGCCGGTTTATCTGGACAGGAGACACACAGACCGACCGCTACATTCTCAAAGGAGCAGGTGAAGAATCATGGCACTCTGTTTTTGTGTACCATGGTTTTCAATATATGGAACTCACCAAAAGCAGTCCGGATATCGAAATCCTGCATATACAGGGTGATGTCGTTCACAGCGACCTGGAACGCCGCGGTGATTTTCGCAGTTCCAATGAAATGTTCAATCAGATTCAGAAAAATATCGGATGGTCATTTTTGGGCAACTATCACGGATATCCAACAGATTGTCCGCACCGCGAAAAAATGGGCTGGACAGGAGATGCCATGCTGGTGGCTGAAGTAGGGCTTTTCAACTTTGACATTGTACAGGCTTATCTCAAATGGTTGGATGATTTCGTGGATGAACAACAGGAAAGCGGTGATCTTCCAGGCATCATTCCTACGAGTGGTTGGGGGTATAACCTCGGAAGAAACCCGGAAATCCGTAAATACGGTTATGGACCACAGTGGGAGGGCGCCTTTATGGAAATACCCTGGCAGATGTATCGATATACCGGAGACCTGACCATCCTTGAAAGGTACTATCCCTATTTTAAAAAGTATATTGACTTTCTGGAGAGTATATCGGCAAACAATTTGCTGAATATAGGCATTGATGACCATAAACAATTGGTAAATCTTACAATGGGCCCTTATTTATCTTCCGCACATTATTATTATTTTTCCAATATGCTGGCAAATATGGCCTCTTTGCTTGGTAACAAAGAAGATGCTGTTTTGTATACCGAACTGGCTCAGGCGATAAAAAACGCATTCAATCAGACGTATTACGATAAAGAAAAAGGAATGTATGATCACGGTGTGCAAACCCCTATGGCTTTGGCACTGCATTTTGATCTTGTAGAGGATGATCAGAAAGAAAAAGTGGTCAATGGTCTGTTGAAAGCCATTGAGGACAAAGGCGGTCATATCGATGCCGGTGTGGTAGGCACTAAAGCCGTGCTGAATGTACTTATGAAATATGGTAAAAGCGAGGTTTTATATGCACTTGCCGATAAAAGAGATTTTCCGGGCTGGGGTTACTGGATAGATGTACTCGGTGCCAACACCATGTATCAAAACTGGGATGGATCTCAGTCTTTAAACCACATTATGTTTGGATCGATTGCTGACTACTTTTTTAAAGGGCTTGCTGGCATAGAGGCTGATGACGAAAACCCGGGCTTTGGACGTTTTATAATTCGGCCTGACTTCGAAAATGAAATTGATTGGGTTGAGGGCTGGTATGATTCTCAATATGGCAAAATAGCCTCCAACTGGAAAAAGGATGGAAATAAAGTGCAACTTGAAGTGGAGATACCAGCCAATACAAGGGCTTCTATCTGGTTGAAATCAAAGGGTGATGCTAAGATTTTGGTAGATGGCAAAGCCCAAAACACCAGCACTCAGACCATACCATCAGGTGTGTATGAGGTATTTGAATTAGGCTCCGGAAAATATACAATCAAGATTCAGTAAAAATTGGAGCGGAACATTGATGGGTTGATCTTTTTTTTCAGTTCAAGAATGCAAACCGGAATACCTGTAGAATAAAACAAGTTGAAAGGTAAGCCAATGACTGTATCAATATGATGGTCTTTTAACAATTTGTTCTTTTTGCTGTAGGCATTGTTATTCCCGAGTTGTTGTTGGTCTTTATGTGTCATTTGTTTTTTTTTCGGGTTATATAGGAACGGGCGTTGCCCATTCCTGGGTTATCTCGCCCTTTCAGGGCTTTACTGCGGGCTTTGCCCTTGTGAAATAATCAATCCCAGACATATCGTTCATCATATTCAACCTGATATTTTTTTAAAAATGCTCTATACTCATCCTGAAATGTTTTCTTAGCGTGATGTTCGTGCTGATTAGCGATATAAGAAATTACTGTATCCACCTGAGATGGGTTTACTGAAAAAGCACCATACCCATCCTGCCAATAAAAGGTTTCATATGATTTTTCTTTTGTTTTTATCCATTTTGATGAATGAGATTTTACTTCTTCAACCAACTTCTTCAATGCAATTTTTTTAGAAAGTTTGCATAAAATATGAATATGGTCTGTATAGCCACCTACAATGATAGACTGACATTCTAAACGATTACAAACCCCGCCCAAATAGGCATGAAGTTCCTGCTCAACTGGCGGGTGTATCAGTGGCTCCCTGTACTTTGTGCTGAATACGATATGTATATAATTTTGAACTAATGACTGTCCCATATGCTTAACTTTTAATTATTTAGGAACGGACGATGCCCATTCTATGTTATATCGGAACTGTGTTATCTCGGAACGGGCAATGCCCATTCTATGTTATATCGGAACGGGCGATGCCCATTCCTGTGTTATCTCGCCCTTTCAGGGCTAAAATGCTCCAAACTACCATACGGGCAATTTATCTCTGCGAATGGTGTAAGCCCATCGTATGAGGCAAGCCTGCTTCCAAAGCCCTGAAAGGGCGGTATATCCCTGCGAAGGGTTTAGCCCTTCGTGAAAGATGTCTATCTCCAAAGCCCTGAAAGGGCGAAATATCTTGTGTCTACCATCTTAATTTTAGGAAACAAACCCTGCATCAATCCCTTTTTATGCTGATGCAATTGCGCAATTTTCTACGCTTTTGCTGTGATGAATGCGTTTAAGGATGAAAGACAAGCAGCGATTTTTTATTATTCTTTGAGATTCTTTGGTAAAGTAATTTGAATAATTTCAATTAATCCACCAATTAAGTTTTCTAGACCACCACTGTTGCTTATTTTCCTTATTTCCTATTAATCCGCAGATAAATACTGAAATACAAATTCGGTATCATATTTATGTCAAACTTTAAACCATGCACAGAAATTCAAGGACAATTAATGGAAAATCCTCCCCATTTCTGTATTTTTAGTTTTAAAACAGTTGCAATATGGAAATTGGGTTTAAATCGAGGCAGTTGAATGTCTTGCTGATTTTTGGATTGATATGGCTTATTTGGGTTGTTGTGATCATCTTGATTAAAAAAGAATTGGACTGGACTGCTTATGGTTATCTTGCCATTTCTGCAGGTTATTTGATTCTTTATTTCTATCATAAACATTATAAATATGTAACGATTCAAAATGGTATTATAAGATTGAATGGTCCTCTGGGTAAAAAAATGCGTGTATCGGAAATTAAGCAAATTAAAAAATTCGCCGGTGATTACATCTTGAAATCAAACAATAAAGAGCTAAGCATCAACACCCAATACATCGATCAAAACATGCTGGATCGGTTAACTGCGGAATTGGATAAACTTAAGGTAGAACGGAATTAATAATTTTTTTAATGTCATGACGAGAAAACCCTTAAGATTGTATCCCTTTCACCAAGTTTTGATTCCAATTCCAGTTTTCTTTATATTGTTTTCTTGTAATGTAGTGTTGGGCCAGGCGTTGCAGGTGACTGAATCCGAAAATGAAAGGAGAAAAGCTTACCTCGAGGAGTTGCTGGAACTCAACCGTCCACACCCCAGACCCGATGAACGACCAAGAGATATTTTTTCCTCCTTCGAGCGACTAAGTCATACAGACAGTACCTGGGATGCCTGGCTTCAGCGGACCGGTGAACTTCCTCCGGACTTTTCACAAATGCCTTCTATTCCCCACCTGCCAAATCCACTCATTTGGAATGAAGGCGGAGAAAGCCGAAAAATAAATGAGCTGGGCCTATGGAACCAGCAAAGAAAATGGATAAGCGAACAGGTAAAATATTGGCTTTCGGGCACATTTCCGGAGCCACCTGATGATGTTAAACCCACAATTCTGAACGAGCATATTGAAAATGGGGTGAAAATTCAAAGGATTGAACTGCGGTTTGGGGAGCATCCAAGGGCAAAACTTACCATAGAGGTTTTTACACCACCAGGCAATGGCCCTTTCCCTGTATTTATGAGTCAGTGGAACCATCGTGGCTGGGTGCAGATTGCGGTGCGAAGGGGTTATATGGGCGTGATTTATGCCGGTGCAGACACCTGGGATGACACCTGGCATTATCAGGAAGTTTATCCTGAATACGACTGGTCCGCGCTGATGACCCGTGCCTGGGGCGCCAGCAGGGCTTTGGATTATTTATATACGCTCTCTGCCGTTAACAAAGATCAGATTGCCATTACAGGGCACTCCAGAAATGCCAAACTTTCGCTCTTTGCTGCGGCATTTGACGCCAGGTTCACCGCTGTCATCAGCAGTAGTGGGGGTACCGGAGGCGAAATTCCCTACCGTTTTACTGATGAAACCCATGAAAACGAATCTATCGATTTTCTCAATTCAATCCGTCCTCAGTGGTTTCATCCAAGGCTTCGTTTTTTTAATGGCAGAGAAAACAAATTGCCCATTGACCAGAATTCTTTAATGGCCTTGATCGCCCCCAATGCACTACTGCTCAGCTCCAGTATAAGGGAAGCCGGGGGTGGAGACCCCTGGGCGATCGAACAAAACTTTGAATCCCTGCAAGAGGTCTATGCTTTTTTAGGTGTACCAAATAAAATTGGTCTAAGACTCAGGGATGGTGGACACGGGGTCTCTGCCAGAGATATCGAGTCTTATGTCGACTGGCTGGATATTCAATTCGGAAGAGTGAATAAAACCTGGGAAAACCAACAATTCTATCCTTACACTTTTGATAAGTATAAAGAAAAGTATCCTGGGTCTGTAGCAGTTGATGACTTTCCTGAAAAAGTTAGCCTGGAGCAGTCCTTTTCGGAAAATCCAACCCTAAAGGAATGGGGACATACAAAGGAAAAGATCAAAGCCAATTTGCAGTGGTTTTTGGGAGAATCGCCTCCTGGCATATCGGCCTTTCCCATCGAGGGATTAAGCACAAGGGGCGATTATATGGATCAGTTAATCAGTCGCCCTGCCCCCAAAAACGGTAAACGCAGCAATTTTGCACCTTATAGCGCTATTGGTGATTATCAGTATGCTGCGCTGTATTATCCCATAGATCAGGATGGGAAAATGCTTTTACCGGCCTCCGGCAAAATCCCTGTGGCAATTTGGACTCATAAGTATGTAAATACAGGGTTTGACAGTCATCTGACCCGACTTTTTGAAAAGTTCCTGGATAAAGGCATTGCTGTTTTAACCATGGATATGATCGGTTATGGAAGCAGGATAGAGGAAGGGACTTTATTTTACGAAAGGTACCCGTCATGGTCAACGGCAGGAAAGATGGTAGAGGATATAAGAGCGGCGATAAAAGGTTTGCAGGATCTGAATTTTATCGATGCAAACCAGATATACCTGGGAGGATATGCCCTCGGAGGTAGTATTAGCCTTTTTACGGCTGCATTGGAAGAAAAAGTTGCCGGAGTGGCCGTGGTAGCTGCATTCAGTCCCTGGAGAAGTGCTTCACAAAAGCAAGATCTGCCAGGAACCATAGCCTATTCTCATATGTATGGACTCATCCCTAAACTGGGATATTTTGAAGGAAATGAAGAAAAAATGCCCGTGGATTTTCCTGAAATTATTTCGGCTATAGCACCAAAACCATTGTTGGTTATAGCACCTGCGCTTGACCGGCATGCCGATAAGTCAGATGTGGAAAATGCCATTCAGAAAAGTCGAGCATTGTATACTATGTTCAACCAGGAACATCAGCTCAGGTTCCATCAGCCAAAGCAGTTTAACCGTTTTACCCATGACATGGAAAGTATTTTGGTGGATTGGATAGATCAACAGATAAAATCAGCTACCCGATGATACAAAGCATTAAAAACATGAAAACAATGATTTCCTTAGTTTTCCTCACCATGGCTCTAGGCACCCTTCAATGTTCCGACATCAAAAAGGAGAAAAAAATATCCATGCAGCAGGAAAATGGAAAATTTCAGTTACTAAGGGATGGTAAACCTTATTTTATCAAAGGTGCGGTGGGATGGAATTTTCTGGATGAGTTAAAAGCAGCAGGCGCCAATTCATTGCGTTCATCGCCTTCCTTACTCAACAGGGCCGACAGTCTCGGCCTGTCTATGCTGGTAAATCTGCCAATGGGTGCTGAGCGAAACGGATTTGATTACAACGATGAAGTTGCAGTACAGCAACAATTTGATAAGGTTAAGGATATCATCGAAACCTACAAGGACCATCCTGCGGTTTTGATGTGGAGCATAGGCAATGAACTAGACCACATCCCGGGAGATCTGGATTATAACCTCAAACTCTGGGATGCCATTAATGACATAGCCCGAATGATCAAAGAAATAGATCCGTATGGGCATCCTGTTATGACGGTGATCGGTTATGGAAAGCTGGAAAAGATCCGTGACATTAAAGAGCGTTGTCCCGATCTTGATTTACTGGGAATTAATGCCTATGCCAGCCTGTTGAAAGTTCCCGAATGGTTAACCCAATATGGCTGGGATAAACCTTACGTGGTAACCGAATGGGGCCCATCTGGCTGGTGGGAAGTGCCACGCACGAATTATGGAGTGGTAATAGAGGAAACAAGCTCCGAGAAAGCCGTGGTGTATAGGGAAAGATATGAAAAAGTGATACTTGCAGATCCCAGGTGTCTTGGGTCTTATGTGTTTTTATGGACCAGCAACCGTCAGGAGCGCACCCACACCTGGTTTAATATGTTTCACAATGATTTAAAAACAGAAACTGTTGAGGTCATGCAATATATGTGGACAAAAGAATGGCCTCAAAACAGGGCACCACAAATACACGCGCTCCGGATAGATGGGCAATCTGCTGTTGAATCCATTACCCTGCGACAAGGCGAACTTGCATTAGCAAGCGTGGATTGTACAGACCCTGATGGCGATACCTTGCGCTATGAGTGGGAGCTTTTGCCGGAACCGACTTCCTTTGGTTCCTATGCCGGTCAGGGTGAAGTAAAACCCGAAGCAGTTTCCGGAGTTTTTGAACTGATGGAATATAATCAATTGCAATTTAAGGTTCCATCAGGAAAAGGAAGGAATTATCGATTATTCGTCTATGTGTATGATGATCATGGAAGTATCGGTGTTGCCAATATACCTTTTTATGTAGATAGCAAGTAGCATTCATGCAAAAATGATGAAGTAATGGAAGAAAATAGTGACGGATTGTCCCGATAAGTTTTTCTAAACAATCCATTCAACGGTTCAATTTTTAAACTTCCATCACCAGAACATTCTTATTTCGGATTTCGTGAATGAGATCGGCATTAGACTCAGTATAATCGGTTATTAACACATCGATTTCTTCCATTTCACACAATTTCACCATGCTTTTTTTGCCAAATTTGCTGCTATCGGCCAGCATAATAATCTGTTCGCTTTGCTGAATAATGGCTTGTTCACTTTCTACAATCAACTGGTTGCTGTTGGTGACCATATCTGCATCAATACCACCAACCGATAGAAAAGCTTTGCTGGCATTATATTGCTCAATATTGGCAATCGCCTGAGGACCAACCAATAAACCTGAGCCTGGATAAATAAAGCCACCTGTTAAAAACACTTCAGCATTGCCAAATTTAGTTTGCCTTTCCTGATCAATCTTATGTGCTATCAAAATCGAATTGGTTATCACCCTGATGTTTTTGGCAGCTAAAAAAGAAGTCATATAATACGTAGTAGTGCCTCCATCAATGAGTATCACATCGCCATCTACAACCATCGAGGCAGCTTTTTCTGCAATTTTTCGCTTTTCATTCTCCCGTACGCCTTTCCTGTAGGAAGATGAGGTGAGTCCTTCGAGGGGCATAGATGTAGATGGTAATTTTATCCCGCCCCAGGTCTTTACCACTTCACCCTCTTCAACCAATTGATTGAAATCCCTTCGTATGGTGGCAGGGGAGGCCTGGTAAAGCTCACAAGCCTCCTGTACGCTGAGCTCAATATTGCTCATCAAATACTTCTTTATTTCGCGAAACCTTTCTCTTTGTTGCATAGCCTATATTCCATAATTGCCACTGAGGCTGAATTAAAATATTTCATCCAAGCTCTATGAAAAATGATTATTTATTGATAATATTGTATGAAATACATCATAAATGATTGGCAATATAATCAAAAAATGATTGAAATGATTGAATATTCTTTTTTTTAACTAAAAAATTATTGAAAAATGAAATCCATGGTGCTCACCGGAATCCGAAAAATGGAAATGATCGAGGTTCCGACCCCTCAAATCAGAAATGAAGACGATGTGTTAATAAAAATGAAAACCATAGGTGTCTGTGGTTCTGATATTCACTACTATGTTTCTGGCAAAATAGGCTCTCAGGTAGTGAAGTATCCTTTTCCCGTTGGTCATGAGGGCGCCGGAGAAGTGGTTGAAGTAGGCGCTGCCGTAACCCGTGTCAAACCGGGCGACAGGATAGCCATTGAGCCAGCCATGCCCTGTTGGAAGTGTGATCAATGCCTGGCCGGAAGACCCCATACCTGTAGAAAACTGACTTTCTTAGGGTGCCCGGGACAAGCCGATGGTTGCCTGTCTGAATACATTGTTATGCCTGAGACCAGCTGCTTTCCGGTATCAGAAAAAATGAGCTATGACCAGGCGGCTATTTCAGAGCCACTGGCCATAGGTGTTTATGCTGTGCGACTGGCAAATATGGACTTGAAAGGCAAAAAAGTGGGAATCCTGGGTTTTGGTCCTATAGGTTTGAGCGTACTTCTTCCCGCAAAATATAAAGGCGCAGAAGAAATATACGTCACCGATAAATTAGAACACAGACTTGAAATAGCTAAAAACGCGGGTGCAGTATGGACAGGTAATCCGGATAAAGATGATGTGGTAGGTGGTGTTAAAGAACAGGTTCCTGAGTTGCTGGATGTGGTTTTTGAGTGCTGCGGCCAGCAGGAAGCCATTGATAATGCCATTGATATGCTTAAGCCAGGCGGACAGTTGCTAATCATTGGTATACCAGAATTTGATCGATGGTCATTTCCGGTCGACAAGTGCAGACATAAAGAGATTACCATTAAAAACGTTAGAAGACAGAACCATGCCCTTGAGGAAACCCTTGAATTGCTGGAGACGGGTAAGGTAGATATCAGTCTGATGCCTACCCATCGCTATTCTTTCGATAATACCAAAGAAGCTTTTGACCTGGTAGCCGCCTACAATGATGGTGTCATGAAAGCCATGATAGACTTTTAATGCATGGAGAGTACATATAATGTTCAGGAATGTGAGGCGTTGGAAAATGACCTCAATTCCTTTGACCCGGAAGTCAGAAAAAATGCACTGATTGCCCTGAGTAAAAATGGTCCGCGGCAGGCTTTATCGGGTGATAATGTAAACCTTCATCTGCACAGTTTTTATTCCTATAATGCTGAAAGCTGGTCTCCTTCGAGAATTGCCTGGGAATGTTCTAAAAATGGTCTTTATGCCGCCGGTATCGTTGATTTTGATGTGATCGACGGGCAGCAGGAATTTCTCAGCGCCGGTGAGTTACTTAATTTGCGTACCAGCATAGGACTTGAAACCCGGTCCTTTATGACCGAATATGCTGATAAGGAAATTGATTCTCCGGGAGAGCCTGGGGTCAGTTACATACTAGCAGGCGGTTTTATGAGTGAAATTCCAACAGGAAGTCCGCAAGCTGTTTTTTTACAATATTTGCGCAGCAATTCTGAAAGCAGAAACCTGGCGCTGATCGACCGCATCAACGCACATGTCCCGGATATTGCCATAGATTACCCTACGCATGTTTTGCCATTGACACCTTCTGGTAATGCTACCGAAAGACATATTATCAAAGCATATATTCTTCGGTCAGAATACGTATTTAAAGATGCTGAAAAATGCCTGAAGTTCTGGCAGGAGCTACTCGAACGTTCCACCGATGAAGTCAAAAAGCTTTTTCAAAACAGGGCTTCCCTCGAGGAACTGGTGCGTAGCAAACTGGCTAAAAGGGGAGGAGTGGGTTATATTCAACCCGGGCCTGACACCTTCCCTAAAACGGAAGAATTTTTTGCATGGGCAAAGCAATGTGATGCCATTCCTATGGATTCCTGGCTGGATGGTAGCAGTGAAGGCGAATCAGATGGCAAAGCTCATCTGGAATGCAGCAGGTCTAAAGGAGCTCAGGCACTGAATCTCATTCCGGATCGCAATTGGAACATCAGTGATCCCGAATTAAAAAAAGTCAAAACATCTCGCCTGGCAGAAATCATAGAAATCGCAGATAGTATGCATATGCCGCTGCATATCGGTACAGAGATGAATAAAGCCGGTTTGCCCTTTGTGGATGATCTGAACGGGCCGGTATTGCGCAGCTATAAAGATATTTTTATCAAAGGAGCACAGGTTTTTGCAGGGCATAGTATTTTAAGTCGCTTTGCAAAATTTTCGTATGCGGGTGAAAAGTCTTCCAATACGTTTGGTGATGATATTCTTAGCAAAAACCATTTTTTCAGTTCAGTAGGCGCTTTGCCGGCACTGGACGCCATATTAACAGAAAAGCTTGCAGCCATGGATTATGAGAAGGCTTTCGGGTGTATTCAGGATGCCGTACAAGCGGGAAAATGGTAAGTTGATTCAATTATTTATCTATACTAAAAAAGCATAATTAATATTAATTCATGAAAGCAGCAGTAATCATTAAACCCGGACATATCGAAGTTAAGGAAGTGCCTACACCTGATGTACAGGAAGGGGATGTTTTGTTAAAAGTCAATGCATGTGCTATTTGTGGTACGGATCAGCGTGTACTCAGTGGTGAGAAAAAGGTTGATGTGGATATCGTAGGGCATGAAATAGTTGGTACGGTAGTTAAAACTGGGGAAGGAGTAAAAGATATTCATCCCGGAGAAAGGTATGCGATTCAAACAGTCATTGGATGCGGCCACTGTGCTATGTGCGAAAGACATCAGGAAAATTTGTGTGAAAATGGTTTTAAAGCCATCGGTTACCAGTGGGATGGTGGATTTGCCGAATACATGATCATGCCCAAAATTGGTGTAGATCAGGGCTGTCTGATTCCGGTACCCGAAAAAATGAGCGATGAAGTAGCTACACTAATGGAGCCACTAAGCTGTTGTATCAATGGGATGCGGTACATTCCATTGGAAGAATGTCGCCACGTCGTAATCTTTGGTGGTGGCATCATTGGTGTACTAAACGCATTGGTGGCCAAAGCGAGAGGCGTGGAAGAGATTACCATTGTTGATATTTCCAAAGACCGGCTTGAGCTCCATAAAAAACTCGGACTGCCCTTTAATAACTGGATAGACAGCAGCAGTACCGACCCCGTTGATTGGATTATGAAAAAAACCAATGGAAAGGGTGTAGATGCTGTTGTAGTTGCCGCTTCTGTGAAGTCACTGGTACCGGTAGGCATTCAAATGCTGGCGAGAAATGGTCATCTATCCATTTTTGCCGGGATGCCCAAATCTGATCCTGTTGAGCCTTTAGATCTGAACCTGATTCACTATCTTGAACTGCACATACATGGAGCCAATAGTTCTGTATACAGAGATTATATTGAAGCCCGGGAAATGCTTGAATTGGGTAAAATCAATGGAGAACAATTGGTCACGCATCGTTTTGAACTTGAAGATTTTAACAGGGCTGTTGAAGTACAAAAGAACCCGGCCGAAGGTTCATTAAAAATTATTATAAATACCTGAAAATGAGTTTAATATAGGCTTTTAATTAAACAAATAATAAAAGACTTTGCAGATATTACCAGACAACATAGGTTCTTCGGTGTATCTGATTTAGCAGCAGGTTTTGCCCTTTCAAACCTACTATTGACATATCAAAAAATTTTTAAAAAATCGAAGAAAATGAAACTGCTCGAAAAGTATAATAAACAGGCAAATCAATTTGTAAAGGTTTGTCATCGCATCGCACGCAATATGTATGTGACAGGATTCGGAGGTAATCTGGCCTGGAAGCTCGAAGATAATCTGATACTGATCACGCCCACTATGATGAACAAAGGAGATATTCAGTTGGAAGATCTCGTTTTTATCGATAAAAAAGGAGAGACCATTGAAGGAACGCGCAGGCCTACCGGTGAAAAATGGATGTATATGAAATTTTTCGAAGAAAGGCCTGACATAGTTTCAGTCCTTCATTGTCATGCACCCAATATTGGTGCATTTGCCATAATGGATGGCCCCAATTATCTGATGCGCCCCTGGTATCCTGAAACTACCCATGAAGTGGGACCGGTCCCCATTGTGCCTTATGCTGAGCCCATATCTCAAAAGCTTGCGGAAAACTTCACGCCATATCTGCAGCGCTACAATAGTTTTTTAATGGAAAACCATGGCATAGTCACCATGAGTCCTGATACCATCGAATGGACACTGATGAATGTTGAGTTGCTTGAAATGACAGCTTTCAGTTTATTGCAGGCATTGGGTAGTGGCCAGAAGCTTAAGGAACTTACCCGTGAGGCTGTAAGGGATCTGGACAATGTGCTTCGAAAAAGAAATTGCCCTCTATTCGGCGCGCCCGGAGTCTATAAAGACCTGGAGGAAGTTTGGTTTCCAGAATAATATACTTTATAAGATATTTGTTGAATTGTTGAATTGTTTATTCTAAACAGTTATAACAGAAGCTATATAGCCGGCTGAAATAATCTAAGACTGTTTGGGATTTTGCAATCCCGAACCACAGATGTAGCGGATTTGCAATCCACACTGTCTATAGTTCTTCTGACTAATGGTAAGAAAAATCATACAATTTACGAGCTACGAACTACGAGCTAATATCCCATCATGAGCTTCAAGTGCTGAACTCCTCCTAATGTATATACTGAAATAGCGAGTATTCTTTGTAAAGAATTTTTAAAGCTATAACTTTTCAAAAAATTGAAATACTTTGAAGAAAAGGAATACACTGCATGCTTTTTCCAA
Organism: Cyclobacteriaceae bacterium; assembly: GCA_020832305.1. GTDB lineage: Bacteria > Bacteroidota > Bacteroidia > Cytophagales > Cyclobacteriaceae > JAFIEV01. Next base: position 210,873 of record JAFIEV010000089.1, on the reverse strand, counting down.
CCTAAGAAATTGCCCTGATCAACCACAAAATTTATGAAAAATATTATATCATTGCTTTTCATTTTTGCATGTATGAATTCTTGTATTACATCAGATAATCCTTTAGATGCCTGCTTTTCTTCTTATATCAACGATCAACCCGGCGCTGCTCTTGCGATCATAAAAGATGGAGAAATTGAATATCAAAATACTTACGGATGGGCAGAACTCGAAAGCAAAAAGCCTGTACACACTAATACAAATTTCAGGTTGGCCTCTGTTTCAAAACAATTTACTGCCACCTGCATACTGCTGTTGGAAAAGGAAGGGTTGGTAGACCTCAACTGGACTTTAGATCAGGTTTTTGATGATTTTCCGGACTATGGAAAAGCTATACATATTTATCATTTGCTCAATCATACTTCCGGTATATGGGATTATGAAGATTATGTGCCTGACTCAGCCTTAAACCATCAGATAAGAGACCAGGGGGTTTTGGACATAATCCTGTCTGTCGATACATTGTATTTTGCACCCGGTACTTCCTACCGGTACAGCAATACTGCCTATGCATTGCTTGCGTTAATGGTTGAAAAGTATTCCGGTATGGATTATCCTGACTTCCTGGAAAGAAATATCTTCAGTCACCTGGGTATGAAAAGTACGGTAGCCCATATAAAGAAGGTGAACACTGTAGCTGAAAGGGCCTTTGGTTACAGTCGGGAAAGCGGAGTATGGATCAGGAAAGACCAAAGCAGCACGTCGGCTGTTTTGGGCGATGGAGGAATATATTCTAATCTGGAGGATCTGTTTTTATGGGATCAGGCATTATATTCAGGTGCCATTTTGCCTTTGAAAACCATTGAAAAATCATTCACTCCTGGTAAACTGTTAAACGGTAATTTCATTGACTATGGATTAGGATGGCACCTTAAAAAAAATGACAAAGGTGAAAAAGTTGTGTATCATACGGGAAGCAGTACCTCTTTCCGGAATATTTTTTACCGGATACCGGAGAAAAAAATCAGCCTCATCATACTCACCAATCGCAATGAACCCGAAGAAGAAGAAATGGTGAGTCTGGCCGAAAAGGTGCTCCATACCTGGCAACAGCATCATCAATAAGGCAAGTGACACTACTTACAGGAGATTATGGTTGCTGAGGTCTTGGAATCATTACCCTGAAAAGTTCTCCATCAATATCATTAATCAGCAAAGGCAACCATTTACTGAGCAATACTTAATTCGTTGTTCACATTTCCTTTAAATTGTAATGTACTGGTTTCACCTTTTCCGATCAAAGCTTGCAATTCATCAGAATCCATACATGCCTTTTTTGAGTATGAAAGTAAAAAGAAAAATTAAATATATATTAAACCTTCATGAGGGTTGCCGTAAACATCGGCAATTTCCAGATTTTTTCGCCAGGCTGCCCATAGCGCCAGTAATGCATCGGCCTGGTGCCAGTTATTTAATTCCTTCACCTGGAGCTGCATAGTCTCAGAAAAGGCATCTTTAAAAACTTTTAAGGCTTCCGATGATTTTTTATATCCTTTCAAACCCGGACAAAGTTTCCCGACCAAGCGGGCCGGATAGGTTTCAAAAATTTGGGTATCTAAATCACTGCATTCGTGTTTGATCCGCATTGCCCTTGCCGTAAGTCCACCCAGAAACATAGGCGACATGGCACCAAGAGCCCTGTCAGCCGCGCGATAAAAATAATCGGTGCATCCCGGTATCTTGAGGTATACGCCCGGGAGGGACAATGGGGCATCAAAACCCAGGTAATGCGGTTGATGCATACGGATCAGCTTTTGCAGAAAAGCATCGGCATCTTTACCTTTTTCAGATTGTAAAAGCCACAGGGCATTGCCTTTTGTATAAGCAAATACGGTGGTTCCGGCCATTTTGCTTCCATAGTCAACCCCGGCAAGGCATAGTTCTGTTTTCTTATCTGGCATCTTAATCTGATATGCGAATGTTTTTAGCCTTGGCGTAGGCAATCAGCAATGAGGATGCCATTTGCAGGGCTTTCAGGGCTTCTGGCTTTGCAGAGGTTTCATAATAGATTATATCCATCCTGAAAATCTGTGTATCTTCAGTGACCCTTGTGCGCATAACATCGCTGGTAGGCGTGCCAAAAGCACCTCTATCGTCACGTAATACTGGCAAACCTTCAATATTGAGCTGGCCTCTCCCTATGGCTTCGTACGGTTCATCCGCCAATCCGACACCCAATCGGACCTTTCCTTCAATCTGATTGGCATCAAATCCACCTATTGAAAAGGCAGTGCGCAAAGAGATGAGATTCAGCAGATCAACCAGATTGTTGATAAGGTATAACGATTTACCACCAACAATTCGTCGCAGCAGTGCTTCAGAGGATGGACGATACCGCGAGGGATCCTTGCCGAGCGTTTTATAAGCCTGGCGTGTCTGGGCGATCGCGTCTTGCCGGCTGATGTCTTCTATTTTTAACTGACTGCGCAATTGATCGCTTGCTGCTTCTATTTCATCCAACAAGGACTGTGGCGATGGCATCACCTCTACTTCAGCCAGTAAACTCATTACGTTGGCTGAGGGTAATTTTTCGGCCATCGTGGTTTCTATTTCTACTTGCAAATCCATCCCGCAAATAAAAACAAGCATGGGGAATTGTGCAGTATAATCAGTTAAAATTTAGTCTTTGATACGAATATTCTAAATTAAACTAAAATACTGGTAAGGATCAAATGCCGGTTATTCAGGGTATCTTACCTCAACTACATAGCTTTGATGTTCACTCAAAGGGTTAAAATACTTTTTAAATTCCGGACCATCTGTAACAATCCATTCAAGTAGGTAAATCAAATAAGATTTCGATTATTTCTCAACCGCTTGTTGGAAGTGAAATGTCATATTGTCAATCTCTTTTTCGCTCATACCAGATATTAGAGGTTAGCTTGTAGTCAACTACTGCTTTATACAATATCTTTTTACAGCAAATGCCGATTTTTTATCCCCCAGATCGGCCGCTCTTTGCCAGTCGTCACAAGGGTTTTCCTGAAGGTCGCTCAACTGATACTTTAAATTACCCAGTGCCCTGAAATAATCTGCATTACTCTGATCCAATTCTACTGTTTTTCTATAATCTTTAATAGCAGCTGCCAACTGACCCAGGTTAAAATAGCAATTTCCCCTGCTAAAATAAGCCACGGCATCTTCAGGGTTAATGCTGATTACTGCTGTATAATCTTCTATAGCTTCATTGTACATATTCAATTGTTCCCTTAGTGCAGCCCTGTTGAACAGGTTATTTGCCTGGTTACCCCCGGCTTGTATAGCGGCAGTAAGGTCATTTAAAGCATATTCAAGATTTTCTATCATTACATAAGCTTCAGCACGGGCCGTGAGCAGGTTCACATCTTTAGGTTCCAATTGCAAAGCTGCGGTATAATCTTTTATGGCCTCTGGATAATCATTGTTGATGGCATGGCAGTCTGCACGATGGACAAAAACTTCTTTATCGCGAATGCCAGCCTGAATGGCCTGATCGAAGAAGGTTATGGCCAGGGCATAATTTTGGGTATGATAGTATGCATTGCCTAACATAAACAATTGATCTGCAGCAAGTTTGTTTAGCTTTTGCAAACGGAGAAAATCAGTTATGGCTTCAGGATGTTTTTCCTGAAGATAAAAGGCTTGTGCCCGGTTTTCAAGGGCTTTTCCATAATTGGCATCAATCGTGAGGGCTTTGGTATAATCAGTGATGGCTTCATTGTGCATGTCGAGTAAATGTTTGGCTTTACCCCGATTGTTATATACAATAGCTTCTTCGTTACCCAAAGCGATGGCCTGGTCATAATCGGCTATGGCCTCATGATAATCTTTGATCCTGAACTTTGAATTGGCTCGTTTTATATAAGCCTCGGTATACCCGGGATTAAGTTGAATGGCCTGGTTAAAGTCCTGAAGTGCACCTTCATAGTCTTTTGTTTCATATCTTGCATAACCCCGGCTAAAATACAGCTCAGGTTCTGAGGCGCCGAGCTCCAGTGCTTTATCGAGATCCTGAACACAATCCCGGAAATTCTTCATAGCAAAATAGGCATATCCTCTCAGCAAAAAAGCTTGCTGTTGGGTATAGCCTGCATCGATGGCCTTGCTGAAATCAGCGCTGGATGCTTCAAAATTTTTCTTGTCATAATAGGCCGTAGCCCTGCAAAAATAGGTAAAAGCATCTTCTACACCCTGTGCAACAGCGATATTGAGGTATTGTATTACGGCATCTCCCTGCTTTTCATGATAGGAAGCTATACCGAGCATTTGAAAAACTTCGGCGGCCGGTCGGCCAGTTCGGGTTAAGGGTGCAAGGTCCTCAATAACCCCCGGCCAGTCTTTGAGATCAAAACGCAATTGACCCCTGAGCGTTTGTGCCTGTGCAAAGTTGCTTTTCATTGTCAGTGCCTTGTCAAGATCACTTTTGGCAGGTGCTGCACCACTGGTTTTGTATGTGACCAATCCCCGCAGGTAATAAAAGAATTCATTTTCAGTTTCGGGGGCCAATGCCTTTTCAAAATAGGGCAGGGCTTCGGCATATTGCTCCAATTCTACATGACAATGCGCCACAGCAAAACTGAGCAGGGCATTTTCAGCGCCCATTGTTAAGGCCTTAGCAGCATCTTCAATTGCTTTGGTGTACTCCTTTAACTGATAAAGCGATAGTCCGCGCCTTTCATACAATTCCATGCTTTTTTCACCTTTGGTCTCTGCCAATGTCAGGTCTTGAAGCGCAGCATCAAATTTTTTGGTAAAGAAACAGGCACTTCCACGCATAAAATATACTGTGGATTCATCAATACCACCAGCGATCGCTACAGTAAAGTCTTCGATGCTTTTGTTGTAATCGGTGTTTTCAAAGTAGAGGTGAGCTCTGTACTTATACAATAGTGGATCTTTTTCTCCCATTCGGATGGCGCTGCTCAGGTCTTTTAGCGCATCCTCCGGTTTACCCGTGTGATATTTAGAAAAACCCAGCATTTTATATAGAATGCCACTGTTGGCTCCGTGAGTTTTGGCTGTTTCCAGGTCAGAAAGCGCTTTTCCAAACTCGTTTGAATCAAAATATAATGTACCACGGACTAAAAAGGCCTTTCCCAATTGTGGATTTATGGCAATGGCTTTATCCAGATGTACAATGGCTTTTTGGCTTTCTTCAATATTCAAATAGCTTTCGGCCAGGGCAAAGTGGATATTTTCGTTGTCGATACCCAGCTTTATTGCCTCTATAAAGTCTTCGATAGCCTGTTGATATTTTCCGAGGGATTTATAGCTCTGGGCGCGGAGGGGATGAATTTCCTTGTCTTTGCTTCCGTGCTCCAGGGCAGCCTGTAAATCCTTGACAGCGTCTTCAAAAGCCTCTAATGCAAAATGGTTTTTTCCTCGGATGACATACATATTGGCCAGATCGTATTTCTTGTCAATGGCAAAGGTAGCGTCCTTTATACTTTCAAGGTATTTCCTGTTTTCCAGTTGCAATTGAGCCCTCTGAGCATATGCAGGCGTGAGGGTTTCATCTATTTCCAAAGCCTTATTTAAATCCTGCAGCGCCAGCCCTGATTTACCCTGGCCTGCCTTGATTATACCTGCTATATAATAAGGTAAAGCCAGCTGTGGTTGATCTTTTTTGTGTTTATCGGCCAGGTTCATCGCTTTTTCAAACTGGTCTGAGGAGAAGGCAAGTAATAGCTCTGGCATCCAGGCAGGTTTTACAGGGCTTGACTTCCAGTCTTTATAAGATACCGTGCTTTCGGGCCAGGTCTTAAGGAAGGACATGTCAACAACAAAATTTGCCGGAGAAGTCAGCATGCCTATCAATTGATTTTTGTGATTGAAAACAGAAGTGGATTTCCAGCTGGGATCCGGTTTTTCACCCAAAACAAGCATTTGACCGTAGGATGGCATGTATTGATGCTCTTTAATCGTTAATTTCTTTTCTTGAACCTGCTGCACATCGGTCATGGTGTATACAATGAGTTCTTTTTCACCAGCATCTTTAAGGGATGCAGCAGATGCGTAGGAAATGCGTGCTGTGAGTAAATTTCCTGCAATGCCTTGCACAATGCCCATGGGACTTACATCACGCGTGATTTTTTCGATAATGTGCAAACTGCTGTCGGCGGTTAGGATTTTAATGCCATCGGCTTTTCTCAGGTCTTCCGCCATTGCCCAGAAGCGCCCTTCACCTTCGGCAAAAATGCAGCTTGAGATGAATGTTAAGGTTGTATCATTTTTTTCAATGACAAGAGATGCTATGGAAATTTGAGCATTTTGGGCTGTAAGACCTTGTAAACCCCACAAGCTCGCCATACAGAAAACAATTACAATACGTCTGTCCAGTTTCATTTTGATCTTTATTTAGTAATATCAATCCACGGAATTATCTAAATCAAAGATACGGATGAAAGGAGAGAAAGCCTTGTGCGATGCCTGGTGCAAGTGGCCAAAACCTTACAGGTAAAAGAATAATGCAGATAATGTTGGTTTTTAGTGGGTGATGGGTAATCCGTAATGGGTGTTTAGATATTAAGTGCTTGTTGGTGGAAAAACACCAACAAGGGGGAGGGTTGAGATGAACCATGATTTTTTCTACACTACCCGGTAGGGGGTGTGATGCTTCCTAAAAAAATTGCACTATTTCTCTTGCTTTAGTCTTAGAATACGTGATTTATGGTTTTAGTGCGGAGTCCAGTGAGCATATTGAAAAGGGATTCGGAGCTTGCAGCAAGTTCGCCCATAGATCGTAGCTAATAGCTTTTTGTATCTTGTAGCTGGCAGCTTGTAATATAATAAGGACATTTGTGTTGGCAGATCGCAAAAAGAGTAAGCAATGAAGACCTGTCAAAACAACTTTTCCTTTTTTTGAAAGTCAGGTGTTTTGTAAAAGCCACTGTGAAATATTGTACTTGCAATGCTAAAAGCCTCCGGATAACTGTACCGTGCACTTTGCAAATCCACCGATCTGAGTTTATTGTTATAAAATCAGATCGGCAGAAACAACTAAATAATATAGCATTCTTTAGTCCATCAACATACCTGTCTTGACAATCGGCTCATTGGCCAATTCTACCATGATTTGCATTTCTTTTAATGCTTTGTTTTTATCGGCCTGGTATCCTACTGACTTAAACCTGATATTGCCATCAGGACCAATAACGAACTTGGTAGGGATACCTTCCACCTTGTATTTTTCTACTACTTTGGTGTCATCATCAATCAAAACCTGAAAGGTGTAATTTTTATCATCAATAAATTTTTGCAATTTTTCGCGAAGGTTTTTATCTCTTTCCCATGTGTTAATGAACAAAAAAGCAACATTGGGGTCATCTTTATAATGATCTACCGCCAATTGCATGCCGGGAAAAGACATTATACATGGTCCACACCAGGTGGCCCAGAAATCGAGTATTACGGTTTTACCTTTTAGTGACTCCAAAAAAACTTCATTGTAATCCAGGTCTTTCAGGTTGAATAATGGAGCCTCTTCATCTATGAGTTTTGCAATTAAAGATTCACGCATTTTTACTTCACTCGCTTTATCTAATTCTGCCAGTTTAGCTTTTGCCTTCTCTGTGCCGTGCTTTTTTCCATAGTACGTGAGATACAATTCTTTTATACGGTCGGTTATCTTGTCCTTTTCATAGGCTTCTTCAAGATGTTTTAGAAGATCTTCATGTTCACCCGCAGCTTCCAAATACACTGCCATTCTTTCATTGGCATCAGCTTCGTTCAACCCTTTGATTTCTTTGTGAAGCTTTTGATGCTTTAAGGCTGTTTTGGCATCACCTTCTTTATAGGCGATCAAGGCATAGGTGTCATTGAACATCGCAATTTCAGATTTTTTACCATCTAAGAAATATCGACTGGGCAAAAGTGGTTGTTTATTGCCCTGATCTGCATAATGTTTTTCCAGTAATTCCAAAGATTTTACAGAAAGTTCCTTGGCAAAGCCCAGATTCTGAGCTTCTTTGTATATATCATCACCGACCAGTTTCCAGGCTGTATTATTAAAAAAATGGGCCTGGCTTATTATACTGCTGATTCGATTGGCGTATTCATAAAATTTCTCCTGAGAATTTGATACATATAAATCTGCCATTTTTGTATGTAGAAAATCAGTATTGTCAATATCAGGAAGAGGTGGCCAGTTGACCAGATCCGGATACATTGAAACCAAAGTCAATGAGTCTTTGCTGGGATAGAATTTTTCCATTTGAGCACCAAATGCGGTTGAGCCTTTTGGAAAATTTTGAATCAGTTGTTCTTTCAGTTCTGCTACTTTATCTGCTTTATTCAATAGATTATACAACCATATCAACGTTGTGCCGACTTCTTCATCCTCTATTGCACTTTCATGATATTTTTCCATGAATTCTTTGGCCTGTCCATCAAACTCAGGTAGCTCAGCCCTTTTCGCCACATGCATATAAAATTTAAAAAAAGCAGGATTTAAATATGCTTCCGGATGGTACTGCAGTTCTTTTTTAAAATATTCCAATTGTATTTCCTTACTTACCCGCATACGAAAATGGTGGGTAAAAAGCATGTAAAAATGTGCCATACTGGAATATGCACCGGGCAAAGGTGTACCAGTTTCATCATATAGCGGTATTGTGTAGCCGCTGGAATTATTGTCGTCTTTTTTTTCGTCCGACAGAAATATAAATACCAGAGCCTGTTCATGTTTAGGGGTATATGTAAATTCAAATACACCATTTTTATTTTGAATTATCAATTCGTCTAATACCGGAGTTTTCTCCGTAAGGTTGATCGCTAATATTTCCATTTCAGCAATCTCAGGCCATTCATCTGAAGGTTGATAGGTAATCGTAATTTCCTGTCCGGGTTGTGGTTTTTCTGGTTCCCATTTAAATGACTGTCCATTAAGCAGGGTTGTTGCTAAAAGACTGAGAACAAATAGCATGGCTGATGTTTTCATAATTTTTTAGGCTTAGGTGTAATATATATTGATAAAAGGAATGCGCAACAAAACGATAAAAAATCTTAAATCAATTGAATATTAATTGTTTAGGTCGAAATATAGCATTTAAGTATGTAACATAATAAATACTTGTAGATATAACAAGCTAAATGTTGGAAATTGTGAGATAAAAAAATTAAATTACCAATAACAACTATTTTTTTAGTTAAACCTTGTTTTTAAATAAGACACAAAACCAATTTGGAGATTCGCATCATTCTATCAGCAAATTTTTACTGACAAAAGCTTAAAATAGTGGTTGTTATGATGTGTTTGACAGGGAAATAATCTAGATGAATGATCAAATGCCAAACATACAATATAGAGCTTAATAATCCAGGTATTGTCAACTGCAAATCTTTGCTATCTGGATGCTGCCTCTACCTGAATTCCGGGCCGAAAACTTCATCTAAATCCAAAATAAAGCCCTTGACAACCTCAGAATAAACAATATCTCCGATGGTAAACAGGCGTGAGGCAATGAATTTTCCTTCTACTAAGGTATAGATCATGACAGTGCATTCTGCCGGGTGGATGATCCAGTATTCCTTCACGCCCGATTCTTCGTAAACCTCGAATTTATTGTGCAATTCCTTGCTGTTGTTTCCTGGAGAAAGGATTTCAACAACCAGGTCAGGGGCACCAACACAGCCCAGTTCATCGATTTTTTCAGGATCACAAACCACACAAATATCCGGCTGAACCACCGTATTTATGTCCTCATGTTTTTTTGATTTTAGCGGTAGTCGAACATCAAAGGGCGCGGAAAAAGCTTCACAGTGCTTACCTTCTAAAAAATTATACAGTTTGGTAAATACTTTTGCTGAAACTCTCTGATGGTTAACCCTGGGGGCCGCTGCTTGCTTAAACACTTTTCCTTTGATCAATTCCACCATTTCATCAATCTGCCAGCTCAGGTAATCTGCATAAGTGTAGCGGCCATACTCTGTGAAAGGCTCCTTGATCTGGTTTTTTATATCCTCTTTATCCATCTTCTATACGTTATACCAATGGTTTTTAGTTTAGAAAACATACGTAATTTGTTAAAAATATGTGGCAAAAACAACAGTAACAGTAGTATATTGCTTTATTTTTTGTTTATACGTTAAGTATTGACCCGTTCTACTTATACACACTCCACCTTACCGAGCTCCAAGCTATCAATACCAATACAAGAACCGTGATCGCAGATTATTCTTTAGCAACACTACCTGAACTCAGGCCCAAAAACTTCATCTAAATCCAAACTAAAGCCCTTGATTACCTCAGAATGTACAATATCTCCAATGGTAAACAGGCGTGAGGCAATAAATTTTCCTTCTACTAAGGTATAGATCATGACAGTACATTCTACCGGGTGGATGATCCAATATTCCTTTACACCCGATTCCTCGTACACCTCGAACTTATTGCGCAATTCCTTGCTGTTGTTTCCTGGAGAAAGGATTTCAACAACCAGGTCAGGAGCACCAACACAGCCCAGTTCATCAATTTTTTCAGGATCACAAACCACACAAATATCTGGCTGAACCACCGTGTCTATATCCTCATGTTTTTTTGATTTTACCGGTAGTCGAACATCAAAGGGCGCTGTAAAAACCTCACATTTCTTCCCTGATAAAAAATGGTATAGCTCGTAAGATACTTTTGCTGAAACTCTCTGATGATTAACCCTGGGGGCCGCTGCTTGCTTAAACACTTTTCCTTTGATCAATTCCACCATTTCATCAATCTGCCAGCTCAGGTAATCTGCATAAGTATAGCGGCCATACTCCGTGAAAGGTTCTTTGATCTGGTTTTTTACATCATCTTTTCCCATTATAAACGAGTTTTATCAAAGGGTTATGATTTGGAAATCACAGCTAATTTATTAAAAATATATAACAAAAACAACAAATGCCAAATTGTTTGATTTGGCATTTGTAAGTAAAAATCTCTCACAATATACTTTGTTATGTGAACCCTTGAAGCTAATTTGATGAACTTTGAAGCTAATAGCTTGAAGCTGACAGCTGAATGACAAGTGCTATCAACTCCGAACTAACCTGTACAATGCCATACACACTTCACCGTGCATAATCATTTGGTCATGTCCCCTTTCTTCATAAAGCCAGGAGGGATCCTTAATCAATCGCTCCCTAAATTCAGGACTCATTTTCTCAATACTATCCAAAAAAGGAGCAATGCCAAGCTCTTCGGAAGATGAGTTATCTATTTTTGTTTCAATTGCTTGTTCTTCCGATGGTATGGAATCAGGGATTTGGTGGATGCTGGAATCAAATATCTCTAACCACCTGTGGGCCACTGATACCAGACATAGATCTTTAGGCCGGCAATGGTATTGCTTAAAAAAACCTCTGCAAGCCCAATATTGTATAGCTTCCCAGGCCGGATCATCTTTTTTAAGATCATCAAAATAGGCTATGACCTGTCCTTGCTCCAACAAAAGCCTTTGCAGTTTAGCCACATTCATATTATGAAATCTTTCTTTGCTTTCCAAGACCAAATGGGCGGCCAATCCCGCAGCCTGACCCATGCCCATCCAAAGGGGTTCCATACGAATGGTGGAATAGGCAATATGGCTGGTAGAGGCCGCTACCGGCACAATCAGGTTCTCAATAAACTGGGGTAGCATTATCCGCAAGGGCACCTGGTAGGGTTTGATTTCCCGCATACCTATATATCCTTCCAATGCGATTTTATTTGTATTTACCTCCCTGGAGAGAGGAAAACTGTCTATGGGAAACTCTCCACTTATGATGCTGTCTTCAAAAATTGTGTTTCGTTCATCAATTCCTGAGCCGGAAACATCATTTTCAGTGAGGGTGTATTGTCCATGCAAGCGACGTGCCTCGCGTACATACAGCTGCCAGGGAAAATGGCCATTATCTGTAAATTCATCTTTCGGTAAAAAGTATTTCCCTGCCATTTTTCGATGCGCTTCAGGTACAGCTTCATCGTTTTGTACAAAATATAATAAGCCCAGGCATAAATTTCGATGCCTTTCGGCCACCCTTTCCCGTTCTTGCCAGTCTGCTGTCGGATACGTATAATTTTCCTCCGGAAAGGGAAAAGCCAATGGCCTGGGATTGATGTTGACATCGAATTTGCGGTTGGGTATTTCGGTAAAGGAAAAGGCCCTGAGAAGGGTGTTGAAATGATCCGGGTAGTATCCATGTCCTTCCTTAAATACAGCAGGAGGGCCCAGTCGGCCTTCTTTCAGGTCATCGAGGTAAGGAAGGAAGGTTTCTCTTTGGTAATCCGATGGCGGATGTTCCAGCGCTACTCCGTTGGATGGATCATCGGTAAGGCAAAGCCGATAGGTGTAGGCTGGAATGCGATGGTCCCCTTTACCTGTGCTTCCTTCAAGTATACGATGTCTGTGATAATCGTAAAAGATGTGACCGGCCAGGCTTTCACCAAAATCCTCTTTGCCTTCACGTCCCAGCCGAAATGACTCACCCGCCAGGGCATAGAGATCGCCCTCATAACTGGCATCCGCAAAAGCATCGGCAATAAATGTTTCAAAGTCTCCGGTATTGCGGTTTAGAAAATCCACTGATTCTATTTTGCCTTCCCTGTAATTGACATTTTGAATGGCGTATTTGTAAAAAACCTGTATTGAAGCTTCTTCAGCCATCATATCTGTGAAAACCTTTTCAGCGACAGAGGGCTCGTAATAATAGCCATCTTTGCATTGATCAACCTGTATTGAGTCGGGCCCGTATTGCAACAAATAATGTGATTTTACACGATCAATAAATTCTTGAAATAAGCCGGCAATAGCATTGCGGTTTTCGATATCAGACTTTCCCAATCCACTGGAAGTCATGCCTCCCGGATGGGCATGATATTCGGCAAGATGCACCTTACGGCCCATCCTGGCTGCGGCAATGGCCGTCATTATTCCTCCGGGTGTCGCACTCAATACCAGGAGATCGGCCTTATGTTGTATATTGCTAAGTTTCATTTTTCGCTTTTTTTGACAAAGTCCATACGGTAAGTCCCTGAAGATGTGGCTGTTTTTTTGGTTTTCTTATGATTGCCATGGTATATGCCACAAGAATGAATGTAACATTCACCAGTGCCGCTACCCAATAGCTGTGAATGGGCAGGATCATTTTTTCAGGGAGTACGCCCAGTACCCCCAGGCCAAGGTATATATTGATCATCACGGCCAGTGCGATGCCCACAATTGCTGAATTTCCATCGATACGGGTGGTAAAAAAACCCATCATAAACAATCCCATCAGACATCCGCCAAATACGCTGGTTACAATCAGGCTGATGTCGTTCATGCTTTCTTTATCAATTTTGCTAAAGAAAATAGCACCTGATACAACAATTAATGTTACGCCCACTACAATCCATCTGGCAATGTTAAGATAAAAACGATCTTCTTTATGTTTAGCCAGATATGGCTTGAGAATATCGATGGTACAAACGGTTGCAATAGCATTTATCCCGGAGTCCATCGAACTCATAGAGGCTGCAATAACCGCTGAGATAATCAAACCGGCCACTACAGGTGGTATTTTAGTGAGAATAAAGTAGGGGAGGATCTGATCCGCTTCCAGCCCGGCTATGGCAGCATCGGGCATGAGTTGATAGTAACTAAACAAAGCAGTGCCGATAAAGAAGAACAATGCCCACATGGGCAGTGATATCGCAGTATATATGATGGTGGCTTTTTTAGCCTGGGCCGTGGATTTGGCCGAAACATAGCGCTGTACCATATTCTGATCTCCCGCGTAAATGCCCAGCCAATTGATCATACCCAATATGATCAGGGTGTAAAAAGTGCGTTCACCCAGGTCAAACCTGAAATCCCCCAGGCTGAATTTGTTGTGTTCAAGGCCAATTTCTATAACCCTTTCTACCCCGCCTGACATCTCAAAGCTAATCCAAAGTACACTTATAATACCCCCGGCAATAAGTATGAGTGCCTGTATGACATCGGTCCAAACCACTGCTTCAAAGCCACCTAAAAAGGTATACAGACCGATAAAAATACCCATTGCGGCAATTACCCAAACGATCGGCCAACCGGTAAGAAACTGTAATACCAAAGAAACCAGAAATAAAATCTGGGCCATGCGAATAAGTTGCATGATCATAAAACTTAAGGTGCCATATAAGCGAGGTACAGTACCAAAGCGGTCACCCAGGTATTCAAATGCGGAGGTGCGTTTCCCATTTCTGAAAAAAGGAATAAAGATCAAAATCGCCAGAACAGCCACGAAAGGCACCACCAGGTTTACGCTGAGTTGCCTCCAGTCGAGCACAAAAGCGGCTGCCGGCAATGCAAGAAAGGTAGCCGAACTGATGATGGTGCCCAGCATCGACAGCCCGATCACCCATCCTGAAAAAGAGCGATTTCCAACAAAATAGGCTTCTGTGGTATGATTGCGGCGAGAGAAATAAATACCTGCCGACATCATGGCCACCAGATAAATGACAACCGTAATTATGTCAGCAATTCTTATAGAAAAATCCATCATTTTATAGCAGACTTACATTGCATCAAGATCGCTGATCCTGATTTTCAAGACTTCAACGCTTTGTTTGGCACTGGCAAAGGCTACGTATAAATAGCCGTCGTACTCGTACACATGGGGGTAATCTACATGGCGGTTGCCTACCAGAAAACCCATTTTCGTAAAAACCAAACCATCATCACTTATGGCAATGGTCAATGGATCTCGTTTATTGGGGTTTGAATTTGAAACCATCACATAACGGCCATCTGATAAACGCAAACCGCTGAATTTAGATTTGGCATCGGGAAAATTGGTTTTCACCGGTTTTGTCCAGGTTTTGCCATGATCGGTTGAAAAAGCCCTGTATAAAAAGCCGCTTCTGCTATTATCCCGAAAAAATGCAACCAGGTTTTTGTCGGGTAATATAAACCAATACGGTTCTTCTGCCAGGAAATCTTCACCCTGATAGCTGATTACCGGATAAGATTCCCATTGGTCAAAGGCTTCGGCACCTCCGGTCATCATATATACATTGCCATCTTTATCGCGCCGCGACATCAGCCATTTACCATTGGGCAGTAGTTTCGGGGCAAAGTTGTTCATGGCATTGTCAGCTACCAGGCCCAGGTGCTTCCATTCTCTTTCCTGTCCTTTGACCCTTTCAAAAGCATGAAGCTGCAGACCGTCACCTTTATACCCGGGTGCTCTGTAGCGGGTAGCCAGTGCGAGCAGCTTACCATCGCGCACCCAGAATCCACGCGCTATCCAGCCGAATCCATCGTTAGGAGGGCCTGCAAGGTCCCGCTGCTCAGTCCAGTGAATGCCATCTATACTGGTCGCATAAGAAACCAATTGCCCCGGCTGATCATGACCTGGCATAATGTCGCGATGTGCAATGGGATCATCACTTCGGCTAATTCCAGGTCCATCGCTCCACATGGCCCAAAAACGCCCGTCGAAATGAACCAGGTAATTATGCTGATTGGTTTTTCTGCCCCAGGCATAGCGAACATCGCTTACAATTGTATGTTCTGAGGGGACCTTTGGCAAGGCAAAAAAATCAATATCATGGGAGTTTTCTGGGACCCAATCTCCGGCAAGCATTAAAGAAGATGAGGGGTTCTTTACCGGGTCGGGATTACCAGCATTTTGGGCAAATGAATGCTGACAGATATTACATAGAAAAATCAAAAAGAGCGTTTTTCTCATCATTTTTATATTTTCAAGTTCTCAATATTTACTTGTCAAGGCTTTCGGTTTTCAGGATGAGTAATTCGACACTTTGTTTCCCTCCGGAGAAGGCTATGTAAATGTGATCATTATGTTGCATGACATGTGGGTAGTCTACCCTTCTGCCTCCGACCAGATAGTACATATTGTTGAAAACCATACCATCTTCACTTATGGATAATGCCAGGGGGTCCCGCTTTTCTGGATTTGGATTGGATACCAGTATATACCTGCCATCAGCCAGTCTCAGGCCATGAAATTTTGATCTTGCATCGGGAAAATTGGTTTTAACAGGAAGGCTCCAGTTTCGGCCATTATCTGTAGAAAAGGAGCGGTACAGGTATCCGCTTTTGCGGTTATCCCTGAAAAGGGCCATTAAGCTTTTTCCATCGGGAAGAGTCCACCAATAAGGTTCTTCAGCCGTAAGTTCACTTTCTGAGCCCAAAACCGGAAATACACTCCACGAACTTATACTTTCAAGTCCACCTGCAAGAAAGTCCACACCTTTTTCTGTATAATCATATGGACGACGCGACATCATCCATTCGCCATTGGGAAGTTTTTTGGGAGGGAAGTTATTGATGGCATTGTCATATACCATACCGGCATCTTCCCATTCCTGAAGGTCTTCATTCCAACGCATGGCCCTGAGTTGCAGGGAAGGACCGAAAAAACCTGCGGCTTCATCGAGGCTCATCAGGGCCAGCAGTTCGCCTTCTCTTTGCCAGAAACCACGGGCTATCCATCGCAAGCCTTCCAATGTGCGCGTGTTATAATGGGGCGATTCCGGACCCGAACCATCGGCGTAATTTGTTAAATTACGGGCTGAAGACCAATTCCTGCCATCTTTGCTGGTGGCATATTTTACAATCTGACCCACGCGGTCTTCAACACCGGGGCCATGGCTCCACATGATCCAAAACTTGTTTTGGTAGAAGGTGATATAATTATGTTGATTAACTCCGCCCTGAGGGTCATGAAGCACTGGATCAAAATCTTTACCTTCAGGACGCACATCACTTATGACGATATGTTCTGCCTCCAATTTCTGAAGGTTTGCAAAATCAATGCTATGTGGTTCTTCAAACCAGTCTCCTTCCAGCATAAGTGTTGACAGCGGATGGGTAGCAGGGTCCGGATAATCCAGCTTCTTTTCTGTTGAACAGGCTAACAGGATACATAAAAGTACCCCAACGAAATGTTTGAATTTAGTATAGATCATGGCTATATTGTTTCCCGTTTTTTAAATCCCATCTGCCAGTATCATTCTGGTTTTTGCAGCGCTTTGTCGTATTTTTTTAGCTTCACTGTATTCCTCTGAATGCCACCAGGCCAGTGCCGTTTCTTTATCGGGAAATTCCAGTACAACTAGTCTTTCGGGATTATCATCACCCTCAAGGCATTCAGTATATCCGCCTCTCACCAGGAATTTGCCTTGGTAAGACTCCAGACTTCCGGGTGTTAGTTTTTTGTATGCTTCGTAAACATCCGGATTATGAATATTTATTTCTACAATGATATATGCTGGCATATTCAGTCATTTTTTAAGAAAAACCTGCCGGAAAGATTAGTCCGGCAGGTAGTTTAATTCATAAGATCAATTTTTAGCTATTCTCTTAATATATCAATTTATGGTGTTGATATATCAACTTTCCATTGCAGCTTTTCCCAGCTAAATACAAGAGAACCGGTATTGCTTTCACCTGCTTCAACGAAAAATTCAAGTTGCTCTGCGTGATCGTTTTCATATGGGATTACCTCCACACGCAGAATATCTTCTTTCTGATCGTAGTCATCGGCCAGGTGCTGATTGTAGTTTTTGTTGAGTATCACCGTCCAGGTTTCAGGACCGGGAATGGTGAAAAGACCATATTTTCCGGCATCCACCATTTTTCCTCCAAAAATGACCGGCCCGCTAAAGGATATGTTGGTGGCCATATGGGCGCCTGTTGCCCATACCTGGTCATAAGGCACAAGTCCGCCCCACACAACCCTTTCACGAACGCTGGGAGCAGCATAATCGACATGCACATGTACATCTCCAATGTTATCCATAGCTACCCTTGCAGGAGACTTAGCTGTACCCCGGTTTGGAGATGCTTCACCATGGTGGTGATGGCTGTGATCATGCGTGTTTTCACTGCTTTTGTCTTTTTTGCCACAGTAGCTAAGGAACAAGGTGACACTTAACAGGGCCAGTGCCCCAAAGATTACTCTCATTTTTCTCATAATATTTTTTTCAGCCAATATAAACTAAAACCTTGCTTTTTCAGGATCATGGAAAGGATTTCTGAACATTTCCTGTACCTTGCTTTTCCTGCGCCACTCATGTAGTTTTCTGCGCATTTGAGCAGCGAGTTCAGGCATTTCGTGTGAAAGGTCTTTTAATTCTGATATATCTTCTTTCAGATTGTACAGCAAAATTTGATTTGGTAATTGCAAAAGGGTTTCTTCGTACCATTCAATCAGTTTATAATCACCCATCCTGATAGCGCCACCGGGTCTGTAACCAAGGTTATGATAGTGTGGATAATGCCAGTACAAAGCCTCTCTATCCATTTTTTCAGTGCCCTTAAGGAGAGAAACAATGCTTCTGCCGTCAAAATCATTTCGATCAGCCGGATGATTTAAAATGTCAAGAAAAGTGGGTAAAAAATCGTCTGATATTACAGGAAGGTCGCTTTTAGTGCCAGGTTTTACCACACCGGGCCAGCGAACACAAAGGGGTACCCTGATGCCACCTTCAAAGATCATGGCTTTGCCTCCATGCAGAGGGGCCTGGGATTGCTGCCCGGAATGGCCTCCGTTGTCGGAGAAAAATATAACTATGGTATTGTCTGCGACGCCTAAGTCTTCAATTTTTCGTAAAATTCTGCCTATTCCTTCGTCCATACGCTCGATCATGGCACCCATGGTCGCATTTTCAACACGGTTTTCAGGATCTTTCTTTGCCTCATATTTAGCAATAAGGTCCGGTCTTTCAATTAAGGGTGTATGCACTACATGATGTGATACTACCATCATAAACGGCTTATCATGGTGGGCATCTAAAAATGCAAGAGAGTGTTGCGTAATATCCTCAACATGATGCGGATCATCGAGAGGATCGTGGTCAGCATTGGGTTTGGCATTGGCCAATACTTCATCAAATCCCCGATACTGTGGATCAAAAAATCTGCCTGGTTCATCAAATAACCTATCCGGACTCAGGTGCCATTTGCCAAAAATACCGGTGACATATCCTTTATCTTTAAAGAATTGAGGGAGAATTTTTTCATTTATGGGAAGAAAAGGTTCCATTGCCGGGCCTGCCAGCTTTTCATAGGGATAAGTGCCTCCCGGGATAAAGTCGGTCAAATGAAGCCGCGCCGGATTTTTACCGGTCATAATGCTGGCACGGGTAGGGGAGCAAACCGGATTGGCCGTATAGGCATTGGTAAAATGCATGCCTTCACGCGCTATCTGGTCTATATTGGGTGTTTCGTAAAAGTCGGTTATGCCATGGTAAGCAACCTGGTTCCAGCCCAGGTCATCTGATAATATAAATACGATGTTCCAGTCTTTTTCCGTGGTCTGATCCGTCGATTCACAGGAAAACATCGCAAAAGCTATCGATACTAGTGTCAGGCGTTTGAGACTTTTAATTATTGTATTCATTTGCATTCCAGTACTAATTAATTTCTAGGTTTTATTGATATAACTGCAATTTAAGCAAAGGATACCATGCTTTACAGCGGATATTCTTTTTTTAAGCGTTCGCATAGATTTTTAGCCTTTTGAATGAGCTCATTTGAAATATTTTCATGATAACTGTCAAATGGAAGGATCGGTTCACGTACCCTGTCAGTGGAAAAGATTCCCTGTTGATGCACCATTCTTTTATTAAAATGGATAGATATATCAAGATGTTGATGAGAGAAAGCCAAAATGGAAACAAGCTCATAAAACAATTGCTTTGCCGCAATACGGTCTCCTTTTTGATGCAGCCGATAGACGCGTGTGTATACATCATGCAGAATGGTGGGCATAAACGCATGTACCCCGCGGTCAAGGGCTTCGATCATCTGTGTGCTGGCCCATCCACCGGAAACGTGTAATTTACCATCGGTTGCTTCCAGCACCTGTGAATATTTAACTCCGGCGGGCACCACTTCAACTTTCAGGCATTTGAAAGATTCGATGTTATTAAACATTTTTAAAATGAGCGAAAGCGGCAAGCCAAAATCCTTAAAATCCCAGTCCTGTATCATTAGAAATCCGGCGGTAAGTTTGTCTATTTCTTCTACTTGATTAAGATAGTCGTTTTCATTTTCACAGACCAGACTAAGCATCAGTCCATCAGCTCCCAGATCTGTAAAATTTTTTGCATTGTGCAATCTTTTGTTTTGAGAATCTGCGGTAATATTGGCAATTACAGGCACTCGTCCATTCACCTTATCTACCACGGATTGTACTATGTTGATTTTCTCATTTGCATTTAATTTGTGTATTTCGGCTGCCATTCCAAGACAAAGAAACCCAACCACGCCACAAGAAATGGAATGTTCTACATACCTGTGTAATGATTCAATATCGAGGTCATTATTATGGGTAAAGGGAGTATTTATAACCCCGATGATCCCTTTCATGCTTTCCACTTTATGCATTGACATAATTGTGAATGTCGATAATTATAGAGATTGCTTTAATGTTAAAAGGAGGCTGTTGTTGCCTCCTTTCGAAATAAATGAGCCGATACCTGAAATCAAACGGTTTGAGGAACGACATAAGGTGGACGATATTCACGGGTTAGCATATCATCGGCGGCTTTGTTGTTTACAAATTTTTCCCTTGAGCCGTTGAATTGAAGTACCTGACCACCCAATCGATAACTGATATTGGCAAGATGTGGTAACACAGTAGACATATACCCTTCATACACATCGCAGGTAAGGTCATCTTTTTTACCGGTGCGAATGGCATTAATAAAATTTTTGTAGTGTCCGCCTCCACCTGGTGCGGCGAGATAGGCACCGGCAACATCACCTTCGTTGGCTTCACCTTCAGAACTCGGACCGGGCGTACCATCACCACCCATAAAGGTTTTCCAGGTGCTGCCATTGAGTTCCATCCATCCTTCAGTTCCATAGAAAATATTTCCTATTTTCACATCGAGTCCCGATTCTCCATGGGTAAATAAGCCACGCACCTCAAATTGAAGTATTTTTCCATCGGCATATTCAAAAACAGCCGTTTGGTTATTTGGGGTTTCCTGACTGCAATCGGTATATTTATAGTACCCCCCGGTAGAGTGAATTTTTACTGGATGTTCATCTTTATTCATGCCCCAGCGTGCTATATCAAACTGGTGTGGCCCCTGGTTCCCGATATCTCCATTGCCTGTATCCCAGTGCCAGTGCCAGTTGTAATGAAAGCGCTTTTCATTGTATGGCCTCCAGCTAACCGGACCGAGCCAGAGGTCATAATGCACGCCTTCGGGAGCAGCGCTGTTGGTTGCCCGCCCAAAAGAAGCTCTGGGCTTGTAGCAAAGTCCTTTGGCCATATACACATCGCCTATTACGCCGTTGTGCAAAGCCTGCATGGCGCGACGGACATTGTTTATAGAACGGTTTTGATAGCCTACCTGTACAATTTTGTTGTACTTGCGCGCAGCTTCAATCATTTTACGCCCTTCATATATATTGTGTGAACCTGGTTTTTCTACGTAGACATCTTTACCAGCCTGCACTGCCCATATGGTAGCAAGTGCATGCCAGTGGTTGGGGGTAGCTACGGAAATGGCATCTATGCTTTTATCTTCAAACACCTTGCGCATGTCAAATGCTGTTCCCGGCTTTTCTCCTTGTATTTTCTGTACTTCCGAAACCCTTTCAGCCCATAAGCGCTCATCAACATCACAAAGGGTTTTAACATAAACATTATCGGATTTTGCCAATTCAGCAAATCTGCGCAGGTGACCAAATCCCTGGCCACGGCAACCAATCACACCAACATTTATACGGTTGTTGGCGCCTTGAATTCGTTTGTAACTGGCGGCGCTCATTCCGACAGTAGAAGCGCCCAGGGTTAGCCCGGTGGTGCCCAAGGCAGCCTTTCTCAAAAAATCTCTTCTCGAATTTTCCATATTGGGTAATTTGTGAATTTAAGTTTCTCTATAATTTATTATTTAGTGACATTTTACACCAATTCAATGTCTTTGATTAGTTTTGATTAGACTATTTTTTTGAAGATATCTTATAAATTAATGTCTTATGATTGCCGTAGCAGCATATAAGTATAACTAATATAAACTACGAATTGAACAGGTAAAGTGGCTATTGCGGTACGGATGTTTCAACTCAGTAATTGCATTCAATATATAAAGTGTTGGTCATTTTGGTTGAGCAAAAAAAGCCTTTGGTTGAAATTATTTCGGGATACTGAGCTTTTGTTTAATATTTGCTTATTAAAATCAAACAATTTGCTGATCAGAGGGCTTGTTGTGAAGGATAATTGATCAAACCCAAAGAAATATAAAATGAAATTACAATTACGAATAATCGTGTTCATTTGCATGGTTTTCACGCTAGTAATGCAAGGTAACTTATACGCCCAAAGCGGAAATGGTAAAATAAGTGGAATAGTAGTAGATGCATCTACTAAAAAACCAATCGAATTTGCAACGGTGGCGCTTTTAAACCCTGATACCGGAAAGCCAGTTGACGGTGGAATATGTGATGCCAGGGGCAGATTTACCATTAGCAAACTGAGTGAAGGAAAATACTCCCTTTCAGTATCATTTATGGGTTATGATACACGCGAAATAAAAGATATTATTATCAGCAGAGATAAAAACAGCGTTGAATTACCCCCTGTTTTATTAAATACCTCTGCAAAATTACTTGAGGAAATTACAGTAGAGGCTCAAAAAGAATTGATAGAAGAAAGAGTGGACCGCACCATTTACAATGCTGAGCTTGACGACACAGCCAAAGGAGGTGATGCTACTGATGTACTGAGAAGAGTCCCTATGTTATCGGTTGATTTAGATGGCAACCTGAGTATGCGGGGAAATCAGAATGTAACGGTGCTTATCAATAACAAACCTTCCAGTATTATGGCAGCCAGTGTTGCTGATGCTCTAAGGCAAATCCCTGCCGATCAGATAAAATCTGTTGAAGTTATAACCTCTCCATCTGCACGTTATGACGCTGAAGGCTCTGCTGGTGTAATTAATATTGTTACCAAGAAAAACACCCTGCAAGGTTTATCGCTCAACATTGATTCCGGCGTTGGTATCCGTGGCTCTAATCTTGGTCTCAATGGCGGATATCGCAAAGGTAAGTTAGGTTTAACACTAGGCGGTTGGGGTAGATCACAATACAATGTAACCGGTGCTTTTGATAATGAACAATTGACCACCAATACTGATGGAACCCAAATATTCAATACACAGAGGGCTGAAACGCGAAATCAAAGACTTTTTGGCAGTTATACATTTGGGATGGACTATGATTTTAATGAAAAAAATTATATTATCGGATCAGTTCGCTTTGGCGCCAGAAATTCTAATGTATATCAGGATGGACTTTTCACCCAGAGTTTTATTAACAATGCACTTACCAACAGCAGTCTAAGAAATGTACAGGTAAGTGATTTATCAGGTACGGTCGATGTGAATTTTAATTACACTAAATTGTTTGATAAACCCCAGCAGGAATTTAGTATTTTAGGCTTGTATAGCAGAAATAAAAGAAATAATGATTTTTTGAATCAGATACTGGATGAAAATACAAATGATATAACCAGCAGAGTAAAAAACCTAAACGACAGTTATAACCATGAAATTGCTTTTCAGGCAGATTACCAAAAACCCATCAATAAAAATCAGATGATTGAAGTAGGGGTTAAAGAGACTTTGCGACGGGTGATCAGCGATTTTGATTTTCAGGTGGCTGATGGAGCAACCGGCCCCTATGTTTCTGTTGGCAATGGAAGGCTTAATAACAGCCTGAATTATGATCAAAATGTAACTGCCGGATATTTCTCCTACACCTACAATACACAGAAATCTTACAGTTTTAAAACTGGCGTGCGCTATGAATATACCATTATCAATGCCAATTTTCAGGATCAGGAAGACATAGAAATCCCAAATTATGGTGTTTTGGTACCTTCCATAAATATCTCGAAGAGACTCAAAAACGGAAACTTCCTAAAAGCGGCCTATAACCGGAGAATTCAAAGACCTTCTCTGGTTTTTCTCAACCCTAATATTCAAGCCAGTAATCCGCTTAATATAACAATAGGCAATCCTGAGCTGGAGCCGGAATTTACCAATAATTTCGAATTGTCTTACAACACACGTCTTAAAGGCGCCATGCTCAATTTCTCAGCTTTTGCCAGAAATACTGGAAATGCTATACAACGCATAAGAGATATTGAAGGACTTGATACAATCAGGACGACTTTTCGAAATATCGGACTTGAAAATGCTTATGGTCTTAGCATATTCAGCAATGTAAATTTATCGCAAAAATTCACCATGAATGGCGGTGGTGATGTTTATTATGCAACGCTTACCAACAATGATCCTAATCCATTGTTCAATGCTGCGAATGAAGGATGGGTAGCCAATGTGAGAGGTTTTGGTAGCTACAAGATTAATGACAACTGGGCATTGCAATTTTTTGGATTTTACAGGGCACGCCAGGTTCAGCTTCAGGGTTTTCAGGGTGGTTTTGGAATTTACAGCCTGAGTGTTAGAAAGGACTTGAAAAACAAAAAGGGTAGTTATGGTATGGGTATAGAAAATTTCTTCGCCACCTCTATACGTGTTAGAAATGAACTTAGCTCGCCGGTATTTGACCAGCGAAGTGTAAACAGACTGGATAATATCGGAGCCAGGGTTAATTTTAGCTATAGAATAGGGAAGATGGATTCTGACCCTAACCCAAGAAGAAAAAGACGCACCATTACCAGTGATGATCTTAAAGATGGTGGAAGTAGTGACATGGGTGGTGGTGGAATGGAGGCACAACCCGCCGGAGGAAATGGATCAGGAGGTCGCGGAAGACCTCAAACAGGCCAAGGACAAAGGCCTGCGCCATCTAAAGATGAGGCAGATAAAAAACCGGCTCAGAATTGGGGGCAAGGAGAAAATAAGGAAGAAGTTAAACCCAAACAACCTGAAAACAAAGAAGAAGAAGAAGAATTAAAAGAAGATGTACCCCAAAAAG
Organism: Cyclobacteriaceae bacterium; assembly: GCA_020832305.1. Taxonomy (GTDB): domain Bacteria; phylum Bacteroidota; class Bacteroidia; order Cytophagales; family Cyclobacteriaceae; genus JAFIEV01. The sequence continues at coordinate 185,947 of JAFIEV010000089.1, read as the reverse complement.
AGAAGCATGAAGAACCTGATAAACAATAGAAACCATTATGCATGATATTGATCTCATTGAGGTGAAAGATAAACTTGGAGATAAAGGATTATTTAAAATATCCCGATTCAAAAAAGTCATTAAAAAAACCAAACCGCATACCCATGAAGGTTATTATGAAGTAATCTATCTGAAGGAAGGAGAAGGATTTCATTGGATTGAAAGTACACGATATCAGGTGAACACTCCTGAATGCTACATCTTGAAACCGGGAATGATGCATTGCTGGGAATTCACCGACATTCCTGATGGTTATGTTATTCTTTTTAAGCTGGAATATCTTGACCCGATTATGGAGACTGCCCTTATTGAAATCATCAATCAAATGGGAACCACTACCCGGGTGCCTGTAGATAAAGACCTCTCACTGGAGCATCTTTTTGAAGAGCTGATTAAAACCTATGATAACCGTGGTAAACACAGTGATTTAATAATTCATAGTTTATTAAAGATCATTTACGCAAAGATTAGTGTCCATATAGAATTATCTAATGCATCACCTGTCAGGCCAGCTAACCTAAATGACAAATTTATTAATCTCCTCAATGAAAAATGTCCTGAATTGCGAAGTGTAAATGATTATGCGAAAATGCTCAATACATCCCCCCAAAACCTAAATGCAGCCTGCCGAAAATACAGTGGTAAATCTGCAGGAGACCTTTTGGCAGAAAAACTATTGGTAATTGCAAAACGGTATGTCTTGCATACAGATAACAACATGAGTGAAATTGCGCATGTATTACGCTTTAACGACGCCTCTTATTTTGTTAAATTTTTCAGAAAATACACAGGAGTTACACCACTGCAATTCAGGTTTCAAAATTTTAGATAGTACCATTTTTTAGGGTGAAGATGCCTGAAGTTCGCCAATCGATCATTGAATGGGATGCCTCAGCGGTACCAAATCAATAGATTTTGATTACTTGAAGGATTGTACATCCTCTCGACTGTATATGAAATTTTCCTTTGAATGAGATTTTCAGCTTTTAGGGTAAGTTGAGCAAGGTACTGCTGATCAATATCTCCCACAAGTATAAGTTCTATGTGTTCTGAACTTCTTCCTTTTGCGATATCACCCGTTAAATAAACTGCTTCAAGATTACCAAGCCTTTGCGCTACTTTATCTACTATAACATCAATTCCAAAATATTTCCGTACTATGTTATGAATGTCTCTGTAGAGCGGGTGTTTTTCATTTACCCTGAAAAGTTTTTTATTACCTTCATTTTTTGAAACCAACATATTAGCCTCTTCCAGCCTTTTCAGCTCAACCCTGATGGCATTGGTTGATTCACCGAATTCATTTCCCAATCCACGCAAATGAGCTGAATTATCGGGGTTCAGAAAAAATTTCAACAAGAGCTTAACACGGGTTTTGGAAGAAATCAAGGTTTCAATCATCGCATTGAGGGAAATTAAAATGTTGGAATAAACTTCATTCAGATTGTATTTTTATTTATTCAGAGATATATCAAAACCCGAAACGCGCTTGGATTTCCTGGCTACTGAAATCAATTTTGGCTCAACAATTATTTTACTTGAAAGGTAAGAATTGCTAATGAGTAAAAAAACTACTCAAATAAATGGGGTTTTGTGCATTTTTGCAAGTAATAATGAAAGGAATCCGGCCATCGTGCAACACTCCCTGATCCAGATAAAAAATTTACCTCAAAAGGGTTTTATTTCTAAGGCAAATAAAAAGAGATTAAACTATTAACATTATAATGCAAAAGCGATGTAACTGTCCCCGCTTTTGGTACCCATTTTACCACCTCCGGCAGCAATAACCACATATTGCTTTCCATCTATAGCGTAAACCGCCGGAGTGGCATAGCCTCCGGCAGGCAGCTTGTATTTCCAAAGTTCATCACCTGTTAATTTATCAAATACCCTGAAATATTCATCTTTTGTTGCTCCAATGAAAATAAGTCCGCCGGCTGTGACTACCGGACCACCATAGTTTTCAGTTCCTGTTTTTGGAATACCCCTTTCAGTAAGCTCCTTAAATTCACCGAGGGGTACCTGCCATACTATTTCACCTTTTCCAATATCGATGGCAGAAAGTGTGCCCCAGGGTGGTTTTACCGCAGGGTAGCCCTCAGGATCGAAAAAACGATAGTATCCCGTATGGGTATAGGGAAGTGCTTTTAAATTACTTTCTATACCTGTGGAGTGTTCATCTGTAGTTCCATGTTCAGCATCAGAAATAAAGTTTATTAAAGCTTCTTTTTTCTCTTCTGAGAATTGCTGATATCCGGGCATAAAACCTCTTCCATTATTTAGAATTTCCATAAGTTGCAGGTAGCTGTATTTCTTTTCGACACCTAAAAGGGAAGGATAGGTACCGGTAGGATCTCCTTTGCGGTCGGGACCATGGCACATGGCACAATTGGCCAGGTAAAGTGAGGCTCCCGGATTAAGCTTCTCTCCTTTTTCAGCCTGTGTTTTTACCATCGTCAGAATCCAGGGCATTTCATTGGCATTTACATATAGCCATTTGTTATCGGGATCAAAAGCAGCGCCACCCCATTCACCTCCACCATCAAATCCCGGAAAAATAACCGTTCCCTGTGTACTTGGTGGTATGAATCGATTGCCGGTGCGTACATTTGATAAAATGCCTGCAACATAATCATGAGCGCTTTGAGATATATCAGTCACCTCCTCCATGGTAAATTTCTGTCTTGCAAAGGGAGGCGGTTTTACCGGTATAGGTTGTGTAGGCCAGGCTTCTTCACCCTCGAGGTCAGAAGCTGGAACTTCAATTTCCTCAATCGGAAAAAGGGGTTTACCTGTAGTTCGCTCAAAGAGAAATACAAATCCAGATTTTGTGATTTGCGCTATGGCATCTACCATTTTTCCTTCATGTTCAATGGTTACCAGATTGGGAGGTGCCGGTAAGTCCCGATCCCACAGGTCATGGCGTACTGTTTGATAATGCCAGATACGCTTTCCGGTTTTCGCATCCAGGGCAATAATACAGTTTGCAAATAGATTTTTGCCCAGTCGGTCGCCACCCCAAAAATCGAAAGAGGCAGAACCTGTAGGTACAAATACAATTCCTCTTTTTTCATCCAGACTTAAACCTGCCCAGGCATTTACACCTCCTGAATTTTTATAGGCATATTTGGGCCAGGTGTCATATCCATACTCCCCCGGTCTGGGAATGGTATAAAAAACCCAGGCTACCTTACCGGTTTTAATGTTATATGCCCTGATATATCCCGGTGCGGCATCCGCATTTTCAGAAACCCTGGTGCCAATAATCAACAGGTCTTTAAAGACTATACCCGGACTGGTAGATACAACGTATAAATCTTCAGATCGCCTACCCAGGCCAGCTTTCAGCGAAGCTATTCCTCTGTGTCCAAAGCTCTCTACAGGTACTCCGTTGTCTGCATTAAGGCATATAAGATTAGAGCCTGCGGTATACAAAATGCGGCGGTCTTTTCCCGATGACCAGTAGGCAAGCCCTCTGTTTACATTCATTCCTAAATTGCTGATATTGGCTTTGGGATCATATTCCCATATTAATTCTCCTGTAGCTGCATTTAGCGCAAAGGCTTTCAACTTGGGACTGGTACCATATAAAATACCGTCAATAATGATTGGGTTGCATTGTATTTGCGTACGATTGGGCTCAAAATCGCCCGTCTTGAATTCCCACACAGATTTTAATTGATGTACATTTTCTCTGTTAATCTGTTTTAATGGAGAATATTGCGCACTGTTTTTACCGCCAAGGTATACCGGCCAGTCATTTCCTGATTCAACGATAAAACCGGCTTTATCGGTGCAGGAAAATAATAATCCCGCAATCATTGAATTAACAAAAAGCAGCATTAGTTTATACCGGGTCATATCGTTATATTTTGAATTATTTATGCCTTGTTTCAATTTTTGGGGACAACCGAAATTATAAAGAAGTATGGCAAAAAAGCAATGTTAATGTTTTTATGACACGATGCAAATAGTTAGAGAAAAAAATAATGATTGATCGCAATAGGGTCTGTTCGATTGTGCGTAACTACCAGGAAATGTAATGTTCGGTTTTTACACTTTAATAAGTATAAAGAAAATTAAACCAAGACTTTGTATCATTGCAGTACAAATGCAACCATATTTGAGAAAATAAATACTATGTTGGGATTCATTGATAACCTGAGGTCTTATCTCGATGAAATAGCGCCTTTTGAAACCAGAAAAGACATTTATTACACAGTATTTATATTGATGCTTTTCTGGTTAATCAAAACTATTGCCATCAAGATTATTCGTGGTGGCAAAGATCTGGACATTAAAAAGCAGTTTTACTGGAGTAAAACCATTGAATATAGTCTTGCTTTTATTGCCTTGTTGCTGGTCGGCAATATTTGGATCAGAAATTTCCAATCTATTACTACTTTTTTAGGCTTGCTTTCAGCAGGTATAGCCATTGCCTTAAAAGATATTTTTGTCAACATTGCCGGATGGATTTTTATCTACTGGCGCAAGCCTTTTGATGTAGGTGACCGCATCGAAATTGGAGGACACAAGGGTGATGTGATAGATATTCGTTTGTTTCAGTTTTCTATCCTGGAGGTTGGCAATTGGGTAGATGCAGACCAAAGCACTGGACGCTTGATACATATTCCCAATGGCCGGGTGTTTGCAGAACCGCAAGCCAATTATAACCAGGGCTTTCCATATATCTGGAATGAGCAAAATATATACATCAGTCTCGATTCTAACCACATCAAGGCACAAACTTTGTTAAAAGAAATCCTGCATAAACTATGCAAAGATGAATTTGCCAATATTGAAAGGGAAATGGTGCTTGCACAAAGAGATAAATTAATCTCTTTTAACCAATATACACCTACAGTATATATTAAAATCATGGAAAGGGGAATTCAACTTTCCTTACGTTATTTATGTCCGCCGAGAAAAAGACGAACCTACGAACATCAGGTAACAGAAAATATTCTTGATGGTTTCAGGCATCAGACCGACATAAAGATAGTTTACCCAATCACAAGTGTTTTTATCGATAAAGCATGAAACGGACATGGAGTAAAAGATTTATTCCGATAGTTTATACCCCCGCCATTGGCAGCGGCATGATTTGTGCATTTTCTGCAAAAAAAAGGGCATTTTATTATTGCATAGACTAGTATATGACCTTTGAAAAACGAATTTTATTCAATCAACTGAATGATAAATTATAGCTATATGATCAGATTCTTGAAAAACAAAATCTGAAAATCAAACAAATTCTTTATTTTCGGTTTAAGTATAAATAATTACTTAATCATTATTGTGGCTATGTTTAGTAGAAATCGAGTTTTTATTTCCACCCTTCTTATGGTATTTTCGGCCTTGCTGCTTTTTTCTTTTTATAATAAGGCTGATATAATCAGACCTGACTTTGCCCATGTCCGGGGTGATCTCCTTACAGTAGATGAATTGTATAAGGCATTTGTCAACAACCCCGCACAGGCTAACAAAGACTATGGCAACCGAGTAGTCGAAGTAAGCGGTACACTTATGTCAATTGCAGGAGGTAAAGCGGGTGCCCAAATTTTATTAATCGGTGGCGAGGAGGGGATTGTATATTGCAATCTTGACAAAAAGAGAAATAAGAATGTTAAAAAATATTCAGTGGGAGATAAAATTTCGATCAGGGGATTTTGCCTGGGCTATTTCAAAGATGAAGATGAAATAAGAATGAATAAATGTATCATCGTTGAAAGGGAAATTGAGTCCTGATATTTTATGCAATGCCATTGAACGCAATAAATCAATCAAAGGCTGGTAATTCTGCTGTATTATTATTCTTTCTTTGTTAATTTTGGCCACCTATGTTGCCTAAGTCCAAAATTTCAGACAGAAATCTTTTCTACATAGCCATCGATCTGTTGATGATGATGCTATTGATTGCTAATTTAGGCCTGATCATTTTTGATTGGTTTTTTCGAAGAGATTGGTTCAGAGAGCTCATCGCAGAACAAAATGAATCTTTTTATCTTTTTTATACAGCCAACATTCACGAACATTTTTTTGAAATTGACCTTGCTTTTATTGCTGTTTTTTTATCTGAGTTTGTCATTCGTTGGGGTATTGCTATTTACTTTAAAACATATCACAAATGGTTTTTTTATCCATTCATCCATTGGTACGACCTGGTGGGATGTATACCAATTGGGTCGTTGAGGTTTGCCAGGCTTTTCAGGGTATTCTCAATTTTATATCGATTTCAGAAAATTGGATTTATCGACCTGAAAAAAACCTATATATTTAAACAAATCAGATTCTATTACGATGTATTGGTTGAAGAAATAAGTGATCGTGTTGTGATAAATGTACTGAATGGTGTTCAGGACGAAATCAGAGATGGCGGTCCAGTGATAGATCGAATCATAGATGAAATTATTATTCCAAAAAAATCGATTCTAGTCGATTGGTTCAGTCATCGAATTCAGCTTGCTGTGCATGAGAGCTACCATCTGAGAAGAGAGGAAATCAGGGAATATATCGATAATACCATTGTTGACGCCATAAGCAAAAGCCGTGAAGTAGGAGCAATTGAACAAATTCCGATTGCAGGGAAGCTTATCACCCAAACCCTTGGAAGCGGTATTAGCAGTATAGTTTACAACGTTATAGACGGAATTATCAGAGATGTTGGTTCTGATGATAATAGAATACTAATAGAAGAACTTCTCGATATAGCCATTGATACTGTTGAAAATGAGGAAAAGGATATACAACTCAATGAAATTGCCATTGAGTCGTTTATCAGGATACTGGAAATAATAAAAGATCAGGTCAAAGTAAAAAAATGGAAGGAATCTTTATAAGAATCAAAAAAATAAACAATTTCGCACATTCTTGTTTTTATAGTATACAAACCAAATCAACTTTATAGCTAATTACATACCATGTCCATGCAATTGACGGAAGAAATACTTGAGAAGGGATTCGTTGATATCCCGCTGGAGACAAATCTGGATTTAGTAGCTGAGATCAATATATTAAAAAAGCAAAAAAATGCTGTAATACTTGGGCATTACTATATCACCGGAGATTTACAGGATATTTCAGATATTACAGGTGACAGCCTGGCGCTTGCACAGGCAGCAGAGCGCACTAAGGCTGATATAATTGTTTTCTTGGGAGTGCATTTTATGGCTGAAACAGCCAAAATACTCAATCCTGACAAAAAGGTACTCATACCTGATCTCAAAGCAGGGTGCTCGCTGGCAGAGTCTGCTCCAGCCGATAAATTTGCAGATTTTTTAAGCCTACATCCAGGATACAAAGTAATATCCTATATCAACTGCACAGCAGAAATTAAAGCTATGTCTGATGTTATTTGTACATCGAGTAATGCAAAAGCCATAGTGAATAGTTTCCCGGAAAATGAGAAACTTATATTTGCACCGGATAAAAATCTTGGGAATTATATCAATTCGGTCACAGGTAGAAATATGGTATTGTACGATGGGGCATGCATGGTTCATGAAAAGTATTCGCTGGAAAAAATAATTGAATTAAAGAATCAATACCCCGATGCTGAATTTATTGCACATCCAGAATGTGAACCTCCCTTACTGATTGTTGCCGATTTTGTTGGATCTACCACTGCTTTGTTAAAGTATATTTCTCACAGCATGTCAAGAAGATTTATCGTAGCGACAGAAAGTGGCATTCTGCATCAAATGACTAAAAACCAACCTGATAAAATATTTATTCCAGCACCTTCAATTGATGCAACCTGCGGATGCAATGATTGTGCATTTATGAAACTCAACACTATGGAAAAGTTGTACAATACATTGAAATATGAGCAACCTGAACTTCTGATGTCACCAGAATTGATCGAAAAGGCTAAGCAACCCATTTTGAAAATGCTTGAAATTTCTAAATCACTTTCATTATAGCTTTTTTACCTTGGACCAAATTATTTCATCGGATTATCTGGTAGTAGGTGGTGGTATTGCCGGATTGACTTTTGCACTTAAGGTTGCTGATTATGGTAAGGTACATGTAGTGACCAAAGACCTTCAGGTAGAAAGTAATACATTTTATGCACAGGGTGGTATAGCTTCAGTGGTTGATCCTGAAGACAGTTTTGACAAACACATAGATGATACCATGATCGCAGGTGCTGGTTTGTGTCATCGGGATGCTGTAGAGGTTTTGGTTAAAGAAGGACCTGATCGCATATATGAATTGCTGGAATGGGGTGTAAATTTTAATCGCCGTGCTGATAAACCAGGTGAATTTGACCTGGCCAGAGAAGGAGGGCACTCCAGGCACCGAATATTGCATGCTCATGACCTTACAGGCGCCGAGTTGCAACAGGCCCTTTTACAAAAAGCATTAAATCACCCAAATATTAAAATATTTGAAAAGCATATGGCGGTTGAGCTCATTACAGAACACCATGTATTGGGCAATCTGCAGGCGGCATTTAATATTTGTTTTGGTGCCTATGTCTTGGATGAACTAATTGGTAAAGTAAAAGCATTCAGTGCATCGTATACCATCTTGTCCACAGGTGGCGCAAGCAAGGTTTATCAACACTCAACCAATCCTGACATTGCCACCGGCGATGGACTGGCAATGGCCTACAGAGCCGGTGTACGTATTGCCAATATGGAATTTATTCAATTTCATCCTACCTCCTTGTATCAACCTGGAAAGCGATCCTTCCTGATATCTGAGGCATTGCGGGGACATGGTGGTAACCTAATTAACTCTGAAGGCAAGCGTTTCATGCCAGAATATGATCCCAGGGCAGAATTAGCCCCCAGAGACATTGTAGCAAGAAGTATAGATGCTGAAATGAAGAAACGCAGGGAAGAATGTGTATATTTAGATATGACTCACCTTCCAGCCCTGGAAATTAAAGAACGCTATCCTAATATTTATAATTATTGTCTGCATAACCTCAATCTTGACATTACCCTCAAACCTATACCTGTAGTTCCTGCAGCACATTACAGTTGCGGAGGCGTAATGACATCACTTAATGGTCAAACATCTATGCAAAATCTGTTTGCCTGTGGTGAAGTTGCTCACACTGGTGTACATGGGGCCAACAGACTGGCAAGTAACAGCCTGCTTGAAGGACTGGTCTTCAGTCACAGAGCAGCCATGAAGATTATAAGTAAAGTACCGCGCAACTTTGGCAATGTAATCATACCACCATGGGATGATTCCGGTGTTCAAAATGAATACGAATGGAGACTTATTAAGCACAATTACAAAGAAATTCGAAGTATAATGTGGGATTATGTTGGTATTGTAAGGTCGACACAACAACTCGATCGGGCAATACGTAGAATTTCTCTTATTTTTGACGAAGTAGAAAATTATTACAGGAAATCGGTCATAACGCGTGAGTTACTTGAGCTCAGGAATTTGTCAGCTACAGCATTGATGATTGTCAAGGCCGCACTCCGCCGTAACGAAAGCAGAGGAACCCATTTTATGGCAGATTATCCTGAATCTTCTGATAAGTTTCTGAAAGATACGATTATTTAGTAATTCACAGACGCCAGAGTATTAATTATACTGGTACTTTTTCAAGATTCTCTACCACCTGAAAAATATTTCTTTGAAGTGCCTTTAAGCCTTCTTTCGGCTTTTGATTTTTAGGTATATTGAAATACCTGATTTTATCTGCAAAATGTGGATAATTTTTCCTTAAAAAACTCATGTGCTCTTCTTCACTCATGGCAATAATTATTTCAGCATGTTCCATATCTGAATGGGTGAGGAATTCGGGGTATTTTATAGGTTTGGGTAATTCTACATACAATGCCTTGCAAAGCAACAATGTCATTGCCGAAATCGGTCCTTTTTCTTTTATATTAAGATCTATGCCCCGTGAATAAGCTTTCCATTCCAATTGAAAACGCAATGCAAGATGATTGAAGAGTATTTCCGCAAAACGACACCTTGAGTAATTTTCTGTACCTATAAATAATATTTTTTTCATCTGTTATTAGTTTATTGCCAATGGTCTGTACTTTGTTTCGGGATCATCCCTTCGTCCTTACCGAAAAGCATAGCTTATCGGTCTCATTGATGTTTCAACTGTCTCTTTTAGCAGAGATATCCAGTAAAATAATCATCATCTGATGCCTTAAATTATTTATAAATTAACTGTTATGCCATGCTTTTGACTTTAGCCGGCAACCGGCCAAAGGAATTTGCAAGTACAGACCATTCCATTACATGGTAAATTTTTAATTACTTTGTTTGCATTTCGTTTATATCTCACGCATGAATGGATGCTTTTTTATGCGCTTTCATTTGGCCTGCAAATGGACCTGAAATATCGAACCTTCAGATTTACAATGTTTATGTATGATTAAGACATCGAATAAATTGAAATGCCGATTAAAAAAAGATTAAAATCTTACATTGTAACAAAAAAGTTATATAAGGTGGATTTGAAATGAAAAAGAGCAAAATTTCAGTGAAACTATATATTAAAAAAATGCAATTTATCATTCCGGATCTTTTGTGAAATGATAAATTGCACAATACTGAATACTAGCAGCGAAATGGAAAATTAATATTCGAAGGTAGTTAACTCTGAATAGCTTTGCAGCTTACCTTTTCTATATGATTCGGTTTTTACTGTACCAACCTTTTCGGCAATGTAATCTATTACCTCCATTTCCACGTTGGCAAATACAACTTTTGAAGTAATGATATACGAAATTTTATAGCAGTCAAATTTTCCGGCAGGGGTTTCAATGCTAACTTTTTCAACTACTTTTCTGTCTCTTACATCGGTTCTTATACTCATTGACATAGGACTGTTTACCGTTTTGATATCGATATAAGCATCGGGCAAAACTTTACCTACACTCAGTTCCGCAGGAATCACCATATTAGTGCCGCTGACTTCTACCTGAAAATCGCCCAGTGCCTGCGTCATCTGAGGCGAAACCATACTTTGCATATCTATACTAACCACATCATTTTTACATTCCAAGGTATATTCCCCTTCAAACAACATTTTATCTTTACTGTCGAAAGACTGGCTATGCATCACGCTTGTATATCCATCTCCTGTTGTGCTGATATCCTTGACGGTGATCAGGACATGGCCTTCAGGCTTTGATTTGGCATTGTAACTGGTCATGCCTATTTTAGTTCCTTTTCTAAAGGCAAAAAATGGATTGGCACACTGGGCCTGAATTACATGTGATGCCAACAACAGACAAATTGAAACTAACCATTTTAAATTTTTCATAAAAAATTGCGATTTAGTCGTTCGATGAATTATTTGAATTAATGCATAAACTTACAGCCATTTCGACTCACAGTCAATATTTTTACCTGCTTTTACATCTTGGTAAGTGATATTTCGAATTTATAAAAATGTCATTTATGTGAAAATCATGCATTCGGCTCTAACTGTCCCAATTTTTTGCGACGCAGGCTTTATATTTACATTTTAAACTGACAAAAAGTGAATGATCAAATCATTAACGGACTAAAGGCTTCTACCTTATTTGGTGGATTGAAAGATGATCTACTGGAAGGTGTTGCCCGTGGTCTTGAGATTAGTTTCTTTAATGAAGGGTGCTTTGTGGTCCGGGAAGGGGATCCGAGTGATGCTTTATTTGTCATTTTAAATGGTATTGTAGCAGTAAAGAAAAGCACGAGTGAATCGCAGGATAAAGTTCTTGCCTATCTGATGGCTGGTGATGTTTTTGGCGAAGTTGGTATTTTAGATGCAAGTCCGCGTTCAGCCTCAGTGGTAGCAATATCAAATCTAAATGCAGTAGTCATACCCAGAGATCAGTTTATGAAACTTATGTATGACAAACCTGATGTGGCCATTCAATTGGCCAGGGTGCTGGCTAATTATCTTACCAGAACCAATATTCGTCTTACCAGAGGTGATAAAGAAACGCGACTCATTGCTATTATAGATGTATTTAATACTTTAGGCGCATCCGATTTTTCAAGACTCATGGCCTTAAAAGTTGCTGAAAAATCTGATAAGGATACTGTACTTATGTATTCGGGCTTTGATTCACCATTATTTAATGTCGCGGAAGATCCCCATACTCATATTCATATCAGGCAAGAAACAATGGATATTCTGAAAGTACCAGGTAAAATGATGATGACTCTTGATAAGCAATTCAATGAATTTGATAATATAGTGTTATATCTGGGCGCTTTGCCTGCTGATGGCAACCATTTTGTATATGAACATGCAGATCAACTCATTTTTCTGGGCACTGAAGAAGATTTTGAGAAACCAGCAAAAGGCATTGATGTAAGAGCGGTCATGAAAAAAGCAGGTAAACATAAAGCAGAAGTTTTTAAAATATGCCTTAAATCAATTAAACAAAAAGGGGTGCAAATCAGTGAAGAACAAATTTCAACTGTAGAAAGCTTTGTATCGGATGAAAACACTATACCTGGGCAGTTTAAAAAAACAGACACCTATTCCATTGTAATAGACAGTATAGTAGACCGGCTTGACCGAAACAATCGCATCGGTATAATCATCCCTTCTACCTATGATGTCAATATACCCATAGACCCCGGTAAATATGTTGAAGAAACGCTTTCTTTTTTGGGATCGCGTTTTGGAGGCGCAACCTGTGAAGTTGCTCAGGGTATCTGGAACAGTACCAGTGAAGGATTAGTCGGAGAGCAGGTTTTTCTGGTGCACAGCTATACCACCAAATCAGAACTAAGAAAATACCTTGATGAAGTGGTTGAATATGTCAGGGGCTTAAAAATGGCGCTGAAACAAGAAGCGATGGCGCTGGAAGTTAATCGAAAGCTCACGCTTATTTAATTTAAACCAATAACTATATACAATTTTAAACATAATGCAGGTATTGCATCCTCTCTCAGAGTAAAATCCGTTACATAAGTATTCGATTATTTGATAGATAATCAGTTATTTGGATTTGGTTACAGAGAGACGAACGACAGCGGCGGACAGAGAGAGGTTCAGAAATGCGGATAGGGGAGTTGATTCCTCATATTAAATGAACCATTGGCGAAATCTCTAAAGCGAAAACGTAAGGCATCGGGATTAAGATTTTTTGGTCTTATTGCAACATTTACAATGCTGAATTTAATGATTCAGCCAATGGTGGCAATGCTACCGATGTTTTGTTCAACAGCAAGATGAATGAATACAATACATCGCCTTTCTGAATTCAATATCTGGACCAACTTGTTAAAGGATAAATGTCATAGTTAGATATGATTTGCAGCTTAAAACGGCATAAATCATATTGCATTATCGGCCAATAAAGATCATTTTTGTAAGAACTTACAAACTATGAATTTATGAAGAGAAGAATATTTTTTAAAAATTCAATATTAGCGGGAGCTGCAGGTCTGGCAAGTGCTGATGCTTTTGGCGCCAATGCCGTGAAAGTACCCTCAGATGCTGTCATTTTGTTTCAGGGTGATTCAATAACCGATGGTCACAGGCATAAAGATATACTTACTCCAAATGACCCGCGTGGGCTGGGGAATGGCTATGTAAGCCTTTTGGCGGCAGATTTGTTGCGCAAATATCCTGCGAGGGGCTTTAAGATTTTCAACCGGGGAATAAGTGGAAATAAAGTATTTCAGTTGGCTGAACGATGGAAGGAAGATTGTATTGATCTGAAACCAACAGTTCTAAGTATACTTATAGGTGTAAATGATTTTTGGCATACTAAAAATGGCAACTATAGTGGTACGCTGGATAAATATCGAAATGATTACATTAATCTGCTGGAACAAACACGAAACGAACTACCAGAAATTAAATTAATAATTGCCGAGCCATTCGCCGTACCGGGTATACGGGCGGTAGACCATACATGGTATCCTGCATTCGATGAATACAGATTCGTCGCCAAAGAGATGGCGGGTATTTTTAAGGCTACATTTATCCCATGTCAAAAACTATTTGATAGAGCAGCGAAAAAAGCTCCTGGAGTATACTGGACACACGATGGCGTACATCCCACACATGCAGGTTCCCGACTTATGGCAGATGCATGGGGTAAGGCTTTGGGCTAAGCATTGGCCATTTTTGGGATTTTGCCTCTAACAAATAATTTTTTTGACAAATCACAAGGTTTATTGACAAATCGCCAACAAAAAACTTAAAACATGATAATTCTCATTTTTTAACCTACTGCGACGAGTTAATTTTGATGCCGATTAGTAAAGTTAATTCCATAAAAGCATTACGCATGGTTAAGTATATGACTGCCGAAGAGGCTGTAAAAGTAATTAAATCTGACGATCACGTCTATATTCACGGAGTGGCAATGGCCCCTCAAATTCTGATTGATGCCATGGTTGCCAGGGCCCCTGAGCTGGAAAATGTTCGGATTCACCATTTGCATACCGAGGCAACCGCGCCTTATGCCAATGCCGAATATGAAGGCCATTTTGTGTTGGAATCATTTTTTGTCGGTTCAAACTGTCGCAGGCAAACTATGGAAGGCCATGCTGACTACATTCCAGTATTTTTAAGTGAAGTTCCAAGACTGATTCGCAATAACATTGTTCCCGTAGATGTCGCATTGATGCAGGTATCCCCTCCAGACAAGCATGGTTATGTTTCTCTAGGATCATCTGTTGATGCTTCAGTTGCAGCTGTTGAGTGCGGAAAAGTGGTTATTGCTCAGGTAAACCCAAAAGTGCCCAGGGCCTTGGGAGATGCTACTATGCATATGAGTAATTTTGATGTTTTTGTTGAACATGAATCAGAATTGCACGAAGCACCTGCACCACTGCCTGATGAATCTGACATTAAGATAGGAGACTTTGTTGCTACCCTGGTAGAAGATGGTGCAACTCTGCAAATGGGAATAGGTGCCATACCGAATGTTGTACTTGGCAACTTAACCAATCATAAAAACCTGGGTGTTCATACCGAAATGTTTTCTGATGGTCTCATTCCGCTGGTTGAAAAAGGTGTACTTACCAATAGTGAAAAGAAAATTTGGAAAAACCATATTGTGGCTTCATTTGTGATGGGCACAAAAAAAACCTATGAATTTCTTGATGACAATCCAAGGGTAGCTATGCTCGAATGCTCGTTTGTAAACGACGTGCGAATAATTCGTCAAAACCCAAAAGTGACTGCTATAAACAGCGCCCTTGAGATTGATATCACCGGACAGGTTTGTGCTGATTCAATCGGCACCCGACATTATTCAGGTGTTGGAGGTCAAATAGACTTTATAAGAGGTGCTGGCTACTCTGAAGGAGGTAAACCGATTATTGCTATGCCATCTATTACAAATAAAGGGATATCTAAGATTGTACCAACCCTAAAACCAGGTGCAGGCGTAGTTTCGACCCGGGCCAATGTACATTACATTGTTACAGAGTATGGCATTGCTTATCTCTATGGTCAGCCTTTAAAAGAAAGAGCCAGAAGATTGATACAAATTGCCCATCCCGATCACAGGGAAGAACTTGAACGTGCTGCCTATGAAAGGTGGAATGGTCATTTTAAAATGTAAACACATTATTCCAAAATGAATAGCCGGTTTAATTAAAAAAAACCGGCTTTTTTTATTCCGGTTCCTCCAGGATCTTATTGAGATCATCTTCAGTTTGCCGAAGCTTTTCTTTGCAATACCGGATTAGTTCCGTTGCAGTTTTTACCATGCCCGCCAATTCATCTATATCGGGCTCTCCGTTTTCTACTTTTGATACTATTTCTTCTATTTTGGCAAGTGCCTCCTTATACGTTATTTCTTCTGCCTTCATAATTCACCGTTTTTGTTTTCGATTCTTTCTACCTGACTATATATTTTCGAATGGTAGCTTTCAATTTCTATTATTTCACCCTGCTTGGGCAGGTTTTGGTCTGTGATAACCTTACCTTTGTATCTGCTCAGCGAATATCCCATCTTCAAAACATTTTTAGGATTAGAAATCTGCATTACCTTATCAAAATGGGCAATCCGTTCCAATTGATGTTTGATTAACAAAATGGTCCATTTCCTCAGAAGGGGTCTTTGATCTTTAAGCTTATCATGCTGCTTTTCTATCCATTTTTGGCTATGGTATTTAAGCCCAATACCGGCTCTGTCAATACGCTGATATGCCTTTTGTATTCTCTGTTGCGTACTAAACTGAAGTTTTTGACCGATTTTACCCAGCTTTTCCCTGTCAGCACTTATTTTAAGCGCCAGTTTATTATATAATTTTTCGAAGCCAGCCTGGAGCTTTTCTTCAAACGCCAGGAAGCCACTTATAAGAAATTCGGCAACGGCTGTAGGCGTTTTGAGCCTGGTATGTGCAACCAGATCAGCTATAGTCTCATCCCGCTCATGTCCGATGCCGGTAATTACAGGTAATGGAAATTGTGCTATATGGCTGGCGACCTCATAGGCATCAAAACAATCGAGGTCCAGGGCCGCTCCGCCACCTCTGATGATTACCACTACATCAAAATCATCCATGGCATCAAATACCTGGTGCAAGGCATAGACTATTGATGATGGCGCCTGATCACCTTGCATGGTTGCCTGAAAAAGATGCACATGAAATTGATATCCATATGCATTGCCTTCAAGTTGTCTGACAAAGTCTCCAAAGCCTGCAGCTGTTGACGAACTGATCACTGCTATGCGTTGAGGCACCATTGGAAGATGAAGCTCCTTATTCATTTCCCAAACACCTTCCTCTTTTAGTTTGGCAATAATCTCATTTCGTCTCCTGGCTCTCTCCCCGAGGGTATAAGCAGCATCAATATCGCGTATATTGAGGCTCAGACCATATACTTCGTGAAATTCTACTGAAACCTGAACCAAAACATTCAGGCCCTGCTTTAATCCTGTCCCTGTCATTTTCTCAAACCATGCGCTGAGGTTACGATAGGTATATGACCAAATGGTGGCTCGCATTTTGGCACGTATATTATCCTGGTCCTTTTCTACAAGCTCAAGATAACAATGGCCTTTACCATGAACGCGTATTTCACCGATTTCAGCTATAACCCAGTAACTATTGTCAAGATGTGCGTCAAGTACAACACCAATTAGCTTGTTTAATTCAAAAAGAGTTAAATGTTCCTTCGCCATAGCTGCAAATTAAAGATTAAAAGAAAAAATGAAAAAGCAGTTGGCAGGTTAAATTGTTTCGAAATTAGCGGATATAATGGGTTCTGTAATCATCACTTCCTAATTATACTTCTATATACTATGATGGTACTGATATTAATAACTTGTCATTCTTTGAAACAGCTTACTTAAAGTTTTGCAGATAGCAAATTGAAATCTTCCTGGAATTCGTCATGAAACTGGACTATATGATTCTCTTCGATAAAAACCAGCTCTATAACCCGATCAAAGATCAAATCCTCTGCTGCTAAAAAAATAGGGATGTTAAAACAAAACGCATAGTCACTTGAACTTTTAAATTGTAACATCTTTTTGGATATCTGCAAAAAGGAACTTAAATTATTAAAGTGGGTTCCAAAATTTGGCATCGGACAAATTCAATCATATTGTCTGATTTTGGCATTTCAAAAATTTTTAACATTTTTGAAGAAAATTCAATAAATAATTGTAAATGAAGGCTTTATTAAACAAAATCCCTTTCTTGATAGTATTATTTTTATCGCTGACGGCGATATTTTTTGGTCTGTATCGCTGGCCGCAGATAATCGGCTCCAGCTCCTGGCCTGCTACCAAGGGCATCATTCTGGACATAGAAGAATATAAGTATTACAGAAGTATAGGAGAAAGGGAAAAAATTGTCTTTATATTATTGTATAGTTACGAAGTAGATGGTATAGAATACCGCTCAGACCGGTTGAATCCAGGGTTGTTTAAAGTAGCAAATAATCAGAATTTGGAATACTATTCAAAAATTTATATTCCTGGCAATGAAGTAAACGTATATTATGATCCAAAAAACCCATCAGAATCAGCACTGGAAACAGGATATCACTGGACAGATTGGTTCTTAGCAGTTTTCGGTGCATTCTTTTTGATTTTTGCTTATACCCTTTATCCGAAAGAAAGTACCGATTTATAATAAAATGGATTTTGGTTTCCCGGTATGAATGTGAATACAATTCCTGAATTCCCTCTTGCAAACATGGTTGACCAACTACTTTTAAATATTTTCTTGAAACTTACAGCAAATACACAGATATTCGTTCCCGGATTGACCAAACCTGCAAATTCCTTTCAGAATTTGGGCATCCTATAAAATTTTTTATAAGAGCAGAACATAAAATCAAATTTAATGTCAAGAGCATTTAACTTTTCAGCAGGTCCGGCCGCCTTACCCCTGGAGGTACTCGAAAGAGCAAAGGCCGAATTAACCGATTATAAAGGTACCGGTATGTCGGTAATGGAAATGAGCCATCGTTCAAAGCAATATATGGCCATTATAGAAGGCGCTGAGGCTAACCTCAGAACACTGATGGGTATACCTTCAAATTATAAAGTATTGTTTTTACAGGGTGGGGCATCAAGTCAGTTTGCCATGGTGCCACTTAACTTATTTACTGCAAAGAAAAAAGCCGATTACGTCAACACTGGTTTATGGTCAAAAAAGGCAATTGCCGAAGCCAAGAGGTATGGAAATATCAGGGTGGTTGCTTCATCTGAAGACGACACATTCTCTTACATACCTGAACTCAGTGCAAGCATGTTTGACCCTGATGCAGATTATGCTCATATTACCACAAACAATACAATTTATGGTACTTTATTTCCTGAATTACCGGAAACAGGAAATGTCCCTCTGGTTGCAGACATGTCATCTAATATCTTATCTCAGGTCTATGATGTTTCAAAGTTTGGTCTTATATACGCAGGTGCACAGAAAAATATCGGACCAGCAGGTTTGGCCATTATCATCGTAAGAGAAGATCTGCTGGAAGGACGTGGACTTGATTTTTGCCCGGTGATGTTTCATTATAAAAGCCATGCGGATAATGGTTCTATGTATAATACACCTCCTACTTATGGCATTTATATGGCAGGTCTTGTGTTTGAATGGCTTTTGGAAAAGGGTGGTCTGGAAGCAATGGAAAAGATTAACCGGGATAAGGCAGCTTTATTATATGATTTTCTCGATAAGTCTTCTTTGTTTTCTGCCACTGTAAAAGGCAGCAGCCGATCTATTATGAATGTTCCTTTTGTAACGGGTAGTGATGAGCTCGATAATGCCTTTATTGCAGGGGCCGAAAAACGCAATTTGAAGACCCTTCGTGGACATCGTACGGTAGGAGGAATGCGTGCAAGCATATATAATGCTATGCCGGTAGAAGGTATTAAAACCCTGATCTCCTACATGGAAGAATTTGAAAGAGAACATAGTAAATAATTTTTGTCTAACTCCTCCGGAGGAGACTCCGGAGAGATTTTTTTATGGTATGTATAAAATTCAAACCCTGAATAAGATTTCGTCGGGAGGATTGAAAAAACTTCCTTTTGAATTGTATGAAATAGCATCAGAATTTCGCGACCCTGACGCCATTTTGGTTAGAAGTGCAGCTATGCATGATATGGTTTTCAGCGATAATCTCAAAGCAATAGCAAGGGCAGGTGCTGGTGTAAATAATATACCCATTGAAAGATGCTCAGATAAAGGCATTGTAGTCTTTAACACGCCCGGCGCCAATGCCAATGCGGTAAAGGAATTGGTAATTTCTGCCCTATTGATGTCATCGAGAAGAATTGTTGATGGCATTGTCTGGTCAAAAACCATTGTGGACAAGGGCGCTGAAATAAAAGCACTGGTTGAAAAAGAAAAAAGCACTTTCTCCGGACCAGAAATTATGGGCAAAACCCTTGGCGTAGTTGGTCTTGGAGCTATAGGAATGCTGGTTTCAAATGCAGCGCTTGCCCTGGGCATGAGAGTGATTGGTTATGATCCTTACATATCGGTAGATGCGGCATGGCAGTTGTCAAAAGATGTTGAAAAAGCGGTGAGCCTTGATCAGCTCATCAGTCATTCAGATTATATTAGTCTGCATACACCACTACTCGATAGCACCCGCGGATTCATGGACAAAAGTAATTTTAGTATTATGAAACCAGATGCGCGGTTGCTGAATTTTGCCCGTGGCGAACTGGTCAACAAAATCGATGTTCTTGATGCACTAAACCAAGGTAAACTCGCATGGTATGTGACCGATTTTCCAGATGCAGATTATTTGCAACATCCCAAGGTAATGGCTTTTCCACATCTGGGAGCTTCTACACCTGAATCTGAAGAAAATTGTGCTATGATGGCAGTGCATCAACTCAGAGATTACCTTGAGAATGGCAATATTCGCAATTCGGTGAATTTTCCTAAGGCCTACATGCCCCGTAACGGCGGTTGGCGGTTAACCATTGCCAACAGGAATATTCCAGATATGGTCAGGCAAATTACAACTGTTTTGTCTGATGAAAAAATTAATATTGCTGATATGCTCAACAAGAATCAGGGCAATATTGCCTATAATATCATAGATATTGACCAGCCTATCGCAGATGCTTCTATTGAAAAACTCAGGCAAATCAATGGTGTGATGATGGTGCGCGTCTTAAATCCTAATTCAAAATAAATTACAAAATACGTTAATTGTGGCAATAATTAAACCTTTTAAAGGATGGCGTCCTAAAGCTGAGGTAGCGGCTCAGGTAGCATCCAGACCTTACGATGTTCTCAATTCAGATGAAGCCAGGGAAGAAGCAAAAGATAATCCCTGGTCCTTCCTGCACGTGGTGAAGCCTGAAATTGACCTGCCCTTGGATTTAAATCCTTACGATCAGGCTGTTTACAAAAAAGGAAAGGAAAATTTTGAGATCTTGTGTGATTCAGGAGTGTTTATACGGGATAACAAAGATAGTTATTACATCTATGAACTCACCATGGATGGCCGCGCTCAAACTGGTATTGTCGCCAGGGCTGCGGTAGATGATTATCTTAATGATAATATTAAAAAACATGAACTTACACGCCCTGACAAAGAAGAAGACCGCAAAAATCATGTGAGGGTTTCCATGATAAATGCTGAACCTGTTTTTTTTGCCTACCGGGCACATGCCCTGTTGGATTCATTGATTGAAAATGAAAAGTCATCATCTGAAAAGTTGTACGAATTTACCGCAGAGGATGGTATTTTGCACAAGCTATGGGTAGTAAATAACCCTGAAACAGTGATACAAATAGAAGCATATTTCAGGGAAATTCCAGAAACCTATGTAGCCGATGGGCATCACCGGACGGCAGCTGCAGCTTTGGTTGGGGCTGAACTAAGGGCACAAAATCCCGGATATACGGGTGATGAGCCATTTAATTACTTCCTGGCAGTACACTTTCCTGATGATCAATTGCAGATTTTCGACTATAACAGGGTCATTAAAGATTTGAATGGCCTAAGCCATGAAGCTTTTTTGAATGGACTTGAAAAAGCTTTTGAAGTGGAAATTAAAGGTGAGCGCCCCTGGAAGCCAGACGCCCTTCATAGTTTCGGCATGTACCTCAATGGTTTGTGGTATTCACTTAAAGCCAGGCCTGGCAAATGGTCTGAGAATGCCATAGGTGTACTTGATGTAAGTATACTCACCCAGCAGGTGCTGGAGCCATTATTAAATATAACCAATCAGCGAACTGATAAAAGAATTGATTTTGTCGGTGGTATTCGCGGGCTTGGTGAGTTGAAAAGAAGGGTAGACTCAGGTGAAATGGCGGTTGCCTTTGCTCTTTACCCGGTGAGTATGCAACAACTTTTTGATATTGCCGATAGTGGAGAAATTATGCCCCCTAAAACCACATGGTTTGAGCCTAAACTCAGGAGTGGATTGGTGGTTCATAGTCTATTGGAGTAGAGTATCGCAAGGTTTTCGGAAAAACAGTGAACTTAACCCGTTTGAAAAGACGGGTTTATTTATGCTGATCGAATTTGTCGGTAATTCCCTGAACATGGCGGTTATGAAAAAGGCCCGTACGTATTTTTCCAGAGAAATTATACAGATCCAGTAACCTCCCTGCTCAGAAATTATGAATGTGTATTTGCCAGTGTATTTTCCACCTACTACTGGCAAAATACTTCATGGGATATTGTTGTATGCGATCCATTCAATGAGGCTCATAACTGGTATCCACCCAGGTTTGGGTATTACAGTAACCTTGCTAAACAATTTGAAAAATGCAATTACAACAATCTTGCTCCCTCAGCTCAGATATTTACCACAAATAAAAAAGGGTTCGATTACCTGTCCACAGGAGGTCTTCCATTAACCAATGGAGAAGATGTTTTTTTATGAACCTGGTGCCTGAACATATGGAATTTATCAGTACAGTACTGGAACAAAATGAGTTTACTTCCATGGATATAGCATGGTTTCACCCTATAAGTGGAGAAATCAGGGAAATGGGAAACCATCATTTTGAGAGCTGGTTCACCCTTAAAAACCATGGAAAGATACCATTGCTGTCTTAATGGTAGAACTTAAATAATCTGTTTTATTATAAAAACAATGAATTTAAAACAGGTCAGGCATGTGAATTTAAATTTAAAGATGGCTATACAAAAGCCTGATGGTTAAATGATGGTTTTTTAAAATAAAATCAATACATTTATCCTTCAACACGCATGTATTTTTTCATTTAAAAGGTTTCAAAATGCAGAATTTGACTAAAAAATCAGGGAACAAAATTTTTAGCATCCATTCGCCATTGTTGGTGATTATGCTATTGATCTGTTCAGTAGTGGCTTATGCCATGGAGCCACGTGAATTAAAAACAGAACACAAAAAGGACCCCTCAGGCATTGATGTGGTTGTGCCTCGCTTTTCCTGGAAGATTCATTCCACTGTTCCTGATCAGGAACAAAGCGCCTATCAGATCATTATAGCTTCCACTCCAAGACTTCTGAATCCCAGACGCGCTGATTTATGGGATAGCCAAAAAGTAAGTTCATCTCAAAGTGTTCTGGTAGAATATGATGGAAAGCCGTTAACCTCTAAACAAAAAGCCTGGTGGATGGTAAGGGTGTGGGATAAAAATGACAAAGCAGGGAAATGGTCTGCACCAGCTTATTTTGAAATAGGTATGCTCAATCCTGATGACTGGACGGCAGACTGGATTAAAACAGCTATTAAGTTTGAAGAATACAGCTATCCTGCACCACATTTCAGAAAGGAATTTAACCTGAATAAACCAATACTTTCGGCTCGATTGTATTGTTCGGCAAAAGGATTATATGAGTTTTATCTAAATGGTAAGAAAGTCGGTGATCAGGTATTAACACCGGGCTATACCAGTTATGAAACCCGCCTTCAATACCAGGTATATGATGTCACAGAACAGTTGCGAAGCGGAACCAACGCGGTGGGAGTAATCCTGGGCAATGGTTGGCATCGCGCTTTTAACCCCAACGGCAGGCCTATGCCTGATGTGTGGGATGTTGAAGTTATCGGGCAACTTGAAGTGACCTATACCGATGGAAGTGTTCAGGTAATATCAACTGATGAAAGCTGGAAGTCTTCTACCGGCCCGATTTTGCGTTCTGAAATTTTTTTCGGGGAAATATATGATGCACGTCTGGAAATGGATGGATGGGCTCAGCCTGGTTTTAATGATAGCAGCTGGAAAGGAGTAATCAAAACAACCTCTAAAAAAAGCAATCTGGTAGGTAGCATTGCTGAGCCTATACGAAAAATAGAAGAAATTAAACCAGTTAAAGTTATCTATACCCCTGAAGGGGATACTGTTTTAGACTTAGGCCAGAACATGGTAGGTTGGTGTCGATTACATCTCAATGTACCAGCAGGAACGCAAATAACCCTTAGACATGCCGAAGTTCTTGACAAAGAGGGTAATTTCTATACAACCAATCTCCGCGCAGCCGCACAGAAGCTTATATATACAGCCAAAGGTACATCGGATGAAATATACGAGCCGCGTTTTACATTTCAGGGATTTCGATTTGTAGCCGTTTCAGGATACCCAGGTGAAGTGACTACTGATCTTTTAAGGGGTGTGGTTGTACACAGCGACCTGGCAGTTACCGGCAGCTTCAGTTGCAATGAGCCTTTAATCAATCAATTGCAGCATAATATTTTATGGGGTCAAAAAGGTAATTTTGTCGATGTGCCTACTGATTGCCCGCAAAGAGACGAACGCCTTGGCTGGACCGGTGATGCACAAGTATTTGCACCTACGGCCTGCTATAATATGCACTCACCGGCATTTTTCACAAAATGGTTGCGTGACCTGGCAGCAGATCAACATGAAGACGGAGCGGTACCGCATGTGATCCCTAATTCTTTGGACAGAGGTGGTGCACATGGTTGGGCCGATGCGGCTACCATAGTACCTTGGAATGTTTACCTCAATTATGGAGATCATCGCATACTTTCTGATCAATATCAAAGCATGAAGGCATGGGTAGAATTCATAAGAAAAGAAGCAGGTGACAGGTATTTATGGCTTCCTAAAGAAAGACAATTTGGCGACTGGCTGGCTTTTGCAACCACCAGGTCTGATTATCCCGGGGCTACTACTGATAAGGATTTTCTGGCAAATTGCTACTTTTATCATTCAGCCGGACTACTGCGAAAAGCGGCAGAAATTAGTGGAAAATCAAGCGAGGCCCGAGATTATGCAGATCTGCAGGGTAAAATAAAGGCTGCATTCAACAAAGAATACGTAACACCAAATGGCCGGCTCAGCTCCAATACCCAGACTGCCTATGTAGTAGCCCTGTCTTTTGGCCTTTTACCCGAATCACTTGAAAAAGCAGCGGCCGAACGACTGGCAAAAGATGTCAACACTTTTGGTCATATAACAACCGGCTTTTTAGGTACTGCAGACATTTGCCATGTACTCACCAAATATGGTTATTTGGCAGAGTCTTATAAACTGCTTTACCGAAAAGATTATCCTTCATGGTTATATCCGGTTACCAAAGATGCGACTACCATTTGGGAAAGATGGGATGGTATTAAACCTGATGGTACTTTCCAAAATCCCGGCATGAATTCATTCAATCACTATGCCTATGGTGCCGTTGGGGACTGGCTCTACAAAGTGGTGGCAGGTATAAATCCAGATCCCGAAAAACCCGGTTACAAACACATTGTCATTAAACCGCATCCTTTTGGCGAAATGAATCATGTGAAAGCCAGTCATGATTCACCTTACGGAACTGTTTCTTCTGCCTGGAAGATAGAGAATGGGAAATTTATTCTCACAGTAGTGGTACCTGTAAATGCCAGGGCAGATGTTTTGGTGCCTGCATCGGATGGTGGCTTAGTCATGAATGGAAAAGTAACAGAAAGCACTACCGTTGTACCGGCAGGTGAAATTCCGTATAAATTTCTGCAAACCAAGGTTGGTTCAGGGCAGTATACTTTTGAAACATCCCTTAAACTGGATTAATAATTTAACTTTTTAATACCCCATTTGTATAAAGGAGATTCCTGGAAAAGGTAATCTCCTTTATTATTTCAGGTCACTTTATAAAGCGAACTGACAATTAAGCATAATTGCCAGGTAATTACTTTATAAAATTCCACTACCCAAACAAACAAGCTTTTTACACACAGTTGGCGAAGTCTGAAATGCGTCATGTAATATGATATTTTAGATATTAAGCCAATAGCTTAATTTCATTACCAGGGCGCGTTGCTTGGAAGCAAAAGTTGATGGAAAGTAATTTTCGGTATAAACTATAAAAAGGTCAGAAACCGGCGCATATCTCCATTGCAGCCTTGTGTTTATATTGATGTTGTTGATCTGATTATTGTATTGAAAGAAAGTAGTGATAAACAGATCCTTGCTTAAGGTAAGATCGATTCGTGGACCGGCGAGTATCAGGTTGGCTGAATTCTGGGGTTTTGGAAGTACGATGTTATTGTAACTGAAGTTCATGGAAATATTGGCTATGTAACCGATGCGCCAGTTCATAATGCCTTGCAGGGAGTTTATATTACCTGTAAAATATTCACCTTTTTGGCCGATCAGTGTAAAAAATAATGGCATTCTGGGGTTGCCCACATACCTGAACCCCCAAAAATTATTCCCATAACCTGTATCGCTTGCCAGTGGCTCACCCTGAGTACGGGTAGGGTCAAATGGAGAAAACAGGTAGGTGTAGCGTCTGTTCATGCTAAATCTTAATATAGATTGCGATTGAAATTGCAAATCATAAAAAAGAGTATATAATTCATCGGTATTCCCATAAGTCTCATTCCATAAATTTTCTGATTCAATACCAGGACCATGACGATTAATGAGGTCAGATACCGGAAAAAACTGATATGCAAAGCTCGACGCAATACGCTTATAATCATTTCGGGGTGCAAAGCCCACTTTTGGATCAAAGGATTCGCCAATATCAGAATAAGAAACACTTGCGGTAACATGCAAATCGTTATAGTTGAGTTGACCGTGTAAAGCCCCTGAATTCCCGGCAGATTGTGCATCGAAACTTTTATGATAAAAAAACTTACCAGTCCAGCGGTTGTCTCCAGAAGCCAGGTTATAGTCAATGCCCAGTAAACGATTATAATCAGAAGTGTCAAACAGACCTGATTCGCTTGCAGTGTTTAAACTTTCCCGGTTTATCATTATTACACCAATATTCGACCGGGCAAAGACTTTTTTTTGTACGGCAGCAACCGAAAAATTTTTGCCGCTGATTCCCTTTTCATCATCATTTGCCGTTTGCATGTTCATCAATCCGACCCTCCAGTCATCGGTAATTTTACCACTGAGGCGGCCGCCAAAAAGAATTTGGTTTTGCACATTCTGTCCTGTAGACTCATCCCGGTCTACACCAATTCGTCTGGAAAAAAAAGGTCTTAGGGTAGGGGTTCCGAAATCGGCAAAGAGGTCGGCATTTTCAAGAAAAAATTGCCTTCGCTCCGGAAAGAAAATTTCAAAGCGGTCGAGATTTGTCACCTGTTCGTCTACTTCAACCTGAGAAAAATCAGGGTTGACCGTAAGATCGAGATTTAGCGCAGGACCAACGCCAAGCTTGGCATCACCGCCAAATGAAGGTCGTATTGGATTCCGGGTTCCTTCCAGTTTATTTCTGGATTGTCCGGCAGCCGCATAAGGGATTAAAGAAATGTTGGCTCCGTATTTTCGAAGAGGTTCTGAAAAATAGATCTTATGGGTAAAAGCAACAGAGATCAAGGAAAAGTTTCTGGGGATTCGTGCCCAGCTACTTCTTTCATTATACTTACTGTCAATTCTGTAAAAATTGGCATTCCATTCTGAAGCATTGTCTTTGTACCTAAGGGTAGAAAAAGGAATGGCCAATTCAACCACCCAGTAATTGTCATATATTTTTGCCGCCGAATACCATTTGTTATCCCAGGCCAGATTCAGATCGGTTCTTTCAGCACCACCATTTGCGATTAAAGACTCTCTCTGTACACCATATGGATTAACACCAAACAAAAAAGCATTGGTATTGTCATTAAAGGTATCAAAAACGAAGCTTACCCCATCATTTTGATCTCCTCTGTAATCCCTTCGCAAAGATGTGCTTACATATTCATCCCGATCTTCAAGGTTATACATAATGGCTGCGACATACAGAAATTTATCATCATAAACGATTTTTACCTTTGTCTGGGCGTTGGCAAAAGAAGTATCTGAGGGGAAATATTGATAAAATTCTCCTGTCCAGTGGGCAATATCCTGCCAAACTGATTCATCCAATGAGCCATCTAATTGAATGGATAAATCTTCATATTTGTACGCATGCGCGGCTTTGACAGTCCCTCTTCCATTTTGCTGTGAATAACCTGAAATTGTAATAAAACAGCATACTGCTATTACGACAAAAAAACGCATCCCTCTTGCTTAACTATTAAAATTAAACAAACTTAATGGATGTAGTCAAATACAGCAAACGTTTGAAATCAATAAATATGTTTTTTTTTAATATTGTCTGGACCCCATTATCAGAAAATAATTGAAACACAAATAAGATCAGAAATAAAAATTAAGGCCAATTTGTGGTGAAATAGAACTCACACCTGCTTCAAATCTGTTTCTTCGATTTTGATTTCCTTCGAAGGTAATTCCCTTAAACATCAAATCAACTCCCCAATTTCTTGAAAAAAAGTAAGTGAAACCAGGAGAAATTCCTAATAAAATTGTGTTGCCATAATTATTATGGTCGTACAATATTCCGCCAACACCGCCTTCTAAAAAAAAGTAAAACTTATTTTCATCAATTGTGAAAAATTTGCGAACGAATGGATTTATTATTACACCTGTTAAGGTTTCTGACTGGAAATTCGTATAACTGACACCAACACCCAAACCTACCATAAAACCATCCCCTAAAAAATATCCAAAATAGGGTAAAAATGTAAAGTTTTCAACTCCGTAACTAAAAAAGGCATCTCCCATAAATGCATTAGTGTAAGAAAGATTCCCGCCTAAAAGTTTATCGCCTTTACTGACCTGAGCTTTAACTGTAGGGGGCATAAACAAAATGAGAAAAAAAGTAAATAAAACTGTGGATACAAAAATTCTTATAGATCGGTAAAAATGCATTTTTTTGTGATTTTACATTGCAAAATAATTATATTTATTCCTAAAAATTAATGCTATTTAGTTAAAAAAACTAAAAAGTCAAAGAGTTGAGTTAAATATTTTTATTTTTAGTCAGATTATTAATATTTATCATTATTAAAAATGCCCTAATCAATTTTTTTACTAAGAGAAATTCCCGCCCTGGTTTTGGTATCGAAAGTCGTTTCGTAATCAGGGTGATTTTTAATGGTTTGAAGAAAATCATCAACGCCGTAATATCCTTCACGAACATTATGGGCAGAGAAAATGCCTCCTTTTTTTAATTTGGGATGAAGAAGTTCGAAATAGTTTTTATAGTTGCCTTTATCTGCGTCAGAAAACACAAAATCAAAAGGACCGACAAGTTTTGGGATTAATTCCATTGCATCTGCCAGTCGGGCATCTATGAAATCAGACAAACCTGCCTCTTTAAAATTTTTCAAAGCCTCGCGATAGCGTTTTTCATTTATTTCTATGGTGATAACCTTGCCACCGGTTTTGCTCATTGCCCAAGCCATCCAAATTGTACTGTGTCCGGTCGATGTTCCTATTTCAAGGGCTGAAGTATATTTATGCTCCACGATCAAATCAAAAAGTGTCTGCCCATCTTCATAGGGGACGTTAAGGTCTTTCCATTGACTTTTATTTTTTTTAAGAAAAGACGCCACTTTGCTGTCTAAATCCTGTCCTTGTATCTGTAGAGGAAGAAATGAAATGTGCAGGAAAATACTGCATATAAAGAAGTGATATAATAATCTTTCCATCAGCTTAAGTTTATAAGTAAGCTAACGGAAAGATCAGAATCAATGTTTGTCTATTTTAAATGCTGTAAGCAGTATGATTTACCGCAGTTTTTCTGGCATCACTTATGTCAATGGACAATAAGAGCTGATCTTCCAGCAGGTTGGCCCAGGTTTCCATATAAAGAATAACATCTTCTTTGCGATTGTGATTAAGATATTTTCTGGCTTCAGGAAGTCTTTTCAGTATTAGTTGATCACTGAGTTTTTCCAAATTCGATAAGTCATCTAAAGTAAGACCTGTCTTGATAAGATTATCTATGAGCAGATCCATTGGATAACCACTGGCAGGACAAAATTCGAGTATTTGCTGACTCCAGTCGCCGTGACGTTCCATGGCAAAAGCATGTATTTCGGCTTTGCTGAAAGGCGTGAGTTCCTGGGCCAGATTTCCGCAATTACACGCGCCCATATGACCCCATTGATAGGAAGCGCCTTCTTTCAATTTTTTTGCCGTATTTCGCAAGGCATGTATAAGTGTTGGATTTGCTGTAGCCATTTCATTTTAATGTTTATTTGGTTGTAACCATATGTATATTTTTTGGTTTTGGAAATTGAGGGAATTTATTTATATTTTTGTTTATGCAAAAAATATTTATGTTTTTGCTGTCTATTCTTTATTTTGCATAAAATGATTCTTAACTCAAAAATTTAATCATGGGAAAAGGAGATAAAAAAACAAAAAAAGGTAAAATCGCCAAAGGTTCCTTTGGCGTAAATCGCCCCAGAAAAAAAGCTACTCAATCTGTTAAAAAAGTAAAATCTAAATAATTTTTGCTGGAACTTTTAGACTGCTTTCATCAGTTTTTGGTTTAGATTTTGCTTTAAAGCTTTTTTAATTATTAACCGGTCTTTTCATGGCCTAGCTATTGTATTGTTGAATATTTTGTAAAATGCTTATAACGCTTGTCAGGCACACCCGGGTACAGATAGAATCTCATGTTTTATACGGTCATACAGATGTTCCACTCGCCTCAACCTGGCAGGGTGATTTTAATGAAGTATTATCAAAGGTCAATACCGATTCTCAAGTAGTTATTTATTGCAGTCCTTTAAGCCGTTGTGTAAAGCTTGCAGAAAGACTTTCGGAAAAATTATCTGCCAAAATTATTAAAGAGGATCGAATCAAAGAATTGAACTACGGTGAGTGGGAAGAAAAGCATTTAAATACTTTACCGCAGGATCAACTGGTGAGATGGAAATCAAATTTTGTCAACCAGTCATGTCCGGGAGGAGAAACCTTTAGACAGTTGTTGATTCGCAGTCTTGCTTCTATCGATGACATTAAACAAACCCCACACAAAGAAGTAATTGTTGTTACGCATTCAGGGGTGATCAGGGCATTGCTGGCGCATTACTTAAGGATTCCCTTAGAGTACATTTTTTCTTTTGATATAGCTTTTGGCAGTATTTCACAAATTTTGTTAAAAGAGGATGGTACAAGTCTTGTAAAGTGCGTTAATCTGTAAAGGTCACGTATATTTGATTGTATGCGCAGGAAGCAGTTACCACTTTTAGTTCATCATTTTACCTTGATTTACATGCAGGGTTTGTTCATGCTGTATTTGCTTGGAATAGCAGGCATAGATGCGCAGGCTCAGGCTGTGGAAACACCTGAACGTATTATTGTGAGTGGGAACGTCATAAGCGGCGATGATCTTGAAAATTTACCAGGGGTGCATATTTACGGCAGAGAGAGCAGGGTAGGAACGGTTACGAATGCGGCAGGAATGTTTAGAATCAGAATATTAAAATCCGATACCCTTATCTTTTCATATGTAGGGTATATTACAGAAAAAATTACCTTTTCAAATTATAAAGGAAATAATGCAGAAGTTGTAATACGTCTGAAGCCAGATGTACGCGAACTGGCCGGGGTAATTGTTTATTCAGAACATCTTACACCAGAATACCTTTTACGGCCCAAACGCGAACCTATTTTTGTTCCGGGTCTCCCCAGGCCATATGACCCAGGTGATATTTCAGATGTGCCCATAGGTTCGATAAACTACGGGCCAATTTCTTATTTTTCTAAGGAGGCGAAAGAAAAAAGACTTTTGATGCAGAGTTATGAAAGAAAAAAAAGGGAGTTGGTTTACAATCAAACAATAAATTCTCAGGCACTTCGCGAACAGTTTATGAGTCAGTATGCTTTAAGTCGTCGTGAATGGGATGATTTTATAGTGTATTTCAATAGTAAGCCTCTTTTGTATATGGATCGTCAGAATGCCGAGAATATAGTTTTGCATTTGCACCATGAATTCCGGCGATATTTTGGTCTCCGATACGAAGATTGAATGGCCATAATTTTTTAACAAAAATATTTTTTATCGTAATTCAACTGGTCAAATAGGCTCCTTTATACGCAAAACATGATTTATGTCATATTATAACATAGGTTTATTTAGTTCATTTGACTTTTCATTAATAATAATCATGAATAACAATTCACAGCACACATTTCACATTCCAGTGATGGGGTTGGCTTATACCATTGACAGCCCTGTAAAGGTGGCCAGATTTGGCATTGATTCAGTTATCTCCATCATAGAGGATAATCTCATAGAAAAAATGCGAAAGTATTACTATGAGCACATCAATGAAACCTATACACCAATTACCGAGAAAGAGCACGATCACAGAGCAAAACGAATAACCGATTATCTTAATCTTGTTCAGCGCATTGTCAATGAGCAAATGGATAAATTGAGATCAGCCGCATTTGATTTAGGCTCTGATATTGTAAAATATTTTGAGTTGCTCCCCGAAGACAGCTACCTGAAGCAGATGTATCACAGTATGCAAAACCTCAGTGATACTAAAGAGATTGAGGAAATTCAGTCATTTCTTCGCAGGCATATCGTTCGCGGACAGATCGATGTAAATATCATGACCAAAGTCGATAAAAACAATCCTGATCTTGAAGAAACCATGCCCGGGGAAAGCTCTGATGCTCTTGCGGCCCTCAGAGGGTATGCCAATAGTGACCTTACAGGTTCTTCTGTGGTATTTTCAGCCGGTTTAAATCCCAGATTGTACAATTACCTGGGTAATTTGCGGGCATTTGATGCCAGAGGACATGGTCAATTTGACAAAAAGGTCGTTATAAAGGTCAGCGATTACAGGTCAGCCCTTATTCAGGGTAAATATCTTGCTAAAAAAGGTATCTGGGTGAGTGAGTTCAGGGTTGAATCCGGCCTTAATTGCGGAGGTCATGCTTTTGCATCGGATGGATATCTGCTGGGTCCCATACTTGAGGAATTCAAACAGAAAAAAGAAGAACTAATTTCATCTTTGCACGCTCTGTACGTTTCAGCCCTTCAGGAAAGAGGAGCAGAAATCTATGAGGAGCCGCATCCCATATACATTACGGTACAGGGTGGGATAGGCACGCACGAAGAAGACAAATTGATGCGGGAATATTATGAAGTACATAAAACAGGATGGGGCACTCCCTTTCTGCTCGTACCTGAAGCTACTACGACTGAATCGGAAACTTTGGAACTATTAAGCAATGCTGGTGAAGAAGATGTATGCCTCAGCCATAATTCTCCGTTGGGTGTTCGTTTTCATTATCTGAAAGGAACCAGCTCTGAAATAGAAAAACAGACCCGGCTGGCCGAAGGAAAGCCTGGCAGCCCATGTACTGAACGATTCCTGGTTTCAAATACAGAATTCACTGAAGTTCCCATTTGTACAGCTTCTCGTAAATATCAGCGTTTGAAAATCGATCAATTAAATGGAGAAAACCTCGACCCTGAAACCTATGAGAAAAGATTGGCATCTATTACAACAAAAGAGTGTCTTTGTATTGGTTTAAGCAATGCGGCTTTCAAAAATTATGGATTAAAGCCTATAAAAAATCAAACAGCTGTCACCATATGTCCGGGGCCAAATATAGCTTATTTTAAGGGTACCTTTACTCTGAAGGAAATGGTTGACCATATTTATGGCAGAATTAAAATTACCGACGATAGCAAAAGACCTCATATGTTTGTGAAGGAGCTGTCTTTATATATAGATTATCTAAGGGAACAGCTTGAGGAAATGTCTGATAATATGGATGCCAAGCAAGAGAAATATATTAAAACTTTCACGACTAATTTAAAAGAAGGCATTGCATATTATAAATTAATGGCTGAAAGGGTCAAACAGGACTATCAGGGAATCAAAGACAAAATCTGGAATGCATTGGAAGATGCGGAATCAGAAATAGAAAGCATGGTTCCTGCTAAGGTTTATGTCTGATTATAGAATGGCTCTATACTTTTGACAAAATGAGATTAAAGGTTTTCATAATTTCTTTTGCGCAAAAGATATGGATCTTCTTATTTAAAAAAATCAAGGATAAGGTTGCCTGTGAGATTATATAATGAATCGCACAGGCAATTTGTACTGTTAAAATTAATACTTTGGCTTTTTGCCGGCTGAGGCTATTTTTAATAAATATTCCTATTTTGCTTTTTTAACCAGATAATAGCCCGCTGATAAGGCAATAATCAAAGACGCCATCCCCAGGTTGGTCATTCCATCTGCATGTCCTACATCTAATACCAATATCTTTCTTCCGATGGCAATCAAACCTATCAGCAGAATACTTTGTACTTTAATGCTATGTTCTGAAATATAACTTTTCAATGTATCCATCAGTTCTACGGCAATCAGAATATTAAAAAAAACGGGTAAAACAATACGGGTTTGTTCCTTGCTCACCAGCAATCTTTCATTGTTTTCATTTACTGAAATAATAGCCTTACCAAACTGGTAAAATAATTCAATTATCTCAATAAAAATATATGAAACAAGTATAAATCCAAGTAAGTAAAAAACTACCTGCTCTAGTTTATGACTTAAGCTTTTCTCTTTCATAAGCCTTGAAATACAAATGGGTCTTTTCTGATAAATTTGCCTGACACTTCTCCTGAATAAATTTCGCCTTTATCGACACTGAGCATCCGGGCGCCACTTTTTTCGCTGAAATCGACTTTTTTTAAGTCAATCCAAAAAGTATTGGGGGTTAAAACACTTTCAAAATAATATAATTTATTTTTTTGATCGGCAACTGCTCTCCATTGTGTAGATGATAAATCAGGTTGTGTTTCTGAACTTATTCCATAAGGCACAGATAGATTCCGAATTACACTAAAAACAGAAGCAGTAGCAATTTTTATATCGCTGGTTTGGGGTATGGCATTAATATAATAAGAGGCTCTAACAAATCGGTCTGCTGCTTTATTGGTCCCTGGTAACATAATAGTGCCTGGTATATCTTTCCAATATTTGTTTATAGCCAGTTGCTCTTCAAATATGGGAGAATTGGTCATTACTGTAAAAGAAGGATCATGATGAATAACCAGCTTTCCACCTATATATTCAAAAATGGCATTATCTCCACCGGGGTCCGATATTGAAAGGTGAACCGTTGTAAATTTGTTGGTGCCAGGTATAAAATCGGTAACCACTACAAAATCTTCTTTTGACAGGTTATTTACAGCTTCCTCTACAGTGGCAAAATTGTCGAGCACATATTGTGCCCAGGCCGCGATGGTTAGTCCTTTATAATTCCCGTTTTTATCAAAAGACGGGTATTCAGATTCAACCAGCCACAATAAATTTGCAACCAGCCCTTTTTCATTCATACCATCAACAGTTGCAATATCCCAGGAGGAAGCAATGATGCTGCCATATTTTGATTTCCAGGTTATCGAATTTGGACCAACCTCTCCATGCCTTTGTAGTCCCCTGGGGAATTTCCATAGATTGGCCGGGATATCAAGGGAAAAATCCATTGAGCGGGCAGTGATTACAGTTTCATCAGGGCCTTTATAAACAATCCTTGTGCAGGCTACTGCTGTCGTTGAATAATGTATCCAAAATGATAAAACTGTGAAAAAAACTAATTTGCTAATACAGTCGGTTTTCGATATCATGTTTTTAAAATTGTACTATTTATAACGCTGTAAATAAATGAATTACAGTCATAATAAACAAGTAAAAAGGCACAAGTATTACATGATTTGTTTGATTTTTTTAAATCAAAAAGTCTGCTGTATTATCATTATGGATATGCGCTTAAGGCGCATACAGATTCAAATTCCGTTTTTTTTATTAAATATCCCATTCATTATTAAGGATGCTGATGGCATGGTGTGCTGTAAGGTCAAATTGAACAGGTACAACGGAGACGTAATTGTGAGCTATGGCCCATTCATCTACATCTTCACCCTTATCCATATTAATAAATTTTCCGGTTAACCAAAAATATTCCCTGCCGTAAGGGTCGAGTCTGCAGTCAAATTCCTCCTGCCATTTGGCACGGGTTTGTCTGCAAATTTTAATACCCTTTATTTTTTCTTCCTGTTTTTTGGGGAAGTTTACGTTTAAAGCAAGTTCTTTAGGGAGTCCTTTTTCCAAAACCAGTTTAGCAATTTTAATAACGTATTCTTCTATATGTGAAAAATCTGCATCATGAGCATAATCACAAACTGAAAATCCTATGGCGGGTATATTGTCAATGGCTGCTTCTATGGCTGCTGACATGGTGCCAGAATAAATAACACTGATAGAAGTGTTACTGCCGTGATTGATCCCACTTACAACCAGATCGGGTTTTTTAGATTTAAATATGTGATGTTTGGCAAGTTTTACACAGTCGGCCGGTGTGCCGGTACACTGATATGATTTAATGCCGTCAAATTCATTGCTATTGGTTAGTCTTAAGGTATTTCCAACGGTAATAGCATGCCCCATGCCCGATTGAGGACTGTCAGGAGCAACTACGACTACTTCACCCAATTTTGACATAAGTTCTGTCAGTAGCTTAATTCCATTCGCTGTTATACCATCGTCATTAGTGACTAGTATCAAGGGTTTTTTACTCATAAAAAATCAGGATTTTCCTTCAAGCGCATTATAATAGGCAGTAACCCGCACCAGATCTCTTAACCTGTCATGCTTGAGGTTGTTTTTTTTCATGTATTGTTTAATTTCCTGCGATCTGCGGCCAAAGTTGTTCAAAAGTTCTTTTCTTTTCATATTGTAATGCACAATATTACCATCTTTTCTAAGGAAGAAGAAATCATAAGCGAGCCGGTTTCTGGCAAAATTCCACTCTGGCCTGAAATAGTAATAGTTGTACATAGGCATGGTTTCAGTGACAATTTCTTCTCTTGCCAATAATGTGAGATTACCCTCATACAAGACTTCAAAAATTCTTGGCACTTCATAATTCTGGTAGCTGTCTCTGGCCATGTATGGGAGAGCGTAGAAGAAACGAAATGCATCTATGGTTTCATCAAATATTTCAAAATAAAGTAATTTCCTGGCACTGAATGCTTTAATAGAGTTGTCTTCATTAAGCTGCACCATGTCATTTTCAAAATCATATTTTACCAAACCGCCAAGGGTATCGCCTGATACCAGAACTACCCGTCCTTTATGCCAGCGTTGTGATGGAAAATCCTGTGCCGATAAAGGCATGGATAGAATGCAAAATAAAACCAGTCCGATGCTCCATTTCTTATTCATGATTTTTGGTTTTCAGGTTTTTCAAAATGTCGTGGCCCATTTTATCTCGTTTAGTGGCGAGGTATTTTTCATTAAATTCATTGGGCTCAAACTCTATAGGTATATTTTCCACAATTTCCAGGCCATATCCAATAAGTCCGGCCCTTTTTTTAGGATTATTAGATATCAACCTGATTTTACAAACACCTAAATCTCTTAAAATCTGGGCGCCGATCCCATAGTCCCTGTGGTCCATATTAAAACCAAGCATATGGTTGGCTTCAACAGTATCATAACCTTCTTCCTGTAGTTTATATGCTTTTAGTTTGTTGATTAGTCCTATTCCTCTTCCTTCCTGGTTCATATATAAGACAACGCCTTTACCTGATCTATCTACCATCTCCATGGCTGCATGTAATTGTTGTCCGCAGTCACAGCGGGAAGAACCGAATATATCACCAGTCACACAAGATGAGTGCACCCGTACCATCACAGGCTCATCCTTATTCCAATCACCTTTTACAAGGGCCAGATGTATATCACCACCATTAATTTGTCTATATGCATGCAATTTAAATTTACCGTACTCAGTAGGCATTTGCACATCTGTAATTTTTTCAATCAGAGATTCCTTTTTTAGCCGGTATTCTATGAGATCCTTAATACTAACTAACTTAAGTTTAAAGGTATCTGCTACAATTCTGAGATCAGGTAAACGTGCCATGGTACCGTCATCATTCATTATTTCAACCAAAACCCCGGCAGGTTTAAACCCTGCGAGACGGGCAAAATCTATGGTTGCTTCTGTATGTCCAGTTCTTCGTAATACACCACCTTTTTTGGCCTTTAACGGAAAAATATGACCAGGTCTGCCAAGGTCTTCAGGTTTTGTATTCTCATCCACAAGTGCTTTTATAGTACGTGCGCGATCTTCAGCCGATATGCCGGTTCCGCAATCCGGCCCTATTAGGTCTACAGATACGGTAAAAGGAGTTTCATGAACCGCAGTGTTTTTACCTACCATAAGTTCAAGCCCCAATTCTTCACAGCGTTCATCGACCAGGGGGACACAAATTAATCCTCTGCCATACCGGGCCATAAAGTTTACAATTTCTGGTGTAATGCATTCAGCAGCACAAACGAAATCGCCTTCGTTTTCCCTGTCTTCGTCATCTACGACAATGATGACTTCACCTTTTTTGATGGCCTCAATGGCATCTTCTATGGTATCGAGTTGAATGTTATCCATGCTCTTATATAATTTTAGGCTTAGAAAAGACGAATATTTTAACGTCTTCTCAAATTGCTATGTATAAAACATCTTTTCTTGGGTTAAATGTTTCTAATGTATAAGCATTTGACACATTTTAATAACGAAAAGTTGGCATAATGAATAAAATAAATCGCGAATTGTAAATTTTTTTTAAGAACTAATAATGAAATCCATTAATTCCACTTTCTACAATGCCATTTCCTGCAAAAAAATATAACAATACCAGAATATGTGTCCGATCCTTTACTACAGACACCCAATACGCAATATAACAGTAATAAGTCAAATCATCACGGCTTTAGAAAAAAACCTCAAAATCTATAATTGACCTGGTTTTTACTCAAAGGTGTTATGATTTTTATATGCAACGCAAGCATTCACCGATTTTCCTGGAAAGATTCTATGCAGGTATTCGGTATAAGTTAATGCTTAGGATTTAGTTTATTCCCATAAAAAATCTTCTCCATCTCACTTTACTCAGGAAAGTTTCATATTTATCAAGGGAGAGCCATATAAAAAGCGCTTTCCCCACCACGTGATCTTCCGGAACGAATCCCCAGAATCTCGAATCTTCTGAATTGTGGCGATTATCACCCATCATGAAGTAATAATTTTGCCTGAAGGTATATTCGGCAATATGTGTGCCATCTATATACAATTTATTATTTTCCACAACCACTTCATTGTTGCCTTCATAATTTTCTATAACATCGCGATAAAGAGCCAGGTTTTCTTCTGTCAATTCTACCGACATTCCTTTGGCTGGGATGGTAAGTGGGCCATAATTATCTTCATTCCAGTCAAAAAGAGGGGACCTTGGGTATACCCGTGGGTTGGTTTGTCCGGATGGGGTTTTGTTGATGATTACATCCTGTACTGCCGGCATACTTTTAAGCTTTTCAGCATTTTCCGGAGTAGTGTGTATATAATAGCCATCTCTTGTTTGCATAAAATCAGTAATATCCCATTTGTAAAAGGTTTTGTCCCCGATGCTTTGAGTAGTTTTAAGCATATATCTAAACTGCGTTCTGGGATGGTTATCAAGTTCCTGTCCGTTGACAAATATTTTCAAATCTCTTATTTCAAAAACCTCTCCCGGCATACCAACACATCTTTTGATGTAATTGGTTTTCAGATCAACAGGGTGCTCGTGTTCGGGTGGGTAATTAAAAACTACTACGTCCCTGCTTTTAACTTTGGAAAAGCCGGGTAGCCTATATTGAGGGAGTTGAACCCAGGTTAAATAGGAGGGAGTGTTTGTCCCCCAAATCTTTTGATGAGTTAGAGGAACCTGTAAAGGGGTTTTTGGCGTTCTTGCACCATAACTTACTTTGCTTACAAAAAGAAAGTCACCCACTAAAAGGCTTTTTTCCATTGATGGGGTTGGAATGGTAAAGGCTTCCAGGAATAACCATCGTATAATAGTAGCAGCTATTACTGCAAAAACAATGGCATCAACCCATTCTCTCACCACCGATTTGGGTGCCTTTTCATTAGTATTTTTACTCATTATTTTCTCTTTAAAAAAGTTTAGGTGCGCAAAAATAACATATTACGCTAATTAAACCAATTTGACTAAAAGACCCGTTATACTAAAATTGCTATTTAAAACTTTAAAAAATCCTTCATCCCGAAAATGCCATTTTTACCAGGCATCCACTCAGCAACCATAAGAGCCCCCAGCGCAAAACCGGTTCGGCTGTGGGCAATATGTTTGATCTCAATATCATCAATATCACTGGTAAATCTCACGATATGTGTGCCGGGTACATGCTCTTTTCTCAGGGATACTATAGGCAAGAGATCATCTACTTCTGTGTATTCATTCACCCAACTTTTAACAGGCTCGAAGGCTGCTATAAGGTCTTCTGCAAGGGTTATGGCGGTACCGCTGGGTGCGTCTTTTTTTTCAATGTGGTGTGTTTCTGTGATTGAAGCCCTGTAACCAGATTGCTTTGTCATTATTTCGGCCAGTATTTTATTTATATGAAAGAAAATATTTACCCCTAGACTGAAATTAGATGCATAAAAAAACGCACCTCCTTTTTCATGGCACATTCTTTCTATGTCTGGTTTTTTGTCTAACCAACCCGTGGTTCCACATACTACCGGAATCCCTTTTTCTATACAGTATTTTACATTTTCATATGCGGCAGTGGGTTCACTGAACTCGATGGCAACATCTACCTCCGAAGCATCGATAAATTTTAAGGCATTGGTATTATTAATGTTGATTTTATGCTTAACAACATGACCTCTGTCCACTGCCAATTCTTCAATGGCTTTGCCCATTTTTCCGTAACCTAGTATGAGTATATTCATGATGTAATAGTTTTTGATTTCA
Organism: Cyclobacteriaceae bacterium; assembly: GCA_020832305.1. Classification (GTDB taxonomy): domain Bacteria; phylum Bacteroidota; class Bacteroidia; order Cytophagales; family Cyclobacteriaceae; genus JAFIEV01. The sequence continues at coordinate 145,434 of JAFIEV010000089.1, read as the reverse complement.
CAGTTTAAATAATACTTAATTGATCTTTGTGAATTGCGTTTGTGCTTTATTGTTTTTACTGCTACCTATATTGAATGTTAGGGTTATTCCTGCTGAGACATCTCCTGGTACTGTTTGTAATAATGAAGGTTTTAGGTTAAAACTCAGGTCATCACTTATTCTGAAATCGCGAAGGTGTGCATCTACATGAGCATCTACAATGTTTAAAGCATAAACCAGAATGGAAACAACAATCAGGTAGTCCCGGTTTCTCCTGAAAAAAGACATTCGTCTTTCCAGGTCTGTTGCATCAAACCTTTCAATGGGCTTTCCGATATTGTTGGTGCGGTCATCGCCGTCTCTAAGCGCCACCAGTCCATCTCTTGATTCAATGTAAATGTTATGGTTAAATTTTATAAAATACCCGATCACAACTACACCACCATACAACAAAGGGATTTTCCAGTATTTTTCGTTATAAACCTGTCCTAGTCCTGGTAAGGCTGCAGAATAAAAAGCCGCACGGATGGGTCTGTATCTGTCTTCAGTTTCTATATAAAGTGTATCGGGTTGCCTGATGACATTTAACTCCTTTACATCAAGACTATCAGAAATAATGTCTGTCTTGTTTTGAGCAACCGCCAAATTAGCATCAGGCGATATTAACAAAAACAGGTTAAAAAACACATATAGAGTAAATGATATATACCGCGACATCAACCGAAATAAAGGTTACATGTTGAGAAGGTCTAAAATCCTGTTAAGGTCATCATGAGAAATATAAGGTATTCTGATTTCTCCTTTATTATCTTTGCCGTTTTTTACCATAACCCGGGTTCCGAAATGCGATTGTAAACGATGCTGAACATTTTTCAAATCATGACTCAGGTCTTCTTTTGGAATAGCTGCCTTTTTTAAATCATTTTTATTTTCCTGATGCGCACGCACCAATTCTTCCACTTTGCGAACACTTAGTTCTTCACTTAAAATTTTATTATAAATGTTCAATTGAAAGTCTACATCTTCAATAGTAATAAGCGCTCTGGCATGGCCCATGGTTATCTGAGCATTTTTAATACCCAATTGAATATCCGGTGGAAGTTTGAGTAATCTCAGGTAATTATTTACAGTAGTACGTTTTTTTCCAACCCGATCACCAAGTTCTTCCTGCTTCAAATTACATTCGCTAATCAATCGTTGGTAGGAAAGGGCTATTTCGATGGCATTCAGGTTTTCACGCTGGATGTTTTCAATTAATGCCATTTCCAGCAGTTGCTGATCATCGGCAGTTCTGATGTAGGCAGGAATGTTTTGAAGTCCTGCAAGTTTAGACGCCTGGAGTCTTCTTTCACCGGAGATAAGCTGGTATTGGTTTTGTGAAAGACGCCGAACAGTTATGGGTTGAATAATACCCTGTGTTTTTATTGATTCGGCCAGTTCATCCAAAGCTTCCTTGTCGAAATGCGTTCTGGGTTGATAAGGGTTAACTTCAACAAATTCAATAGGTATTTCAGATATAATATTTACGGCCGCCACATCACTTGCCAGTTCTTCTCTTTTGCGGGAGGTGGTATCAGAATCCTCCAACAAGGCCCCAAGACCTCTACCAAGTGCATTTTTCTTTTTCTGCATCATGTCAGGCTTTTACTGTATTATTTTTTATCAAAATTTCTTTTGCAAGGTTAAGATAACTGATAGCTCCTTTACTTTCAGCATCAAAAGCAATGGCAGGTATTCCGAAGCTGGGAGATTCACTCAGTTTAATATTTCTGGGAATGAGATTCTCAAAAACCATTTGTTTAAAGTGATTATTCACTTCTTCCACTACCTGGTTAGATAATCGCAACCGCACATCATACATAGTTAAAAGTATACCTTCAATTTCGAGGTTTATATTGAGTCGTGTTTGAATTATTTTGATGGTATTGAGTAATTTACCTAAACCTTCAAGGGCAAAATACTCGCATTGTACAGGTATAATAACTGAATCTGAGGCGGTCAGAGCGTTGATGGTAATCAAACCGAGCGAAGGACTGCAATCGATAATAATAAAATCAAACTCATCTTTAAGAGGTAATAATGCAGCACGCATTTTTTCTTCCCGACCTTCAATATTGACCATTTCTATTTCAGCACCGACCAAATCTATATGTGAAGGCAAAAGATATAAATAATCTATTTCAGTCTTTACAACACAATCCAGTGCCGGCACATTATCTACCATGCATTCATAAATACTATTCTCAACATCTCTGGGGTTAATACCAACCCCGGATGTAGAATTGGCCTGTGGGTCGGCATCAACGATCAGCGTTTTATATTCAAGTGCAGCCAGGCTGGCACTGAGGTTAATCGCTGTGGTGGTTTTTCCCACGCCTCCCTTCTGATTTGCTATTGAAATTATTTTACCCATTTTAAATTGTTGATTTTCATTGTTTTGAGTTATTGATGTCTCCATAAGGATAATCGAAAAGCCAGCAAAAATATTCAATACTTATAAGAAAACCCTCATCATGTAAGATGAAATTATTGCAAACGTCTGTGAAAATTATGAAACAGCCTGTTTTACCGGGAAATACACATTCTCAGACTGTGTGGATTTTTCGTTAATATAAAACATAGAGGCACAAAAATAAAATGAATCGTACAAATATGACCATATTTATAATTGTGCCTCTGCAATTTTTATTTTTTACCCTTTTTAGGTATGCTCTTCTTTACCGTATCTTTCTTAGCCTCTTCGCTGGCTTTGAGTGCCTCCTCGATTTTCAACTGAAACTTAGACTTCTTCTTATTGCGGTTTTTCTTTTTATTCTCTTCCAAAATGGCCCTTATTTTTCCATCATCAACGAAGCGACGAATAACGGCCTGCTGGACTATTGAAAACACATTGGAAATAAAATAATAGAAAGTGAGGCCGGCAGGGAACTTATTTAATACAACCATAAATATGATCGGCATTGTATACTGCATCGTTTTCATGGGCCCCTGCATTGTCATGCTGGTAGTCTGATTGTTATACCAGGTCATAATTACGGTGGTAATGGTCATAAGCAGGGTAAATAAACTAACATGACTGCCGTAAAGTGGAATTTCAAAGGGAAGTTTGAGGATAGAGTCAAAAGTTGATAAATCTTCTGCCCAAAGAAAAGATTGATGTCTTAGCTCAACTGCATGCGGAATAAACTGAAACATCGCAAATAAAATTGGCATTTGCAATAGTAAAGGAATACAACCGCTTAATGGATTTACCCCTACTTGTTGGTAGAGTTTCATTTGTTCCTGTTGTATTTTCGTCATATCATCTCCATGTTTCTCTTTGATCTCATCGAGTTCAGGCTTCAAAACACGAGTTTTAGCCATGGAAAGATAGGATTTGTAGGACAATGGAGAAATGATGAGCTTAACAATGATCACCAGTATTATAATGATCAGTCCGTAGCTGGCTATATATTTTTCCAGAAAGAAAAATACATTTATTATTAAATGCCGGTTGATGGCTTTAATAACCGGCCAACCCAGATATAGGTTCTCATGAAATCCTTCGGAAACTTTTTTAAGCTCTTTAAACTTATTAGGGCCAAAATAATAGGTAAAAGCATCATTGCCTGAAGAAAAATAGTCGAGGGGTAAATTGAAAGCTATAGAGGCCGATTTTTCCACCAATGTATCACTTTCAACACCTGAGATGCTCATGTTTGGGGAAGAAAAGGCACCATTTGCTATAAGGCCGGTTGTAAAGAACTTCTGTTTAAACGAAACCCAGGTTACAGGTTCTGCAAGACTTTTTTCCTGAAGATCAAGAGTGGTTTCTTTTAAATGGTCAAACTTTCCTGCAGCAGTATAATAATTAATGGTTGTATTTCTGCGACTATCTTCAAGTTCTCTTTCGAGGCGCTTCAAATCATTTTTCCATTTAAAAGCCACCTGATTATTTTGAATAATTTCACGCATTCCTTTGATTTCGGAGCGCTGTATAAGTGTATAGCTATCTTTTGGCAAGAGGTAGGTGTGTTTCACATAGTTGTTGCCATCCAGCGCAAGGGCGAAACTTAAAACAGCAGTATCTGCAATATCAGATTGATCGATGACTTGTGAAAAATATAGTTCTGTAAGATCAACCTCTCCCTGCTCGGTTTGAACAAGGTATTGCATTTTACTACTTTCTTTATCGAGCAGAATCAGAGGTTCATATCGATAATCCTCGTATTCCTTTAAATGCACCTTACGTACAATACCGCCACGGGAGCTGATTTCTACTGAAATCAAATCATTTTCAATAGTAAATGATTTTTCTTCCCCTTTACTGGCGATGGCTAACTGACCGTATTTTTGCTGATTGAGGATGTTCTTAAGAGAATCCTCAACCTGATCGGCTATCGACAGGGGTTTAGTATTTTCAGTGCTTTGGGTACTTTCCGGTGTCTGACTTTGCACTGTTTCTTCTGGAGTTCGCACTGGTGGTTCTGGTGCGAAAAAGTAAAAATATGCCATGAGAAACAGGGTAAGCAAAATTATCCCGGTTGCTTGATTTCTATCCATGTTTATTAATTATTGCTCGTCTTTATTTTTTTTATAGTCAATGGCAGCTTTGATAAAATGTACAAATAAAGGGTGAGGGCTCAGAACAGTACTTTTTAATTCAGGGTGAAATTGGGTTCCAATAAACCAGGGATGATTTTTAATTTCTATGATTTCAACCAGGTTAGAGTCTGGATTTGTCCCGGAGGCAATCATACCGTGTTTTTCAAAATCAGTCAAATACTTATCGTTAAATTCATATCTGTGTCTGTGCCTTTCTGATATCAGATCTTTACCATAAACTTCCCTTACCTTACTGCCTTTTTTCAACTGGCACGGATATGCACCAAGCCGCATGGTGCCACCCATATTGGTGATTTTCTTCTGGTCTTCCATTAAATCGATAATCGGATCAGAAGTTTTAGCATTAAGCTCAGTTGAAGCTGCATTAGTATAACCCAAAACATGCCTTCCAAATTCTATAACTGCACACTGCATGCCGAGACATATTCCAAAAAAAGGAAGTTTGTTCTCTCTTGCATATTTTGCAGTAAGAATTTTTCCTTCTATACCTCTTTCCCCAAAACCCGGAGCGATAAGAATACCATCCAGATCCTTCAATTTAGTACTTACATTTTCTTCTTCAATTTCTTCAGAAGAAATCCACTTAACATTGACTTTGCATTCATTTACGGCACCGGCGTGAACAAAGGCTTCCACAATTGATTTGTATGCATCATGCAACTCAACATATTTGCCAATAAGACCGACCTGTACATCTTTTGTTGGATTTTTCAATTTTCCAAGAAAATCTTTCCATTGTGTGATGTCGGGTTCTCCTTCATAAGGTGTGTTCAGCCTTTCCAATACCCTTTCATCCAATTTTTCCTTTCGCATCAAAAGAGGAACATCGTATATGGTTTCGGCATCGAGTGCCTGAATTACGCAGTTGTAAGGCACATTGCAAAATAATGCCAGCTTTTTACGTATGTCATTACCAATTGGGTACTCGGTGCGACAAACCAGAATGTCGGGTTGAACTCCCGACTCAAGTAACATTTTAACAGAGTGCTGTGTGGGTTTTGTTTTGAGCTCACCAGCAGCCTTAAGGTAAGGAATAAGGGTTAAATGTATGTTGAGAAAATTTCCAGGTCCTAAATCCCATTTTGCCTGACGCATAGCCTCAATAAATGGAAGGGATTCAATATCACCCACAGAACCGCCAATTTCCGTTATTACAAAATCATATTTTCCTGTTTCGCCCAATGCAAAGAAATTTCTTTTAATCTCATTGGTTATATGAGGAATAACCTGAACTGTTTTACCTAAAAAATCACCCTTTCTTTCTTTCTCTATTACATTAAAGTAAATTCTACCGGTTGTGACATTGTTGGCCTGTGAAGTAGTGATGTCGAGAAAACGTTCATAATGACCAAGATCAAGATCTGTTTCAGCCCCATCTTCCGTTACGTAACACTCACCATGTTCATATGGATTTAAAGTTCCCGGATCCACATTAATATATGGGTCAAATTTTTGAATTGTAACTTTAAACCCTCTGGATGATAGAAGTTTACCTAAAGAGGCAGAGATTATACCCTTACCTAGTGAAGATGTTACCCCCCCGGTAACAAAAATGTATTTGGCCTGAACCATAAGTTGTACTAAAAAATATTTTATGAACTTATGGGGTACAAAGTTATATCAATTGAAGCATATTATTATCTTTTTTGTTTCAAATTGTTTGTGATGCCTCAAGAGGCGTCTGTTTTGCAGTGAAGATACATTTGTACTACCTTTGCAGGGCAGATGTGAGATCATCAGGAAAATTCAACCTTGATGTGACATTTTTAAAAAAAGCATCTTCAAGTGTACAGAATGAATTTTAAAAAGCACCTTGATCAACACGCAATTTTTTCGGTAATAGCAAAAGCTTCAGAAAATATTGAAACTTATATTGTTGGAGGATATGTCAGGGATCTGATACTGAAGCGCAAAACACAAGATATCGATATAGTTTGCGTAGGTAGCGGTATACAATTGGCACAAAAGGTAGCAAAACTCCTGGGGCCAGGCGTTGTAGTGAATGTATATAAAAATTTTGGCACCGCCAGTATTCATCATAAAAATTACAATATCGAATTTGTCGGGGCCAGAAAAGAATCTTACCGGGCAGATTCCAGAAAGCCCATAGTGGAGAACGGAACCCTTGAAGATGATCAAAACAGACGGGATTTCACCATCAATGCCCTGGCCATTTCAATTAACACCCATAACTTCGGCCAACTGATCGATCCGTTTAATGGGATTGCTGATCTTAGAAAAAAAATTATAAAAACCCCGCTGACTCCTGATACTACTTTTTCTGATGACCCGCTACGCATGATGCGGGCAGTACGTTTTGCTTCGCAACTTGATTTTGATATAGAAGCCGATACTTTTGAATCCATCACAAAGCAAAAAGAACGGCTTACTATTATTTCACATGAACGAATTACTGAAGAACTAAACAAAATTATTCTTTCAAACAAGCCATCATACGGCTTCAAACTTTTATTCCATTCTGGATTATTGCATATTTTCTTCCCTGAACTGGTTGAACTACAGGGCGTAGAAACCCTGGATGGAAAAGGACATAAAGACAATTTCTATCATACACTTCAGGTTCTTGACAATGTGGCCAGGGACTCAGACTCGCTATGGCTTCGATGGGCAGCTATTTTACATGATATCGCAAAACCGGCAACCAAACGGTATGACAAAAAAGCAGGTTGGACTTTTCATGGACATGAAGACAAGGGTGCACGCATGGTGCCAGGTATTTTCAGAAGGTTTAAATTGCCTATGAATGAAAAAATGAAGTACGTTCAGAAGTTGGTAAAACTTCATTTACGTCCTATTGTTCTTGCCCGTGAAGATATAACAGATTCAGCGCTCAGAAGACTTTTATTTGAAGCAGGTAATGATGTAAATGATCTTATGATCTTATGCAGAGCTGATATTACTTCTAAAAACATGAGTAAAGTTCAACGTTTTCTGAGTAATTTTGACCTGGTGGAAAAGAGACTTGCAGATGTTGAGCAAAGAGATCAAATCAAAAATTTTCAGCCACCTGTTTCTGGTGAACTGATAATGGATTTTTTCAGTATAAAACCCTCCAGAGAAGTTGGAGAAATTAAAGAAGCCATTAAAGAAGCGATACTCGATGGAAAAATTGGCAACAATTTTGATGAAGCTTTTGAGTTAATGAAACGATTAGGTATTGAAAAAGGATTAATGAAACATGGAAAAAATAATTGATATGAAACCGAGACTAATCTTAACTTTATTGTTTTGTATTGGGATATTCAACCTTAGCCTTGCACAAAATAAGGAAGTGCAAAACTCCAATCTGTATAAGCATTATCAAATGAAGTATGTGTTTGGAATGAAGTATAATGATACAGATATTGCCAAATCGGCTATATACAGCATGGTCGCTCTAGATCCCACAGATGATTCGCTTAAATTTAATCTGAGCTATATGTATTTTGATGAAGGACAATTTGCCTCATCACTTTTTGTCGCAAGCGATATACTTTCCCGAAACCCAAGAAGTAGGGAAGCTCTCGAAATTGCAGCCGTAAGCTATGAAAGAATGGGCTTGAGAGATAAGGCTGTCGATACCTACGAGTCTCTGTATATGATTGATAATTCACCCAATATTCTGTATCAAATGGCGGCTTTACAATATGAGCTTAAACGATATAAAGAATGTAAAAATAATCTTAACATTTTGGCACAACGACCAAAAGCCAAAGAAATAAAGGTTAATATGCCGAAAAATGATCGTGAAAATCAACAAGTTACATTAGAAGCTGCCGCATATAACCTTTTGGGATTGGTAGAGAAAGAACAAGGAAATAAGACTGAAGCCAGAAAGCACTTTCAAAAAGCCATAGAAATCGATCCTGAGTTTGCCATGGCTAAAGAGAACGTAGCTGAATTGGGAAATTAAGCCTTTTTCTGTACCAAAGTGCAGGTAATATACATGAATTAATGTGGCATACTTTTGCCAGCGGCATAGGAAAAATCTAAACCTGATGATCAAAACCATAATTCTGGCGGCAGGTAAAGGAATAAAAATGTGGCCCTACAACTCATTGAGACCCAAGGCTCTTATACCGGTTTCAAACAGGCCATTGATAAGCTACCTCATTGAAGCGCTTTACGTGCAGGGCATTGAGGAAATCGACATTGCTGCCGGCAAATTTTCAGATCAGATTAAAAACCTACTCAGAAATCAAACATCTGTAAATGTATTAACACTAAACGCTACAGAAGGAACGGCCGACACCTTGTGTCAGGCCTGGAAGCAAAAAGAAGATCCTGTGTTGGTTTTATACGGAGATGTTTACCTGCATTCAAATGATATCAGGATATTGATTGAATCATGGCAGAGAAATATGGATTTTCCTCTGGCACTCGTTTCGCCAATCTCAGATCGAACAGGAAACCATATTGGCTGCGCATTGGAAGATGGCCTGGTTCAGCGTATTGTTGGTCATGCCAGGGATGGCATTACCCATCGTTTTCATGGTTTTATTTTTCCTTCGAATTTCTATAAGTATCTGACGCATTGCAGGAGCATTTTTCCATCCGTAGAGGTAGGGATGATGCCCCCTGAAGAAAAATATATAGAAGCTGCCCTCTGCGACTTTTTGCAAGATGGTGGTAAAATAAAAGCAATAGAAGCCCAAATGCCACTTTATGACCTCGATAAACCCTGGCATATTCTCGAGGCCAATCGTTACATAAATACTATTAAATGCGATGAGCTGAAACAACATGAACTGGCAGAGAACAGCTATATAGATAAAAGCGCCTGCATAGAGGGGTTTGTGAAAATGGGTAAAAATTCAAAAATCGGCAGAAATGTAATTATTGAGGGCAATATTTGTGTCGGTGACAATACCATAATACAGCACGGTGCTATACTCAAAGGAAATAACGTAATTGGTGACAATTGTGAAATCGCATATACTTGTTACATCGAACGTGACAGTACCGTCGGCAACCGTTGTAAGGTACTTCACGGTGCAGAACTTTCCGGCATAATAATGGATGGCGTTTATTTGTATCACTATATGGAAATCGCCGGGATTGTTGGTGAGAATACAGATATTGGTGCAGGTACTGTTTGTGGAAGTCTTCGGTTTGATGATGATAATACCATACAGAAAACAGGTATTCGCAGGGAATATCTTTCCGATGCCTGGCTTGCCAATGCCTGTTATATCGGTGATTACAGCCGTACTGGTATAAATGCGATGATAATGCCAGGGGTAAAGACAGGAACCAGAAGTATTGTTGGTGCCGGTGTTTTGCTTAATCAGGACCTGGAAGATGGTACCATTGTTCAATTAAAACAGGAACTTGTTAAAAAAAGCTGGGGTCCTGAAAGATACGGATGGTAGTTTTCCTTTACTTTGCCAAGTTCTTAATATCTGAAGCTTTCTGAATTACAGTAATTTATAACTCCAGGCATACATTATTAGTATGAAACCGAATATGGCCATGCCGATACAAACTAATAACTGGCAACTTCCGGAGAATAGTGATAAACAAATGAAGTTCTCCCTAATGTCGCAACAGGCTGCCCCAAAATAAGGGCAGGTTACGATCATAGATTAACTAATTAAAAGCAGATGAAACCGACACGACTAAAATAATTATTAGACACACTGTGCAATGCCCCGAACGCTTTCGGGGTTAGTCGTCAAAGGTTCCATCTCACCGCTGAAAAGAAAATTAAACAGATGAAACACCCATGAGAAAAGCGTTTCTCACACAGGACGATGATTATCTAGGGTGTTCCACCCCGAAAGACGGGGCAGGTTCTGACCTATGAAAAACAAAATATAAACAGATGAAAGACCTACATCCAACCAAATTAAAAAATCATATTGAGCATATAAAGAGCAAAAAAGCCTTTATCATAGATATGGACGGCGTTATTTACCACGGGAATAAATTATTACCGGGGGTTATCGATTTCATTAACTGGCTTAAAGAGAGCAAAAAAAACTTTTTGTTTCTTACCAATAGCAGTGAAAGGGCGCCACGTGAATTGCAGGAAAAATTATCGAGACTGGGTGTAAAAGTTGAAAAAGAAAACTTTTACACCAGTGCTTTGGCAACAGCCATGTTTCTCGATAATCAATATCCCGGAGGCAGTGCATTTGTCATTGGAGAAGCGGGCTTGCTCAATGCATTGTACAATATTGGTTATACAATGAATAATATCGATCCCGATTATGTAATCGTAGGAGAATCCCGTTCATATTCTTACGAAAAAATCGAGCAGGCAGTCAATTTGGTGCTTAAAGGAGCCCGATTAATCGGAACTAACCCAGATCTTACCGGTCCTATTGAAAATGGCATTGCACCAGCATGTAAAGCATTAATAGCTCCGATAGAAATGGCAACTGGTAAAAAAGCATATTTTATTGGAAAACCCAATCCTTTAATGATGCGCAACGCTTTGAGAAAGCTTAAAAGCTCGAGAGAAGATACCATAATAATTGGTGATCGAATGGATACCGATATCATTGCGGGTATAGAGTCTGATATAGAAACAGCCTTAGTATTAAGTGGCATCAGCAGTCGTGAAACGATACTTCAGTTTCCTTATCAACCACACCATGTTCTGAACGGTGTGATAGATTTAGTTTCGTGAGTCCCACAAAATCCGGCAGCATATTTCAGGATTTTGTAGCTTTAAATCCAGATATTTAATTAACTGATTATCAGCTGAAAGAGATCTGATTATTCTAATTGAAAATATTTTCTGCCCACTTGATAAATATATTGTGAAAATGAGCTACAATTGCGGGATTTTTCTCAGAATATGCCTTGAAAACATCAAATAAGTTAAGATATTCTTTTTTAAGAATAGTCACTGGTTCAGAACTTTCGAGCCGTAAAATACCTTTGATGTCAATGGTGGCTGATCAACCGGGACCGATTGTGTGGCTTACGGCCTGTATTCATGGTGATGAGGTAGGAGGGACAGTCACCATACATGAGTTGTTTAAGCGCTTGCGAAAAAGACTGCTTCGAGGCTCAGTGTATTCCTTTCCGCTTGCTAATCCCTTTGGATTTGAAAATATTTCCAGAAATATATCGGTAAGCCGGGAAGACTTAAACCGGGCTTTTCCGGGTAATCCGGCAGGATCACTTGCAGAAAGACTTGCTTATCAAATATTTAACCATATTGAAAAATCATCTCCAGATTTGATAATTGATTTGCATAATGACTGGCGTAAATCTGTGCCTTATGCTGTATTGGATACCCCGGCAAAATTATCGGTTTCTGAATATGAACACTTAAATTTTTGTGCCCATTCCAGCAGACTTCCGGTTGTACTTGAAACAGATACAATCAAAGGAACACTTTCATATAGCATGTTGCAATCTGGCATTTCGGCACTTACTCTTGAATTGGGTGAATCATATGTTGTAAATGAAAAAAATGTTCAACTGGGAACCGATGCAATATGGCATATACTAGCGGCTATGGACATGGTAGAGGACACCGAACCAACAACTGAAGCTGATTACCTCATTGCTACCAAAGGAAAAGATTTAAGATATTCCCAGCGACCACTCAGTTCGAAAAGTGGCATAATCCGATTTTTAAAAAAGCCCGGTAGCTTTGTAATTAAAAATGAACCTATAGCCAGAATATACAACTCTTTCGGCAGATTGCAGGAAACCTTACTGGCTCTTGATGATGGATTTGTATTGGGGCATACTGACGCATCCCTTAGTTTCCCGGGTTTTCCCGTAATGGCATTTGGATTACTTCCTTAAACCTTATATAATGAAAACATTCATAGGAATATCCGTATGCTATAACTATAAGTTTTTTGAATATATAAAAAGTCTTTTATCATCTGAATAAACCATGAAAACAAACAATCAGACGCAAAACCAAAAACCCGCAAATGGTATCAAAAAGAAAAAAGCCAACGTCACACAGATTTTAGGCCCTGTTGAAAATCTTGAAAGTTATGTGAAAGCAGACTGGTGGCGTGAAATATTTAATGCCAATTACCTCAGGACTGATGGCGATGTGGTTGAAAATACAGCGATGACTGAGCACGAGTCTGATTTATTTCTAAAAATTTTAAACCCCGCAAAAGATAGCAAAATATTGGATTTATGTTGCGGACAGGGAAGACACTCTTTGGAACTGGCACGAAGAGGCTTTACCCGGGTAACCGGTCTCGACCGCTCGCATTACCTTATTACGAGAGCCCGCAATCTCAATCAAAAGCATGGATACAATGTTGTTTTTAAAGAAGGAGACGCAAGAAAATTGCCCTTTCCGGCTGATGAATATGACTTTGTGATTATTCCGGGTAACAGCTTTGGATACTTTGAATCTTTAAAAGACGACCTTAAGGTACTTCGTGAGGTTAAAAGGGTGCTGAAGCCCACAGGCAGGCTCCTGATCGACATAACTGATGGGGACTATATGCGAAATAACTACCAGACCAGAAGCTGGGAATGGATTGACAGCAATTATTTTGTCTGTCGTGAAAGGTCATTGAGCAGCGATAATCAAAGACTTATATCCCGGGAAGTTATAAGTCATGTAAAGAAGGGGGTAATAGCAGACCAGTTTTATGCTGAAAGACTTTACTCTGCTGATTCAATAAAAAAATTATTGTCTGAGGCCGGCTTTGAGAAAATTACTTTCAATAACGAGCTGATCACAGATTCTGTAAGAAACCAGGACCTGGGCATGATGGCCCGGCGGATTTTGGTCAGTGGAAATCCGGTAAAGGAATGGTCTACCAGAAAAGCAAGTAAAGACCTGTATCACATTGCTGTATTAATGGGAGATCCTTCAATCAATGATAGTGTAAAACCCAATGAAACTTTTGATGAAGATGATTTTCATACCATAAATGAGCTCAAAAAAGCTTTAAGTTCACTTAAAAACTACAAATTCACCTTCTATAATAATCATAACTCTTTAATAGCTGATCTTCAAAAGATTAAAGGTAAAGTGGACTTTATTTTCAACCTCCTGGATGAAGGGTACTACAACGAGGCCAGAAAAGAATTACATGTTGCAGCTTTACTTGAAATTCTGGGTATCCCATACACTGGTGGTACACCACAATGTCTGGCATTTTGTTTTGATAAGTCCCTTGTACGTGGAATTGCTTCTGAAATGGATATTCCTGTTCCGCGCGGATTTATTGTAAAACCTGAAGATACAACTTTCATAGATTTTACACTGAATTTTCCGGTGATTGTAAAACCGAACATGGGAGACAGCAGCATTGGTATCACGCAAAACAGCGTATGTTACGATATTAACAGCCTGGAAACTGCCATTATGAGCGTTAGAGAAAAGCTTGGATACAACAGACCTATCCTGATTGAAGAATTTCTCGAGGGTAAAGACATTAGTGTCGGCATTATTGGAAATCCGCCTGAGTCTTATATGGTTTTGCCGGTCATACAGGAAGATTACAGTGCACTACCTCCAGAATTGCCCAGGGTTTGTGGCTATGAGGCAAAATGGTTGCCTGATTCGCCATATTGGAAAATAAAATCAGTTCCTGCCGGTTTGCCGGAAGAAACCGAACGCTATTTGGTTGCCAGCTGTGTTAAGCTGTTTGAACGGCTGGAATGCAGGGATTATGCCAGATTTGACTGGAGGCTTGATGATAATGGTACACCAAGACTTTTAGAAGTGAATCCAAATCCAGGTTGGTGTTGGGATGGGCATCTTGCAAAAATGGCAAAACTCGATGGTAAGGATTATGCTACAATGATCGGTGATATCTTAAAGGCAGCTGTAAACCGGCTTAGCCTTGCTGAAAGGCAGAACGCTAACAGATCGGCAGCTGATATTATTGAGTATTAGCCTGAAGCATAAGCTTTATAATACTGTAAATCAGATATATAACATAATTGAATTAAGGTAAAGCATTAAGCGGGTTTCTTGAAGCACAAATGGCCCGCTTTTGTTTTCTCCTTTCAATTTTGTGTATTCAAAAAGTCCCTGATATGTCCGGCAATAATTTTAACCAAGGTAGTCCTTGCTTCTATACTTGCCCATGCAATGTGCGGCATTAATACCAGTCTTTCGGGGTTTTTAACTCTGAGCAGCGGGTTGTCAGCAGCGATGGGTTCTATGCCAAAAACATCGAGGCAGGCTCCATAAATTTTCTCTTCGTCTATAGCAAATGCCAGGGCAGTTTCATCAACAATTCCACCTCTGCCGGCATTTACTAAAATCGAACTGGATTTCATTTTTTCCAATTCTTTTTCCCCTATAAGATCTCGGGTAAAATCGTTTAAAGGGGCATGAATGGATATAATATCACATTCTGTAAGCAGCTGATCGAGGCTCAACCTTTTATAATGCGGGTTATCGTTTTTTCCTGAACTTGAATAATATACCACTTCTGCACCAAATGCATTGGCAATTTCAGCCACTTTTTTTCCAATATTGCCAAGCCCGATTATGCCGAATTTTTTACCAGCCAATTCTGTAAAATCATGTGCAATATGACAAAAGACAGAGTTGTCAGAAAAGCCACCACTTTTCACATAATGATCATAATAAGCAGTACGCTGCAATAAATAAAGAATCATACTAAAAGTGACTTGTGCCACGCTATGGGTGGAATAGTTGATGGCGTTTTTTACCGGTATACCCCTGGCCGCCGCATAATCCATATCTATATTATTTGTACCAGTAGCAGCTACACATATTAGTTTGAGATTGTCGAGTTGTTCCATTAAAGGCGCATCAATAGCTACTTTGTTGGTTATAATGATTTCAGCATTTTTACATCTTTCAAAGCGATCTTCAGGTAAGGTAATCTCATGACTGATCATTCCTCCGAGCTTTGAAACAGGTGAAAGATCTAAGCCCGGTCCCATTGTGTTGGTATCGAGAAAAACTATGTTCATAAAATTAAAAAATAAATTGGTACAACCGGGTTCTCCGGCCTTTAAAAAACAAAATTAAACTATACCGACCGAAACCCCAAATTGATAAAATAGGATGCAGGTAATCAGTTAGCCCTTTTCTTATGGGTAGGATAGCCACTGTAGGGAATGCTGTTGTAGTATTTTAATTTTTTTTTCCCTTCATATGTATTGAATGAATGTTTGGCTTTGCATCCGGCTAAACCAAGTATCAATATCAATATCAGGCCAAATATTCTGGATTTCATGATTCTATTGTTTTAATATAAAAGTAGGCAGATTAGATGGGGTAAACTTTTCAAATTTCACCGAATTCTATTGCATGAAATAAAAAGAGCCATTGTGCATAGAAAATTAATCTTCAGTCCCATATTAAACCTTCAATGATCAGTTAATTAATCAGCGCACAAAAAAAGCCGTAATAAACGGCTTTTTTAATGTAATTTATGCAATTAATAAACTATTTCTTTTTACTCTTTGATTCATTTACATTTTTAATTTCATCTTCATTTTGAAGCAGGCGTGAAACCATGTTAAACGGACCTGTAATAATTTGTTGACCGGCTTCCAGTCCTTCAAGGATTTCGATATATTCAAAGTCGCTAAGACCTGTCTTTACAGGCATCATTATGGCTTTGCCGTCTTCCACAGAAAAGACCACTTCCAGATCTTTATTCTTTTCCGATGATGAAGTCAAGTTGCTTTCTGCTTCTGCTTCTGCTTCTTTCTTTTTATCATCAGCTTTTTTATCGTCTGGTTTTCGGGTTGTAACGGCTGCCAGCGGTACGGTAAGCACATTAGTTTTTGTGTTGGTGAAAATATCTACACTTGCTGTCATACCCGGCCTGAAAGGTGACACCCTGCCTTCAGAAAGTAAATCCTCATAGGACTCATTTAGTAACCTGATTCGCACTTGAAATTCAGTAATAACATCAGCTGATACTTTATCTTTGGCTGTATTCGCTATTTGCGTTACAAGGCCTTTAAATTTTCTTCCTGTATGTGAGTATGAATCCACATCAATTTCTACACTATCACCAAGTTTCACCCTGATAATATCATTTTCATTTACATCAACCCTTGCCTCCATCTTAGTCAAATCTGCAATGCGCATCATTTCAGTACCTGCCATTTGCGAAGTGCCTACAACACGCTCGCCAAGTTCCACACTTAGTTTTGAAACAATTCCACTCACCGGAGCTGTGATGGTGGTAAAGCGCAGGTTTTCATTGGCTTCATTTACTGTAGCCTGAGAGCTTTGCACTATATATTCACCGGCGAGCACACTTTGCTTGGCAGATTCAAGATCGTTTTTAGCCACTTTGAAATTGGCCTCGGCAAGTTCAAAATCTGCATCAGAGATAACATTTTCTTCACGAAGTTGCTTTTGACGATTATATTCCAATTCTGCCCTGATAAACTGCGCCTCAGCCCTTGCTAACCGTGCTTTAGCTTCCGCCAGATTGGCTCTTTGCTGGTTTAAATTGGCCCTGGCGCGTTCTAATGCCGACTGATAAATATCAGGCCTGATTTTTAGAAGCAATTGATCACGAACAACTGAATCACCTTCTTCAACGTGCAATTCTATAATTTCACCGGCAACATCGGGGCTGATTTTCACCTCAGTAACGGGCTGAATCATTCCCGAGGCGCTTACACGCTCTGTGATGGTACGCATCTCTGCTTTTCCTATTTCCACTTCCTTGGGTTTGGTTTTACCGATCCATCCGGCTTGTTTGCCCACCACCAGAAAAAGGATGACTGCCAGCAAAACTGCACCCGAAATATATAGTGCCTTATTGGATTTTTTCTTTTTAGCCATAATGGTATTTTTTACTTTAGTCTAATGTCAGGGGATTTCCCAAATAAAAATCGATGATCTTCATTTTAAAAATATAGTCAAATTTGGCACGGGTCAGGTCTGATTTAGCCCTGAATAAATTGTCACTTGCAACCTGATAATCCACAATATTTGAAGCCCCAAGATTGTAGCTTCTTTCAATCGCTCTTAAGGTTTCGACAAGAGCCTCCACTTGTTTTTCAGCTGCATAATAAGCTTTGGATGAAGCCTGAGCATCGGTATAAGCTGTTTCAATTAGCTGCCTGAGCTGGTTATTGGTTTCTTCGACATTAATTTTTATACGATCCCTTTGTATTTTTGCCAATTGTATATTATTTCTTGTGCGAAAACCATTAAACAGCGGAATGCTTACATTGAGCCCTGCCGAGATACTGAGATTGTCTTTCCACTGTTCAATTACCGGATATCCATCAATTATTTCCCCACCCGGCACAGTACGACCGAATGCAAAAACGGTTGTATTGGGTTGACCTTCTATGAAACCAATGGGCTCCGGTGGTAATTGAATAGTGCTTCCGTCGGCCACAAATCTCTGTCGGTCTAATGTATTTGCGTAATTAGAAAAAATCTGACCTTGCACGCCGACAGTTGGAATATGAGCGCCCTTTGCTACTTTAATATTGTATTCAGCACCTTCCAGCGCTACCTCAGCACTTTTTACCTCAGGCATAAACCTTCTTGATTGCACAAAGATGTCTTCAGGTTTTTCAGTTATCATATCAAGGTTATCAATATTCATATCTGGCACCTGAATATCAAAAGGGACTTCACCCGGAATCATTAGCAGTTGTTTCAATTGCAACATACTTAAGGCAACATCATTTTCAGCCCTGACTACCTCCGATTCTGTTGTGGCAAACTGTGATTGTAAATCGAGTAAATTTGTAATGGGAAGCGAGCCGGCATCAACTCTCCTTTTCGTATTATCTAATTGTGCCCGTGTTGAATTATTTCTTATTCTTGCGTTTTCCAGCAATTCGCGCGCGAAAATTACTTGTATATAGGCACTCACTACATTCAGACTTACATCATTTATGGCTTTTTCCAATGCATATGCATCTGATTCAAGCCGGGCTTTATTGGCCTTTATATTATTAATCTGTTGAAAACCATTAAAAAGTATTACCTGGGAGGTACCTGTAAAACCGTTAGAATTGATACGCTGGGTGGTAAATAAGTTTGTCGTTGGATCTATAGATCGGCCCCAGCGATAACTATTAAATACAGATCCATTAAGGGTTGGCAGACGATTGTACTGACTTTGATGCAAATCTACCTGACTGTTTTCCACATTAAGATGTGCTCTTTGTACGTTAAGATTGTTCTTCTGGGCATAATCTATGCATTCCTTCAAAGACCACTTTTCAGCATTTTGTGCTTTCACTTCTGTAATGCTGCCAGCCAGAATCAATATACATACAAAGCTGATTATTTTGTGCATGGTAATTCAGGTTAAAAATTAGGCGTAAATATTTTTGCTTTTCTTCACGATTCAATTTTAATGAATAAGTTTGCTGTGTAAAATTGAATATATATAAATGGCGAAATGCTTACATGAAAGCAATATTTAATCATAGCACAATAAGAATTGAAGACCTGAAATATGAAAGTTTATACAGGGCCACCTTTTATGCAGATGGATTTTTTGAAACCATGTGTGCTGAGAATGGCTGCATTCCGCTTTGGTCGTATCATGTAAAGCGATTGTTCCAGGCAGGGAAGGCTGCTGGTTTACAAGGTTTGAATGAAATTATTGAATCAATCCCTGTTTATGTGGAAAGCCTGAGCTCAGAGTTATCAGGTAAACCTGTTATGCGCTGTAAGCTTACCATCTGGAGAGAAGGAATGGGTTTATATAGCCCGGAATCAGATCAGACTAACTTTTTGCTTAGCGCTTCCATACTTGAAAACCCAACGATACGGGAAATAAACCATGTCGGTTTTTGCGAGAAGGTGTTTAATACATGGCATTTTTTATCAAAATTTAAGCAGATAGGTGCTCAGTCTTATGTAATTGCCGCCAGAGAAATGAAATCCCGCTCTCTTGATGATATTATTATCCTTGATGCCCAGGGAAATATCTCCGAAGCTTTATATAGTAACATATTTTGGTCAAAAGATGATCAATTGTTTACACCCGCTCTTGAAACCGGCTGTGTGGAAGGCACTATGCGCAATTACCTGATTGATAAATTACCTGTACAAACCAATGAAGTATGCTGCCCGCGCGAAGAATTATTGCATGCTGATGCCATTTTTTTCAGCAATGCACTGGGAATCTGCCACCTGAACAAATTGGAAGGCTCTACTTTTATCAAGGCGCAATGGGTTGAAGACTTTTTGCCATTTATTATTTGATGAAACCTCCATGAGAAAATGGTTCTCACACATGGGAATGCCCCGAAAGCTTTCGGGGAATTGGAGGTTCCACCCCGAAAGACGGGGCAGGTTCTGACCTTAAAAAACAATTATAAACAGATGAAAGCCGAATCACCAAATAAAACTTATAAACAGAGCGCTTTTTTATAAGGCTAGATATATGGTCGGGCAGATCTAAATGGTACCCCTTCGTGGTACTGGGGAAACTCGTCAGCTTTGCTGAGTAAGTATCCAATATGAAACAATAATTTGAGGTCTTCAACTGCCCCTGACAAATCCCAGTTGGGATCATATTCATCTGTTTCTTTATGGTAATGGTTGGCATTGAAATCTCTTTTTTGTTCCCGGAGCCATTCTTCACCTTTTTCAATGTGATGTATTCCAGTACCCAGATAAAGCATAGGTACTCCCTTTTTCGCGAAATTAAAATGATCAGAACGGTAAAAACTACCAGCCTCTGGTCTTTGCTCAGGAGAAAGGCTTCGGTTTGAAAATTCAAGTGCTTTTGCCAGGTACTCATCCATGTCTGACAGTCCGTGACCTACCGCCACAACATCTTTAGTCGGACCGTAGACATTGAGCATATCAATATTTACACCTCCAATGGTTTTATCAAGTGGGAACAAAGGATGCTCAGCATAATATTTTGAGCCCAGCAATCCTCTTTCTTCCGCTGTGACGGCGAGTAATACAATGCTGCGTTCTGGTTTTTCTGGTAAGGCCATAAAAGCCCTGGCCAATTCAATTAGCCCGGATATCCCAGTAGCATTATCCTGGGCGCCATTAAAAATTTTAATTTGGTTTTCGCTCTCTTCAAAACCCAGATGATCCCAATGAGCCATGTAGTAAATGTATTCATCTGGCTTTTTACTTCCTCTTATAATACCTGCAACATTATTTGAAATAGATTCCCTGAATTGGTTTTTCAAGGAAACAGATAAAGTGAATCCCAGTGAAAATGCTTCAAATTCTCTTTTTGAGGCTTTTTCTTTTTCGTTCTCAAAATCATAACCTGCTTCCTTGAAAATCTTCAAAGCACCTTCCATGCTTAGCCAACCTTGAAAGGCACATTTAGATGCATTCCCATCTTCAGGATTCAGGTCATATCGCGTGCCCGTCATTCCTCTTTCCACTACCCCCCAACCATAGCTGGCCGGCTCCGTTTCATGAATAATAAGTATTGCCGATGCACCTTGTCTGGCAGCTTCTTCAAATTTGTAAGTCCAGCGACCATAATATGTCATACGCCTTCCGGTAAAAAGTATAGGATCCTGTGTTGCAAAACCAGGGTCATTTACAAGAACCACTACCGTTTTTCCCTCAACGTCCAAAGATTTGTAGTCATTCCATTCATATTCCGGAGCAACTATGCCATAACCGGCAAAAACAACTTCACTGTCCTTGATTTCTATCTCTTCCTGCAGTCGTGGACTTACCCCAACAAATTCCTCACGGTGAATCAGGGAAAGAGATGTTTCATTTCCTTTTAAAACTAATGCGCTATTTAGGCTCGACTTGATCTCCGCCAAAGGCACCGACTGAAAAAAAGAATCGCCATTGGCCGGTTCTACGCCTAAGTCTGCCCATTTTTTACTGATAAATTGTATGGTTTTTTCTTCCCCCACACCTGAAGGAGCTCTGCCCATAAAGTCATCAGAGGAAAGTTCTTTAATGTTTTTGTGCATAGCCTCTTCAGAAATCACATTCCACGCCAGAATGAGTTTTTCATCTTTAGCATTGGGAGTACAGGTAAACAAAGACAAAGAAAAAATTGCTGATAAAAGGGCAAGGTTTGGGTATGATTTCATTAGCATTGACTTGAGGGATATAAACTCTTTTCTGTGAATATTCCGGCAAATTTAATCAGAATAAAGCACCAGACTCTTCAATGTTGAAAAATTATCAAAGTCAGGCTTTTAAACAGCCGGTTTTGATCAGATCTCTGGGTACTCAGAAATTAAAATTATCAGGATCAGAGCCAAATCTTTTTCCTTTATCGAGGGCATCAATTCTAGCCACATCTTCATCACTTAATTCAAAGTCAAATAATTCTGCATTGGCTTTTATTCTTTGCGGATTCACAGACTTAGGAATGGTAATAACGCCCTTCTGCAGATTCCATCGCAAAGCGATTTGTGCCGTAGATTTTCCATATTTTTCGCCTAATTGAGACAATTCAGCCACCTCAGTGATATGTCCCTGCATAAGCGGACTCCAGGCTTCGGGCCGGATGTCATTGTCCAGACAGAATTTTATTAACTCAGACTGAGTGAGATAGGGGTGGTATTCAATTTGATTTACCATGGGAATTATGTCACAATCTATCAGGAGATCCTTCAAATGATGAATGAGAAAATTGCTAACACCTATTGCACGAACCCTGCCATCTTTATACAGGCTTTCCAGTGCTTTCCAGGTTTCTTTATATTTGCCTTTTACCGGCCAGTGCACCAGATAAAGATCGACATACTCCATATCCAGTCGTTTAAGACTTTCTTCATAGGCTTTTAAGGTGCTGGCATAGCCCTGGCTGTCATTCCATACCTTGGTGGTGATAAAGATTTCTTCTCTTTTAAAAGCACCTTCTTTAATGGCCTGACCTACGCCATTTTCATTGCGGTACACAGATGCCGTATCTATATGCCGGTAACCCATATGAAGGGCATGCTTTATCGCTTCAATTACTTCTTCACCATCCTTTGCCTTAAAAACGCCTAATCCCAGGTAGGGCATTTCTACTCCATTATGCAAACTAACCGTTCCATTAATATCTGTAATAGTCATAACTTCTTAATTTTAGTGGTAATTTTCGACCTTTCAAACTATAGTAATTTAACGGGGAAGTCAAGGTTTTAACTTAAATAATACACACTTATCAAAAAAATGATGTTTTTTTGAACATTTTACATCGAAGCGAGCCACAGAACTATTCTGTTTGAAATTGCTATAAGATAAAATAAACTAATACAACAATTATGATTCGTATTTCTGTTGTGACCATGAAAGAAACTCTATCCGAAATATTGGGTAGCCTGGGTTTTGACAAACAAAAAGCATTTTTAATTTCAGATGTAATGACATCTAGTAGTGTGGATGGTGTACAATCACACGGCATCAACCGATTTGCTCTTTTTGTGGAATTGGTTGAAAAAGGTATTATTGACCCTTCCGCAGAGCCTGTGATAAAACTGCAGGCTGGCGCTATGGAACAATATGATGGCAGACGTGGACCGGGCATTTTGAATGCATTGTTCTGTACAGAACGTGCAATCACTCTCGCCAAAACACAAGGCCTATCCTGTATCGGCTTATCTAATACCAACCATTGGCTACGTGGCGGCACCTATGCATGGAAGGCGGCAGAAGAAGGTTGTATTTCAATTATGTTTACCAATACAAAACCCAATATGCCTCCATGGGGGGCCAGTAAAGCTTTGATCGGAAATAATCCGCTGGTGCTGGGCATTCCTTCTGAAAAGGGGCATATTGTACTTGATATGGCTATGTCGATGTTTTCATATGGTAAGTTAAACAACTATAAGCAGGCCAATGAATCGCTGCCTTTTGATGGCGGATTTGATGAACAAGGAAATCTGACCAGGAATCCTGCTGCTATTTTAGCAACAGAGCGTCTTTTGCCGGCCGGTTTCTGGAAAGGTTCAGGATTGTCAGTAGTAATTGATCTAATGGCCGGTATTCTGTCTGGTGGAAATACCGTTTCTGACATTGGAAAACTGGAAGTAGAAACAGGATTGTCGCAGGTTTTTATTTGCATTAACCCTCTCAGCATGTCAAACCAGAATTTGGTTGATGAAATCATTTCTAAAAGTCTTTCATTTATGAAGAGTACAGGAGAGCATGTGTTTTACCCGGGAGAGCGCACCTTAAAAACAAGAAATGAAAACCTTAATGCAGGCATTCCGGTTGATGAACAGGTGTGGAATGAAATACTGGCAATTCGCAGCAGATATGTATGAACCAAAAAAAGCCCTTGCATTTTTTTAGAAACGTGAAATCGGATAAATGAATACAGTCCTTAATGAAATCAGAAAACTCGAAGCGTTGTTGTACAGGGAAAAACAGACTGACCTGGAGGAATACAAAAGAAAAGTAGAACAAAGTACGGTTAAAGAAAAAATAGAGCAAGGGGTTTGCTGGTATCCTGTTATTTTAAAAACTCATTTTTATGGTACAGGAGAAAGGTTGATTATTGAAATTGAACGCACCAAAAAACTTAATCAGGAACACCTTTTTCAGCCGGGAAAAGTTATTGCTTTTTTTAATGAGCAGAGTGATCTTCCATTCAGTGAGCGGCAGGTGAGTGGAGTTGTCAATTATGTGAAAGGAGACCTGATGTCTTTGACTTTAAACGCTGATGACCTGCCTGACTGGTCTTATTCGGGCAAGCTTGGTGTAAACCTTATGTTTGATGAGGCTTCATATCGCGAAATGTTTAATGCATTGAAAGTCGTTATGCGAGCCGGTGGTAATCGGCTTGCCAGCCTCAGAGACATTCTA
Organism: Cyclobacteriaceae bacterium; assembly: GCA_020832305.1. GTDB lineage: Bacteria > Bacteroidota > Bacteroidia > Cytophagales > Cyclobacteriaceae > JAFIEV01. The sequence goes on along the minus strand of JAFIEV010000089.1, from coordinate 121,175 downwards.
CTGGGCTTTGAAAAACCCGGATTTACAGATGAAAAGTCCGGGTTTGGATCAAATGGGCTGAATGCATCTCAAATATCTGCCCTTAACAGGGCTTTATCAGCTTCTGATGTTTCAGTTATACACGGTCCTCCCGGAACCGGCAAAACTACGACGCTTGTAGAAGTGATTGTTCAAACGTTGAGAACCGAAACACAGGTACTTGTATGTGCCCCCAGCAACGCGGCTATTGATTTGATCTCTCAGAAGTTGGGAGAAAGAAATGTATCTGTGCTTAGATTGGGTCATCCCGCCAGGGTAACTGAAGAAATGATGGAGCATACCCTGGATGCACAAATAGCCAGGCACAGCAGCTATGCAGATTTAAAAGCGCTTCGCAAAAATATGGAAGCCATGCGTCAGATGGCAGGAAAGTACAAAAGGAACTACGGCAGGGCAGAGCGGGAGCAAAGAAAATTGTTACTCAATGAAGCCCAGCAAATGAAGCGTGAAGCTGAAATGCTGGAAGATTATATTACGACAGACCTTCTTACAAGAACACGGGTAATTGCCTGTACATTGGTAGGATCTGCCCATTCTCTGATTAAAAACATGTATTTCAGTACTGTATTTATAGACGAAGCAGCACAAGCGCTTGAGCCCGCCTGCTGGATCCCTATTACCAGGGCACATAAGGTTGTATTTGCCGGAGATCATTGCCAGTTGCCACCGACCATTAAATCTATGGAGGCGGCCAATGAGGGCTTGTCAGAGACCCTTATGGAAAAAGTTGTTAAACGGCATCCGCAAACGAGTGTCATGTTGCGCGAGCAATACAGAATGCACGAAGATATCATGGCCTGGTCGTCTCGTCATTTTTATCAGGATAAATTAAAGGCCCATTCCGGGGTTGCCCAACATCTCGTAATGCCCGAAGATGACCCCCTGGTTTTTATTGATACCGCAGGAAGTGGTTACGAGGAAATTACAGCCGGGGGTAGTAAAAGTACTGAAAACCCAGAAGAAGCCAGGTTTGTATTGGCTTATTTGGAATATTATCTAAAGGGACTGCCAGATGCCGGCAATGAATTATCCATCGGTTTGATTTCTCCCTACAAAGCACAGGTAGAATTATTTCGTAAACTTTTTTCTGATAATGAAAACCTGCAGCACCTGAAGGGAAAAATAAGCATCAATACAGTAGATGCTTTTCAGGGACAGGAAAGAGATGTGATTTTTATTAGCCTGGTACGATCTAATCCTCAGCAGGAAATAGGGTTTTTAAAAGATATACGCCGCATGAATGTATCAATGACACGCGCCAGGATGAAGCTGGTTATGACAGGAGACAGCAGCACATTAGGCAATCACCCCTTTTACAAAGGCCTTATTGAATTTATTGCCGAAAAGGGATATTACCACAGCGCTTTTGAATATCCTGATTTTATGTGAAAATTATTTAGTGTTGCTGAGGATTATTGCCAGCTTTTTTTCGTCTAAGGGCTTGGTAAAAAACCGGCCTTTCAGACCGTAGGTATTTGCTTTTTCTAAATCGTCGCTACTTAAAGAGCTTGTGAGTATAAATATGTTTTTTTCGCTTTCTTTGAGAGGTAATTTAATGTATTCTTCTAAAAATTCCCAGCCATCCCAAACAGGCATGAAAAGGTCCAATAAAATAAGTTCGGGCAAAGATATACCCTGTTCGCTCATTTTTTTTAGATTTTCGAATGCCTCTTTACCATTTTCATAAACCAGTATTTCTTCCACCTCGGCCAGCAGTTCAATGTATTGCCGGGTAATAAATACCTGAATTGAGTCGTCTTCAATAAGACAGAGTTTTTTGATTTTCTTCATGATATGGTAAAAATATTTTAAAAACAGTACCTTTATCTATTTGACTTTCCACTTCAATTTTGCCACGTATTGCCTCAACTTGTGTTTTTGTTAGAAATAACCCCAGTCCTTTTGAATCTTTGTGGCTATGGAAGGCCTTATACATGCCAAATAACTTTCCTTTATGTCGATCGAGGTCTATACCTAAGCCATTGTCTTCGAATTTCAGCATAGTATATCCTCTGGAAATTTCAGATGAGATTCTTACGAAGCTTTTTCTGTCTCTGGATCTAAAGCGAATGCCATTGCTAACCAGGTTAAGGGCAATACTTTCTAAATATGCAGGCACAGATTTGAGCTGTGCATTTTCATCGATTTCATTAATTAATTCTACTCTCTCTTGTTGGGCAAGCAACTTTAAAGAACTCAGGGCGACATCGATGGTGGTTTTCAGGTTTAAAATCGTCCATTTATCCTGATTGGTTAAATTGATATTTAAAACTTCATTGAGATGAGCCATTGTCTGATTCAGGCTATTGGCAGCTGAATGGATCATCCCTATAGTCTCATCTTTAAAGAGCTGCGGTCTCTTTAACTCCAGGATTTTTAAAACCCCAAGCATATTGGAGGTATGAGAGCGAAGGTTATGCGAAACAATTTGGGTAAAATTGCGCAATCTTGCATTTTGCTCATTGGTTTCTTCCAGCAGGCTTTCAATTTTTAAATGGTTGTTTACCCTTTCAGTTATGTCGGTAGATATTGCTATAATTTTATCACTGCCAAAAGCAAATAATCGACCAATAAAATGATACTTTTTGCCTTTTTTACTCAATGAATAAGGAAATTCAATCAATTCACCTGTTTCAACCGCTTGTTGTATTACTTTCTCGTAATGTTTAGTTTCTATCTCCGGCAGGGTATCACTAAGTTTTTTTCCAATAAAAACCTCCGGGGCGTAAAAGAGATCCTTTTTATCCGCTATATAATCTATGACACAACCATAATTATCCAGAATAAACAGTGGATCCGGAATGGTTTTAAGGATAGATCGGTAGTATTTCTCGCTATCCACAAGCTTTTGGAGAGCCAGTTTTTGATCTGTTATGTCTTCTTTAACCGCCAGATAATGTTTGATTTCACCATTTTCATTTTTTACCGGTGAAATGGTTGCTGATTCCCAGAAAAACTCTCCGTTTTTCTTTTTATTGAGAAACTCTCCCCTCCATGTGTTGCCCGAGGTAATGGTGACCCAAAGATTATTATAGAAAATTGCATCCTGATTTCCCGACTTTAATATTCTGGGATTTTTTTGAATAGTTTCCTCTAAGGTATATCCCGTAACATCTAGAAATTTAGGATTTACATATTCAATATCTCCTTGCGAACTGGTAATCATCACACTAACAGGACTTTGCTCAATGGCTTGGGAAAGAATTTTAATTTTTTCCTCAGCCATTTTCCGTGTCTGTTTTTCCCTTGCTTCATTGAGCGCTCTTTCGAGCGCAAATGGCAATCTCTCCGGACGGTCTTTTAGTACATAATCAACAGCTCCAATTTTGAGCAATTCGATGGCCTTCTCTTCTCCGATGGAGCCTGATACACAAATGAAAGGTGTATCGGGACAAATCTTATTGCATAACTCCAGTGCTCCAAAAGCATCAAATCCTGGCAGCTTAAAATCAGAGATAATGATATCAAAATTTTTAGATTGCAGTGCTTCGGTAAAGTCGGGTTTATTATCAACATGCGATATATGCATATCGAAGCCGGCAACAAATAGTTGCTCTTTTATTAATTCAAAATCTCTTTTTGAATCCTCTAAGATTAAAATATCGATTTGCGAAAATGTTTCTTTGTAATCTGCCATTCTAATCAATTAGAAGGTATTTCGTTGAGCAAGACCCAAAAAGTTCCTATATGCTTAACTGCTTCAATAAAATCCTGAAAATTCACAGGCTTTACTATATAGGCATTTGCGCCCAGTTCATAGCATTTCCTGAGATCAGGTTCTTCGCGCGAGGAGCTCAACATGACAATGGGTATGCTTTTAAGATTTATATCAGCCTTAATTTCCTTCAATAATTCCATGCCATCCATTCTCGGCATTTTAATATCCAACAAAATGACGGCTGGGGTACCTTTTTTTCTGTCCTTATAAGCACCTTCACAACGCAGGTATTCCAGGGCTTCAACACCATCTTTCACAGAGACTACATGATTGGCCAGATTATTTTCAGATAAGGCTTCGATTGTAAGTTCAATATCATTGGGATTATCTTCTGCCAGTAAAATCGTTTTCACTTCCATTGTGTAATTTGTGTTTTTTTATAGGTAAAGAAAATTGAAATTCAGCGCCATTATCTGGTTGAGAATTTGCCCAGATTAGTCCGCCGTGTTTGTGTATTATACGTTGTACAGTTGCCAAACCAATTCCTGTACCTTCATATGCATCTGAAGAATGCAGCCGTTGAAAAACACCAAATAATTTACCTGCATATTGCATATCGAAACCCACGCCATTGTCTTTTATTGAAAACACTATATGACCTTTGTCTTTATAATGGTTTATTTCTATTAACGCTTTTTCTTTCTTAAGGGTGTATTTCAAGGCATTTTGAATAAGGTTGGTCCATACCTGCCGCATAAGGGAGTAATCAGCGGTTACTGCTGGCATTTTAGAAATTTTCCACTGAATATGCCGGCCTTCTTTTTCATTTTGTAAAATATCTAATACTTCTTTCAATAGGCAGTTGAAATCCAGCTTTTCCCAATTGAGTTCTTTTCGGCCTGTTTTGGATAAATTTAAAAGATCGTCTATCAATTGCCCCATTTGCTGCGACGAGTCAGCTATGGTTTGCAGGTAATGTTGCGCTTTTTCAGGCAAATCGCTTTCAAATCTGGTTTTTAGCAAGTTCACATATCCGCCAATGTGACGCAATGGAGCCCTCAGGTCATGTGAAACAGAATACGAGAAGGCCTCCAGCTCTTTGTTGGAGGCTTCGAGCTGAGCTGTACGTTCCTTTATTCGATGCTCTAATTCAGCATTGAGAGTTACAAGTTCTTCCCGCATCTTTTTGCTTTCGGTTACATCCGTTAAAATCAACAAAATGGCTGAATTTTCATTATAATTCATAAAGCCGGCCCTTATTTCAATGTCTTTTTCTTTACCATCTAAACAGATAATTCTGGTTTCATAAGGCGCAAAAACCGATTTTTCTGCAAGCATTTGTTCAAAATGATGAGAGAGATCGCTCCAGGTATCATCGGTGAAAAATCTTTTTATCTTGGCATTTAAAACTGATTCCCGATTATCTGCACCTAATACTTCCAAACCGGCTGAATTGCACAAAACGATTAAATTATCTTGTATTATTAGCTTACCCGCCGGTGACACTTCCAGAATATTGCGGTATCGTTCTTCACTTTCCCTGAGTGCCAATTCGCTTAACTTGCGATCTGTAATATCCTGACCCTGTGCAAGCGTTTCTACTAAAGCATTGTTTTCATTATGATATATATTAGCAGAATTCCACAAAACCGTTCTTAATTCACCCTTCTTCGTCTGTATTTTTATTTCTTCAACATCCCATGAATTACCTTGCATGGCTATGGTAAGTTTTGCCAATGTTGCATCTCTTTCTTTTTCAGGAAATAGTATTCCAATATGTTGACCCAATAATTCCTCTTGCGTGAATCCAGTAAGTCTTTCCATGGCAACATTCACCCTGGTGATTTCGGCATGTGGATTCCAAATTATTATCTGTGCATTTGCAGAGTTTATAAGTTTATTTAAATACGAAGATTTCTGTCTTAATTTTTCTTCGATTAGCTTTCTGTGGGTTATAATTTCTGTATAAAGAATAATACCGCCAATTTCGTTTTCGACAGTATACCAGGGTCTGCAATTCCAACGGGTCCAGTCTACAGTTCCATCTGACCGGGGGTATTTATCCTCCTCCGCACTCAACACCTCTCCGTTTAAGGCTCTTTGATGTACATCTCTCCATTTTTGGGGGATGTCTGGAAAAACCTCATAATGATGTTTGCCAATAATATTTTTGTCTTTTACATTGTAATCATCAAGAAAACGCTGACTGACATAGATATATCTTAGATTTTTATCATGAATGGCTATTGCAGCATTATTATGTTCGATCACATACGCGAATAGTTCACGTAAGTGATTTAACTTCTCCTCCTCTTCTTTTAGTTTTAACTGAGTCTTGTTGGCTTCGGTAAGATCACGTGCCACACCATACATTACATTATCTGCAGGATAAGGGAATGAGCTCCAGGACAGCAATTTATAAGAGCCATCTTTACAACGATATCGGTTTTTAAACTGATAGGCAGGCTGGCCATAAACGATGGAGCTTTTTATTTCATTCGTCGCCTTCAAATCATCCGGATGCACAAAATCATTCCAGGGCCTGGAAAGCAACTCCTCTGTAGTCCAGCCAAGGATTCTCGTCCATGCAGGATTTAAAACTTTAAAGTACCCGTCAAAACCGGCAATACACAACATATCCAGGGCATGATCAAAAAACCTTTTGCTATCCAGTGCTTTCTCTTTGAGCCTGGTATTTTCATCTTTATATTTTTGGTTTTTCATCCTATTTAAGCCTATTACATGCGTAATTATACCATTGGTGTCTTGTAGAATTACTAAATTGCAAACAACAGGAATTATCATTTCCCGGAACTGATATTGTAAATTCAGTGATTCAGAATATAGTTTTCTTTTGGCATTTTCTATACAATAATTTTTGACTTGATTAAAGCTCTGTTTATCGAGAATTGATGGTAAGTATAGCGTGGTTTCCTTACCGGTATGCGTATAATTAAATAAATCCTTGAATTTTCTATCTGCCCAAATTGGAAATGGGTCTGTCATTTCACAAATCCAGTAACCATCCGGAGCTTCCTCCTGCATTTTATCAAAGAAATCATCATTTTCATATATGAAATGGATGAGCTTATTTTTTAATTCCATTATGTCACAATAAAAAAATCAATCCAACAACAATTGCATTATAAATATTTGTATACATGGTGTTTACACCTTTTTATCTGATACATTTAAGTATTGTCGGATTGTCAATTGTCAAGATTAAAATTCACTTATTCAATGTAACATAATTTCACGACTTTCTCCGGCTTTTAAGTTAAAATTTTTCAATTTAGTTTCGCGAAGGCCTGTTATTGCAAAAGCATTTAGTGTGAGATTTCCATGCATTAAATTGATCCTTACTTTATTCTCATTTACATCGATGGTGCCCCATGCCGATCCATTGCTCCAAAAAAATGTTCCATTTCTTCCATTAAAACTCATTCGTTTATCGATGGCTGAATAGTGAAAGCCAGTCATTGCAAGTATAGACGCCCATGAGGCCATTGCCCTGGCATAATGATGTCCACATTCAGCTTCATTGAAGGGGCTGCGCTTTGCGCCATCATAACGTGCTCTTATATCATATATAACCTTTAGCCCTGCCTGCTCCATGCCTTCATATAACATCCCCACGGCAGCTGTATATTCAAAGCCCGTCATAACTTCAGAAAAATAGGGGAAGGGTACTTTTGGGCGACCTTTTGGCCAGCTTGCCATCAGGAGAGCCGACTCGTCGCCCATGGCATAAGAACGCATATTATTGAAATGACCGGCCATGCTTTCGCGATGGTTGTATTTCAGGATGCTTTGCAGGGTGGTTTTTATGTTTTCTTCTGAACCCAGATATCCCAGTCCGCAAATGTGGGCCATATATTGCCCCACCAACTGATCGACCAAACAGCCTTTAGCCAACTGATAACGGGGCATTTCAGGCGAAGAGTGATCACTAATGAGTTCTTTGGTTTTAGGATGAAGAACCCTATGTTCATAATATTCCCCATTAAAAAGATTCTCGTCTGTCCACTTACTTCCTCTTTCAAACAAAGAACGGCACTTGCGGGCAAATTCCTTGTCATTCATTGCTATTGCCATTTTTTCAGCCGCTTTCAGGGCGCCCAGGTACCAAAACTGCATTTGCGGATTGGGGCCTGAGTAGTTTACATCCATGGTATTATGTTGTATGCCTTCCATCACACCATCGGCATTGGCATCCCATCCATTTTCTAACCAGGCATAGGCAAGGGCATTCCTGATGTTAGGCCAGCTTTTTCGTAAAAATTCTGTATTACCAGACAGGTGCCAATCGCGGTACATTTTCATGATGGTGCCCATTTGACCGTCTGCAGCTGTTCCTCCACTTTGATCAATCAACAGAGGAAGGGCTGCACGAAATGCCATTCCTCCGTTTGGACGGGTGGCAAAATTAAATTCCACATCTCTCATGCTGAGGGCCAGATCGCCAAATAAAAATGCTGTAGCTTGTTCGTAATTCCAAACATGGGTACAAGATCCGGCACAAGATCCATTCCGGTCCATACAGCCTTCCCAACCCATCATATGCCCACTGGAAATGCGAAAAACAGTTTGTGAACGCAATGTGCTAATATTAAACAAAGCCGCCTCTTTAACCACTTCAGGAAGGTCACTGCTCAGGAAGGCCTTTACAAAATCAATGGTTTTAGTTTCAAGTTCTTCAAGCTGCTCATAGGTTTTTTCCATCACATCCCAGGCATCGTTTTAGCGTGTGGTGTAATAATTGCCAACGACCTCTTTGGCCCAGGCTATTCGGTTGGGAAAATGCCATGTTATGTAAAACTGAAATGTTTTTTTTCCATTGGCAGGAATTTCCTGCTGAACGGACAGAGAGGCCATGGGATCATCATCATAAAGCCCGGTTTTCTCCACCAGCATGCCATCATCGCTGAAGTCGTCCCAGAAATCAAGAATGGCGTTGCTCCAGTCGTTTTCAACAGAGGATGTGCGATAAGAAACCCCACTGCCGGCATTGGTGACTAAAGCCATGGTTCCCCATGCCGGATCTGATTGATCAACTTCGCCCGGCTTGAAAAATATCCCCCGGAAGTCGGTGCTATTGCGATACTCATTGATATTTTTTACAGCACCTTCGTAAATTTTATCCCCTTTCCAGTCACGATGGTATTTGCTGCCATCTTTGCCAATAAAATTGCGGATAGAGCCGCTCACCGAGACCTTAAGGGGTCTGTTGGTTTTGTTTGTTACTTCGTACCTTAAAATTGCGATAGGAATACCGCTGGCCTCGGCATCGCCGGGGACCAAAGGATTAAATGCTTTTATTTTCACATCGACCGGTAAACCGGAATCATACAGATTGACCGTACCAAAAGGATAGGCCGCATCGAAAGTTGCTTTTTCGAATCTTGGAAGGCCATGGTGGTCTACAGAACGCCCTTCCATATGCTCGTATTCATATTCAAGTAAGGGTCCCATCAGTCCTTTTGTATGGCTTTTATTCCCATCCTCTATATGAATGGCAAAGAAAGGAGCATCATTGCCGGTGGTCAGTGTACTGAAGCCTTTGCCGGGTCGGTTCATGATTTCCCAATCGATCAGACTTCCACGGCCATTTACAGATACGGTTCCCGTGCCTATTCCTCCAATGGGAAGCGCAACTTTCGAAATGTGATTTTCATCATAATGCTTAAATACGGGCCAATTCTCCGCTTTCAGAAAATCAGCATGCCCCAAAGCAATTAATACAAGTACCAGATATTTAAGTTTCATATTGGGTTTTTGTTTGTAGTTAAATGGGCTCTATAAAGTTTTTATATATCCCTGTTGTAAAAAGATGGAAGGATGAAACAAGGCTAAAAAATTGATAAACCTGATTTTCAGGCATTGACGCATATCTGCTTTTGCTTTCCTAATCCGTTAATTTCAAGTTCAACCAGGTCACCTGCCTTGAGATACTGTGGTGGTTTCATGCCAAGACCAACGCCGGCAGGCGTTCCGGTGCTTATAAGGTCTCCAGGTTCCAGTGTCATAAATTGAGAAATGTACCAAACGAGATAAGGCACCTTAAAAATCATATCCTTTGTATTGCCATTTTGCATTAGCTGACCATTAACCCATAATTTGAGCGCCAGTTCCGATGGATCAATCATATTCGAGGGCACTAACCAGGGGCCAACCGGATTAAAAGAATCACAGGACTTGCCTTTGACCCACTGTCCACCTCTTTTAAGTTGAAAATCACGTTCTGAAACATCATGTGATATGCAATAGCCGGCTATACAAGATTTGGCATCATTTTCATCTGAAAGATATCGGGCTTCTCTGCCAATAACCACGCCTAATTCCACTTCCCAATCGGTGGCAACACTACCCCTGGGTATCAATATCTGATCATTGGGGCCTACCACTGTATTGTTGCCTTTCATAAACAGAATAGGTTCTTTAGGGGGTTCAGCGCCGGATTCCCTGGCGTGATCCGTATAATTAAGCCCAACACATACTACTTTGTGTGGGCGTGCAATACAAGAACCCAGTCGTACCGGTTCCGGAAGGTTGGGTAAGTTTTCCAGGGTCTGCATATTTGTATTTAATAGTTTTTCCAGACCATCACTGGCAAAAAAATCAGAATTCCAGTCGTTGAAGAGAGAAGATGCATCCTTTAAGGTCTTATCATTCAAACAGATGCCCGGGCGCTCATTCCTAAAGCTGCCGAATCTGAAAAGGTTAAAAAGTTTATCCATCTTTTTTATAAGAATATTGGTTATTGCCTGTACAATATGGCACAGTTATTATTAAGATTTAAATATAATAAAACATAAGTGTTTCTCCGTAGTAAATAATAATAATGCACATTAATGTACTGCAGCTAACAAAAAAAAGAAAAATTGATGTGGAATAGTAAAAAAATTAATAAATTCAGAGCATTGAATCAAATCAACTTAGTATTAAACAAAAGGAAAATGAAAAAAGCATTTATTTATTCAATCAGCGCATTTATATTCGCATTTCTGGCAGTCAACATATCACTTTTTGCCAGTGATTACAAAGCACTTCTGGGCTCATGGTCCTATGAAGCACCACAAACGCCTTACCCTGAATACAGCAAAGGACAACTCATTCTCTCTGAAAAAGAAGGAAAATTGCATGGTCAGATGAAAATAGGAGAGAATGCCCGAGATTTGCTCAACGTAAAATTTGAAAATAATGTACTGTCTTTTGGCACCTATCTTGAAGGTGAATACATCAGCATCAAACTCAATGTGAAGGATACATCCTTCATCGGGTCTGCCAGTTATACTGATGGATCGGTTGAATTGAAAGGCAAGAAGGACAAATAACCCTAATCTGATTTTATCAGACCGGTGAAGTCTTTGGGACATATCCGGTCTCCTTTTTTTCATAAATAGCTTTAAATTAATTTATAATACCGAATCATTTTAATAGATCCTGCATTATAAACTTTTGCAATAGCATGTCTTTGAAAAAGAGATTCCACGCTTTCAGCAGATTCTGGATTTTTGAATGCAGCCCTTTTAATTTTTTCAGGGAAAAGTCTTCTTCCAGTAAATTTATCCAACCAGAATTCCTGAACTGGCAATTCACTATGATATTCAAATCCTAATTTTTTGTAGGAACGGCCTTTTGACCAGTCTTTATCTACGTAGGTCACTAGGTCATCAGGAGATTGTTTCTCAACAAAATTCTTCATTAGTTTTCCCATTGCCCCATTCACTATCGTGCCTCCATGGTTGCAAAATCGTATGATCTCAAAGGAGTTAAAGTCTTCGTCTCCTCTTGGCAAGATCCGTCCTTTGCTGAATGTCATGATGGCAAGTAGATTATTCTCCTGATAAAGTCCATACTGAAACCGACTTTTTGTACTTCCCTGCAAATGATGCACATTGAGAAAAATCGATGTTTCTTCTCTGGAAACATCAGAACATACAGTTTCTCTGGCATGATATTTTTTAACTTTTCCATACAGGGAAGAAATACGGGACATAAGTATGACCCTGGAAGTAAACCATAAGTCCTGCCAGATATGCAATTCCTGTATATCATCCGAAATTTGTCCTATATTGTTATTTTGTAGATAAAGCTGATTTTCTGATGCTGATTCGATGAAAAACAGATGAAATCGCAGTTTTTTATACTGATCCATCATGATTACACCCGGATGCCAATCCGGTCTTGATATTTCTATTTCAGCATTCAAATTTTTCAAAAATGCTGTAAATTCCTGAATGAAAAGGTTTTTAAAGGGTAAACTAATCCACTGCATAAGATTTGTAAATTTATAAGCTTTGCAGCTAACTTGTACATAAAAGATTTTTCATATTAGGTAGTTTTCATTTTTTAATAATACTTTTGCATTAAAACCAAAGCTTTTTTTATATGTTGCTTGACTTTGAAAAGCCTATTTTTGATCTTGAAGAGAAACTGAGGGAAATGAAGAACCTGGCCTCTGAAAGCGGACTGGATTTTTCAGATTCTATACAATCGTTGGAATCTAAAATTCAGAATCTCAAGGAAGACACTTTTAAAAACCTTACCCGTTGGCAAAGGGTGCAATTGAGCAGGCATCCTGACAGGCCGTACACATTGGAATACATATACGAAATTACTGATGATTTTATAGAGCTACATGGAGACCGGTTAGTTGCCGACGACAAAGCCATGGTTGGAGGCTTTGGAAGCATTGATGGACAAACCATGATGTTTATCGGCCAGCAAAAAGGCCGTAACACAAAGCAAAGACAAATGCGCAACTTTGGCATGGCCAATCCGGATGGCTATCGCAAAGCACTCCGGCTCATGAAATTGGCAGAAAAGTTTAACAAGCCCATCGTTACACTCATTGATACTCCAGGCGCTTTTCCCGGACTTGAAGCTGAAGAGCGTGGACAAGCCGAAGCCATTGCAAGAAACCTTAAGGAAATGTTTATGCTGAAAGTACCTGTAATTTGCCTGATTATAGGGGAGGGGGCATCTGGTGGCGCAATAGGTATAGGTGTTGGAGACAGGGTACTCATGCTGGAAAATACATGGTATTCTGTAATATCACCGGAATCTTGTTCTTCTATTCTTTGGAGGTCATGGGATTATAAAGAACAGGCGGCAGAAGCATTAAAACTTACCGCTGAAGACATGCTGAAGTTCAAGCTTATTGATGGCATTGTTAAAGAGCCGCTGGGTGGAGCTCATACCAATTTAAAACAAATGTCTGAAATTTTAAAGCAGACAATTTCAGAAAATATTTCAGAGTTACAAAAATTACCTACTGATATACTCTTGCAAAAGCGCATTGATAAATTTTGTGCAATGGGTGTATACAGTGAATAAGTATTTTGAGTAAGATTATTCCAGCGGCAGGGATGTAATTAAAAACATCCTTGCCGTTTTTATGTATTTTAACACTAATGTACCGATTATGAATGTTCATGTAATTCATGGGGGTAATTTCAAACTTGATGGCGGTGCAATGTATGGCGTTGTGCCAAAAACACTATGGCAAAGGCATAATCCACCCGATGATAAGAACTTATGCACCTGGGCTATGCGTTGTCTTTTGATTGAAAGTGGAAATCGCCTCATTCTGATAGACACAGGGATGGGAGATAAGCAAGATGCAAAGTTTTTCAGCTATTATGAACCTCATGGTCCGCATAGCCTGAAAAGTTCGATAAATGATGCCGGCTTTAGTATCGATGAAATAACGGACGTATTTCTTACTCATCTTCATTTTGATCATTGTGGCGGGGCAGTAGAATGGACAGACCGGGAAAAGAAAATACCGGCTTTAACTTTCAAAAATGCCCGCTATTGGTCAAACCGATCTCACTGGTCCTGGGCAACCCATCCAAACCCTCGTGAACGTGCAAGTTTTTTGCATGAAAATTTACATCCGATCGGGCAAAGTGGCCAACTACATTTTGCTGATGAAGATCAGGGTGCTTTTGAAGGACTTTTTGATATCTTTTATGTAGATGGACATACTGAAAAAATGATGCTTCCCGTCATTTTGTTCAAGGATAAAAAAATCATTTATACAGCCGACCTGATACCATCTGCGGGTCATATTTCCCTGCCATGGGTAATGGCTTATGATGTAAGGCCGCTGCAAACCATGAAAGAAAAGTCAGATTTAATGGAATGGGCAGAAAGCGGAAATTATTTGCTTTTTTTTGAACATGACCCTAAAATTGAATGTGCACGGCTAGAAAAAACAGAAAAAGGCTTTAAAATAGCTGCTTCAGGTACATTAGAGGATTTGTTATAAGTTTAAAATGAAAATAGGGGTTGCATTATCAGGAGGCGGAGCAAGAGGATTTGCCCATTTGGGAGTCTTACAAGCTTTGAAAGAACGAAATTATGAAATAGCACGGGTAAGCGGATGTTCTGCCGGGGCAATTATGGGGGCTATGTTCTGCCAGGGGTTTGAGCCAGAAAATATTCTGCAAATACTCTCAAAAGAACGCTTATGGAAATGGATTTCTCCTGCATGGAGTCGTCAGGGATTGCTAAGCCTTAATAAAGCAATGACAAAAATAAGGCGGTTTATTCCGGAAGATAGTTTTGCTGATCTGAAAATTCCACTGACAATAAATGCAACAGATTTGCATACCGGTAAAGTAAAATACTTTGAAAGCGGAGAGCTGATTGGTCCCTTGATGGCATCATCTGCTTTGCCTGTTATTTTCGAGCCTGTTAAAATACAAGACCGATACTATATCGATGGTGGCATAAGCAATAATTTGCCCATAGAGCCACTTTCAGGACATGTCGAAAAAATTATTGCGATCAATACCAACGTGTTGGATAAGTCTGTTGAGAAATTCAATGTAAAATTGGTGTTAGAACGCAGTCTTATGACAGTGGTAAATACCAACTCATACAATAAAAAATCAGACTGTGATTTGTTTATCGAACCACCTGGTCTTAAAGGGATCAGTGTTTTTAAAATCTCATTGGCCAGTCAAATGTATGACTGTGGTTATCGCTACGCTTCGGAATTACTTGACAGTTATGCTTATTCCTGGCTTGAACCTGTATAATAATGGAATATTTTATAATAATACTTGCAGCGGCTCTAATGGTACTCGGTATTTTAGGCTGCATCTTACCTGTTCTGCCTGGCCCTGCACTTAATTTTGCCGGTTTAGTGGTGTTTCAGTTAAGTGAAAAAGGAAATTTCGATACTTCTTTTTTTGTGACCTGGGCCTTGATTACTATTGGTGTGTCGATTCTCGACTATTTTGTGCCGACCCTAGGCGCCAAAGTTTTTGGAAGTTCAAGAGCCGGAATTTGGGGAAGTTTTTTAGGATTATTGATAGGCTTGATCTTTTTCCCCCCATTTGGAATATTGTTTGGGCCATTTATTGGTGCTGTTGTTGCTGAACTGTTGTTTGTTAAAAGCTTTAAGAAAGCCCTGCGTGCGGGTGGTGGCGCTTTTCTTGGTTTATTATTAAGTACTATGCTTAAATTGATGGTATCTGGAATGATGACCTACCGCTTTATAAGCGCCTTATTGGCATAACTATGACCTGGGATCTGATCATTATAGGAGGAGGAGCTTCAGGAATATTTTGCGCAGCAAATGCCATTGAAAAGTTTCCGCAGAAACGAATACTTGTTCTGGAAAAAAGTGATAAACTCCTCTCGAAGGTTCGTATATCAGGAGGGGGGCGCTGCAATGTTACCCATGCCTGTCCTGAAATATCGAATCTCATTAAATTCTACCCTCGTGGAGGTAAAAAGTTAATCCCCCTGTTTAAACAATTTGATTGTAATCAAACCGCAACATGGTTTGAAAAAAGAGGAGTAAAACTCAAAACAGAACCTGACGGTAGGGTTTTTCCTGTGACGAACTCTTCCGATACCATTATAGAATGCTTGAAAAAAATCATACATAAAAGTGTAGAAATACGGTTCTCTGAAGCGGTTCAGTCGATTATTCCCCTGCCGAAAGGAGGATTTGAATTAAAGGGTAAAAACGAACTGTACTTTTGTGAACATGTGTTTGTCGCCGCAGGTGGGATTCCCAAATTACAAGGATATAATTGGCTTGATCCTTTGGCTTTTAGAATTGAACCTCCGGTTCCATCCTTATTTACATTTAACATTCAGGAAGCCAAACTTCATGCCTTAAGTGGCATATCTGTAAAAAATGCATATATCAAAATCAGTGGCACAAAGATTGAAGCGTATGGACCTTTGCTGATTACCCACTGGGGACTAAGCGGACCTGCCACATTAAAATTATCAGCCTTTGGGGCAAGAATTGTTGAAGAAAAAAAATACCAATTTGAAATACAAGTCAGATGGGATGCCGACTGGACTGAAGAATGGCTCAGAAATTGCATATCTGATTATGCCAGCAG
The DNA here is from genome assembly GCA_020832305.1 of Cyclobacteriaceae bacterium. Lineage (GTDB taxonomy): Bacteria > Bacteroidota > Bacteroidia > Cytophagales > Cyclobacteriaceae > JAFIEV01. Next base: position 105,101 of record JAFIEV010000089.1, on the reverse strand, counting down.
CCATCCGCTTCGAAAAATTGCAAATCATAGTCTTTTTAATTTGCCGCAAAGGATTTGGTTATACCTTGTCGATGCTTCAAATATTTCTTCAGATCAAATCTGGTCACAATTATCAAAGAAATCCAATAACCGTCTGATCGAAAATCTGTTTCGTATGCCCTTCCAGGTTGCAGGAAAAACCACCTATAAAGATGAATTTGTCACCTGTGGAGGGATATCTCTGGATGAAATCGATTTACACACCATGCAAAGTAAAAAATGGCCTGGATTATATGTTGGTGGTGAAATTCTGGACATCGATGGCCTAACTGGCGGATTTAACTTTCAATCGGCCTGGGCATCCGGCTATGTGGCAGCACAAAATATTTTCTGACCTGCCTTATTAAATCCCTGGACTACCATCTAAATTATCAAATTATTTATATCTTGGTGCTTTAAAAAAGAAGTAATTATGAGTGTCAACAGAAGACAATTTATTAAGAAAGCCGGTTTGGGGAGTGTAGCGGGTGCCGCACTGGCTGGTTCTGCGGTTGCTATGCCAGCATCACAATATCGTCGAATTAAAGGAGCCAATGACCGCATGTCGGTGGTGTTGATGGGTTGTGGCAGAAGGGTAGGCGCCTTTTATCAGTCTGTTATCGATAAAAAAAACAATGTAGATGTTTCCTACATATGCGATGTCATGCAGTCGAAAAGAGAGAAAACTGCTGCTGACTTAAAAGGGAAAATCAGTGGAAAAGCAAAGCTTTTAAATGATATCAGGGAAGCATTTAACGACAAAGAAGTAGATGTGATATTTAATGCAACACCAGACCATTGGCATGCCCCGGGAACCTGGATGGCGCTGGAGGCAGGGAAACATGTATATATAGAAAAGCCATGCAGCCATAGTCCGAGAGAAGGTGAATTACTGATACACTTCCAAAAGAAATACAACAAAGTGGTTCAGATGGGTAATCAGCAGCGATCGGCGCCCGAATCAATTGAAATAATAAGTGAGATACATAAAGGTGTAATCGGTGATGTGTACAAAGCTGTTGCTTTTTATGCAAATAACAGGGGTCCTGTGGTAGTGCCTGAAAAAGCTCCCGTTCCTAAGGGATTAGATTGGGATTTATTTCAGGGGCCTGCACCAAGGGTAGATTATATGCACGATACCTGGGATTATAACTGGCATTGGTATGGATGGCTATGGGGTACCGCAGAAACCGGAAATAACGCTACCCATGAACTTGATATTGCACGTTGGGCGCTCAACGTTGAGTATCCTGAATATGTGTTTGTAGAGGCTGAAAAGAGGCATTACCTCGATGATGGCTGGGAAATGTACGACACCATGGATGCCACATTTGTTTTCCCTGGCAATAAAATTATTAAATGGGATGGAAAAAGCCGCAACGGACATAAAACCTATGGCAGTGACCGAGGCACCATTATCTATGGAACAGAAGGTTCAGTTTTTGTTGATCGCGGAGGATATACCTTGTTTGACAGGGCCGGAAAAAAAGTCAAAGATAGCAAATCGGCAAATATTGAAGCAGGAACTGCCCTGGGTGGCGGTGGTGATATGACAGACATACACGTGCGCAATTTCTTTGATAATATACGCGGCAAATCCAATGTTCTGAATTCTCCCATTGACGTAGGTCATATAAGTCAAATGCTTACACACTATGCTAACATTGCCTACCGAATTAATAAACCCTTCGATGTAAATGCTGAAAATGGCCATATATATGACCGGGATGCTATGAAATTGTGGGATAGGGAATATGCCCCTGGATGGGAACCTAAATTGTAAACATATAGAAGCAAAGTGCAGTGAACAGCACAGCTTTTTATTGCACTGGCTTTTTAACAATCTTCTGTAAATGAGTACAGCGAAACCTGATTTTGACAATATTTTTATGGAACTGGCCATTAACCTGGCCCGAAGATCACATTGTATAAAGCGGCATGTTGGCGCTGTTCTGACCAAAGATACAAGAATCATCTCAATTGGATATAATGGACCGCCGGCTGGCACACACAATTGTGATGAAGAGTGGCCGGACAAAGGATGTGCAAGGGACTCCAAGGGAAGTTGTTCCCTGGCAATACATGCTGAACAAAACGCCATTTTGTATGCCGTTAAAAATAATACGAGCGTTGATGGCAGCACCTTATATGTTACCCTTGCACCTTGTCTGGCCTGTGCCAGAATAATATATAGTATGGGAATAAAGAAAGTGGTGTATTTCAGATCTTATGCCGAATACAAAGGCATCCCATCAGATGAAGGTGTTGATTTTTTGCAGAGGTTTGGCGTGGAAGTAGAAAGATACCGGCAAGAGGTATCCTGTGATGACCCTCTTGTCTAAACGATTGTAATAAGGACGCGCAGAAAATCGCATGGCTTGTTGATTTTATTCATTTAACCATGCTGAATTTACATTATAGATGTATACTTTTTCAGCAGACTAATTGCTTCAATTAAACAATATTCACCTCCGGATCTAACCTGATATTAAATATTGAAAAAACACTGTCGGCGACCAATTTCGAGAGTTCTAAAATTTCATTACCACTGGCTTTGCCTGAATTAACCAGCACAAGTGCTTGCCTGTCATGCACCCTTGCATTTCCAACTTGAAAACCTTTGAGGCCAGCCCTTTCTATTAACCAGGCCGCAGGAATCTTTACCTTTTCATCTTCCTGAAAGTATGCTGGCAAATCACAATATGTTTTCTTTATTTCTTGAAATTGATACATATCTACAACCGGGTTTTTAAAAAAACTACCTGCATTTCCCTGTTTTGCCGGATCGGGTAATTTTTCCATGCGTATTGCTGCCACCAACCTACTAAGGTCCCGTGCCGTTGGATTGGTATTGCCACTGGACTCCAGTCTACTGGCCAAAACTTCATAGGACAAAACTGGAGTGAAATGATTTCTAAGACGTAAATTTATGCTGCTTATAATGTATTCATTTTTACACGTGCTCTTAAAAACACTTTGACGATAGCCAAATTCACAATCCTCTTTATAAAAGATTTCCTTTTTACCTGTTTGTAAGTGAATGGCCTCCAATGAATCAAACACATCAGAAATCTCCACACCATAAGCACCGATATTTTGCATGGGTGCAGCACCGCAGGTACCCGGGATTAATGTGAGATTTTCAATGCCATATAAGCCATAATCAAGGGTGAATTCAACAAAACCTTGCCAGTTTACCCCTGCACCAGCTTTAACAATGGTATAATCATTTGTCCTGTTGACAATTTCAATGCCATAAATTTCTATTTTCAAAACCTTTTCTACCTCATCCTTTGTAAGCAGTATATTGCTTCCTCCGCCAAGAACAAGTGGTAATTTTATCTCATCAAAAAAACCGTTTTTGACCAATTGCAGTATATCTGCTTCGTGGCGTGCTACTGGCATTATTTTAGCTGTGGCCGGTATTCCGAAAGTATTGCAGCTTTTAAGGTTATAGTCAGTATATATGACCATTTAAAAAGATCGCTTCAGGTTAATGCTTGCTTCGGCTGGTTCCGAAATATTACCTGCTTCATCACGCAAGCGGAGAAAAACCCTTTTTTCTCCATCATCTCCGGGCAAAATTACATCATTTATTTCTTCCTGAAAAGGCAACCACCTGGCATCATTAAAATTCTTATCAAAACCAATCATAAGTTCGCTGGCTCCAGAGGTTTTAACTTGCAGACTGACTTTTTTAAGAGGGTCATTCGTCCATAATTCGCCTTGATTAATGGTAAATTGTTCTATTCTGGGGGGGGTCAGATCGAGTATAACAGAAGCGCTTACCCAATTAGAAAGATTACCTGCCTTATCTCTGAAAATGGCAAAGATTTCTTTTTCACCTTCACCTGGAGGCAGGGTAATTTCCTTTTCACCCGCTACTGTTTCCCAACTTTGTATATTTTGTGTTTTTGTAAAGCCAATATGCATAAAATCAGCGCCGTCAACTGTGATCGATACCTGCACTTTACGTTCTTGATTATTGGTGTATTTTTCACCGCCGTTTATAGCAATTCCTGCATTTGTAGGTGGGACGATATCTACTTTTAATGCGTTGCTCTCAATTAAAGGTGATTCGTTGCCAGCACGGTCCCTGAATTTCCCATAAACTTTAACTTCTCTTTCATTCACGTTCACGCTCCAGTCTTCCCTTTGCGAGGAAAACGGAATCCACTCAGCAGCTGTAAGGTTGGAAGTATTGGCTAATTTCATTTCAAAAATATCTCTTCCTGAGATATGAAGAGAAACTTTGCCTTCAGGATTGGTCATCCATTCACTATCCTGGTTAATGATTATTTTGCAGTCTTGTGGCGGAACGCGATCCAGAAATATTTTGTCAAAATATTCTGGAGTTACATTTCCGGCCTGATCCCTGAATCTTGCATACACGGTTTTAAGACCATCTTCATTGCTCAAAACCCAATCAATCTGAGGTTTAAAGGGCTCCCACTTAAGATTATCTGCAAGTGGGTCAGGTATAGGTTGGTTGCTAATGACCATAGCTATCGCATCTCGAACATCGAGATGGATCATAACTTTTCTTTGCGGATCATTGGTATATTCAACATCCTGGTTGATAGAGAATTTTTCAACATAAGGAGGATAGAAATCTGATTTAATACTACTGCTGATGGTTTCTGAGATATTTCCTGCCTCATCCATAAAGCGAACATAAACGACATGCTCACCTTCTTCTCCTTCAAGTGTCCAGGGCACGGCCGTTTTAAAAGGAATCCATGTGGCTTTTTCAAATTCCGGATGATTGCTGATCATCATATTTCTTGCACCTTCAGCTCGCAGTGACAGTGCAACTCTTCTTGAGCGATTGGTCATCCATTCATTTCCATCATTAATAACCAGTGAAAGTTGTGTTGGAGGTTGCCTGTCAAGCATAATTTGAGCGGTTACAGGTTTGGAAGTGTTACCTGCTTTGTCCTTTAAACGCATAAATACAGTTTTAATGCCATCTTCGCCTTCGAGCTCCCATTCCTTGATTTCATCGATGGGGTCAAGCCATGGGAGTTTTTCAAAATCAGGTGAATTGCCTAATTGTATTTTATCGGTGTCGTCATCAAATTGCATGGTAAGTAGTACCTTTTTGCCCGGGTGGTTGGTAAAACGATTGCCCTGATCGATAGTCAGGCGTCCCCGGGGTACCGTTGTGTCTAAAATTATTTCATCATTAACCATTTCGCTTATATTACCCGCTTCATCTCTGAAACGTGCATACACAACTTTCCTGCCATCACCTGAATTTAATGAATGACCTTCTTTTACCTGAGCAAAAGGTTCCCAGGGCATATTGGCAGGAAATGCAGGTGAATTGCTGTATTGCATGGAAACAGCTTCCGAAACATCTGCCTTTATGTTTACTCTTATCACATTGGTATATTGCCTTCCTTCTTCTATTTGTATCCCTGCAATCTCGGGTGCTTTTCTGTCGTGGATGATGCTGGCCTCACCTGGTGCAGATACATTGCCAGCCTGATCGATTAAAACGGCATAGACTTTTTTCTCACCATCTTCACCATCGTTAAGTTTCCAGTCAGGTATAGTTGAAGTAAAAGATCTGGAATTAACATTATCAAGATCAGGACTATTGCTTACTTTCATTCGAAGTTGAGCGGGATTTTCTGTGGTTGTAAAACGAAGGTTTACGAGTCCCTGCGGGTGATTTGTAAAACGCTTCCCCTGATCTATGGTAATTGATGGTGGAGCTGGTGGTCGGGTGTCTAAAATGACAGATGCCTCTGCAGCAGTATTGGTGCGATTTCCAGCTAAATCAGAAAGAAAAACTCTGAAAGGTTTGGCTCCTTGAACTGTATCAAGTGTCCAGTTTATTTCCATCCGACCCTGGGCATTGGGTTCAAAAGCCAGCTTTCTTATCTCGACCGGTGTCTGAATGAATACAGAATCAGCATTTCGTCCTTCAATTGATAAAACAACCTCTGTTTTATTGGTAAAACGTTCACCTCCATTTATGGTAACAGATGCCCTGTCTGGTGGAGTCACATCCAGCATAATGCTTGCAGAATAGGTTTCACTAATGTTACCGGCTGCGTCGCGAAAACGCGCAAACACAGTTCTTGTGCCATCGCCGCCTGGATCAAGAATCCATCGGGTTACTTCTGCATAAGGTTCCCAACGTGTATTGGGAAAATTACTGTTATTGGCGATTTGCATTTGAGCGGCTTCGTCAATAATAAGATGCAAACGTACCCGTCTTTGAGGATCATTGGTAAATTTAGCACCTTCATTAATCCGCAAATAACCATTGGAGGGTGGCGTTTGATCAAGAATAATGCTGGCGTCTTCAACAGGTGAAATATTGCCAGCCTTATCGCGTAACTGTACATAAACACTTTTGGTACCATCACCACTACTCAGGGTTATAGTTCGCTTTACACCGGTTCGATAGGGTTCCCAATCTTTGTTGTCGAGGTTTGGAGATGTGGATATCTTAAAAGCCTCAATAAGATTTTCAGCCAGCTGTACTGAACGTATTTCTACCGAAACTTCCGTTTTATTGGTATATGTAGCCCCTTCGTTGATGCGAATGGCTATCCCTGCGCCAGGTTGCGCTGATATGTTGAATACAATGTTCAACGATACATAGGCAAATGCTAAGGCGAAGTTTATTAGATGTCTGATTATTTTATCAATCATTGTAAAACAGGTCTTTGGTTATAAAATTAAAAAATTACCTGTTTATCCAGAAAGCCCTGACTATTAAATCACAATGTAGCGATTTCAATGCGAAATATATAACATATACGGGAATAATTAAATTAACGTTTTCGGCAATTTGTTTTCAATAGTTGTTGCGCATAAGTTGAGCCAAGCTGAAAAGCTTTTTTCCAGTCGAGGCAGGCACCTTCTTTATCTTTAAGTTCCAACTTTATCATTCCCCGGTTAACATATGGATTTGGGAAATCGGGTTCTAATCTGATCGCATGACTAAAATCATCAATAGCCCCATTCAATTCATCTATTTCATAGAGTAAAATTCCCCTTCTAAAAAATATTAGAGGATTTTGCGGATTATCTATAATTGCAAGGTCATAGTCTTTGAGGGCTTCAGCAAATAAACCAAGTTCCATTGCAATATTAGCTTTTTGAAAATATAACCCGGGGTATTCTGGTTCGCTTTGTTCAATTTTTTTAAGAAGCTCATATGAGTCTCTAAACTTGTCAAATCCCGCATACCCCATAGCGAGATTAAAAACTGCCTCCATGTTATTTTCCTGTAGTTCTACGGCGTATAAAAAGCTTGCAATAGCATTTTTTTCATCTTTCATTTGCAGATAGGCATTAGCTTTACCCAAGTGAAAATTTACATCGTCAGGAGAAATTTCAATGGCTTTTTTAAAATCCTTCAGCGCATTTTGGTTATCTTCATTATATAGATAGGCCAATCCGCGGTTATACAAAGCGATTTCTGAAAGCGGATCAATTTCCAAAACGGCAGAGAAAGCATCTATGGCATCTTCAAACATCAATTCAGACAAGTACAAGTTGCCAATCTCGCCTAAAACATCAAGATGGGTTGAATCAATGGTATAAGCTTCAAAGAGATCATCGAAAGCACTTTCAATCTCATCAAGATTGATATACACACGTCCTCTTTCCAGAAAAGCCTCCAGGTGTAGTGTGTCGAGTTCAATGCAAAAATTCAAATCTTTCAGTGCGCCAAATGCATCCCCCGATAAATTGCGGGCAAGCCCTCTATAATAATAGAAATCTGGCTCCAAAGGATTGATGCTTATTGCCCGGCTCAAATAATATCTGGAACTATCGTAAGTTTCCTGAAAAAAATATACTAATCCGACGCCATACCATGCGAGCTCATTTAGTGGATCAATTTCTATAGCTTTGAGGTAATTTTGAAGAGCAATGGAATATTGCTCCAGTTCGAGATGAGCATCAGCCTTATCGCTGTAATACATAGAAACGCCATCATCTATACGGATGGATTGCTGATAGCACCATATAGCAGAATCATATTCTTCCTGATAGTAAAAAAGATTGCCCAGATAATAAAAGACTTCGTCATCTGCCGGAAATTTATCAAGACTTTGCTTAAGAATGATTTTAGCTTCTTTAAACTCACGCAACTCCAGTGCCACACGTGCAAGGCCAAGAGAGGCGTCTTTGTTTCTATTGTCTTTTTCTAAAACCATTTCATAGGATTTGCGAGCCTCAGCATAAGAACCTTTCATGAAATGCGTGAAAGCTTCGTCAAGCAATGCATCCAGCGAACGGTTCTGTGCGTATCCAAAGGTAGATATTATAGAAAAAAGCAGGAAAGTCACATATCTTGGCATAATGCAAAACAATTATTTGTACCAAAAATACGCTAATAAAATCAAAAAATTTTAGGAGGAACTTTTCTTTTATAAGGTCATTTTATGAAATAAATTTCTACTCTGCGATTTTTTGCCATTTCTACCTCGGTGCCTTCCGTGACAATTGGTTTACTTTTACCCAATCCCGTGGTGGATATTCTGCTTGATACAATACCAAAACTTCTAAAGTATTGACCCACTTCTCTTGCGCGGTTAAGTGATAGCTGCAAATTGTAATCCTCTGTGCCTTCCTGATCGGTATGGCCGATCAACTCAATTTGATATTCGGGAAATTCAATCAGTTTATTGGCGAGGAAATAAATCAATTCACGTGAAGGAGCGGCCACATCGTATGAATTAAACTCAAAAAATATAGTTCTTGAAAGAGGCAACCCCAAAAGTTCATTAACTTCATCATTGGTGAGTCTGTATTTGCCCGGATTAATGATGGCTTGTCTGTCTTCAAAAGCTTTATCACTTAAAGTTGCTGTATATATATCTGCAAAGCTGCCTTCCCGGTTACTTACAAAAAAGGCTTCTTTATTTTTTTCGTTTAGGAAAAAGTATGCATCAAAATCCGGTGAATTTATTTCTGGTCCCAGATTGACAGGTTTAGACCACACGACCCACGAATCATACAATCTTTGTGACATAAAAATATCAGCGCCTCCCTGTCCTCCATGTCCATCACTGGAGAAAAACAGTGTTTTCTTATCTTCACTGAGAAAAGGTGATATCTCAAATCCACGGGTATTAATAGTTGCACCAAGGTTTTTTGGCTCACTCCACTTTCCATCTGCCTGTTTAAGTGATACAAACAAATCTTCACCGCCAGCTTTTTGATTGGTTTTCATAGACACTAATAAAACAGTTTCATCTGGTGTCATGTAAAAACCCAGGAAGGAATTACCTGCTTCAAGACCATTTATGGGCAATCTCATAGGTTGACTCCAACCCAGTGGTGTTTTGGTGGCAGTGGCAATCCCTCTCAATTTATTGCTTACGGGGCCGTAAGAATCCAACAAATAGATAGTAGATTCATTTTGACTTATGCCCAGTACTGCATTGTTTCTGTCGTTATTTAAGAAAGGCATATTATTTACCGCGTTTGTCCATTCCCCATCATCTCCTCGACGGCTCATCCAAATGTCCTGGCCTGATAAACGGCCTCCGGTATTTCCTTCATAAAAAGTACGTACAAAAAATAATGTCTTGCCATCCGGAGAAATCACAGGCATACTTTCTTCCGCCGGACTATTTACATTTTCACTTAATTTCCGGATTTCGGTAAAGCTAAAATTCTGAGATTTAAGTGGTAGTTGTACTATTAAAATAAAGAGTACAAGTAATAAATGTTTTATCATATATTTCATAATAATGCTATATTCAACAAATTCAATTTACCAAACAAATGGCAGCCTGCTGTCTCTTTTTGAGAGCATCAAAGCTAAAAATATTTCATGAGTACCATTGCTATATGCGGTAATATTACTAAGTGCCTGATCAAATGAATAACCAAAAATCAATTGGTTTCGTATGCTGGTACCTGCCATAAATGATAATGCGTTTGAACTGCGATAGGCGGTGCCAAACCAAAATAAATCCTGCATTCTCATTTTGGCGCTAAGCTCCCAAAAGGAATTATAAGTATCGGCTATTACAATTTGCGAAGATAAAAGCATTTCAGACCTCAATCCTGATTGAAATTTAAATCCACCACTTATGTGATGTGCAAATGTCTTGCCAAAATCAACATCGGCCACTTCACCCAGTGGAATCATGGCTAACTGATTGGCAGCATATCCTAAATAAATATTTTCTTTATATAGAACGACTCCAGCCTTAGAATCAAGAAAGCTGCTTCTGCCGCCACCAGCCAGTAAGTTTTGATATAAAGCATCACTGTCGGGGTTGCGCAATCTAATATCTGCCATATTAAAACGGTTGCTGTAAAATCCAACGGCACCACCAACTGAAAGCTTTGTTTTTTCATTAATTTCAAAGTGAATAGCATAATTTCCAAAGCCTGAAACCTGTGAAAAAGGGCCCTGTTTATCGATGGTCAGATAACCACCCACTCCTTGCTGTAGATTTTCCCTTTTACTCGCAGAGGTTCTTAATAGACTATCGTACATTTCCGGATTACTTATTCTGAGAGAATATTGTTTGACAAATTCAGGTGCTGGTCTGCCTATACGCATTGAAACCCCTGCGTAATTAGAAACCGGAGCGCCTTCAAAACCCATCCATTGATTCCTGTGACCTATGGTGACCTTTGTAAATTCATCAATACCTGTAAATGCAGGATTCACCAATTGCGGATTGAGGAAAAACTGCGAATAGTTATACATTCTTTGAGCGAATACTGCATTGCTGGTAAAAAAATACACAAACCAAAACACACAGTTAATTAAAATTATTTTTTTCATTTGTTCTTTACACTCTCTATTAAACAGAACAATTAATAAATTTATCTAAGGATTGTTACAGTTCCATGATATCTGGCTCCATAGCGTTTAAGGTCTATGGTATAGTAATACACTCCTGCAGGCAGCAGTTGTCCGTTAAAACTGCCATCCCATTCAAAATCATATCCAACAGAACGATATACCCGGTTGCCATTTTGAGAAAATACCTCAATTACACAGTCTGGGTACCATTCAATATTCAGAATATTCCAGGAGTCATTATCAAAATCGCCGTTTGGTGTAAATCCGGTGGGAATATCCAATGGTATAAAATTATCTACCATGCTTATCCTTCTATCAACGGTATTGCTCCAGTCTTCTCCATCAAATACAATAAAGGATATGGTTTTACTTTGTTCTGTACCTCGTCTTGAAGTATTATTGATAAATTCGATCGATCTCAATGCCTGCTCATACTCATTAAGGGAAGCAAGTCCATTTATAGTTAATATACCTGTTGTGTCATTGAAAGCAGATTCAAAGCGCAAAGAATTACCAATATATTTCAGGGAATCTTCTCCACGGATATATCCGGCACTAACACTTATCATTGCCCGCACCAGATTAACATTATCTACATCACTTACTCTTATGGTTTGGGTCACAATAGCCCTTTCTTCATCAATATCAAATGCCAAAGGAAAGGTTTCAATATTGGACAAAACGGGGGGATCATTTACCGGATTAATTACCATATTTACCCTTGCGCTATTGAGTGCATAATCTCTTCCATCTGTTGCATTCCAGGTAAATTCATCAAAACCAAAATAATCCTGGTTAGGTGTGTAGACTAATTTATCGAGAGCATCTGCTTCAATTACCTGGGCGATGGCAACAACGCCTTCATCCAGAGTCAATACACCATTAGCAGGTAATGCATCGATCCGAACAGCCACAAGTGGATCTCCATCGGCATCATTAAATCGGTTGACAAAAAGTTGCCTTGTAAACTGATAGGGCGTATCCTCATCGAGGTTAACATTGATGTTGCTCAAAACCGGCCTGTTGTTAAAGCGGTCAACGACTAAGGTAAACGCCTGGGTAACAAAAGCTCCGCTTCTGTCGGTTGCTCTGATTACAACGTTATAGGAGCCGCTAGACCCCAGAGGAGGTATACCCGTAAGTCTTGCCCTGCCTTCTTCTATATTGTTTACCAACAACCAGTTGGGGCCCTGATCAAGACGGAAGGTTATACGGTCATCGGGATCCGGATCAGTTGCCGTTATATTGTATGTGTAAACTGAGTTTTCTGTTGCTGTCAATACAGGTTCTGAAGTAAAGGTGGGTGGTCTGTTTCTAATGATGACCTGAATCGTGAAATTCTGAAAATCTACAGCATTTTCAAGATCATACACAGCCAATCGTACATTGTGATTCCCTCTGTCACTTTCTTCTGGCATACCTGTCAGTAACGCTGTTCCATTGCCATTGTCGGTAAAGGTAAGCCAAGCGGGTTTTTCCTGCACTTCAAATCTAAGGATATCACCTTCATCAACATCTATTGCCTCTACATTGTAAGTATAGGTTTCACCTGCAAAGGCTTCTAAAGGAGGCGTACTGACAAACTCAGGCGGATCATTTACAGGTGTTACGATAATCCTTACTGTTCGGCTGAAATTATTAACATGTCTTGGAGGCGCATTTATTCCATCGTCTTCCAACCTGATCGTCATCTCGGCTTCTCCATTAGCATTGGCTGCTGTTTTAAATCGAATATTACCCGTAGTGGCAGGACTTACGTAGTTTATTCTTATATATTCAAACAAATCAGGATTGTTGGTATTGACAAAGAAACGCAGTTCCTGAACTTCGTTGGGACCGGCATTTATTCCAGTTAAAGAAATTACCTGTTCCGGGGCATCTTCAAGAATTTGAATCGGACTGGGTACCGGGTTGAAAAAAGGCGGATTGTTTAAATTCAGGACTTCTACTTCAAATGTTCGGGTAGTTTTATTTTGATTTGGTGGATTACTAGGGCCATTATCGAAAACGTTTACCGTAATGGTAACTTTGCCAAATGCATTAGGAAGGGGTTGAAATTTCAAAATTGCAGTCGTTGCCGGATTTGTATATTCAACTGTTGGATTCGGTATGATATTGGCATTGCTGGAAGTGGCAAAGATAAAAACAGTCTGATCAGATTCAAATGGACCAGGGCCAATGCCCGTGAGGGTTATCGACTGCTCAGGGGAATTCTCATCAATTACCACAGGACTGGCAATTGGGTCAATTGTAGGCGGATCGTTAATCGGATTAACCCGAACCAGGAAACTTCTGCTGAATGTGTTATTTACCGCTTGACCATCATTTGCTGTAATGGTGAATGTTCTCTCACCATAGCGATTAGCCGCAGCAGTAAACGTAGTATTACCTGTATTTTCGTCAAAAGTGAAATCAATAAAATCGACCCAGCCAGGACTTATGGAATACCTAACCACCTGATCTTTTTCCCACTCAGGAACAGGGTCAGGAATAACCTCTACGGTGCGGGTACCCTGAAAGTCTTCATTTACAATTAAATCACCACTAACCCTGAATACGGGAGGTGTATTTGTAAATCCAATATTGATACTAAGTGATTCAATGTGAATATTATTCTCTGCCTGCCCATCGTCGGCGATAACCTGAAACTCCTGAAAACCTACTGCATTAGGCCTTGCAGTGATACTTATGGTACCAGTTGCAGGATTGATGCTCACATTAGCAATATCTGTGGTGGAAGGCTGTAGGCTGTATGTCACCACCTGGTTTTTTTCATCTTCTGGAACTGGAGCAGGTATTACTGTTACCGTCTCAGTACCCGTGAAATTTACTTCCAGAGATACCAAAGAACGACTTAAGGAAAAAACAGGTGGGTCGTTTACGGGTTCTACAAAGACTGTAAAAGTCTGTTCAACAAAAGCGCCACCACTATCCGTACAACGTATGGTCACATCAGATTGGCCATTTTGATCCTTAGCAAGCAGAATATTCAGATTAATACTGTTGATACTGATACTTTCAAACAAACCAGGGTTTTGGATATTTCGAACCTCAAAGGTTAGATTGGTAATTGGATCTTCACTATCCTCAAACTTATCGCCAAGGTCTATGGTGAAGACGGGATCATCTTCCTTGAGAAAAACATTAGGAATTCCTGCACCGATTATCCTTGGTCGGCTGTTTACTTCAATAAGGGCAGTTACCTGATTACCTCCTAAACCTGGAACTGTGTTGGATAATGAAGCCTGAACATTAAAACTTCCATCAGCCGATCCGGTGGGCCTGAACCTCAGACCTGCATTTCCCTGAGCAACTGTGATAAATGTATTATTATTAATCACTGTTGTGCCATTGTTGAGGTACAAAGTACCACCTGTGATATTTGTTATGCGAAAGTGTGTAACTTCATTGCCGTCAACAGGATTTCGCTGTATTACCAATCCCGCGGTATTGAGTTGCCCTTCATTTGCAATTGCATTGCTGACTACAGGATCATCTGGTACTGGCAATACATTTACTCTGAAGGATCTGGTAATAGAAGCTGGTTCCGGGGTTCCGTTATCGGTTATAGTAACTGAAATATTTGCAACACCAAACTGATCAGGTTCAGGACTAAAGCGAAGGGTGCCGGTTGGTCCTGTAGGACTTGATAAAATCGCCTGTATTCCCGCTATCAAAGTAGTATTATCGCTAACGGCAGATATGGTAACCGTTTGGTTTTCAAAAGAAGGCCCCGGGGTGATCCCGGTAAGGTTAACTACCTGCAAGCCGGCATCTTCCAAGATTTCAATATCGGAAATAGGGTCTAATGTGGGTGGCCTGTTTGCAGCAACTACTGTAACAGTAAAGGATCTTGTGGTAATATTATTTTCAGGTTGCCCATCATTTACCGTAACTGTGATGGTAGCTACACCAAATTGATCTGTTGCCGGCGTAAAACGCAATGTACCCGTTGTATTTGGAGAAGTGTATTGAACCGTTGGATTTGGAATCAGCGACGTGTTATTTGAAACGGCGGTGATACTTACCACCTGATTGGTTTCAAATGCGGCGCCAGGCCCGATACCCGTAAGATTAACGGTTTGCTGAGGTGCATTTTCAGCTATTGATATATCATCAATAGGGTTAATGGTTGGCGGTCGGTTTAAGGGTACAACATTCACCTTGAAACTGGTTTCTGTTATATTATTTTCGTTTTGCCCATCGTTTACGGTTACAGTTATTGTCACTTCTCCGAATTGGTTTGCCAGGGGTGTAAATTGAATTGTTCCTGTTGCATTCGGCGAAGTATAATTTACAGCAGGATCTGGAATTATGGCTACATCACTGGAACGAGCTGTAATAGATAACACCTGCGTACCATTATCACCATCGCTGATTCCACTTAAATTAACAGTTTGTAACGGAGAGTTTTCCGGAATGCTGATGTCTGCAATTGGATTTATGGTTGGTGGATTATTCTGGTTAATGGTTACTGTGAAGGTCCTTGTACGGTTGTGTGCAGTAATACCATCACTTACGGTTACAGTAATCAGCGCCGAACCTGTTGCACCAGCAACGGGCGTAAATTTCAGAGCTCCGGTAGCAGCCGGCGAAGTGTAATCAACCGTTGGATTTGGTACGAGTGCTGTATTTCCGGAACTGGCTGTAATGCTGATGGTTTGTGTACCCTCACCTCCATCACTTATACCCGTAAGATTTACAGTTTGCTCAGATGCATCTTGTAAAATTGTAATATTGTCAATGGGGTCAAGGGTAGGAGGGGCATTGACTGTTACATTAAATGACCTGGAAAAATTATCTATGCCATCACTTACGGTAACCGTTATCCTTGCGATGCCAAACTGATTAGGCGCCGGAGTAAAACGTATATTCCCAGTTGCATTATTGGGTGTATAGTTGACCGTAATGCCTGGAATCAAGGTCGTGTTATTAGAAGATGCACTCACGCTCAGGGTTTGAATCCCTCCATCACCATCTGAAATGCCCGCCAAATTAACCGTCTGCTGCCCCGCGTTCATAATAATTGTTCGGTTTGTTATGGCGTTTAATGTCGGAGGATTATTGGCATTGACTGTCACAGTAAAAGTTCTGCTTACATTATGTGCAGCTATACCATCACTCACCGTAACTGTAATTTCTGCGGTACCCGTCTCGCCAGCTATCGGTGTAAAAGTCAGACTACCGGTAGCGTTTGGCGATGTATAAGTAATGGTCGGATTCGGTATCAGGGAAGGATTGCCCGATATGGCAGTAAGTGTAATGGTTTGACCTATTTCACCACCGGTTGAAATTCCAGCAAGTGCAATCGTTTGAGCAGGGGCATTTTGAATAATAGATACATTGGCAATGGCATTGAGTGTGGGCGGTGCATTAACCCTTACTTCAAAAGTCTGGCTGGTAGTAGCAATTCCATCACTGACATTTACGGTAATAATGGCCAATCCAAACTGATTATTTACAGGGGTAAAGCTCAAAGTACCTGTTGCATTGGGCGAAGTATAAGTTACCGTAGGGTTTGGTATTAAAGCCGAATTATTCGAAGTTGCCGTTACAGTTAAGGTCTGGTTGTTTTCACCACCATCAGTAATGCCGGTCAGATTGACGCTTTGTTGCGGATCGTTCATCCTGAGCAGTATATCTGCAGGTTTGTCAATGGTCGGAGGTGCATTGGGTGTAACTGTTACTGTAAAGGTTCTGGACAGATTATCTGCTGCAAAGCCATCGCTGACAGTTACTGTAATGATAGCACTGCCGGCCTGACCAGGTACCGGAGTGAATGATAAAGTTCCGGTGGTATTGGGCGAAGTATAATTGACAGTTGGGTTAGGTATTAGACCTGTATTATTTGAACTTGCCGTAATGGTTATCGTCTGATTCCCTTCTCCACCATCTGAAATTCCAGAGAGGTTTACTGTTTGCTGTGGCGCGTTTTGAGGGATGGTTATATTTGAAATGGCAGCTAAAGTAGGAGGTATATTGGCATTTACAGTTACCGTGAAGGTTCTTGCAAAATTATTAAAACCGTCATTCACAGTTACCGTAATGGTTGCTAAACCTGATTGGTTTGTTGATGGTGTAAAACTTAGAGTTCCCGTTGCAGCTGGTGATGTATACGTTAACTCAGGATTTGGAACAAGTGTTGTATTGTTGGACGTTGCAGTTACAACTATAGTTTGATTACCTTCTCCACCGTCACTAATACCACTCAAAGACACATTCTGTAAACCTGCATTAATAATGAGGTTTAAATTGGCAATAGCATCCAGGGTTGGAGGCGCATTAACAATCACCTCAAAAGTACGGTCAAAGCTGGAAATGCCATCACTTACTGTAACGGTAATATTTGCTATGCCAAACTGATTTGTTACAGGTGTAAAGCTAAGTGTGCCTGTTGTATTTGGTGAGGTATATGTAACATTGGGGTCTGGAATTAAAGCAGTATTATCGGAAATAGCGGTAACCATTAATGTTTGGCCTCCTTCACCTCCATCTGTAATGCCGCTCAGGTTTACGGTCTGCTGAGGGGAATTCATTAAAATCGGGTCTATGGAAGGCTGATCAATGGTTGGAGGTTCATTGGCCGTAACATGTATGGTCATGGTTTGCGCCGTCAACTCGGGCACCAGAATCAATCTTCTTTGAAATTGAAAACTTGTATATGGCGAGTCTGATTCATTATTTACAGGGGTATATATCAATTTTCCAAAATCCCCGTTTTCAACAATAAAAGGCGCGGCCAGCTCTGCACCATCGAAAGACAAAGTTCCTTTGTCAGGCAAACTCTGTACCTCTATCTGATCATAAATTAATCCATCCACACCAAAATCGGCAGCACTAAACGTGTAAGCCGTGCTTTCAATTGTAGTGACTGAAAAAGGTTGTGCCAGCAATGAAGTTTGCCCCACCAATATGCATATCAAGAGCGGTAAAAACCGTTTAAAATTCAATGCACTTGTTAAGCGTTCGTAAAATCCTATAACCACCTTAAATCTGTTTTTTTCTTAGTTGTTCCTCATGAAATCTATCACCTTGCAATATAGTGTTACTAAGGTAAGATTTAGGATGCAAATATAAACTTTTTTTATAGTTTATATAAATATTTTTATTTTATTTGTGAAATATTTAAGCTTAAGTACACGTGCTATGACAGATATAATCTTTTGGTTTTTGATACTTTTGGTTTTTTACGCTTACCTGGGTTATGGAATACTTCTTTTTTTAATTATCCGGATTAAGCGAATCTTCAGAAAGCCAAAACTTTATATGCACAATGACCTGCCAACCGTTACATTAATGGTTGCTGCATTTAACGAAGAAGATTATATAAGGGAAAAGATTGACAATACGCTTTCACTGGATTATCCTAAGGGCAAGATCAAGTATTTATTTGTTACAGATGGCTCCAGCGATCGTACACCTGATATTGTGAAGCAATACCCGGAGGTTGTTTTGATGCATCATCCGGAAAGAAGGGGTAAAATCGCTGCAGTAGAACGCGCAATGCCTTTTGTTGACACGGATATTGTGATTTTTACTGATGCAAATACATTTGTTAACAAAGATGCAGTTCAAAATATAGTACGTCATTATGCAGATCCAACTGTAGGTGGGGTTGCCGGAGAAAAGCGCATAAAGAGCAAGAATTCTGACGAAGCAGCCGGTGCCGGGGAAGGCATTTATTGGAAATATGAATCACAATTGAAAAAGTGGGATTCTGAACTATATTCTGTAGTTGGGGCAGCAGGTGAACTATTTTCAATAAGAACATCCCTCTTCAGGCCGGTGCCTAAAGACTCTTTGATTGAAGATTTTTACATGACCCTGAGTATTGCAATGGAAGGGCACCGAATTATTTACGAACCTGATGCTTATGCGGAAGAAGAGCCTTCGGCTTCAGTAAAGGAAGAATTAAAGCGAAAAATACGAATTGCTGCCGGTGGTATACAATCTATTGTAAGGTTGGTGCCTTTATTAAACTTTTTTAAACATGGTGTTTTAAGTTTTGAATATATATCACACAGGGTTTTGCGCTGGACATTAGCTCCTCTTGCTCTTCCTTTTATTTTTATTTTGAATCTTTTACTTGCAATTCGAGGTGATTTATTTTTTCAGGTAATTTTTGGTGCACAAGTAGGATTTTATCTGCTTGCCTTGATTGGACTGCTACTGGAATCCAGAAAAATTAAATTAAAGATAGCATTTGTTCCTTATTATTTCTGTATAATGAATTATGCGGTTTATAAAGGTTTTATGCGATACATTAAGGGCAATCAATCGGTGCTTTGGGAAAAAGCAAAACGAAGACAGATAGAAGAAGTTAGCACCTGAAAAAATTATTGATTTGTTGACATATATAATCAATTTCTTCAATTTTCAGCCCAGGAAAACAAGGCAGACTGAGTTGATCAGACGAAAGTTGTACACTGTTTTTGAAAGTTTGACCCGGTTTAATATAGTGTTTGAACAAATCGTGGCAATGCATTGGTAATTTATAATGCATTCGGCACTCAATGCCTTTATTTCTGAGGTAATCGTATAGTCCCATTTTTCGTTTGGTATATATAGAAAAAATGTGATATACGGGTTTGGATTCCAGATGCGGCTCAGGGATGTAAACTTCAGACTGTTCACTCATTCTTTCCTTATAGAATGAAGCGATGGTTCTGCGCTCACTATTCCATTTTTCCAGAAAATCCAGTTTAACGCTTAGAAAGGCAGCCTGAATTTCATCAAGACGACTATTATATCCGATAGTCGTGGAATTTATACGATCGGTAGAACCATAGTTCCGATAAAGTCTAATTTGATCCATCAAATATTCATCTGAGGTTGTAACGGCGCCTCCATCTCCCAACGCCCCAAGATTTTTGGCAGGATAAAAACTTGTTGCATTTATCTTTCCAAAACTTCCAGTCATTTTTCTTTTCCATGTAGCGCCATGAGACTGGGCAAAATCTTCTAAGAGGCATAAATCATACGAACTACATAAATCCTGAATTTCATCCATTTCACAAACCAGTCCATGCATATGCACCACTATTACGGCTTTTGTTTTTTCTGAAATTAATGGCAAAATGGTTTTCGCGTTAATAAGAGGAAAATTATTTGAAACATCTGCAAAAACCGGTATTGCACCGGCATGCAGTACAGACAATGCTGTGGCTGAAAACCCATAATCAGGCACTATTACTTCGTCATTTTTTGATATCCCGAGGGCCTTCAATGAAAAAATGAGCGCATCGAGCCCCGATGCTGTACCAATGGCATAACGGGTTTGACAATAATTGGCAAATAACTTTTCAAATTCAATTAATCTTTGACCAAGTATAAAGTTTACTGAATTCAAAACATCTGCAAATTGCTTTTGCAAATGTTCATTGACTTCATTTTGGCATCTACTCAGATCGTTGAATGGAACTTCAGGCATTTAAGGTAATTTAGAAAATACTTTATAATATTTTTCCTGAGCCAATTCGAGCATAGGAAGATCACCGTTGCTATTGCCATAAGCATAGATTTTCACAAATTCATCTAAAGAGTATTTTTCTTTTATTCGTCTGACTTTTTCTTTTCCATTGCAATTTGCAGTTGCAAACTTTCCTGTGGCTTTATTGTCATTATATTGATACATAGTACAAATCAGATCCATATTCTGAGATGCCGCCCAGAACTTAAGCCATATGTCCAGTGAAGCAGAAACAAGCACCGTTTGGTGGCCATTTTCCTGATGCCATCTGATTTTTTCCAGGGCATCCTGATAGATCATTGAAGGCAGGGCTTTTTCGCAAAATTTTCTTCCGCGGCTTTCAAGTTGATCTTTCTCCATTCCTTTGAAAAACCATGATAACAGCATTTCCTTCCCTTTTCCTGGTCTCTTTTTCAATACATAATAAACAAAAAACGGACTGTGCAGAAAAAAAGCTGTCCAAAAAGTAATCGGTGGTATGGAGAATCTTAAAAATTTCCAAAGGGTATCGTAATGGGTAACCGTTCCATCGAAATCAAACAGGGCAATTTCCTTCTTCATATTTTTTTTATTCAAATTAATGTTATGCAAGTGTATATACCAAATCAGATTACAAACTACATGATAAACACATGCAATAAATTCTCCCAAACTTGCAGACTTTAGAATAAAAATTGCAATTTTGAAATTTTACACCCATATTGAAAAATCTTATAAACCGCGTTAAATTGATTACTAAGTAATTCCATGCGCATACACTACTATGGAAGAAAATCTTCATTTTGAAATTGGATACCTCATCAGGCAGGCAAGCAGGATTGGAGGGTACCGAATGGACCACAAATTTGAAAGGGCAGGCTATCCCATAACCCGTGAACAATTCGGCGTAATTCGATTGTTATGGGAAGAAAATGGCAGAACACAGCAGAACCTGGCCGAAAGATTGGTCAAGAATAAAGCGAGTATCACCAGTCTTATTGAAAATCTGGAAAAGAAAAACCTTATCCTGAGAAAACCCAATCGACATGATAAAAGGAGCAAGCTGGTATATCTTACAGAGAAAGGAAGGATGATGCATGATAACATGCTTGAGCTGGTCCAGGAAATTGTAGATGTTGCTGTTAAAGGAATAGAAGATGAAAAATTAATGATTGTAAGGGATGTTCTCAGAAAAATGATTGAAAACATTACTTCCGAAGAGCTTTAATTGAATAACTTTGCGACCTTTTTCAGGCCAATGGATTTCATAACTGTTCTGGATTTTACCGGTGTTCTGGTTTTTGCCATTAGTGGTATTAGATTAGCTGCGAAAAAAAAGTTTGACTTATTCGGAGCTGCGGTAATAGGATTTGCCACAGCACTTGGCGGAGGTACGCTGAGAGATGTATTATTAGACATTCATCCGATTTTTTGGATGAGGGATCTCCGTTATATTTATTTGATTTTACTTGCCGTACCTCTTACATTTATTTTTAGACAATACCTGGTTAAGTTTAAAACTCCTTTTTTTCTCTATGATACTATTGGGTTGGCGTTGTATACTATGATTGGTCTTCAAAAAGCGCTTGCTGCTGGTTACGGTCCAACGGTCGCTATAATGATGGGTATGATAACGGCAGTTGCCGGTGGGGTAACTAGGGATGTTTTACTCAATGAAGTTCCTTTGATATTTCGAAAAGAAATATATGCTACTGCCTGTCTGGCCGGAGCATCACTGTATTTTCTTCTGGAGCATTATAATGTTCCACAAGTATGGTCAATCAGTATTACTACTATTGTAATCATCACGATCAGGCTATTGTCTATTAAATATAAATTAGGTCTTCCCGTTATTAAAGTTATCGATTAATCCCGGACAAAAAGCATTTAGTCATTACCCCCTGTCATTTCTCTAAGCAGGTAAAAGAAACCTCGTTTCCTTTCTGAGCTGATGTTCCAATTAACAGGTACGCTCTGGAATCCATCATTAAACCCTTCATTTTCCATACGATAATCAAAATAGCCCCAGGACACATAAGAACTGATGGATGCGATGAAATGATTCATGGGTTGATCAAAATCAAAATGGTCATCTTCATTGTTCACAATGGGCATTGGTCGGTAAACGTCTTTATTCCTTATTATATTGGCCATATTGTTGAGGCCCGCCGGACTACCAACACCATTGCCATGAATGAGGACAAAATCAGAAGATCTTATGACATTGTCAGTAGGTATACTCCCTCCATTGAAGCTGGTACTAACCAAAAAGCGATAACCAGATTTTTGACGATATTTGGCCCTGTCAATCAGTTCGTGTATTCTGTGTGGCTTTAATATTTCATGGTCATAGGCACGATTGTCACATTCGTTAGATATTTCAATCAGCACATTTCTGTAACCTTTTTCAAAAAGCCAGTCAATAGTATTATCAACTGCGGCTATTATAGCTTTTTCATCCTTTAATCGCTGATCCTGTCCAAAATAGAAGATGCCTAATATCACAACCATACCTAGTTCATCGGCCTTCTTTAAAATACGGTCAAGGCGATCCATATAAGGTTTTCGTAAGTCTCCGTTTTCATCAAGTGCACTATTGTGCCAGGGTTGTTCTTTGGAATAGCCCATAGGACTACCTCCTTGCAGGTTAATGGTGAAAGCCAGCAGGCCATTTTTATGCCAGGAACTCATGGCATCAACAAACTCCAGATTATTTCTTTCCGCATCCCATTGTCCGGTATCAGGATATTTCCATAATTTCCTTGTTTCCGGGTTCAGATCATCAAAAATACCCTGTACTAACCTTGCATTAGGTAATAAGCCTTCTATATTATAACCTCTCCATGTTTTTCCTTCTAATGTTGGTACACCGTTGATAAAAAATTTTTCCTGATAAATATTTACTACAGTTTGCGGATAATAGACTTGCTGTGCCTTGCTTTCGTAGATGACTCTAAAAAAAAATAATATCGACAATAGAAAAAACGGTATATAAAATTTCATTGTCTTCTTTTCTAAAAAATTAAGAAACATAAACTTTTTCCTAAACCCAACTTGATACTATGCCAACAATAAATAGTAAAATTAGAATAAACGGATATAGGATTTCTATATTTTCAATTTAATCAAAATAAATGAAAAATGAAAAAATATAATCGATAATCATGAAGATGATATTGACATTGTTTCAAGATATACGCTTCAATGCATCAATAAAAATCTCCATTTCATTTTTTGTCCCAATGCTCACCCGACAATAGGGTTGTTCATTGATTTCGAAAGTCCGGATGTAAACATTAAATGAAGCTAATTTTTCCAATGTGAATTGTCCTGTGAAAGGAACAGGAAATAGTATAAAGTTTGTATAAGATTTTATAAACGGATATTTCAACAGATTTAGCTCCTTGTATACATAATCTTTGACTTCATTATTTTTTTCAATACTTTCATTTTGAAAGTTTATATCTCCAAGCGCTGCCAATGCAGCATACACAGATGGATAAGTTATGCCCATTCCGCCCCGGGTGATATTGTGCAATGGCTTAAGAAAAGAGGGGAGAGCTAATATATATCCAATCCGCATACCAGCGAGGCCCATTACTTTGGAAAACGTTCTGGCTATTATTACATTCTTATTTTCCTGCAATAATTTTACCATGCTCTCTGACTCATTCTTTTGAACAAACTCAATGTAGGCTTCATCTATAAAAACAGGAACCCTGTCAGACACTTTTCGGCAAAAGTTAAGAAGTTCTTGTCCCGGAGTAATTGAACCAGTAGGGTTATTCGGATTGCATATATATATGAGCCTGGTTTCGTCATCGATGGCTTTTTCCATAGAGTCGAGATCATGGGCTCCATTTTCCAGACATGGGACATTTTTCCATTTGGCACCTGTGGCTTCTGCAACCCTGACTATTGACATATAACATGGATCAGCCGAAATCAAATTGCCTCCTTTATTAAAGACCACCATAGCCACTTTTTCCAGAAGATCGGAGGAACCAGGTCCCATCATTATACATTCAGCATTTACTTTTTCCTTTTCTGCAATTTTTTCTGTCAACTCATACAGTGCCTGCCAAGCATATCGGTTGCCATAATCTATGGATTGAAGAATGGCCTCTCTGGCACTTTGTGATGGTCCATAAGGATTTTCATTGGCGTTGAGCCTTACCACAGACGGACGATCAGAATAGGATTTTAAAATGTTTTCCTTGAAAAGCGGAGTATATACAATACGTCCCTGTTCATCTATTGGCAGTGGTATATTGTTAAACGCTCCGGCCAGTAGTGGTGATGCAAAAGGAATGGCAACCAATGTTGAAAGGCCTGATTTTAGTAAATTTCTGCGTGATAAAGATTTCATATGCCTGTAATTGAATTATTTGGGTAAAAGAAGCCTTATCTGTAACCTGAGTAAAAACATAAAGGTTTGATATCCTTTTGAATAAAACAGGAATGCCCCCAGTAAAACTTATTGTAGTCCACATAAATATAAATTTATAAGTTTTAACTATTTGAATATATTCTGATAAAATTCTGCAAGTAGGGATGAAAAAACTGGTATTCTGGAAGGATTTATAGATGTTGCATTACGCGAATACTTTAAAATTAAAAACCTTCAGTAAACGCCTCTGATAAACCAAAATGACTTATCAGTTTAAACGTTTACTAAAGGTTTTTAAATTATTATTAAACCGCCAAAAATTCCCTCATAAAGGAATTAATCAGCGGTATCCCACCATACTGGTGTTTTAAGACGAACTTCAGGATTATTATTTCCCACATTGTCGCCATTTCTTACGGCTTCATTACCTTCATAAATCATAGCCCTTATCCATTCTCCTTCCTGAAATAATGGATTAAGGTTTGAAGGCCTTCTCAGGGAGGGACCATAAATAGCCTGGCTGTAATCCATTCTGCGCATATCCACCCAGGTCTCAGGATTAAATACCTGCGTAATGTATTTTTGACGCATAATATGGCTCAACCCGTTGGTAAGATTATCAAAATGAGAGCTAAGCCCATTGGCTACAACTGCATTCCAATAATTTGTAATTTCATCGGCAGGCACACCCAATCTTCTCATATTGGCTTTAATTCCTTCTTCATACGCTGCCAACGCACCAGCTTTATCACCTGACCTGAGTCTGGCTTCTGCTTCTATAAGTTTTACTTCAGAATAGGTAATGAAAGGAAAAGGTGAGTCACCTTTAGAATAAAAGCCTCCGGTCATTCTGCCATAATTATCACCATTGATGAAAGGGCCGGTCCCTACGCGTCCACCTGGAACACCTTCTCCGGGAATAAGTCCTCTGAATTCACCATCCGAGGGAGCCGGGTTCATGATAATGCCGATTCTCGGGTCGGTGTAAGGATCATTGGTGACCGGCAGGGTTTTCATAACATCCACAAAAAATTGTGTAAATGAAAAGTACCTTGGGTTGGTAGGACTGGTAAAACCACCAAATCCAATTTCTGACCAGGGGTTGGCTTCAGTGGCAGCTCCACCGATAAGGTAAGGAAATTCTGCATCCATTCCATCTGCATTAAAAGCATTCTGACAAGCCTGAATGACAGCCTGTGCATTGTAAACGCTCTTTTTTGTAAGGTGATTTAAATATCTGGCTTTTAAAGAATAGGCAAATCTTCTCCATTTATTTATATCACCCTGGTACATAATATCCCCTCCGGCTAAATTCAGGTTCTTCGCATTGTCAGTTGAATTAAACAATGCTATAGCCTCATCAAGTTTTTCTATGATTTGCTGATAGACAAATTCCTGCTCGTCAAATTTTGGTGTAAGATTCACCTGGCTAACGCCATCATAAGCTTCACTTACCACGATGCGACCATGCTGATCGGTAAGCATGCCAAAGTTCAGTGCTTCAAGGGTTCTGCCGGCACCTGCAAAGTGTGGTGAGCCTTCAGCTTTTCCCTGTACCACTATATCAACACAATTGGGTACGGCCCAGGTATAAGCGTTCTGCCAGAAGAAATAGGAGGCAGTAAATCTCCATGTTTCCGGGCCGTTTGTGGCTGTACCGGCCGCGGCATATTGAGTAACAGCAGTAATTTCCCTGGCGGCCCGCCACATCGAAGCACCGTTGGTCATTGTTATTGCCCCTATAATACGGTTTTCAAGAGGTATAAACTGCGGGTTGTTGGGATCGGCATTGACATCGAGGAAATTGTCACATGCACTTATCGTGAGTCCCGATAATACAACCAGTAATATAAATATTTTTTTCATTTTCAATTAATTAAAAGTTTTGATCAGATTAAAATGAGAATCTCAGTCCAAGATCCAGTCCCTTCGTAGCCGGAACGCCCAGATTGTCCATGCCAATAGAGCCGGTACCTGCAACACCAGCACCTCCGGAACTTACCTCCGGATCTACACCCGAATAATTGGTAAACAGAATTAAATTTCTGCCCGTAGCAAAGAATTCAAGTCCTTTGATATTGGTTTTTTCCAAAAAGGTCTTTGGCATTCTGTAACTTACTGTAAGATATCTCAATCTGTACCATGAGCCATCTTCAACAAATTCCGGCCCATTCCCCCTGTAAATCAACTGATAGAAATTTTGATCAAGTACAACTTCCCGTGTATTTGGTTCACCGGTCGTAGCAACGACACCGTCAAATACTACGGTATTACCTCTATCCAGTGTTTTTGGACTGAGACCACTTCTTACCAATGCATTTTCTGTAGCATTATAAATATCACCACCAATTCTTATATCCCATAAAAAGCTGAGTGTAAAATTTTTATAGTTTAACATATTGGTTATACCTATTAGGTAATCGGGGTTCCTGTCTCCAATTATGTGTTTAATCGGATCGATTTGAGGATATCCCTGGGCGTTGATAAGCAACTGACCCTGGTCATTTCTTCTCCAGACATCGCCATTAATACCAAATAATGATTGCCCCAGAAAACCAGCGCCCTGTGCTACAAATCCATCTACAGATGCATCAGATTGCTCCACCCTGTCGAGGGTACCAGGTAATTCTACAACGGTAGAAGTGTTTCTGGATAAATTAACATCGGTTGTCCATGTAAAATTGGGAGTTTTTACCGGTATGGCGTTGATCATAACTTCAAAACCTTCATTATCAATTCTTCCTCCATTGAGATACGCGATGAATGAACTGGCTGTAGGAGGTACTCTAGTAAACAAAATCTGGTCATCGCTTTGCATATTGTAGTATGTAAAATCAAATCCCAGTCTGCCGTTAAAGAAGCGTATATCAAAACCAGTTTCAAATGCATTGGTAAATTCTGGTCTCAAATCGGGACTACCAAAAGCATATGTATCCACAATAAAGCCTCTTGGTGCGGCTGTAAATGAATTCGTGGTATTAAAAAACCGGTTTCCAAGTACGTGTGGCGGGGCATCTTTACCTACGCGGGTCCATGAAGCACGTATTTTGGCAAAAGAAAGTGTATTGCGGTTTCCTGAGCTGACACCTATTTCATCGAATAGGTCAGTCAAAACTACAGCTGTGCTGAAGGATGGATAGAAAAATGATCTTGCACTTTTAGGAAGGGTAGAGGACCAATCGTTTCTGCCTCTTACATTTACAAAAACAATGGATTTCCAGTCAAGGTTGAGGTCACCGAAAGCCCCGACAATTCTTCTTTGGAATCCACCTTGGGATACAACCCGATCTCCCTGCTCAACATTGTTAATGCTGGAAAAACCTGGCGCAATAAAGTTTCTGCCATACCAATAGGTGTTAACATTTCTTGCCATTTCAACGTTATGTCCCAGCGTAAAGCTTGTATTAAACTGGTTGATAAATGACTTTTTAAAAGTAGCCAGAAGTGTTGACGTTGTAATCTGATTAAAAGCATCATTCTCTGTAATGGCTCCTCTTTCTTCGCCTCCGATTACCGTTCCCACACCTCTTACGCTTCTGAACTCTTCATTGAAAAAGTCGGTTCCTGCACGATAGGTAATATTTAGAAAATCAAATGGATCGTAATTAATACTGGCAACGCCAATCATTCTATTAACATTGCTTGTATTGGGATTATTGCGAATGCTCCAATAGGGATTATCGATAAAAGCAGCATCTGCCGCAGTTCCAATTATGGTTCGCTGTGTACCATCTGGATTGAGATAATCTCTCATATCAACGTTTTGAGGCCAGTTGTAGATACCACGCATGGTACCACCACCACCACCACCTGTTGCACCAATTATATTTGTTTCCGCAATACCAGACCCTTGCAATGCAAAAGAATTTTGGGTATTTATATAATTTACGGATCCACCTACCCTGAGCTTATTGGAAACTTTGGTTTCAGAAGACAGCCTGAAAGATGTTCTTTCAAAATTTGTATTTTCTATTATACCATTTTGATCAAACCTGCCAACTGATGCAAAAAAAGTAGAACGATCGGTGCCCCCTGAAACAGAAATATCATGCCTTTGTGTTTTGGCCGTCCTGAAGAAATTACCTAGATTATCGTAAAATTGATCATTTGGTCCAAATTCAGGTCCCCAAGATACCCTGGCATCCTGGTTAAAAGCGCCTTCGATGCCTTGCTTATATCTGCTCTGTAATTCAGGTAAGCGATTTACCACATCAAACGAAAAGGCATTACCGTAATTTATGCGCGTTTGTCCTGCCTTACCCTTTTTTGTCGTAACGATTACAGCACCTTCCGAAGCGCGCAAACCATACAAAACGGCCGCAGCTGGACCTTTGAGTACAGTAATTGATTCAATGTCTTCAGGATTAATATCAATACCCCTGTTGCTGTTAACAGTATTTTGAGCTCCTAAACCAACACCACGGCCTGTGGGCGCACTGTTGTCGATCGGAATACCATCAACCACAAACAAGGGTTGGTTATTGCCGCTCAATGAAGTACCTCCTCTGATCAATATGATAGAAGATGCTCCGGGTGCACCTCCGGAATTGTTGATTTGCACACCGGCAATTTTACCTTGTAACGCATTTACAATATTAGGCTGTTGCGCCTCTACTATGGCATCTGCTTTGATTTCCTGAACGGAATATCCAAGAGATTTTTTTTCCTGCTCTACACCAAAGGCGGTAACCACAATCTCTGAGAGCTCTTGAATGTCTGCAAACATTTGCATGCTTACCGTACTTCGATTGGCAATTTCTATTTCTTCAGATACAAAACCAATGTAGCTAAATACCAAAAATCTGCCATTTGCCGGTACATTGATTTGATAAGTACCATCAACATCTGTTATCGAACCTACAGATGTCCCTTTTACTATAACGTTAACTCCGGGCAAAGGAGAACCGTCAGCTGCGGAAGTTACCTTTCCGGTAACAACATTGCCCTGGCCCAAGGCCAGACCAAATGCACACAAAATTATTAAAAATGTGCCTGGTAGTGATTTTAGCATAACATAAATAATTAGTGATTGAAATGATTATAATATATTCTCAAACCTATTTTTAATATTTGAATTATAATAGGGCAGTATTAAAAATATATTATCGGATCAAATATTAATATAAAAAATTATCAAAAAGATAAAATGGAATACCTTTAACCCGTTTTAGTTATAAAAAATAAATTTGAGGCATCAATTGGATAGCAATCTGCCTATAATTTTGGTAATATAAAATTGAAAAAAACAAATATTCATTTAATTGAGTTTTGCAATCTTGAATAAAAAATAGACTCAAATCAAAATAAAATAACATATTTATATTTGATGTTGGTCTAATATTTTGCCTAACGTTTAAAATATAAAATTATATTTGGATGGCTGATACATCAAAAATGAGCGGAAGGAGTAATACGGAATTTACTGAGCCAAAGCACCTGGAACAATACCCGGCCAGCAAGTATCTAATAAATGCATCTCAGAAACATCAAGCTTTAATTGTATGCTTTCCCCAATACTAAAACTACAGGAACAACTTGATTTATAAATCAATTTACAGGTTCCTTTTTCGTTACTAACTTTGACCGTAACAAACAGACTGTCACCAAAATAGTTTACAGAATCAACTTTTCCTTTAATAAAGTGTGAAGGGCTGTTCCCGGCATGAAGATGCTCAGGTCTTACCACCAGGGTAACTTTTTCTTTGTATTGCATGATTTCCGGAAATGGTATAAAACCAACCTGAGAGTCAAAACCGTCATTTTTTACTGATGCCTGAATAATATTTACCTTTCCCAAAAACCCGGCAGTATAAATATTTACAGGCTTCCGGTATAATTCTTCAGGTTTTCCGGTTTGCTGAATTTTTCCTTCCTTAAGCAGCGCTATTCTATCGGCTGTTGCAAGTGCATCCTTTGTATCATGGGTTACGAAAATGGCAGTGGTATTTGTCTCTTTTAAGATGTATTTCAGTTCCTCTCTAACCTGATCTTTTAAAACCCCATCGAGGTTACTAAATGGCTCATCCAACAGCAACATACTTGGATTTGGCGCGAGTGCTCTTGCCAGGGCGGCCCTTTGCTGTTGTCCTCCGGAAAGCTGATGCGGGTAACGGGAAGCATAAGGCATCAAGCCCACAATTTTTAATACTTCAACAGTACGTCGTTTTTGATCGGCCCGTTTGAGTTTATGCAAGCCAAATTGAATATTTTCATTAATGGTCATATGAGGGAAAAGAGCATACTCCTGAAAAACCATTCCGATGTTTCTTTTTTCTGGCGGGAT
Source organism: Cyclobacteriaceae bacterium (assembly GCA_020832305.1). GTDB lineage: Bacteria > Bacteroidota > Bacteroidia > Cytophagales > Cyclobacteriaceae > JAFIEV01. The sequence continues at coordinate 74,164 of JAFIEV010000089.1, read as the reverse complement.
GTAGGTATTAGCATTAACGATAACTCTTCCATCGACTTGAATGGAACCTTTTTCAGGCTCTTCAAATCCTGCAATTAAACGAAGTAATGTTGTTTTGCCACTTCCACTTTCTCCCAATAATGCTAATAACTCACCTTTTGGTACGCTTAAGTCTATGTTATTAACGGCCCAGGCATCTTTCCGTGAATATTTCTTGTACAAACCTTTTATTTCCAGTACTGCCATTTGATTTAACTTTTTGTAACAAGTCTGCTCAGTAAAATTACCGGCAGAATCCCTGTAAAAACAATAATTAAGGCAGGCCCTGCAGATTCCCCTATGCGTTCATCACTGGCAAGTTCAAATGCACGTGTCGCCAATGTGCTAAAATTAAAGGGTCTTAAAATCAATGTCAAGGGCAATTCCTTAAGCACATCCACAAAAACCAGCAAAGCACCACTTATGGCACTGGCCTTTAGCAAAGGTAAATTTACACGAATCAGGGTAATAAATGTTGATTTTCCCAATGATCTTGATGCTTCGGTCAATCCCTCAGGTATTTTTTTAAATCCGGCATCAACCGAATTGTAAGCAACGGCAAGAAATCTAACAGTGTATGCATAAACCAGTATAAACAAAGTTCCGGTTAATAATAACCCCAATTCAATGTTCAGCAAATTTTCAAACCATTGCGTAATGAATTTATCTAAGCGCAAAACAGGAATCATTATACCAACGGCAATTACTGCCCCAGGGATGCTGTATCCAATGGTTGATGTTTTAGTTAATCCTTTCATCCATAGGCTTTGGTGTATTCTGTTACTGTAAATAAGAATTATGGAAATTATTACGCAAACCACAGCACTGATGGCGGCTAATCCAAAGCTATTTAAAATAAGTTGTACAAAGTTTGTAGTGACGATTTTATCAAAACTCTGAACAGCCCAAATAGTCAGCTGAACAACCGGAAATACAAAACCTAAAGCCAAAGGTATAATGCAAATCAAAAAGCTTAGGAATTGTTGCATGGAATTAAGCTTGTACCTGACAGGAGGTTTGCCTTTTTTTTGCCCTTCATCATCGAATCGTGCCTGTCCACGTTGCCATCTTTCAATGCCCATAACTATCAAAATGGTAACGATAAGCAATGCAGAGAGATATACAGCCGCATTAATATCACCCAATGAAAACCATGCCCTGAAAATACCAGTGGTGAAGGTATTTACTCCATAATACTTAACCGCACCATAATCGTTTAATACCTCCATAATCACAAGACTGAGGCCCCCGATTATTGCAGGTCTGGCAACCGGAAGACTTATTTTAAAGAATGTGCGCCAACTGCTGCTCCCCATTAACCTTCCTGCTTCCAGCATACTCCTTGAACGCTGAAGAAATGATGCCCGCGCTATAACATAAACATATGGATATAAGACAAACGCCAGAATAAACACTATACCTTGAATATTCATAATATCCAATTCAAAGACCAGCCCGGCATTTCTTAATAATGTTTGTAGTGACCCGGTATAATCAAAAATACCGGCATATGCAAAAGCAATAATATAAGTAGGAATGGCCAGGGGTAATACCAAAGACCATTCAAAAAACTTACGCATTGGAAATTTGCAGGTCGATACAACCCAGGCTGTAGATATGCCCAAAATCACACTAATCAGACCTGTACCTGCTATGATGATTAAAGAATTAAGAATATAATCTGCCAAAACTGTTTCTGCCAGATGCTCCCATGTCTCTCCAGGACCATCTAATAAAAACCATATGATTGTAAGAATCGGTAACAATATGAGGCCAGTATTTAAAAAGGCCACCAATTGCCACACATCTATTTTTTTACGTATTCTAAAATTTTTTATGGCTTTTAAAAACATTACTTCCAGCCAGCCTTGTCAAAAATCATCACTGCATCTCTGTTGTATTGCCCCAGTAACTCAAGTTTTATTTCATCCTCGACAAACTCACCCCAGGAGTTTACTATTTCAGACCAATCAATATTCTTAACTACCGGATATTCATGATTAGATCCTGCAAAGACTTTTTGTATCTCAGGTGATGCCATAAACTCTATAAAACGAATAGCATTTTCTTTGTTTGGTGAGTATTTAGCTACGCCAGCCCCACTTAAATTAATATGGGTTCCTCTGTCTTTTTGATTTGGAAAAATAATTCCGATCTGGCTATAGACTTTTTGCTCCTCCTCGATTTCAGACTGCGCCATCAAGCCAAGATAATAGGTATTCACCAAAGCCAAATCTCCCTGACCGGCAACGACAGCCTTCACCTGATCCCTGTCATTTCCCCTCGGCTCTCTGGCGAGGTTACCTACAATACCCTGAGCCCATTGCAAAGCTTGTTCTTCACCCTTATGTACTATCATAGATGCCATTAAGGATTGGTTATAGATATTGTCAGATGAGCGTACCAACACCCTTCCTTTCCATTTCTCATCAGTAAGACCTTCATAAGTTTCAATTTCTGAAGGATCTACACGGTCAAGGCTATAAACAATTATTCTCGCTCTGTATGTAAGGCCAAACCATTGATTGTCTGTATCAATAAATTTCGACGGTATGTTTTTGTTGAGGTATTCAGACTGCACCGATTGTAACAATCCCATTTCTCTGGCCCTTTGCAGTCTGCCGGCATCTACAGTAATTAATACATCCGCAGGTGACCGGCTGCCTTCCAACTCCATTTTTTTAATTAATTCATCTGCACTTGCACTTACAACATTCACCTGAATGCCTGTTTCTTCAGTGAACTTCGCAAAAATCTCTTTATCGATATCATAATGTCGATGTGTGTAAACATTTACCACAGCATCTTTTCTTGCTGTATTGCATTGTACTAATAAAAGAAACAATAGCGCAAAAGGGATAATTCTTGACATAGTGTTTTTTTGCAAAGATATATAGCATGGAATAAATCTAAATAAAGATATGAAGATTATTTATTTACAAATGTCCGAATACGAACATTTTATGTACTGTTATGAATCGTATTTTGAAAAGCAAACATACTTAAAACACTGACATCTAACAATATATATAGTTTGGCATGAATATTCCAGTCTGATACGCAGCAAATAAACAAAACCATGAAAAAGGCAAATTATTTTTTTATACTAATTGTTTCATTATCAATACTATTTATAAATGATGCGATTTCGGGTCATAAATACATAGTACATGATGACGAAGGCAATGTTTTATATCATTCCAGCAAAAACCTTCAACTTCAGGATGCACAGTTGCACATTAACAGCAAAGGCTTAACAAAATTGGCTTTTGATTTGCCTTACAAACAGAAATTGCAATGGATTTCGCATTATGGCAGCGTGACCTATAATTATCTTGGAAAAGAATTTCCGCATGGTGGAATGAATGAAACAGGTTTATCAATTCAACTTATTGATCAAAAATTTCAGGGAAATGATTTGACAAATACCTGTCCGGTTAAACTTAATGTATTTCAGTGGATTCAATATCAATTAGACAATTTTTCTTGTATCACTGCCATTCTGCAAAACGTTTCAGAGGTAGGTTATTCAGAACCTGAGGGAGTTAAGTTTATTTTCTTTGTAGCAGATGCACAAGGAAAAACAGCTTTGATCAGCACAAAAAATGGGAGCTTGGTAAGTACTCATTATAATGGACATAAAGCAAGTATCAGAAATAACCGTTTGTCAAAACTTTCCAGGGTGAGAGGTATAAAAGCAAAAACCGTTTCTTATTATGAAAACATAGTATCAATTCCTCAATTTCATGAAACATCACTTTTGGTTTTCACACCGAGTGATTATTCTTTGCGATATTTTTCAACATGCAGGACCGGTAATATTTACTTGAATTTGAAGAGTATTGATTTTTCTTCTGACAATACAGCTTTTTATATGAATCTTTCGAGAGATGTTGGAAGCAACCCTTATGAAACGCACTTTAGTAATTACGAAATCAATTTCCGACAAATATTTCAAGGAGCAAAAGATATTTATTACCTTAAAAACCATGATCTTGATTACTGTGAAGCAATGGCAGCTTATCCCGGATCAATGACATTTGTATCCAATTCGCATAAGTTGACACAATTTATTGAATAACAAAGCCAGATCTGCCTAAGGGGGTTTATATATTGTTGAATTTTTCGGACTTTTGTCTGACAAGTTCACCTGTAAACATTAGCTCAATGAAAACCCTCTTAGTAATATCCGTTCTCACTGCCTTCATTGCCATGCTGTCATGCGGCTCAGGTAAAGAAATTACCGGCCACATTGATATTGAAATTTCTGAATTTAACAGACCACTTGCCATCATTTCATTTGAATGCCCGGTAGAAGGTGATATATACCTTGAAGATGAAGCGGGAAATACTTTGCCTGTACAAGTAGATGAAATGGGTTTAGGCCGGGCTATTTTATCTGATATAAAGGCCGGGGTAAATTACCGTTACAAGGTTAAAAAATCAGATCTGACTGCTGAAAAGGTCATTATAAAATCTAAGGAAGAGCACATAACTTTTACATATAAAAGTAAACCCATAGCGGTTTACCAGTCAAAAGGACAATTGCCGGAAGGCGTTGATTCTGTTTATTTCAGAGGGGGTTATGTCCATCCGGTTTACAGCCCGTCAGGTAAAATCATAACTGATGATTATGCATGGAATCATCTTCATCATCATGGCATTTGGACTGCCTATGCCAGAACTGTGTTTCAGGGAAGAACGCCTGACTTTTGGAATATGGGTGGCAAAAAAGGCAAAGTTGACTTTAAAGAGTCAGGTAGTATAGAAGAGGGACCCGTTTATGCTGTAATGGAATCCCTACACTTTTACGAAGATCTAAGCGGTGAAGTGCCGGTTGTGGCTCTAAATGAAGGCTGGCAATTAAAAGTATATGCTGTAGAAGGCAATAGCGACAAATCATTTCATGTTTTTGACCTTAAGATAGATCAGGAATGTGCAACAGACAGCACCTTATTTCTGCCCAATTATCACTACGGCGGACTGGGTTTCAGGGGACATGAGGCCTGGAATGGAGAAGACAGTACTTTTTTTCTCACATCGGCAGGACGCACCCGTAGTGACGGTCATGCAACCCAATCTGACTGGTGCCATATAGGCGGATATATAGATGGTCAACTCGCTGGTATAAGTATATTTTCAAATCCCGCAAATTTCAGGCATCCTCAGTCTATGCGCATACACCCCAATGAACCATTTTTCTGCTATAGCCCTTCTCAGGAAGGCCTATGGATGATAAAACCCGGTGAAAAATACGAGGCACGTTATCGTTTTATGGTATATGATGGAGATCCGGATATCCAACTCATACAGGCAATGTGGCAAGATTATGCCACACCACTCAAGGTAAAGTCACATTTTCATTAAACCAGTATCTACACCATATTTCCGTATACTATTATCGCAATATTTAAGGTTGAATAAAGGTTATGTAAAATGTTAAAACCGGGCAGAGGTTACTATTTTGGATTAATTTTTTAAAAACTGCCGTAACACATATTGTAAAATGCCTTCATTTTCATAATAGGCAATCTCAATCTTCGAGTCAAGTCTTGCGACTACTTCGAAATTTATAGTTTTGCCATTATTTTGATGTGCCGTTACCTGCAACTTCCTGGAAGGAGATAAACCCTCAGTGATTCCTTTTATGGTAAATGACTCTGTACCTTCAAGTCCTAGCTTTTCAGCATTTTCATTTGGTAAAAACTGAAGAGGTAATACCCCCATACCTACGAGGTTACTTCGATGAATCCTTTCATAACTTTCAGCAATTACTGCCTTTATTCCCAACAGGGTTGTGCCCTTGGCCGCCCAGTCTCTTGATGAACCACTGCCATATTCCTTTCCTGCCAATACAATAAGGGGGGTGTTCTCTTCCATGTATTTTTGAGCTGCATCAAAAACCGTCATATCTTCACCTGAAGAAATGTGTTTTGTAAATCCACCCTCTTTACCGGAAAGTTTATTTCTGATGCGCACATTTGCAAAGGTTCCCCTTATCATTAATTCATGGTTACCACGTCTTGAGCCATAGGAATTGAAATCTTTAAGCTCTACACCTTGATCCAGCAGATATTTTCCGGCAGCAGACTGTTCGCTGAAAGAACCAGCCGGAGATATATGATCGGTTGTAATAGAATCTGCCAACATTAATAATACCCTTGCATTTTCAATATCAACTGGCTTTGATGGTTGTTCCGGCAACTGGTTAAAAAAAGGCGCCTCCTTGATATAAGTAGAGGATTTATCCCAATCAAACAGTTGACCTTCGGGTGCAGAAAGCGCCTTCCATTGTTCGTTGCCATCAAAGATTTCACTATAATTCTTAGCATAATCTCCCGGACTAAGTACCTGGAGCATTGTTTTAAAAATTTCATCATTATCCGGCCAAATCTCATGCAGGTAAACAGGCTCCATATTCGGGTCATACCCCAGTGGTTCGCTCAAAAGATCCACATCAACCCTGCCTGCCAGTGCATAAGCGACAACAAGCATAGGTGACATCAAAAAATTCATTTTCACCTGAGGGTGCACTCTGGCTTCAAAATTTCTATTCCCAGATAAGACCGATGCTACCACGAGTTGATTATTTTCCACTGCTTTTGCTATATGGGGTGGGAGAGGGCCACTATTTCCAATACAGGAAGTACAACCATAACCCACCACATGAAAACGAAGCGCCTCGAGGTCATTAAGTAAACCCGATTTTTCAAGATAGTCTGTAACAACTCTGGAACCAGGTGCCAAACTTGTCTTTACCCAGGGTTTTACATTTAAACCTTTTTCCCTCGCTTTTTTAGCAATTAAACCAGCACCTAACATTACACTGGGATTTGACGTATTGGTGCAACTGGTGATGGCTGCAATTACAATAGAACCATCACTCAAAGAGAATTCTTCGTTATTTACACGTATATTGACTGTTTTTAGTCCCTTTTTCTCTATTGTCTCATATTCAACATCTAACATAGATGATGCAGGTGCACTCATTGCCTGGTTACCGCCGTCGCCAGACCAACGGCTCACATCACGATCAGCAGGTTCTATGTATTTTCTGCCATGATCTTCTTCAATTAGCTGCCGAAATTTGTTCTTAAAGTCTTTGACTAAAATTTTATCCTGTGGTCGTTTAGGCCCTGAAACAGTGGATTGAACAGAACCCAAATCGAGCTCTAATACATGCGAATACTGAATAGATTCTTCGTTTTCACGCCAAAGCATATTGGCCTTACAATATTCTTCCACTAACCGTATCTGTTGCTCTGACCTGTTGGTTTTACCCATGTAATCAAGGGTCTGATCGTCAATGGGAAAATAGGTTACCGTACAACCAAACTCCGGAGACATATTGGAAATTGTAGCGCGATCTGGTATAGATAAATTATCCAGACCAGGTCCAAATACCTCAACAAATTTGCCTACTACGCCATAATTTCTAAGCAAATGAGTAATGGTAAGTACCATATCTGTGGCTGTTGTGCCAAGGGGTAGTTTTCCTGTAAGCTTTAAGCCAATTACTTCCGGCATAATAAAATTAATCGGTTGTCCAAGAATTGCAGCTTCTGCTTCAATTCCTCCAACACCCCATCCGATAACACCAATACCATTTACCATGGGTGTGTGACTGTCAGTTCCCACGAGGGTATCTGGGAATACCAGCCCGTCTCTGGAGATTACGACTTGCGCCAGGTATTCAAGGTTCACCTGATGACAGATCCCCATACCAGGAGGAACAACAGCAAAATTATCAAATGATTTCTGAGCCCATTTCAAAAGCTGATACCTTTCTCCATTTCTTTCGTATTCGGCATCTACGTTCTTTTTGTAGGCATAATGTGTACCGAAATAGTCTACTTGTACCGAATGGTCAATAACTAAATCGACTGGAATCAAAGGATTAATTTTGCCTGGATGCTTACCCTTTCTTGAAAATTCGGCTCTCAGTGATGCTATATCCACAACAGCGGGAACCCCGGTGAAATCTTGCATTAATACCCTGGCCGGCTTATAAGGGATGTCTTTTTCCGATACTTTTGGATTCCACTGAAGAAGGGTTTCAATATTTTCACGGGTAACGCCAAAATCATCGTGGTTTCTCAGGACATTTTCAAGCAATACCCTTATACTAAAAGGCAGATTAGATATAGTGTACCCCTGGTCTTCGAGAAGTTTAAGACTCCAGTATGTAAAAGTCTCACCTGAACTATGCAGTTTCTGTTTAACCTTATATATGTCTTGCATGATATTGATAAATTTGAAGTATTACGTACTTTCTATATACGAATTAGTTCATATTAGTTTACCTTACAAGTGCCAAATCTCACAATTACAGGAATTAGTCAGCAGTAAAAAATAACATTGGGCGTTAAGATGATCTAAAGAGATTAATCTGTGATGATATTGAAATAATGGTAAACTACGATACAAGGGACAAAACAATAATTCAATAAAAAACGCGCTGATATTCAGCGCGTTTATGAAAATAAGAGGTCAAGAGCGGATTCGAACCGCTGTAAAAGGTTTTGCAGACCTCTGCCTAGCCACTCGGCCACTTGACCATTATTGTCGTGTTTTGGGATGCGAAATTAATGAATATTATCATTTGTTCAAATCAGAAACCAAAATAAATTCATTGCAAAAATTTGACTCTTTTTATTTTTTTAGCCAAAGTTTAGACCTGGGACCCATTTGTACAGAAATTTCCTCAGTATCTGACAAGGCGTATTTTTGATTAGTAAAGACCTCGTCATATTGTGCGGAAAATCCTTGTTTTGGTTTCAGCTGTATGTTTACGGCATTTTTATTGTAGTTATGGATGAAAACATCTCCATTATCCAATATTTGCATACTTACCCTGGGCGGTGCAATCAACTCAAATTCTATTGTGTGATGGAAAACCTCCCTGATGATATTTGACCAGTATTCAGGAATTTCAAGCAAACCCAGCATCTTTGGGCTTAATAAAACTTCTCCAACCGCATCAAAATCCCCTTGCGAAAATGTGTGAAGGTTAAGCGCAAATAAATTATTTTTTTCATTAACAGTTAAAAACGGAATTACTTTACCTCCGGAAACAGCATTTAGGATAGATTTGGCTGATATTGTCTCAATTGGCAGTTCCAAATCGAGAGGTAAAATGGTATTTATCTGTTGATTATCTGCCAAAATTTCTACTGCCGGTGAGGGCATCTCATCGGAAGCCCAGGACAAACCAGCAATTTCCCTGACTAATTGTTCATCACCTAAACTATTGAGAAAACCGGCAGTGGCTATGATTCTTACACTTTGAGAAAGTGATTTTCTTACTTTATCTGTAATTCCAGGATCGGCTGCTGCCTGTGTAGGCAAAAAAATTGTTTTTGAATTTTCAGGATATTCAGATACAGGTATGAGGGAGATTCCAAGCATACCCATAAAATCCATAATATAGAGATCACCCCCTGCATCACTGTGTGGTGGTTTAAATGCGGGCACACCAATAACCGGTGCATCTCGTATTATTTTGGCAAGATCTGCAAGGTATGAAAATTCATTTCGAACCAAATGATGACCGGGATGCCCTTCAATAAAATTATAATAATTAAAGAATATTATCTCTCCGGCACCGGCAAGTACAGTTTGATAGGCTTGTTCTATAAAATCTTGCCGATCGCAATCCAAATGATCAAACCAAGCTCCTTCGGTCTTATTTCCGGCAATTGAAGCCAGCCAACGATAATTGATGAACCCTTCATAAGGCTGTACAAACCCAAATCTTTGTGTATATTGACCTCGGGTTTCAGTGCCTACCCATATAGCATCATATAAATCTGACTTTCTTACTACATCATATCCGAAGAGGTGAAAGCGGTCGTACCATTGTGGAAATTTCACAATCATATGAAGATCAGGATTAATGCTTTTGGAAGGGCCGATAAACAATTCTGTTGACAAGTGACTTAAAAGTTCTCTGCGATATTGTGACCAGCTTTGCTCACCTTTGGCAGCTTTAGACTCTAAACTTGTATCTGAAGTGCATAAAAAATCATCAATTATGAATGTGTTGAAGATAGGCGCCACTGCTGAAATTACGCTTTTCAGATCTTCCTGTGTTTTTTTATTTTGCCAGTTAAACCAACCCAAAACACCTTCCTGATGCACCCCGAAATCTTTACCGGGTACAGTTGCTATAGCACCACCAACCACAAATCCCTGTTCTTCAAGAAAACCCGTAGCACTTTTCAGCAAATCTGGCTCAACTACCAGACCACCCCGATACACTTCCAGATATGCCTTTGATATGCCATTGGCGCGTAGTAATGAAACTACTTCACGACGTCCCGCATCGGTTGAAAAAAATTGATCAACAGCATGCGCCGTAAAAAACATGCTTAAAATCAATGCATCAGTATTTTTTACCGCGAGTTCATTAAAATCGTGTGTTGATTTTTGTTTGCAACCATAAACAATCATAATGAAAGTAAATACTGTCAAAAATAAAAACCGGGATAGGCGCTTCATAAAAATTTGGGTTTCTGATTAAAAATGAACCGACATGATAAAAACTGCATTCTCCTAAAACATCAATAAGTAGTTTAGCGACAGTAGTTAATTATATAATATACAGGGAAGGGCAAGCTAAGTGACTATTTTTACTTATAAAAAAATGGGCCGGCATTTCCAGCCGGCCCCGTAGCGGACCACAGGCTAAATGGTCGCACCCACGAAAGAACTCTATAATCTGATTTATTTGAACCTGATTAATTCAACATTCAAAAACTTTTCTCCAGATAATTTAAAATCTCTCTGGATTTATTTGAGTATACGCTTTTTGAGCTTTTCAGTTCTTCAAAAACCTCAATTGCATATTTTTTTTCTCCACTTTTAAGATACGCCAAACCAAGGTACCAAAGAGACTGATTTTTAAACACATCGTCTACTTCCTTTAGCTTTTCAAATATTGCTATTGCAGATACTGCATCGCCCATTGCGAGATATGCATTGCCTGCAAAAAAGTAATCTGCAAGTGTTTTTTTGTCTTCAGGAATTTTCTCAAAATCAAGAATACATTGACGGTAATCAGCTTTATCGTAAGCATGATAAGCTTTTCGCTTCAATAAGCGTATTTCATCGTCTTGCAAAGCATTTTTTTCATCAGTACTTCTGTATGTGCCATATGCAACATTTACATAGGGTTCAAAAAACTGCTCGAAAACATTAATTGAACCATCCTCCCTTACAGGAGTAAATATTTGACCTATTAAAAAAGCCAAAAATGCCAAAGCTGCTATCCTGAAAAACCAGGAGCTAAATAATTTACTTTTTAAAGTAGTCCCTTCAGACATACTTTGGTCGGTTTCCCTAAATCTATTTAAAAGATCTATTCTGCCGGCATATTTTATAAGCTCATAACTTAGCATCAAATAATGGTCATCATGATTTAAATCGCTCTTATGTATGATGCGAAATTTTATTTCTTCATCTCTAAACTTTTTTAAAGCCTCGTCGAAACGATTAACACTTTCTTCAAAACTTTCTCCACCCATCTTTACTCACCCTTAATTTCATTATCAAACATTTTCCGCAAACGGGATAAACACTTGTATTTCTGCGTTTTAACAGAATCGACATTTTTATAGCTGAGAATTTCAGCCATTTGGTGCAATGACTGATTATGATAATAAAACAGTTTTAAAATTTCACTGCAAGGTTTTCCCAGTCTGTTTAATACTTCATTTAAACGATTTATTAAATCGTTTTTATAATTTTCCTCAGCATGCCAGTCAAGCAGCTCATATAAATCATCTTTTATTAACTCATCAGCCTGAAATACCCATTTAGCATTCCTTTTTCTGATTTCAGAAATTTTGTTCTTTGCAATAGCAAATACATAAGTTTTAACCGATGCCTTAAACTCGTTTATTCGTCTATTTACAATATTTTCATACAGTTTAATTACAGAAAATTGAAATACATCCTTAGCATCATGCTCAGATATGTTATACCTCTGCATGGCCCAGTGAATAAAATCATTTCTGTATTTCTTGTATATTTTGTCTAAGATTTCATCCTTTCCATCATGAATGCTATCATAAACGTAACGTATATCCATCGTTTAGTCTTTAATGGCAGAAAACTCAAAAAGTAACCTTATTGAAAAATATATTTTTGATTTTTTTAAAAAAAATTTTTGATCTTAAAAAATGATTAAAAATTTAAGCCAACACAGAATTGTAATACTCTTATATTTAGTATCTGATTTTAAATATTTGGTTTTGAAACAAATACTGGAGGGATAATTTTCGGGAGAAATTAGATATGCCTTAAAAATTTTTTCACCCGGCATTGCAGTAAACTTAGCCGGGTGAATTTTTTCAATTTTCAAACTTAACTCTGTAATCTTCAATAGCCTTTTTCACAATGTCAATGGCTGTATCTCTGTTGAGAAATTCTTCTACCAGCACCTCCTTGCTTTCAAGTTTTTTATAGTCTTCAAAGAAGTTTTTAACTTCTTTAATAAAGTGAATAGGAAGTTCAGTTATGTCAGTATAATGATTTACACTCATATCGTTTTCCGCAACAGCAATAATTTTATCATCAGCTTCATCGTTGTCTAACATTCGCATTACACCAATAACCCTGGCAGATACAATGCATAAAGGCACAACATTTACCTGAGATAAGACTAAAATATCAAGCGGATCCTGATCATCACAATAAGTGCGCGGGATAAAGCCGTAGTTGTGCGGGTAGTATACCGATGAGTACAAAACACGATCAATAATAAGCATTCCACTTTCTTTCTCAAGCTCATATTTGGCTCTTGATCCTTTGGGTATTTCAATAATACCATTCACTACTTCGGGAGCATTTTCACCATAACTAACCGAATGCCATGGATGAATAATTTTCAGATTGTCTCTGGCGCTTTTTGACTTACTTGTATTATCCAATGTGATAGTAATTAAGATTGTATGATTAATGGAAATTATATTACAAAAATAATTGATGTCTGCTGATAATATCAAATTTGATTGGGCTTTTCTTTTATTACACCATATTACAAACTATTGTAGTTTTGGCTGATATTGCATTATTCCATATAATGTTTGGGTAATTATCAGTTATGAAATAAAAATAGCAAGTCTTCTGGCAAAATGTAGAATTAACCCATTTTTCAAAATAATTTACTTTTCTATTTATCAGCACTTATTGAAGGTCCTGTATAATCTTATCATTGAATTTGACATATTCATCATTTCCTGCTTTCAGCGCCAAAGCCCTGGCTTTTTTAGCAGTTTCCATGGCCTCATTTGTCTTTTTCATATCTTTGAGCAACAAGGCTTTTCTGTAATAAACCCAGTAAGGCTCATTACCTTGCTTTGTCCAAATTTCGAGTGCCTGGTTCATCCAAGTAAGTGCCTTATCAAGTTCCCTGTCAGTTTCATGGTAATATAATGCAGCGTTGTAATAATCAGATGGGTTTATCTGGAAGCTAGTCTCTATACTTTTCATAATGCGTTCATCGATATCTGCACTAATGCCGAAAGAAACGACTGTGTTGGACCAACTTAATATCATTTCTGCAGTTCGATTGCTTACCGGATTGAATTGTATAGTAAAACTTTCTGTGCTGTTTGGCAATAACTGGGGCTTCACGTCAAAAACCAAAGCATTTTCTGATTCTTTGTAATCACCAGTGCCCCATTGATTTGGATTTTTATTAAAAATTATAGTCCAGGTTTTTTCCCTGGGAATGGTAAACAAAGCATAAGTTCCCTTTGGAAGCATTTTGCCTTCAATCTGTACATCATCTGAAAAACCAATTTTAGTTGCCATATTTGCGCCTGTTCTCCATACCTGGTCAAATGGAACTACCTCGCCGAAGATCTTTCTGCCTTTTGCCAGAGGTCTTGAATAACTTATCTCGACATCTGTGAGGCCAACGGAGGTCTTTATCTGGGTTAATGGACTGGCAGCGGGAAGCTTAACCTGAGCAACAGCAATTTCAGAGCAGGCAATTATAAAAGCCAAAACAGATAATAAGGCATATTTCTTTTTCATTGTGGCTATTTGTTTTAATGTTTGATAATAAATTCATGTAAAGTTAGAAAGCATTGCTCAATAACCCTCATATTATTTATCACTAATTATCTGGATTTTATTTTATCTGCATCTATGAGACCGTCCAGTATTTCAATATTGATCCCGTCGGAAAGTCCGGTTTTAATCTCTTTTCTCGAAAATTGTTGATAGCCTTTTTCTATTTCGACAAATACTTTGCCTTTATCCGTAATAATATCTGACTCATTTACTGCAAGAACATTTTGACGTTGATCAAGTATTATTTCTGCATTGGCACTGTAACCAGCTCTTAAGAAAATATCATCCGGCAATTGTACGGCAGCCCTGATTTCAAACTGGATGGACCCTTCCAACTCCACACCTTTGGGTGAAATGTATTCCAGCTCAGCTGTGATGCCCTCACGGTCGAGTGCTCCAATAATCAGGTTTAATGTCATTCCCTCAAGCAATTTTCCCACTTCTGATTCATCTACATTGCCTTCAAAAATAAGATCGCCCATATCCGCAACGGTAGCAATGGTGGTTCCTTCATTGAATGTATTACTTTCGATAACAAAAGATCCTTCTTTAACCGGCATGTCAAGTACCATGCCTGAGGCCGTTGATATTACCACATTCGACGCTGTACCTGCCTTAAGGGAGGCCCCTTCACGTATGAGTTCCAGGTTGTTTTCTGCCGCCTCTAATTCTTGCTGTTGTAATTGATAATCGAGAAAAAATCTCAAAAAATCCTGTTCCGAAATGACCTTATCATCAAATAGAAGTTTTTGCCTCTGATATTCTTTTTCTGCATTTGTGAAGTTGATTACAGCTGCTTTCAGGCGCATCTCTGCATTGTTTAACATTACAACATCAGGTATAATTTTAATTCTGGCCAGTATCTGACCTGATTTAACCTGATCTCCCGGCTGGGCATACAATTTCTCTACTACGCCGGAAACCTGCGATTTCATATCTATTTCCTTTCGGGGGGTTATGGTACCTGATGCAACGGTTTTTCGGGTAATATCTGTATAAAATGGCTGAACTACTTTATGAATTTCAGCTGGTTTTACAGCTTTAAGATATAAAAAATAACCTGTGCCAATAAAACTGAGTATGAGCGTAGTCACCAGTAAAAAAATGAAAACTTTTTTCATTGTATTTTAAATATTCGGTTTTTTATCAATTATTAATGTATATATGCATAATGTCATTCAGTCCGCAAAGCTTCAATAGGCTGAATATTTGCAGCTTTTTTAGCAGGAATCCATCCCGCGAGTATTCCTGCAACTATTAAAACCATCAGTGCCAACACGGCTGTTTCGAAACGAATTTCGGGGTTTTTAAACATTCCTGTATCTAAATTAAAGCGCAACATGGCCATAGATATGGCTTCAAGCAGAACAAAACCGGCTATTATGCCAAAGTATCCTGCTATCAAAGTGAGGAAAACTGATTCCTGAATAATCAAACCCACAACGGAAGCAGGCGTGGCCCCAAGTGCTTTCCTTATGCCGATTTCCTTCGTTCGGTCCTTTACAATTATCAGCATAATATTGCTGACACCAACTACACCTGCCAGCAATGTGCCTATACCAACGATCCATATAAAAATTCTGATCCCGGTAAAAAGGCTCATAATCTGACCGAATTCTTTCTGCAGATTATTCATAGAAAGGGCCATTCTGTCGTCGGGATGTATTTTATGTCGTTTTTTTAAAACCGTCTCCATTTGACTTTGAACATCTGAGACAAGAACCTCAGGTTTTACAGTAAAGGCAAACCAACCCACCCTGTTTCCATAATTGAAAATGATCTGGAATGTTGAAAATGGGATAATAACTGATTGGGTATCTCTTTCGCCCAAATCTCCTTTTCTGAATGATTTGAATACTCCAATGACTTTAAAATTGACATTATTTATTTTTATATATTCACCTATCGGGTCTTCACCTGCATCGAACAATATGTTATAAACATTTTCGCCGATAACAGCCACTTTCTTCTTTTCACCGAGGTCAATATGATGTATGTAGCGTCCATTATGCACATCGACATTTTGCACGAATTGAAACTCAGGCACCTCACCCTGAATAGTAAAAGAGCCTGATTTATTATTTCGGCTGATCTGATTTCCTCCGCCCCAGCCTCCTAAATTCGCCCTTGGCGCCAGATGTGCTATGCCCCGAATCTGGCTCAGGGCTTCAATATCACCATTGTTAAATCTCACCATGCGGCCCGGTTGCATACCTTCAAATGGAAGGGTGGTTCGCCCACCCCATATAAAACCACTATTCGTTGCCCATGATCTGAATTCCAGTAAAACGCCATTTTGCAAGCCCTGCCCTGAGCCAATTAATACCATGAGCATAAATATACCCCAAAATACACCAAACATGGTTAGAAACGTCCTTAGCTTGTTTCTGCGAATGGTGTAAAAAATTTCCTGCCACTTATCGATATCAAACATGGTCACTCATCTTTTAAGGCTTCAATAGGCTGAATGCTTACTGCCTTTTTGGCTGGGAAATAGCCTGCCAGTGCTCCCGCTGCTACCAGTAAAAGGGTTGCACCCACTGCTGTCATAAGGCTGACATCAGGATCTTTGAAATATCCGATTTCAATTTCAAAAGCTGTCATATACCACGATAAACCTTCAATTAGGGCTATCCCTGAGATCAATCCGGTATAACCCGCCAGAAAGGTTATAAAAATTGCTTCCTGAAGGAATAATTGTATAATAGAACCAGGTGTTGCTCCCAGGGCTTTACGAATACCAATTTCCCTGGTTCTCTCTTTAACAACGATCAGCATAATATTGCTGACCCCGACAATACCGGCTATTATGGTACCTATTCCCACAAGCCATAGAAATACCTCAATACCATCAAATAGGTCTTTAAATTTTTTAAACTGCTCTGCAAAATTGCTGATTCGCAAGGCCCTGGGATCATCAGGGTCAAAAATGTGCCTTTCAGCTATAATATCTTTGACCTCCTTTGCTATATTTTTACTCCCTTGTACCTTTCTGGACTGGGTGGTAAACAGTATTGCATGTATTGTGCGGTTATTACCCTGGGAAAGTTGAGCTGTACTAACCGGAATGTATATTCTGCGTTGCTGGTCATCTCCGGAGGGATCCTCATACATACCCACAATGGTAAACTGCATACCGCGTATTTCAATATTTTTTCCTACCGGTATTTCCCCTGAGAAAAGACTTTCAGCCACAGAAATACCTACTACAGCTACTTTTCTCCTTTCCTCAATATCAAAATCATTGATGTAACGGCCAGCTACGATATTTTGCAAATCCACAAAGCGATAATCCGGGTTTACGCCAATCACCTGAAAATCTGCAAACTGGTTGTTATACCGCACACGGTATTCTCCCCGCCAGCTGAAACGAGTTGATAAATTATCAATTCCTTTTACCTCTTTCGAAATAGCCAGGAGGTCATCATTGTTTAATCGTACATTTCTGCCGGGCTTGAGACCACCATAGGATAAACTGGTCTGACCCGGACTGATCCAGATAGAATTTGTCGCCGAGTTACTGAACATATTATAAACGCCTTTTCTGAGCCCGGTTCCAACACCCAGTAAAATGATTAGCATGAATATGCCCCAGGCTACACTGAAGGCCGTTAAAAAAGTGCGGAGTTTGTTTCTCTGTATAGTATAAAGTATCTCTTGCCAGGTGTCTATTTCAAACATATAAAAAATGCTAATGTACTTATTGTAGCTATCATCTGTCTAAGCATTCATCTGATAAAATAATGCCATCTTTCAGACGAATAATTCTTTGGGTTTGATGCGCAATATCATCTTCATGGGTCACAATAATTAAGGTTTTTCCCATACTGTGTACTTCCTTGAAAATACCCATAACTTCTAAAGTGGTTTGCGAATCCAATGCACCTGTAGGTTCGTCGGCCAAAATTACTTTGGGATTAGCGATGAGGGCCCTGGCTATGGCCACCCGCTGTTTTTGACCACCAGACATTTCAGAAGGCATATGATGAGCCCAGTCTTTAAGTCCTACCATTTCGAGATATTCCAGCGCTTTTAAATTTCGCTTTTTCCGTCCAACTTTTTGGTAGTAAAGCGGAAGCGATACATTTTCCAGTGCGTTTTTAAAATTCAACAGATTAAAGCTCTGAAAAACAAAACCTAAAAAATGGTTTCGGTACATAGCTGCCTGTTTCTCTGACAATCGGTATACAGGGGTAGTATCGAGTTTGTACATTCCTTGATCATAAGTATCAAGTATGCCAAGAATATTAAGCAAGGTAGATTTTCCCGAACCTGAAGAACCCATAATAGAAACCATTTCACCGGCAGCTATATGCAGATCAATGCCTTGTAAGACATGTAGGGAACGATTACCCATAGGATATGATTTATGAATATTTTGTAAAGTAATCATATTGTGTAAACTGCTGTAATAAATCCTTCATCACCACTATATCCGTTGTATGTCCCGCCTGTAGAGTATAAGAAAAATTCCATACTGCAAAAATAACAGAGAAAAGCAGGATGATTATGTACGGATGGTTATCTAAAATCACTAATTGGGATAAAATGATGATATTTGGGGTGAGAAATTTAATTTGTAAATGATTTCTTCATATAAAACAAAATATCCATTATGGCCGGTCATGAAACCGGGCACAGCACAAATGGCACTCAGATCTATGATTTATTCCTTACGAAGGTTCACCGGTCATTGCGAATGACCTCATTTCAGGCAGTGACAGAATAGAGCCTTTGAAATCAATTGTTAACCTTTGAAATAATTGAGAAGACGGAACCGTTTTAAAACCAGCTTTAGTTAGATTTGCATTGAAATTAATTTATCTGAAAATATGCTGCTTGAAGACCTTTGATTTCGGCATAATATACGTATGAAGATTCCAAATACAATTATCAGGTACATATTACCTTGCTGTATAATTTTATTTATGGCAGGCACAGGCAAAAATGTGAAGGCTCAAGGCTTTAATCCCTATCAGGCTTATGGTGAGCCTGAAATCAAAAGAAGTCCCGTAAGGGCAATATTAAATAAGTTTTCACTTACCATGTCGAGCGGATATGGACGCACCTACTACAGACATGAGCTTAATGAAGGCAACATTTCACACTATTCCGGTGGATTGTTATACAATGGAAATATTGCACAGGAACCTGATGGCACCTATAGATATAGTGGCATAAGTCATTGGTTAAATGCACCACGCCTGAACACCGGAACAACAGACCCTGATAATTTTAATATAATTCCTTTGGATACTGTTTCGTTGAAGTTTGGCGGTAGTGGTTACAACATTCCTTTCCAAATAGGTCTGCAACTTGATATTAACAGGTTTAAAATAGGCGGGGGGCTGGTTTATGAAATGCACCGCCTAAATCAATTAAATGCCCATTTACCTTTAGAAGAACCCTATATTCCTGATTTTAACAATACTTCGCTGAGCCGGTATTATTTTACCATGGGGGCCATGGTTTATGATTTTAAAGGTTGGGTATACCATCTTGATATGCAGATTGGCGCTATTCGCTATGGAAAAGCCTTTGACAGAAACCAAATGGAACATGGTTTGTATTTTAACCTTGGAATACCTATTGAGTACGAGTTTTCGGAATACTTTTGGTTATTCATTAGGCCTTCCTATGATTTCAAGAATTATCTTATGCAATTGCCGGAACTCCCCAATGGAACAGTTCCTGAATCAATAGCCCACAGAAATTCAGGACTTTATGTTAATGTTGGTATTCGGATAAAGTACCCTGAAATACCGCGTTGTCCAGTTAAATCATGCAGGGTTCAATTAAAGCATGTTCATGATGGCCGAGAATTTCGCGGACAACCGATATGGAAAAAGCAAAACCCAAAAATAGGTGAGCTATATCCTAAGTTACACCGTCAGAAAAACAGAAATAAAGGTAAAATCAGTGGGGGATACTAATAGCTTTAATTGAAGAAGTGTAGGTATTCCATAGGAAATTTTATAAATTCGCGCCGGAATATTCCAGCAATTTTTATTATATAATGGCAGTAGGAGCAAACGAAAACATAATCCCTATTAATATAGAGGATGAAATGAGAGGTGCCTATATCGACTATTCCATGTCGGTAATAGTTTCAAGGGCACTTCCTGATGTGAGAGACGGATTAAAACCAGTGCATCGAAGGGTATTATTTGGAATGCTTGAATTGGGACTGAGTTACAACCGTTCCTATAAAAAATCAGCAAGGATTGTCGGTGAAGTGCTCGGCAAATACCATCCGCACGGAGATGCCTCTGTATATGATACTATGGTAAGAATGGCACAGGACTGGTCACTTCGATATCCGCTGGTGGATGGTCAGGGTAACTTTGGTTCTATAGATGGTGACCCGCCGGCTGCAATGCGTTACACAGAAGCACGCTTGAGAAGGATTAGTGATGAGTTATTAAACGACATCAATAAAAACACAGTAGATTTCCAGCCTAATTTCGACGATTCTACCAAAGAACCCACCGTACTTCCCGCAAACCTTCCTAACCTCCTCTTAAATGGAGCATCAGGTATTGCAGTAGGGATGGCCACCAATATGCCTCCTCATAATATTGTGGAAACCATTGATGGTGTAGTGGCATACATCGATAACAGAGACATTACTATTCCAGAGCTTATTAAATACATAAAAGCGCCTGATTTCCCTACCGGGGGTATTATCTATGGCTATCAAGGTGTAAAGGAAGCATTTGAGACTGGAAGAGGGCGTGTGGTAATGCGGGCCAAGGCTACATTCGATACCACAAAAACGGGAAAAGATCAAATAGTAGTTACTGAAATACCCTACATGGTCAATAAGGCCATGATGATTGAAAAGACAGCTGCACTTGTCAATGAAAAGAAAATAGAGGGGATCTCTGATATCCGGGATGAATCTGACAGAAATGGTCTTCGCATCGTTTATGATCTGAAAAAAGATGCTATCCCCAACATAGTATTGAACAATTTATTCAAGTATACCCAGCTGCAAAGTTCTTTTGGAGTAAACAATGTAGCCCTGGTTAAAGGAAAGCCACAAACCTTAAACCTGAAGCAACTCATACAACACTTTGTAGAACACAGACATGAAGTAATCATACGAAGAACCGAATATGAATTGTCCGAAGCAGAAAAACGGGCGCATATTTTAGAAGGTTACCTTATTGCACTAGACAACCTGGATGCAGTAATTAAACTTATCAGAGAATCCAAAGATCCGGAAGAAGCCAGATTTGGGTTAATGAGCAATTTTGAACTTACCGAAATTCAGGCAAGGGCAATATTGGATATGAGGTTGCAAAGACTTACCGGCCTTGAAAGAGAGAAAATACAGAAAGAGTATGATGAGATTAAAAAGCAGATTGCCTGGTATCTCGAAATTCTATCAAAGGTAGAGCTGCGAATGCAGTTGATCAAAGACGAACTTACCCAAGTCAAAGAAAGATTTGGAGATGAGCGCAGAACAGAAATCGTTCACAGTGCCGATGATATAGGTATTGAGGATATTGTACCCGACGAAGAAATGGCGATAACCATCTCCAATCAGGGTTACATTAAAAGAACGGTATTAAGCGAATTCAGAACGCAGGGTAGAGGAGGAACCGGAAGCAGAGGAGCTGCAACCAAGGTCGATGACTTTACCGAGCATTTATTTATTGCCTCTACGCACAGTTATCTGTTGATTTTTACCCATTATGGCAAGCTTTTCTGGCTTAAGGTTTACGAAGTACCCGAAGCTGGTAAAAATGCCAAGGGACGGCCTCTGCAAAACTTAATCAATATTGAATCTGGTGATTCAGTAAGAGCCGTGATAAATGTCAGAAAACTCGATGATAAAGAATATGTAAACAATAACTTTATCATTATGTGTACTGAAAAAGGCACCATTAAAAAGACCTCTCTTGAGGCCTACAGCCGACCGAGATCCAATGGAATAAATGCCATCAATATAAATGAAGGAGATAAACTTCTGGCGGTAAACCTCACCAATGGCAACAATCACATTATTATTGCACTGAAATCGGGAAGGGCCATTCATTTCAGTGAAGACAATGTGCGACCTATGGGCAGAACTGCCACCGGTGTAAGGGGTATAACATTAGATGGTCCAGAGGATAGTGTAATCGGCATGGTTTGTGTAGAGAGAGAAGATGCACAGTTACTCGTGGTCTCTCAGCAAGGGTATGGCAAACGCTCTTCCATTGATGACTATCGCAAAACCAACCGGGGTGGAAAAGGTGTAAAAACACTTAATATTACATCAAAAACCGGTGAACTCGTAGGCATCAGGGAGGTAACAGACAACGATGAATTAATGATTATTACCAAACTGGGAATTACCATACGTCTGAGAATTGCTGAGCTCAGGGTAATGGGCAGAAATACCCAGGGTGTAAAACTTATCAGGTTAAATGAATCTGATGAAATTTCATCCATACAAACCATTGTGAGAATAATTGGCGATGAAGATGAAATTGCTGAAGACCACGATGAAGAAAAAAGTGAGGAAAAAGATTAATATTCACTTTATTCTTTTGATTATTAATGATAAATGAGTTTTTTTTGCTGAACATTTGAAATTTTAGTTTTTATGAAAACGCAAAACATTATTTTACTTTTAGCCATTTTTTTGGCAGCAAACACCTGGGCCATTGCTCAGTATAACCCTAAAGGAAAAGTGCCCAGGGCAGAGGCTATGCTCAATCAAGGCAAATTAGATAATGCAAAGGCCGAAATAGACCTCGCATTTGAAGTAAACCACAAAGGTAAAGTAGCCGAGGATGGGAAAGCCTGGTACAACAAAGGCAGAATCTACAAGGCCATTTACACGGACGAAGGTGAGTATAACAAACTTGCGCCTAATGCACTGGATATAGCTATCGAAGCTTTTCACAATGTGCGAAAGTTTGAAAGAGAGAACTCGATATGGGTTGTTTATACCGACCAGGAAATGCAACAATTGTACAGTGTGGTTATTAACAACGGTGCTGAAGCCTACGGAGATGACGACTATGCCTTGGCTTACGAGGAATTTTTCAATGCGCTCAAGGTTATGCCTGGTGATACCATTGCACTTTTATATGGCGGTACTGCAGCCCAGATGGCAGATATGTGGGATGAAGCGCTTGGAATGTACGAAAAGCTGGCTGAAACTGATTATACTGAAATGCTCGATGTATACAAAACTCTTATTTACGTGTACAGAGCTCAAAAAGAAGACAATGATAAAGCGCTCGCTACTATTATGAAGGCGCTTGAAAGGTATCCCGATGATGATGCACTTCAGCAAGAACGGGTTTCAGTACTCATTACAATGCAGAAAACAGATGAAGCCCGATTGGCACTGACTGAATCAATTAAAGAAAATCCCAACGATCCTGTGCTCTATTATCAATTAGGCTATCTTTTTTACTATGAGGAAAGACCTGATGAAGCATACGAGAATTTCAGTAAAGCAGTACAATTGAAACCCGACTACTACGAGGCCAATTTTTACGCAGGAATTCAATGGTTTAATAAAGCGGCTGAGATTCTTAAAGATCTCAACAATATGTCAATGAAAGAATATAATGAAAAAGTTGACGAATACGCTGAACGTTCTCAGGAAAACTTTAAAAAATCGCTTCCTTATCTGGAAAAAGCATATGAAATTAAAAATGATGACATCAGCCTGATGGAATCCTTATTGGCTGTTTACACGCGTCTGCGTATGAATGACAAAGCAAAAGCTATGGAAGAAAAAGTAAGAGCAATAAGAGGAGCTGACTACGACGAGTAGTTATTTCAAAAGTATATAAAAGTAAAAGCAGAAGGTTTAAAAAGCTTTCTGCTTTTTTATTATTCGCATTCCCGACAATATTGTAAACCTTTTCCCATTTATAGAAGTTGGAAAGGAAATGAATGGATGAAAAACATGACAATGTTAAAATTTACTCAGCGTCTTTTATTTTCCTTGTTGCTGTTTACGGTATTTTATGGCTGTTCACAGGCACAAACAGATAAGAAGTCTAAGGAAAAAAATGATAAGCATTTAATACATATGGAAAATCTTGAAATAGCAACTTTTGGAAATGGATGTTTCTGGTGTACAGAAGCCATATTTGAGAATCTTAAGGGAGTGCACAAAGTGGTTTCGGGTTATAGTGGAGGACATGTAAATAATCCAACTTATAAAGAAGTTTGTACCGGAACTACCGGCCATGCTGAAGTAGTACAAATCTATTATGATCCGAAGGTAATTGGTTTTGACGAATTGTTGGAGGTTTTCTGGCAAACTCATGACCCTACAACACTTAATCGCCAGGGAAATGACATTGGCACGCAATACCGTTCTGTGATTTTTTACCACGATCAGGTGCAAAATCAGCTGGCTGAAAAGTATAAAAAAGAATTAGATAAGGCCGCCATCTGGAACGATCCAATCGTTACAGAAATATCACCTTTAGAAAAATTTTACGAAGCAGAAGACTATCATCAGGAGTATTTTCAACTAAATGGAAACCAGCCTTATTGTGCTTTCGTAATTCGTCCAAAAGTTGACAAATTCAAAAAGGTATTTAAGGACAAACTTAAATAGCTTTCGGACTTTTTACTTCTACTTTGGCAACCAATTCGCAAATCTTTACAATAACCCGGACAGATTTTTCCATGGATTGGACCGGAATGTACTCGTACTTCCCATGAAAATTATGACCACCTGCAAAAATATTTGGACAGGGCAATCCCATAAATGACAACTTACTCCCATCAGTTCCCCCTCTGATGGGCTTTTTTATAACAGAAACACCAACCTCTTTCATGGCTTGTTCTGCAATATCAACTATGTATCTTACGGGCTCAATTTTTTCTTTCATATTGAAATATTGATCCTGCAGTACAAGCGTATACCTGTCTCCATGTTTAAGGTTTAAAAAATTCACTGTTTCCTGAATGAGTTTCTTTTTACCTTCAAATTTATCCCAGTCATGATCTCGTATAATATACCTCATACCGACCGATTCTACTGTTCCATGGAAATCAATCAGGTGAAAAAAACCCTCGTATCCCTCTGTATGGCCTGGCCGCTGATGCGGGGGGAGCATCATATTAAGTTCCATTCCCAAAAGAAGTGCATTGATCATTTGATCTTTGGCCGTGCCAGGGTGTACGTTTCTTCCCTGAATTTGTATGCTTGCCAATGCAGCGTTAAAATTCTCATATTCCAATTCACCTATTTGCCCGCCATCAACTGTATAGGCAAAATCAGCATTAAAAGATTTCACATCAAAAAGATCAGCTCCCCGGCCAATTTCTTCATCCGGAGTAAAGCCAATTTTAATGGTTCCATGTTTGATTTCAGGATGTTGAATTAAATACTCCATAGCTGTTACGATCTCAGCAATACCGGCTTTATCATCTGCCCCTAGTAAAGTAGTGCCGTTTGTAGTTATAAGGTCTTGCCCGATATATCTCAGAAGCTCCGGAAATTCAGAAGTTTTTAAAATAATGCCGGCGGGCTCATCCAATATGATGTCCTGACCTTGGTAATTATGAATGATGCGGGGTTTTACATCTTTTCCACTCATATCAGGGCTGGTATCCATGTGTGAAATAAATCCAACTACTGGGGTATCCTTGTCTGTATTTGACGGAAGTGTAGCTGTAACATATGCATTTTTATCAATAGCAATATCCTGTAAACCCAATTCTGTGAGCTCACTGAACAACAAATTAGCCAGTTCCCATTGCTTTTCAGTACTTGGACAGTTTTTTTTGGTTTCATCAGACTGTGTGTCTATGCTTACATATTTTAAAAATCTGTTTATCAACTTATTATCCATATATATTTAAAGTAATTAATTGTTTTTTTTATCTTTATTTCTTTGCCAAAACCTTCTTTTCTTTTCTTTGTTTTCCTTATTTCTCTTTAATATCTGAAAAGTTTTACTGTTTACCAATCGGTCAAAAAAATTGGCGTTTTGATCTTCGTATGCATCGCAGTCCAGCAATTCAGCTATTTCCGGATCCACTGGTGGAAAAAAATTATTTTGGTCTTGATTGTATTGCTTCATGAAATTTGCGAAGATTGGCAATGCTGTATTAGCACCCTGACCAAGGTTTGTAGACCTGAAATGTATAGAAGGATCGTCTGCACCTACCCATATACCACAAACCAGGTCAGGAAGTATTCCAATAAACCAACCATCGGCATTATTCTGTGTTGTTCCGGTCTTACCTGCAACATCAGCCCTGATATTATACTGAGTTCTCAACCTTTGAGCGGTACCTTCATCGACTACTTTTTTCAGCATTTCAAGTATTATTTTACTGGTTTGTACACTTATCGCCTGATGAGAGATCGTTTTCGGTTGCTCCCAAATTATATTGCCGTGCCGGTCTTCAATTTTAAGGATAAAAACAGGGTTAGTGCTTCTGCCTTCATTTTCAAAAGCCGCATAGGCGGCCGTCATTTCAATTAAAGACAAACTTGCAGTTCCAAGTGCAATAGAAGGTACTTCCGGTATTGGATTTTGAACACCCAGTTTACGTGCTGTCTGAATAACTTCGTTTACACCCGTCTGTTGAATCAATTTAGCTGAAACGGTATTCATACTCTTCGACAGGGCATTCAACAGGGTATAATACCCTTCGTGATTTCCGTCGGAATTTGCCGGTGTCCACTCTTTACCATTTTCGATATAAGTATCCTGCATAGCATTGTAATATTCGCAAGGCAAAATACCCTGTTCAAGTGCAGTGGCATATAATATAGGTTTAAAAGTTGAGCCCACCTGCCTGCGGGTTTGCATATTGACATGATCAAATTTGAAATAATGATGATTTATGCCCCCAACCCAAGCTTTAACATGGCCGGTAGATGGTTCCAATGCCACCATACCTGCCTGTAAAAACATAAGATAGTGCATAATAGAATCTATACTGCTCATATTCGTCAGCCTTGTTCCCTGCCATGTAAAAATTTCCATGTCCTTTTTCTGCTGCAATTTTTGAATGATTTCCTCGTGACTCAATCCACTGTTTAAATGCTGCTTATAGACCGTAGAATTTTGAATAGCCCTTTGAAGAATATCAGGATTTGCCTTCCATGGTTTTGTCTGTGACCAATGTCCATCAAAAACATCCTGGAGCGATTGCATTTGCTTTAGCATAGCATTTTCAGCCATAGCTTGCAGTCGGCTGTCAATGGTAGTGTGAATTTTTAATCCACTGGTGTACAAATTGTAACTTCCATAAGGTTGCTGCTCTTTCTCAGACAAAATATTTTTAATAAGTGCAACCAAATATGACCTGAAATAGGGAGCTAAACCGTCGTTTAGTGATACAGAAGCGTAATTAAGACCAATGGGCATTTGTTTGCTGGAAAAATATTTCTCATCGTTAATAAATCCATGTTTTAGCATAAGGGCCAACACCGTATTACGACGCACTAAAGCGCGTTCTGGGTGCACCCTGGGATTGTACCAGGTATTGGCTTTGAGTATTCCCACAAGACAGGCTGCTTCATGTGTTTGAAGATCTCGCGCCGATTTACTGAAATACCGATGAGAAGCTGCTTCCAGTCCATAGACATTTTCCCCGAAAGGAACTGTATTCAGGTAAAGTGTGAGAATTTCATCTTTGCTATACAGTTTTTCAATTTTCAAGGCTGTAAGCATTTCCCTGACTTTATTTACCGGAGTGCTTAAAAACTTATAAGTCTTGCGTGGTAACAGATTTTTAATCAACTGCTGGGTAATTGTGCTGCCACCTCCTGAAGTCTCTTTTTGTAACAGAATTGTTTTGAAAAATACCCTTATCAAACTTCTGCCATCAATTCCATTGTGCTGGTAAAACCTTATGTCTTCAGTAGCGATCAGTGCATTTAAAGCGTCAACCGATATTTCAGAAAGTGCAATAGGCTTTCTGTCTATAATAAAATATTTACCCAGAGTTCTTCCCTCTCTATCAAGAACTTCGGAGGCTTCAATACTTTTTATTTCTGTTAAGACAGTGTCATCAGGCAAAGGTCCGGAGATACCTGATTTAATAAGAAATACAAATAAGATCGGACTAAACAGCAAAAAAATACAACAAAACGCAATCCATTTCAGCAGGCAGGATTTATTGCATGACTTCACCAGATTGCGAAAAATGGTCAAGAAAAAGTACTTCAATGTTTTCAAAATATTGTAATTTACAATGTGCACTTTCTATAACAAAAGATGTGCCTGGCTTATTATCTAGCTAAATTAGTAAATTACTTATGTCATACAATAAAAAAACCCGGCGCATGCCGGGTTAAAAAACTCAATGAGAAAAACACAATTTAATACATACTTACCTTTATATCCAAACAAGTCTTTGACAATTCCCGCTGCTTTTTCATGATTTCGGCGAGATCTAATTTTAATTCTTTTGCATATATCCGATAAATCAATGCCCATTCGGTGGTATCCATAAATCCATCTGAATTGGCAATTAATGATAGCCAGGCAAGGCATTTAACCTGGTGGTTTAAATCGGTTTTTCGCAAATAGTTAATACACTGTTCCAGAACCTGCTCTCCGGGCAAATTCCTGATCGAAGTAATCAAGTTTTCAAATTCACTTTTTGGGATGCCTTCATGTACACGCATTATTTCTCCCATTTCAAGCTCTTTCGAACTCACGTGACCATCAGCTTCAATCAGAAGGTGATACAGGCTTAACAATGCACTTCTATAATATTTTGTGACCAGAACATCCGTCATGATTCATCCTTTATTTATATTTCAAATGTAATTAATTACATTTTACAAAACAAGAAATAATATAAGTATTTATTTAAAAAATACCAATAATTAAATCTATACTCAAAATTAACACAAAAAAGAAAAAGGGATTATTGGGGTTTGTATTCAATTATTAAAAAAAAGCCTGCGAAAATATGATAATTCGCAATTGTTATGTGCACAGGGCATTGCTGCAAAATAAAAATTAGGAAAATTTGGTATCTTTAAATTTTAATTATTTTTTTAATTCAAAAGATAAGCCATTATGAACAATGAGATATGGATTATGACTTCTGCGTTTGACAAGCAGGAACTACCCGAGATTATTCAATATGCCAGTGAGATAGGTGTGCAAGGTTTGGATTTATGTGTTTTCAGGAAAGATGGTGCCAGAACAGATCATGTTGCCACCCATCTTGAATATGACAATTTCGATGCTGATATTGCCAGAAGGGTAATTGATGATTTTAACAAAGCTGGTTTGCATATATCCATCGGGGCATTTGAAAACCTAATTGGGGGTGATGAAACAGAAAGGATTAAAAACCAGGATCACCTATTAAAACTTATTAGAATTGCTCATTTACTAGGGGGAGATGAAAACGATGTAAAAGTGGGTACATTTGTTGGTTATAACCACGATTTAGGCAATCAGGATGCGGGATTTCAAAAAAACCTGGATGAATACACAAGGGTTTTTGAGCCAATTATTAAGTATGCCGCTGACCTCGGTGTAACTATAGTGTATGAAAACTGTCCAATGGAAGGATGGAGGCCAGCCTCTTATACAGGAACCTTTAATAATCTACCGGGCGTATTGGCAGCAAGAAAATTAATGTATGCCGCTTTGCCTTATGATAACCATGGTGAAATATATGACCCTTCCCATGATGTTTGGCAAAATACTAATCCGGTTGATGTTATAAAATCTGCTGATATAAAAAGGATTAAAAGAATTCATGTAAAAGCGACGAGAAATCTACAAAACGAAATCAGGGCACATTGGGGAGGGATGTATCCTACGCAACTTGTAAATGAGGAACTCGCAAAAAAAGCTGGAGTGCCAATATGCAAACATGAATGGGACCGACACAATTATGAGGCTATGATGCCTGGCTTTGGTGGCTCTGATAGTATGGATTGGCGGGAATTTGTTGAAGTATTGCACAGTCGTAATTTCAATGGTCCATTTGTTATGGAAAATGAGGCCACTTTATCTAAAGCCACCGGAAATATGGCTGCAACGGTGCAAGGTTATAAAGCTTCAGTAATGTTTTTGGCGCCCATGCTATGGCCCTTAGGAGAAAATGGCTATCAACTACCTTCAACAAAAGTAAAACCACTAAAAGACCCCGGTAATAGAAATGTAAAAATAGTGGATATGAAAAGTCTCGCAGGTTAATCTAACCTCTTGAGTAGGTGCCGGCTTTTGAAGGTAAATCAGAAATCAAGGATTTTGAATTGCTCCTTTGTGGTACATATTCCCAAAAGCCCGGCTCCTGTGAAAGCTTATCTCCAAGGTCTCGTATGATGCCATCGAGTTCAAGAGCACTAAATTCAAGCTTATCCAAAACCTCTCTTTGAGCTTCACTCAAATGCCCCAGCTTAAAAATATAAACAAGCCCTAAGACCCTTGCCAAGGGACCTCGAATGGTGTGTGCATTCATATAAGCATATTCCCTTAACCGACGGTTTTGTTCACGTATTTTTTCGGTACTTTGAATTAAAATAACCTCCTGGTTTTCATTTATTGCACTGATTTCATCATTGGCCTTTTGCAACTTTTCAGTTTTACGCATAAGTTCTTCTTTCTGTCTTGAAATCTCCTGATAGTAGAGCTCAAGTTGTACCATATGATTGTGCCGTTCTTTTAAAAACCGCAAAATGGTAACGATAAAAAGCACCAATAGCAAGATAAAGCCTGCGATAGATATGATGACAATTTTTTGAATGGATAATTGTTTTTTCATATCAGCCAATTGCAGATCTTTTTCATGCTCATGAAGAATTGAACTGTCTGTATGTAAAGCTATTGTATTTTCATTTTTAATTAAATGAGAAATTTCTCCTGAAAATACCTGGACAACCTGAAGAATACTTTGTTGCTTTGCCATTAAAGGCTGTAGTTGCATAATCGAAAAAGCTAATGCTAATACTGCAAGTCGGAACTTATAGGCTGTCCTGCAAATTTCGTTTGTGTTTATATAAAATTTAACCATTCAGTATTTTATCTGATTATATGTAAAATGCTAATGTAATATATAAGTTTTACAAGAATAATATTAGAAAAGTAAAAAAGCAAATAAAAATATGTCTATTTTCAAAATCCCTTTTAGCACTCCCTTTTTCATCAGATCAAGCAATGTATATTTGACTTAAAAAAAGTATGAATCCCCTGTTAATATTATTAATCATAACCTTATACTTCACGCTATTAATCTCGATAAGCTGGCTTACCTCCAAAAAGAGTGACAATCTAACATTTTTTACTGCAAATAGAAAATCTCCATGGTATCTTGTTGCATTTGGCATGGTTGGGGCTTCTTTATCTGGCGTTACCTTTATTTCAGTACCAGGAGAAGTTGGCAATACTGCCTGGACCTACCTTCAATTTGTAGTGGGCAATCTTGCAGGATATACGGTAATTGCCTTTGTTCTGATCCCTTTGTTTTACAGAATGCAATTAATTTCCATTTACGAATATCTTAAGGAGCGGTTAGGATGGTATTCTTATAAAACCGGCGCTTTCTATTTTATTATTTCACAAACCATTGGGGCCTCTTTCAGGTTGTTTTTAGCTGCCAATGTACTTCAACTGGCTTTTTTCGATGCCTATAATGTGCCTTTTTTTGTGACCGTAATCGTCACGCTGGCTTTGATCTGGCTCTACACACATCGCGGGGGTATTAAAACCATAGTATGGACAGACACACTACAGACTTCATTTATGTTGCTGGCGGTCACCATCACCTTATTTGTAATTTATCAACAATCAGACCGCTCTATGGCCGAATGGGTAGCTTCTATTTCAGAAAATAGGCTTTCGCAGGTGGTGGAATGGGACTGGCGGTCAGACAGAAATTTCTTCAAATTATTTTTAGCGGGTATGTTTATAACCATAGTAATGAATGGTCTTGATCAAAATGTAATGCAAAAAAATCTTACCTGCCGAAATGAGAAAGAGGCGAAAAAGAATATTTTTTGGTTTTCGATCACATTCTTTATAGCAAATCTATTTTTTCTGGCGCTGGGGGTAGCCTTGTACGTATATGCCGATGATGCCGGTATTTCATTGCCCCATCGCAGTGATGATCTGTACCCAATGCTCGCGCTTGAATATTTTGGTATGGCTGCAGGAATAACTTTTTTACTTGGCATAATAGCTGCTGCCTATTCAAGTGCCGATTCAGCTCTTACGGCCCTTACTACCTCTTTTTGCGTTGATATTCTGAATATAAAGAACATGGCGCCCGAAAGACAAACGCTTAGCAGAAAGTGGGTTCACATCGTATTTACCATTATTATTTTTCTTGTGATTGTGGTATTTAGGGAAATCAATAATCAAAGTGTTGTAAGTTCGGTCTTCAAGGCAGCGGGATTCACTTATGGCCCCTTATTAGGTTTGTTTGCATTCGGTCTGCTAACGAGGAGAAAAGCAAACGACAAATGGGTTTTATTCATCTGTCTGCTGGCACCTTTAACTTCATTTCTTATTGATTTTAATTCAGAAATTTGGTTTTGGGGCTATAAATTCGGATTTGAGATTTTATTATTAAACGGTCTTTTAACTTTTGCAGCACTTGTTTTCAGCAGCTACTTTAATAATAATTTAAATCAAACCAAAATAAACACATAGAAAATTCTTTGAATGCGATTTTAAGAAATAAGCGTTTGAACGTGTTCATTCAACGTTGTTTCTACATCGCGATACAGCACACCAAGGTCTTCAATGGAATACGAATTGTCGAAATACAAGGGCTTACCGATATTATTGTTAACGTATTTCCAGCTGAATCCCATAAGCGGGCCGAAGAGATACATAAGTATTTTGGGGAGTTTTTTGGTAGATACCTTCACTTTATCGTGAGAATTTTGTGATACTATACGGGCCATAT
The DNA here is from genome assembly GCA_020832305.1 of Cyclobacteriaceae bacterium. GTDB lineage: Bacteria > Bacteroidota > Bacteroidia > Cytophagales > Cyclobacteriaceae > JAFIEV01. Next base: position 41,194 of record JAFIEV010000089.1, on the reverse strand, counting down.
CCGACACGTTTAAGGTTTTTGCAACCAATATATGCCTTCCGCTGGCACTAGGGGTAAAACCTGCTAATAAATGCGCATTTGCCACATCCCGCACATCCACTACACCGAAATACAGATCAGGCACACCCGACTTCATTTTTCCACTTACCATTTGGTGCATAAATTCCATACTTGTGGAGTCTGTTCTGTTACTGAGTGAAGGTCCGAGTACAAAGCCGGGATTGATAACGAGAAGGTCCCATCTTTGTTGCTTTTTCACTATTTTCCAGGCTTCCTTTTCTGCCATTACCTTTGAATAATTGTAGGGTTGATGGCTGGGGGTAGAAGTCACATTCCAATCCTGCTCATTGAATTTATCTTTATTATTCCTTTCTAAATCAATAGCATCTCCATAAATGGATACAACACTGGAGGTAAGTACGACTCTTTTCACCGAACTGATTCGGTTGACCGATTCCAATACATTCCGCGTTCCTTCAACCGCCGGCTGAATAAGCTGTTGTTGCGGATTATCTATTTTGCCGATTAAAAAAGGCGATGCGGTATGAATGATTAATTCACATCCCTGCATGGCCTGATCAAATGATCTATCCTTTAACAAGTCTGCTTCAAAAAGTTTAAGTTTTCCGGGATAATTTTGCTGTAATACCTGTAAGTGCTGAATTTTTTCAACATCAGCAAAATTTCTGACGGTACCATGCACAGTAATTCCTTTTTCAAGAAGTTGTAAAACAATCCACGAAGCAATATATCCGCTCGCTCCGGTAACCAAAACAGGCTTTTCTTTATTTATGGCTCTCATATTACAGTTCTGATCAATTCATTTTTGATAAAAAAACTTAGTTTACGTATTTTGGTTTCGCAATAATACATTTTTAAATATGCTTAATTCAATGAATACTGGAAAACAAGTCATCACTTTTGGTGAGATTTTATTTGATGTCATAGATGATAAACCTTATTTAGGTGGCGCTCCAATGAATCTGGCGGGTCATATGAGTAAATTGGGTGCAAATTGCCGGATTCTTTCTGCCCTGGGAAATGATGAGTTGGGTAAGATGGCCCTTCAAAAAATGCGCGATTTAAATATAAAAACCGATGGTATACATATACACCCTTCCTTACCAACAGGTACTGTTGAGGTATCCTTAAAAGAGGGTATGCCAGATTATGTAATACGGGAAAATGTCGCCTGGGATAATATACAATTGTCAGCTACTGACAATGATGGTCTTCATTTTTCCTCTGATGTATTTTGCTTTGGCTCATTGGCTCAAAGGACACAAAACAACAAAACCTTGCTGCATACCATTTTGAGAAATCTGTCCTCCGGAGAAATTTTTTACGATGTGAATTTGCGCAGAAGCTATTTTACAATCGAGGTTATTTCAGAAAGTTTAAAAATGGCCAGCATTGTAAAACTCAACGATGAGGAGGTGTTGTTTTTATCCCAATGGATGTTTGAACAAAGTCTTAGCACACATGATTTTGCCAAAAAATTAATAGATAAATTCGGTGTAAAAATTGTAATAGTAACAGCAGGTGCCGATGGCGCCTATGCATTTAACATTAATGATTCATTTTTCTCTCAATCCAATAAAATTGAAGTGGCAGACACTGTTGGGGCAGGTGATGCATTTAGTGCTGCATTTTTGTTTACCTATTTACACACAGAAAACCTGCAAAAAGCCCTGGATGCAGGTAATGTAATGGGAGCCTACGTAGCTAGCCGTCAGGGTGCAATACCAGATTACAGCGCCGATCTTTTAAAGAAACTCAAGGGTACTACCGGTTTAACTTTTTAATGGGTCTTTGTAAAATTACTTTTTACAACAATAATAAAATCAGCTTTACCCAAATGTTTTTCATCCAAAGAACCCAGGTCGTCTTGCTCTGCGGCAGCAATGGTGGCTATACGCATACTATTATCTGATTGCCGCAAATACCAGTAGATGCCTTCATAATGATCTGAGTGATATGTGCCATGTATATGATAGACCAAGACATCCTGACTAAGTTGTCCTATAATAAAATGAGCCATAGTAGCATCTTTAATGGCTTGTGCTTCAATCATATTTTCTGAAGTAAAGTTGCTTCCGTGAGAAGGCATCATTTCTTTCATAGCCTTATAACCCGGCAGTGAATAATCGACTTCAAAAGGTAAAGAAACCATCCAATTTCTGGTTTCTTCTGGCAGATCCAGCAAAATTTCCTGACCTTTTCTGGCCACCAGTGAAGCATATCTTCTGGGAATATTGGTAGCTATCAATGATATATTATTGTTTTTAGCAAATTGTACAATTGGTTTGTAATCAGTAGAGTAATTTTTCCATACACGGGTACTTTGCTCGAAGTGATCTTCGGTAATCCATCCATTAAAATACTCATCAATTACATGTTGCACATCTGCTTCAAACATTTCAGCTCCCAGTACAATTCGCTTTTCTGTGTTTTTACTTAAATCAGATAAAAATTCAAATTGTAACCAGTGTACCACCGCATTATTATGGTATTCGCCAAATAAGATTACCTGTTGTTTTTCAAGATTTTTGACAACTTTGCCATATTTAACCGGCTTTCCTTCTTTATCATATATTTTATATACCGGCTTTTCATTTGAAGCATATCCCATAGAAACCAGGGTTATGCTAAATACAGATACTAAAAAAAGTGAAACTCGCATCAGACTTTTTACTTTTACAATGTTTGTGTAAACCTGGATCTTTTTTATAAATACAATAGACTGCTTAATCCTCCAGGGTATTGATTTTTTTTGAAGCAATTTAAGCAGCAGAAATTATCATAAGTATTCATTGAGAAACACGGCAACTTCCTAATTGTTGCCTAAGATTCTGCATTAAACTGCAGGACATTCAGCATACGATTAAATTCGCCTTGAAGTGGCGCTTTAATTTCTAATGTCTCATCGTATATGGGATGTTTAAAAATAATCTTTTCTGCATGTAGCATCATCGTGTTCATATTCCATTTTTCTTTAAACAATCGGTTTTGTTTATTGCATCCATAAGGACGATCCCCAATAATTGGATGAAAGATATGTGCAAAATGTTTCCTGATCTGATGCATCCTACCTTGTTTTGGAATTATTTCCACAAGTGAATACCTGGAGGTGGAGAATTTGCCAAAAGGTAAATCCAATTCTTTTCTCTCAATGGTTCGATAACGTGTTACAGCCTCTCTCACATGAAATTTTTCATCCATCAGCGGATAATCAATTATATCTTCTTCATTTGTAAAACCCCGCACAATTGCCTTATATACTTTAGTAATTTGACCGCTGGCAAAAGCCTTCTGCATTTTTGCCAGGGTGGGCTGATCAAATGAAAACAACAAAACACCACTGGTTTTACGGTCGAGCCGGTGCACGGGAAATACTTTCCGGTTTAGTTGATCTCTTAAAAGCTGTAATGCAAATGAATCGGCATCTGCCGCAATAGAAGTACGATGAACCAGTAGCCCATGAGGTTTATTTACTGCCACCAATACTTCATCACAGTGTAAAATTTCAAGGTTCATTCTGTAATCCGTAAATTTTTTATCATGAGTTCAGTTATCTTTTTTTTCTTTTCAAATTAATGATAATTTCACACATCAATTATCAAATATACGACATGTATTTTTTACTTAATATCAAGACAGCCTTCAGGTTGGTAATTCTATCAATTGCATTATGTGCCTGTAATCTCGGAGACCCTGAACCACCTGCTGCGGTATTTCCTGTTCCGGGTGAAGCACAGCTCAAGTGGCATAACCTTGAACAATATGCATTTATACACTTCACCACCAATACATTCACAAACCTCGAATGGGGTTATGGTGATGAAGACCCCAGTATTTTTAATCCATCATCGCTCGATACTGATCAATGGGCCAGTGTTATCCACGATGCCGGTCTTAAGGGCATCATCATAACGGCAAAACATCATGATGGCTTTTGTTTGTGGCCGAGTCGTTATACAGAACATACTGTAAAGAATAGTCCGTATAAAAATGGAGATGGAGATGTTGTTGCTGAACTGGCAGCTTCCTGTAAAAAGTTTGGATTAAAATTCGGCATTTATCTTTCACCATGGGACAGAAACCACAAAGATTATGCAAGTGAGGTATATATTGAATACTACAGAAATCAACTCAGGGAATTACTGGAAAAATATCCTGAAGTTTTTGAGGTATGGTTTGATGGCGCAAATGGGGGAGACGGATATTATGGAGGCACCAGAGAAACGCGAAGAATTGACAATCGCACCTATTATGATTGGCCAACTACCATAAATCTTGTCAGGCAACTGACTCCGGATGCCCTTATGTTCAGTGATGCCGGACCTGACATACGTTGGTGTGGAAATGAAAGAGGTTTTGTCGGTGAAACTAACTGGAACCTGATTTCAACTGACTCTATCTATCCAGGCAAACCAGGTATAGTTGATTTACTCAATATCGGGTCTGAGGATGGTACACACTGGATCCCTGCTGAAGTTGATGTGTCAATAAGGCCGGGTTGGTTTTATCACCCTGAAGAAGATGATAAAGTAAAAAGTCCGGAAGAACTTTTCAACATTTATTTAAGTTCTGTTGGTCGGGGTTCAAATTTACTGCTAAATATTCCCCCAGATAAAAGAGGTTTAATCCACGAAAATGATGTAAAAAGCCTTATGGATTGGAAAAAAATGATTGATGAAGCTTTTTCCAATAATCTGGCATCCACTGCTAATATAACTGCAAATACAACGCGTGCCAATTCCAGCAAATTTTCGATACGAAATGTTAATGATGGTGACCCTTCGACATACTGGTCTACCAATGATAATATTTTAACTGCCAGCATTGAAATAGATTTAGGCGAGAGTCAAACCTTGAATTACCTTATGCTTCAGGAATATCTGCCACTAGGACAAAGGATAAAGTCCTGGTCTGTGGAGTATGCCAAAGGAGATGAATGGGTTAAGATTGCTGAAGCATCTACTGTGGGGTATAAAAGGATTTTACCACTTGACGGGATTAAAGCCAAAACTTTGAGAATCAAGATACAAGACAGTAAGGCTTGTCCTGTTTTATCATCTATTCAGGTTTACTGATGCTGTAATGAATAAATTTACCTTGAGGCAGGGATTCTTCCTTTATTTTTTTCATGCCCAGATTACCGGCAACCCGAATGGCCCATTGGTTTAATGCATGCAATTTTACAAAAACCCTTGTAACCTGCATTTTCTCAAAGGCATGATTAATCAATGAATGTGCTGCTTCAGATGCAAATCCATGGTTCCAGTAACCTGGAAGAATATTGAATTGGATTTCCATATCTTGCTGATTTTCTGTCTCATATATACCAATACAGCCCATAAAATCGTCATTTATCCTAAAGGCTATGGCATAATAATGAATTTGTCTGGAGGTAAGATAGCCACCTATGGTTTTGTCAAATAAATCTCTAATGGCTTTGTCTGTTTTACTTGAAGGGTCTGATGGTAAATACCTGCAGGCAATAGGATCCTTCATTAAATCATAAAATGCAGAAAAATCTTTTTCCTCCAGCCTTCTTATTACCAATCTGGGTGTTTCGATGTTAATTGAATTGTACATAAAAAAATATCTCAATGTTAAGGCAGGTAGCAATCATATTTTAAAGCTATGCCAGTCCAATAACGAATTGACCAAGTATAGTGACAAATATGAACAATAAATCTGAAAATGAGAATGATCTTTTTGCATATTTTGTTAAACATTGATTCAAAAAGACCGTTTTGCTAATTAGTCAAACATCGATAATTTAAAACCTGAAGTCATATGCCGGAAATAAATGGATTTTGGGAAGCTGACTTTGGCAATCCTTATGTTCTAATAAACGTAACACTTATTTTCTTTTTGGTAATATTCGCCAGATATATTTTGTTTTCGGGTATGTATCATTATTTGATATACCATACTTTCAAAACAGTATTTCAACATAAATTTCTTCATAAAAAAGTTCCTTCGCATGGTCAATTTCGCAAAGAAATAAAATGGGCATTTATTGGTTCTGCTATTTTTGCGATTTCCGGTGCGGCAATGATTTATTTTTGGTATACCGGAAAAACCATGATTTATATCGATATCCTTGAATATTCATGGTGGTATGTACCTATGAGCATTTTTGCATACCTTCTTATTCATGAAACCTACTATTACTGGTTGCACAGATGGATGCACCGGCCCGGAGTCTATCACAAAATTCACAAGGTTCATCATGACAGTGTTGAAACAACTGCATTTACTTCTTTTTCATTTCATCCTGCAGAATCCTTTTTACAATCTGCCATCATTCCTTTGCTCACTTTTATCATTCCTGTTCATTGGATGGTATTATTGGCTTTATTGATGTTGATGACCCTTTCTGCAATTGTAAATCATGCAGGAGTTGAAGTTTTTCCTGAAAAGGGATTTTTACAGAAGAACATAATAGGTGCCAGTCATCACGATGTTCATCATAAGTTATTCAGATATAATTTTGGTCTTTATTTCACTTTTTGGGATAAGTGGATGGGTACAGAAAAGCCGGATGGTATAAAGTAGGAAGAAAAAATTTGTAACCGTTTATCTGGATTTTTTAAATATGAAAATGTCACCAGTTTCGATGAAAAATTTTCAGTGCACATTTTTTTTGAAGATTGCTGTGTTTTTCTTAGCGCTATTGGCCCAAAACTCACATCTTCTGGCACAGCACAAAATTGATTTTTTGTCATTCAGGGCGAATAATGGATTTATTATTCCGCATTCCCAGGATCTCAAACCTATCTCTACTACTAACCCGGTAGGATTTCATGTAGAGTGGAGTCGCCTGCATCTGGACAAAAAATACTGGGATCATTGCAATTGTTTTTATCAACTGGGTGTTGGATTTAGTCATTACAATTTTCGCAACCCCGAAGTTCTCGGCACAGCAAATAATCTGAGATTTCATTTTGAACCATATCTTCTAAGACATAACCGCCTTCAACTTACATTAAAAAGTGGCATTGGTATTTCTTACCTGAGCAGGGTTTATCATGAGGAACAAAATCCTGAAAATATATTCTTTAGCAGGCCATTGAGCTTTATGATGTTTACAGGTTTGCACCTCGGTTATCAGGTTAGCGCTCAGTATAGCATTTCTATGGATGCCATCTACAATCACATATCCAATGGAGGGGTAAAGCAACCCAATAAGGGAATGAATTTTCCAATGTTTGGGGTTGGCATTCATTATCGACCAAAAGACTTCGATTGGCCTTCTCATGAGCCGGATAACAGATTTCGAGGGAAAACCCGTTTTTACACCGGTATCTTTGGCAGTTTGGAGACGGCCAGGGCAGATTCTGTTTTTCAGGATCAAACAAGTTATATTAAAGGAATCCAATTTGGTGCCATTCATCCTTTGAGTTATATCAACGCCATAGGGATTGGCTCTGAGATTTCTTATGATGGCAGTTATGCAATACGCAGAAACAGAGGAGAGGGGATGAATCCCTTTATCGCATCATTGCTTGTACAGCATCATTTGATTATTGGTAATATAATGTTTAATCAACAATTGGGATGGTATGCATTGCATATTAATGAAAACAGCAGTCGTAAGTTCTTTCAACGATATGCATTGAATTATTTATTTAAAAATGGCTTTTATTTAGGGGCTTCACTCAAAGCATATGGTCATGTGGCTCAAAATATGGACCTTCAGGCAGGATTTATCTTTTAACCAGAGAAATCATTAATACGCATCAGTGAGTTCCCCCACTATCTTTTTTCCATGAAAAGCCCTGGCTTTGGGCATAATGGAGGCTAATTGTTCAATGTTCTGATCTGTAACTTTTCCAGCTACCACTATTTCAATAGTATCACCTGCAATTTCGATCATTTGATTGAGAATGTGATGCCCTTCTTTTGCGGTTTCGGCCCCGCCTGAACTTAAAACCCTGCTGATCAGTCCGTTTGATGAAGCTTGCCTTATGCATTCGGGAATATCCTTACAAAGATCTATCGCTTTGTGAAAGGTCAAAGGAATATTATCTGCAATTTTTTTTATTTTTTCCAGAAAATGCCAATCGGGCATTAGTTTTTCATTAAGACAGCCTGTAACAATTCCATCAACCCTGGCTTCTGAAAGAAATTGCGCATCATATACCATGGTATTTACTTCAGCTTTGGTATACAAAAAATTACCTCCCCGGCAACGCAACATTACAAGGGAAGGTATTCCCAAATGATGTTTACACCAAATAACAGAACCATGGGAGGGCGTCGTGCCTCCCATGGAAAGATTTTCACATAATTCAACCCTTGTCGCACCTCGTTTACAAGCGATTTGCGCCTGGGAAATATTCTCAACACAAGCCTCCTTAATCATACCAATTCAAATTTAACTGGCCTAATCCTTGTGATTTTTGAATGTGTAAGCAAAACCTACAGACAGTGCCTGTGAAAACTGTATGTCTTTGTCCTGGTCAATGTCATAAAGCATAATAGCTGTGAGATTAACATTCAGGAATTTATTAACTTTTGCCGTCATCGATAAATCCAGACGATGATCAATGGTTTTAAAAGCCAGGGTTTCGTAATTGGCAAACATGAAATATCTGAACTTCAGATTAAGATTTTCAGCTATATCTTTATCAAAATCTGCCATCATCTGAAATGCAAGCCATTCATAGCGGACGGTCTCGCCAGGCGCCACTCCATAATTTTCTGGTACATTCGCTATTATATCAGCATTGTTAACAATGGTTATCCTGGGGGAAAAAGGTGCCAACCTCAGTCTGAAAAACTTAGCCGGTTCGTATTGCAAACCCCAGGCAGTGGTAAGAAATGCCGGGGCAAAAAAACCTGAAATCAGGATTTCCTCATCGCGGTCACCGGTTCCCCTTTCATATCGAAAACCATCAGCCCATTGGGTCTGAAAATTCAGGGAGCCAAACAAATCCCATGTTTCACTTAATTTGTAGCCAACTTTGCTATCAAGAAATATCCGATCATTGGTTTTTCTAAAACTGGGATTTTGATCAGATAAGTTTACAAAGCCATACAGCAATTCAACGGCATTGTCCCAGGAAATTTTATCCTTCTCATATACTGCCCTGAAATTCAAAAAGGTATTTACCCCAATTGAATTTACTCCACCGGCTTTCCAGTTATCACTAAATGAGGCCTGGTTGATATTAACCCCCATATTGAGGGTGGTCTTCCAAAGGGAAAGGCTGTCTTCTTCCTGTGCCATGGCGAAATTTGTAATACACAATGCCATGGCAAAAATCAACATAAAAATTGTCTTCATGTAAGGTAAAGGTTAATCTGTTTAAGTAGTTAATAAAAATCTAAAGTGAATAATTAATTACAATTCTAAAACTCAATTTGAATGGGTATACAAATGTACGTCTCTCTGCGGAAAGGGAATGCTTATACCTTCCTGATCGAATCTTTGCTTTACTTTTTCCTGCATGCCGAAATATATACCCCAGTAATCCTGCTTATTACACCATGCACGAACCACAAATACAAGCGCGCTGTCTGCCATTTCCCTGAAGGCCACAAATGGCTCGGCCGGTTCGTTGATGACCCTTTCATCGCTTTTTATAAGCTCTAACAATATCTCTTTGGTTTTGATGATATCATCGTCATAACTTATAGTAAATTCCATGTCGACACGGCGTGTATCTTCAAGGGTTATATTTATAATGGCATTGTTAGACACCGCCGAATTCGGGAGGATGATTCTACGGTTATCAAAGGTTTTAATATGGGTATTAAATATCTGAATTTCATGAACTACACCAACAAATCCCTGAGTTTCTATTACATCCCCAACCTTAAAAGGTCTGAGTATTAGAATAAGTACACCACCGGCAAAATTTGATAAACTGCCTTGCAGAGCCAAACCTACTGCAAGACCAGCGGCACCCAAAACAGCAATAAATGAGGTCGTTTCAACACCAATCATGGAGGCTACACTGATAATCAGGACGACCCTAAGCACAATATTGATAATGTTTGAAAGAAAAGGCACCAATGATGCTTCAATATTGTTTTTTTGTAAAACATTTCTAAAAGTTTTGACAACCGGTTTTATGATCATAAAACCGATGATAAGAGTGATTATCGCCAAAATAACTCTTGGCGCAAAGTCAATAAATAGGCTGACAATTTGGTCCGAATGGTTTTGCAGGTTGAAATCCTCCATAATTAATGCTTTTTTAATTTAACTTAGTTTAATGAAATAAAAGGCGCAAATAACAAATTTTTAAACACAATAGAAATCAAATAATTACTTTTTGTGTTTTTACTATTGATGCCAATTAATGATAATTTGTTAATTTTGCATAGAAAGTATTGAAAATCGTTTATTGATTTACTTACGGATTGTTTTAAAATCAATTTAGAATATAAAGTCAGGCTTTGAACCTGATGATAAAAGTATGAGTACGAAGGGAAGAGTATTGGTGGCCATGAGTGGAGGTATCGACAGTTCGGTTGCGGCTGCTTTGTTACATGAAGAAGGGTATGAAGTCATTGGTATGACCATGAAGACCTGGGACTATGCCTCAACGGTAGCCTCAAAAAAAGAAACGGGCTGTTGCAGCCTTGACTCCATAAACGATGCCCGAAATCTTGCAGTAAGTTATGGTTTCCCGCATTATATACTCGATATCAGAGAGGAGTTTGGCGATTATGTGATCAATCATTTTACCGATGAATATGTAGCAGGACGTACACCAAATCCTTGTGTTTTGTGCAACACCCACATCAAGTGGGATGCACTTCTCAAACGAGCCAATAAATTAAATTGTGATTACATCGCTACCGGTCATTATGCCAAACTAAGGTATGAAAATGATCGTTATATTATTTCTAAAGGGAGGGATGAAAATAAAGATCAGTCCTATGTGCTATGGGGTGTTTCCCAGGAAAGTCTCAGCAGGACCATATTACCCCTGGGAAATTTTACCAAACAGGAAATTCGCCAAATGGCACTCGACAGGGGTTTTACGGAACTTGTAAATAAGCCTGAATCGTATGAGATATGCTTTGTACCTGACAATGATTACCGAGGATTTTTAAAAAAACGATTACCTGGACTGGAAGAGAAAGTTGCCAATGGCGAGTTTATATTGGAAGATGGTACAGTTGTTGGTAAACATCAGGGATATCCTTTTTATACAGTGGGCCAACGAAAAGGACTTGGCATTGCCCTCGGCTATCCGGTATACGTAACGGAAATTATCAAAGATAAAAATCAGGTTGTTTTGGGCACTTTTGATGAATTGTCCAGAGACGGGATGTATGTAAAACAGCTCATTATGGGAAAATATTCATCTTTGAATGGTCAACGTATGGACACCATTACAAAAGTCCGATATAAGGATGAAGGTACCCCAGCCGTAATTGAACAGGTTGAAGATACCATGAAGGTGTATTTCGGCAGGGGTGTTCATGCGATCGCTCCCGGACAGGCAGCGGTTTTCTACGAAGGTAATGATGTAATAGGAGGAGGTTGGATTCATTCAAGTTTTCATAAAAATGCAAAACACAAAATTCATCATATGGCTTAGCCTGGTCAGTCTGTCAATTTATTTTTTGTCGACGGTTTTAACCTCATGTACCAGCTTATTTGACAACGAAGATCCGGAGGCAGGCTTCAGATATTATCCTTTCACACAAGGATTGTACAGGGTATATGATGTAATGTATATTCAATACCGACAGGGCAATAACCACGATACCATAAGGTATGAACTGAAAGAACAAATAACAGGAACCTTCACAAATTTGGAGGGCAACCAATCATTTCGCATAGAACGATTTAAAAGATTCAGGGCTTCAGATAGCTGGCTGCTGGATTCTGTACTTACTGCCCATAGAGATAACAGAAGAGTAATAGTAAACGAAAATAATATTCCGAAAATAAAACTGAGTTTGCCCGTAGCTGTGAATACTGCCTGGAATACCAATGCGCTGAACGGGTTGGGAGAAGAAATTCATGAAATAACAGCAGCCAGCCAACCATTTGAGCTAAGCGCTAATCTTCAATTCCCAAGCACCATCAAAATAAGTATTAATGACGTACAGGACAATCTTCTCTTTAGAGATGTCAGGTATTTATATAATGCCCAGGATGTGGGAAAAATTTTACAAGAAGTCGTAATATTGAACTATTGTGCTCAATCAGAATGTGTAGGGCAGTTTATCATAGAATCAGGAATAGCTTACAGAAAACGTTTAAAAGAATATGGTACTGAATAAGTCAGTAAACTTGGGAGTTTGCCTTTTTTTTGTCTTTTTTTCATTGGAACTTAAGGCGGAAATCAACCGATATGTAGTATACCTTGCTGATAAAGAGCAAAATAACTATAGCTTAAGCCAACCACAGGAATTTATGACTTCCGATGCATTAATGCGCCGGGAAAGACAAGGCATTGCCCTTGATATATCTGATCTGCCGGTTAGTGGCGCTTATCTAAACGAACTGAAATTGAAAGGTGTACCTGTATTTTTTAGCAGTAAATGGCTCAACGCGGTACTTGTAGAAGCTGGTGAAGATCAATTAAGTGAATTGGAAAGCCTGCCTTTTGTAAGCAAAATCGAATTTGTTGCGCCGGGTGCCAGGTTATTATATGAGAATACCGGTGGCCGAAATAGAAAAAAAGGCACCCAGGAAATTGAAATATCTCCTGCTGAAAGGGCCAGTACTCATGCACAAAACCGTATGCTCGGAATTGATAAGATGCATGAAAAAGGTTTTAAAGGTCGGGGAATCAAGATAGCTGTTTTTGACTCAGGCTTTAGAAATGTAGACAATTCAATTTTTTTCGAACAGGTAAAAAATGAGAACAGATTTATTGCCACCCGTGATTTTATCAGAAATTCCAACTCTGTTTACCAGTTTGATTTTCACGGTAGCAGGGTTCTTTCGTGTATAGCTGCATACCGGGAAAATGAATTTATTGGCACCGCCTATGAATCTGATTTCATACTATGTGTTACAGAAGATGTGAGCTCTGAATACCGGATAGAAGAATACAACTGGTTGTTTGCAGCAGAGTATGCCGACAGTATAGGGGTTGATATCATTAATTCTTCGGTAGGCTATTCATACTTCGATGATGCCTCGATGGATTACACCTATCAGGATATGGATGGTCGTACAGCCATTATATCAAGGGCTGCTGCCTTTGCTGCCCGAAAAGGCATGATAGTGGTAGCCAGCAATGGAAATGAGGGAAATAAGACCTGGCGGTATATCAATGCTCCGGCAGATGCCGATTCAATTATTTCGGTAGGTTCTGTCGATCTCGACCAGGAAAAATCTTTTTTTAGTTCCTTCGGCCCGACATCAGACGGGCGCATAAAACCCGAACTCTCAGCACTGGGTGCCGGCACCAGTATTGTCACAGGTAATAATATAGGCATGTCAAACGGAACTTCATTCAGCACTCCTCTTATTGCTGGTTTGGTTGCGGGATTTTGGCAGGCGCTCCCGGAACTTAGCAATATGGAGGTAATTTATTATTTAAAAAATGCTGCCAGCAGAAGTGATTCACCAGATACACTGGTTGGTTATGGTATTCCCAATTTTATGTCAGCATATGCACTTGCGACCAATCTCGAACAGGATATCCAGGATCGGTTTATTGTATATCCCAACCCGGTAGACAATACACGAAAAATTTATATTAATTCAACTGATTTTTCCCGGCCAGGCATGGTGGTTATCGATTTTTTTGACCTCAAAGGGAATAAACTGATCAGCTACAACTTCGACGAAACTACCAAGGATGATGTACTGGAATTGGATGTCACGCAACTCATTCCCGGACATTATATTTTTACATGTTCAACAGGGCAAAAGGTAAGAAAAGCAAAACTAATTGTTCAATAAATTTTTTTTAAATATGCATATTATAGCACCTTCAATACTCAATGCAGATTTTTCAAAACTGGGAAGTGAAATTGACATGCTCAACGCAAGTAAAGCAGATTGGGTTCATTTAGATATTATGGATGGTAGTTTTGTGCCGAATATCTCATTTGGCATTCCCATCGTTGAGGCGGTACGCAAAAAGACTGATAAAGTGCTTGACGCTCATTTAATGATTGTGAATCCTGACAAATACATTGAGCGTTTTGCACATGCAGGTGCAAACTACATAACAGTCCATTATGAAGCCTGCCCTGTGTTGGAAAAAGTGTTGGGTCAGATTCGCAGTACCGGCTGTAAAACCGGGGTAGCTCTCAATCCCGATACACCTGTTAAAGTATTGGAACCCTTTATCAGAAACATTGATATGGTTCTTATTATGAGTGTAAATCCGGGCTTTGGGGGACAAAGCTTTATACCGGAAAGTATAAACAAAGTGGCACAAGCCAGGGAATTAATCCGCAGAGAAGGATTAAATGTACTAATTGAGGTTGATGGCGGCGTAAACTCCGAAAATGGCAAACAATTACTTCGAGCCGGAGCTGATGTATTGGTAGCAGGAAGCCTTATTTTCAACGCTTCCGATCCATTGCAAATCATTGATAACTTAAAGGGTATGCATTCAAATGGCATTTCATAATGCCTTATACACAATATTTGCCATAATTTCCCTGTGGCTTTTGCCGATGTACAGCGCGCAACTCAGCGCTCAAACCATTTTTACCGGTCAAGTGGTCGATGAAGTAAGAAATCCGGTGCCAGGCGTCAGTGTGCAGGCGGAAATATATAATCTAACCAGTGTAAGTGATGAAAATGGATTATTCAAATTTTCAGTCCAAAATGATCCTGATAGTATATTTCTTACGTTTAAACACATTTCCTTTGAATCGTCGGGTTTATGGGTAAAGCTGAAAGGGGATATTATTCAGGAAGTTTTTATTATCAAATCCTCAACCCGTTTACTTGACAATATCGAGGTGCGTTCAGGAGGAGAAATGATAAGAAGTCAGGCGGGTACATTTCAACTCGATCCATCAGCCGCCACTGATTTACCTTCACCTTTTCTCGATATTTCGGCTTTACTGCAATCACTGCCCGGCGTTACCGGATATGGAGAATTGTCAACCGCATACGCCGTAAGGGGGGGAAATTATGACGAAAACCTCATTTATGTTAACGATATGCCCGTGTATCGTCCTTTTATTATAAGGGCTGGCGAACAGGAAGGTTTGAGCTTTGTTAACCCCGACCTTACCGATAATGTTGTTTTTTCGTCGGGGGGCTGGCAATCCAGGTACGGTGACAGATTGAGTTCCAATCTTTCTGTTCATTACAAAACGCCGGTTAGAACAGGTGGCTCTGCCAATATCAGTCTTCTGGGAGGGGGTGCCCATATCGAAGGGCTAAACAGAAAACAAAATTTCACCTACCTGGCAGGTATACGTCATAAAGCTTCAAGGTATTTGCTGGGAACCCTCGAAATCGAAGGACAATATTTCCCTAATTTCACCGACTTTCAGTCATATTTTGAATATACGCCCGGAAAAAACACTAAAAAAAACCCGACAACAATTGGTCTTATGCTCGCGCATAGTAATAATCGATACCTCATCGAGCCCGAAAGCAGGGAGTCAACATTCGGTACTTTCAGTGACCAGAAAAGACTCTTTGTGGCTTTCAATGGGAGAGAATTGATGAATTATGACACCTATCAGGGTAGTATAAATATTAAAAAACGCTTTGGACAAAGGTTCAATACTACCTGGGTGATATACAGCTTTTTCACACGTGAAAGAGAGTATTTCGATGTGGAAAGCGGATACAGGCTTTGCGATGTTGAAATCAGGCCGTCTGAAGAACAACTTTCAGCCTGTGTGCTCAACCGTTCCATAGGGTCGGAATTCAGAAGCGGAAGAAACCAACTCGATGCACTTGTGAGCGGTATGGAACAGCGATCAGAACTTGTTCTTTCTGAAGATCAGAAAATTGAATTCGGCTTTTCTTTGCATTATCAGGAAATCAATGATGTTTTAAGAGAATACAGTTTTACCGATAGTGCAGGTTTTACCCGCATGAATTATACCATTGATCAGGTCAATCAAATTGATGGCGCAAAAGTCGATTTCTATCTGCAGCACAGCCTGGAATTTGCCGGCAATCATCGTCTTACCTATGGGGCAAGAACAGGCTATTTTGATATTAACAGACAATGGATATTCAGTCCAAGGGCTCAATATGCATGGCAACCACCTTGGAAAAAAAATATGGTATTGCGTTTTTCTGCCGGCATTTACCAACAACCACCTTTCTACCGGGAATTCCGGAATTTCGAAGGCCAAATCAATTCCGGTATACGCGCTCAGTCTTCATTACATCTTATAGGCGGTACAGATTACCAATTTGAACTGTGGGGGCGACCCTTTAAACTCATGACAGAAGCTTACTACAAATACCTATGGAATGTGGTGCCTTATGACATAGACAATGTACGGCTCAGGTATTATGCGCAAAACATGGGAGTTGCCTATGCGGCAGGTATAGATTTTAGAGTAAGTGGTGACTTTATTCCAGGAGATGAATCATGGTTTAGCCTCGGTATTTTGCAGACTCAGGAAAATATTGAAGGGGATCCCAGAGGATTTATCCCACGGCCTTCCGATCAACGCATCAATGCGGCAATATTTTTCAGGGATCACATACCCAATAAACCTGATTTCAAAGTCAATTTTGCTTTTTTTTATGCCAGTCCATTGCCATTTTCTCCACCGGGTGTTCTTGAATTACGCAATTCATTCAGAGGGAGGCATTATATGCGTGCAGACCTCGGATTTCAAAAGATTTTTACCGACATTTCAGACAAAACCATGTTTCTGGGTGTAAAAAGCTGGTCTGTAGGTATGGAAATACTCAACCTCACAGGATCGCAAAACCCAATTTCTTACCTATGGATCAGTGATGTCAATCGCTTTTCATATGCCGTACCCAACGCACTTTCTGCGAGGTTTTTAAATGTGAGGCTTACAGGTAGATTTTAAATAAAAATCGCGAATTCTTACTTATTATTTGCCTGATAAACAACCTGTTACCCTATACACTCATGACATTCATCATTGTATATTTGGCAACATATCAATGTGTTTATTGAAAAAATATTTGGTTTTTTACGAAAAAAAGTGCTTTTTGTGGAGTTGTTTATATGTTCAAATGAAAAAAATAAAATAATGAAAACATTAATGAGAGGTTTCTTAGCCGTAGTGTTGATGACAGGTTTAGGTTTCAGTGTGGTACATGCTCAGGATGACGAGCAAATAACGGATCAGGAGCTTTATCGCTATGCCCTAATGAATGAAGTTATCCAGCAAATGATGGCAGACGTTAGCACAGAAATCAATGACATGATCCGCAAGCAGGAAGGAATGACCGGGCAAAGATTTAATGAACTCAATGCCACCGGCGGTGATGATGGCAAGCTAAATGCAATTGAAGCAACTGACTTCGAAAAAAAGTTTCTTCAATTGGTAATCGCTGAGAAGGAAAAGCGTACAGAAGCGATCAAGGAAGTTAACAAAGAACTTGCCACCAAAATGGTTGGTCAAAGGGGACTTACCTACAAAAAAATTAGGGCTGAACTTGCCAAAGACCCCGAATTAAAATCGAGGTACGATGCCATCGAAGCCCAGATTAAGGGTATCGCTATGAATTAGTCTTCGGAAATTCATACAGAGATATTCCGCATCGATCATAAAAAGAATTTTAATTGCAGAGGCTGTTTTTCAACAAGAAGCAGCCTCTCATTTTTTAAGTCATATATACTTTCCTAAAATACAATTACAGCATATCTGAATGAGGAGAAAGCTTTTTTCTATCAATTTACTGCTATTGTATTGGTTTTTTATATTCTTGACAAAAACTTTTACCAGTTATCAATCTATTTACTTACTTTTTTGCCATAAAAGAAAATAAATTGGCACAAAATATTTTCGATTAATGATTTTTTGCTAAATTTGATAACGGTGAATTTTATCCTTTAACCCCAAATGCATCCTCCGATCAACCATAAAAAACCAAAGATGTGGACGAAAATTTACTATGGCAAAGATTTAAAAATGATGACCTGAAGGCTTTTGAAGAAATTTACCGAGAGCACACAGGAAAGTTGTTTACTTATGGCATGACGGTATTAAGAAACCGTGCGATTGTTAAGGATGCCATTCATGAATTGTTTCTCGATCTCTGGCAGCATCGAAAAAATCTGTCGGCAGATATTCATTTACAGTATTACCTTTTTAAAGGGCTGAGGAGAAAAATACTTTATCTCATAAAAGACAAGAATAGTCAATGTTTCAATCTCGAAGAATCATTTGAAAAAATCGAGCAATTGAATCATTTATCTATCGAGTCAGAATGGATAAAGGAACAGTCTGAAGAATTTTTAAGAAAACAATTCTCGAATGCATTCAAAAGTTTGCCTCCCAGACAAAAGGAGGTATTGCAATTATTGTATATGCAAAACCTAAGCAACGATGAAGTCGCACGTATTATGGAAATCAATATAGAATCTGTCTATACCCTCAATTGGAAAGCTTTAAGAAACCTAAGACAACAATTTGAAGGACTAAAGGCCAGGATGGTTCTCTCTTTATCCATACTCATGATATTCATCCTGGTTTTTTAATATTTTTATTAAAAGCATAGTTTTTCTATTATGTTTTTATGTAAAATAGGTAAATTTTTGAGCTAATTACAATTTTTTAAAAATTGTTTTCTTTTTAAGGATAGATTTTCAGATTCTTTTCCCTTCATGCATATATACTTTGCAATAATGGATGACAAGGAAATAAAATTTATCCATGTTTTATTAAAAGACCCGTCTTTTAGAAAATGGGTTAATGCACCTGAACAGGATGACATTCATTACTGGAACAAGCAAATGCTGGCGGATCCTGATAAAATTCCATTGTATCAATACGCCCGGAATTTGCTTCAAAATGCTCAATTGAATGAGTATCTCCTAAACGAGGTTGAAATAGAAGAAGTCTGGTTAAAAATTCAGGCTGAAGTAGTCGAAGGCACAAAAAGACACCATAATTCAAAAGCTTCTAATTCGAAAAATACTCATAAGATTTTCAGTTACTGGCGTTCTGTTGCTGCCATTATTTTAGTTGCAAGCCTAACCTATATAATTATCAGACTCAAGGATGATACAAAGAATGCAACAGTTACGCAGACCGTACATCAGGAGTTTAAGGAAATTAAAGCTAACTACGGCCAAAAAACAGTGGTTAAACTCAGTGATGGCAGCAGGATTACGCTGAATTCCGGAAGTTCACTGGTCTATCCTAAGTACTTTTCAGATGGACAACGAGTGGTAACACTGAAAGGAGAGGGGTATTTTGATATTAAAAGCAACCCTTCCCGGCCGTTTGTGGTTGAGACCAATCATTTACAAATCATTGCTACAGGCACTTCCTTTAATATCAGATCACATAATCATGACAAGGCAGTGGTTTCTTTAATTTCAGGTATAGTCCAAATTAGAACACAAATGGATGCTGGCATACAAAAGGAAATACAGGTTGAAGAAGGCCAATCTGTATACGCTGATGCAACAAATGAACAGTGGAAAACCAAGTATTTTAATATTAAAGAGGTTACTTCATGGAAAGATGGTGTACTGTTTTTCAGGGATGCCGACCATCATGAAGTTTTCTCAGAGTTAGAAAAGTGGTACGACTATAAATTTTTAGAAAAAAATATGCCGGCAAAACCATGGAAGTTCAATGGAGAATTTAAAAACATGGATCTCCTGCTTGTACTGCAGAATTTAAGCTATTCCATGCATTTTTCCTATAGTATCAAAGATAAGACCGTGATTGTTCAACATGAAAACTAAATGGCCTATGTGAAAATAAAAAACAAAAAAAAGCGACATTGCCGGCGGGCCGGCAATGCCGCAACATATCATCTGAAAGTCTATTGTTAAAGTTGGGGAACTGGAACACCGACTTTCAAATAAATAATTGATTAGTTAAACTAAATCACTCAAAGTTATGAAATGTAAATTTCTACACCAACTATATATGGTGACCAAATACGCTTTATATGGCATTTTAATACAAACGATGTTTTTAAGTTTGATCATTGCCTCACCGGGAAATGCACAACGCATACTCAGCGTCCGTGATGTGAATGTGCAGTTACAGCTGGAGGATACTGACCTCTTTACCGTATTTAAGAGAATTGAAAAAAGTACTGACTATCATTTTGCCTACAACAAGAACGATATTGACAGAAAAATCAAAATCACTCAAAATTTCCAGGGCAATAGTTTATATGATGTTCTTGCTTATTTGTCGCAAGAGACAAAATTGAGATTTAAGCAGGTAAACCATATGATTATGGTTCAAAAAGATGCTGAAATCAGAAATTTTAAACCTGAAATCGAAATTTTATTACAAATCACCACTATAACTGGTAGAATTACCTCGGGAGAGGATAATGCCGCTATACCGGGTGCCAATGTTGTTATAAAAGGAACAAACCAGGGAACCATTACCGATATTAATGGGAATTACAGTATAGATGTAACAGGGCAGGAAACCGTACTTGTATTCAGCTCAGTGGGTTTTCAAACAGAAGAGGTAGTGGCAGGTAACCGTAGTGTAATCAACATTACCTTATTTCCGGATGTAACAGCATTACAAGAAGTAGTAGTTACAGCCCTGGGTATTGAAAAAGAGACCAGACGACTGGGCTATGCTGTGGCGGCCGTAGCCCCTGATGAAGTGACCATTAACAGAACCCCAAATTTTATGAATGCCTTGCAAGGCAAGGTTGCAGGAATGAATGTTTCGAGCCTGGGATCCGGTCCGGCAGGTACCAGCAAGGTGCGTATCAGAGGCCAGTCTTCATTTGGCGGGCAGAATAATCCACTTATCATTATTAATGGCATGCCCATAGACAATACAAATTTTGGAGCCAATCCAAGAAATCTGGGTTCCGATAATGCATTCTCTGATCGTGGTCGTTCAAGGGTTTCAGATGGAGGTGATGGTCTTACCAGTATAAATCCCGATGATATTGAGTCAATGACAGTACTTAAAGGAGCAGCTGCTTCGGCATTGTATGGTTCAAGGGCTAAAGATGGTGTTATCATGATTACAACCAAATCGCGGGGTAAAGAAAAAGGTCTTAATGTAACCTACAATAGTAACTATACAGTTGATACGCCCCTTGATTTCACTGATTTTCAAATGGAATACGGTCAGGGTGAGAATGGTGTCCGTCCAACTACGCCAAACCCTACCTCCGGGGTATGGAGCTTCGGAGAACGATTTCAGCCAGGTATGACCCAGATTCTGTTCGATGGCATCGAAGTTCCATACGAACCACAGCCATCACACGTTAAAGGTTTTTATCGCAATGGATATAGCTGGACCAATACCATAACGGTTGCATCTGGTGGTGATAATGGTGGATTTAACCTCTCATTGGCCAATTTAAGCAATGAAGCCATAGTACCTAATTCAGGTTACACACGAAGAACCATAAATCTTGGATTTACGCAAACCATAGCTGAGAGGCTAACCGTTTCGGGAAATGCCAATTATTCGAATGAACTCATTAAAAATCCTCCGCAAATTGCCGAGCAGGATATGAGTACGCCAACTACCATTTATTCACTTGCCAATTCAATGCCGCTTGAACTAATGCAAAGATATATGGCAGATGAAAATGGCAATGAATCAGTATATTCACGCTTCAGAAACCGAACCAATCCTTATTGGGCTGCTTATGAGCGATTTGACAATGTCAGTCGTGACCGCCTATTTGGCAACATAACGGCTCGCTATGATTTTACTAATTGGATGTACATTCAGGGTCGTGCAGGTATGGACTTTTTCAGCAGGAGTCAGGAGTACAATTTCCCCACTGGAAGCGCCTCACTTCCTAATGCACCAGTGGGGTTTGTGAATGGTGAGTTTGTGCAGGACGTTAGGAAATTCAGAGAGCTTAATGGTGAACTCATATTTGGCGTAAGACAATCATTTGGGGATTTTGGTATAGACCTTACACTTGGAGGTAACCAGATGTACCGCAGGCTCGACCGGCACAACGTTTTAGTCAATGATTTTGTAGTAAGGGACTTATACACCGTAATGAATGGTAGAGTTAAGGATCCGATATATGAGTTGTCAGAACGGCAGGTTAATTCGGTCTTCGGTGCCGTTGAATTTTCCTGGAAAAACTTTTTATATCTCACCCTTACCGGTAGAAATGATTGGTTCTCAACCCTGTCCCCTGGAAACCGCAGCATATTGTACCCTGCTTTGAATGCCAGCTTTGTAATATCTGATGCTTTTGATATGCCGGAATGGGTCGATTTATACAAGCTTAGGGTCGGTTTTGCCCGTGTAGGTAGTGATACAGACGTAGCACCATATTCCAACAATTTATTTTATCGCATCAACAACAACCTTTTCCCAAACCCGGCAGGGCAGATGCAGCCTGTTGGTTTCATCACTTCCGGCACGGTTCCCAATGCCAATCTCAGGCCAATGACTGTAACCGAATATGAAATTGGCATGGAAGCAAAATTGTTTAAAAACCGGGTTGGAATAGATCTTACTTATTATGATAAACTAACCACCGATCAAATATTGTCGGCTCAGATAAGTGACGCTTCAGGTTATACCAATCAATTGATAAATGTCGGGGAAAGCCGCAACTATGGTGTGGAGATGCTGGTAAGTTTTGTTCCTTTACAAAGTCGAAATTTTCGCTGGGAAACCAGTTTTAATGGCGCCTACAACCGCACTGAGGTAATCAATCTGGGCGAACAGGATGAAATCATTGTTGGAAGAGGGGTTTTTGAGGGAGAATTGCGTCAGGTGGTAGGTATGCCTATGGGTCAATTATATGGTTTTGGTTATTTAAGAGATTCTCAGGGCAGACAGGTCTTTGATCCCAACAATGGAAGGCCATTGAGAACAAGTGCACAGATTCCTTTTGGTACGGCTATTCCGATTTGGGTTGGGGGTATTTTTAACCAATTCGAATTCAAAGGCATTAATCTTTCTTTTTTAGTTGATTTTAAACTAGGCCATAAAATGATTTCAGGTACCAATTTCAATGCCTGGAGACATGGCTTACATAAAGAAACTTTAGTGGGAAGAGATCAGGGTTTTGTGGTCGGACAGGGAGTTAATCCCAATGGAGAAATCAATACCGCACAGTCACCTATACAATTCTTTTATGAAACGGTTAGGGCGGCCAACTTAATGGAACCTATTACTTATGATGCAGGTTTCTGGAAATTGCGGCAAATCACCATCGGATATGACTTTACCAAATTTCTTCCGGTGCATTATCCCATTAAAGGTCTCCGACTAAACGCCGTCGCCAATAATGTGGGCATTTTGAAAAAGTGGGTGCCCAACATCGACCCCGAGCAATTTGGATTTACTTCCGATAACCTGGTGGGATTGGAGACTCCTGGTCTGCCTACAACGCGAAGTATAGGTTTCAATCTCAATGTGAGATTTTAAACAATTTCAATATTTGTTTCGAACTTTAAAAATGAAAGCCATGAAACTAAAACATAAATCATATTTCTCCGGTCTGCTTTTTTACATCATGATATTTTCATGCGAAAGTGGATTTGACGAACTCAATACCAATAAGGTTGAACCCATAAGCTTAAATCCTGTTTTTTTATTCAATCAATCTGTTATAGAGGGTACACATGATGGAAACACCATTACCTATGAAATGGCCATTGTACAACAGATAGTTACTCCATTTCCCGGGGTTCTTGCCGGAGGTAATCATAACGTAGATAATCGTTCTATCAATTTTGCCAACTGGCGAAGGCATTACCGCAATGTTATAAAGCATGCCATGGATGTAAAAAGGTTTACTGAAAATGATGCAGCAAGGTCAAACCTTTACCATATGGCCAGAATATGGTATGCCTACAGTATAATGATTGTAACCGATACCTATGGCGATGTGCCTTCCTCTGAAGCCGGCCTGGGTTTTATCACCGGAAATGTAGCCCCCCGGTATGATACACAGCAGGAAATTTACAATTTTATTCTCAATGAACTGGACCAGGCAGCGGCAGCGCTTGATCCGGGACGACGCATAGAAACCGGGGAGATATTGTTTGGTGGCGATATTGTAAAATGGAGAAAATTTGCATATTCGCTAATGCTTCGCGCTGCAATGCGTCTGTCTAAGGCAGATACCAATAAGGCAAGGGAGTACGCCAGTAAGGCTTTTGCAGGGGGAGTAATGTCTTCCAATTCAGATAATGCAGTAATAAACCATGATTTTAATTTTGCAAGTCCGATTGGAAATACATTAAATGCTACCGAAGCCAATAATTTCTATTTGACCGCTCCTTTTGTCAACTTTTTGAAGGAAAATATTGACCCAAGGCTGGCTTCCATAGCAGTGAGGTACGTAGGTGCATCCAGTGGGCCAGACCAAAACAATACTATAGCGGGAAATCCACCTGCCGGAGTGAGTCTTTCCAAAATGCCGGCTGACCAGATCGGAATGCCTATGGGTTACGATAATGCTACCATCGGGCCAGTAGTTACAAGCCTAAATCTTAAAAGCATTTATGAATTTTCGCAGGTTGACCGAACACGTATGGCAAAAAGAGATGCGCCTATGTTTCTTGTTACATATGCACAAACCCAATTTTTGTTGGCTGAAGCAGCCAGCCGTGGATGGATAACCGCCAATGCAGCTGCATTATTCGAAAGTGGGATTAGAGGGCATATGGCGCAACTTTCAGCATACGGTAGCAATACCGCAGTACCACAGGCAGATATTGATGACTATATTGCTCAAAATCCACTGGTTACGGAAACTGCCCTGGAACAAATTAATACCCAGTATTGGGTTGCTTCATTTCTTAATGGACCAGAAGCATTTGCCAACTTTAGAAGAAGCGGATTTCCTGCATTGGTACCAAATCCCTATCCTGGTAAAGACATTAGCGGTAATTTTATACGTAGATTGACGTATCCCGATGATGAAAAATCAGTTAACCCTTCTAATCTCAATGTAGCAATAGACCGGCAAGGTCCTGATAATATGGATACCCGGGTCTATTGGGACAAACCCTGATTTGCGATAATAAATTCTTAATTTTAATGGGTATGACATTAAAAGGTCATACCCACTTATTTTTAAACTATATAAATTCCAGGTTATGCAAGTAAAAGAACAAGAAAATCAAGATCGCAGAAATTTTTTGAAAAAGACTGTCGGACTAGGTGGTTTGAGCCTGGCTGCTTTTACTATGAGTCCCATTGAAGAAGTACTGGCCTATTCCACGCAAAAAGTCAATCGCAATTCCAGCCCGACCGACTTAAAAATTACTGATTTGCGCATTGCTGAGATTAGTGATGTGGTATTTCGTACGCCCATAGTACGAATATATACCAACCAGGGCATCGTAGGCCATGGAGATGTAAGAGATGGTGCAGCCAAAGAATATGCGCTGTTTCTCAAAAGCAGAATATTAGGGGAGAACCCCTGCAATGTTGAAAGACTTTTTAAGAAAATTCGTCAATTTGGATATCATGGCAGACAGGGTGGGGGTGTTTGTGCAGTGGAAATGGCGCTATGGGATCTGGCAGGCAAGGCTTATGGCGTGCCGGTATATCAATTACTTGGCGGTAAATACCGGGATAAGGTGAGACTCTATGCAGATACCACTACATCGAGAGACCCCAATGAATTTGCCGACCGAATGATGGAGCGTGTGAAACAAGGCTATACAGCACTTAAAATGGATGTGGGCATCAACCTGCTTCGCGATATCCCAGGAACACTGGTAAACTCACCATATAATGACAACAACCCCTGGGAACATGAATTTCGCAAATACAATATGACTAAACATCCTTTTACTGGTGTTCAGGTTACAGATAAAGGTGTCGATAAAATGATGGAATACATTGATGTGATGCGCTCTAAGATTGGATACGAGATCCCCTTGGGAGTTGATCATTGGGGACATTTCAGTGTAAATGAAGCCATTAAAATCAATCGGGCTGCCGAAAAGTACAACCTGGCTTATTCAGAAGATTCAATCCCATGGCAATATACTGAGCAATGGAAGGAACTCACACAAGCCTCAGTTACACCTACCGTTACCGGGGAAGATATTTATTTATTGGATGGTTTTAAACCTTTGATAGAAAGTCGCGCGGTGAATATCGTACACCCCGATCCCAATACGGCGGGTGGAATACTGGAAACTAAGAGAATTGGTGATTATGCATCTGAATATGGTATTGCCTTTATGCACCACCACGCAGCCGGTCCGGTTTCTTTTATGGGTTGCGTCCATAGTGCAGCTGCCACCGAAAACTTTTTATGGCTGGAACATCATGCGGCTGATAGTCCCGATTTCGAAAATCTGGTGACCGGGCTGGAAAAACCTCTCGTGCAAAACGGCTATGTAAAAGTACCGGAAAAACCTGGTCTGGGGGTAGAGCTTAATGAAGAAATGGTGAAAAAATACCTGATAAAAGGTGAAAAGTTCTTTGCACCAACCCCCGAATGGGATACCATCAGGTCTTGGGACAGACTTTGGAGTTAAGTTGATTGATAATTCATGCCTTCTATACGTTAACTAAAAAGCCGGACAACCTAAATAGAAAGTCCGGCTTTACATATTACGCTTGTAATCAGATATTAAGACTTTGTAGCTTCATCTGATTCTTTAAGTAATCTTCTCAGAATTTTTCCTACGTTAGACTTAGGTAATTCCGTCTTGAACTCTATGGCTCTGGGAACTTTATAGGCCGTCAGGTTTTCCTTACAATAGGCAAGTATTTCTTCTTTTGTCAGGCTATCATCTTTTTTAACCACAAATATCTTAACCGCCTCAACAGATTTCTCATCAGGAATGCCAATAGCGCCCACTTCGAGCACTTTTGGATGTGATGCTACCACACCTTCTATTTCATTTGGGTATACATTAAATCCACTCACATTGATCATTTCTTTTTTCCGGTCAACAATTTTGGTAAAACCATCTTCGTCGATCACACCAATGTCTCCGGTTTTGAAATAACCATCCTGGAATACCAGCTGAGTTTCCTCTTCTTTCTCCCAATATTCTTTCATAACCTGAGGGCCTTTGGCCCAAATTTCACCGGGTTTACCAACTGGCACTTCCTTTCCATCATCATCCATAATTTTTATTTCTGTACTGGGCAAAGGAATCCCTATTGTTCCGATTCGTTCCGTACCATCAATGGCATTACAGGTTAAAACCGGGGATGTTTCAGACAAACCATAACCCTCTGCCAAAGTACAACCCGTTACTTTTTTCCATTTTTCTGCCACGACATTCTGAACAGCCATACCACCACCTACAGCTATTTTGAGCGCACTGAAGTCAACAGAGCTGAATTCAGGATTATTGAGTAATCCATTAAACAAAGTATTCACACCAGTTAATACACTAAAAGGATGTTTTTTCAGCTCTTTTATGAAAGCGGGCATGTCCCTTGGATTAGTTATCAAAATATTTTTTGCACCTATTCTCAGCATACAAAGACAATTAACGGTGAGTGCAAAAATGTGATATAATGGCAGGGCTGTGATTACGGTTTCTTCTCTTTCCTTTAATTTTGGAAGCATCCAGGCACTGATCTGCTCCATATTGGAAACAATATTTCTGTGAGAGAGCACAGCGCCTTTGGAGATGCCGGTGGTGCCACCTGTGTATTGTAGAAATGCAATATCACTCGATTTGATATCCATTTTGGTATAGGTTTTTTCCTTACCCATCCTCAAAGCTGCATTAAACCTGTAGTGACCATCAATTTTGTAGGCTGGTACCATCTTTTTGATATTGCGAACCACAAAGTTCACTACCTGCTTTTTGAGTCCGCCCAACATATCACCTATATCGGTAATCACAACCGATTCAATATTGGTGTTTGGCAAAATTTTCTCGAGGTTATGTGCAAAGTTGGCCAGTATAACAATGGCTTTGGCACGTGTGTCTTTAAATTGATGCTCCATTTCCCGCGCAGTGTAAAGCGGATTGGTGTTTACCACTATCAGGCCAGCCCTTAGAGAACCAAACATGGCAATAGGCCATTGAAGCAAATTGGGCATTTGAATGGCAATTCTGTCTCCCTTTTTTAAACCCAGTTTATTTTGTAAAAAGGATGCAAACTGAGCTGTTAGTTCGTCCAGTTCATCAAAAGTAATGGACTTGCCCATATTTTCATAGGCCACCATACCTTTGTACTTTGTAAAGGATGTCTCCAATAGCTCAACAACTGAAGAATATTTGTCAGGATCAATTTCGTGAGGTATGCCCTCAGGGTAATGCTTAAACCAAGGATAATCAGCCATATGTATTTGTTTTTAAATATATATTTATAGATTGAATGCGTGCCATTTATATCTCTTCAAACGCTTTTTTAATGCTTACGTTCCAATTGATTGACAATTTTGCAATTTTTCGGCAATGAAAAAATAAAAAAAATAAAAATAATTTAGCTAAGGCAGTTATTTTATCTGATTTTATATAACGGTATGGCTATAAACAAGATTAATATCAAACTATTTTCCTGCCATCCGGTACAATCCTGTATAGCAATTGGCACCTCAGGCAGGAAAAAAGATAATGATTTTACTTATTTATTTATCAAATCAAAGGCTATCGCCAAAATCAGATTTGAATTTTTCAGCCAGCTTTTCAGGCCAGTCAGAGACGGGCTCGAGCCTTCCCATAAAGAATCTCAGGACAGGAGGTTCTTCTACAAATCGCAAACCGCCCACGAGATCACGGTTGTCAAATAGCCATTTGATGCGGTCTATGAGAAACATGGTTTGTGATAAAGTAAACACCCGTCTGGGGAAAGCAAGCCGCAACAATTCCATATCGGCCAGCAGGTCATCGCCATTTTCATCTCTGACGCTTGAAATGGTACCCCTTTCCATTCCCCGGCAGCCAGAAGCGATGAATAAGGCAGCCGCCAGTGCTCCTGCAGGGTATTCTGCCTGTGGTATATGAGGTAAAAAGCCCATGGCATCTACGTGACAACCCAGTGCTCCTGCCGGGGTGATCACCGGTATTCCCAATTTATCAAGTTCATCTACAGCATAAGCTACAAATGAAGGTGACTGATTGATCACCGTTTCGTCGGTGGTCTCATAGAAACCTACGGCCATGGCTTCAATTTCCCTGACTGAAATTCCGCCATAGGTAAGAAAACCTTCATACAGAGGAATCAGATCCCTCATTTTGAGATACAGGTCTTTTGAATGCGTACATATTCCACCGCCACGGGTAGAGCTAAGTTTCCTGCTCGAAAAATAGATGATATCAGCCAATGAACACATTTCATTCAGAATATCTTTTATGGTTGCATTGGCATATTCCGGCTCCCTCTGTTTGATAAACCAGGCATTTTCACCAATCAGACTGGCATCCAGTACTATCATTATATTGTGTGCATCGGCAATTGATTTTACCATTTTCATATTAGCAAGTGAAAAAGGTTGGCCTCCTATTAGGTTTGTAGAAGCCTCAAAACGCACAAATGGAATCTTTTCAGCGCCATATTGATTGATAAGTGAATTGAATTTTTCAGCATCAATGTTACCCTTAAAAGGATGTGTGCTTTTTATTTTCAAGGCCTCATCAGCGAAAATCTCATGTACTGCACCTCCATTGAGCTCCATATGTGCTTTTGTGGTGGTGAAGTGATAGTTCATGGGAATTACATCACCTTTTTTAATAAATACCTGCGATATTATATTTTCTGCTGCCCTTCCCTGGTGAACAGGCAGAAAATAACGGGTGCCAAAAATTTCCTGAACCGCCTTTTCCAGCCGGTAATAACTTTGGGAACCTGCATAAGCATCATCGGCATGCATCATCGATGAAAGTTGATTATCACTCATGGCATTGGTGCCACTATCGGTAAGCATATCGAGAAAAATGTCTTCGGTATTCAGCAAAAAAGTATTGAATCCCCCTTTCTTAATAGCTTCAACACGTTCATCTACCGGCTTTAAGTGCAGTTTTTGAACAATTCTAACTTTGTGTAATTCAAGAGGGATTTGAGGTGAATGGTAAAAAGTCACCTTGGTGGCTCCATTTTGTTTCATTGTATAATCAGGTTTATATTGTTTAAAAAGTAAAACAAAGGTAATCGAAAACTGAGATTGATAAAAAAAATTGGGAAATTAGGCTCTAAACCAAAAATTATTGCATATTTTATTTGTTTGATAAAATTATATCGCATTACTTTGCGGAATATTTAATAAAGACGTTGAAAAATTCTTTTTCACATAGCATCATTCACTCTCCAATCAGGAGGAGGCCCTAAGGGGCTCTTATACAACTATGTTGCCTACGTGGCAGCACCTTTCCAAAAATCTTCTTTTTGTTTCCAAATTTTAAAAAATCAAATTCTTGTATAGAACCAATGAATCAATTTGATATTGTGGTGGCAACTGAAAAACATATTCAGTATGCTGATGAGATATGTGCTGTAATTGAAGATTCCGCAAAAAAGAGAGGTACTGGCATAGCCAAAAGATCTCCTGAATATGTGGCTCAGAAAATGCGAGAGGGAAAGGCCGTAATTGCTTATGGTAGAGATGGTAAATTTGCCGGTTTTTGCTATATTGAATCATGGGGCCATGAGCAAAAATATGTTGCCAATTCTGGTCTCATCGTAGTTGAAGAATACCGACATTTGGGCCTGGCTATGAAAATAAAGCAAAAAGCCTTCGATTTGTCGAGAGAGAAATATCCGAATTGTAAAATATTCGGGCTTACCACAAGTCTTGCTGTTATGAAAATTAACTCAGACCTTGGCTATCGTCCGGTTACTTTTTCGGAGTTAACAGACGATGAATCTTTTTGGAAGGGTTGTCAAAGTTGTGTGAATTACGATATTTTAACCCGAACCAATCGTAAACATTGCCTGTGCACCGGCATGTTATATGATCCTAATGAGAAGTCAAAAACCGGAAAAAAATTCAGCGACATAAAGAGCAAATATGAAAAGTGGCTCAAAATAAAGAGAGATCTGCTTTTTAAAAGGTTCAGAAAAAAGGAAATAACGAAACCAATTTTTTAAATTTCATATTTTTATCAACATGTCTGTAAAAAAAGTAGTACTGGCCTACAGTGGAGGTCTGGACACTTCTTATTGTGTCAAATATTTAACCCAGGAAAAAGGATATGAAGTACATTCGGTATTGGTAGATACCGGTGGCTTTACCGAAGATCAACTGAGCGCTATCGAAACACGTGCACTTCAAATGGGCGTTACCAGGCATAAAACCATAAGAGCTACCCATGATTTCTACAACCGTTGTATCAAATATCTCATTTTTGGCAATGTGCTCAGAAATAATACCTATCCATTGTCTGTAAGTGCCGAACGTATTTTTCAGGCTACTGCCATTGCTGAATATGCAGCTGAAGTTCAAGCAGATGCCGTCGCACACGGAAGCACAGGCGCGGGCAATGATCAGGTTCGTTTTGACATGGTGTTTCACATACTTATACCCGGCATTGAAATCATAACACCCATCCGCGACATGAAACTTTCCCGCCAGCAGGAAATAGATTACCTGAAAAAGCATGGTGTTGAAATGGATTGGTCAAAGGCTGCATACTCCATTAATCAGGGCATTTGGGGCACTTCAGTAGGAGGAAAGGAAACACTTACTTCAGATAAATATTTACCTGATGAGGCTTTTCCGAGTCCTTGTAAAGAAAACGAGCCTAAAAATATCAGTCTAATTTTCGAAAAAGGTGAACTTAAAGGGATAGGTGGAAAAATCTTCGGAAATTCTGTAGAAGCCATTCAGCATCTTCATGCGCTTGCTTCTACTTTTGCCATTGGCAGGGATATTCATGTCGGAGATACCATTATTGGCATAAAAGGCAGAGTAGGTTTTGAAGCCGCCGCACCTTTGATCATTATTAAAGCACACCATCTGCTGGAAAAACATGTGCTTACCAAATGGCAGCAATACTGGAAAGAACAAATGGGCAATTGGTACGGCATGCTTCTACATGAAGGCCAGTTTCTCGAGCCGGTAATGCGCAATGTGGAAGCTTTCCTTGATGATACACAGAAAAATGTGACTGGAGAAGTACTGGTAAAACTGCTTCCATATCGATTTATTTTGGAAGGAATTCGCTCGAAATATGATCTCATGCAATCAAAATACGGCTCTTACGGTGAAATGAATGAGGGCTGGAGCGGAGAAGATGTAAAAGGCTTTTCGAGAATTCTTGCGAATCAGATGATGATTCACAATCAGGTAACTAATGACAATGCCTCATGATTAAAGTAGCCATAACGGGCGGGGCTGGTTACACCGGTGGCGAACTGCTCCGTATACTCATTCATCATCCTGAGACAGAAATTGTTTTCGTACACAGCACCAGCAATGCAGGTAATAATGTATCTGATGTACATACTGATCTCGCCGGCGAAACTGAACTCAAATTCACTGATCAGTTTACCGATACAGGGATAGATGTACTGTTTATGTGCAGTGGCCATGGTCAATCTAAAAAGTTTCTGGAAGAAAATACGGTTTCTGAAAAAGTAAAAATCATCGATCTGAGCCATGATTTCAGGATTGAAGATAAAAATGCCATCCGGAACTTTGTGTATGGCCTCTGCGAACCTGAAAAGGAAAAAATTCGCCAGGCTCAGAATATAGCCAATCCCGGTTGTTTTGCTACTGGTATTCAGTTGGCGCTTTGGCCCCTGGCAGCCAATAACCTTTTGCATGCACCTTTGCATATCAATGCGACAACTGGTTCTACCGGTGCAGGCCAGGGTTTGTCACCGACTTCACATTTTTCCTGGAGAAGCCATAACTTTTCAATTTATAAACCCTTTACCCATCAACATCTGGCAGAAATCAAGCAAAGCCTTAAAAGGTGGCAAAGTGATTTTGATCAGGAAATTTATCTTATCCCCAATCGTGGAGGATTTACCCGGGGCATTCTTACCGCCATTTACACTGATGTAAAGGAAAGTATTGAAAAAATGTATGACTTATATGAATCGTTTTATGCTGCGCATCCATTTGTGTTGCTCACCCGTAAAAATCCCGATGTAAAACAGGTCGTCAATACCAATAAATGTGTGATATATCTTGAAAAATATCAAGACAAATTATTGATTGTGAGCATTATAGACAATCTTGTTAAAGGGGCTTCCGGACAAGCAGTTCAAAATATGAACCTCATGACAGGACTACCTGAAACTATGGGGCTGGGGCTTAAACCCGTTGCTTTTTAGCAAGTTTTTTTATTTGAATTAAAATACTAAACCACGGTAACGACATGCAATCCTTTCTATCAGTCAACGATGCAGACAACATCCCTCAGTTAATCGATTTGGCGAGATCCATTAAAAAAAATCCCCTGCAAAAGAACCTGGGCGGGCATCTTACCCTTGGGCTCATTTTTATGAACCCCAGTCTACGAACGCGATTGAGCACCCAAAAAGCAGGACATAACCTGGGAATGAATGTAATGGTAATGAATTTTAGCGGTGAAGGCTGGGCACTTGAAACTGAAGATGGCGTAGTGATGAATGGAGACAAGCCCGAACACATTAAGGAAGCCGCGGCAGTTATCGGTCAGTATTGTGATATCATTGGCATCCGTTCTTTTGCCACCCTTAGCGATCGGCAAAAAGACTATGATGAATTTGTTCTAAAGAAATTTGTTCAATATGCAGGTGTACCTGTAATCAACATGGAGTCGGCCACCGTACATCCGCTGCAATCACTCACCGACCTAATAACGATAGAAGAATATAAGACACGTCCAAGACCTAAAGTCGTCCTTACATGGGCACCACATCCTAAAGCGCTGCCACAAGCGGTGGCCAATTCCTTTGCCCAATGGGTGCAAAAGACAGATTATGAGTTTGTTATTACCCATCCAAAAGGTTATGAACTGGCACCTGAATTTGCCGGAAAGGCGACCATAGAGTATGACCAGGCTGCTGCTTTTGAAGGTGCCGATTTTATCTATGCCAAAAACTGGTCGTCTTATACCGATTATGGTAAAGTGCTGCACCAGGACCTGAATTGGATGGTTACAGAAGAAAAAATGAAACGCACACGCAATGCTTTCTTTATGCACTGCCTGCCGGTTCGACGCAATATGATCGTGGACGATGCTGTGCTGGACAGTGACCGTTCTATTGTGATACAGGAAGCCGGTAACCGTGTGTATGCCGCACAGGCTGTATTGCACAGCATAATTCAAAGCACTCTATGAAAAGGCTAAGAATTTTTAAAGTTGGTGGTAATGTGGTTGAGGACCATAAGCGGTTGCAATTATTTCTCAAAAATTTTGCCGCCATATCAGGATCAAAACTCCTGGTACATGGTGGCGGAAAATGGGTTTCTGCTACCTGCGAAAAATTAGGCATACCGGTAAAGATGGTTGAAGGCAGGAGAATAACAGATGCAGAAACTCTTGAAGTGGTGAAAATGATGCTGGCGGGTGTCGCCAATAAAAATGTTGTGGCGGCATTGCAGGCACTTGGATGTAATGCCATAGGCCTCACAGGCGCAGATGGTAATACCATAATGGCGCATAAAAGGCCTTTAAAAAACGGGATAGATTTTGGATGGGTCGGAGATGTGGATTCGGTCAACAGCACTATAATACATGCCTTGCTGGATGCCGGATTATGTCCGGTTTTTGCAGCAATGACCCACGATGCGCAAGGTAATTTATTCAATACCAATGCCGATACCATAGCATCGACGCTGGCCACAGGCATGTCTGCCTTATACGAAACGGAATTGGTATATTGCTTTGAATTGCCGGGCGTACTTAAAAAAATTGATGATCCTCAGAGTCTGATTCAAAAAATTGATAGTAACAATATTGATGGCCTGAAGAATGAAGGTATCATATCAGGAGGCATGATACCAAAAATAGATAATGCCTTTGATGCTTTGCGAAGTGGCGTAAAAGCTGTAAGAATTTGCAATGCCGATGACATTCAACATTTTGATCAGGGATCCGGGCCGGGCACCCTCATTAGCTTATGACAGACTATTTACAACCCGCTGTTGAATTATTAAAAAATCTGATTTCCACTCCTTCATTTAGCCGGGAAGAGGATAAAACTGCCCTGCTTTTGCAGCATTTTTTTGAACATCATAAAATACCGGTGCAGCGTTTGGGCAACAACATTATTGCACAGCAAGTAGATTCAAGCCCCGGCAAACCTATTTTACTGCTGAACTCCCATCACGACACCGTTAAATCTAATGCCGACTGGAACCTGGATCCTTTTACGCCGCTGCAGAAATCAGGAAAAATTTATGGATTGGGGAGCAATGACGCAGGAGCTTCTCTGGTATCTCTCATCATGGCATTCCTGCATTTTTATGATAAAAAAGAAATGCCTGTAAAACTGGCCCTGGTTGCCAGCGCTGAAGAAGAAATCAGTGGAAAAAACGGAATAGAAAAGGTGTTTGCCGATGGTTTCCAGGCCTCAATGGCTCTTGTAGGGGAGCCGACACGCATGAAGGCAGCCGTTGCTGAAAAGGGATTAATGGTACTCGATTGCACCGTTCGAGGAAAATCGGGGCATGCTGCGAGAGAAGAAGGAGAGAATGCCATATATAAAGCGCTTGAATCCATTGATTGGTTTCGCAACCATCAATTTGAAAAGGTATCAGAAACGCTTGGACCGGTAAAAATGACCGTAACGGTAATCCAATCTGGCAGTCAGCATAATGTTGTTCCAGATGAATGTCAATTTACCGTAGACCTGCGATCTACCGATGCCTATACGCATGAAGAGCTGTTGGAGATTATTGAAAAATCCTGTAATACAGCCGTTAAGCCCAGATCAATACGGCTTCGTGCTTCCGGGCTTACAAAAGATCATCCCATGTATCAGACATTAATTAAAATAAATACAGAGGTGTTTGGATCACCGACCTTGTCTGACCAGGCATTAATTCCCTGTCCCTCCTTTAAAATGGGACCGGGTGATTCTGCAAGGTCACATACTGCCGATGAATTTGTGTATGTTGATGAAATAGCACAGGGTATTCAAGGTTACATCCACTATATAGAACAGCTGGCACTGCATTTGAAAAATTAAGATCTCATGGAAAAGAAAAAACTCTGGCAGAAAAAGGCCACCAGTCTTAAAGATATCGAAGTTTTTACCATCGGCAGAGACAAAGAGCTCGATCCTTTACTTGCCCCTTTTGATGTGCTTGGATCGATAGCGCATATTAAAATGCTTGAGAAAGCTGGTCTCCTCGAAACCGGTGATTGCGCTAAGCTTACCAAGGAGCTTTCAAAACTTTACCGCAGTATACAAAAAGAAGGATTGGTTATAGAAGATGGCGTGGAAGATGTTCATAGCCAGGTAGAATTATTGCTTACACAAACACTAGGTGAAGCAGGTAAAAAAATACACAGTGGCAGATCCCGTAACGACCAGGTCCTGCTCGATCTTAAATTGTACATGCGGCATCAGATATTTGATTTGGTTCAAAAGGTGGAAATGCTATTTGCCAGGCTTATCGAACTCTCCGCTGAGCATAAAGACATCCTAATGCCCGGATACACCCATTTGCAGGTTGCCATGCCATCGAGCTTTGGCTTGTGGTTCAGTGCTTTTGCCGAAAGCCTGGCTGATGACCTGCTCGTTTTGGAAAGTGCATACCGCGTAATCAATCGCAATCCACTGGGTTCAGCAGCAGGTTATGGTTCATCTTTTCCTCTTGACCGGCAAATGACAAGTGATTTACTCGGCTTTGAATCTATGGTGTACAATGTGGTTTATGCACAGATGGGAAGAGGTAAAACAGAAAGAATTCTGGCCCATGCCATAGCCAATATCAGTGATACCCTGGCACGTCTGTCTATGGATATATGTCTTTATATGGGGCAGGATTATCAATTCTTTTCTTTTCCGGATGAATTCACAACCGGTTCAAGTATTATGCCCCATAAAAAAAACCCGGATGTATTTGAATTGATTCGCGCCAAATCCAATAAAATTAAAGCGCTGCCCAATGAAATCACTATGATTACAACTAACCTTCCTACAGGATACCACCGCGACCTGCAGGTGATCAAAGAAAGCTTTATGCCGGCTTTTTCACAGATAAATGATTGCCTGAGCCTTACAGTGCTTATGCTGTCAAAAATTGAGGTTAGAAATAATCTGCTGAAACAAGAAAAATACAAATATCTGTTTACGGTAGAAGAAGTAAATCAACTGGTGCTTTCGGGCATACCTTTCAGGGATGCCTACAGAATGGTTGGTGAAAAAGTAGAAAATGGAACCTATAAACCCAACCGAAACCTTGAACACACACATGCAGGAAGCATCGGCAATCTTTGTCTTGAAGAAATTCAAGGCAGAATGAACCAGTCTATTTCCTTTTTCGTATCTGAACAAAATAAAATCAGACAGTGTTTTGAAGATCTGTTGCAGGTTTAAATATGCAACAACTGTGATGGATGCAGGTTACATATGTAACCTTTGTACAAATTTGAGTAGATATGAAAATAGAAATTTGGTCTGATTTTGTTTGTCCGTTTTGCTATATTGGAAAAAGGCGTTTTGAAAAGGCCCTTCAATCATGTGGATTTATGGATGAAATAGAAATAGAATGGAAAAGTTTCCAGCTCCTGCCTGATCAAACCACGCTTCCAGGTGTAAGTGTGGTAGAACACCTGGCACAGAAAAAAGGATGGTCACCAGACTATGCCAGGGAAATGCATGATTATGTTACCAATATGTCCCTCATAGAAGGGCTGCATTACGATTTCGACAAAGCTGTCGTAGCCAATACCCTGAATGCCCATCGTTTACTTCAAGCGGCCAAAATGCGCAAGTCTGCTGATATATTGCAGGAGCGACTTTTTCAAGCTTATTTTTGTGAAGGTGCCAACATTGACGATCCTGTTGTCTTGAGAAATCTGGGGAAATCTGCCGGATTACAAGAGCATGAAATTGAAAAGGCATTACAGACGCAGCAATATGATGAATCTGTCCAATCAGATCTATACGAAGCCCGGCAAATTGGCCTTACCGGTGTTCCATTTTTTGTTTTTAATAATACCTATGCCATATCAGGAGCACAACCTGTTGAGGTCTTTCTCGACACCTTAAGGCAACAGAGACAAACCATTGCGTAAAAATCATCGAGATCATGCATAATAATAGATCCCAAACTTCTAAATTTGGGGCCAGTTTCCAGAAATAAAAACGCAGTGAGATCCTTAAATTTTTTACATAATTGAAGCAAATCAATGTCAGCAACTGAAAGAAATATTGAAGAAAGAGGCGAGAGAAAGTCGCTGAATTTTATTGAGCAAATTATTGAGGAGCACAATAAGTCAGAAAGGTTTAACCAAAAGGTACATACCCGTTTTCCTCCTGAGCCCAATGGTTATCTTCATATTGGACATGCAAAGTCGATCTGTTTGAATTTTGGTTTGGCCAATAAGTACAATGGAAAATGCAATCTGAGGTTCGACGACACCAATCCAGCTACAGAAGATGTGGAATATGTAGATTCCATTCGTGAAGACGTGCATTGGCTTGGCTTCGACTGGCAAGATCGCGAATTTTATGCTTCCGATTATTTCGGTCAGTTATACGATTTTGCATGTTCGCTTATTAAAAAGGGGCTGGCCTATGTCGATGATCAGCCATCTGATGAGATCGCAAGACAAAAAGGCACTCCAACCCAACCCGGCACAGAAAGTCCTTTCCGTAGCAGAACCCCCGAAGAAAATCTCGACCTTTTTGAGAGAATGAAAAATGGGGAATTTGCTGAAGGAAGTAAAATTTTAAGGGCAAAGATCGACATGAGTTCGCCGAATATGCACATGCGAGATCCGGCGATTTACCGTATCAGAAAAACCCCGCATCATCGTACCGGTGGTGCATGGAATATTTATCCCATGTACGATTTTGCCCATGGACTCAGCGATTCTATTGAAGGAATTACGCATTCCATTTGCACCCTGGAATTCGAGGTACACCGCCCTTTGTATGAATGGATCAACAACCAGCTGGTTGATCACAAGCCCCAACAGATAGAATTTGCCCGCCTGAACCTCAGTTATACCGTCATGAGCAAGAGAAAACTCAAAGAACTGGTAGAGGGTAAATATGTAAAAGGCTGGGACGATCCCAGGATGCCAACCATTTGTGGTTTGCGAAGGAGGGGATATACGCCGGAATCAATACGCAATTTTTCTGAACGTATCGGCGTAGCCCGCAGGGATGGAATTATAGATCTTGCTTTACTTGAACACAGCATACGCGAAGATTTAAATCGCCGTGCATCAAGGGTAATGTCCGTACTCGATCCACTGAAAGTTACCCTTGTCAATTATCCTGAAAATTATTCAGAAGAAGTAAAAGCTATTAACAATCCTGAAGATCCTGAAGCTGGAACCCGAAATGTTACCTTCACCCATGAATTATATATAGAAAGGGAAGATTTCATGGAAAATCCTCCAAAAAAATTCTTCAGGTTATCTCCAGGTGGCATGGTGCGTCTCAAGTATGCGTATATTATAAAATGTTTAGATGTTGTAAAAGATGATCATGGCAATATCATTGAATTAAAGTGTGAATACATTCCTGAGTCAAAGAGTGGCAATGACACCAGTAATATAAAAGTAAAAGGCACCTTACATTGGGTTTCCATTGCCCACAGTCAGCAAATTGAGGTGCGCATATATGACCGCCTGTTTATGGACGAAGAACCTGATGGTCATAAGGATAAAGACTTTAAGGACTTTTTAAATCCCGAATCCCTGAAAATTTTAAAAAACTGTTTTTTGGAACAGTCAGTTAATACTGTTGATTTAAAGCAAAGGTTTCAGTTTGAAAGAAAAGGATATTTCTGCCACGATAAAGATTCATCTGTTTCAAATCCGGTATTTAACTTAACCGTTCCCCTGCGTGATTCCTGGGCTAAAATTTCCGGTAATGTCAATTAGTGCGTGATGCCCGCTTTGATTCAATATCGTGGCATGATATTACATGGAGGCGCTTTGATCGATTTTGAGGGATATTCAGTTCCCACTATATTGCATTCTTGAAAGCAATTGACTGAATGAGAACTCTATTCTATTCTTTAATGCTGGCATGCGCCATGATCCAGCTGATGTGGGGGAATGCATCGGGGCAGGACTTAGACGAAGATGTATCATATTACATCAACATTTACAATGATCATAAATTGTCGGCCAATTTTATTGAAGCAGCCCATCTGGCTTACCGATTGGGTAATTTCTATGATCAGGAGCTAAAAAACGATATTTCTAAAAAATATTTTCAGGAATCAGCCGGCTATGCCAGGGAAAGCGGAATAACTATTCTGGAGGCAGAAGCCTTATACCGTCTGGCCAATGTACTCAGCAGGATGGCCAATTTACCGGGAGAATCAAAGCGTACCAGTATTTTACGGGAAGCGGCAAAAAATGCCCGGGAATCACGTCTTCTGTACTTAAAATCAGATTTGGAGAATCCTTTGCCCCTGGTAGAAGCCTGTCTGTTGGAAGGAGAGGCCAACATATCCCTAGATCGGTCTTCACAAGCCATAGCACCCCTTCAAACGGCACTGGATATAGCCCAAAAAAGAGGCTGGAAAGAACAGGCCAATGAGGCCGCAGAATCTTTGTTTGAGGTGTATACAAATATGGGAGAGAATGCTAAAGCTGAAATTTATGCCGGACTGATCAGAGAATACGATGCCTATTTTAACGCCAAAGACTCGCTTGATATAGTTACATCTCAAAAAAATGAACTGGAACAGGTCAACATCCAGAAAGAGGGTATTATCAAAGCCAAAGACTCGGAGCTTAAAGACAAGGAAGCACAGATTCTTCTCAAAGACAGGGACATGCGTATTAAGGAACAGGAGAGACAGCTGGCCTTGCAAGACCTGGAATCAGAAGCCAGGGATAAGCGATTTCTTTTGCATATTCTCATGGTGGTCGGTGTCTTTTCGCTGGCTTTACTTGTATCCATTATCCTGGTTGTAAGATCGCGCCGTCTGCTTAAGTTAAAAAATGAAAAAATCATGGAGCAACAAAAGCAGATTATAGAAGAAAAGCGACGTTCCGACACATTGCTTCACAATATACTTCCGGCACCTGTAGCTACAGAACTAAAACAAAATGGAAAAGCA
>JAFIEV010000087.1 GCA_020832305.1 Cyclobacteriaceae bacterium | reverse complement strand
CATCATAGCCCATCCAGCGGGAGTCGTCCGTCAATTAATTATTCGCCCGCCAATCCTTTTTGTTTAAGGGAGGATTGGCCATGATAAAGTCGGCTTTAACGTACTTGTGTTGGTCGTCCTGAAAGGTATCGGCTGCTTTTTCGCCCAGGTTGGCACTGATGCCCCGGATCCCCAGGTTCATCTTGGCCAGTTTGTAAGTGGTATTGGTGTATTCCTGTCCGTAAATGGAAACTTCCTTCTTATTGCCGTGATGGGCTTCGATAAACTTGATACTCTGCACAAACATACCCCCCGAACCACAGGCAGGGTCATAGATTATCCCTTTGTAGGGTTCAATCATTTCTGCTATCAGGTTGACAATGCTTTTGGGGGTGTAGAATTCTCCTTTTCCTTTCCCTTCTGCCAGGGCAAACTTGCTCAGAAAGTATTCGTACACGCGGCCTACCAGGTCATTCTGCGGATCTTTGGTGGTGTCAATGTCATTGATGGTGTCGAGCAGGGAGGCCAGTTTGGTCACATCCAAACCCAATCTGGAAAAGTAGTTATCCGGAAGGGCACCTTTTAAGGCTTTGTTGTTTTTCTCTATGCTATGCAGGGCGGTATCGATGATCAGGGCGATATCATTTTGCTTGGCCCTTTTGATCAGGTAATCCCAGCGGCTGCTTTCTTCCAAAAAGAACACATTGTTCATATTGTAGAACTCCGGCATTTCCAGGTATTTTTCCCTGCCTTCTGCCATCAGCTTGGCCCGATGCTGTTCAAATTTATCACTGGCAAATTTTAAGAAAATCAAACTCAGGACTACGTGTTTGTACTATGCCGGTTCCACACTGCCTCTCAGTTTATTGGCAGCATCCCAAAGGGTGACTTCAATCGGTTTTTCTTTTAGTTGCTCTCGCTTTGATTTTGTTTTTATAGGTGCTCGCAAACTTCCGTTGTCAGTTTCTTTCTTTTGTGCTGTCATTTTATGGTGTAAATATTTAAAATTCCCCGTAATACTCAGAGCAGGTTTAATGCCTGCCTGTTGTTCCACTGCTTTGCTAAGTTAAAATTTATAGTTGCATTGGCGTAAAAAATGTGTGGAAAAAAATGGCTCTTTTTCGCTTTGCGCAGGGTCGGTATTGTGTATTGGTTTACTAGTAGCCCGATTGTAAAATGGTCTTTACGTTTTTGTGTTCCCCTGTCAAAAATAAAACTGTTGTTGAAAATCCGACAGTAAAATTGCTATCGAACAATCCGTTTAAAAACCCATAAAAAGCTTGTAAGGCTATGCTTTAAACTACGTTATAATCCCGCAACTACAAAGCAAAAACCTTATAATCGCATACCGAAAACTTCAATCTTTTAATCATCCACGGCTGCACCGACCATCTGGCGGAATTTCCATCCTGTATTATCGGGACCGCTCTCGCGCACCTGTTTCATGATTATGCCAATAATTTGCTCTTTGGGGTCGGCAAAATACTGTGTATTGAAATAGCCACCCCAATCAAAAGTTCCTATACTTCCCATACCTCCCTGATCCTGGCCTTTCTGATTAACCACCCCAAAAGCCAATCCGTAATGCTTGCCTCCATCCCAAAGGTTTCCAATCTGATTGCCCATCATTGATTGAACAGTCGTGCGGCTCAATATCCTTATTCCATTCAATTCACCACCATTGAGGTACATCTGCAAAAAGGTGGCATAATCCCTGGCTGTA
Organism: Cyclobacteriaceae bacterium; assembly: GCA_020832305.1. Taxonomy (GTDB): domain Bacteria; phylum Bacteroidota; class Bacteroidia; order Cytophagales; family Cyclobacteriaceae; genus JAFIEV01. The sequence goes on along the minus strand of JAFIEV010000087.1, from coordinate 89,919 downwards.
CTGCTAAGTCCGGCGCCACCGCTGAAAAAGGTTCTCGCCCCTTTCACAGGATAAGCCGGATCGTAAAAAGTTACCGGATAAGACTCCCAGCCTCCATCTGCCCCGAGGCGCTGAAGGGTAACCAGACGATTGGCCTTCTGCTGCGGCAGGTAAAAATAGGTGTCGTTCATCCCCAATGGCTTAAAGAGTCGCTCTTCCAGAAACCTGTCAAAAGGCAATCCCGAAACCACCTCAATAAAATAACCAAGCACATCAAGTCCCTCGCTGTAGGTGTATTTTTCACCTGGATTATGATGCAGGGGAAGCTTTGCCAGTTTCTTAATATTCTCCTCAATGCTTACCGGCTCTGTGGTATATAAATCTACAATGCCCGCTTTATGATATATCATGCGCATTCGCTCATCGCCATCGATCACTCCGTAACCGATTCCTGAAGTATGGGTGAGCAATTGGCGTATGGTAATTTCCCGGGATGCAGGTACGGCTGAATAGGTAGTATCACTATAGCGGAAGCTCTTTAACACCTGGGGATTTTTAAACTCAGGAATATATTTTGAAATAGGGTCATCAAGCTGAAATCTGCCTTCTTCCCAAAGCATCATCACGGCCGTGGAAGTTATAGCTTTGCTTTGTGAGGCAATCCTGAAGATATCATCTTTTTTCATGGCCCGCCCCGCCTGATTGTCGGCCATGCCATAGGCATTGTGGAAAACGATTTTTCCATTTCTGGCAATAAGCGCAACAATGCCGGGCACCTCTCCCTTTTCGATGGCTTCCCTGCACATGGCGTCAATCTTCTTCAGGCGTTCCTCCGACATCCCTGACTGCTGCGGCCGGCCTTCAGAAAGAGGTGGTGTCTTTTTAAGTGAGCCGGTTTGCGCGAGTGTTTCCGTCTGAATCGAAAAAATCAACAGCAATGAAAAAGCTGTGTAATATGCTCTTTTATAAATATTATTCATGGGTTATACTTTTTTGAAGCATAAAAAATACGCTTTCGGTAAATCGCTGGTAATATATTAATTTTTTCTCAAGCCATGCCCGATCAGTCGTCACAACTTATCACTATCTTACTTAGAATTGCACAAAGCTTATAACATTTTATTAAATTGCGGCCTAATTAAAAAACAGAGTTTTGATTTATCAAACGCTGAACTACATGTATTTTTTTATCAATCCTACAGAAAAAGAATTCTTCATTCAAAGTAAAAAAACATTCACAAAATGACAGCAAAAAAAGTAGCCCTTGTAATATTGGATGGTTGGGGAATAGGTGCCGGCAACAATACCGACGGTGTTTATCTGGCCAAAACCCCATTTGTCGACAGTTTATATGAAAAATATGCCCATGCTCAATTGTTGACCCATGGTGAAAACGCGGGTCTTCCGGGCGGACAAATGGGAAATTCAGAAGTTGGGCACCTCAATATAGGGGCCGGTCGCATTGTTTATCAGGATTTACTAAAAATTGATCTCGCTGTTAAAGATAACAGCATCAGCAGCAATGAAACGCTGGTCAGTGCACTGCAACATGCGAAAAAAAATAATAAAAAAGTGCATTTCATCGGACTGGTTTCTGATGGTGGTGTACACTCTTCACAAGAGCATTTGTACAAACTTTGTGATATAGCCAAAGACCATGGATTAAGCGATGTGTTTATCCATGCGCTTACCGATGGTCGCGATTGTTCGCCTACCAGTGGATTGGGCTTTATTGAAAAACTTGAAGAACACCTGAAAAATTCAGCCGGTAAAATTGCTTCTGTGGTTGGTCGATACTATGGCATGGACCGAGACAAGCGTTGGGAAAGGGTAAAAATAGCTTATGATCTGTTGGTGAAAGGCGAAGGTACCGCCCATACATCGGCCATTGAAGCGGTAAAAACTTCCTACGACGAAGGAATCACTGATGAATTTATCAAGCCAAGGGTAATCGTTGATGAACAAGGGAAACCACTGGCAAAAATTGAAAAAGATGATGTAGTCATATGTTTTAATTTCAGGACCGACCGGCTCAGGGAAATTACCATAGTTCTTACGCAAAAAGATATGCCGGAACATGGTATGGAGACTATCCCCCTGTACTATGCCACCATGACCAATTACGATGCAACATTCAAAGACGTTAAGGTGATTTTCGACAAGGACAATCTGCAAATGACCATGGGCGAGGTGGTCTCCAAAGCCGGCAAAAAACAAATCCGGATTGCTGAAACCGAAAAATATCCACACGTTACCTTTTTTTTCTCAGGAGGAAGGGAAAAGCCTTTCGAAGGAGAAGAAAGAATCATGATTGCCTCTCCTAAAGTAGCTACTTATGATTTGCAACCAGAAATGAGTGCACCCGGTATTACAGAAGCCATTTGTGCCGAACTCAGAAAAGGGGAAGTGGATTTTGTTTGTCTCAATTTTGCCAATCCCGATATGGTAGGTCATACTGGTGTTCCTGAAGCCATTATCAAAGCCGTTGAAACCATTGATGCTTGTCTTAAGCAAGTAGTTGAAGCCGGACAGGAAAAAGGATATTCCTTCGTGGTAATTGCTGACCATGGCAATGCTGATAAAATGTATGATGAAGATGGCAAGCCCCATACGGCGCATACCACCAATCCAGTGCCCGTCATTGTCATTGATAATGATGTGAAAAAGGTAAAAGATGGCATTTTAGCAGATGTGTCACCAACCATTCTCGATTTAATGGCCATTGAAAAACCGGCAGAAATGACAGGAAAGTCGCTTATTTCCTGATATTGAATTGTAATATAAAATTAAAGGGCAGCCAAATGACCGGTTGCCCTTATTCATTATGTTTTCAATCGATTACTTTCAATTTTTAAAATATAAAATATTGACAAGCTGGTTCTCACTAAAGAATCGGTCATGGATGTTGATTGCCGTGGTATTGATGCTGCTTTTTCAGACTTGTACCGGCCCGAGGGAGATCAGAGATATAAGCCCGTTAAACACCGGCAATTGCCAGCAGCAAACTTCTGTAAGTTACATCAATTACGAACTGCCCGCAGAACTCAATCGTGGGAAAATCCCCGCTGCTGTAAAAGAGCATTTTAGTTTGAATAGTCTTCATGTGGCCCATGCAATTGGAATAATGCCTTTTTTAGAAGAATTAATTACTGCAAAATACAATTTAAGCGAAAACCAAAATCTGGAGATGCGATTGCATCTGTTGGAAACTACCCAGAAAATTAACAATAAGATACAACTGGCTTCATTGGAAATTTCGGCCGTAGCTTCGGAAATGGATTGTGAAGAAGAAAGGGCCGAACAAATTGCAAACTATCTTAAGCAGCGGGAGGACCGCCAGAGCAGCCGGCTGACGGTTGCTGCCATCGGGGTAGGTGCAATAGGCGCTATTGTCACAGGGGTATTACTGATTAATGGCCAAACCGGCAAAATCCCTGAAATAATTGGTCTTACAACTGGTTTTACCGAAGCAACGTTGGGTTATTTAATCCTGAGAAATGGCAGGGTGGTTCAATTTCAGCACAAAAGAAACCCACTGAAAGAAATCTGGGAAGGTCGTGAAACATCAACCATTTTCCCTCCTTCCTTATGGTATTACCTCAACCGGACTATTGCTGAGACAGGAAGCTCACACAGGCAGCAGCTCATCAACAACTGGATACAATTTGCCGGGCTCTCCCCTTCTGATTCGCCTGACATCGAGGAAATTGATCCCGTATTTTTTGGAGAAGGGGGATTGTACACTGCAGATCAGTTATTTCACAGGGCAAATATGCTGGATCAGACAGAAGCCCAGGTTAGCCTTATGAAACAGGATTTAAGTCAGCTGTCAAGAGAACTTTACGAATTGAGCTTACAATAAACACCCGGGATATGTACTGATTAATCTACAACCCACTGCACCTTAGTGGAGATATCCTCCCTGATCGCTTTAGGCCATTTTCCTTTGGGTATACCCAGATAAAAAAAGCCCAGTAACTTATCAGGCTTCTGGAGTCCGAAAAAAGGCAGCGCCTCTTCCAGATAGGTAATTCCACCCGAACCCCAGTATGCGCCCAGGCCCAATGCAGTGGCGGTCAGGTACATATTCTGCACCGCACAAGCGACGGCTTCTACCTCTTCAATTTCTGGTACCAGTTCTTTTTCATCGCGCTTCATACCTATAGCGATAATATGGGATGCCTGTAGTGGCTTTGTTCTCAGGGTTTCAAAAGTTTTTTCCTGAAAGTTGCCTCTGGCCTCTGAGACCTGTTTGTAAAGATCCGATTGAAAATGGGCGAGCTTCTCCAGTCCCTTCCCACTAAAAACCACAAAGCGCCAGGGCTGGGTAAGTTTGTGCGTAGGTGCGTAATTGGCGTTTTCGAGGATAATTTCAATTTTTTCTTCAGGTATTACTTCCCCCGAATATGAGGGTGGGTACACCGACCTGCGGGTACGTATCAGCCGGTTAACTTCTTCAATATCGAATGCTGCGGGTAATGTTACTATGGTATCAGTCATGATTAAACAATATTTTAATGCCTGCATAATAATTTCTATCGGGTGCCGGGGAAAAAAATCTTCCGCCAAAAGCGTTGAGATCATTTCCAAGACTGTATTTTTCATTCAACAGGTTTTCAACCCCGGCAAATATTTCACATTGCATACTTCCAGTGATATTTCTTCTAAAACCTGCTTTTAGGTTGATCAGATGAAAAGGATCTGCAAATACCGAATTCCCGTCGTTTAGAGGAATGCGATCACTATAATTTAGGGTGCCATTGAGGTAAAAACCTGGTCTGAGATCGAGGTCAGCCGTGAGGGCTGCGAAATTGGCAGGTGTACCGGTAAGCATATTTCCGGTAAAATCTCCGGTATTGGTAACATAATCGGTAAACCTGAAATGGTTGATGGTAATGCTCTGTTGCATCGCTATCCGGCTGATGAAACCTGATGGATTATCTAACAGCGTTTCAGCAAAAAGGACCTCCAACCCTCTTTGGCTTGTAGCGCCGGAGTTTTCAAAAATGATGGTACCGACTTCTGAGGCCCTGCTGACAATGGTTTCAGTTTGCTGTAATAAAAATGCACTTACATCAAAACGCAGGTTGTTTGAAAAGGCATTGCCCCGTATACCAATTTCATAGTTCAGCCCTTTTTCTGCCTCCAGGTCCCGGTTAATGCTGCCTTCATTGGTACGAACTTCCAGTGAGGTAGGGGGTGAAAAACCATAACTCACTGAGGCATGGGCTGAAATCTGCCTGTTCAGTTTTTTCAGCAAACTCATTCTTGGGCTAAACACCGGCTGAAAGCTTTTCGTAAATAAAAAAGGATTATTGTTGAAAGCATCTGCCACACGGTCTATTTCGTAATTGACATAATTGATACTACCACCCAGGGTGGCTATCCACTCTCCGGGTAAATCTGCTTCCACTTGTGCAAAGGCCATTCCTTGAACCGCGATTATGTAGTCTTCAAATCTGAGTGAATCGAGCCTGCCATTTACATTTCCGTAATTTCTTGTCCAGTTACAGTTCCATTGATATTCTCCTCCGGCCACCCAGCGTGTAGTAATGGAACCAATATCTGTCTGATAATTAAACCTGGTGCGTCCACCCAATCCTTCGAATCGGTCCTGCTTATAATTGAGGATAAAGGGGTTTTCAAAATGCCCGTCTGACAGGTAAATGGAGGTAGTATTGCTAAAATTTTCAGCAATTTGGATATCATGGCTGAATCCAACAAGTAAATTCTGGTTATCGATGGAAGACCGCTGCCTGGCTGCATTGGGCCTGGCCATTCTCGGATTGGCCTCAAATTCGGCAAGGGTAAGTCCGCCCGGTAGTTGATAGTACAGATCTGAATAGAGCAAAAACAGAGATAGGTTTTGCTTTTCATTGAGTTCGAAGCTTCCCTGTATTTGTAAAGTTTTGCGGTCGAGGGCACTTTGTTCGCGATAGCCATCGGTTTTGAGGGTTGCAAAGCGGATCGAGAGCATATGCTTATCGCCTTGCACTGTTCCATTGGCTGTAAAGCGGTGAAAACCATAAGAACCTCCCGAATAACTTACACCCGACTGAATGGCCTTGCGTGATAAAGGGATGCCTGAAAGGTTGATGACCCCTCCGATACCTGCACCATAAATACTTGCTCCTGGGCCTTTTATTACTTCGATACGATCGATATTATTAAGATCCATCAGATTGATGGGTGTGCTTCCGGTAGGCTCAGTAAAGGGAATGTCATTCCAGTAGACTTTAACGTTTCGAATCCCGAAAGGGGACCTGAGCGAACTTCCCCGGATGTTGATACGATAGCTGCCGGGCGCTCTTTCTTCCATGCGAATGCCAGGCAGGGTATTCATAGCGTGTACCAGGGTAGCATCATTAAAGCGGGTCAATTCTCGGTTGGGCAGAAATGCAAAGCCCCCTGCTATTTCTGTAATTCTTCTGGTGCTTTCATATCCAATTACTTCAATGCCATCGAGAAGGTTATAATCAGGCTCAAGAAAAACTTCCTCTGCCTTATTGTTTAAGCGAAATATCCTTTTTTGGTATCCGACAAAAGTGACTTCAAATGACTGGGCCTTACTTTCAGTCGGCACAATAACCCATCCGTTCAGATCAGCCACGTATACATCCCCTGTCCGAATGTTTCTTGCATTGGCCCCGGGTAAGGGTTCTGAGGTAATCAGATCCAGAACTTTAAAGCCATCTTGTGTATAGGCTGCCAATGGAAGCATAAAAAAAAACAGCGCCGATAGACCTAACCCTTGTAAGTAATTTTTATTCATCATCCCTCTTTAGCTAAATTGTCCTGCAATATTGCCAACAGACATAGCAGATGTAAATCTTTTTTCTGCAAAGAAATACAATCATTTGGTATTAATACTTATTCAAACCTTATATTAAATCCTATTTTATACCCATTCTGTTTAAGCAATTTTTATTTCAGATGAATATTCCAGTAAATTTGCAGTCCAATCCGGCAAAGTGTCTGGAAATAAGTAAATGTGATGCACCCCTAGTTTTTTGGTGAAATGAGAAAAAAATTGTTGAGACCAGGCGCTGATGAACTTTCCTATGAAATTCGCGGCATAGTTCGCAAGGCAGAAGCCATCATGAAGCATGGCGTTAAAATTCAATGGGAAAACATAGGCGATCCCATCATGAAGCATGCAGAAATCCCTGAATGGATCAAGCAAATTATTTGTGAATTGTCTTTTCAAAACGATACCTATAGCTACTGCCATTCCAAAGGAGAGCTGGCCACCCGTAAATTTTTAGCCAACCGAAACAATTCATTGGGCGGTGTACAGATTAACGAAGATGATATTTTGTTTTACAATGGCCTGGGCGATGCCATTGGAAAAATTTATCAGTATTTGCTGCCTTCTGCAAGAATCATAGGCCCTTCACCCGCATATTCAACACATTCATCCGCAGAGGCTGCTCACGCCAATGACAGTCCGATTACCTATAATCTCGATCCTTCCAATCATTGGTATCCTGATATGGAGGACTTGTATCTTAAAGTAAAATACAATCCGAATATTGTAGGTATTCTTATTATTAATCCCGATAACCCTACGGGAATGGTGTATCCGATTGAGATACTCAAAAAATTTGTTCAGATCGCCCGGGAATTTGATCTGTTTCTCATATCAGACGAAATATATATTAATGTTACTTATAATGGTGCCAAGGCCTGGTCGCTGGCCCAGTATATAGAAGATGTTCCGGGTATCGTAATGAAGGGTCTTTCAAAAGAGGTTCCATGGCCGGGCTCCCGTTGTGGGTGGACTAAATTTCTCAATCGTAAGAAAGACCCTGAGTTTGACAAGCTGTGCACTACCCTGGAAAATGCCAAAATGATCGAGGTTAGTTCTACCAAACTTCCTCAACTTGCGGTACCTCGTATTCTCAGTGATCCAAGGTACTTTGATCACATTCGCAATAACAATGATAAAATCGGGCAACGCGCCAAAATCATTGCAGATATACTCAAAAAAGTGAAGGGCATATATTTTAATGAAACATTTGGAGCCTTTTACAACACCATTGTTTTTAAGGAAAACGCTTTAAAGCCAGGACAAAAACTACACATAGAAAACCCTGAGGTGCGTGCATTGGTTGAAGAATGGGTGGCTGGTGATCAAATAGCACCTGATAAGCGCTTTGTTTATTATCTCCTGGGTGCAAAGGGGATTTGTGTTGTGCCTATCTCCTCATTTTGTTCAGACTTACACGGCTTCAGGATAACCTTATTGGAAAATGATGCAGAAATCCTGGTTGATACATTTTCACGTCTGGCAGATGCCCTTAATGAGTACCTTGGGAATTAATTTCATTCAGGAAGATCAGGTTTAATTGGGTGTTTTTCTGTTTTTTTTCTGGATTGTAGTTCATGTAATGTCTTTCCCTTATGCCTGCCGAATATAAGATGCTTGGGGCTTCCGATAATCTGGGCACTGTAAATGCCGGTATGACCTGAAAAAAGATAGGCCATTACACAGGCCATTGCCACATATACGGCGCTTTCTGCGCCAAACAGTTCTATAGCCATTACGGTGCAGGCAATAGGTGTATTGGTGGCGCCTGCAAAAACGGCAACAAAACCCATCCCTGCCAGGAGTGCTACCGGCATGGGTATAAACATAGACAATGCACTACCCAGGGTGGCACCTGTAAAAAACAATGGGGTAACCTCCCCACCTTTGAAACCTGCCCCCAAAGTAAAAGAAGTAAGCAGGATTTTTATAGCAAAGGCATACAAAGGCATTTGAATTAAAAAAGACTCTTCAATTACAGGTATACCCAGACCAATATAGCGTGTTGTTCCCATCAGCCATATGCTAATTGCCAGCACAACACCTCCCACTACCGGTCGCAAGGGTGGATAACTAATAAATTTTGAAAAAACGCCAGACCAGAAATGATTGGCCCAGGAGAACACTCTTGCAGCGAGGCCAAATGCAACGCCCGCAATGATGGCCCATAACAGACCATAAGCATCAACATTGGGTACTGCAGGAATCTCATATAAAGTATGACCTACATTCCAGGCATGGCAAGCGATATCAGCAATTACTGCGGCCAGAAAGCTGGGTAAAATGGAGTCATAACGCATCCTGCCAGAGATAAATACTTCCAAAGCGAATATAGCCCCTGCCAGCGGCGTTCCAAATACAGATGCAAATCCGGCACTCACACCCGTGATGATCAATATTTTTCTATCGCGCTTGTGCAGATTAAAAATTTTTGTGAATTGATCCGCTATGGCTCCGCCCATTTGAACAGCAGTACCTTCCCGACCGGCCGAACCTCCGAATAAATGGGTCACCAGTGTTCCAAAAAGCACGAGGGGCGCCATCTTTAAAGGTATAACCTTTTTAGGACTATGAAATTCTTCCAGTAGTTGGTTGTTTCCCTTAACTACATCTTTACCCAAATAGTGGTATGTCAAACCGATTACAAGACCACCGAGGGGTAAAAGTGCAATAATCCACAGATTGGCTTCACGATAATTGGTCACCCAGTCGAGTGATAATAGAAAAATGGCAGAAGCAGATCCAGCCAATATGCCAACCAGGGTGCAAAGTATAAGCCATTTAAAGAGGTAACTTAAATACGGCAGCTGTTCTTTAGCCAAAAACCATCCTTTGATATCTTTACCGGAAATCATTGTTGTTAATAAGTAGCTATGATACAGCCCTATCTGCGAACAGGTGTCATCATTCCCAGGGCGAAAAAGGACGGTTAAAGGCAGACACCATTACCTTTCTGGCCGCTAAAATAGTAAAAAATTGAATATTGGTGCTAAGCTTCAAAACAAATTCGGTTTATATAGATCCGGACTCCTTATACGCAATGGGTCAATTAATCTAACTGTTTAATTTTCATGATGATGATTTTCCTTTAGTCTGCAGGATGGATCATAATAGTTCTGTTGGCAGACCTGTATCCAATCAAATTTATGCGATGCAATTAATCTTGAGCAATTTGTTTTACCTGATAAATTTATATAAGGTCTGCTGAAAAAGTATGCATTTACATTGTTGATTAAAAAAACAAAAACTTTATCAATTCCAAAATGAATGCCTCGATGGGTCAAACCTTCCCCCAATTGCATAGGTTATCCTTTTGACATTTTCTATTTTGGTATTTACAGGCAATAAAGACAATAAAATACATGAGAGTAGTTCGTGAAGTACAGTCAGAAGACTATAAAGTCACCGTATTCCATTGGAATAATAAATATCTGATCAAATTTGAGGATGGTAATATTGAGCAAACGTACAAGGCAAGTGCGCTGGACTTTACATCGGACTTCGAATTGCTGCAATTACTGGAAGATGAAGATTTTATGCGTTCGGTGAATGAGCATTTTGAAAGTATGTCTAAAAGTCTGGGTAAAGCGCTGCGAAAAATAATGTAGGCAATATATTGTTGATTGTAATAAAAAGGGGATCCAAAAGATGAATCCCCTATAAAATTTTTAATTACCTCGTAGAATTATTATTGCACGGCCCCTTCGAGGACATCTTTCATGGTTACTCTTGCACCATCTTTATAAGGAACGATCCATGCATCGCTAACGCCCATTTCGCGGAGGTATTTTTTAAAGGTATCTGCCTCCCAGTAATCGTTGAAAATACCAAGGGTAATACGTTGCATGCCATCTTCGTCAATTTCTCCACCAAAGTTATCGTGATTATCGAAATACTTGGAAAGGTCTTTATTGCGAAATGCCCCAATTTGAACCCTGAAGAAAACACCTTTAGATGGAATCTGATTGCTTGTTCTTTTCATTTGTTCTGCTTCCTGCAGCGCCTGAGCCGCACTGCGCTTTGCATCATTTACAACACTCTCCGATCTTCGAAGTTCATCTGTAAGTTCAGCAATTTTGGCATCTTTTTCATTAACAGCCGATTTAAGTGAATTTACCTGAACCTGTAGGGATGTAAGGTCTTCTTTGACAGCGTTATTCTCATCGTACATTCTCTTAAATTGATCAGGAGATGTTCTTCTGAGTCTTTTTTTCCACTCTTTTTGCTCCTTCTTAGAAAGTTGAGCATAGGTTGTATTTATACCTCCCAGTAAAATTACAAGAGTTAATAATAAGGCGACTCTTTTCATCTGATTATAATTTGTTTTTTAAAGGACAGAACCTGCCCCGATTTTTCGGGGTGGAACCTTGCATGAATAATATCAATTTCCTTTGTGATATTTTTGACATGCCTGGTTTCATAAATTTTATATTTTTCTTAAAATAAACAGTTAAAGACCAATTATATAATCATTTGTTTTTCAGTAACTAATGATTTTCAGGCGTTTTCCTGTTTCTTCATTATGCAATAATTAAAAAAGATATTGTAATCTACAACAATAACTACGAAAAAGTCAAAGAAAATGTGCAATAATGTGCGATCTATTTAATGTAATCCTCTATTTGTTCAAAATTGAAGCTGAAAATACAGGGAGACCCACTGTTATTCGACGTTGGAAAAACAGTATTGCTCCCTGATTCAGATCATTATACCATCTTCGAAGGGTTTACCCAAAGGTCAAATTGTTCATTGGTAACCAATCCGAGCTCTATGGCTGCTTCTCTAAGGGTTGTATTTTCCTTATGCGCTTTTTTAGCAATTTTAGCTGCATTTTCATAACCGATATACGGATTCAGTGCTGTAACCAGCATCAGTGAATTTTCGAGATGGCGGCCAATAGTAGGCAGATTGGGTTCAATTCCTGCTGCGCACTTATCATTGAATGATACGCAGGCATCACCTATTAACCGGGCCGACATCAATACATTATACGCTATTACAGGTTTAAATACATTGAGTTCGAAGTGGCCGGTAGCGCCTCCGATTGAAGCGGCTACATCATTGCCAATAACCTGAGCTGCCACCATAGTCAGGGCTTCAGGCTGTGTTGGATTAACTTTTCCGGGCATAATGGATGATCCCGGCTCATTGTCGGGAATGATGATTTCACCTATCCCGCTGCGAGGGCCTGAGCTCAGCATGCGAATATCATTGGCTATTTTCATAAAAGAAACTGCACACCTCTTGAGTGCACCTGATAATTCTATCATGGCATCATGGGCTGCGAGTGCTTCAAATTTATTGGGTGCCGTAACAAATGGATATCCTGTTAAATCTGCAATTTTTTTAGCAACGAGTACATCATATCCTTTTGGAGCATTTAAGCCCGTTCCTACGGCCGTACCTCCAAGCGCCAGTTCTTTTACCATTTCAAGTGACAATTTGAGCGCTCTGAGACCATTGTCAATTTGCTGTACATAACCAGAAAATTCCTGTCCCAGTGTAACCGGTGTGGCATCCATAAAGTGAGTACGTCCGGTTTTAACAATATCTTTAAATTGCTCAACTTTTGCCGCCAGGGTGTTGCGCAGTTTTTCCATACCTGGCATAGTTACTTCAGCCACCATTTTATAGGCTGCAATATGCATAGCTGTCGGAAAAGTGTCATTGGAAGATTGAGATTTATTTACATCATCGTTTGGGTGTAAGACTTTTTTCTCATCGCTAAGTTTACCTCCGGAGATTACATGCCCCCGGTAAGCTACCACTTCGTTGACATTCATATTACTCTGGGTTCCTGAACCGGTCTGCCAGATTACCAGCGGAAACTGATCATCGAGTTTACCTTCCAGAATTTCGTCGCAGGCTTTACTTATGAGATCGCATTTTTCTTTATTTAATACGCCCAATTCAAAATTTGCTATGGCAGCAGCTTTCTTTAGGTAGGCAAAAGCATAAATTACTTCCATTGGCATGGAAGCTTCGGGCCCTATTTTAAAATTATTTCTGGAACGTTCTGTCTGGGCGCCCCAGTACTTATCGGCAGGCACTTTTACTTCGCCCATGGTATCATGCTCAATTCTGTATTCCATAAAAAAATTAATTAGTTTAAAGGTTTATTTCCATGCAAAATTAACAAAAAATAAGGGTAATTTCCTGCTAAAAGTCATGTTTAGCAGGAGATTTACCAAAATAAAGATAATGTTTGTAATTGAATGAAAACTGTGCTGTCAATTGTAACCTATCCACACGGCAACCATCAGGGCCAGAGAGCCAAGGAGCCAAAACCTGATCATTACCGGCAGAATAAACCGAAACCATTTATCGTAAGGGATGCCCGCAATACCCAGTATGCCCATGAGCACCGCATTGGTGGGTACGATCATATTGGTAAAACCGTCGCCAAACTGGTAGGCCAGTACAACAATCTGCCTGGAAACACCGGTTAAATCACCAATAGGCGCGAGCAGTGGAATGGTAACAAATGCCTGTCCGCTCCCCGAGGGAACAAAAAAATTAAAAATGCTTTGAATGGCATACATCCCTACTGCGGCCACTTCAGGTCCGGTTTTTTGCAAGGGAATAGAGGCATAATGAATTATGGTATGCAAAACCATGCCATCTTCCAAAATAAGGGCAATAGATCTGGCAAAACCAATTAATAAAGCTGTGGATGCAAGTTCTGTAGCCCCTTCTGCGAAGGAAATCGCAGCTTTGTTGGGGTTTATGCCGGCGATTAAGATAACAATAAGCGCCAGGGCCATAAATACTGCACCCAGTTCTGTGATATACCAATGCCAGCCAGAAAAATCCGATATACCATAAACGATCAATATCAAAGCCAGTAAAGTAAGCCAAAGTATAATCTTGTGTCTGCGGTTAATCAGTGGATATACTACTTCTTCTTGTCTGCCATTCTGCGCATAATACCCTTTTTCGGGATTTTTGATAATTTGTTGAACATAGCGGTGAACATACCACCAGCCTACCATAAAAAAGGGAAGGAATAATACCAACCGATACCACCAGCCACTCACGGGCTTTAGGCCAGCTACCCCCTGAGCGATCATCACGGTAAAGGGATTAATCATAGCAACACCATATCCCGTTCCATAGCCAACCACCATGATACCGATAGCGCTCATGGTATCGAGTCTCAAGGCAAGGCATAAAGTTATAAGTAGAGGCACAAAAGGAAGGTATTCTTCAGCCATACCAAGACTGGCCGATCCGGCGGCAAAAATAAACATACATAAAAAGACCAGAATGGAAGGCCTGGTGCCAAAAACCTCCAGCATTTTACCTATGGCTGCATCAATAGCTCCTGTGGATTTTATCACCGCCAGAGAACCTCCAATAATGAAAATAAAAAAAATAATCGCCTGGCTGTCTGCAAAGGCACGGGGTAGTACAGTAAAAATAGACCATAGGCTTAATTTTTCAGACTCTTTAATAATTTGATATGTCCCAGATATAATGACTTCACGCCCATCGATTTCTGTAGTGCTAAAAGTACCTGCTGGCAATATATATGTTAGAATTTGCGCGCAGATCATCATACTAAAAAGCAAAACCAGGGTATGAGGCATCTTTATGCGCATGAAATTTATTTTTCGCATGAATAAAATTGAGGAATTTCCTGCCAAAATAAGAAAATAGTGCAATATTTATGAATTCAATTTTAATCTGTTTTTCATTTTTAAAACTTCAACTTTATGAATCTTGTCGAACGCGCTAAAAACATGATCGTAACACCCAAAACCGAGTGGGATGTAGTATCTTCTGAAGAAAGTGATTTAATGACCTTGCTTAAAACCTATGTGCTGCCATTAGCCGTCCTTGGCGCCATTGCTGCCTTTATTGGCCAGGGGCTTATCGGAACTAGTGTTCTTGGCGTAAAGGTTGGTGGAACCATTAGCTATGGTATTGCCCAGGCACTCATCCACCTGCTTTCTGTAAGTATAGCCTTTGTATTAACTTCTTATGTAGTAGATATGCTGGCCCCAACCTTTCAAAGTGAAAAAAACCTGAACAAGTCTGCACAACTTGTAGCATATTCCAATACTCCGGCCATGGTGGGCGCATTACTGGCTATACTTCCCTCACTGGCATGGTTAGGATCACTGTTTGGTTTATATGGCTTTTACCTTTTGTATATTGGGCTGCCTGTACTTAAGAAAACTCCGGAAAACCAACGAATTGGATACATTATCGTAACCATACTGGTTCTGATAGCTATTTATGTTGTTCTTGGACTGGTTCTTGCCAGTTTATTCCTACCTATGATGGGAATTTCGGCTTATGGTTTTGGAGCCTGAGATCAGGCTAAACCTGAATAAAATATTTCAAACCTGCCCCGAATTGATACGGGGTAGGTTCTTTTTTTTACCATAAAAAGTAATATAAAGCGGTAAAGATGACTACGATACCGATCGCCCAGATATTGAAAACTCTATCTGTAGATGACAAATCTGGTTCGATATCGATGGCTTTGTGATCTTTAAACGGCAGTTTAAAACTCATCAAAATAATAGCACCTAAAAACAGACAGGCTGTGGCCAGCATGAAAATCGATTCAAAGGCAAGGTGTGCAAAGGCGCCTGAATATACAAGCCCTGCTATCAGCAGGAAAAATCCGGTTGCCAACAATGCATAAGCTTGTTTGCCCATGCTTCGTCTATTGGCATCCTGTATTGATATGGGCGTGAAGTTAATCCGTCTTTTGGAATCAAGCAGCGATACAGCCATTCCAATAAAGCAGAGTACAATAAATATGTAACTCATGCGGAGGAGAAATGGCAATTCTGGATAGAGCCATTTAATAAAAAAGCCCAGGGGCAATGTGGCGATGGCAGTATACAATGCTGCCCTGGCGGTAGCCTGCTTCCAGAACAGACCCATAAAAAAGACAACGACCACCCCAGGGGCAATAAAACCTGTATACTCCTGTATATACTGAAAAGCCTGATCGAGGGTGGCAAGTTGTGGTGCTACCAATACGGCTATCAGCAGCGCTGCTACCGCTACGATCCTACCAGTGAGTACCAGTTGACGATTACCGGCTTCGCGGTTTATAAAATTTTTGTAAATATCGATGGTAAATATGGTGGAAGTACTGTTTACCATAGACGCCAGTGAACTCACAATCGCCGCAACCAGGGCCGCAAAAGCCAGTCCTTTGATCCCCGCCGGCACAAAGTTTCTCAACAACCAGGGGTAAGCATCATCGGAGCGATGTATTTCTCCCAATGTTTCAACAGGTTTCCCTAAGATTTCAGCTAATTCAGCGGGACTGTTTTTCTGAAAAAGAACATAGGCTGCTATACCAGGCACCACTACAAGTAAAGGCATGAGCAACTTCAAATATCCGGCAAACAACAAACCCCGCCTGGCTTCACGGAGGTTTTTAGCTGCCAGTCCCTTTTGAATGATGTATTGATTGAAACCCCAGTAAGCAATACCACTTATCCATATCGCGCCGAAAATGACGGTAAGTCCGGGCAAATCGAGAAAAGCATCTTTCATACCCCCCGTTCCGTCAGGAACCATAACCGTTCCCTTTTCAAGGATCATTGTAAAATGGTTATCTGCCTCCTTTATCAATTCCTGCATGCCTTTTAGCGGTCCATGGCCAAGTGAGACTGCATCCAGGGCAAACCAGGTGGTGACAAGGCCACCTCCTACCAAAAAAATTACCTGAATCACATCTGTCCATGCCACAGCCTTCAGGCCTCCATACACAGAATAAATACCTGAAAATAAAGCCAACCCCCAAATACCCCACAAAAGAGGTACGCCCAAAATATTTTCCAGTGCCAGGGCTCCCAGATAAGTAACAGAAGTGAGGTTTACAAAAATATAAACCAGCAACCAAAAAAATGCAAAAGCAGTACTTACCCCGCGATTAAAGCGCTGTTGTAAAAACTGTGGCATGGTGTATATCTGCTTATCCAGAAATACAGGGAGCATAAACTTCGCAACAAAAATTAATATAATGGCGGCCGCCCACTCATAAGCAGCTATGGCCATTCCTACCGCAAAACCTGAGCCCGACATGGCAATAAAATGCTCAGCAGAAATATTGGCAGCAATCAAAGAAGCCCCAATTGCCCACCAGGTGAGAGACCGGTCTGCCAGAAAATAATCCTGTGAAGTTTTTTCCTTGCCCTTTTTGGTTCTGGATAGCCATAACCCGGCACCCATTATTACCAAAACATAGATTATAAAAACGATAAAATCGATGGTTTCAAAATGCGCCATATCCCGGGTTTATATTTCCTTTAATGAGTTTTAACATGATCAATACTGTGGCACTATGGGCTCTATACCAACTTTTTGAGCATATTTCATAGATTTCTGTATGTCGTTGACCAATGGGAAGTTAACCCCCAAATCAAATAGAATCAATATTTGTTCTTCCTTATCTGTACCAAAATAATTCACTTTTACAGAATGTCTGTGCAATTTTTCTACATATTCACCAAACACTGGGTAGATTTCGCCTCTCAGCTGTATAAATGCTGCACCCATAGCCAGTGTTGATTCCACATAATCCCAGGCGCCACTTTGTCTTTCCATATTGCAAATCATAATGCGAGGGTCTACTTCACGGGCCGCATAAACTGCATCTTTACCTGCCGCCAGAAAAGCCTGATGTAACCTGCCGGTCTCAACCAACTTATGTGCAACCGTCCTGGCCAGGTTTTCATCACCTTTCAAATGAATGTTAAGCCAGATGTTACGTGGCATTATATTTAAAACCTCTTCAAAAAGGGGCACTTTGGTATTTTTGAACTTAGCGTCTTTCCATCTCCCGGCATCGAGAGACCTTATATAGTCAAGGGTTAATTCAGAAACCTTGCCTTTTCCGTTTGTGGTTCGTTCAACACTTGCATCATGCATTACCACCAGGGCCCCATCAGCCGTTAGCTGTACATCAAATTCTATCATATGTGCACCCTGTTTGATGGCCTCTGTAAAGGCAGGCATCGTATTTTCCGGATGGGTTTGCATAGCGCCCCTGTGGGCACAAAGCCCACGCCCGGGTAAATTGTAATCCGTCTGTGCCATGCAAGGCACACAAACTGTTGCAAGTAAGAAGAAACACAATAACTTTACACTTAGAAATGTGCAGAATGGTGCGGCATTTTTTCCGTAGACTTTGAAACAAAAGTTACTGCTAAAGTAGTAGGTATACATCATTTCATTATGAATGGCATTTTGTATTTTACTAAGCATTACTGATTCTGTACTATTTTTTTACTTTCCTCCCAAGGCCGCAGTTATATGCCAAATGGCATAATTATTGTAAATTTGCAGTATAAATGTCAAAATATGCTCGAAATTAAAACGAAATTGCATCGTATGCAGAAGGTTGTATTGGCTCTGTTATTTAGCGCAACTTCTCTGTTTATAGCCAGTGACCTGAAAGCGCAGACCGGGTTAGGAGGAGGATTTAGTTATGGAAACCGGATTGAGCGGCTTGGCCTGGACCTCAGGGCCGATTTTAAATTGAACGATCGATGGGCCCTGTCTCCGAAAGCACATCTTTTCTTTCCGCAAAGTACAGGAAATATTACCGAAAGATGGACCTCATTTAACCTGGATGTGCACTATCTGCTCAATTTGGAAAATATTATGTTTCTCTATCCTATCGCTGGCATCAACGTAACAGCCTGGAGCCGGGAAAACCGAAGGCTTAATTCACAAATTAACGGCAGTGAGATCGGCATTAACCTCGGACTTGGCGGGCTTTTTAAAATTGCAGGGAATATAGACGGTTTTATGGAAGTGAAATACACAGCCATTCAAAGAGTTGAACAGGCCGTAGTCAGTTTCGGTATTTTATACCGGCTCTGATAGCTGCTTTTGAAATGTATCAGGAGCAATCTACATTGATATGTTTACAATGGTAAGGTGCAATGTTCATTTTATCCATTCACATGCCTGTAATCAGGAGCGGATTGATAACGGATCACAAATGCTTCTTTAAACCTTTTTTGGGCAGAACAACCATTATAGCACCCCCCAAGACCAGTGCAGCGCCTAAAAAAGTCAGTGGAGAAAAAATTTCAGGATCAATCCAGGTTACATGGTAGTATTCAAAAGCAGCCATCGCTATAAAGGTAATCACAGGATTTAGTGTAATAATGATGCTTACTTTATTAGCTTCAATATATTTAAAGGATTCAACAAGACAACCATAGGCCACTAAAGTATTGATCCCCAAAAACAATAGTAATAGCCAGGTATTTAAATTAAAGCTGGCAAAAGAGCTGTAATCAGCAAAAGGAGTATACAGAATTGTGGCCATTGCATAGATTACCAGGTTGAGTTCCTGCGCCTGATGTTTTTTTAACAAGGGTTTTTGCATAATGGCAAAAAGAAGCCATGCCAACGCTGCAATAACCAGCCAGATTACTCCTTTTATGTACACCTCCTCTCCCGCTTTAAAGCCGCTCAATTGGGTTTGGTAAAACAAGGAAAAGCCTGCAGCCGCCGTGACAAATCCTAGAAATTGCCTGAGGGAAAGTTTCTCACCAAATAAAGCAATACCGGCCAGGGCCAGTAAGATAGGACCAAGTTGTATAAAAATCTGCGCTATTCCAGGCGTAGTTAGCGCTATACCATGGTTAAAACCTAAAAAATTGAGTGAAAGGCCTGCTCCTGCCACAAGTAAATACAAAGGAGGACGCAGAAACAATCGCAGTGCCGAAGGTTTAAATATTATAAAATAAATAAACAAGGAAGAAAAAGCCAGAAACATTCTGAACCATACAATGGTAACCGGATGTATTTCGGCAACAACGACCTTAAGTGCAATAGCGAGAAAGCCCCAGAACAATGCGGTAACACATGCCAGTAATACCCCATAAATTCTTTTGGCGGGGTCAAATTGGTACTGTGACAATTTCGTCTAATTTGAAGAACCGTATTTAGAAAGCCATTCCTTTTTGCTTATTGTCTGAAGCTTTACCTTCATTTGAATATCTTCAACAGGTTTGTCAGCCATACCGGTTTCAATGGCAGCTATTTTATCTATAACATCAAAGCCTTCAATAACCTTTCCAAAGACCGTATAGGCATCATCGAGATGAGGTGCTCCACCAATACTTGTATATTTTTCTAAGCGATCTTCGGGCATTTCTCTGACAAATTTTTCATTATATACTTCCTCCAGTATGGGAACCATTTTTATTATGGAAGCCATATAATTGGCATTATCTCCACTGTGGTAGGCCATGGTAATTGTATCTCGATAAGGTGCATATTCCTCATAATTTATCAACAGGTCATTAAGACGCTGGTTTACCTTTGCCATGTCAAGGGTTAATTGTTCCCGGCTCATCACCGTACCCTGTACAATATAAAACTGACATCCGCTGGATGCCTTCTCCGGATTTACATTATCCCCCATTCTGGCAGCTGCAAGAGCGCCCTTGTGATGAAAAAGTGAAGGATTGAATTCAGCAGGGATGGTGTATTCAATACTTGATTCCCGGCCTGGCACTGCATTTACATCTCCTCCCTGAACCATAAAATTCTGAATCACACGGTGGAAAATCGTTCCATCGTATTTCCCCGATTTTGCCAGTTTGATGAAGTTCTCCTTGTGCAAGGGAGTTTCATCGTATAATACGACTTTCATATCTCCCATTTCGGTACTTAAGGTGATCACATAATCTTTTTCAGCGCAGGCGCCCAGTATGGCAATGCCCGCTGTAAACAGAAAAATTCTCAAAATGAAGTGCATATTGGTCTCAATTTTATTTTAGAATATTATTTTGTATCTAATTGTTCCCTGATTTCTTTCAGCATCAAGTCTCCGTCTTCCTGCAAAACCTGCTCTCCGAGGGTTAGACCTGCTTTTTCTGCTTGTTGGTGCGAAAATCTGATTTTCTTTGCAATCTTTTTCTGCCCATCCAGACTGTATAATCCGGCTATGAGAACGATATCATGAGCATCGATCCATTGCGCCAGGGCAAAAGCCGGTATGCTGCAACCTCCTTTCAATTTTTTTAAATAAGACCGTTCTGCCAATAACAGCCATTCCGTTGCCGGATGATTCACACATTCTCTTATTACTTTTCTCTTTTTGGAAGGCATGAGCACTGAAGATTCTACAGCTATGCTTCCCTGCCCGGTAGGAGGCGTAAAAGTATTAATATCGAGCTTTTCCACAATGAGATTATCATATCCCATTCGATGCACACCGGCATAAGCAAGCAATAAAGCATCACATAGTCCGCTTTCCATCTTTGCAATTCTGGTTTGAAGATTTCCTCTGACATCCACTGTTTTTACATGTGGGAAATAATGTTTCAGTATAGCCTTGCGCCGTGTACTCGATGTACCGATAATCCAATTGAGGTTTTCGTCTGTCAGACGTAACTCGTTGTTGTTGCTCAACAATACATCATTTACGATTTCTCTTTCGGTAAAAGCAATAATTTCAAAGCCTTTTGGCAATTCAGATTGCATGTCTTTGGCACTGTGTACTGCAATATCTATATGTCCTTGCTCCAGCAGTATTTCGAGCTCTTCTGTAAAAACCCCTTTACTTCCGATTTTGGCAATAGAGACATCCAGAACCTGGTCACCCCGGGTATCAATTGGAACAATTTCGGTGTTTAAGCCTGCACCTTCCAGTTTATCAGCAACAAATGAAGCCTGCCACATGGCGAGCTTACTTTTGCGTGTCCCTATTCGAATTATATCGCTCACAACTATGCTGTTATCTCGTTCTTATAAAACATCTTGAAATCAAAAAAGAAATATCCAGAAAAGTGATCTTGTCGCTTGCATTGCGCTCCAGATGATAAATAGCATCTTCCAGTATCTTTGCCATTGATTCAATTTTATCAAAATCGACTGATTTACTGAAATTTACCACAAATTCCAACTCACTTTGGGTAAGTCGGGTAAGGGTTTGACGGCCACACAGCACCAGCAGGCTCTCACGGAGAATATCAAGCGTATAATGCAACAAGCTTTTTCTGGCTGCTTTTCCCGATTTTGAAAATTCTTCCATAAGGGGTAAAAGCATTTCGGCTTTTGCACTGAAACATGCCCTCATCCATTTCTGTACCCATTCGAGTTGATCTTCTTCCACCTCATCAATTAAACGCAGTGCCTCGCGAAGATTCCCCCTGGCCACATAAGCGATTTGCTGAGCCTTGTATGTATCGACATTATTTTGCAAGGAAAGCAGTCTGACGATTTCGTCATCCGGCAACGGAGGAAGCCTGAAAATCTGTGTTCGGGATGTAATGGTGCTCAAAAGCTTTTCTTCATCATTGGCAATCAGAAGAAATATCGTGTTCTTTGGGGGCTCTTCAAGTATTTTCAATAGTGCATTGGCGGCATTGGGATGCATGTATTCCGGCAGCCAGATGATCATGATTTTATATTTACCTTCCAAAGAACTGTAGGAAAGCGATTTGATTATGTTTCTTGCTTCTTCTTTACTGATATTTAGCTGTTTATTGCTTCCTCCAAAAAAGTAAACCCAATCTTCTTCATTACCATATGGGTATTCTGCCAGAAAACTTCTCCATTCAGTCAGAAAAGCCTGGCTTACCGCTTCTTTTCCACTTTCTTTGCCCAGAGAGACAACCGGAAAAATAAAATGAACATCGGGATGAATAAACTTTTTGTTTTTATGGCAGGAAGAACACAGTCCGCAAGCATCTGTTTCTGTAGGATGATCACAGGTGAGCATTGAAGCAAAAGCAAGTGCCAGGGCTAAACCTGGTCCACCTTCATGTCCGAGAAACATTTGCGCATGCGCAACATGGTCGTTTCTTACCGAACGCGCCAGTATTTCTTTTACATCCTGCATCCCGGGAATCTGAGAAAATAGCATGAGCTGAACCAGTTATTATAAACTTTCTGGACGCAATATTATACAATTCATACGGAGATGGGAAAAATTGAAGTAAAAAACAATTTACATCAAATTTTATGCTTTCTCCCAGGTCCTTTGTGACTGAGTCAGTTCAAAAACTTTGAGAAGTATATCCCGATCAATTTCAGAAAAAGTTTTCTTTCTTCGGGCAAACACCCTCTCTGCAATGTCAAAACACTGCTTTGGAGACACTGTGGTAAAACTTTTACTACTGGCCCATGTAAATGAAGGTATAACGTTGCGATGATATCCTTCACCTAATACCTGCGTACTTACCCCAACAACTGTTCCGCTATTAAACATGGTATTTATACCACATTTTGAATGATCTGCCATAACCAAGCCAAGAAATTGCTGTCCTGATTTAACAAACTTGCCAGAGGTATAGCTCCAGAGCTTTATTTCATCATAAGTGTTTTTAAGGTTGGAGGTATTGGTATCAGCTCCGAAATTGCACCATTCCCCCACAACAGTATTGCCCATATATCCGTCATGGGCCTTATTACTGTAACCAAAAATTACTGAATTACCTACCTCACCTCCAATTTTGGCATATGGTCCTGCACTTATGTCGCCCCGCATTTTTGCACCGATGCTTACTACCGCATGTTCGCCAAGAGAAAAAGATCCCCTGATTACGGCCCCTTCTCCAACCTCTGAATGCTTACCGAGATAAATGGGGCCGGTTTCAGCATTGAGGATGGCTGCCTTTACTGTGGCGCCCTCTTCTAAAAATATATTTTCCTGGCGATAAGCTATTGTATGCGGATCTTCAATAGGCTGAGATTTTCTGCCTTTCGTGATCAAATTGAAATCAGCCTGAATTTGCTCTGCATTTTTATTAAAAATATCCCAATGATGCCCTATTAAGGTAACATCACCATTAAAAATCATAGTATTATGGCCATGGGGTAAATGGCCCTTTTCACTGAGTTCAATACCGGCGGCTGTGTCGGTGAATGCTGCAAGAAAGTTACCACCGGAATACAATGCCTGCCCCGCTTTAAGCTGTTGAATGGCTTTAACAAGTAAAATGGATGGACATAGGGCGCCGTTGATTACAATTGTTTCATTACTGCTTTTTAAAGGAAACTTTTTCCTTAAATAAGGTTCAGTAATCCATGAAATTTCTTCTGCTCCGTAAAATTTCCATTTCTCCGTAAGCGTAAGAATACCAACCCGAAGCTCCGAAACCGGCCTTGTATAAGTCAGTGGCATTAGATCTGTCCTGTGCAAGGGCAGATCCACTAAGGAAATGTTCATATGTATAAGGTTATCTGGTTGTAAAAAAACATCTGCCTTTTTTTATAAGGGATTTAGCAGACATAAAGACACAAAAATAAAAAACTATGTTTAAAAACAACCTGAAAAATCAAATAATTAAGTAGTCTCAAAAATTGTAAACAACAAAACCCAGGCACTTGGTATTAATACCAAGTGCCTGGGTTTTTGACTCCTAAAATTTTAGCAGAAAATTATTTCTTATACCTTTTGTTGAATTTCTCAACACGTCCTGCGGTATCGACAAATAATTTCTTGCCTGTATAAAAAGGATGCGATGCAGAACTAACTTCCACTTTGATTAAAGGATAATCCTTTCCATCTTCCCAGGTAATGGTCTCTTTTGAAGTCATGGTGGATTTAGTCATAAACTTGTAATCACTCGAAGTGTCGTAAAACACTACCGGATGATATTTTGGATGAATGTCTTTTTTCATCTGGTTAAAATTTATAATCTTTTACAAACTATTTCGTTTCTATTATTGAATTGCAGCATGCAGGATTTAATTAATAATGCATAATATGGCCAAAAACCTGCCTTTTGCAAAAAGGATTGCAAACATAGCACAATTCAAGGAACAATGCAAAAGTTTTTATTTTGATTGACGTAAGTCCCTGATAAAAAAAGTAAAACTATATTGCAATAATTGTTTTGATCGAATAATCCTATTCAATATATTTACAGTCCAAAACTTTATTGAAATAATCTAATGTCTTTGAGGGTAATAATTTTATGGGTAGTGCCGATATGGATTTGTCATGGACAAATAAGTGCTGAGATGTCGCCTCGGGAATATTTCAAATTTGCGAGTTTCAGGCTTGAAAAAGGTGATCATAACGGCGCTATAGAATATCTGAATCGATCTATTGAAATAGATCCTTCGTATGGAAATGCATATCTTTTAAGGGCCGAAGCATTTTACAATCTGGAAAGGTACAGGGAGACCGTTGTGGATCTTGAAAGCGCCTTTAAAATAGAAAAAGAAAAAAATGCCTTTTACAGTAAATATTTCCTGATGGCATCGAGGGCCTATTTCAAACTTGATGATGTAAGTAAAGCGTTTGACTTTTTAAATTCCACCATCGAAGCTGCGCCTGATAACAGTGAAGCATTGCAGATCAGATCTGAATGGAAATACAAACAGCGCGATTATCAGGGAGCTATCGATGATCTTGATCAGGCAATTTACTATGTTAAAAACAACGCCAGTCTTTATATGGCCAGGGCTACTTTGGCTGCTTCTATCTACAAACCTAAAGCAAATGATGAAAGATTCGTTTCTGTATCCAAAGATTTTGCCAATGCCATAAGTCTTGAGCCGAAGAATTATGATTTTTATAAAAAGCGAAGTGAATTTTTCAGAGATGCCGGAGCCGTAGAGCAAACCATATCTGATTACAACACAATGGTTGGTCTCAATCCAAAGGACTTTACAACCTATAGAAACCGAGGGTTGCTCAGGATGCAATTGTTGGAGTATTCACAAGCTATTGACGATTTTAGTATCGCTTTGCAAATGGACCCTAATGACGAGCTTGGATTGAGGTATCGGGGAATGTGTTTCCATAATCTGAGAAATTACAACCGGGCCATTTCTGACTTCAGCAAGGTTATAAAAAAGTATCAGGAAGACCACAATAATAAAAAGCTAAGCGACAGCGACATAATTGTATTAGGCGAATTGTTCATAATGAGAGGCCATTCATATCAGGCACTTGGTTACAACCAGGAAGCCTGTAGTGATTTTTCCCGCTCCTTTGAAATGGGAACAAAAAAGGCATATAGCTACTACAGAAAGTTCTGTTCGCCATACTAATGATGAATAGTTTTATGATCTGGTAATGTTTCATGATTTCATCCATCTGCTTTTCCCCCGTATCTGTCCGGCCTGCAATATACCTTTAAATAAAGGGGAGCAGCTTATTTGTGTTAACTGCATGGTCGAATTGCCACGGTTGTACTTTCACCAGGGGCATTACAACCACCTTGAACAACGATTTTACGGTAAAGTTGAGATACAACATGCCTATTGCTATCTCAGCTTTCATAAAAACAGCATTGTTCAGACACTTTTACACAATTTTAAATACAAGGGTAATAAAGATATTGGCACATACATTGGAAGATGGTTTGGGATTGAGTTGATAGAGTCGGGTTTACAAAATGAATGGGATGGTATAGTTCCGGTACCAATTCACAAAAGCAGACAAAAAAAAAGAGGATTCAATCAAAGCCTGGTATTTGCTGAAGGGTTGGCCGAAGCTTTGTCACTTCCAATTTATACCAATGTATTGATCAGGGAAAAAATAAATATTTCACAGACACGAAAAAGCCGGATAGAGCGATGGACTAACGTAGAAAAAGCCTTTACGCTGCAAAATAATGAACCAATTCAGAAGAAACGGATTCTGCTGGCCGATGATGTGATAACAACAGGCGCGACGTTGGAGGCTTGTGCCTTGGCTCTCTTGCAGGCCGGGGCGTCTTCTGTAAGCATTGTTACGATTGCAGCGGCCATATAGACATCATCATAAGCAATTTTGGCTTTATCAAAAAAATTGTGATAAGGCCATAATAATTTAAGCATCAGTTGTATAGATGACAATAGCGCTATTTTCTATAGCGTAAAATAACGCATATTTCTTTGTTATCAATTTTAGAATAACTAATTTTGATAATCATAAAATTCAGTGTTTTCACTGTTAATATTTTTATGGGTTTGTGTTTTATAGTATTTAACAGCCCCGGGGTTTTGCTTCGGGGTTGTTTGTTTTATATCATGCAAGACTTTCTTTAAGTACTTGTATAGATTTAAATTCAGTACTGATCATATGGTGAATTTTGTAGTATTTCACCATTGCAGACAACAGATTATTTCTGGCATTCCGGTCTGCATCTACAGTCACTGTCTCATCCCATTTTTCCATTATCATTTTCAGAAGTTTCATTTCAGGTTTTTCTTGAGGCCAGTACTCTCCAATCTGGCTCACAAACTCAGCGGGGGTTTCAGGGTTGAAGCCCAGATAAGCACATAGATTTACCATAAAATACAAATGAAAATTTTCCGAACCTTTGGCTGTAGCATCCAGCTTCTGAACAGAGTCATCAAGAAATGCAAACAATGATGCATTTTCTTCTTCGTGGTGCAAGGTTTTTACAAGGAGCTCTGTAATAAATATTGCAATAGCAGATTTAGTAATTGAAAATGGTAAACTGGTAAAAGGCTTTCTGCATTTAAGTTCTGATATCCGCTGAATATCCCTGCCAGGATTTTTATAAACCACCATATCTACCAGCGTTAAAGGCTGAAACAAGGCTATTTTGTTTTTTGATTTGCTGTTCCTCACCGCATTAACGATATAGCTTTGTAACCCATAGTTTTCAGTGAATATTTTTACGATAATAGAACTTTCCTTGTATTTGATAAAGCTTAGAACAACGCCACGGGTTTTGTGTAACATATCACTATTTAATAATGGCGATTTTACCTACATAGGTATCAGTGCCTGTAGGTTCACTACTGTAAATCAGGTATACCCCGGTGGTTGCACGACGTCCCTGAAAATCACTTACTGCCCAGGTTGCCGTACCTCCTAATGACCTGGTTTCATAAACAATATTTCCATTGGTATCAGTAATTTTTACAATGGCATTATTTACCAGGCCGCTTATACTTACTTCTCCAATAAAATTCGGATCTACCGGATTAGGGAAAATTCTAATGTTATTATGTGTGTGTTCTGGCCTGGTTGAGTTCCCTCTGAAAGAAACCACACCTTGTACAGTACTAATGAAAACCTCTCCACTTCGCTCTTCTACAACAATTTTTCTAATAAGGTCAGATGGCAATGGACTGTTGAGCCTTGTAAAATGCTGTACTAAATTTTGCACCAAACCATCAAACAGCCATACACCATTTCGGGTGCCCACCCATTTTTGATTGCCGGGATCAACCGTTAGAGCGGTTATTTGCTCTTCGCGCAACAATAGACCTGAATCAAATATCGGTACTATGGCATTAACCTCAGAAAAAGACCCTGAGCCATTGGTTCTTAGCACATTAAGAGGTTCTGAAAAATATACAAGACCTCTGTCAGTTCCTATCCACATTAAACCTTTCTTATCATAAGCCATTGAGCTTACCAACTGACTTGGCAAGCCACCATTTCCCCTTGCGGTGCCCAGGGTTCTTGAGATTCCCGTATTTGGATTATAAACGATAACACCACCCCCCGCTTGTGGGTCTAGTCTGATCCAAATATCACCATTTGGCATACTCAGAATCTCTCTTGGAAATCTTGCTGCATTACCTGCAAAAGAATGGGATGTCCAGCCACCAGAACCATCCCAGATGTGAAGTGAACGGTTTACTCCATAATTGGCAATTAGTAGCTTTCCACTTATGGCCATATGTAAGTCGCTAATTATAATGCTGTCTCCAAATTGTGCGCTCCGTGTAAGTGTGCTGCCCGGTGTTCTGTCATTGATAAAAGTAGCTTGTCCATTCCGGTCGATGCTCATAATTCCGGAATTTATAGAAGATACAAAATATGTTCCTGTTAACTCATCATATGCGAGTCCGCTGAGACCGTTGAAGGGACTAATCGGAATGTCAGATTCTGGAAAAGGGCCAAAATTTTGCCATAAACCCAGCTCAAAAACCGACCAGCCTGGAGTTTTGCTATCTATCATTCCTTCATCTGTGATACCCCCCGGCAAGGCATATATTCTACCGTATTGCGGAAAAAATTTACCAATCTGGTCAGTAACAGGACCACGGGGCGACAGCATATCACTTGCATTGTTACGAAAACGCAGCAGACCCTTTTGCCTGTCTGCCACCCAATATGCATTGCGGTGATAAATTGTGTTTGATGGCTCCGGTGCCCCCAGACTTAGTTCTTTAAAATTTCCATCAGAAAGCCATTCAAAAATTCCGCGATCAGTGGTAATAAGCATTCGGTCAACAGAAATGTCAACAGACCTGATGGGTGAACCAGTTTGGTTTTGTGAAAATTGCCAGGTATCGGCGTAGCGGTATATCAAACCCTGGCCTGTTCCCGCCCATAAAGTATTTTGCCATACCACTACATGGCGCATTTGCGTGGTGGGCAATCCTGCAGAAGAGCTCACAACTGACCAGGAATCAAAATCCTGTAGATTGAGATTTTGCTGCAAGGGAGCAACAAGCAAACCCTGATTGCCGGCAATGTAAAGTGAGTCCCTGAAAATTGCTGTCCCAAAAGCACTCAAAGCACTACCCTGCGGTCCTATGTTCCGATAATTGGCCCTTACTACCCTTGTTCTGAGATCAACAACCACCACACCAAAGGGCGTAGATAAATAAGCCAATTGCCCGTTTATGTAAATGTGGCGTATGGTTTTATCTCCTTCAATACTTGCATTGAGTATGACAGGCAGATTGGTAATACGGTTATTCTGTACAAAATCGATATTGCCATTTCTATATCCGATGATCCAGGTCTGGCTGGAGGCATCATGAGCAATGGCTGAGGCGCCCTGATCACTTAATCCCTGTGTTTTATTGAGTAGAACCCTTGAGTTGTCTTCCAGATCAATTAAAAACAAACCATTTTCTGCCGCACAGAGTACCAGCTCATCAGCATGCTTTACTACCTGTGCATTCAAATAGCTGTAATGTGTTCTCCAGGTACCAACAGGTATTTCCTGTTGTGCTACTACAACAGAAAAACATCCCAAAATCAGGAAAAGGAAGTAACTTACAACAATTTGTTTTGCAATCGACATTTTACAATCTGGTTTTTGTGGGTTTCATACCCTGATTAAAGCATTTACGGCATCGGGCTTCATAAACATCTTTCTCTCCTAATAACACCTGTTCTTCACTTTTGGTTAACCTGAATGAATAAGCAGCTATGCTTCCACATTTTACGCAAATGGCATGGGTCTTTGTTACGAAGTCAGCGATGGCCATGAGTTCGGTCATAGGATAAAAAGGCTTACCGGTGTAATCCATATCCAGACCTGCCAGTACCACCCTTTTGCCACTATTTGCCAATGTATTGACAACTCGGGTAATTTCTGCATCGAAAAACTGAGCTTCATCTATACCGACCACCTGACAATCTCCCGCAAGTAATAAAATGTCAGATGCAAACTGAACCGGTGTTGATCTTATGGTCTGTTGATTATGGCTGACCACATCTGATTCATGATAGCGCTTATCGGTTGACGGTTTGAAAATTTCTACCTTCTGCTTAGCAATATAGGCCCTGTTGAGTCTGCGAATAAGCTCTTCAGTTTTGCCAGAAAACATCGAGCCACAAATCACTTCAATCCATCCTGTACCTCCATTACCGTGAATATCAGGCAGACCAAGATTAGGTTCTATAAACATCTTTTCATTCTTTTTTCAAAATTGAAATTTTTAGCAATGAATGCAAAAAAAACTTTATCTACATTAACAGAGTACAAACACTTGTATAATTTACTTATTTTGTGACACATTGTACGGCACAAAAGTAATTTACAAATAAGTTTTCTTTTACTTTTTCTATTGGCTAAAATTGTATTGTATGAAAAGGGCTCTCAATCATCCATATATACATCAGTATTGCAAAAATTATACTGAAAAAATTGTCAGACAGGCTTTTGCCTCCAAAACGAGACTTACCGGAGCTGAACTTCTGGAAATTACACCCATAAAGCAAATCAATCTTTTGATTATTAAAGGTCTTTTTACTTTATGGGAACAGGAAACCCAAAAGCTTCGGAGCCCTTATTTCGACTATCAAAATCCGGAGGTACGGCAGGCATTAAAATCCTTTCTCAATGTCTTAAGCCGACATATTCAAATTCAGGCCGATGACCTGAGGCCTTTGCTCTCTGAAGCCGTGCGCCAAAGTTTATTGCTGATAACAGTTCCTTATGATTTTTTCAACACCGAACTGGCCCATCCCTATTACAATGAGGGTGATTCCTCTAAACTGGAAATTCTTAAAAAGTATATTAAAATCAACCGGCATTATCTTGAAGCCCTTGAGAATGCTGGAAATTCAGATATAATAAATCAGCAACATTGGCTGGATTCCTTGAAAAGGCAATACCAGGATTTGAAAAATCAGGATGAAAATCAGGAAAATTGGTTGCCAGCTTTTTCCCAAACGGAAAGCCTTGATGCTGGTCAGCTCTTTGTAAGAGATGAAAAAAATAAACCCTCTCCAAGGGATGAAGAACACTACACGGGACAAAAAAATCCTGCCACTGACTCCAAACCAGCTCAGACAGATAATCAAGGCACCATCAATGAGCGCTTTGACAATAAAAACTCCAATATGCTGGTAGAAAAACTGCGCCGGCAGCGCGTGGAAGACCTCAAAAAAAGTATGAGTATCAATCAACGCTTTATGTTTGTCAATACCCTCTTTCACGGAGATGTACAAACATTTGATTCGACCATATTATTTTTAAACCAATGTCCTTCGAGAGAAGATGCCATGGATTTTATCGAAAAAAATTGTTTTCAGAAACTCGGTTGGGATATAGAAACAGAAGAAGTACAGGAGTTTTTAGATATGCTGGATAAATTGTATCCTATATGAACATTGAAAACAAGAGGAGAAACAGATTTCTGGTGCTGTTTTTCAAACGATACCTTAAGGATCGCTTAAGCCTGGAAGATGATAAGGCTGATGAAACTGAAACCATAGAATATATTCGAAAAGGGGTACAGTTTAAAGGCACTAACCTCTGGATTTTAATATTTGCTATTTTGATAGCATCCGTAGGATTAAATGTAAACTCTACAGCTGTTATCATAGGCGCTATGTTGATTTCTCCCCTTATGGGCCCTATCATGGGTATAGGGTTGGGCGTTGGCATTAATGACTTTCAGCTAATCAAAAGAGGTTTAAAAAACCTATCCATAGCAGTTGGTATTAGTGTGATAACCTCAGCCTTATATTTTTTATTATCCCCGCTTAAAGACGCTCAATCTGAATTGCTTACCCGTACTACCCCGACCATATATGATGTATTAATTGCTTTTTTTGGAGGCCTCACCGGCATTGTGGCAGGTTCCCGTTCAGAAAAAAGCAATGCTATACCCGGAGTAGCCATTGCCACAGCCCTTATGCCACCGCTTTGTACCGCAGGCTACGGGCTGGCAACTTTTAACTTTTATTACTTCTTTGGCGCTTTTTACCTGTTCTTTATCAATTCGGTGCTGATTTCCGTTTCAACCTACCTCATTGTGCGGTATATGCGCTATAAAAAGGTTGAATACGTCGACCCCGAAAGAGAACGAAAAGTAAAAATGTCGATCTACGCTTTTGTGATATTTACCATTTTACCCAGCATATATCTTGCAGTAGATGTGGTAAACCAAAGTCTTTTTTATCGCAGGGCAACTGAATTTATTACTAAAGAACTCGAATTTACCGGCACAGAAATCATAAGCCAAAAAATTGCATATAAAAGAGACTCCAGCTTAATCGAAGTAACATTCTTTGGTGAATTTGTCGACGAAAGAATGCTTACAGAAGCCCGGAAAAAATTGCCGGACTATCATATGAAAAATACATATTTACAGGTAAACCAGGGATACTTTCGCGGTGTCGATGATGACCTGGCCCTTGTAGAAAAAATTAATGTTAATGTTAAGCAAGGCATCATCGAAGATTTATACCGGCGAAATGAACGTATGTTGGAAGATAAAAACCAGCAAATCACCTTTCTGGAAAATGAGCTTATCCGGTACAAACTCACCGATCTGCCTGTAAAAAATATTGGTGAAGAACTCAAAATACAACACAGCGAAGTGGAACAGTTTTCCATCAACAGAAATGTAGTACTCAGGCCGGGTACTGATAAATCAGATACTTTAATGCTTGCCTATGTAAAGTTTAAACGAAAACCTCCGCAAAAAGAAATTAACCGCATGTACGATTGGCTCAAATTAAGAACGCAGGCCGACAGCCTGAAAATTGTAATAGAATAAAATCACAGGCGTTCATATTCAACTGACTCGTATTCCGATAATTTATAATCGCGCAAAGCATCAATTAATTGAAGATTTGATTGATGAAAATTGCGGTTGATGCTCAGAAGGTGCAGAAGTTGGTCACGTTGTACATTTCCTTGCTTCATAAACTCGGCGATTAGCCCGGTAATTTCCTCATCTAAAATGACCAACCTCCTTTTGCGGGATATCAGTTTTTCTACATATCTTTCAGAATCTTCGGCAACCAGGGATTTGCAGGCAAACTTATATAACTTATCCGCAGATTTTTTGATGTACTCATAAACTTCCTTTCGGATAAAGGGCTGTTCTCCAGAGCGGGTCTCTTCAATATCCTTATCTATGTCTTTAAGCGATTTGGCTGAAGCCATTGCATATTTTACTGTATGCAAATAATTATGCAAAATGGCAGATTCCTTACTTCCCAAAATCTTTCCACTCAATTTATGGCTGAAAATAAATAAATCTCCCTGTCGCAGTTTCAGAGACTCATAAGCATGTATCAAATTATATCTTGCCGCTGTTGTCTTATTTTCAGGAATTTGTAAAAGATGGCGATTAAATTCGATGACCTTAACAACAAATATTTTGGTTTCATGCCTAAATGCTTCTAAGGCTGCTTCCGGTACCTCCAGCAAGGTGTCGGGTAAATCGACAAGGTTTACATCTTTTTTAAGGGGAATTATTTTTTTAATTAGCCTGCTGAATAAGGGTATAGAAGGGAAAAATATGATAAAACCCAATAATTTGAAAAGCGTGTGAAAAATGGCCATGCCGATTACAGGATCGGCCGAAAAACCGAAAATATTAAAAACCAAGTCAATCAGTTGTATATGAAAAATCAGAGCAATCACACCGGTGACAAAATTGAATAAAAAGTGCGACATCGCTACACGCTTCTTCTCAGCATCTCCACCAATAGAGCCAATCACGACGGTTATGGTCGTTCCAACATTGGCACCGATTATCATTACGGCAGCGCCCGCGATCTCGAGGATTCCTGAATGAACCGATGTCAATATAATGGCCATGGTTGCTGAACTGCTCTGTATGGCTGCGGTAATAATAAAGCCAATAATAAAAAACCACAAAAAATTGGCTCCGGCATATTTTGATAAATCCAGTCCGGCAGCTAAAATTTCCATGGAAGTTTTCATGTAATTGAGGCCCAGAAACAAAAAACCAAAACCTACCATGAGTTTACTGATGTTTGCGGTTTTTTCTTTTGACCCGAGAAAAATTAACATCAGACCCCCTATGCCAATAAAAGGCAGGGCCAAAGCATCTATGTTTACTTTAAAACCTATAGATGCCACAATCCATGACGTCACGGTGGTGCCTATATTAGAACCAATAATTACGGCAAATGCATTTCCAAAAGTCATAATGCCCGCACCTACAAAGGCAAGGATCATAAGTGAAACGGCACTGCTGCTTTGCAATACAGCTGTGGCTGCTATACCAGATAGTACTCCTCTGATATTGGTGGATGTAAACTTTCTGATAAAATATTTTAATCTCCGTCCCGATAATCTCTTTACCGATTCCTCCATCAGATACATACCAAATAAGAAGATTCCCAAACCAGCAATCAATTCCCAAATACTAAATTCATTATCTGACAGTATAAGTCCGAAAAGCGATACAAAATATGGCATAATGCTTACTTTTAATCTGTTTAAGTTTCTTCAACATGATAGCTTAACCCAGGCATCACTTCTAATCGATGCAAAATCACATCCAGTAAAGAAAGACGTATTGCAATGCGCATGGTACAGCTTAACTGGAAATCCTGCCTGATAATGTCAAGTTCATAGTCTTTTATAAGTTTCATTACCTGGTTTACCATTGGATATTCAAATTGCAATATCAATTCTTTTTTGATAAATACCTCCCTTGAGGTACAAAGTTCCAGTACCAATGCGGCAGAAGTTTTGTAGGCCTGAACCAGGCCTGATACCCCAAGCTTTGTTCCGCCAAAGTACCTTACAACTACGACCAATACCTGAGTAAATCCTCTGGACCTGATTTGACCCAATATAGGATCTCCGGCAGAATGATGCGGTTCTCCGTCATCACTGGCCCTGAAGTATTCGCCCTGATGGCCCAATACAAAGGCATAACAATGATGATGGGCATCGAAAAACACTTTTTTAAGCTCTGTTAAATGTATTTTAACTTCCTCCTCACCATCAACAGGAAAAGCAAAGGCCAGAAACTTACTCCCCTTTTCCTTATACATGGCCTCGCAGCCGGCATCTATGGTAACAAAGCTATCGTGCATTTTCAATCAAACTATAACCACAATTCTCTGATGGCAGAAATGCCAATAATCATAATCAGGAACCAACCGCCACCTGTAACTTTAAATTCCCGGATCGCCGTAAAAAATACAAAACAACGACAAGCCAGCCAAAAACATACCACAGATATTAAAAAAGTTTAACCGCTCCCTGAACAGAAAAAAAGCCATAAGCGATGAACTCAGAATAATACCCATATTGATCCCGGGAAAAATTAATGCTCCGTTGTTTTGAAAGGCATCAAGTGCCCTCAGTAAAAAATAAACGGAAAAATAATTGGGTATACCAAGATAAAGACCACCCAACAAGCTTTTCCAATGCCATCGTTCCCTGCTTCGTATGGAATATATAAAGCCTGCAATGGCCGCAACCAAAAAGATAAATATAGGAAATATACCTTGTTCCTCCCTTGAAATCAGGCGGCTGTTACTGAAATTAAGAGAAGTATCAATTACGCCTCCGCAAATAAATACCATAGCAGGAAGAAGAAAACGATGCGCCAAAGGTATTCTTCTTGCAGGTAATACTGTATGACCCTTGTTTGGCCAGGTACTTAATACAATAGACAACATGGCAAGGGCAATACCAGCATAGTTGATCCATCCCATGTTATGTATACCACGGTTTAAAAAAAACAAATTGAAAACTACTGGTATGACCAATGACATTTTGCTGGCAATGCTCGCAACAGCAATGCTAATACGCTGGGTAGTTAATGCCATCATGTAGAAGGTAATGATGAATAATAAGCCCAGAAAAATCGCAAAATACAGCCAGTCCTGGTGCCAGTGTGCAGATAGCCTTGCCCCTGCATCTTGAGAAACAAAAGCGACTCCGGTGATAACACATACCGTGTAATTGACCACGATGGCCTGCAAAGTATTTATTCCCAAAGCCTTAAAAGAACGGAATGACAAAAAAATTGCCACATTTCCGAGAATACACAGGATTACAAAAATCATTTTGAATATTGATGGCTTACAAATATATCAGTTTCCCGTCTCAATCCGCACCAAAAGCTACGTATAGCTACTTTCTGTATCGTATATGCTGAATGAAATTTCAAATTTTTAATTCAATACAAATTGTGCTTTTTTTGTGGCTTACATTCCATGTCAAGTCATGTTTTACGAATTTCTCATCAATCAGTTTCCCTTTGGTTATGCCTATAATTTTGAAAATTTTCTGTACAACAAAGTGAGGCATATAGCCACCCAGGGGCTGGAAGAGCGGGTAGATTACTTTCTGGTTAACAAGGTTAAGAAGAGAATTGAAGCAAAAATTCATTTTCTCATCGATGAAAATCATGCTTACAGTCCATATAAAAGTCTTTTTGGTTCATTTGAATTCAACCATCGTTTTCCCAGGGCAATTATGCAGGAATTCACCGAGTTTATCCTGAATGATCTAAAAACCAGAAATATTACATATATTAAAATAACCCACCATGCTTCCTGCTACAGCGAACGTAAAGCAATGGTAGTACATGATATTTTAGTACAATTGGGCTTTAAATTGAAAATGCGGGCCGTAAATCATCATATCCCGGTAGATATTGAACCCCTGGAGACCTGGATGAGTGCCAATGAAAAGCGCAGATTGAAAAAATGCTTAAAGGATGGTTTTACGTTTAATGTCGAACCCGAAAGCCGGGCAGAAGAAATTCATGACTTTATAGCCCAAAAGAGAAAGGAAAAGAATCTTGATATATCCATTTCCATCGAAAAACTCAGATTGTATCTTGAAGAATTTCCACAGACTTATTCATTTTTCAGCATTCGGAAAGATGAAGAAATTTGTGCCGCAACCGTGGCTGTGAGAATTAGTAAAAAAATATTGTACAACTTCCTTCCGGCCAGTGATACAGCATATAACGCTTATAGCCCTATGGTTATGCTGCTGTCTGAAATGTACAATTATTGCCAGCGCGAAAAATTTGAAATGTTCGATCTGGGCATCTCCACGACTTCAGACGGAAAACCCCAGAAGAGTCTGATCCGTTTTAAAACCAATATTGGCGCGCTGGAAGGATTTAAAGATTTCTTTGAATGGGAGGCATAAAAAAGGCCGGTTTATACAAACCAGCCTCATAAACAATTATTTAATATGTCATTAGAATGCTATACCAAGACATAGACCTGATCTAACACCAAAACCACTAAATAAGCCTGTTGAAAAATCAACATTTCCCGAACCATCAGATGCACTAACGGAACCTGAACTATAAGAAGGCCCTATAAAGATATCCAACGCAATTCTTTCCTTAAAAATCCACTGCTTGCCGATTATCAAACCACCGCCAAAAGTACTTAAAGTTCCCTTTGCAGTTGACATGTCTTCGGTAAGACTGAAGTTCTGATATCTTAAAAATGGCGCGACATAAACACCTGCAGGAGCTGGCGAATCTGAAAGATAAAATCTGTATTCTGGTGTAAGACCAAAACCAGAAAAGCGCGTTTCTTCAATGGATGCGCCTGTGTAGAAAAACCCAAATTGAAAGCTGGAATTTTCACTTAAAACCCTTTCATACTGCAGATTCAACGTTCTGAATATCGGGCTAAAGATATTTACTTTCACTGTGTTTTCCTGTGCCAGAGAAACTTTTGGCGCTGCAAAAAAAAGTGCAGCCAGTAATGTCGTTAAGACGAGTTTTTTCATAGTTTTTTTTGATTAGGTCTGAAAAATATTTAAATGATGTCCCAAATGTAAGGGTATAATTGTATTATTTTTATCAATACTTGAAATAAAACTTACATATTTGCTGTTTTCATATGATTTGCCTGATATCAAAATGGTTGCATGTATTTCCAATTATTTTTCTGTCTGAACATTTGCAGAAATTATTCTGAAAAAATTCAGAAGTGCAGGTTATAACAATATTTTGCCTCAAAGATCAACTTTAAAATAGTACAGTCACCTTTGAAATAAGTAGTATATTCGATGATTCATTCATCCTGTTTTGGATTAATAAATGACAATGCACCCTTTGATTTAAGGGTGCATTGTAATTATTTAAGCCCAGTACTTCTAAAATTTTTTAAAAGTTGTTGATTAAGACTATGGATTACAAAGGCAAATACACTCCTTTTGACCCCAAACAAATAATTACTTACCCCATTTCCAGCCGGGAAAATAAAGTAAAACTGGAGAACCTGGTTTATCCCGAACAGGCCATGGAAACCCAATATAACCTCAATCCCGAGGTAGGCGAAAGAATGAACATGCTTGCCGATGCCTTGGTGCATTGCAGGAAAAAAAACCAGCCGGTCGTTATGTTTACCGGTGCGCATTTGATAAAAAACGGATTGGGTCTGCTACTGGCAGACCTGGTGAAAAGGGATATGATTACCTGTGTGGCCGGAAATATGGCAACCACAATCCACGATTTTGAACTCGCCCTGATTGGTCAAACCAGTGAATATGTACCCAAAGCCCTGGAGCGCGGGCAGTTTGGCATGGCCTATGAATTTGCATATATCAATACCGCCATGAACCTGGGAAACGAGCAAATGCTTGGCCTGGGTGAGTGTCTGGGCAAAACCATCTGCGACCCCGAATTTCGGAAATTGGTATTTGATAAGGTCTGGCGTGAAGGTGCCCCCGATCATTTCAGCCACCCCGACAAAAGTGTGCTGGCAGCCTGTTATGAAAGAAATATACCTTTTACGGTACATGTGGGCATTGGAACAGATGTAACCGACCAGCACGAAAGCTTCGATGGAAGGGCTAAAGGAGGGTGTTCTGGTCGTGATTTTTTGATTTATACCCACGAAATCGAAAAATTGAGCATTGGTGGTATGCTACTTAATGTGGGCAGTGCAGTAACAGGTCCTGAAGTATTTCTGAAAGCTGCTTCCATGACAGGAAATGTAGGTAAAAGACCCTTACATTTAATTTCTGCGGATTTTGACATACGACCTTTTGATCCCAAACACATTACTGACGAATCAAAAGTAGGATACTATTACCGCGACCAAAAATCTATTGTGGTGAGGGTACCCGAGGCCTATGATGGTAAAGGTTACTATATAGAGGGCAATCAGATGCAGACATTTCCGGCTTTTTATCAGGCCATTGTAAGCAGACTCTGACAGCATAAATTTTTTTATCGTACAATTCCCAAGAAATATTATTTATGGATAAACAACATATTACATCCATTTTAGAAAAAATAAAAAATGTCAACATAGCAGTATATGGAGATTTTTGTCTCGATGCCTACTGGATAATAGATAAAAGAGGATCTGAAGTTTCCATTGAAACTGGATTGCCTGCCGAAGCCGTAGAACGTCATTATTACAGCCCCGGTGGTGCCGGAAATGTCGTGGCGAATGTAGCAGCTTTACAACCTGCCTCCATTACTGTGATCGGTGTGGTTGGCAATGACATCCATGGACGTGAATTGCGCAGTCAGCTACAGAACCTGGGCGCCAATACCGATGCTTTGTTTATACAGGAAGAAAGCGATTTTCAAACCTATACATACCTCAAAAAAATCATTGAAGGAAAAGAAGCCCCAAGGGTCGATTTTGGGGTTTACAATAAACGATCTTCCGGTACAGATGAAAAAATTGTTAACAGTCTGCGACAAGCCCTGCAAAACTGTGATGCCCTTATTTTCAACCAGCAGGTTACCGGCAGTATTAGCAATGATAAATTTATCGATGATTGCAACAAACTCTTCGAAGAGTTTTCTGATAAAATTGTCATTCTCGACAGCCGCCATTTTAACCATCGCTTTAAAAATACCTGGCTAAAGGCCAATGAAAAAGAAGTAGCGGCTTTAAATGATATAAAGGTTGATCCAAGGGAGGTGGTGATAACTGCCGACATAAGAAAATACGGCGAAACCATTTACAATAAAAATAAAAAGCCGGTCTTCGTCACCTGTGGACCCAGGGGCATTATGGCATTTGACAATATGGGTATTCATGAAATTCCTGGCATTCAACTTACGTCAAAGCTCGATACCGTGGGCGCCGGTGATACGGTCATGAGTGCCATCGCCTGTTGCGCGGCTGCCGGTGTAAATGCCAGCGAAGCAGCTACTTTTGCCAATTTTGCCGCTACGGTTACCGTGCAAAAACTATTTACCACTGGTACAGCCAGTGCTGAAGAAATCATCAGGGTAAGTGAAGATCCCAGTTATATTTTCAATCCTGACCTGGCCGAAAACCCAAGGATGGCCCGATACCTGCCCGGCACTGAATTTGAACTTTGCGATCCTGCAGTGCTTGATGAATTGGGACACATACGTCACGCTGTCTTTGACCATGATGGTACCATCAGCACTCTGCGCGAAGGATGGGAAGATATTATGCATCCGGTTATGATGAAGTCTATTCTCGGCAGCGCCTACGATAGTGTTGATCAGGGCACTTACAGAAAAGTGGAAAAACAAGTACTTGAATTTATTGAAAAAACCACAGGCATTCAAACCATTTATCAGATGGAGGGCCTGGTACAGATGGTAAGGGATTTTGGCTTTGTACCCGAAGAACAGATCCTCGATAAATACGAATATAAAGATGTGTACAATAAGGCGCTGCTCGAAGTAGTAAACCTCCGAATAGATAAACTGAACAGAAAAGAACTCAATGCTGATGATTACACTGTTAAAGGTTCAGTGCAATTTCTTGAAGGATTGAGGGAAAGAGAGGTCACCTGTTACCTTGCCAGTGGTACCGATGCCGAAGATGTTATAAACGAGGCCTCGATATTGGGCTATTCACACCAATTTAACGGAGGAATGTACGGCGCCTTACGCGATCTGAGTAAGTTTTCAAAAAAAATGATTATTGAAAAAATCCTGTATGACCACAAACTCAGGAGTCATGAATTACTGGTTTTGGGTGATGGCCCTGTTGAAATGCGCGAATGTAGAAAATTTGGAGGTATCGCCATAGGTATTACCAGCAACGAAGTAAGAAGACATGGCCACAACCCTGAAAAGCGGGCCAGGTTAATCAAGGCAGGAGCGCAAATTCTGATTCCTGATTTTTCACAGTTTGAAAATCTGCTGTCCTTATTATTTAATAAAGCCTGAGAATTCTCAAACCGCTGATTTAAAAATGTAGTCTGTTTAATTCTATTGAATTGAAAATTTTATCCACCATGCGTAACGCACCAGCTCTGTTTGCTTTTTTTCTGTTACTTATATTTGCCGCCTGTACATCCCAAACAGGGCAAAATTCCCAAAAGGAACCTGTTTATTATGTAGATCCTTTTATAGGCACCGACTTTTTTGGCCATACTTTCCCGGGACCTGTCATGCCTTACAGTATGGTACAACTCAGTCCTGACCACTATAACAAAGGCTGGACCTACTGCGCAGGCTATACATATTCCGACAGTTCCATCATGGGTTTCAGCCATACCCACTTCAGTGGCGTAGGTATGTTGAGCGGAGGAGATGTGCTGGTTATGCCTACGGTATCAGACAAAATACAGATATTTCCGGGCTCTCGTGAAAACCCCGATGCAGGTTACCGATCGAGGTATGATAAAAAAGATGAATCGGCCAAAGCCGGTTATTATTCCGTTTTGTTGAAAGACTATGGCGTCAAAGCTGAACTTACTTCCACGCGCCGAACCGGGATTCACCGATATACTTTTCCTGCTTCAGACCGATCCAACATCCTTTTTGACCTCGGGCATGAAATCGGTCCGGATGACAAAAGTGGCATCTCCCTGATTCGAATAAAGGGAGACCATGAAATGGAAGGCGTAAAGGTAGCCAACAATGGTGTAAAAATTTATTTCGTAGCGCAATTCAGCAGGCCCTTTAGCTATTACGGAACCTGGGATGGCGATTACCAAACCCCCGAATCGGCAGAAGGTATGTGGCCTTACAAATATGAAGAAGAAGGTAAAAACGTCGGCGCTTTTGTCAGTTTTAAAACCAAAAGTGACGAGGATATTTTAGTAAAAGTAGCTCTTTCACATGTGAGTATTGAAGGGGCCAGAAAAAATCTTATTGCAGAAGCCCCTCACTGGGATTTTGATGCTTATGTGCAGAATGCCCGGGATACCTGGAATCAGGAATTGAGCAAAATTAACATTGACGGAGCAAGCGATGAACAAAAAACCATTTTCTACACCCTGCTCTACCACAGCTTCCTGGCTCAGTACACCGGTCAGGATGTGGATGGCCAATACATGGGAATGGACAAGCAGGTTTATACCGCAGATCATAACTTTTATCCATCCTTTTCAGTCTGGGATACCTACCGCAGCCAGCATCCGCTCCTCACACTCACTGCTCCCGAAGAGGTAAATGCCATGATACGTTCAATTATCCGCAAAGCAAAAGAGTATCAATGGCTTCCGGCCCAACATTTCAGAAATGTATTTGAACCTGAACACAGTATGGTGGGTGACCATTTGATCCCGGTTATTGTAGATGCATATCAAAAGGGATTCAAAGATTATGATGTTGAGTTTTTATACCAGGCCATACGCAGAAAAGCCATGGAAGTACCTCCATCTGCCATACCGATCAATGCAGGAAGGTCTGGACTGCCTTATTACATAGAAAAGGGATATACCCCGGTGGATCGTGTAAATGAATCGGTTCCCAATACGCTGGAGCTTGCTTATGATGACTGGTGCATTGCCGAGCTTGCCAAGGCACTGGGGAAACAGGAAGATGCCGAAATGTTTTACAAAAGGGCCCATCACTATAAAAATCTGTATGACGCCGAAACGAGATTTATGCGACCCAAAAAGCTAAACGGCGACTGGCTCGAAGCGCTTGGCGATAATGAACAAGAAATTGTAAAGGCCGGAGATCATCAATACTATCGGTATTTCGATCCCCTTCTGGTGGGTCGTCGCCCCAACCGTCATTACACCGAGTCAAACGCCTGGCAATACCTATGGTCTGTTCAGCATGATCCTGCTGGTCTGATAGAATTGCTGGGTGGAAATGATGCTTTCAGTGCAAGACTTGATGCCTTTTTTACCATGAGCCCTGGCATCTCTCCACCTAAATACGTGGGCGTAGTGGGTAATATAGGCCAGTATGTACATGGTAATCAACCCTCACATCATGTGGCATATCTTTATAATTATGCCGGCAAACCCTGGAAAACACAGGAAAGAGTAAGAGAGGTAATGGAACGCTTTTACAGGTCAGGGCCTGGGGGTCTATGTGGAAATGAAGATATGGGTTCATTATCGTCATGGTTTATTTTAAGCAGCATGGGCATTTATCCCGTAACACCAGGCATGCCGGTTTACACCATTGGCAGTCCGCTATTCGGAAGCGCAGAGCTTAAAGTAGCTGATGGTAAAACTTTCAGATTTGTTGCTGAAAACAACAGCTCTGCAAATAAATACATTCAGCGTGCTACCTTGAATGGAGAAGTTTTTGACAGAAGCTGGATACATCACAATGAAATCTGGCAAGGCGGTGAACTCAAGTTTGTAATGGGGCCTGAGCCTAATCTGAACTGGGCAAGCGGAAAAGATTCGGTGCCCTTCTCCATGAGTAATAAATAGTCGATATATTTAATTCGATCAGGGCAAGGGAAGAATCAGGCGCATCAGCAGACCATTGAAATATTGATTTTCTATTTTCAGGTCGCGATGAAGTACAGCCAGTGTTTCGAAGCCATGTCGTTGATATAAGGCAATGGCCTTTGCATTGTCTTCACGGACCATTAAATATATGATTTCAATGATTTGTTGTTCAGCGGCCATTTTAAGGGCTTTTTTCAACAGCGCATTACCTACACCTCCACCGGTAGCCGATAATAAAACACCCATGTTTAAATCAGAAGTATGCTGTAGTTTTTTCTGATGTCTCGGTGCTATTACTATATAGCCTGCAGGATTGCCATTGATTACTGCTACAAAAAATACTGCGCCTTTGGCCAGCTTTAATTGCCTGATGTATCTGGAAAACGCTTCACGGTTTTTAAATTTTTCTTCAAAGCTCGAAGAAAAAGCATCTGACTCACCATAAATACGCTGCATAAGTGCATATATCATGTCCTCATCCAGGCTAAAACCATTTTTTACTAC
This sequence comes from Cyclobacteriaceae bacterium, assembly GCA_020832305.1. Classification (GTDB taxonomy): domain Bacteria; phylum Bacteroidota; class Bacteroidia; order Cytophagales; family Cyclobacteriaceae; genus JAFIEV01. The sequence goes on along the minus strand of JAFIEV010000087.1, from coordinate 45,612 downwards.
TGTTGCTGATTTCATATTGTTTTTGAAGGGCAAATTACGGCCGCTTAAACCGGATAGATAAACGAACCTCCTGCTTTACCGCCATACCATGCTTTCTGGCGGGCTCCCAGACAGGCCCTGTCTCCAATAATCGAATGGCCTCATCTTCAAAAAGCTTATCCGGGCTTTTAAGTATTTTAATCTCTTCTATACGACCGGTCTCAGCAACTTTAAAAGAAAGTCTTACCACGCCTGATGAGCTTGTGGCGGCCTCAGGAAATTGCATGTTTTCCTTTACAAACCTTCGAAAGGCCGCATAACCTCCAACAGGCTGAGCTTCCTGCTGGGCCTCCTGCTGAGCCTGAGCAACACCATACCCGATGACAACTACTTCAGAAAGTGCATTTATATCTGGCTCCATCTTTACTTCGGAGGATTGAAAAACAGCAATGGTTTTATTCATATAACCCACACTACTCAGTATTAAACTGTCTTCGGGTACCAGGGCAAATGGCAATTGAAACCGGCCCTCTTCATTGGTAACTACTCCTTCCTGCCTGCCTTTGATCACTACATTTACCCCGGGTAAAGGGTAGCCATCTGATGCGTCAAATACCTGCCCCTGAAATTGCATTGCAGGCAGGGCCTCACCCCGGACGACGGTTGGCATAATTCTGGATACTTTTTTGTGCATGCTATCGGTAATGTTGGGTGCGGATGCAATTTCCTGCCATTGCACTTCTTCCTCCCTTGGTATTGCAGCAACTTCATCCATAATTTCCTGTACAGCGCTGGGCGCCTGAACTGGGGCGGGTGGATCAGGAATCCTTTTTTCAGATCTTTGGGAAAGGGATTTTGATGCTTCTGCGACTATTTCAGGCACGGGTTGTTGGCGTAATTCAACTTCTGTGGTTTCAGTATTCACTTCAAGGGTATCCGGAGGTATCGGCTCATCATTCTGGCCGACTTCCTGACGAGCTATTTCACCGGGTAAATCAGCATTCATATTAAACAAAATCAGCCACAAACTTCCAACAGAAATAATAAAAGCAATGGCTGCTGCAACCTGCCAATATCTTTGATGTATCTTTTTTTGTCTTGCGTGCAATACCGAATTTCTCAAGCCGGCTATGTCCTGCTGCCATTGATCTGAAGGCAAGGTCGACAGGCCTTCCAAGGCGTCTGCTTCAAAATCAGATTGCAACATGGTCTTTTCAAAAGCATGCCTTTCCTGCGAAGTCATCTCATCATTGAGATATCTTTTCAAGGCTTCTTCATCAAAGCCAGATGTACTATGCCTGCCCTTCTTTTTCATGATCTTGTTGCATGCAGATTTTTAAATTTCTCTTTCCATTCTGTATATGGCTTTTTACGGCATTCAGATCGCAATCTATTAATTCAGCGATCTCGCGATAGCATTTTTTCTCCATATAGAATAATCTGACACATCTTTCCTGAAGATTTTTAAGCTGTGTAAGACAATACTCAAGCTTCAGGAGATCGCCTTCATGATTTTCTTCATCTAAAGGATGCACATACATTTGATTTTCCACAGATGCGAAAGCTGAATTATCAAGATAAATGGTATTCTTTTTTCTCAGCTGCATCAGGCAATGGTTTTTTACCAGCACATACAACCAGACTTTAAAATTTTTCACATCGCCAAGTCTTTTTTCAGCGCTGAGTTTTTCATAAATATGCATTACAGCGTCCTGGCTGTCTTCACGATTTTTCAGGTATTTCAGGCATACGCCATAGACCATGGGTATATACCTCGAATACAGAGAGGCCAGAAATTCCGGGTCTCCGGTTTCGGTATATTTTCGGATAAAGTCTTCATCCGATTTGCCAACCTTCTTTCTGAAAAACATGATCATGCAATTTAATTCAATTTTGGCAAAAGGCTCTTTGAAATTATTTCTAAGAATTTTTATGGAATAGCCGTGGGGTTTGCATCCTGTAATCAAAATAGTTTCAACCTTTAAACAATTGTTCTATGAAAAGCATTCGAATCAGTCTTATTTCATTGCTTGCCATTTTTTTACTGCAGGCAAAATCGATCGAACCCGGCTATCTGGTGAGCGGAATTATTACAGATGCCGATGACGGCAATCCCCTTGCCGGTGTAAGTGTCGTCATAAAAGGTAGCCAGCAAGGCGTAATCAGTGATTTGCAGGGTAAATTTCAATTGCGTCTCACGCATTCACCGGGTATTCTCCAATTCTATTTTATTGGGTATAAAAACCTCGAGATAACTGTAAAAGGGCCTCAGGAATTGCAGGTTACAATGACACCTGATCATGCAATGCTCCATGAGGTAGTTACTACCGGATATAAAAACCGCAAAGCATCTTATAAGATGCTTTCCAATGAAGCCCAAATGATTGCCCCTCATCCTGCGCAATTGCCGGGTCATTACCCACATGAAATATCAGATCCTCTTTATATGTACCACGAGACTGAAAATTATGAATACATCAAGGAAAACACATTTCAAAGCGCGCTGAAACAACCTTTATCCACTTTTTCCATTGATGTAGATGCCGCTTCTTATGCCAATGTACGTCGCTTCATTAACCTGGGCCAGCGTCCGCCAACCGATGCCGTGCGCATTGAAGAACTTATCAATTATTTCAGCTACGATTACCCCCAACCCAAAGACGAACATCCCTTTTCTATTACCACCGAATACGCCGATTGCCCGTGGAATGCCGGACACAAGCTTTTACACATCGGATTACAGGGGGAAAAAATTGAAAAAGAACATCTTCCTCCGTCAAATCTTACCTTTCTGATCGATGTTTCCGGTTCGATGTTTCCACCAAACCGGCTTCCACTACTGAAATCTGCGCTGAGAATGCTGGTCGATGAACTAAGAGAGCAAGACAAAGTATCTATCGTTGTCTATGCCGGTGCAGCGGGAAAGGTACTGGATCCAACGCCAGGTTCTGAAAAAGAGACCATTATAAAGGCAATTGAAAACCTGGAAGCCGGCGGTAGCACAGCAGGAGGCGCAGGTATTAAACTTGCCTATAAAACGGCTGAAGAAAATTTCATAAAAGGTGGCAATAATCGTATCATCCTGGCGACCGATGGCGATTTCAATGTTGGGGTAAGCAGCAATGCCGAACTGGAAAGGCTTATTGAAACCGAGCGTGACAAAGGCGTTTATCTTACAATTCTGGGCGTAGGTATGGGCAATTATAAAGATGACCGGCTGGAACGATTGTCGAATAAAGGGAATGGTAACTTTGCCTATATCGATAATTTACAGGAGGCCCGAAAAGTACTGGTATCTGAATTTGGCGGTACCCTTTTTACTATAGCCAAAGATGTAAAGCTTCAAATTGAATTCAACCCCGCCAAAGTTCAGTCCTACCGCCTGATCGGCTATGAAAACCGTATAATGCCCCACGAAGATTTTAACAATGATAAAAAAGATGCGGGTGATATGGGGGCAGGGCATTCTGTAACAGCTTTGTATGAAATTGTTCCAGTGGGTTCGGGCTCATCTGAGAATATGCATGAATTAAAATATCAGCAAAAACCGGTCCTTCAAAAAAGCAGCGATCTGCTCACCCTTAAAATCAGGTACAAAAAACCCGATGGCCACACCAGTCGTATGTTCGAACAATCGGTTTCTCCCAGATCAATCAGGCTGGAAAACAGTTCAGAGAATTTCAGGTTTTCAGCAGCCGTAGCGTTGTATGGTATGTTACTCAGGGATTCAGAATTTGTTGGAGGGCATGGCTTTAAAGAGGTAATCGCACTGGCCGAAAATGCCCTGGGACTCGATAAAGAAGGTTACCGAAAGGAATTTATTAACAAGGTAAAAACGACTCCTTTTCTAAGCACCAGGTAATCACTTAAACTTTAGCCTTGCAGCTTACTTTGTTTTCAGCATATACATTTTAAGCCCTGTGAACCTCCAGGAAAGAAGTTCACAGGGCTTGATTATTTAATTATGGTAGTCTCCTGGTAAGCATATTTTACAAAGCGGGTTGGGGAGGTGCGCACCCATGGCAGGACCTCAGTAGCATCTGGCGCCGCTGTCTCTTATTCTGATCCTTCACGCTTTTACAGGCATTTGAAGACTAGTCTTCAGAGAGGTCTTTGAAAAGAAAATGCAGGCATTATAATGTTGCAGGGTCTTCGGTAACTTTTTCCCATCATGGGGACAGAAAAGGGGGGCATTCGTCCATGATAGATCTTATGTTTATTGAATTTCAGACAGTTAAGCCTTATACTCAATAAAAACAATTCATAAACCTTTAAACAATCTAATTATGAAAACATTAAAAGCAACCTTCGTATTGGCTTTATTCCTTATGTTGACCCCTATCATTTCCAACGCTCAGGAAATGTCAGTGACCCTCGAATTTAAAAATGCAGCAACAGCCCTTGAAGTTATCCAGAAACATTCCAAAGCAATTGAGGCAGGCGATGTGGCTGCATTGACTGCCCAATTTGCCCCAAATGCGATGATTTACGGGCTGGTGGGAGCTTTGGATTCTCTCACAGTAGCCCAGCACGCAGAGTTTTACACCAATAGTTTCAACCAATACAAACACCGCATTTCCCAGGACCTCTACCTGCCTGTGAAAGTGACCAATAACTGGAACGAAGGAGAATGGATCTTGTCATGGGGTATAAATACCGTTACTGACAAGGCTTCTGGGGAAACGATAACCATTCCTTACCATACCGCGAGCATGGTTTCGAATGGCAAGATTACAATGGTGCGCTATTGGTATGACATATTGAATATTCTACAAAATCAAGGCTATGTTATCAAACCACCATCTAATTGATTTTTAAACCGAAATAAAGCAATGATATATTAGGGCATTTGGAATTTATTTCTTCCAAATGCCCTTTTTCTGTCTTCCGCAACTTTTAGAAAACCCCATGAATGATTTTCTTAACCTATACATTATTAGCTAGTTATGATGCTAAAGAAACTAGATTTGAGTGTTAAAATTAGTAAGTCAGGAAAAAGCCAATCTGATATTAACCATCAGGTTGATTTAAGCATTACAATCTTCATCTGATCGGCTTCAGCTATCTGATTCATAAATTGAATGTATTCATTATATTTCTCTGATGGAAAGGTTCCATTATACATTTCCATCCGCCTTATATATACAACTTTACCTTGTTCTATCTCGAAATTCACTTCATAGCTGCCAAAATCTGAGGTAATTCTGATGTTTTCCGGTACAAATTCAAGATGACAATGGTTGGGCAGATTAAACTCTATGGTATCAATATCGAGGTATGGAAACCGCAATACCAGTGGATTGATACGTGATTCACTTGTAAGGCGCACATTGGAGTTTTTGTTCAGCAAGTTAGGTTGAAAAAATACCCTTTTCCCACCGGCAGCTCCATACCTCCTCAGTTGGAGTTGATATTCTTCCAATCCGTTTATGTCAGCTCCTGTGTTGGCATTGACTTTAAAGTCCTGTAATTCAAACTGAGGAATATCAATAAAATTATAGATCCGCTTTCTTTGTTCCTCTCTTCCTCTTTTAAGCAATGCGTCTACCCGGCTGAATTGCAAACCTGCTGAAACGATTTCCACCTCGGCCGTCGCATTACCTTCGGTATCAAGGTCTACCCTGGCATTGGTGAATTGTATATTTTCATGTCCGGTCCAACCGGGGGTGCGGGTAAGATATCCACCATCTTCAGTAATCAGTAAAACATGCCGGTTGTCTAAACCTGAACCGACATATCCAAATGGATTTTTCTGATCGGTACATTCCAGCCAGAGGGTATCCTTTTCCATTGGGACGCAGAGTATTGCATGGTTAAACTGATGAGAAGGAAAATCCACAGAAATGGATGGCTCATTACTGCCTGCACGTATTAGGGTATAATGAGAATTAATGCCAACTGATTTCAACAAGCTCATCATATAATTGCTCAAAGCCTTGCAGTCGCCATAGCCTTTTTCATTGACGTAAGTGGCATCAAAGGGTTGCCAGCCCCCCAGTCCCAGGCTAACGCTTATATACCGGGTATTATTTTGCATATACTGATAAATTCTTCTGACCTTATCGATATCATCGGAACAGTCCTTCACCATTTCCTGCATTTTCTTCGCCGTAGCATCCGGCAATTTTTGCTTATCCTCCAACAACGCATACACCCATTGGCCATACCCTTTCCAATCACTCATATCCCCCTGGTAGGCATATGTTACAAAGCGGGTTGGGGAGGTGCGCACCAGTGGCAGAATCTCGGTAGCATGTGGCGCCATAGCTTCATACATTAGGGCAGGTGCATTTTTAATATTCCATTTGAATTTCCCGTTCGCAGCATCAATTTCACTGCTTACGTTGGCTGGAATATTTTTTTCCAGGTACCTCAATTCAAGATCCTTTGCATTAATAACTTCAAATTCTGACCATTGGCAGGAAAGGTTATAACCCGGCAGGGGCGCCCAGGTAGGATAACGCAGGATATTTTTTTGCTTAACGACATATTCAAAAACAATGGTATAGGGGTAGTCTGGAAAATTCAATTCAGCTTCCTTAAACCTTCCATCATCTATAATTGAGTAACCATCGAAGGCACTGTAATCTTTTATGTCTGATTTTTTTAACTTCCTCGCGAGCTTACCATGCTTATCAAAAATAGCTCCTTCCAGTGAAGCCACTGTACTTTTGCCATCATAGTAAACCTTAACGCTGGAAAATGCATCCGCCTTTTTATTGAGTATAGTCACTGCCCGCCGGTAGCTGTAGGTTGCATTGCGCACATCATGAATTTCAAAGCGTTCACTTTCATCCCTTACTACGGCATTGCTGTTGACTAACAATTCTGCCGGTATTTCCCTTACTGAATAAGTATCTTTTGCCGCCGCTCCCCAAAGTACAAGCAAAAGCAGACAGGCTGTAAATTGAATTTTCATCTTATTGCGGAATTTTCTTCAAGACGATTTGTTGCGTTTCGGCACCCACAATCATACCGTAGAATTCGCGAATTGTCGAATATTCAGTCGGGCTGTAAAATGAGCGATCTCTTTTATATTGCCTGGAAACTACCAACTGATTGCCATTCTGGTTGCTGAGAAGCCGATAGGAAGCCGATTTGTCAGCTGAATGAAAGGCAGTACTAACCGGAACCTCATCAACCGTAAATCCCTGAGGGATTTCAATGTTTACATTGTGAAATTCCCTGTCGGGCATCACCATATCAACCGGCAATTTTCGCTCATCATTTTTAAATGGATTTTCCTGCAGCTTTTCGATAATGTAAGGGTCGATATACATGGTATTCCCCATCACCTGAATGCCCGATTGAATGGAAAGATGGATTTCCTCTATGATTCCATCACCTATTTCAGCATCGCTAAAGCTCATTTTTTCTATTTTCCAACCCGGGTACTTGGTCATAAGTGATTCTTTGTAGGCTTGCTCTCCTTTTTCCCTTAGGTTCTGCCGAAGCAGTAAGCCATTGTAACCTTCCCGCTTCACCTGTATAATTCCCTGCATTTCACCCTCTTCTGAAATCGTTAATCGGGAAGATGAAGCCATATAATTACCTACCTGGGGTGTAAGGTTAATCCAATCTCCTATACCATTTTCCACCACTACACGACCATGCTGATTCAGACAACGCACAGGCAAAACTCCACATGGTAAAAAAGGATCTGTGGCATCCAGTAATACTTTCTTTCCGTTTACATGCGCCAGGGCTACCACATAGTTATACTTTTTAAGAATAAGTGCGTGGGTATTAATGATGCCATTACTGCGGGTGCTTAATATTACCGGATCTGTTCTTACACCTGCGGCATTTAACATAGAAATCAGGGTTAGATTGATATCTGCTGCATTACCTGACTGAGCGTCGTATGCTGACTTGATATTTTTTTCAACAAACAAAGCATTTTGACCATTCCACTTCATTTGTGAAGAAACGTGTTTATATATATGCATCATCAATTCTTCATCGGTTGAAGATTTTGATTTTGCTTCTTCAATTGTATTTTTATAAAATCCCCTTGACTTAATCTGCACACCAAACTCCTGGTGTTTATACAACACTTCGTTGATTTTTCGCCAGTCACCTAATAAATTCTCATAGGCACTTTGTGGGAATTGTACGCCTATTATTTGATGTTCTAATTTCAGACGGAAATCTTCCGGACGGGTAATAAAGGATTCATTTTTTAACGCAGGCAGGTTTTTGGTAGCAAGATAGTTTTTATTGACTTTGTATTCATGCCGTTGTGCCTGTCGCACTGGTGGTTGTCCCATGCTGCTGTTTTGAGTCCTCACAGAACCCACAATGGCACTACTTTCCTGTGTTTTTATATTGGCATAAAAAGGCTCATAACCCTGAGATAGCTGCTGAAAATTATAAAATTCGGGAATGGCTACAGTATATTCACTCCAAAGTACAGGAATCGATTTTTGAAACTCCCAGGAAGGAACAGACCTTGTTTTTTCACTGTCTATTGCATAAGTAAATTCAACAATACAACCTTCCACCACATTGGGTAAGGCAATTTTAACCACATCGTACTCATCGTTGAATTTATCCCTGAAAATATCTTTTTTATCAAGTTTAATACTTTTAACTTTTCCATTTTCCAGAATATGGGTAAATCCTTTAATATTGGTAAGATTTTCCTTGTATGTACCAGTTACTGTATACAAGGGTATCTCATGGGAAGCCCAGTCAAAACCTTCTGTGTTTTCTATTTTAACGCGGCACAATCTTTCGAATTTTGTTCTGAAGCCTGAGCCATCGCGCCATGAATAGGTATAACTCCCTTCATCATACAAAATCAGGGCTTCGGCATCCTCAAAGCCCAAATCATCAGGAATATGAAAATCCTCCGGCGAAACATTGCCAAACTTTACTTTGGGTCTGTCTGGCGGTAATTGAGAAAAGCTCCATTCAGGTATGCATAAACCAATACACAGCAAAACGGCGATTTTAGTTATTGTTTTCATTGTAACAAGAGATATAAATTAAAAAAATACTAATAGATTCGCTCTTTTTATAAAATGTATAACAGCAATGCGTAAATTGCCTTTTTTACAGGGGTGTGGATTCGATTCAAAATTAACTAAGATACATTAATTTTAAATTGCATAACTTCTTTTAACATTACACCTTTGACAAATAAAGAAATAACAATAAAAATTCATGCGAAAAGTCAATTGGTTTAAAGTATGACTATCTGGATGGCTGGTTTGAAGTATTTTTGATGTATATTTCTTTTTTACTGAATTAAATTATTTTTAACCAGAATTGTAATTTTAGCGTTTACATTACAATGAAACATTTTACAATTACCGGTATTTTCTTGCTGTTGTGCTCTCTGCAATCGGAGATGCTTCATGCTCAATCCTCACTTGATTTGCGGGATTTTAATGAAAGAACCAGTTTGTATAATAAAAGAGGGATGCTCACCCTGGGTGGTTGGGCCGTTGCCAACATTGGAACCAATACCATTCTTTCAATGAATGCCAGTGGAGAAGATAAATATTTTTACCGTTTTAATATATATTGGAATGTGGTAAACCTTGGCCTGGCAGGTATAGGTTATTACAATGAGCTGCGAAGAGACCCCTCTTATTATAGTCTTACAGAAAGCATTGATCGTCAAAAGCGAATTGAAAAAACCTTTGCTTTTAATAGTGGCCTGAATGTTGCCTATATTGCAGGTGGTTTTTACCTGATGGAATTTTCAAAAAACACTGACCGCAATGCCGATCTTTACAGTGGCTTCGGAAAAGGATTAATTTTGCAAGGTGGATTTTTACTGGTTTTCGATGCGGCCATGCATTATGCTCACAATCGCAATAGTCGCAGGTTAAAAGGCATTATCAATAATTTATCGGTTTCTTCCAATGGCATTGGACTATCATATCATTTTTAGATGACCATAGGATTGTATTTTCAACCTAATCTTTATTCTATATTAAATTCTTTTATCAATGGATCAAAAGAGCAAAAAATTTTTATACGCGTATCTCAACAGTGAGACACCGACCGGTTACGAAGCAGAAGGCCAGAAAATCTGGCTTGATTATGTTAAACCTTATATCGACACTTATATTTCTGATACCTATGGAACGGTAGTAGGGGTGATCAATCCTGAAGCGCCATACAGAGTTGTCATTGAAGCACACAGTGATGAGATCTCCTGGTTTGTCAATTATATTACCAAGGAAGGTTACATTCATGTAATTCGCAATGGAGGTTCTGATTATATGATCGCTCCTTCCAAAAAAGTAAAGATACATACAGATAAAGGCCCCGTGCCGGCAGTATTTGGATGGCCGGCCATTCATGTGCGTGAAAAACGTGAAGAAGGAAAAATGAATGTAGAAAATGTAGTACTAGACTGTGGTGCCAATTCTGATGAGGAAGTGCTGGCTATGGGAATTCATGTAGGCTGTATGGTAACATTTGATGATGAGCTCAGCGAAATGAATGATAAATATCTTGTAGGCAGGGCGTTGGATAACCGGATTGGAGGTTTTATGATTGCTGAAGTGGCCAGGAGATTATTTGAACAGTCTGTTAAGTTACCTTTCGGACTGTATGTTACCAATTCAGTACAGGAAGAAATCGGATTGCGTGGTGCCGAAATGATAGCACACCGCATTAAGCCCCATTTGGCTATTATTACCGATGTCACCCATGACACAACGGCCCCGGGTTACAGCAAAATTAAACAGGGTGATATCAGGCTGGGTGAAGGACCGGTGCTTACCTATGCACCTGCTGTTCAAAATAATGTGCTTAAGATGTTGATAGAAACAGCTGAAAAGCAAGATATTCCTTTTCAACGTGCCGCCTCTTCCCGAACCACCGGTACCGATACCGATGCTTTTGCTTATTCAAATGAAGGAGTGGCTTCTGCACTTATTTCCCTTCCCCTGAAATATATGCATACGACTGTGGAGATGGCCAATAAACATGATGTGGAAAACCTCATCGAACTTATGCTGCAATTTTTAAAGCAATTACCCGATGGCCATGATTTCAGGTATATAAAATAAATAAGACGTTTTGGCTCTTGGCTCGGTAGGTGATTTAGGAGATAAAAAAATGTTAAAGCATCACAAAAGTAGATGCGGGACAGAATTCTCAAATATCCACTTCACCCTACTTTGAGCCAAGCCTGAGGTCGTTCTGTTATTTTAAGTGACTCTGGATATTGTTATTGTTAACTATATTTTAAAATATTTTTTTGACTGCTTCAAAAAAATATTCAAAATGTGGATAAAACCAAAGCGATCGTAACTTTTGACTTTTTAATCAGAAAAATTTCAACTATTTTTTTTAGCCTGATTTTTAAATTCCTCCTTTGTAGCATGAAATTGTTCTTTTACTACAGCAATTACCTTTTCAGAAACAACTTCAGAAATTTCTTTTGCTGACATTCCTTGTTTAATAGTCATCGGCTTTTCAGGTTCCTGTTTAAATGCCGAAAGAACATCCGTGTTTGAGAATGTATTAGTTGAAAAAATGTTGTTGAAAGTTAGTGTCTTCATGTTATTTTATTTGAAATAGTTTTCAAAGAAATGTTGATTCAGTTCGGGTTTGAAGTAGTGTTTACGTTTAATCCAAATAAAACCATCGCCTTTTGAAATTAATGCAACATCAACTGGTCCTCCAACACTTTCTTCTGCAAATGTAATTCGTCTTTTAAGATAGGTTAAATATATTAAACTTTCTGCCATTTCAGCCAAATCTTCTTTGGATAAATTACTTACTGCATTCATCAATGGCGCTATATAATTTTCTCGCTTGATGTTATGATTTATTTCATTGAAAGTCTTTACAATTTTCTCAATGTCAAGTTGTTGAATCTGAGCAACTAGAAGCTGGTTGTCATTACCAATGCTATCAATTATTGCTTGATTGTATTTTTTGAAAAGTGCATCAAAGTTATTGAGATAAATATTGTCAAGAGAAGGGTCTATACCAGTCAGAATTGTGTCAATCACATCAGTTTGGGCAAATGGACATACAGCCCCGTTATTCTCATTGGAAATTGATGCTGCCCTATCCTCATTTATGTAATATCTCAATCTATTATCAATAACCATAGAAACATTAACAGTTATAAGTTGCGGATATATTTCATCCTCACCAAAGCCACTAAATATTAAACCAGTGTAAATTGAAAAGTCCACTTTAGCTTTAAGAATAGAATATACAACTTGTTTTATTTTAAGCAGCAAAATCTCTGTTAGCTTAATCCCGTTAGAAACAAAACGAAACTGATTTATATTTTCAAAAATTTGGGTCGAATAAAATGCAAATGCTTCAAATGTATAATTGGAAAATTCTAAACAAATATCTTTTGAGTTACTCCAATCAAGAATTAAGTTGTCAAGTTTTTCTTCAAATAAAATTAAGAACTGCTCTCTACTCTCGTGAGTTGGGTTATCAATTAAGACTCTATTTTGATTAGCAACTTCATTAATTATAGAATTGATAATATCTAGTGAGAAATTTTGCAGAAATGCAATTTGAATTTCAGGAGTTGTATAGAATTTCTTAGTTCTGACAAATTTCAAAAAATCCTCCTGATACTCCTTTAAGGTGGAAAATGATTTGTCTGCCAACTGGTCTCTATACACCTTTATGATGGTTTCCCAAGGGGTAGTCATGAAAGAAGCTGAGTTGTAAATCATTATGCCGACAGGATGAAGTTTGGATAGTGTAAAAACCTTATTGGCTTTATTAAAAATTTTTCTGCCATTCGTTCCTCCAACGGTTACAGCACTATCAGCCGCTAATGCAACTGCATGTTTATTTAATATGCCAACTACTGCTGTCATTTGTTTTGAAGTTATATCTATTAATATTTATTGTCAACCTATCATGCTATTTTACTTTTATTTTCTGGTTTTTGTTTCCTCGCCATATTATTTCGTTAGTTTTATTTGAAGCCAACTTCGGATAAGGAGCTTGAAAAAGCCTTTGTTCGATACAAAGGTTTTTTTTGTTTCACTAATATAATTACTTCGCTGCTTTCTTAATGGAACGTCAGTATAAACCCTGCCTTTGTCAGATCATCCCAAAAACCCGGATAAGATTTTTCCACAACGTGCGGTTCTAAAATAACTATGGGCCTTATAATTGCCAAAGGAGCAAATGCCATTGCCATCCGGTGATCATCGTAGGTTTCAAAAACAGGTTTTTCACCCAATAAAGCCTTTTCACCACCTCCGCTTACTTTCCAGACACCTGGTTCTGTTTCATCTAATGAAGCGCCCAATTTGGCCAGTTCTGTTTGAAGTGCGGCAATCCTGTCGGTCTCTTTGATTCTGAGACTTTCGAGACCGGTCATAGTGCATTCTATACCCAGGCCTGCACAAGCCACAGCTACGGTTTGTGCCAGGTCTGGACAAGCAACAAAATCACAGCTAAATGCCCGGGAATCTCTGCCTGCCTGTATATGCAAACCTCCATCATAAAATTCAGTTTGAAGCCCGAGATGTTGCATAATATCTACAATGGCCCGGTCTCCCTGTAGGGATTTGTCTTTCAGACCCTTTAATGAAATAAAAGACTGCTTGCTCAATGCCGCTATGCTAAACCAGTAACTTGCACCCGACCAGTCTGACTCTATTGTGTACGAGGTAGCATCGTAAGGTTTGGGTCTGACATCAATGATCCTGTCATTTACCCAGCCCAGCTCGGCACCAAAATGTTGCATCTGTGCAATTGTCATATTAATGTATGGCCTGCTGCCTATTGGGCCTTCCAGTTCAAGCCTGAGCCCTTCCGGCAATTGAGGTGCAACCATTAGTAATGCCGAAATGTACTGACTGCTTATATCTCCGCGCACCCTAAGATTTCGGGTGCGCTGACCATCGAAACCCAGTGTCTCAACCGGAGGATAGCCATCTTTTCCATGAAATTTAATCTTGCATCCGAGTGCCGTCAAAGCATCGGTGAGTACACCGATCGGACGTTCCTGCATCCTCGGAGTACCGGTAATGATCTTTTTTTGTCCTGTTATAGCGCAATATGCTGTAATAAACCTCATGGTGGTTCCAGCATCCAGCACATCCAGTACATTATCATCTGACTGCAATAACCGCTGCATCGTGCGGGTGTCCCTGGCCTCAGACAAATTGTGTAATTCAGACAATTCCCCCGATATCTTATTGATTATCAAAGCCCTATTGCTCTCACTTTTCGAAGAAACCAGGTCAATGCGCGTTGAAACAAACTTTAGGGGCGCTGTTATTTCTACCGATTTGTAACTTTTCAATGTATCGACAATTTTACTTTTCTGGATCATATATTACATGCCTTAAAATGCATTATTTAAATATACAATTGCATATTATAAATTTTTTTTAAACCTTTATACCTGTTAAGCGCTGAACGTATCACCTGGTACAGTTTTAGCTAATGAAAAATAAATTACAATTTTACCCAAGATGAAAAATTACATTAAATTCGCGGCCCTTGTATTCTCAGGAATTGCCCTAGGCACCCTTGCCGGCAAAATCGCTCAGGGCGAAATGAAAACAAAAAGAAACGCTTTCTCTAAAGTGAGCAGTAAAGTAATGATTAACGCTCATAAGCACGATAAGGAAGAAAATGAAGAATCAGTTCATTACTTTATCTGATGAATTTACCATTTGGTTATAATACCTCAGTGATTCTTGTATATCAGCTTTTTTCACTTTATAGTTAAAACCGCATTGCCCCGTTTTGATCAACAGGGAGCAGTTAATACTTTTCTTTTCATTTTTCTTATCATGAAGGGTCAGATCGCTTATGGCAGGTATTGCTTCATCGGGTATAGAACGATAACCGTACACAGCCAACAGATAGCGACAGATTTTCTCCAGTTCCACATGTTTAAGATTAGCCAATTTATGGGAAAGGTATGCCTCGGCAATCATTCCAATCGCAATGGCTTCTCCATGCAACATTTTATCTTCTCCATGGCTGAGAAAAAAGGTTTCAACTGCATGACCTACTGTATGCCCGAAGTTTAGGATTTTTCGCAAACCTTTTTCAAATGGATCTTCTGTAACCACCTGGTTTTTAATTTCAACAGAGTGTTGGATAAGCTTATCCATTCTTAGTTCACTAATTTCTTTTCCATAAATTTTCTCAAACATCCTGTCATCTGCAATCAGACAGTGTTTAATAATCTCAGCAAATCCAGATCGCATCTCCCTTTCGCTCAGGGTATGGAGAAAAACCGGGTCGATAAAAACCCTGTGGGGTTCTTGAAAAACCCCGATATGGTTTTTAAAGCCCTGGAAATCTATTCCCAATTTACCCCCTGTACTGGCATCTACCTGCGCAAGCAAAGTTGTGGGAATATTTATAAAGCGAATTCCTCTTTTATAAGTTGCAGCACAAAAGCCTCCCATATCGCCGATGACACCTCCTCCCAGATTTACCAAAATGGCTTTTCTGTCGCAGGCAAAACGGGTTAGTTCAGACCAAATTTGGCTACAGGTATCCAGGTTTTTGTACTCTTCACCACTTTTAATTTCTATGAGCTCATGGTCAGGCATTGCTTTTTCAACCAGGGGAAAGCAATGCCTTTTGGTATTTTCATCTACCAAAACCATGACCGATGAGAAATTATTATGTGCGAAGTAGTCTTTGATAACTCCGGCAATATCAGACGTTATCTGGATGTTCTCCGGTAAACTCATGTTTTTCGTCTTCTGTTGTTTCTATGGGATTATTCATAATATACTCCTGGCGCCTGATGGAGGCATCATGAATAATTTTAAACAAATCGGCCATAAACTCAGGATTAAGGTTGAGTTTTGCTGCCCAGAGTCTTCGGGTTTCATATATTTCCTTCCAGCGATCTTTCTGAAATACGGTTACGTTATTGCGCTTTTTGTACAGACCGATTTCTTCGACTATATCCATTCGCTGGGCCATAATTTCAAAAAGCTCTTTATCGATATGGTCGATTTGGTCTCTCAATCCTTCGAGCTGGGTAATAAAATCTTTATCTTCTGAAGTGGGCGTTCTGTACTTCAGGTTTTTCATGATCAGGGCAAGGGTGGTTGGCGTGATTTGTTGTTTGGCATCACTCCAGGCCCTGTCGGGATCGCGATGACTCTCGATAATCAGGCCATCGTAATCAAGGTCTATGGCTTTTTGGCTTATTTCAAATATCAGATCCCTGGAACCACCAATATGGCTTGGGTCGCAAATCATCGGGATTTCAGGCAGGTTTCTTTTGAGATCAATAGGAATAGACCACATTGGCAGGTTTCTGTACCGGGTATTCTGGAATGATGAAAATCCTCTGTGTATGGCGGCAATTCTCGAAATACCTACCCTGCTGATGCGCTCAATTGCACCTATCCAAAGAGCCAGGTCGGGATTAATCGGGTTCTTTACCAATACTGGAATATCCACCCCTCTGATGGCTTCTGCAATTTCCTGTACCGTAAAAGGGTTTACGGTAGAGCGAGCTCCAATCCACAAAATATCAATATCGTGCTTTAGGGCTTCTTCAACATGTTTTGGATTGCCCACTTCTATCATAAAAGAAAGACCGGTTTCTTTTTTAACATTTTGAATCCAGGGCAGTGCCGCAGATCCGACACCTTCAAAAGTGTCGGGCCGCGTTCTGGGTTTCCAAACACCTCCACGGATGATGTTGATACCCAATTTTTGAATTTGCTTGCTGGTGTCGAGCAGCTGTTCTTCTGTTTCTACACTGCATGGACCAGCAATAATCCAGGGTCTTTTCAAATCAAATCCCCAGTCTTTTAGGTTTTCTATTTTCATTGTGTTACTAATTTCAAATCAGATGTTTTGGTCTGTTTAAAGCAATTGCACCTTTTCCTTAATCTGTGTATTATTCTTATAATTATGATGATAAGGTTTGTTTAAAATTATTTAATTTCGGGCCTGGTAAAATTTTTTAAACTTTTCCTAAATACGAATACTTTTAACTGCATGAATACAAACGCTGTTTCATTCGATAATACGTCCATTGCTTTTGCCTATAAAGACGATAAGGCCCTTCGTCTGAGCCATCGTTTGTTTTCAGCCATGAGCAGTCCTGCATTGGTAAATGCGGGTACAAATATGGTGAAAATTGCATTCAAATTAAACCTACCGGTAAAAGGAATTATCAGAAACACAGTTTTTCATCAATTTTGTGGTGGTGAAAGCATAGAAGAATGTGAAAACACCATCAAAATGCTGGCTACCTATGGTATCGGCACCATACTGGATTACGCTGTGGAAGGTGAAAACTCAGAAGAAGGCTTTGAAAAATCTGCTGCTGAGGTTATGCGTACCATAGAACGGGCAAAGGATGATACAAGCATACCTTTTTGCGTTTTTAAACCTACCGGACTGGCATCAGCCGCACTGCTGGAAAAAATACAAAACCATATGCCGCTCAGCAAGGCAGAAAAGTCTTCTTTCGAAAAAGCCCGTGCCCGCTGGAATGCCATAGCGAATAAAGCTTACGCCCTTAATGTAAAATTATTTATCGACAGTGAAGAAAGCTGGTACCAGGAAACCATAGATCAAATGGTTTATGAACTGATGGAACGCTACAATCAGGAAAAAACAATTGTCTTTAATACCTATCAGATGTATCGGTCTAGTATGATGGAACGCCTGATCGTGGCTCATGCCAAAAGTATTGAAAAAGGTTTTTATCTTGGTGCCAAACTGGTAAGGGGCGCATATATGGAAAAAGAAAGGGACAGGGCCGCACTTAATGGTTATGAAGACCCTATTTTGCCAAGCAAAAATGCCACAGACCAGCAATACAATGAAGCGCTTAGATTTTGTATTGAAAATATCGACCGCATAGAAGTGTGCTCCGGTTCACACAACGAAAGAAGCAATCACTATCTGACAGAATTAATGGAAATCCATGGCATTCATCCAGCTGATGAACGTATTTTTTTCGCTCAGTTGTACGGAATGAGTGATCACATCTCTTTTAATCTGGCCCATGCCAATTATAACGTTGTTAAATATCTTCCATACGGACCGGTAAAATCTGTGTTACCTTATCTTTTCAGAAGAGCCGAAGAGAATACTTCCATAGCAGGACAAACCGGAAGGGAACTCGAACTGATCAGAAAAGAGCGAAAACGAAGAAATAAGGTAAAAAACCTTTCCTGATCCCAAATTTTCTGGCTGTAATTTTTAAGGCCACTGGTTTTCACTATTTTTGCAAACATTTTCGATCAAAGCTTCTATAATTGGAAAATCGAAAACTATTCAACACTGTAAGTATACTACAAAAATATTATGCATCTGAGTGAACAGGAAATCCACAGGCGCAATGAGCGCGCCGAATTAGAAAAATTAGGTATAGACCCTTATCCGGCAGATTTATTCCCCGTGAATGTTACCGCAAGTGATATTCATCAGAATTACGAAAAACGAAAAACGGATTATAAAAATATCTCAATCGCTGGTAGAATCATGAGCCGGCGTATTATGGGTTCAGCTTCCTTCGCCGAAATTCAGGATGCAACCGCACGGATTCAGATTTACATCCGAAGAGATGATATCTGCCCGGATGAAGATAAAACACTGTATAATACTGTATTTAAAAAATTACTCGATATCGGAGATATCATAGGCATACAAGGCTACGTATTTACAACGCAAACCGGTGAAATTTCCATTCATGTAAACTCACTTAAAGTTCTGACCAAATCTCTGCGTCCCCTTCCGATCGTTAAAGAAACCTTAGATGAAAAAACCGGAGAAAAGAAAACTTACGATGCTTTTACCGATCCTGAGCAACGTTATAGAATGCGTTATGTAGATCTCATCGTAAATCCTGAAGTGCGCAATACATTTGTCAAACGCACACAAATGGTGCAATCGATTCGAGAATTTCTCAATAATAAAGGATACCTTGAAGTTGAAACTCCTGTATTGCAACCCATATATGGTGGTGCCTCAGCCAGACCTTTTAAAACCTACCATAATACACTCGATACCACATTGTATCTTAGAATAGCCAATGAATTATACCTCAAAAGGCTTATCGTCGGTGGCTTTGACGGGGTATATGAATTTGCCAAAGATTTTAGAAATGAAGGAATGTCGAGGTTTCACAATCCGGAATTCACACAGGTAGAACTTTATGTCGCCTATAAAGATTATTTATGGATGATGGACCTGGTAGAGGAGATGGTTGAAAAAGCAGCCATGGATTTACATGGTACTACCGAAGTAAAAGTAGGACAGCACCTGATCAACTTCCAGAGGCCATGGAAAAGATTTACCATGTTTGAAGCCATTGAACATTTTACCGGGGTGGATATTTCAAATATGGATGAAAATGAATTGCGCACTACTGCAAAAAATCTTAAAGTAGAGGTTGATGACTCCATGGGTAAGGGCAAACTTATCGATGAAATTTTTGGAGAACATTGTGAACACAAGCTCATACAACCGACCTTTATTACAGATTATCCGGTGGAAATGTCCCCACTTGCTAAAAAACATCGGTCTAAACCCGGACTGGTAGAGCGATTTGAGGCCATCTGCAATGGAAAAGAAATTTGCAATGCCTTTTCAGAACTGAACGATCCCATCGATCAAAGACAACGCTTTGAAGCCCAGCTTGAACTGGGTAAAAGAGGCGATGAGGAAGCTATGATGCTCGATGAGGACTTCCTGCGTGCCCTGGAATATGGTATGCCGCCTACCGCAGGATTAGGCGTAGGGATTGACCGGCTTTCCATGATTCTTACCAATTCGCCATCCATTCAGGACGTGATCTTTTTCCCGCAAATGAAGCCTGAGAAAAAACCAAAAATAGCTACGGAAAAAGACTTTGAAGATCGGGGCGTTCGCAGTGAATTGATTCCCATTCTCCAAAAACTGGGCATCTTAACCCTGGAAGACCTTAGCAAAGCGGTACCTTCTAAATTGTTTAACGATGTATGTGGTATGAGAAAGAAACTCAAGCTCAATGATGTTAAAAACCCCAGTCTTGAGGAAGTGAGCGCCTGGATAGGGTTTGAATAAATTTAGTCTTCAGGGAATACTTTCATTTTTTTACAATGGTTAACAATGCCGGACTTATGAAAAAATTCTTCATCCGTATGTGGATATGTTCAGGTTTGATCTTTAGTTCCCTGAACCTTATTCAGGCACAGCCTGTGATTGTGCGATTGCTTTCTTACAACATCTATCACGGTGAAAATCCTTACCAAAAAGGCCAAAGTAATCTTAGGGAAATTGCAGCGCTGATAAATGACCTCAATCCAGATGTGGTGTTGCTGCAGGAGGTAGACAGCCTTACCGGTCGATCAGCAAAGCTTAATCAGGGAGAAAAACTCAATATAGCAGACGCCCTGGCCACAATGACAGGTATGTATGGTCATTTTGGAAAGGCCATAGATTACGACAATGGCGGATATGGGGAAGGAATTCTCACAAAATTTCCCTTTGAAAGCCGTACCATGGCCTTGCCAAATCCTAAAGGCGGAGAAGCAAGAGCTGTAATAATGATAGAAGGCGATTTACCCGGTGGAAGGCGAATGGTAATAGCTGGTACCCATTTATGCCATGAATTTGAAGAAAACAGAATGGCACAACTCAAAGCCATGGATAAGTATTTTAAAAAACTTAAACTGCCTGTGGTATTGGCGGGAGATTTTAATTTTGAAGAAGATACTGAAACTTATCGCTGGTTAGGCAAAAGCTGGCTGGATGTCGCTGCAGAATTTGGAGAAGCCAAAGCAACCTATCCGGCGCACAATCCTGAAAAACGCATTGATTATTTCTTTGTAAATAAGAAAAATCAATGGTGTGTGAGAGAGGTAAAAACCTTTCAATTGCAATACTCTGATCACCTGCCCATACTGGTTACCCTGGAGTTGGTAAAATAAATCTAGATATGTATAAGATGAACTTACCAGGTATATTTTTTTGCTTAGGTATATATCTCGCTATGCTGGCTGCCTGTTCCCCCGCTGAAAAGAGCAAAGGTATGGCACAAAAAGTCATCTTTGATACTGATATGGGATCAGATTGTGATGACGTTGGCGCACTGGCCTTATTGCATTCCTATGCTGATGAAGGTAAAGCAGACATTCTGGCCTGCATATACTCATCAGGTACTGTACCCTATGGAGCCGGCGTTACAGAGGCCATCAATATCTATTACGGCAGAGGCGAAATACCGATAGGCGCCAATCAGGATGCGGAAGTCGGGGATCCGGTAGATAAAATGAGCGCTGAAAAACTGGCCAAAGATCAGGCTGCATTTGGAAATACCATAGTTCACAACCAGGATGCCGCAGACCAGACAAAACTCAACAGAAAAATCTTAGCCTTGCAGGATGATAACAGCGTTGACTACATTACAGTAGGCCATACAAAGGGATTGTATGATTTACTTATGTCTGAGCCCGATAATAATTCTCCCCTGAACGGCAAGGAACTCATAGCCAAAAAAGTCCGCAGATGGATTGCCCTGGGCGCACTCAATGCCAATAATCCCCAGGGGCATTATATCAGAGACTGGAATTTCTTTTTCAATAAAACTACTCCATATACGGCATACCTGGTTCAGCATTTCCCTTCCGACATAGTGTTTGTGGATGCCGGGTCGAAGGTCATGACCGGAGCCTCACTCAAAAACACCCAAGCCGGCAATATAGTGCGCACGGCCTATCGCGACTGGCTTTGGAATGTAGAAAAGAAAACCATTGCCGATCAAAGGCCCAGCTGGGACCTGGCTACGGTATATTATGCCCTGGAAGGGACTGGTGAATTTCTGGAGGATGCCGGTGTGGGTTACCTCGATTTTGATGTAGAAAAAGGATGCCGGTGGATCAGTGATGGCAATCGTACATCGCAGCGATTTATCATGCAAAAACCCAATAGTGACGCGGCCTTCGCCGAATATCTCAATGAACGCATATCGCGCCAGCCCGGGAAATAATTCCAGATCTGTTGTTGTGGAGTCTTCTCCAATATTAAAACTGGCCTTGAATGCTTAATGCTACAGTTCATCGATAAAAACAAACCCTTGTTGGCGCAAGTCTGCGACTTGTGCCCCTAATTATGAAAAGCAGGGTTTGTAACCCAGTATAAGTGAAGAAAGATATTATTGGTTAACATTATTCAGGGAAGTACAGCTGTCAATCAACTGCGAGCTACCAGCTAATATTCTTTTCTCACATTTTTTCGCTTCTAGCTCAGCTTTAAGGGTTCACCTCCTGACAATGCCTCAATATTGGTAGTAAATTCTTTCCAGGACTTTTTGCATTTCGTCACGAACCTCCTTTCCCGGTTTTACCTGATTGTTGTGCAAAAAACTAAATATCAGTTTTTTACCGCTTCTGGTAAAAAGGTATCCGCTCAATGCCATCGCATTGCTCAAGGTACCTGTTTTGGCATACACGTAGGGAATGCCATCAGGTCCGGCATACTGATTTTTGATGGTTCCTGATACTCCTCCGGCTGGAAAAATACTACGGATGCGCTCTTCGGGCAGCCATTCGTCAATTTTTGTCAAGGCCATGATGATGTTTCGCGGACTGAACAGATTGTGCCGGCTCAAACCGGAACCATCTACCCAATACAGCGTGTCTGGCATATCATGAAAGAAGTGTTGTTTAGCATAATCAATTGCTATAGAAGACTTAAGAGAGTCGCTCAATATGCCTGCACACATAAGTAATAAATGTTCTGCAAAAAAATTATCACTATTTTGCATTACGGCCATAT
This sequence comes from Cyclobacteriaceae bacterium, assembly GCA_020832305.1. Lineage (GTDB taxonomy): Bacteria > Bacteroidota > Bacteroidia > Cytophagales > Cyclobacteriaceae > JAFIEV01. The sequence continues at coordinate 22,911 of JAFIEV010000087.1, read as the reverse complement.
ACACACTATCGGCCGGCCGGCCCAAATAATACCGATAGTTTACATCTGAGGGAACCGGCATCTGACTAACGGCAAGCTGCCATTCAGATGCCAGTATATCGCTAAATAATTCGGGCGTCCATTGGTAGGGCATCTCCAGTGTATCAGAATGCTGGGCAATACTGCTGGTATAAAATACATTTCCATTGTATTCTCTTCTGATCTCATTTTTTGTGTTTTGAGGAGTATGAATGCTGTACTTTTTGAAGGCCTTCGGATATACCGTCCAATTTTGACTGGCTGGTTCTTTGTAAAATTGCACCAAATTACCTGCCAATGGAAAGGGTGCTCTTTCGGTAGCATATCTGTATGGGTACCAATTCCACGACCAGCCCGGGCCCAGAGGCGTTTCATAAAAATTTGAAAAGTCGGTTAGAACCGGTCCTTTCCAACTTTTTAAAAAAAATTCAAGGCCTCTGTCGGGTAATGCAGGGTGCATCAATAAAGGATATCCCATGCCTTTTATATACAGTGAATCATTTCGTTCTGCGTACTGCATGGCGATAAGTGTATCACCCAAAACCCTTAGAGAAGTATACAAGGTAAATATTTTGGTGTTTGAAGCGGGAATAAAATATTTATCAGCATTATACTCCACCAGCATCTTGTACGATAGTGGATCATACAGGGCAAATCCAGTAAAATGTGAATCAAAAACTTCAGAATGTTTTAATGTCTTATTCAGCTGCCTTTCCATTTTACGGGTGGTCAAACAGGAGCTCAACATCAGAGCCATCCATATCAGAATGATGTAATAATTGTCATTAATCTGTTCAATTACTTTCATTTACAAAAATAATTACATATAAATTGGTACATACCCGTCAAAAGATACGAATAGAATTTTAAAATAAACTTCAAAATTACAATATTTGAGCCGTTGTTTGATCACCCTCGCATAATTGGTGTCAAATCGCATTTTCCTACAACAGAGCTGAATGCCCATGAAAATTTGTTTTGCCACCCACAACCCAAACAAACTCAAAGAAGTAGGCCAGATACTGGGGGAAGGTTTTGAACTTATAGGCCTGAATGAACTGGGGGAAAATGAGGAGCTTCCTGAAAATCAAAAAACACTGGAAGGCAACAGCAGGGAAAAAGCAGAATACATCTACAAAAAATATGGAATCGACTGTTTTGCTGATGATACCGGACTTGAAGTCTATGCACTGGATGGAGAACCCGGTGTTTACTCTGCACGATATGCAGGGCCGGGAAAACACAGCCGAGACAACATCGCATTATTACTTGAGAATTTAAAAGATAAAGAAAACAAATCAGCCCAGTTTCGAACCGTCATTACACTTATTAAAAAGGGCAGAGTCTATCAGTTTGAAGGTGTTGTTACCGGAATCATCATCGATGCGCCAAGAGGGAAAGATGGTTTTGGCTATGATCCTGTATTTATTCCCAAAGGTTTTGATCAGACTTTTGCCGAGATGAGTCTCGGGCAAAAGAATGAAATAAGTCACAGAGGGCTGGCTATCGAAAAACTCGCAGGTTTTCTCAAGAGAAAAATTAAGAAGAATTAAAAAAATGCTGTTTATAGATAAACCTTTTGTTGTAGGCCTTACTGGTGGCAGTGCATCAGGAAAAACCCTTTTTCTCAACAAACTCATGAATTCCTTTCAATCTGATGAGGTTTGTCTTATATCACAGGATAATTATTACCGTCACATTTCAGAAGTTCCCACTGATAAAAATGGCGTTCACAATTTTGATGACCCCAGGGCACTCGATTTTGAGGCATTTGAAGATGATCTCCAAAAGCTTATTCAGGGTCAAAGCATCATAAGGCAGGAATATACCTTTAATAATCCGGTACAGCAGCCCAAATTACTGGAGTTTCAACCGGCGCCTATGATCATAGTGGAAGGAATTTTTATCTTTTATTCCGATATTATTCTCGATCTCATTGATTTCAGACTATTTGTAGAGGCTAAGGAAAGTGTTAAACTCAGACGCCGGATCGTAAGGGATGCAAGGGAAAGAGGGTATGAAATGGAAGATGTGCTCTATAGATATGAGCATCACGTATCTCCGGCTTATGAAAAGATCATTGCTCCCTTTAAAGAAATTGCAGATATAATCATTGTAAACAATAACTGTTTTGAAATGGCTTTTCAGGCTATAAGTATGTTTCTGAAAAGTAAAATTAATGATAAAAAACCAGTCTGAAACCGCTTCTTTTTTGCCTTATCTTTAATCTTTTAGCTTTGTCACAAAATAATACACAGGTAATATTTAACACATTATGTTAAGTGTTTATTATCCTGATATTAACTAATTTAGATATCTTTGTGTAATATTACTATCTCAGTTTTGAATTTTGTTAAACTAAACTGTGATATATAATAGATATTTTTTATAAAAAATATTTTCAGTTGTCAGTTGGTATGAGAAAGCAAAAAATGGGTCTTATATGGATGACTATTTTTCTGAGCATTTTGGCTTTGGCCTTATTTATACCAATTGAATTGCCCTATCGCATATACACACGCGGATTGATTGTTCCGGCTTACGAATGGTCTCTGGCCCGTACCCTGGAGGGAAATCTGATTTCGGCCTACAAAGACAACATTAAAGGTTCGGTAGATACCTATGGCGTAACTGAATTTCAAAGGGGTGATGTTGTAGAATTCAGGCTTAATTCTCAGATTTATCAAAGATTATATGTACAAAAGGGGGATACCATTGGTATTTTGTACTCCAATGAAGAAGAAAGGCGACTAATTCAGTTGCAGGGCGATTATGATATACTTCAGTCGCAATTGATTTTTTACACAACGGGACAAAAGCCTGAGGATGTTCAGGAAGCGGAAAAGAAACTGGCACTTATGGAGCAGGAGCTCACAACCCAGGCCCGGCTAATGGAAAGGATGGAAAGCCTGTTCCGCGATTCGCTCATTTCAGATCAGCATTATGAAATCGAACTGAACAAGTTCAGAACCACACAACTTTCACGTGATATTGCTGAAGCCCGGTACCTGTCGGCCATCACCGGTGATAAGCCCGAGCAGGCAGAGCTTATTCAAACCCAAATGGTAGCATTGCGACAGCAAATACAACAAATCAAAACCCGTCTGGAATATTTTACCCTTGTCTCCCCCGTATCGGGAATGGTGGTTCTCAACAGAGGCAGTGATAATTCAGAATTGCTTATTACCATAGCCGACACTTCATCTTATGTGGTTTTATTACCCATAGATGTTATGGAGAGAAAATTTGTAACTGAAAATATGCAGGCAGAAGTCAGGCTTAGCCATACGAGACAAAAAAGCTCAGGGCTTATTAAAAGCATAGACAATGTGGTACAGTTTGTCGACAGTAAACAGGCATTTTTCGCTACTGCCATTTTCAATAATGATATAGAAATTATGCCAGGCACTTTCACAGAAGTGATTGTGCATTGTGAAAAAATCAATATACGCGAATATCTATCTAGAATCCTTGATCTGACCTTTAGTTAAATGAAAGTGCGATTTGAAAGAAAGTATCTGGTTCCAACAAAATTTCTGAATGATCTTAGAAACCGGATAGAGGCTTTTGTAGAACCTGATAAGTATGCTTTACAATCGGCATTGAATGGGCTTCCGCAATATACCGTTAGAAGCATCTATTTCGACACCCCAACTTTTACCTCTTTTTACGAAAAAGTGGAAGGATTAAAAAACAGAAAAAAGCTTAGAATACGTGGATACAATCAATATTATAAAGGCTGCAAAGTTTTTCTGGAAATTAAAAGAAAAAGGGAAAACACCATAGGGAAAAATCGGGCACTGGTTTCATATGATATTCTGGAAGAATTAATTCAAAATGGAAGTGTTGGCCATTACCTCGATCATGATATAAGCAACCAAAAAGAACTAGAAGATGCCAGCCGATTCTTTTTCAATATGAAAAGATACGCTCAAAAACCAGCAAACCTGGTGGTATATGAAAGGGAAGCTTATCATGGAAAATTTGACCCGGGGGTAAGAATTACTTTCGATAAGCATGTCAGGTCGCTTTTGCATCCGCAAATCAGTGATTTGTATAAAAATGATGGCTATACCTATCTATGGAATGATTTTTTTGTAATGGAAGTTAAATATTTTACCCCTTATATGCCCGTTTGGGCGAGGTCAGTTATACAGGAATTTGGCCTGCGTCATGAAGCTGTTTCCAAGTATGCATCAGGCCTATCCACTCCCGGGTTTTCTATGGTTTAGACCCTACGATATATTAATTGTTATATAGTATACAATGCGACAGGAATTTCAGGATATATTTGTTTTTTCACTTACAGCCCGTGAAGCAGCAGCCAATCTGCTACTTGCGCTTATTTGCGGCATTTTTATAGCTTTGCTTTACCGTATTACTTACAGAGGCATCAGCTATTCAAGTTCTTTTGTCAACTCCATCATAATGCTCACCATGATCACAGCACTGGTTATTATGGTAATTGGTAACAATCTTGCCAGGGCATTTGGACTGGTAGGGGCTATGTCAATCATTCGCTTTCGAACAGCTGTAAAAGATACACAGGATATAATGTTTATATTCTTTGCACTAGGTATCGGTCTTTCTGCAGGTGTAGGGGTATATGCCATCACCATCACGGGTACGCTGTTCATTGGCCTGGCGATGTTTCTTACGGCAAGACTCAATCACGCAAATCCTAAAAAGAAAGAATTTTTACTTCAGATAAATGCAGATGGTACGGAAACGCCCGATGATGCTTTCAGTACAACCCTCAGAAAATTTTGTTCGAATTACAAACTGGTAAATATAAAGGCGCTTGGCGATGAATATAATAATATGCTTGAGTCTTCTTATTATGTAAATCTCAAAAGTGAAGACAAAAGTGATGTGCTCGTAAATGAGCTCAAAAGAATAAAAGGTGTGAGCCAGGTAAATATTTTCTTCGATGAAGCATAATGTAATGATATGCCTGGCCTTGATGTTTCTTTTTTCAGGGTCTGGTATGCACATTCTGTTTGCACAGGAATCCTGGAACCTTAAGCAGTGTCTGCTGGAAGCCTCATCCAACAACCTCGATATCAGGGAAAGTCTGGTGCAGTACGAAGCTGAGAAAATTAAATTTTCCACTACCCGTTACAGCTATTTACCTGACTTAAGCGCCAATTTGCGCACCACCAACAACTGGGGCTTGTTTATCGATCCTACCACCAATATACTTACCAATGCCTATAACGTTAACGCACATTCTTTTCTGTATTCCAGTATCGATGTGTATCGGGGCTTTAACTACCGTCACCGGCTTTCATTAGGTATGAACCGTCTGGAGTTTACCGAAGCGGTGCAAAGGGAGGAATTCAACCGTATGTACCTCGAAGTTGTATCGCATTATACATCCGCGATGCTGGCCAAAGAACAAATTGAAAATGCCAGGGAACGGCTGAAGCAATTGGATAAGCAAAAACTTCAAACCCAACGTATGGTAGAGCTGGGAATTCTGCACCCCAGGGATTTTTATAATATTGAATATTTTGTCGCTGCTGAAGATCAAAACCTGGTAATCCAGGAAAATCGTTTTGAATCAAGCCTCTTGCTTTTAGCACAGAGCATGGGTATTAGTCCGAAGCGAGTGCGCGATATTGTTCACTATGACCTTGACGAAAGTTTGGCGGGAATTATCATTTCGGGGAAAGATGATGTTTATAAAATCATTGAGGAGGCATTTGAAATCCTGCCTGAAGGCAAGCTGGCAAAACTGAATATAGAAGCTGCCGAAATCAATATGAAATTGCAACGTAGCTTTACGATGCCAGTAGTCTCTTTGGATGGTTTTGTAGGCACACGCTTGTCTACCATCAACCCCCTGCCTTCAACGGAACAGCTCAACAATAATTTTTATCAGTATCTGGGCATCGGTCTTACGGTTCCCATTTTCAACAAATTCAGCCTTCAGAACAATGTACAAATCAGCGAGCTCGAATTAAAATCATCAAGAATTGCAGAAGAGAAAACGCGGCAGGAAATCGAGCAAAACGTGGTTATGGCTTTTCTGGAATTAAAAGGAGCCCAAAAAAACTTTGAAGCTTTAGGTCGCCAATTTAAGGCGGTTGATCAGGAATTTAGCTACGCACAGCGTCAATTTGATATCGGTGCTCTGAATCTGGTAGAATATGGTGAGGTGAGAAACCGATATGTAATTACCCAAAGTGAATTATTGCAAAGCAAATACGATTACTTTTTGCGATGGGTAACTTCGGAGATATACCGGGGACAGTATCTTGAAAATATTGCCACCCCGTAATAACTAAAAAATTTATCAGTTGTACTTCGTATTTAGCTAAAGTTGCTATGATAATTTTAAAAAAAATCACTGATTAATAAATTCAGAACCAATAATCTGCATTTTTAAAATAAATGCAGATTCCCTATTTTTAAACCATGTTTCGCTATAAGTACTCTATGCTTTTTGTTTTAACACCTGCATTTTTACTTTCCGCGCTTTTTCTGATTGCCTGCGGGGGTAAAAACTACAGCGAATGTGGAGATCCTTTTGCCTTAAATTACAATGCCGAATCTACCGGCAAAACGGGTTGTAATTATCCTGAACTTAACCTGGAGCCGGAAAAACTTTCGACCCTTCCTGCAAAGGTTAAGGAAACTTCTGGCCTGGCAATTATTCAAGATAAACTCATCACCCATAATGATCGTGGAAACTCCAACCATCTTTTTGTCATCGACAGAACCAATGGTCAAGTACTTCAGCGCATTACCGTGAATGGCGCTGAAAATGTAGATTGGGAAGATCTGGCAGAAAGCAGGGAACATTTATTTATTGGTGATATGGGTAACAATAACGGTGACAGACGTGACCTAAAAATATATATGGTACATAAAGATGCTTTTAACTTTAGCGGCGATGGCACAGTGGAGGTATCCGGCATCATAGAATTTGTTTATCCCGATCAGACAAACTTTAGCAGCTCAAAAAATCATAATTACGATTGCGAAGCTATCATCTACAAAGAAGGCCATATTTACCTGTTTTCAAAAAACCGGCTGAATAATCAAAGCGACCTGTATCGAATACCGGCAACACCAGGTACTTACCAGGCTGAATTTATTGACTCCTTTGAAACAAGAGGTCTTATTACCGGCGCAGATATCCAGCCGGGCGGCCATCAAATCACATTGCTGGGTTATAGAAAAAATGGTGATTGCTTCTTGTGGGTTCTTGAAAGTTATCAGGAGGATAATTTCTTCAGCGGAGCCAAAAAATACGTAAGATTGGGTAGATTTGGACAAATCGGACAAACCGAAGGGATTGTTTATAAAGACGATTCATCCTATTACATAAGCAGTGAGAAAGTTGATGGATTAAATCCCCGTCTGTACCGCCTCAGAAAATAGATAACTTTAATTTTAGAAATTCATTGCCTTCTGAGAATATATTGAGGAATATTTATCGAACTTTGTTTTGTGTGAATGCTGATACCTCGAAATGACGAACTGTCATCTAGTTTAACCAAAAACAAAACCAGATATGTGCCCTTCCAAACAAAAACTCAACCTTTCCATTTCTTTATCGGTAATTACAGCCGCTGCATGGTTATGCTTTTCCTGCGAAACCAGATCAAATAATAAGCAAGAGGCAGAAAATGCCGCTTCAATTGAATGGAAATATATCGAAAACTCCTCAGTATATGAAGATGCCATATTAAACATGATGCTGCCCTACGACGAAGACCGGCTTTATCAACAGGCAGAATTTATTTTTGAGGCCGTTAACTTTCAATTTAATACAAGCTCCGGCAAAGAATTTGATGGATTCAAATCTTTTCAGGGCAGCCATATTCAGCTGCTTCTTAATGGTAAGGTCTATGGCCCTGTTCGTGAAAGAGAAAAAACCTTTAATCTTGCTGATGGGAATTACATATCACTGGCTTATTTATGCAATGATAAAGGCATGATATCGAGAAGCCCGGAAGCTTATGTTATCCGGCAATTTATCATGGGCGATGGCAAATTCGAATCAAAAGACCTCACGGAACCCATGATATTTTACCATTTGCCCGGTGGTAAATATGAAGAGAAACAAGAAGTACTGCTCGATTTTTTTGTGGCAAATACTACTTTAAAATCTGACGGGAATAAAGTTCGGGTAAGCCTCCAAAATCAAACATTTATAATCGACCGATGGCAACCCTTGTCCCTTTCCGGTTTATCCATAGGTGATTATACCATCCAACTGGAACTCACAGATGCTTCGGGCAAAACCCTGCCTGGAAAATATAGCACAGCTACAGGCCAATTCACCGTAGAAAAATCTAAAACGCCTATTTGATCCTAGACCAAACTATGATATCCCCTTGGTCTGGATAATCAACCGTTGTAAAAGTAAAGTCGAAGGGGTAAGGGGTCTTTTCTGGCCGAAAAAGAACTTAAATGCTTTACCATTAGCCGCTCAGAAATTCCCTGATCTTATTGGCGGCCTTTTTACCAATGCCATCTACGGAGGTCAATGCCTTTGCATTGGCCATAACTACCTTTTCAATAGTTCCAAAATGAGTTAACAACCTCCCGGCCCGTACTGGTCCTGTATTGGGAAGTCCTTGTAAAAACTGTATCCGTTTTTCCTTATGGCGCCTGGGTTTATAATACGTTTGCCTGGGTATGGCTGCACAGGCTTTGCCCTGATTGTATAAAAGGTGCATAAGGCTGGCGCTTTCCTCTGCATTATCGGCGTATATCAAGGGAATATTCCAGGCAGAAGCTATCGACAAAACAGCACCTTTGAGCGCATTCTCATCAATCTTGTGTCCTGTGCCAAAAAGATTGCCTTCTATCAACAAAAGAGGACGATAATTACTTAGCAACAATTTCCTGCACTGGGCAAACAAGCGTCCGCTCATCAGCGATTGTATAAAATCTTCAGCGGTTTTTCGCTCAATCAGTATGGTATTGTGCAAGAGATAGTCTCCGGCATTTAACCTGGCCCGATGCAGTTTAATGCCATATTCCAACAGAAAAGGGAGCAGGGCAGCTGTCTTTTCGCGATCATCCACTACAAAAGAGGGGATGACGTCTGCATCCCCCCCTTCCCATTCATATTTTGTATTCATAAAGCCAGCTATTGTTATCTCGATCTTATTTCCCGCCTCATAAATGAGATATAAGATAATACGAAGCAGAGTAGTGTAAGGGTTAAGATTCCTGTAAGCTGGGGCCATATGATAATTACACTCTGACCCAGTGGCAGAGGACCGGGTATAGAACCTGCCATTTGCTCCATGCTAAGCGGACCTACGCTGCGAACGGTAGGAATCAGCAGTGCAGAAACCGAAAGATTGAACAACTCTCCCGGTATAATTTGCATAAGAAAAGTTTGAAGCCTTTCATAGAGAATTACTGATTTCAGGCTGGAAGCAGGACCCGGGGCGAAAACTTTCGAAACGATGTTCATCAACAGCGGATAAAACACCGTAAAAAACAGCCAGACAGCTATGGAAGAAAGGGCTGAGGTGGCGGGTTGTCTGAATCTGACAGAAAAAAATACCGAAAGATTCAGCCAGAAAGAGATATAAATAATGGCTACCAGCATAAACACCAGTATACGAACAAATTCTTCCACTGTCGGAGGTATTCCCAGGGCAAAGAGTCCTGCCCCCATCACAGTAAAACTCAAGGCAATTATAAGGGCCGCGATAACCAGCAAAGCAGCGGTAAATTTGGTATTAATGACATAATCCCTGGGAATGGGTTGTGCCAATATACGGCTCAAGGTACCTCGGTTATGCTCAGAATTTACCGCGTCAAAGCCCATGCTAATGCCCAATAATGGCCCCAGAAAGCCAACTAAAACAAAAAATGGAGGCAATGTACCATCACTTATGGTAAACAGGTTCAGAAAAAAGAATGTATTTTCCATTTCTGATGGCTCCATAAGTCGTTTTGCATTGCTGAGCGCTGTATATAAAGCACCGATGCAGGTGAGTAGTATGATCCCCATCAAAATATAAAATCGCCAGCTGGTTACATGGTCTCCGATTTCCTTTTTCACCATTATCCAAAATGGATTTGGTTTTGACTCGTTATCCGGGATGGTCGGTTTCGACTGTCGTTCCGTCATGTTTATATTTTCCATCGCTTATTCTCCTTCAAAATACTTGTAATAAATATCGTCAAGACCGTAATCTTTTTTGGAAAGATGACAAAGTCCTGCACCTTGCTTTACAATTACTTCCGCGATCTGGTCGGTAACATCTTCACTACTTTCGATGTGGAAGTGATTGTCCTGGCAATCCACTTTTATGACATTATCTATGGCCAGGATGGCTTCCTTCAAGGCATCAACCCCTTGAGGCAGGGTGTTTGGCAGTATTTCGGCCGAGACCGAATATGCGTTTTCAGAAAAAAGCTGATTGGCAAGGCTTTGAACATCACCGACAGCGAGTAGTTTGCCTTTCACGAAGATGCCGACACGGTCACATACCTTTTGTACCTGATGCAGGTGATGTGACGAAAACATTACCGTGATACCTTCTTCCTTACTCAATTTTACAATGAGTTCGAGGAATTCCCTTATACCAGAAGGATCTATCCCTAATGTCGGTTCATCAAGTATGATGACATGCGGTTTTTTAATAAGCACATCAGCCAAACCGAGCCTTTGTCGCATGCCCCTGGAATATTTTCCCGCTTTTTTATGGATATGTTCTTCCAAACCAACCCTTTTAAGAATTTCCTCAGCATTTACCTTTGCTTCAGATTTACCCAGGCCATTCAGCTGGGCAGTATATATAAGGTTCTCAAGGCCTGACATATTTTCATAAAAACCCACATCTTCGGGAAGATAACCCACCAGTTTTTTAACCTCCACCGGGTTTCGCACAGGATCAATTCCAAATACACGTAAACTGCCATCGTGAGGCTCTGTCAATCCCAGGAGCATTAATATGGTGGTAGACTTTCCTGCCCCATTAGGGCCAAGCAATCCGAAAATCTCACCTTTTGACAAGCTTAAATTCAGATTGTCTACTGCCTTATAATCTCCGTATTTTTTTGTGAGCCCATGTATTTCTATCGCATGGTTTTCCATTGCTTACCTCCTGCCGTATTTGCGAAACAGAAAATAAATGAAACCGACAGAGACTGCAATGATCATAATGCCCAGCCAACCCCACAATAAGGGTGTTTTAACCGATATTCTGAAAGCGGCTGTCGATGAAACCTCCGGAGTATTGGCCGTGATGTTAGAAACATAATCACCAGGTATTGCTTTGTCATAGGCTTTGATGCTTGCATTGACAACAGCACTGGCGCCGGGTTCGAGCAAACGCAGGGTATCGGGGGAGAAGCTCACCTCCCAGCTCTGTGGTTTAGAAGCTGCAAAACGAATATTACTTAATGGGCTGGAGCCGGTATTACGCACCAGCATTTCAATTTTCTTTTCCTTGCCTGCGGTAAGACTGGTACTTAAAATACCTCTGGGGGTTGTCAATTCCATTTCATAAGTACCCGTAATCACTACCTCCAATTCATTTTCGGCCGAGGTTGCATTATTGATGGCTCTTATGGGTATTTTGTAGGTACCTGCCGATACATTGTAAGGAGGTTTAACATCAATGGAAATATTGGTAGTAGCATTGGGTTCTACTTCCACCGCTGTTCCCTGATTGTAATTGGGCTTAAAAATAACTTCCCAGCCACGGGGAGCATTGGCCTGAAGAGAATATAATTGCTTCTCTCCTGTCATATTTTTCAGCTTGGTAGAAAAAGTAAAGCTTGCCTTGGCATGGCCCTGCATATTTACCTGATCAGAAGTAAACTCAGTCTTGAAAGTCCCCTGTTCTGATACATTCACTACCAGAGGCAATTCATCGAAATTGCGCGCGAGTACCCTGAAACTGTGATTTCCTTTATTTACCCTCATTGGCACATCTACCTTGAGATTGAGCGTTTTTTTCTCACCGGGCAATACAGCCAACTGTTGCACAGACCAACCTCCGGATTTTATAGAATAAGTCCAGGACGATGGTATACCCGTCACTACAATATCAATCTTTTGTGCCTCTTCACCATTGTTGAGTACGTCGATATTATAATCGATGGATTCACCCGGGGGAACAGAGATTTTTGTAAATGGAGTGTAAAGTTTTACACCATGTTCTGCAAAGCTGACAGAACCGGCGCTGCAAAGCCAAAACATAAGTATAAGCTGGCCGATTAAATGAGTACGCATTTTCATATACTGTTTATTATGTTTAACAATAGGAAATACATTTCAGGAATAATCGTAGTGATACTTGCGTAATAAAAAAGAAAAGGAAAACCGTCGTTCTTCCGGTAGAAAGAAGAAAATCTGACAAATTGATCAGAAACAGAAAAAACAATTTTTGTTTTAATCAAGGCATATGTCAAAACAGGACTCAACATACACAATCATTTTGGGTTGATTATTGTCAATTTGGCATTAAACAAATCTCAAACCATTGTAGACAGAAGAAATCAAAAAGTGCCAAATTGACAGCCAACGGTGTATTCTGACATACAAGCCCTGACAAAGATGAATTTCATCTTGCATAAACCGGCAAATGAACATTCTCTGGTGTTGGGGATGGGAGGAAAATGATGAAAGAAGTAATTTTAATGATTAAGGGATAATGACCCTCGTCATACCTGCACGCCTTTGGAGGAAGCGAGGACTACAGGGAATATTTTCCTCCTCCGGCAAGATCGGGTCACAGACCCTGCTTTTCATTGTAAATGCAAAAGTCGCAGACATGCAGTTGGGCGTGAAAGCTCAAAGGGTTGGCAACCGGTCTCTGCATGGGAACTTTCTCCCCTGCCTTTAGAGAGGAAAATAAAATCCGAACACTTGGTATAGTATCGAGGACGATATAGGTACGTACGCACCAGCTCAGGACCAACGCAAGTGATCAGGTGTTTTTGTCTAGTATTATTTTTAATTCATCCATCGAAAGTCCTGAGGCTTCGGAAATCTTGTCAAGACTTACACCTGCTTTAAATAGCTTGATAACCATTGTTGTCATGACTTCTTCTCTACCTTCCATCTTTGCAGATTCCAGTAGTGCATAATTATCCCAACTGGCTTTTTGACTTTTATTATAGGTTTTCATTTCCTCTCTCGTTAGATTAGCAATTTCTGCAATTTCAAATACTTTTTTAAAAATTTTACTTTTCAATGCATCAGGTAAATCCTGCAATCGGTGCATGTGTTTCAGTACATATATCCAACGATCAAAATCATTGTTAAGTTCATCGAGTTCTAGAGCAAAATTCGGAATTTCCAAATATACAAAACAGAGTTTGTCGAAAAATACCTTATGGGTATGGGTATCCATCAATTTTACGACTTTATGGTATCGTGGATCCCCATCCATAAGTGGAAAGTTCATAATTACGATGGTATAGGTGGCTTTGAGTTCGTAATCCCAGCTTTTTCCTTTTACTGATTGTTCCTGAATAGCATAGGTAGCGTAAAAGATACTTCTGTCTTTGAGCCATCGCTGGGAAGCGTTTTGCAATTCGATGATGAATCGTTCACCTTTATTATTGGTGCAGTAAATATCAAAAATAGAACTCCGGTCACTCTTAGAATTTCCCAGTTTTTCAAGATTGTGGTACGTGAGGTCTTGTATTTCTTCTTCACCGCCGAGTACCTGGTTTAGGAAATCTATCAGGATCTCTTTGGCATTGGTTGAACCAAAAATCTTTTTAAAACCGAAATCGGTGAAAGGGTTGATATATCTGGACCTCATAAAGTTTTGAGTTATAAAAAGATATGCAACTAACAAATTATCGATTAAATTCACAAGTTAATAAACCATAAAATAAAGATTCATTCGTAATCAGTGATGTGATTAGGAGGCAAATGATTCTTGATTATTTATCACTTACAACTATGTTTCTTGATCGCAGGCTTTACAAAAACGCATGAGGATAATTTAATGATGCATAATTCTTGTGTTTGGTAATTTTTCAGTATAAACACTATATTTTACGTCTTTATATGTATAGGTTTTCTTGTTGCAACCAATTAGTATAACTATCAATAAAGCAATTACTCTGTTCATTTCCTTTTTCTGTTAATAGTTTGTTTTTGGACAAATTTGGTAAATAAAGAAGGTATATTACTATTTGTTTTTGCGCTTTTATAGCTGCCTGTTTGCGCATTTTGCCATTCCTTCATCTTTTGATGATAGCCATCTGTACTTCCCCTTTCAAAAGCACTTCTACCAAATGTTCTTGCAATTTCTTCGGGAGTAAACTGAGTTATTTCTCTACCAATTTCTTTTTCAACTTGCCCAACAATTGATTTGGCAGTAAACTCATCATTTCCTCTTGGAATATCCACATTTTGGATTCCTCCCATTGCCAAAGCCTCCATGGAATGTATGGCAGCATGCATAACTTCCTCTAACAATACATCAGTGATATTATTTAACTCATAAAAATTTAAAACTGAAGATACATCAACATTGATAATTCCTCCGATTTCATTTTCACCAAAACCGGGAAGTGTCCCTGCACCAGTTCCACCCAAATTCAAATTACCATTAAAACTACCAGGTTTTGTTGATTAATTAGCAGTCAATTGGATCTTGCGAGACTCTTTGCTTTTAAGAAATTTAACAGCAGCTTTTCCAGTTTCACCACTATTCTTAATTTCCCTAAATGCTTTCCTGTATTCTCTTCTATTTTCTCTGTTTTCTTTGCCTTGCAACACTGACCAGTCAATCCACATTCCGGTAGGATCCGTAAATAGTAATGGATTATTAGCTACCCAGCTATATGGGCTAAAAGAGTAATACACTTCAGCCAAAGGATCCAACTGAAAAGTTCTCCCCAGGTAAAGCATATACATCCTTGCATTGAAGTCATAGGTATTTAAATCAAGGTCTGTTTCCCATTCTTTCCCCTGGTAGAGGTACTTATTCACCGGCACATCCAATTGATTCAGTGGGTTGTTCCATGCCATGCCAAAGGGGTAGTAGTCGTAGACTGCCAGTATCTGCGAGTGGGTTTGGGTGATGGTGATATCGTCGATCCCGTTTTCCCAAACGGGATCAAATCTTTCCCGAATTCCGTTTGAATTCGGGACCGTATAAATATACATATAGCCTTCGGTTTGTGAAATTACCTCCAGCGATAATTCTTCATGCGCCCCGTCACCTGCCTCTGTCACCTGCCGGTAGCCAAAGTCCTTTAAAATGCAGGTTCAACCTATAATATTTTTCCAACCTTATAGGTTTTAATTAATTATTTTCAGATACATACAAGCGTTTCAATAAGACACAAACCACAGAAATGCCAACCATAGCCAGGTTGAACATTTTCCTGTCAACACCGGGTCACAGACCCTGCTTTATCTTTAAAGTTTGAAGAATGGAAGTCATCAAACATCGGGGAGGCACGCGTTACGCTGCGCTAAACACGTGCCATTGGGATAGCTTCTTCAAAAAATTCTTTAATTACACTTGTCTCCGGTAATCCGGGTACATATCCGTAAGCCGAAGCCAGGGCAGCACCCAACCCTGCCGATAACAGGTTTTTGTTCTTGGGCTTGCCCAGGTACATGGCATAGGTCTGCATCCTTATCGTATCGCCGGGCATAACCTTAATGGCGGTGGCAGGGCCTACATTTTTGCCATCTGCACCATTGAGCCTGGCCGCATACCTGCCTTCATCGGTATGGTTAAAAAGTACATCCAACTGACGGGTTTCTTCTATATTGCTGAAAAGCTGCATTTCCTGGCTTGCGTTTTCTGGCTCCATGCCCGCCTGTATTACAGTGGTGGTCGTTTCAGTAGTAAACAATACCCGGTTGTTGCCCAAATGGTCTTTGATAAAGTATTGATAGGTTCCCTTTAATCCCTCTGTGGTTTCGCTAAATGCTACCCTGCCCTCATCGGTCATCATAAAGTCCGGGACGGGCTCCTGATCTGCCGGGGTTTTAGTGTATTGTATAGCTCCCGCATAATAAGTATGGGTAGTGTCATTACCTGTTTTCACAGATTTTTTGAGCTTGGTGAAAAAAAGTTCAGAGCTAAGAGCTCGTTGTGACAACAAACAACAAACTATCTTTAAACACATGGATAAAATGCTTGCCAATAAAAAGTTTAAAGACTTCTTTAAAAAAAATGTGGCCGCTTTGTAGGGTTGAAAACTCCGGACATTCCCTGCTTGGCATTCTTTCATTCAGCAGCACGCATTGCAAATCCGCGGTTTGGTGGAATATGGTTACTTGAATTTTTATGGCATATGACTTATAACAATCTTTCTTTGTCGCACGCTTTACAAAAGCGCGTGAGGGCGGTGGAGTCATATATCACTAAAGTCAGCGAGTGGGTCAACATAGATAAATCTGTTTTGACGTATTGAATCAAATTCCAAAATGTCACAAACAATAATTTTCTCTTTATCTAGTATCTCCACAACTACTTCAGGATTTCCTTTTACCTTAATTGTATCGATTAATGTTTGATTTAAAGGTCTAAAATTATCGTCAAAATATCCGACAAGTACTTCCATATAATCACTCTTGAACATAGAGGCTTCAAGTCTTAAAACATATCTATTATCAATATTTGTTTTTGCAATTGAAACATAATTACTTGAATCCTTTACTATATTTTTTGATTTGTCATAAATAATATATTGGTTAAGGATAGATTGATTATCTTTCAGAATATAATGTCTTTTCATTCTTAATGATCCGTTTTCATAATATTCAAACCATCCAATTGCTTTATTATCAACATAATTTCCTTTCTTTATTAACTTCCCATCAATTGAAAACTCTTTGAATGTTCCATTAGCAACATTGCTTTCAAAATTACCCTGAATTTTAATATTTCCATTTTTATAGTACTCTAAATACTCTCCATTAAATTCACCATTCCTAATATAGTATGACTTAAATACGGTGCCATCATCATAAAATTCTAGTACCTTTTCCCTATCGCTACAAGCAATACTTAATATAATAAGAATCAAATAATATTTTTTCATAGCAAATTTCAACTTAAAAACCTGATTTAACTTTTGTCGAATCTGTTATTTCCCAACCTCCTTTACCATCAGGTTGGGATGTATAAGTATAGACTGAATCTGATTTGCTAGTCCTATCAGGTGAGCTTATTTTGGAAGTGTTGTAACTTGTAGATTTCGAAGTATTAGTGGATTTTAAATCGTCAACCACATCTACTACAGAGGCAAATGCATCAGCCCCTGCTTTTGCAACCTGTTCCACCATCTTAGAATCAATTTTTGAATTCATCACTCCTGGACCTGGTAGACCGTCTGTATCAATAATTTCTTTAGCATTGCCATTTACAGTTGCAGGATCAGTAGCAAAATCTGTGGGTTTGTTATTAATAACAATCAAAGCCCCTCCTGCAAACACTATTTCATGTTCGGCTGCAAACTTTCCTACTGCGATTGCTGCATTAACAACTGTATTGCCTATAGAATGCACAACCTCTCCAGTCGAATCAAGAGTTTTACCAATTGCTTTCCCTACACCAGAATTTTTAATCGCATCAACAGTCCTTTGTGCTTCCAGTGCGAAAATATTGCCTCCTGGTCCCGGCCACATTCCATCCGGATCTAAGAACCTTACAGGATTGTCAAACGCATAAGTATAGGGAGACCATCTTCTCCCAAGCTCAGCCGCAGGATCAACAGCCAACCACCTTCCCAAACTCGCATCATACATCCGTGCCCCGTAATCCAACCAATCTAGTCCTAATTCATCTTGGAGTTCTTTTCCGTTGTATAGGTACTTATTCACCGGCACATCCAATTGATTCAGTGGGTTGTTCCATGCCATACCGAAAGGGTAGTAATCGTAGACTGCCAGTATCTGCGAGTGGGTCTGGGTGATGGTGATATCGTCGAAGAAAATGTTCAAATCTTCCATGGTCTCATTAGCCGTATAAATATACATGTAGCCTTCGGTTTGTGAAACTACCCCCAGCGATAATTCTTCATGGGCACCGTCACCTGCCTCTGTCACCTGCCGGTAGCCAAAGTCCTTTAAAATGCAGATTCAACCTATAAGGTTTTTCCAACCTTATAGGTTTTAATTAATTATTTTCAGATACATAAAAGCGTTTCAATAAGACACAAACCACAGAAATGCCAACCATAGCCTGGTTGAATATTTTCCTATCAACACCGGGTCACAGACCCTGCTTTATATTTAAAGTTTGAAGAATGAAAGTTATCAAATATCGGGGAGACACGCGTTACGCTGCGCTAAACACGTGCCATTGGAGAATGGCTTTTTTATACGTCTTTGTCTTTTCATACATGATCCAATGGGAATTTATGGTTTTGTTACCTGGCTATAGTGGAAAGAATTAAAGACAAAGAAAAAATGACCCAGCAGGAACTGGCCATAAAAGCGGGGCTGACCTGTATACAGATCGGAAGATATGAGACGCAGAAGTCCAACCCGTCTTCGGTACTCCAACGCCTGGCTCAAGAACTGCACACCACCACCGACTACCTTATGAACGGCAGCCAGAACGAAGCTGCCTCTGCCCAACTCACCGACAAAGAACTGCTCAGGCAGTTCAAAGAAGTGGAACAGTTCGGAAATGAAGACAAACACTTGGTCAAAACCTTTCTGGATGCTTTCATCATCAAAAGGCATGTGCAGAATCTGACGCATTAAAAAAGCCCAACCATCTCTGGTCAGGCTTCCATTTGTTTCTTTGGCGATGCAACTGCCCTTCTCAAGTGCCCTCGTTGCACCTGTACGCCTTTGGCAGAAACGAGGGATGTGGGGGGGTATTTGAAATTTTATAATCACCAGTTATTAAGACAATTGTATAGAAATAAAGACAATCGAACAGATGATAAATATCAAAAAGCCGATTATTAGCACTTTCCACACTCTCATTTCAGATTTTGTTATTTTCTTGACTAGCCAGTTAATTGCACCTACAAACCCAATAAACACGAGTCCGACGAGAATATTAAAGAGCAGTCTATTGGCAAAAAATGACCAGTAAGAATTGTTAACTAAATCATCGTACTCTTCCTTGCTACCCATCCAAAACATTGATATAAAATACAATATACTGATTCCAAGCAATACCAGTACTATATTTATGACAACCAGCAAAGTGCTATTTTTTCTCATCATCATTTTTTGTTCTAATAAACTCAAACTTAATTCCACTACTAGTTTCTGTAACATTCACACCAGTTGCTCCGGAACTAGCAGCCTTTAACATCGCTTTGACATCCTTGAACACACCTGCTCCCTTAGTCGATCCATGTGCATATTTCACTTTATCAGATCTCTTTGAAAATTTGTCAACCACACCAAATACATCCGCTCCGGCTACTTCTTTATTTCCTGTAACCCAATCTCCGCCATAACCTAATTGATAGGTTGTTGTGTTTCCTGGATTATCAAATTCATCTGCTTCATCAGTAGATAAATGCAGTATCGTTTCAACATTATGCCCTCGTTCAATTAAGTATCTCGCAACTCCTGCGCCATAAGCACCTCCTTCACTATGGGTTACCAGTTTAAATGTTTCATCTTCTCCAAGACCATCAACTAGGGAACTGTAGTAATATTTTGCATAGGCGTATCCTGCCTTTTCTCTGTCGCTACCAGACATATCCCCACCCCAACTAGATGAGCCGTCAATATAATTTGCATCTGAAACAGATGAATAATCATTGAAGAATCGCTGAGCAGCACCTGTAAACCCTCCTCCCCAATAACCTTTTCCTGGTGAGGAAGAGCCAATAATGTTTCTTCCGATCCAATTATCCATCCAATACCCATTAACAAAAAGTATTCTCTTTCCATCAGGATCAATTGCAATTATTGGACTGTTTCCAACATATACGTAAGGGCTAAACTTGTAATATCTATCTGCCAACGGATCCACAGCCATCCACCTACCCAAATCTGCTTGATACATCCTCGCCCCATAATCCAGCCAGTTTAGATCCAGCTCGCTTTGGAGTTCTTTTCCTTGATACAGAAACTTATTCACCGGCACATCCATCTGATCCAGCGGGTTGTTCCAGGCCATGCCAAAGGGGTAGTAGTCGTAGACTGCCAGTATCTGCGAGTGGGTCTGGGTGATGGTGATATCGTCGATCCCGTTTTCCCAAACGGGATCAAATCTTTCCCGAATTCCGTTTGAATTCGGGACCGTATAAATATACATATAGCCTTCGGTTTGTGAAACTACCTCCAGCGATAATTCTTCATGGGCCCCGTCACCTGCCTCTGTCACCTGCCGGTAGCCAAAGTCCTTTAAAATGCAGATTCAACCTATAAGGTTTTTCCAACCTTATAGGTTTTAATTAATTGTTTTCAGATACATAAAAGCGTTTCAATAAGACACAAACCACAGAAATGCCAACATTAGTCAGGATGAAGATTTTCCTATCAACACCGGGTCACAGACCCTGCTTCATTTTTAAAGTTTGAAGAACGGAAATCATTAAAGATCGGGGAGGCACGCGTTACGCTGCGCTAAACACGTGCCATTGGAGAGTTAAACAATCTTCAAACTCATCGATAAAATGCTTACTAATAAAAAATTTAAAGACTTCTTTCAGAAAAACGTGGCGGCTTTGTAGGGTTGAAAACTCCGGCCAAACCAGGTCGAGCTCTCATATTTTTAGCAGCACGCATTGCAAATGCGTGTTTAGGTAGAAAATGAATACTTGAATATTTATTTAAAACAATCTTTCTTAATCTCACACTTTACAAAAGTGCGAGAGGGGAAATGAGGATAAACACCTGGTAAAAACATTCTTGGACGCTTTCATCACTAAAAGGTATGTGCAAAAACTGGCGCATTAAAAAAGCCCAACCATCTCTGAACGGGTTTCCATTTGTTTTCTTATTTTGACGATTCAATCGCCATATCGTGAGCCCTCGTTTCACCTGTCCGCCTTTGGCGGAAACGAAGGACTATGGGGGATGACACTTATTGACTTATTCTATTGTTGTGTCGTCTGGATCTCTGAAGGTAATACTAAAATCAGAACTCTTTCTTATATAAATGGTATCTGTTATTATCTCACTTTTTTCAATGTATAAAGTATCAAATAAGGATGGTAGATAATACAATTCAACTGTTGATACAATTTCCTTTATTACTCCAATTTCATTAGTTGAATTGTTTGAATTTAATTTTTCATGTAAAATTCCATTCACAGTAAAATATGTAGTGTCATGAGAATGGAATTTGAACGTTTTTGATGTCTCAAAATCCATTATTAATATCGTATCCAATTTACCTAAATAACTAAATTCGGCTACCAATTTTTGTGGCTCAATATCAATATCAGAGGAATTAATGACCATAGTTAAGTTTTCATCCGAGTAATTGATAGCTTTTAACTCGAAATACAATATAGGAAGAGTATAAGGCCGTATTAAATTCAATGAATCGTTTTGATACTGATTAACATGAATATGTGTTAGCTCAATATTTACAAAATCAGGGGTGTTGCTTTCCTTTTTGCTGTTCTGCGAGTTCCCAGAACATGAAAATAATACAAAAACAAAAATAAATTTCTTCATTAGTCACCGATCTTTAAAAGTTGATTTTTTCTTATCTTCATGTCCCTCTTAAAATCTGGCGTAGTTTTTTTCCAGCTCGGATGACGCTCTTGTAATTTATAGGCCTCAGAGTGCTTTCCACCTCCAATAGCAAACCTTTTCTCCCCATGACCTTGGAATTCATGAACACCAAGAGCATTTTGAACATTGGAAACTGTTCCAAGTTCTGAGTTGTTTTGTCTTGTAAAGTTAACCGTTACCTTTATAGTTCCCTCTGAAGCTTCGCCTCTAAAACTCGTTACTCCTTTTACTGCCGTATTAGCCAGCCCAGAAGGCCTTTCTGGATCATTAGCACCAGCAGGGTCCCCGCCTGGAGCCGAGCCGCCGTTGTAAATGGATACTTTCCCATTATGCAATTTGCCAACATCTACATCTGGCATTTTATCCAAAATATCAGTGAATACTTTAGAAGCCGCTTCTTCACTAATTTTAGCTTCATTTATCCCTACACTATTTGATTCTAATACATTCTGATAATCCTCTGTTCCATTATCCTTTACCAAACTTGCTAATGCTTCCCCTGTTTCATTAACTATCATTATATTGTCTGTAACTTTATTATCTCTATATATAAACTCTCCTTTTCTGTTGTAGTAGTCATCAATAACCATTCCTGTAGGGTCTATATATCTAAGGGGATTCCCTTTCAACCAGCTATAAGGAGAATGGCTGTAATATAGATTGGACATTGGATCTTGTTGCCAAGTCTTTACTATTATTGGGTCATAAGCCCTGGCATGGAAATCAAAAATATCCAATCCTATGTCATCTTGGTATTCCTTCCCTTGGTAGAGGTACTTATTCACCGGCACATCCAATTGATTCATTGGGTTGTTCCATGCCATACCAAAGGGATAGTAGTCATAGACTGCCAGTATCTGTGAGTGGGTCTGGGTGATGGCCTGCCTGCTCTATGCATGGTGATATCGTCGATCCCGTTTTCCCAAACGGGATCAAATCTTTCCCGAATTCCGTTTGAATTCGGGACCGTATAAATATACATATAGCCTTCGGTTTGTGAAACTACCTCCAGCAATAATTCTTCATGGGCCCCGTCACCTGCCTCTGTCACCTGCCGGTAGCCAAAGTCCTTTAAAATGCAGATTCAACCTATAAGGTTTTTCCAACCTTATAGGTTTTAATTAGGGCCTGCTTAAAAACTCTCTATTAAATTTAATTTTAAAACCAGCCATATGTAGCATACGGCTGGTTTGTTCTATTTACAAGATTTTTAATAAGGTAATTTGTGTAATTCAGCAACATTTTCAGCCTGTCATATG
>JAFIEV010000075.1 GCA_020832305.1 Cyclobacteriaceae bacterium | reverse complement strand
CTTAAGGGGTGGACACAATTCTGCTACCTACCAAAAACCGCTGATCGATTACTATGGTCATGCCAAATTATCTTTGTATAGCATTGGGATGGTCTTTCAACCCGTATTGGCAGGAAGTAAAAACGTCGATATGGTGTATGGCCCTGAGGATGAAATACCTGTGGTGGTTATGAATATGGGAAATGAAAAAAATGTTAATGTTGAGGCAATCGTTAAAGATGAAAACTTTAATGAAATACATCGGGAAAATTGGCTGAATATTATACTACCCGAAGGACGTACCTTTACCGATTTACCACCATTCCTGCCCAAAATACCAAAGAACGGCATTTATTCAATTGAATACATAGTAAGCGAACATAAAACTACTTTCTGAACCAGAAATAATAATTGCATATGAATTATCTAAATCACATTGTAAAAAACATATTTAATTGTTTAGAAACAATTTCAGCGTTTTCCGTTGCGCCTTTGTTTTTATCCATTATGATATCATGTCAATCTTCAGGTACAGTAACTGAGAGTGACCAAAGGAAACCCAATGTTATATTTGTATTAGCCGATGATTTAGGGTGGGCACAGACGGGTGCGTACGGAAGTGATTATTATCAGACCCCAAATATTGATCGCCTGGCTGAAGAAGGGATGCGCTTCACCGATGCCTATACTGCAGCGGCAATCTGCTCTCCTACCAGGGCATCTGTTATGACAGGAAAGTACCCGGCAAGGCTGCATATTACTGATTTTATTCCAGGCAACAACAGTAGTAATCGCCCATTGACACAACCTGATTGGCAAAAACATCTGCCTCTCGAAGAATACACACTGGGGAATTTATTTGGTGATCAGGGTTACGTAACCGCCATGTTTGGCAAATGGCATTTGAGTCCGGAAAAATTTGGACCTGCCAGTTTGCCATTCTACCCTGATAAGCAAGGTTTTGATCATTATTTTGTTATCGACAAACCCGACAAGAGTACCGATCCAAATCTCGACCCGCATAGTTCAGATTCAATCGGCAATACCTCGGTAAAGTTTATAAGGGATAATGCAGATAAGCCCTTTTTCTTGTTTATGAGTTTCAGTGCCATCCATGATCCACTGGTAGAGAACGCAGATTCTATTGCCAGATGGAAAAATGTTCCTGGTACATCCAAGCCGGAAAATAACCCATTTATTGCTCCAATTCTGTCGAGAATGGATAGGAATGTTGGCAAAGTAATGAACGTTGTAGATGAATTGAACCTGAGTAAAAATACAATCATTATCTTTTATTCAGATAATGGTGGATTGGCTGAAGGAAATACTGTTTTTCATACTGCCGATAAAGAAATGAGAATGGCCAAACAAACTCCTTTGCGAAAGGGAAAAGGTTGGTTTTATGAAGGAGGTATCCGTGTTCCACTTATCATCAGATGGGAAGGTGCAATAGGCAAAGGTATTGAAAGCAGCCAACCAGTTTCATCCATCGATTTCATGCCTACATTTTGTGAATTGTTGGAAACAGACACTTCACCGGAAACAGATGGAATTAGTTTGCTATCTCACATAAAAAGTGAAGTTCCACTGCAGGAAAGATCTCTTTACTGGCATTACCCTCATTACCATGGAACAGGGATGGTTCCTGCCGGTGCCCTAAGAAGTGGAAAGTGGAAATTCATTGAATGGTACGAAAAAAGTCTTTTGCAAGGAGGCGAGTCTGCTTTTGAACTTTATGACCTGGAAAATGATATCAGTGAATCAACCAATTTAGCTGATAGTTTGCATGAAATAACGCAACAATTATCAGAGGACTTGGTGAGGTGGAGACATGATGTAAAGGCTCAAATGCCCGTTCCTAATAATGCGATTTTGAGAAACAGGTAGCAATTTTAGAATGCGTTCAATTTTTAAAAATACGATGAAATATATTCACGAATCATTTTTCCTTTTAATTTTTGTTGCTTTTGCATGTCAATCAGCAGGCACATCAAACACAGCTGATCAAAAACAACCCAATGTAATTTATATATTGGCTGACGACCTGGGGTATGGAGATTTAGGTTGCTATGGCCAGGAACTGATAAAGACACCTCGGATTGACAAAATGGCTAGAGAGGGCATGAAATTTAGGCAACATTATTCGGGAAGTGCTGTTTGTGCCCCGTCACGCTCAAGTTTAATGACAGGCCTTCATACCGGACATACCTTCATTCGGGGCAACAAGGAAATAGGCGAAGAAGGTCAACAACCACTGGGAGATGATGTATACACCATAGCTCAGTTGATGAAAGAGGCGGGTTATGTAACCGGCGCCTTCGGCAAGTGGGGTCTTGGCATGCAAAATACCACTGGAAGCCCACTCAGAAAGGGATTTGATGAGTTTTTCGGCTATTTGTGTCAGCGATTCGCTCACCGATATTATCCGGAATACCTATGGCACAACGACCAGAAATATCCGCTGAAAGGAAATGACTGGACAAATAAGGTCACCTATGCCCCTGATGTAATTCATGAGAAATCCTTGGATTTTATTCGAAACAACAAAGACAAACCTTTCTTTCTTTACATCCCGTTTGTAGCACCACATGCCGAAATTATTGCCCCTGATGATGCGTTTCTCGAAATGTACCAAGGGCAATTTGAAGAAATGCCATGGGGTATGAAAAATTCAGAAACTGAAAACGCAAGCAATGATTATGGGGCCGAGAATTTCTATGTAGCAGGCTATGCCCCCCAATCTACTCCCCGTTCAGTATTTGCTGCTATGATAAGCAGACTCGATGCACAGGTAGGTGAGGTATTGGATCTGATAAAAGAGCTTGGAATAGATGACAATACCTTGGTAATATTTACCAGTGATAATGGACCCCATCAGGCAGGTGGGGCTGATCCGGATTTTTTCAATAGCAATGGCCCTCTCAAAGGCTACAAACGCGATTTGTATGAAGGTGGCATAAGAGTTCCAATGATTGCCCGCTGGCCAGGTAAAATTGCTGAAGGTTCAATCAGCCAACACCCATCTGTATTTTATGACCTGATGCCTACTCTAGCAGATATTACCAAATACAAATTAACAAGACCTGTGGATGGCCAGTCCTTTTTACCAAGCTTGCTGGGCCATGGTAATCAGAATACACATGAATATCTATATTGGGAATTCCACGAAAGAGGGGGCAGACAGGCGCTTAGGCAGGGTGACTGGAAGCTCGTTCGATACAATGTGCTTACAGAAAATTTTACCACAGAATTGTATAACCTTTCGAAAGACATAGCAGAAGAAAACAACCTGGCCGAAGAACAGCCCGAAAAAGTAGCAGAGCTCTTGGGATTGATGAAAAATGCCAGAACACCTTCAGAAATATTCAGATTTGATCCAAGGTTTTGAGCAAAATAGGATGATCGTGCATTATAAATAGGCCTCAAGAAGTGAGTGATTCAGGCAAGTAGGCAAAATAGGATTTACTGAAGCTAAAAGTTAAGGTAGAAGCAATTAAAACTGATTTCTACTGTATAAATTTAAAATGAAATAAAATGAAAAAACAAGACAAACATATTATTAAAAGCATCTTTTTTCTAGTTGTAGCTGTTTTTAGCATTCCATCTCAAGCCAAAGATAAACCCAATATTTTATGGATAACACATGAAGATCTTAGCCCTATATATGGTTGCTATGGTGATGAATATGCACATACACCCAATATCGATAAATTGGCTGAATCCAGCATCCGGTTTTTAAATGCATATTCCAATGCCCCAATTTGTGCGCCGGCACGGTCCACGCTCATTACCGGAATGTACGCCACTTCACTGGGCACACAGCACCTGAGATCTGAAATTCCTGTGCCTGAAAATATGAAAATATTACCTGAGGTTTTGCGCGAAGCTGGTTATTATACTTCCAACAATGTAAAAACCGATTACAATTTCAGCCATGAAGGCCGATGGGATGAAAGTAGTAACAAAGCCCACTGGCGTAACAGACCGGAAGGGAAACCTTTTTTTAGTGTGTTTAATTTTATGATTACCCACGAAAGCCGAATCAATCGGTTTAATCCGGAGGATACGAAATCACTTAATCTTCACCACAACCCAGACAATGCACAATTGCCCCCCTTTTTGCCAGACAGCCCGCGAATGAAGGAAATTTGGGCCCACAGTTACGATCTGCTTTCTGTTTTCGATCTGGAAGTGAAAAATCTGCTGGAGCAACTAAAAGAAGATGGTTTATATGAAAATACCATAATTTTTATATTTTCAGATCATGGTACCGGTTTACCCGGTTATAAGCGTTGGTTGAACAATGCCGGACTACAAGTGCCTTTTATCCTCCATGTTCCTGATAAATTCAAGAAATGGGCACAAAATCTTTCAGCACCGGTTACTGACAGAAAGGTTGGTTTTGTAGATTTTGCACCTACGGTAATTAGCCTGGCGGGAGCTAAAGTTCCTGATATGATGGAAGGCAGGAATTTTCTAGGGCGGGAAAGCAAACCCAAAAAGTACATTTTTGGATATCGTGACCGGGCAGATGATTGTTATGAAATGTCACGGTCAGTTACAGATGGCAGGTATCTATATGTCAGACATTTCATGCCACAATTGCCATATTTTCAGGAAGCCTTGATATTCAGTGCGCAAATGAGAGGTAGTTATGAGGAAATTCAAAGGTTAAAATGGCTGGGACAATTGTCAGAACCAACCCAGGCACTCTTCAGAGCCAAACCGGTAGAAGCGCTATTCGACCTACAGACCGATCCCTTTGAACAAAACAACCTGATTGCAAATCCTGAATATACGAGTAAAATAGATGAGCTGAAGAACCAATTGTTTACCTGGATGTTGGATTATCACGATACTGGTTTGTTGAATGAAGGGGAATACATGCTACAAGCCAAAAATTCCTCTAAAAGTGTTTATGAAACCATACGACAATACTCCAAACCAGAATTCCGCAAAATTCTGGAATCGGCTCATCTCACAGGTAAAATAAACAAAAGTGAAGAACTCGTTCCGTACTTACAAGACAAAGAAAATGCTGTACGATATTGGGCTTTAGTGGCAGCAGATGCTTTTGATGGTGATTTGGAGCCGATATTACCTCTGCTTAAAAATTTGTTGGAAGATGATTCATACAGCGTAGCAATTATGGCCGCTGAAATACTGGTCAAAAGATATTCAGACCCTGTTGCCTTGCAAAAGTTTGAGCAATTCCTGAAGATAGACAATGAACCAGTTGTGCTGCAGGCTGCCATCAGCCTCAGGCGCACGGGCAATAAGGCAGCAGCTTTGATTCCGCTAATTGAAAATGAAATAATGCCAAAATTTAGAGGTGATGTTTGGGGTCGATATAAAAACTGGAGTTACCCCATGTTCATTGGCATGGCACTGGATCAGACAATGATAAATTGCGGTAAATTTGTACAGGTTCGGTGAAATGTAAAGACTAATTAGTAACTAAATTGACATAATGGCATGCAACACCAAATATCCCTCGACAGATTACCCAAGAACTGGAGCTGGAAGTCGAAGGCACAGGGTCTTGTAAATGTATTATAGATTCAGATTTTGTTGTGCCTTAAGCATCAGGATGAATCTGAACAATTGACTTTAATTTAATAATGTTTTAGAATTTTACACTAAACCTTTAAATATGAAGAACTTTTCTATCTTGACAATGGCATTGGTAGCATTGCTTTTGTCGTGCTCGACACCAAAACAAGAGGCAGAAACACCAGAACCATTAACAGATGCACAGAGGTTACAATGGTGGGACGAAGCAAAATTCGGACTATTCATTCACTGGGGTGTCTATGCAGTACCGGCAGGAATATACCAAGGAAAAGAAATTGAGGGAATTGGCGAGTGGATTCTGCTACGGGCAAAAATACCCGTAGCAGAATATAAGAATTACAGTTCGCAATTCAATCCAGTAAACTATAATCCGGAAGGATGGGTAAAAATGGCAAAAGATGCCGGAATGAAATACATCGTGATTACCGCCAAACACCACGATGGCTTTGCGCTATACGATTCAAAAGTTACCGATTGGGATGTGGTGGATGCCACACCTTATGGCAAAGATCTGTTGTTGCCATTAGCAGAAGCCTGTAAAAGAGAAGGTATAAAATTAGGTTTTTATTATTCGCAGGCTCAAGATTGGGTTCATCCGGGTGGTGCTGCAAGTGGTGGACACTGGGATGAGGCACAACATGGCGATATGGATGAATATCTGGACAATATAGCTGTACCCCAAGTAAAAGAAATACTGGAAAATTATGGTGGTCTTGATATATTGTGGTGGGATACCCCCAGGGATATGACACCAGAAAGAGCTGAAAAGTTCCTGCCCATTATTGCTGAATATCCAAACCTGATAACCAATAACCGGCTGGGAGGAGGCATTAAAGGTGATACCGAAACGCCGGAACAATCCATCCCTGCCACAGGTTTTCCGGATCGTCGCTGGGAAGTTTGCATGACGATGAATGATACATGGGGCTACAAATCTTATGATGACAATTGGAAGTCAACTGCCGAGCTTATTTTAAAATTATCAGAAATCGTATCCAAAGGCGGGAATTTCCTTTTGAATGTAGGCCCAACGGCACAAGGCGATATTCCTGAAGAAAGTATATTGCGCCTGAAGCAAATAGGTGAATGGATAAATAAACATGGCGAAGCTATATATGGTACCCAGGCCAATCCCTTTGCATACCTGCCCTGGGGTAGGGCGACTATTAAAGAACAAAAGCTCTATTTACATGTGGTTCAATGGCCTGAAGATGGCATATTAAAATTGCCTCTGACCAATAAAGTCACAAAAGTACATGTGTTGAACGATGAAAATACCAAGCTGGAGTTTTTAGCTGGATCAGAAAACCTGGAAATTGTGGTACCTCAAAATGCACCAGACGATATATTATCTGTTTTGGTTGTTGAGTTTGAAGGCAACCTTGATGTACAGCCTGTACCAAGCCAAGGAAAGCAAGTAAAGGCATCCTCACATGATCCGGACACTGAGGTGGCAAATTTGGTAGATGGCGATCCTCTAAATTCATGGAAGGCTGCCAGTGGGGAACAACAGGCTTGGATCGAGATTGATTTGGGTGAAGAGCTTCGAATCGGGAATATGACCGTAGCGGAACCATGGCGGATATGGAATAAAAAGCACCAGGAGTACATTCTGCAGTATTGGAAAGGAAATAATTGGGTCGAACTTGCAAAAGGCAAAACAACCGGATCAGGATACTCCAGAGATTTTGAAGCTGTGACAGCACAGAAATTCAAGCTCATCATTACCGGGCCAAATGGCGAAGTACCCGTATTGAATGAATTTGTACTTAACAGGGCGCTTTAGGCTTATTGTAGGCAAAGTTGTATCCATTCCAGGAGTATTAAGCTGAGAAATAATCCCTTAGCAACAATTGAAGATAGAGCGGACAATGGTTGTGGATTTGGTTTGTATTTCTATATGAATTCCTGGAATCTAATTAGACTTACCATTTTAAATTTTATAAATGTGTTAAGAATGAACTCAAGTTTTGCACTTTAAAAAATTAAAATAAAATACTATAAATCCCCTCTTGTGAGAGGAGTCAATGGTGTTTTCTTTTTACATTTTCCATTTTTACCAAAGATTATTCAGATGCGAAACTTGAGCAAATAAGTACTTATTTATTAATAGAAACTTAAACATAATATGAGAGATTATATTTATTTGTTGTTAGTATTAACTATTTTGTCAGGATGTACTAATACCCATCAATCGGATCATCAAGAAGCAGCACCATTAAACATTTTATTTATAGCCGTTGATGATTTGCGTCCAGAGCTTGGTTGCTACAATGTGAAAAATATTCACAGTCCGTCGATCGATCGTTTGGCTAAACAGGCCATGATATTTGAAAGGGCTTATTGTCAAGTTCCAGTTTGCGGTGCTTCACGAGCAAGCCTGCTTTCAGGACTATATCCGACGGCCAAACGGTTTACTACTTATTTTTCCCGGGTGGATGAAGATGCACCTGGCATTGTACCTTTGCCGGCTCACTTCAAAAATAATGGCTATTTCACCAAATCAATAGGTAAGATTTATCATGATGCAGGGGATAGCGAAGTAAATTCATGGAATGATGAGCCTTTTCGACTTGATTGGCATAAAGCACCGGACGATAGTTGGTCAGATCATGGTTGGCGAAATTACCTTGCCGCTGAAAATGACTCATTAGAACAACATGCGGGAGCCGGATGGCCATTTGAAAGGATAAATGTTCATGATACGGCTTATAATGATGGGAAATATACTCAAAAAGCTCTTGAGTTTTTAGATAAGTATGATCAGCAACAGCCGTTTTTTTTGGCAGTTGGTTATTTAAAACCCCATTTACCATTTAACGCACCTGAAAAATACTGGGATCTTTATGATTCAGCTGATTATCAACTTCCGCCTAATTATAATCATCCAGATGGAATCGATCACGGTTTTTTCACTCAATTTGGTGAACTAAGAGGATATCATGGTGTTCCGAAGAAGGGGCCTTTACCTGAATCTATGGCTCGTCAGCTGATTCATGGTTATAAAGCTTGTGTTTCTTATATCGATGCTCAGATCGGCCTGCTGCAACAGAAATTAGAAGAAAAGAATTTGGCTGATAATACAGTAATTATAATCTGGGGTGATCATGGGTTCTTACTGGGCGAAAATGGCCAGTGGAGTAAGCATACTGTTTTTGAAAAGGCTATCCACGTACCGCTGATTATAAAATATCCCTCAGGTAAAACTGGAAGAACGAGTGAAATCGTCGAATTCGTGGATATTTATCCTACTTTATGCGAAATTGTAGGTATACCACTAACCGATCACTTGCAGGGGAAAAGCTTTCTTCAGCTGCTTAAAAATGGTAAATTCGAAAAAGATTATGCTTATAGCCGATACGGAAACGCAGAATCTATTCGCTATAAAAACTTTCATTATGCTTATCTAAAAGAACCTGATTCGGAAATGATGTTTGATTTAAGCTTGGATCAGGAAGAAACAGAAAATCTGGCTGGTGCAAACAATTATCAGGATATGAAAAAGCTTACATCCCATAAGTTAGATTCTATAATCAGCCACCTTGAAGTTAAAAAATAATGAAATATTCGCTAAGAAATTAGTTATTCAAGTTTTGCAGCAAGGGAGGAGTCAATGGTGTTTTCTTTTTCAATTTCCATTTTTGCCAAACATTATTCTGATGTGAAACATGAGTAATTTATTGAACTAATTAAATTTTCTCCTCAAGTTTCATTGTCTTGAACGATTTGAGAATGGATTATTGCCTTCAGCAACACGAACCATCAGCCAAAAGTAATGTCTGGAGAAAAATTGTTAATAATGGCTAGAATGGCAAGATTTGTATTTTTACACATGCTGTGAGATTTGAAGTGGCTTCAAACATCATAAACTTTAGCGAAGCGTCAAAAACTCGCTTTTGTACATGTTTAATTTAATAAGACGCTTAAATTTAATAAAATACAAAGTGAAATGAAAAATATAAGGTATAGTATAGAAGTTAGATTAACCAGCAATTTGATCTAACATCAATGATAATGAAGAATCATATCACCATTTTCTCAATCCTGCTGATTTTCCATACTTTTCAGGGGGTAGCCCAACAGAAAATAAATCCACCAAATATTCTATGGATCGTCAGCGAGGACAATAGTCCTTTTATCGGTGCTTATGGCGATGAATATGCCACCACTCCACATATCGACAAACTGGCAGGGAGAAGTGTACTCTATAAAAACGCTTTTGCTACTGCCCCCGTTTGCGCTCCTGCCCGATCCACATTGATTACAGGGGTTTATCCCACGGCTATGGGCACCCAGCATATGCGAAGTACCAACCCCATCCCTACCCAAATCCGTTTTTTCCCGCATTACCTGCGTGAAGCAGGATATTACACAAGCAACAACGCCAAGAAAGATTACAATACCATTGATCAACCAGAAGCCTGGGATGAATCCAGCAAAACCGCTTCCTATAAAAACAGAAAGCCCGGGCAACCCTTCTTTGCAGTTTTCAATATTGAAATCTCCCATGAAAGTTCACTGCATCAGCCCGTGACTCAGCTTCGCCACGACCCGGAACTGGCGCCCATTCCACCCTATCATCCCTCCACCCCTGAAATGAAACAGGATTTGGCACATTATTATGACAAGATGGAGGAAATGGATGCACGCGTGGGAGAAATCCTGCAGGAATTGGAGGATTCCGGACTTGCAGAAAGCACCATCGTTGTTTATTATGGGGATCATGGCGGAGCATTGGGCAGAAGTAAAAGATTTATGTACGAATCAGGTCTTCTTGTTCCGCTGATCATTCATTTTCCCGAAATGTACAAACACCTGGAACCTGCTGAAGCAGGAACTTCCTCTGATAGGATCGTTACCTTTGTTGACTTTGCGCCCACGGTATTGAGCCTTGCGGGTTTGCCAGTTCCGGAATATATGCAGGGGTATGCCTTTCTGGGCGAACAATCATCAAATCCGCAGCAATATGCTTTTGCCTTTCGTGGCAGAATGGGTGATAGAACCGATATGGTGAGATCTGTACGGGATAAACAATTCCGGTACATTCGCAATTATATGCCTCACAAGATCTATGGGCAATACATAGACTATTTATGGAAAGCCCCTTCCATGCAATCCTGGGAAAAAGCTTTTCTGGAAGGGAAACTGAATGAAGTGCAGTCTAGGTTCTGGAAAACCAAACCTGTCGAGGAACTCTTTGATGTGACGATAGATCCCCACAACATCAACAACCTGGCTTTGGATCCCGATTATAAAAAGGTATTGAAGCGGATGCGGCTGGAAAACAGGAAATGGATGTTGCAGGTCAGGGATGTGGGATTTATACCTGAAGCCATGATCCTGGAAATAAGCAAGAGCACGACCCTGTATGAATACGGAAGAGGCGGTGAATATGACCTCAAAAATATTATTGAGACTGCTGAAATGGCTTCAATGGGACAAGTCAAATCCCTCCGCAAATTGATCCGAAAGCTGGATGATCCGGATCCGGTAGTCCGTTATTGGGCAGCAACCGGATGCACAATATTGGGGAAACAGTCAAAAGCGGCTGAAAATAAACTAGTCAAATTGGCCGAAGATCCGGAGGTATCTGTACAGATCGCTGCTTCTGAGGCATTATATGGTTTGAGCCAATCCGATATTGCGCTGCAAACATTGATCTCGGCTTTACGGTCAGAAAACACAATGGCCAGATTGCATGCACTCAACGTGATGGAAACGATGGGAAAGGATGCGGCACCTGCTCTTTCAGAGATCAACCGCTTGATTTCGGCAAACCTGGAGGATCAGAATTATGATATTCTGGCTGCAAAAAGGTTGGCGAAAATATTAATAAGTTATTGATCAAGCTGAATCAATTAGAGGTCTGTAAGATCCTGTTTATACCTGGGGAAAAGAACCGGCAAATTTCTGCAATTGATCGTGCAATGTGGAATTTACATGGAAAATTACTCTAAGTATCAAGGGTATAAACGTCTGACCTGTATTATTCGCCGTATGAGGCAAGCATAGAATGAGAATTTTGCTGTTTGGGTAGTTCTTTAAGAAATTACCTGAACCGGAAATTAAATGGGTAGTTTCGCCAATACCCCTTGATGCTCACAAAAAAGAACCTTACCTTCGTACAGCGGACTTAATACACCACTTTTTACTATGGATCATCAAAATCAAATCCATAGGCGGCTTTAAGTTATTTTTTAAATCAGGCGAAAATGGAACTACTTCAATCTACCTTCAGGAAAATCATCACCCTCGCAGCTGTGGCTTTTACAATGCTGGCATGCACCACTGAATCTGCCGATACCTTACAGGATGCATTTAAAACCCCGCCCGATACGGCAAAGCCTGGCGTCTACTGGTATTTTATGGATGGCAACCTTTCGCGCGAAGAAATGACCAAAGACCTCGAATCTATGAAAGCCGTCGGCATCAGCAATCTTATTTTTCTTGAAGTTGGCATTGGCGTGCCACGCGGCCCGATAGATTTTATGAGCGAAGAATGGCAGGATCTGTATATACACGCGGTGAGAGAAGCAGAACGACTGGGCATTAAAATACTGCTTGGCGCGGGTCCGGGTTGGTGTGGCAGCGGCGGACCCTGGGTGACCCCCGAAGAATCTATGAAACACCTGGTGTTTAGCGAAACGGAAATTGTTGGCAAGCAAAAAGTGGATATCACCCTTCCGGTTCCCCAGCAGCGAAGCACACCATGGCACACCATGAAAGATGACTATTACGAAGATGTGGCAGTGTATGCCATTCCGAATTCGGCAAAACCCATCATCAATGACATAAACGAAAAGGCACTGTATGAAAGGTATCCCTATTCTTCTTATCCCAATGTAAAAACCCATTTGCCTGCACCGGCATCCTTTGAAAATGTACATGAAAGCAAAATCCTGAACCGGGAAGCCATCATCGATATTTCTGAATACCTGCAAGACGGCGGACAATTGGTATGGGAGGCCCCCGAAGGAAACTGGACCATTGTAAGAATGGGCATCCGCGTAACCGGCGCCAGTACGCGCCCTTCTCCGGAACCTGTGATCGGCCTGGAGTCAGATAAATTAAATAAAAAAGCCTTTGAAAACCATTTGAAACACTATACCGATATATTGCTGGAAAAGACCGCACCCCGAAAAGAAGGTGTGGGATGGACAGGTTTCCATATCGACAGTTGGGAAAGCGGCTCACAAAACTGGACCGATGGCATGGTCGACGAATTCAAAAAGAGAAGGGGCTATGACCCTGAACCCTATTTCCTGACCTATACCGGACGGGCGGTCGAAAGCCTCGAAATCAGTGAGCGCTTTTTATGGGACCTCCGGCTTACCTGTCAGGAGTTGCTGCTGGAAAACCACGCTGAGTTTGCCAGGGATTATGCGCATAAAAACGGACTGGAGCTCACCATTGAGCCCTACGACATGAACCCGGCTGGAGACCTCGACCTCGGGGCAGTAGCGGATGTAATTATGGCTGAATTCTGGAGCAAACGCTTCGGTTTTGACACGCATTACGCGGTTATAGAAGCCACCTCGATTTCACACATTACCGGCAGGCCAGTGGTGGGCGCTGAAGTATTTACCTCAAACAACCATCAGGCCTGGCAGGAATATCCCTGGTCGATGAAGGACCAAAGCGACTGGGCGCTGGCATGGGGCGTAAACCGATTTGTGTACCATACCTTTGCACACAAGCCCCTGGGTGACGCATACAGGCCTGGCATGACCATGGGTCAATACGGTGTGCACTGGGACAGGGGACAAACCTGGTGGCCTATGGTGGATGCCTATCATACCTACATCAGCCGCAGTTCCCATATGATGCAACAGGGGCAGGCTGTTTCTGATATCCTGTACCTCACACCCGAAGGTGCCCCCATGATTTTTACCCCTCCGGGCGATGCGCTGGAAAAAAATGGCAGCATACCCGACAAAAAGGAATATGCATTTACGGGTTGCTCTCCAAAAATGCTGGCAGATAGAAATCCTCTGGTTGAAAATGGAAAAATTGTGTTTCCGGGTGCTACCTCCTTTGAAATAATGGTGCTGCCCAATTTTAAAACCATGACGCCAGAACTGCTGGAAAGGATTATCGACCTGGTTGAAAAAGGCGCCAGAATAATTGGCAATCCGCCCATACAATCTCCCGGTCTGGTTGATTATCCTGATTGCGATGAAAGGGTAAAAACCCTGGCCGAAAAACTCTGGGGCAGTTTGCAGGCACCTGATAACATCACGGAGGTAAAACAAGGCAAGGGCTCCATTTTCTGGGGTGGAAAGCTCAGCCATATCCATGCTGATTCGCTGTATCCCGATTACAGCATCACGACTGAAATCCTGTCGCAGTTGGGTATTCAACCGGCTTTTAGTTCTGCAAACAACAGCATCCGTTTTGGCCATCGAAAAACCGCAGATAAAGACATCTTCTTTGTAGCCAACAGAACCGAATCTTTTCAACGTACAGCATGTAGGTTCAGGGCAGAAGGAGAACCGGAACTTTGGATTGCAACCAGCGGCGAAACGAGAAAAATCACAGATTATGCTGTCAGCGACGGGATCACCAGCATTCCGCTGGAATTCTTCCCTTATGAAAGCTTTTTTGTCGTTTTCAATACTGGAAAAAAGGTTAAAACCCCTTCGAAACGAGGGCATGGAAACTTCCCGGAATATAAGGAATTGATAAGCATTGACGGTACCTGGAACCTTTCTTTCGACCCAACTTGGGGAGGTCCTGAAGAAATTACTTTTGAAACGTTGCAGGACTGGACCAACCATGAAATGCGGGGAATAAAGTATTACTCCGGAATTGCGTCCTATAAAAAGTCATTCCATTTCGACAACGCTGAAAGCAAAAATGCAAGGCATTACATCGATCTGGGTGTTGTGAACGATATGGCCCGGGTAAAACTAAATGGGAAAGATGTTGGGATAGTATGGTGCGCTCCCTGGCGCATTGATATATCAGAAGCGTTGAAAGAGGGGAACAACGATCTTGAAATTGAAGTGGCCAATCGTTGGATAAATCGCCTGCTGGGCGACCGACTCGAGCCCGATGCCAATGTGAGAACCGTGAAATTTGAGAACGGTCTGCTGGGTGGAAAGGAATTTACCACCGGCAGGTATACCTTTACAATTGAGGCAGCCATGCGCTCATTTAAATTTACAGAACCCCTACCCTCGGGATTACTGGGGCCGGTAACGATACAGGAAGTGATTTATTGATGTAGGTAAAACATAAAAAATCTTAAAAATGGAGATTGTTGGATTTAAAATGAAATTGTTGCCTGGTTTCAAAGAAGAATATAAAAAAAGGCACGATGAAATCTGGCCTGATTTGCTTAAAGAGTTACAAAATGCAGGCGTTTACGATTATTCCATATTCCTGGATGAGGAAACCAATATCCTTTTTGCAGTGCAAAAATTGGCTCAAAATAATACGGCCGGTAAATTACCCCATAGAGAAATAGTCAAAAAATGGTGGGATTATATGTCTGACATCATGGAGGTTAATCCTGATAATTCACCCGTGGTTACAGGTTTAACAAGCGTTTTTCACATGGATTAATCGCGATCGAAGCTGAAGGTCAAAAGGAATTCTTTCAAATTCAACCCCATTCAGGGTTGATAGAAAAAATAAATGCATAATTAGCCCTGGAGGTTTAGCTTGGAGCGGAGAGCTCGGAGCTCGGAGCAATGTGAATTGTGATTTGAGATTGGCGATTTTTAAATCTCAAATCACATATCGCATATCTTGATTCTTTCTTTGTTAAATCGTAGTTCGTAGGGAACGAAAAGCTAAATCATTACCCTCCCTGTTGGAGGAGTTTTCTCCGACAACCACCTCCTTGGAACTAGCTCAGAGTTCGTTGCATTAGCTGGAAGCTGGAAGGGGTTACACAAAAATGATTATCAAAATAAAAACATTTCACAGCCCAGCTTCATTTGCCACGAGGATCCTATTTTCAGTTAGCCGATCGGAGAAAATACCGATAAAGGTATCTGTGCTAGTTGGTGGAAAAACACCAACAAGGGGAAGGGTAAAGAAGGCGTGGGTAGGATTAGCTCGGGGCTCGTAACTGATAGCTCGTAGCAAGGTGAATTGTGATTTGAGATTGGCGATTTTTAAATCTCAAATCACATATCGCATATCTGCTATCGCATATCTTGATTCTTTCTTTGTTAAATCGTAGTTCGTAGGGAACGAAAAGCTAAATCATTACCTTCCATGTAGGAGGAGTTTTCTCCGACACCAATTAACCATTAACAATTAACCCTTAACAATTAACTTCGACTTTCCAGCTATCAAGCCATGAAGCTATTCTTTACCGTCACCACGCACACCGAGCCAGCAACAATCATCTCCATTACTGCACCTCTATAGGCTTCAGCCAGTTTTCTTGTCCGGGTCCTTCGCCAATAACTGGTCTAAAACCCAGGTCATCCTGCCGGTTGGTATGTCGCTGGTGATGGCGTATGTGAAACCCAAGAACTTGCGGCATACTTGACCAGGCGCCACCCCGGGCCATGGGGTAGGCAAAAATCCGCTGCCTCCCATCCTCATCGGTAAACCAGGCCTTGCGGCGATCGGGCGAAGAAGTCCATTCCTGCACACCTCCCAAAAAGCCATAAAAGCCGCCCAAATCAGGTAAAACGCTGTAAACCGGCAAGGGCGCCGGATTCTGAGGATCTATATTTCCCGCATGTGCTGCATGTAGTTCTTTTGCCGCCTGTACATCGTTTCGGCCACACTTTGTAGCTGCATGCAGCCATTCCTGCTCAGTTGGCAAGCGCAGGGTCATTCCCATATCTGCATATCCCGAACTCGCTTTTTGAAGCCAATCCAGTATTTCCAAATAGTTTTTACCGGTGACAGGAAGTCCTGAACTGTCAGAAATGGATTCTCCCATTGCCGCCTGCCATTGTGCTATGGTAAGGGGTGCCTCAGCCAGCCAGAACGCATCGGGGATATCAACCCTGGAAACGAAGGGTTCATCGACATGATTGCGGTACCTCAGGGCTTCCGGAAGATCCCAGGTTCCGGGTTCTACCCTTCTAAAACGAATAAAATGCCCGTGACCCAGATCCAGGTCAGCATATACCCCATAGAGATCAATACCACCATGTCTGGCCCATACAGGCAGCTTTCCAGTCTTTTTATTTTTTCTGTATGCATGCAAAAGCTGCTTCAGTCTTGCATCATCAATCTTTTTCAAGTCAGCAGAGATAAGACCGAATTTTTCTCCTGCCAGTAATCGACGATTGGCCTCCGCAAGGCTCTCAAAAACCTGTTTTTCTTTTTCGGCCTCGGTTTTAATCCGGTTATACATTTCCTGCATTTCCTTATCGCCATCGGACAACTTTATGGCATTTTCGGCAGATTCCAGAGCCCGGGTCCATTCATACTGCAACATAAAGCCTTCGGCTGCCCTGGATTCTATGGTTGCCAGACGCTCGCGTATTTCCCATGCCAGTGCTTTATCTTCCCGTGACCAATCGCTATGGTCTGGCAACCAGAAAACTTCACCTCCGGAAGAAAAAATCCATTTTCCCTTCGGCGCTTTAGTGCCGCCATTTTCGGTATAATGCGCATTTAAGACTTCAATGGCGAGTATAGGCTCATCGATTTCGAGTAAAATTCTAGCTGCCTCTGGACCGTTTCGTTTTCGGTTTATCCTTTTACTTCGTAGATATGTATGCATAAAATGCAGCATTTCATCGGGAGGGCCCGTGGTATTATGCCCCCCGGGATGTATGGCGAGACTGGCGGGAGCCCCTAATTTCTGCCATATATGTACTGCCCGCATGGCATCCCGGTGATCGCCTCCGTAGTCATTGTCGCCACGCACCATATGTAAAGGAGGTAAGGCCATAGATAGATGCGGCGCATTGTTTCTGATCCGCAACCTATGACGCGTTGATTCATAATGGGCGGGGTGTTCACCAAAGTGAAGACGTGGTACACTGGAATCGCGGGGCTTCCCAAATTCTTCCCAGTTATGCAATTCAGGAAAGGAGAGTGCTGTGCCAGCCCAAAGCAAGGTTGCTGCGATGGAAACCTGATGATCTCCCCATGGTAAATCCTGGCGATGAAAGGCATCCTGTGGCACCATCCCCAGCAAAGCAACAATGCGTGCACCGGCGCTATGACCAATCAGACCAAATTGATCCGACTTTACATCCCAGTTTTCTCCATGAAGATGCAAAAAGCGCATGGCACTCAATATATCTGCAATGGGTGCTGGCCATCCGGCCTCACGAGCCAGTCGGTAACCAACGGAAGCAACGGCAAAACCTTCATTCAGCAATGCCCGAAATGAGGAAGAAAATGGATCTTTTTTATTCTCTACATCGATAAGCGGACTACCACCTATAAAACCACCGCCATGTACATATACCACTACAGGGTAAGGACCCGGTATCGAATCATGCGGCAAAATCAATCGAATCGCCAAATCCCTGGAGTCATCCCAGGTATTTACACTGGCTTGTACCAGATCATATTGCCGGTAACCCTGTTGCAATATGAAAGGTTTCACATCCAGGGCTTCTCTGAGAAGCTGTGCTTCATGCTGGATTAACGATTTCGGAAGCAAGGGGCATATATCACCTTGAATAGAAAAAACCAAACCTGGATAAAAAAGCCATATTGACAAACATACTGCTATGATGAATTTACCATTTATTACCTGTCTACAGTAGGCAATGTATCGACTATATTTAAACCACATATTTAAATATTATTAAATGACGATCAACAACGAAACACTACAAAAATCTATACCCGCAGCAATACTATTACAGCCTAATGCCTAATAAAAAGATTAAACATAGGCATACTTAAAAAGCATGAAATATATGCTGTAAATCAGTCAAATAGCCGAAACAGAAGTCGGATGCGGAATATTTTCGTTAAGCGTAAGATCAAAGATAATAAATGCACCATTTTATAGTAAATTTTAGGCCACTTTATTGTGTATTTTTCAAAAATAGCTTAACATTGTGATAACCCAGGAAAAAAATGAAATTTGTCAGATCCACATACCGGGATTTTGAGCCTTGCGATAGGGACACTTTGAATGCCTTATGGTGTAAGATCCAAAAAGGCGATGAAAAGGCATTTGACCGGTTTTATGGGGAAATGGCCTATAACCTTTTTGGCTATGGCATGAAAATGATCGGAGATGAGCAGCTGGTTGAAGACTGCATACATGATTTGTTTCTTGAATTATGGGGTAAAAAAGATCAACTGCAGGGCATTAAAGACATAAAGATTTATGTATTAGTGTCCTTCAGAAGAAAATTACTGAAAATAAACCGATCTCATAGCCAGACATTTATCAGAGAATCTGATTATGCCAATCTTTTAGCCAATGTTGCTCATACCGATGGAACCATCAATGAAGAAGGAGAAGAAGAAGACCGGAATTATAAAATAAGAAACATTATTGAGCTGTTGAGCAAAAGGCAAAAAGAAGTTATACTGCTTCGATTCTACCACAATTTGACCTATGACAAAATAGCGGAGATTCTCGAAATTGATAAAAGGCATGCACATAATCTTGCTTCCCAGGCATTTAAATTCATTCGAACGCATCTTACCCTTTCTGGCATAGTTTTACTGAGCCTGATGTCTGGCTCAGTGTATTGATACCCCCTTTTGATTTTAATATATTTACAACAAATCCATTGAATGGATGTGATAATGGCAACTTTTTAATAAAAAATCATTTCACATTATAATAATTCCACAAAATCAAATAAAAACAATGAGATTTTCTAATATACCGTCTCTCTGTATACAAATAAATATACATGGATTATACAAAGTATACAGCTGAAGATTTTGCCTGCGATGCTTATTTTAAGCAATGGGTAATGTTCGATAAGCCGGAAGCTTCTCAGTTTTGGCAGAAGTGGATGGAGGGACATCCTGAAAAAGAACAGCAAATTACCGAAGCCATATACCTGATAAAAACTCTTTCTGTTCCTGAGTCACTTTTTGATGCGCAAAGAGAAAAAAAACTATTGCAGCGCATACATACATCCATTAGAAAATCAGAAAAAGCACACCGGAGCATTACTATATCCATTCCAAAAGAATGGTTTTCATATGCAGCCGTCATTTCAGTATTTCTCATTTCAGGTGTTCTTACCTGGTATCTGATAGCGAAGTCGGGTTTGGTATTGCAGGAAGAAAACTTAGTGGAGGTGCCAACTCAGGAAAAATCGATCCATCATCAAACCCTGAGGGGAGAAAAGCTGCCTTTGCGACTGCCAGATGGCAGCACTGTAAAGCTCAATGCAGAAAGCAGCATCCGTTTTGCAGAATCATTCGGACAGGATCACAGAAAAATATTTTTAAGTGGAGAGGCTTTTTTTGATGTCGTTGAAAATGAGGAATTGCCATTTATCGTAGAAACCCCGAGTTTATCAACCCGTGTATTGGGTACAACCTTCAATGTTTCTGCATATCCTAATGACCTCAAGCATCATGTATATCTGGTCTCTGGCAAAGTAGAGGTAGACATATCAAAAGGAGCAACCGCCATTTCACTTACAGAAGGTGAGCAATTGTCATTACAAGCTGATACAAAAAAGCACACTAAAATCATACCCCACAACGCCAATGGCATCTTGTGGACTGAAGGGATTTTGATCTTCGAACAATCTACATTAAAAGATGTATTTCTGGAGCTTGAGCGCTGGTATGGTGTGGAAATCCATCCTGATTCAGGTGTTGACCTTCAGGAAAAAGTATCCGGAAAGTTTAAGGATGAGACGCTGATTAACGTTGTACAAAGTATATGTTTTTACGTTAACCGTAATTATGAAATTAAAAAAGATAAAGTATTCATTAAATAATGTAGCCTATGATGATATTTAAGACGTAAACCCCAATTTATTGCCGCAAAAGGCAATCCATATTCAAATAAAAAAGGAGTGAAAATCTGTGGTAAGGTCATTTCACTCCCTGGAATGTTATTGTAAACAATTAACCCTTAAAGGTATGAAAAAAAACTATCTAAACTATTTACTTATGTTGAGTAAATTTTCGGTGTATGGCTTTATTGTGCAGGTAATGATCTTTACCACACTGCTGGCCAATCATGGAGAAGCACAAATTAAAAGTGTTAAAGATGTAACGGTGAGTGTAGAGCTGAATGAGGTAAGTCTTAAAAGAGTCTTCAATATATTGGAGAAGCAGACAAATTTTTATTTCACCTACAAAGAAAAAGATTTGAGAAATGCTGCCAATGTGAATTTAAATTTTTCAGAAACCAGCCTGGCTGATGTGCTGCTCGAAATATCCAGGCAGTCTTCTATGCACTTCAAGCAAATCAATAATACCATTACAGTAAAAACTCTTCAAAATGAAACAATTGAGGATATTGAAGTGGTATTTCAAGGGACGCCGATCAGCGGAAAAGTAACTTCTCCCGACAACCCTGAGGGCGTACCCGGGGTTAACGTAGTTATAAAAGGCACCAATCAGGGTACGGTTACCGATATGGATGGCAACTATAACCTGAATATTCCAGGGCCTGAAACCATTCTGGTGTTTAGCTCTGTAGGATTCATAAGCGAGGAAGTATCGGTGGGCAACAGAAGCATTATCAACCTTTCACTTACTGCTGATGTAACAGCGTTGGATGAAATCGTTGTGGTTGGTTATGGTACTCAGAAGAAAAGTGATATTACCGGTGCAGTTTCGGTACTGGAAGGTGGCGAAATCTCTGAAAGACGTACATCCCAGGTATCACAGGCCTTGCAAGGCGCTGTACCGGGCGTAATGGTGACCCGTACAAACAACGCACCTGGTTCATCTGCAACCATACGCCTTCGCGGTATAACAACCATTGGTGACAGCAATCCTCTGATTATCATGGATGGTGTACCCATAAACAATATCGACGACATAAACCCTGAAGACATCGAGAGCATCTCTGTCTTGAAAGATGCTGCCTCTGCATCTATTTATGGATCCCGCGCTGCTGCCGGTGTAATCGTGGTTACCACCAAACGCGCTAAAAAAGGTCAGATCAGTTTGAACTACAATATGGAATACGGTGTGGAAACGCCAACGCGCCTCCCGAGATATGTTGATGTAACCCGCTATATGGAGCTCACAAATGAACTCAGGTGGAATGACAATCAAAATCAGGGAAGTGAATTTCCACTGTATCCTCAGGATTGGATCCAAAATTATGGAGCATTAAATGCAGATAATCCGGATCTGTTTCCCGACACTGATTGGATGGGTCTGATATTAAACAGTACCGCCCCAAGGCAACGTCACGCCATAGATTTATCCGGCGGCAGTGAATTCGTAAGATCAAAAG
The DNA here is from genome assembly GCA_020832305.1 of Cyclobacteriaceae bacterium. Taxonomy (GTDB): domain Bacteria; phylum Bacteroidota; class Bacteroidia; order Cytophagales; family Cyclobacteriaceae; genus JAFIEV01. The sequence continues at coordinate 44,767 of JAFIEV010000075.1, read as the reverse complement.
CATCTATTGTTTATGACAATTTCGGCGCTTTATATGATTACAGAAGCTATGAAAGGATTACCGCCCGTTTAAACAATGATATTACCATTTCTAAAAAGCTGAGTGCTGTAGCTGACTTGTTTTTTAAACGCGAGATTATCAAACAGCCCAGCATGGATCCTATTTATCACATGCACATACACGCACCTGTATACGCTGCCACCTGGCGCGATGGAAGAATAGCCGAGGGAAAAACAGGAGCGAATATATATGGGCAGTTACACAATGGTGGTTTCAGAGACAATTTCGTAAACCAGATCGGGGGTCGGGTTGGTTTGGACTATACGCCCATAGAAGGACTGAAATTCTCAGCCATCGTGTCGCCCAACCTTGGATTCAATAAAGGCAAGAACTTCCAGAAAGAAGTACAATACACGGCCTGGGATGACCCCACACAAATTTTGGGTAACTTGCAATGGGCCAATTCAACCTTTTTGAATGAATCGAGAAGTGAATCTGTACAGATCACCACACAGTTTCTGGCCAATTACAACAAAAAGTTTGGCAACCACACGCTGGATCTGCTGGCCGGTCATGAAAGTTTCGAAAACAATTTTGAATCTATGAGTGCCTCAAGAGATCAGTTTCTACTTGATAATTTCCCATACTTAAACCTGGGTCCCTTAGAATTCAGAAACAATGCAGGCGACGCATGGCAAAATGCTTACAATTCTTATTTCGGCCGCGTTTCATGGAATTACAATGGCAAATATTTTGTTCAGGGTAATTTGAGATATGATGGTTCATCCAGATTTGCACAAGAATACAGATGGGGCGCTTTTCCTTCTGTTTCTGCCGGTTGGGTAATGTCTGAAGAGTCCTTTATGAAAGGGCTGGGTGCAGTTTCATTCATGAAACTCAGGGCTTCTTATGGTACCCTGGGTAATGAGAGAATTGGTAATTATCCCTATCAGTCAACTATCGGCTTCAGCAATGCTTTGTTTCATCAAGGATCTAATGTAGTAGCATCGCAATCTGCCGCCCAATGGCAATACGCCATTCGCGATATTTCCTGGGAAACCACTACTTCCTGGAACATTGGTCTGGATGCCAATTTCTTCAACTACCGCTTGCGTTTGACTGGTGAGTACTATCAAAAAACCACCCGTGATATGCTACTGCCCCTGGAGATACCAGACTATATAGGTTTTGATAACCCCGATCAGAATACAGGAGAAATGTATACCAAAGGATGGGAATTTGACATTGGCTGGACCGACGATATCAATGCACTTACCTATTCGGTATCCTTCAATATTTCTGATTTCAGGTCTATTATGGGTGACCTTGGGGGCATTCAAATGCTTGGCGCTCGTGTTAAAATGGAAGGCAGTGAATTCGACGAGTGGTTTGGATACCGTTCTGCAGGCCTTTTCCAAACCCAGGAAGATGTTAACAATAGTGCAGTAACCAATGCAGCTGTAAGAGCAGGTGATGTAAAATATATCGACATAAGTGGACCGGAAGGCGTTCCTGATGGGAGAATCACTCCTGAACATGACAGGGTATTATTAGGTGGATCTTTGCCAAGATATATATATGGTGGTAATATCAGGCTGGAGTACAAAGGCTTTGATTTGGGTTTGGTAATACAAGGGGTTGGCCAGCAAAATACCCGACTGGAGGGCTTAATGGTTACGCCACTCATGGAAAACTGGGGTAGTATTCCGCAAATTCTGGATGGCGATTCATGGAGTGTATACAATACCCCGGAACAAAATATGAATGTGAGATACCCAAGATTATCCCGCGTAAGTTTGGGTAATAATTATGCCATGTCTGATTTCTGGCTGATCAATGGAGGATATTTCCGATTGAAAAACATCAATTTTGGTTATACCATCCCAAGATCCTTTGTTAATAGAATGGGTATGCAAAATCTCAGGGTATATACCAACGTATCCGATGTATGGACCGTCAACCGATTTGTAAGAGGCTGGGACCCCGAAGTATCGGCAACTGGTTATCCTATTACTTCTTCATTTGTATTTGGTGTATCTGTTAGATTTTAAATTGAAAGAAGATGAAATTCAAAAAAATATTTCTCATACCTGTCATGGCTTTTGTAGTAGGCTGTGCAGATCTCGATCTCAATCCTTTGGCTGAAGGATCCAGTGAAAACTGGTATTCCACTGCAACCGAAGTTGAAATGTCATTAAATGACTTGTTCAGAATGGTATTCTGGCCGGAGCTCAATGATGAATGGACGGATGACTATACCAGAAGAGAAGCCCTTACGCCCATCACTGCCGGTACCATTGACGGTCAGTGGGGTGTGGTCAACAGTACATGGCAAAATACTTACAAGGCCATTGTTAGGGCCAATCTGGTCATACAAAATATGGACAGAATCAGGGCCACTACACCTGCCGCGACTGTTGATCGACTGGAAGGCAATGCGCTTTTTGCCAGAGCATCTTTTTATGCCAGACTGGTTTCATTGTACGGAGATGCTGTCTATTTCACAGGCGTGCTTGATCTGGAGGAAGCATTTACACTTTCCAGGACTCCCAAAAGCACCATAATTCAGGCGATCTATGCAGACTATGATGCGGCTGCAGAAAAACTGCCACAAAGCTATGCAAGCTCTCAAAATAAAATGGCTACCAAAGGAGCCGCCCTGGGTATGAAAGCGAGATTCGCGTTGTATATGGGTGATTTTGCCCTTGCCAGAGATGCTGCTAAAGCATGTATAGATTTAGGGGTTTATTCACTGCACCCAAGTTTTAGTACGCTTTTTCTCACACAAACCAAAAATCCGAATGAAGAGATTTTTGGTATCCCCCGAAACAGAGTTCTAAATGTAACACGAGGTATAAGGGATTTTCTGCCCAGACTAGCAGGTGGCTGGGGTGCTGCACAGGCGCCAAGCTGGGACTTGTTCAGTGCTTTCACTTGTGCCGATGGTTTACCCATCGATGAATCTCCCCTCTACAACCCAAGGGAGCCTTTCCAAAACAGAGACCCGCGTTGTACCATGACCATTGTGGAGTTTCAAACCAGGCATTTCAACCATATTTATCAGCCGCACCCAGATTCTGTAAGGGTACTGGACTTCAGAACTGGCGCCACCGTACCCAATAATGACACCCGTTCGGTTGCACAATTTGCCTCCTTCAACGGCTTGATGCTTAAAAAAGGAGTTGATAATGATTGGTTACTTAATTTCCAGGCAGAAGACGACATGAGAATACTGCGCTATGCAGATGTCTTGTTGATGTATGCTGAAGCCAAAATGGAACTGGGTGAAATCGATCAGACGGTACACGATGCCCTCAACAGGGTAAGGGCCCGAGCCTATGGTGTGAATTTTACTCAAACAGATGCTTATCCTGCCATTACCGAGACCAATCAGGCTGCATTGAGAAAAATCATCCGCATGGAACGTCGCATGGAGCTTGCTTTTGAAGGCCATAGATATATGGACATTATCCGCTGGAGAATAGCCGATAAAGTGCTTAACCGACCTGTATATGGAATGCTGGATGTGGCAGACCTGAGGGCTAAGGTGGTACAACCCGGCCTGTGGTTCTTCCCTGGTATACCTGCCATTGATGAAGATGGTATCGCCGATATGCGCCCCATGGCAGATGCAGGCCTAATACGTATACTGGCCATCAGAAATTTTGATGCCAGCCGACAATACCTATGGCCCATTCCAACCAAGGAAGTTTTGATCAATTCAAATCTTGCTCAAAATCCGGGGTACTAATTTTGTATAACAAATAATACAGGCTGGTCAAATTGATTTGGCCTGCCTTTCTTCCCTATTTTTTCTTCTTCAAATCATTGATTATGAAATCCTTAATCGCATTTTATGTTTGCCTGCTATTTTTATTCTGCAGTGCAGAACTTAAAAGTCAGGCTTTACATTCTTCTCAACAATCGATCAGCGGTGTAATTCCTGCATTGGCCATGACTGCCGACCATTTTCCTCGTACTGAAGCAGGCATAGGTGCCCTCATGCCATGGGCCAATCGTCTATGGGCTATAACCTACGTGGCGCATCTTACACCGACTGGCAGCGGTACAGGTCTTTATGAAATAGATGATAATTTCAAAATTAAAAAACATGAAAAAAGCATTGTAGGTACCTATGCCAACCGACTCATACACACGCAATCTATGCAACTCAGCATAGGCCCATACCTGATCGATACCCTTGGAAATGTGCGGCTTATTAAAGAATTTTCTAAACATCGTCTCGCCGCTACCATGTCTCACCTGACAGATCCCGATAATAAATTATATTTCCTTGCCATGGAGGGTGAGTTTTTTGAAGTTGATGTGCATACCCTCGAAGTGGTACAACTGTTTCAACTCATGGATGAACTCAAAGCGCCTAAAGGCAGCAAACCTCATTTTAAAAGTGGTTTTACCCACCATGGAAGGGTGGTGGTTTGTACCAACAGCTATAATGAAAAAGATTACAACGGGGAATGGAATGCCGGAAGGCTAGCCGAATGGGATGGAAAAGGTGATTGGATCATTATTGAAGAAACGGCCTTTACCGAAGTATGGAGTGCCGGTTCTTTTGGCCAACCCATGATTGCCACAGGATGGGACCATATTTCAGTCATCATGAGGGTATTCATTGACGGACAATGGAAAAGGTATCGACTGCCCAAAGGCAGCAGAACTTACGATCAAACCAGTTGTACCGAATGGATGCGCATACGGGAAGTAGAAACAGAAAGGGCTTTAATGGATTGCCATGGACTGTTCTACGAAATTGGCATGCATACCTATGGCAATGAACTATGGGCCATCAAACCTGTATCCAGTCATTTGAGGGTTATTCCGGATTTTTGTTCATGGAAAGGTTTGCTCGTGTTGGGCGGCAACCAGGCCACACCCATGAAATTTGGACCATCAGACCGAAATCCACTGGCAGGCCAGCCTCAGGCAGGATTGTGGTTTGGCAAAACAGATGATCTGTGGAGCTTTGGAAAAGCCACAGGAACAGGTGGTGTATGGTACAATACCTCTGTATCCACAGGTGAATACTCAGATCCATATCTGATGACTGGCTTTGATAAAAAATCAGTGCACTTGTATCATAATTCAAAAGAACCGGTAAGGTTTACCATTGAGACCGATTTTATGGGCAATGGCGATTTCAGAAAATTTCACTCTATTGACGTCAAGCCGGGAGAATACGTTCATTATGAATTTCCCGATGCATACAGCGCACATTGGCTTCGTTTAGTCACCAATAAAAACTGTAGTGCCACAGCCATCATTATTTATAACTGATTCACTTTTAGCCATAAATATCAATGGAATGTTGAAGTTAAGAATTTTCATAGGCTGCTGCCTTTGGCTTTGTACTCTGCCTGATTTTTGCAATGCGGAACAACAGCAGCCAAACATTATTTTTATCTATACCGATGACCAGCGCTTTGATGCGCTTGGCGCTAATGGCAATTCCGTGATTCAAACTCCGGCCCTTGACAAACTGGCCAGAAAAGGCATTCGTTTTACAAACGCCCATGTTGTTTTCTCCTTATGCAGCCCCAGCAGAGCTGCCTTACTTACCGGTCGGTATGGAAGTGCCAACGGAGTCTTGCAATTGGGAAGCGACCTCAATCCCAATGAAAAAACTGCTGCACAATTTTTACAGGAATCGGGTTATGCAACCGCCATGTCTGGCAAATGGCACCTGGGGCGTACACCCGAAGATGCAGGTTTCGACTTCTCCGTATGGTTCGAGGGAAACGGAACCTATTATGGCAGAACCATTTACGATCTGAATGAAAAAGTAAACCCCGAAGAACATTGTGACTTGTATTGCGCAAAGCGATCAGCCGATTTTATGAAAGAAGCTGTTGAGGGTAATAAACCCTTTTTCCTCTTCCATAACACACAGCTTCCTCATATGAATGGCGTACACGAATGGGATGCCCGACCGGAAACACTCAACAGGTATCGTGAAAGCGATATGCCGGTACCCTCCAGCCATTTAGATACCCTTTTCGGTAAACCTCCCTATCTAAAAAATATAAGAAACCTAAGCCAGGCCAAAAAATATGGCTATCCTGAAAAGTCGGCCATTCAAAAACACACTAAAGAATACTATGCTGTCATAACCGAAATGGATGCGTTTCTTGATATAATTTTCAAAACTGTAGATCAACTCGGCATCAGAGAAAATACGTATATCTTTTTTATGAGTGACAATGGCTGGATGCTCGGAGAACATGGTTTTACGAGTAAAGTATTGCCTTACAGGCCCTCAACCCATGTTCCGTTGATTATAGTCGGGCCGGGCCTGGCACCGGGTACAGAAGATCGAATCGTCCTGAATATCGATATGATGCCTACCCTGCTAGAAATTAGCGGTATTCAAAAACCTGAAAATGTACATGGTACCAGCTTGATGCCTTTGATGCATAATAAAAAAACGAAATGGCGAAATTCTTTTGTTTACGAAGGTCTCGGCACATACGGGGGTGCTGAACCCAACCTTACAGCCATCAGAGAAAACTTAAAGTATATTGTAACATACAGCAACATCGATTTAAAAGAAGAAAGCTTTACCGAACTGTATAACTTTAATTCTGACCCTGACGAACGGTTTAACATTGCAGATAATAAGCATTATACAAAAGAGGTTCGTAGGTTAAAAAAAGTGATAAAAAACCACCAGGTTTCTGTTTTGTCAAAACCCGGTGGTTCCAAACCTTAATTTAAAAAGCAAAGTATATATACATTTCAGATCAAAAATATATTCATATGAGAAACCCAGTTTATCTTTTAGTATCGATACCACTATTTTTTTTAATGGTATGCACGCCGAAGCCAACAATTGATCAACCCCTGCAAATAAGCGGTGTCTATCCTCACCTCGCCTACTACAACGACGAAGGGGAGTGTGGTACCGGTGCCGTCGTGCCCTGGGCCGACAGGATATGGGTCATTACCTATGGTCCGCATCTGCCTTATGGCTCTTCCGATAAATTGTACGAGATCACTCCCGACCTCGACCTGATCGTGAGGCCTGAAAGCATTGGCGGTACCCCTGCCAACCGAATGATTCATAAGGAAAGCAATCAGCTTTTCATCGGGCCCTATGCCATTGATGCACAGCGGAACGTTAGGGCTATCCCCTATGAGCAAATGCCAGGTCGCCCCACCGGCAATGCACGACACCTCTTCGATCCTGAAAACATGATCTATTACGGTACCATGGAAGAAGGCTTCTATGAGGTGAATGTAAATACCCTGGAAGTTAATATGCTCTATGAAGATGCCAATGTTACCCGTGCCAAAGGGCAGGATACCGATGCCAACCCTCCGGGTTCCTTACTCCCCGGTGCCCATGGTAAAGGATTGTACTCCGGTCAGGGCGTAATGGTCTATAGTAACAATGGTGAAAGCGGACAGCTGGCTCTAAGGCAATTCGATATTGAATCGGGCGTGTTGGCAGAATGGGATGGTCAGGACTGGAAAGTTGTACGTCGGGCTCAGTTTGTAGAAGTAAGTGGTCCCGGTGGAATCCATGGCAATGCAAATCCTGCAACTGATCCCATCTGGGCCACTGGTTGGGACCATAGATCACTGCTGGTAGGCGTACGCAACGATGGTGCCTGGTCTTTTTACAGGCTTCCCAAGGCCAGCCACAGTTACGATGGCGCCCATGGGTGGAATACCGAATGGCCAAGAATCCGCGATGTGGGAACCGCCAGTGCTCCCGACTACCTTATGACCATGCACGGCATGTTCTGGAAGTTTCCCGAAAATTTTAAATCCGGAAACACTGCCGGTATACGTCCGCATTCGGCCTACCTCAAAGTTATTGGCGATTATACCCGCTGGAACGATCAGCTTGTATTTGGCTGTGATGACTCCGCACATCGTGAGTTCCTCAACAAACGCAAGGCCAAAGGCAATATAGAAGGCCCGGGACAATCGAATTCAAACCTCTGGTTTACCGACCTTCAGACACCGGCACAGCTGGGTCCGAATACCGCCAATGGTGCCATCTGGCTTTCTGAAAATGTAAGCGCCAACAGACCATCTGAACCTTTTCTCTTTGCAGGCTGGGATCAGCGCAGCGTCTGGATTTTAAACGAAGGCGATCAAACCGTCAATTACACCTTTGAAACAGATAAAAATGGTACCGGAGAATGGACCGAATACCTGAAACTGGAAGCGACACCGGGGAAAGCCGTCGAACATAAGTTCAGTGCCGCAGATCAGCACGAATGGATTCGCGTAACGGCAGATAAAGCCACGCAAACTACGGTTCATTTTGCCTATACCGATGTGAGCCGCTTCCAAAAGGAAACGGATGCTATGTTCAGCGGACTCTCTACAGTGCAGTCATCTGAAATGAAAGCGGGTCTTTTATACGGACTGGGTGATAACCGCAGGGCATTGGGACTGCTCGCCGGAACCGTGCAAAATGGAAAATTTGATGAATCAGGATATTACGAGGTAGACGCTGAAATGAATGTCGTGAAAAAAGACGATGAAGTGACCACAAAATTTATCAGGGAGCAATTTGCCATACCCCAACAGGTCATTGAAATTGATGAAGCTTCCGTACTGGTGATTGATGACATTGGAAGAAGGTGGCGTTTGCCATTGGGCGACGAAGGCTATACCGGTGCGACCCAAAAGGCTTTGACGCGCATCTGCCGCGAAGTGGCCACCGAGCGTGACCTTTTCAATGCCCATGGCACTTTCTATGAGCTGCCAGCTGAAAATGCCGATGGTTATGCCAAAATCAGGCCGGTAGCCAGCCATAATTATCACATCTACGATTATGCCTCTTATCGCGGACTGCTCATCATGACAGGTATAAGTAATGAAGTCAGTAACAATCCACATATTTTCAGCTCTGAAGATGGAAAAGCCAGCATCTGGGCCGGTGTCATAGATGATTTATGGAAGCTGGGTAAGCCTAAAGGCCAGGGAGGTCCATGGAAAAACAGCGATGTAAAAGCCAATGTAGCTTCTGACCCCTACCTGATCGGTTTCTACGATCAGCGCAGCCTGAAGCTTTCGCACGATGGAACAAAAACGGTACGCATCACCATAGAAGTAGAACCTGTGGGCCATGGCCCCTGGATGAAGTGGAAAGAAGTAGAAGTAGCGCCAGGAGAAACCTTTGACTATACTTTTGAAAAAGGCTTTCAGGCAAGATGGATACGCTTTGTTGCCAATACAGACTGCAAGGCTACTGCCTGGTTGACGTATAAGTAACGGTTTTGATGCATAATAAAAAATCGAAATGGCGAAATTTAGGGAAACTCTAAATAAAATTGTAATCAGATGTATTATTGCCATTTTAATATTATATGGTTATTCGAGCAATTTCTTATTTGGAAACAATGGGGATAATATTAAAGACCGTAAAAATATAGTATTTATTTTAACCGACGATCAGCGTTTTGACGATTTAAGGTTCACGGGCAATACAGTTATTAAAACCCCCAACATTGATAAGCTTGCATCCGAAGGTATTATTTTCAAAAACGCCTATGTAACAAGTGCTATTTGTACTCCAAGCAGGGCGTCCATTTTTCTTAGTCAACATGAACGGGAACATGGTATAAATTTTAATTCAGGCACATCTTTATCGAAGGACGCCTGGGAGAATAGCTATCCTGTATTACTTCGTAATGCAGGATATTTCTCCGGGTATATTGGAAAAAACCATGTTCCAATAGGGGAAAAGGGGTATCATGATGTACTACTGGAAAAAAGTTTTGATTTTTGGTTTGCAGGGCATGGTCATCTTGGTTTTTATCCAAAGCAGGTGCACGATATTTTTAAAACGGCTAGCAGTGATACCCAGATTGAAGTGCTACAGGAAGGATTGGCTTCCTTTTTTGATGTGGTACCCAAAGATAAGCCATTTAGTCTTTCTATAGCTTTTAACTTACCCCATGGAAACGGTGTAAAAAGTATGGAAATGAGACCTGAAGATCCATTGATTTATAGAGATGCTTACCGTGATGTTGACATTAAAGTTTCCGATTTATATCTGGCTAAAAATGAAATAAAAATACCAAAAATTCCTTTGGATATAAATCATACAGATTGCCGACAAAAAAGTTATGATTATGTTGATTCTATAAAGTCTTTAAAAGAAATAACAATCAGACGTTATCAAACAATTACCGGTATCGATCAATTTGTAGGAAAAGTACGGGAATTGCTTCGGGCAAATGGATTTGACAAAAATACCATTATTGTATTCACATCTGATCACGGAATTATGCTGGGGGAGTTTGGGCTAGGAGGTAAAGCACTTAACTATGAAGCCTGCGTTAAAGTTCCATTTATACTTTTTGATCCCAGTCTGCGAAGAAATCAAAAAGGACAAGTTATTGATAAATTAATCCAGACAATTGATATCGCTCCAACACTTTTAAAATATGGAGGTGTAGACATTCCTGAATCGATGAAAGGCAAACCATTACAGCTATTGATTAATGACAGGAATGCTAATTGGAGATCAACCATCTTTTGTGAGAACCTTTGGTCAACAGCATTTGGAAATCCTCGAATTGAAAGCATAAGGGAAGGTAAGTGGAAGTACATAAGGTATTTCAAGAACGATTATTCCTGCTCCAACATAGATGGTAATCCTTATGCAATCTACCCGGAGGATGCCATAGCTTATTCAAAATTTCTCACTTCATCTATTGAGGGCGAGTCTCCTGTATATGAAGAACTTTTTGATTTAGAAATTGATCCACAAGAAACTCAAAATTTGATTTTTGATCCTGAAAAACAAGAAGTAATTAAGAAACTAAGAATTTCTTGCCAACAGATGGTAGTAAGTGCTTATGGCGATGGACCCAAAGTTGAGCCATATACTTATGATATAATCCAAGATTTGAATAGCAGAAAATAATAAGAGTGCAATAGTATGTAAAGTGCAATTAACCAATATGTAATGTTGTTTTTATTTGGATGGCCAGTTATTTCTTTTGAAATCTATAATAGGCAAAGTAAAGATCTTCAAGAGTACCCGCCCAAATTTCATAGTTATTGTAGCTGACGATATGAGCTGAATAATGTTTGGTTATAGAAAGGTTAAAGCCTTGCCAAAAGTTAAATCAAATCGCCAAAAAGAATTTCGGGAAACCTATTTAAAAAACATTATAAGAATAGTTTAAACTAATAAAAGCAATCAATCGGAGTTTTATACCTAATAATTTTTAAAATGAAACAAAAATTATTAATACTTTTTATGATTCACATTTTGGGTAGCTTTCAAATAATCTCTGCTCAATCTGAAAACAATTATAACCCCACCATTGAAAATATAAACGCTAGAAAATGGTTTCAAGATGCTAAGTTCGGACTATTTGTGCATTGGGGGGTTTATTCACAATTGGCAGGTGCAGGTCAAACCCATGGCTTAGATGGAGAAGGTAATATTAATGAATGGATTATGGACTCAAAAAGAATTCCTGTTAATCGTTATGAAAGGCTTGCCGGGTTTTTTAATCCTATACATTATGACCCATCTGAATGGGTAAAATTAGCAAAAGATGCAGGCATGAAATATATAACCTTTACAACAAAGCACCATGACGGATTTTCAATGTTTGGATCAAAGGTTACAGATTATAATATTGTAGATGCGACATCGTACAAAAAGGATGTTTTTGGTATGTTGGCTGAAGAGTGTAAAGAACAAGATGTCAAACTTTTTGCCTATTACTCCCATCTTGATTGGCATCACCCCGACTACTGGCCTCGAGGCAGAACGGGCAATAATTATACAGGTCGTCCTGAAAGTGGTGACTGGGACAAATATCTTGATTATGTCAATGAACAGATACGGGAAATATTTACGAATTATGGCCCACTTGCCGGTGCTTGGTTTGATGGGATATGGGATAAGAAAGATGCAGATTGGCAACTTCGTAAGACATACGATATAATCCATGAATTACAACCTGCTGCGCTTATTCTCAATAATCATCATGGTGATGTGAATCCGGGTGAAGATTTAAAAGGATTTGAACGTGCATTACCTGGTCAAAAAAATTTTCTTGGAAACAAAACTGAAACAACAACAGAACATCCTATGGAAATGTGTCAGACCATCAACAAATCCTGGGGATTCAATTTAGTTGATACCAGTTTTAAAAGTGCTAAGGATATAGTACATCTTTTAGCTAAGGCGGCAGGAAACGATGCCAATTTACTACTGAATGTGGGTCCGCAGCCAGATGGCCGAATTCAATCAGAATTTATCGAAATACTTGGAGAAGTTGGAAACTGGTTAAAAATAAACGGAGAATCAATATACGCCACGCGCATGGGACCAATTAGCCCTCAGGATTGGGGTGTAAGTACCATACATGCCGAGAATAAGAAAGTCTATATCCACGTTCTGAATTTGGCTGGCGAAGAATTATCTATACCTGGATTTGGTAAAAAAGTAAATAAAGCTACTTTCCTGAAATCAGGTAAAAAAGCATCTCTCAGGTATTCGAACGGCAATATACGCATTCGAATTCCGGAAAATGAAAAGGATGAGATGAATACAGTTGTTATTTTAGAATATTCATAAAATCCTTCCCTCGACACAAAGAGGAATTTTAAATAATAGGATATCACATTTATGAATATGGAAGACAACTAAATTAGGGTTTACAACCCTGCCTGCTAAATTGCATATTCCTGAAAATCAATAGTATTTAACTCAAAACCTATAAGGTTGGAAAAACCTTATAGGTTGATTTCTGCCTTAATGTGTCTTGCGTTACCCCAGCCAGCGCACGCGTGCCGTGTGTGCTTTTTTACTTTATATTCTTGTATATCAATTATTTATATAATAAAGTGTACAGTGTCACGTGGGGACACGTGCCACGGCGGTAGAATAAGCTCGTAGCTCAGAGCTCGTAGCATGGTGTAAAATCGATTAGCGATTTGAGATTGGCGAAGTATAGAACCCACGGTATACTTTGTATAGTTCGTAGAAGTAAGATAAATGATGAGATGGTGAGTTGTTTAGCTGGTGAGTTGGTGAGTTGATAGCAGGTAGGGAATGACAAGGTAAATCATTACCCTCCCTGTTGTTGGAGTTTTCTCCGACAACCGTAGAAAAGCTCAGAGCTCGTAGCTCGTAGCATGTTGTGGCAATATCATAGCTTAAAATTTTCAGGATTTCTTCGGGAATCCCAAATTGTCAACAGTATAAGTTTTTGATAATCAAATGTATAATAGAGTCTGTAATTTCTCACAGATTTATAAAGTATCAAAGGATCTTTCGTAAATATCTTACCAATTTCCGGATGTCTGCTTAAAAGCTCTAAAGATTCATTAAATAAATTGCTTAATTTGATGGGAAAAGTTACAGACTGATTTCTGTAGACCCAATATTCCATTATGGCTGTTTTATCTTCCAAAGCCTTTAGAGTCCAGATTATTTGCCTTTTTCCCCCAACCATTTTTCAAATCGCTCAGATGCTTCTTCATGAGAAAGCGTTTTTCCGGCTTTATATGCCTGATATCCTTCCATAACCGAATTAATTTCGTCCGGTTCGAAGGTATCGCTTTCTGATGCTAAAAAGGCTTCAAGCCACTCATGGATTTCCCTAAGCGTATTTTCATCTTTAATCGAATCAATGCGAGCGAGAATTTGAGACTTCATGGTCATAGGGTATAAATTAATTTTCAAAGACTTTTGCTTTCAACATAAAAAATATTTCTTCATGCTCAAAAATTCAATTTAAGTAAAAATTATTAAAACACCAGAAAATCTTGATGGTTTCCAAAGAAACAGTTCAGAGATCGTGTATATAGGTAATTGCACAGCTTGTAAATTACCCTGATGTGCTAACGCACGTGTGCCACGTGTGTCTTTTTTTCTTTACTAAACAGCTCGTAGCTCGGTGTACATTGCACTCGGTGCTCTTAGGGAATGACAAGGTAAATCATTACCCGCCCTGTTGTTGGAGTTTTCTCCGACAACCACCCCTATACAAAAAGCTCAGAGCTCGTAGCATGGTATCTGAACTTATTGGTGGAAAAACATCAACAAGGAGAAGGGTAAAGAAGTACATGGTTCTACGAGCTACCAGCTACGAGCAACGAGCTATGAGCTGAATCGAATAGTGATTTGAGATTGGTGAAGGGTTCCATAACAAAGTATACAGTGTAACAATCAACCCATTTCTCATTACCGATCACGCATTCCGCATTTACTCTTAACGATTTAACTTCGACCTTCCATCATTTGGCACTACGAACTATCTGCTACGGGCATACTTACTGTTACCATCTGTTATCCGTATAAAAATCCGGCCTAAAGCATAGCAATTTGAAATTGAAACAAATTTTTTTGCCTTCAAATGAGCCATTTTATTTTAAATTTGGTTAATCTTTTGAAATAACTTCCAATAAAAACTATTTTTGAGGCCCGAAAAATTCAGAACCGATACTATGGCAGAAATAATAAGAATGCCCAAAATGAGCGACACCATGGAAGAAGGTGTCATAGCTTCATGGCAAAAAAAGGTAGGAGATGAGGTAAAATCAGGTGATATCCTGGCAGAAGTGGAAACCGATAAAGCCACCATGGAGCTCGAAGCATATGAAGAGGGCGTATTACTATACATTGGTGTAGAGGAAAAAGAAAGTGTGGCAGTAGATGGTGTTATCGCCATTATTGGCGAAAAAGGTGAAAACATCGATGCGATTCTCAAGGATATTGAATCCGGATCAGACGCAAAGAAAAGTGCCCCTTCCGCTGAACCAGAAGAATCCCAGGAAGAAACTGAGAAAGAAACTGAGGATACTGTAGACGCCTCGGATGTCAAAGCTTCAGTCATCACCATGCCCAAAATGAGCGACACCATGACCGAAGGCACCATCGCTTCCTGGCAAAAAAAGGTGGGTGATACCGTAAGCGCCGGTGATATCCTGGCAGAGGTAGAAACCGATAAGGCCACCATGGAGCTCGAAGCCTACGAAGACGGGAAATTGCTCTACATTGGTGTAGAAGAAGGCAACTCCGTTGCGGTAGATGGCATCATCGCTATAATAGGCGAAGAAGGCGCAGATTATAAAAAACTGCTCAAGGCACACGCATCCAAAGGCTCAGCCGCCAAAAAGGAAGTGCCTGCATCCGATGTAAAAGAAGAAGCTAAACCCAAAGCAGCTGAAAAGAAAGAAGAAACAGCTCAGGAAGAAAGCAGCGATGAACGTATCAAAGCTTCTCCCCTGGCCAAAAAACTGGCTGAGGAAAAAGGATACAAAATCAGTGATATAAAAGGTTCCGGCGAAGGTGGTAGAATTATCAAAAGAGATGTGGAAAACTTCACCCCATCAAAACAAACTGAGGCCGAAGCCCCTGCTGCTGATAAAGCAAAGAGCCAGGCCATACAGCTGCCACAAGTGGTAGGCGAAGAAAAATACGAAGAGGTAAAAGTCTCGCAAATGCGTAAAATCATCGCCAAGCGACTGGCAGAAAGCAAGTTTACCGCTCCGCATTTTTATCTCACCATGGAGATCAACATGGACAAAGCCGTGGAAGCCCGTAAGAGCATCAACGAAATAGCGCCACTTAAAATATCTTTTAACGATATCGTGATAAAAGCTGTAGCTGCTACACTGCGCAGACATCCAAAGGTCAACGCGGCATGGCTGGGCGATAAAATCAGGTACAACCAGCATATCCATATCGGAGTAGCAGTAGCCGTCGAGGAAGGTCTGCTGGTACCTGTAGTGCGATTTGCCGATAGCAAAAGCCTTTCGCATATAGCAGCTGAAGTAAAAGAACTGGGTGAGAAAGCCCGTAATAAGCAACTGCAACCTCAGGATTGGGAAGGCAATACCTTCACCATTTCAAACCTGGGCATGTTTGGCATTGAAGAATTTACCGCCATTATTAATCCACCCGATGCCTGTATACTGGCAGTTGGTGCAATAAGAGAGGTGCCGGTGGTTAAAAACGAACAAGTAGTTCCGGGAAATACGATGAAAGTTACACTGTCATGTGACCATCGTGTAGTAGATGGCGCTGTGGGATCTGCCTTCCTGCAAACGCTTAAAGGCTTGCTGGAAGATCCCGTACGCATCATGATATAACAAAGCCGGGTTTCCCGCTAAAATATACGCTATCAGGCTGGCAATACCTTGTCAGCCTTTTGCGTTGTAAACCCTGAATATTAAGTAAAAACTGCTCATTGAAAAATTCCATGAAAACGCATTCAACCACCGTTTTAGCGGTTAAACATAACGGACAAGTCGCCATAGCAGCCGACGGACAGGCCACCATGGGCAATACGGTCGCCAAAAGCAATGTAAAAAAAATCCGCAGCCTCCTCAACGGGAAAATAGTAACCGGTTTTGCCGGCAGCACTGCCGATGCTTTTACGCTGCTCGAGCGCTTTGAAGAAAAACTCAACAGCTATGGGGGAAATATGAAAAGAGCCGCCATAGAGCTGGCCAAGGACTGGCGAACTGACCGATTCCTCCGTAGGCTTGAAGCCATGATGATCGTAGCCAGCAAGGAAGAAATCCTCATCATCAGTGGTACCGGTGATGTGCTGGAACCTGATGACGATATAGCCGCCATCGGCAGTGGCAGTATGTATGCCCGATCGGCAGCACTCGCACTTAAAAAACATGCAGAACAGCTCGACGCAGCCACCATCGTAGAGGAAAGTATGAATATTGCCGCCGATATCTGCATTTACACCAATCACAATATCACCTTACAGGTGCTGGAGTAAATGAAGAAAACAAGGGCAAAGAAACTATTTATCAAGTTGTAACCACCAAAGAAGGAATACAAATAGACCCTTGCCCTTTTTTAAATGAAGAAAAAGAATCGTAAATTTGTAAAAAAGGAATAGCTATGCACGCTGCCAATCAGTTTACTTCAGGTAACTTACTCGCACTGATCGTAGGATTGATCATCGTGGTGGTGGTCAGTTATCTCTTATTTAGAAAACGCAGGTAATACGTTAGACAATATCCCAAAATAAAATAGCTCATGAAATTACAACTTGCTTCAATTTTCCTAATGGCTGGTCTGGTTTGGGCTTGCAGCCAAAGCACAAAACAACAAGAGGAAGACAATGACTATGAACTTAGCTTCTACGGTGAAAAGATCGAACAATTGTCTGTCGTGGCTGCTGCTGACGTTCGCGGAAAGCTCGAAACCGCCGATTCAGTTGAGTTGCAGGTAGAAGGTATTATAACTGAAGTTTGTAAAAAGAAAGGTTGCTGGATGAAAATCGATATGGGCAATGGCGAATCGCTTACCGTTCGGTTTAAAGATTATGGCTTCTTTGTACCTGTGGAAAGCCAGGGTAAAATTGCCGTTATCGATGGCGTGCTGAAAAAAGAAATCAACGAACACCACGGCCATCACCATGACCACGATCACAAAGAAGGTGAAGCATGTCATCAGGATGAAAACGTCTCAGAATTTGTATTTAATTTTACCGCCAAAGGGGTGATTTTAAAAGAAGATAAAATCTGAGCGCGCAGATTCTGTGTATTTAAAAATGGCCCATAACAGGTTTTGGTTTTTTCTGTGTACTTTGTTGTTTGTCGCATTGATGTCTTGCGAAGATCCGCCATTTCGAGGATACAGTGGATTTACAAGGCCTCAGGTTGAGCGACTTCTTACTGCAGATACCGCCAAAGCCTGGGCACTGACCAGGCGACTGGTCGACAATGAAGAAATCACCCTTAGCCCTTGCCAGCTGGACACCCGTCTTATCTTTTCTTCACCGGGACCCTTGCCGGGAAATCAACGCCCCCTTTTTCTAGCGTACAATCCTTTGGCATGTCCGCTGCCTCAGTTATGCAATGAATTTTCGACCACCTGTCAGGCGCATAATATTTTGTGTGCGCAAGACAGCAGTTTCTGCGCAGCGCTCAACCAAAGCGCTATATTATTCTCCGGAACCTGGCAAGTACAAGATCCTTTTATCATTAATGGTCCGGCAGAAAACCTCCAAATAAACCGCCCGGCAGATACTTTAGTCATGCGTATTGAAAGAATCTCATCCCTTGAAGTAAGGTTGCGCTACAACCGCGCTAACCAAAACTACATGGATGTTTATGTGATCCCCGAAAATTGACTGATGTCTGGTAAATCGTTGCAATAATGTATCATTGCAGAGAGGGCTGTTAAGCATAGAATGTGAGTTTGAGTAGAGAAATTTAAGCTGAAAGCTTCAAGTATTTTTTATATTTGCTTATGTGATTTTGGTATAACTGGACTTGTAGCTACAATCTCCTTTCTGACCAACCTAAGGAAAAAACAAAGGCTAAGACCCTTTCCTGGTCGATTTTACATGTCGACCTGTCTGATATAGACATGGGAATCCTTCGGATTCGGGCATCTGTCTGATAAATAACATGATGGATGAGTTTGATTACCTTATTATGTTAAGCCCTATTTGAATAAATAAAGTTGTATTGAGGAGATTTGATGTTAGTGCAAAAAGTAAATTTGTGCCTAATATGGCACATCGTCCCGAAGGCTAGGCTTTCCGGGATTTCGGTTTCCCCTCAATTTAAATCGAGGACGGAGGCCAGCATACATTAATTAAGTCTTTTGCGAGGAAACCGTATCATTATGCGTGCTTTAACTTTCGGAAAGTTTTCGCAGGCTCAAAAAGGACAACAGCAGGCCAACAGCCAGAGATTGCACAAAAACCGCTATTATAACTTTCCAAAGGGTGAGGAGACATAATGCGAGGTAGCGGTCTGACTGGTTGCCAGCATTTTTTCCGAATTTGTCTACCCTTACAGCAGAGGCACGTATTCCCTGGTGACACTGAATACTTTTTAGTATAAGTCATTGATATTCTGTGTATATATAGACGAATAAAGCACACTCGGCACGCGTGCGCTAGCATTGGCATAATGGCGAGCGAAATAATTGGCACAATGGCCAGCGAAACAGCTCCCAAAAATGGCACAACATCAGTGAAATACCTGGCACAACATCACCGAAATAAGTGGCACAATGACGAGCGAATTATCCATGGAAAGATGCCGTTTGACTCATTGGCAGAAATATTAGCAGGAATAGCGCCAAATGTGAGGTCATTTTTTTGTCATCATTTTTCCGGTCATATCCATATACTCGCCTTCTTTGAACAGAAAGGTTGTTCCGTCTTCTTTAATGCAGGTCCCGTCACACAAAATCATTATTCCATTGTTAAGCGTAATGATGTTTTCCATTGGTGTGGCTATTCCGTCTTTTACCACCAGCATTTCACCATTATGAAACATATAACCTTCCTGAATACTTTTAAAATCGACTGTTTCATTATCGTGCCAATTCATTTTAACATTTATAGAATCCGACTGTGCATTTGCACCAACACTTATCATGATTGTTGCGATTGCTAAAGATAATTTATTCATTATTTCACTTTTTATAGTACGATTAGTCTTGATATTAATATTTGAATCTATTCTTAACGGTGCACCTTCAAACACTATCCAGAAAGCAATTATTGCTACAAGTATACCAAGACAACTTCCGCCCAATTTCATAGCTCCTGTTATTAGTATCCTTAAATGTTCTTTGAGGAAAAATCTTTAAATGCTTCTATTTCTTCAATATTTATAGTTGCATTATCTAATTTTGACAGCATTTCTTCAACGGATTTTTCTTCTTCAAGCTTTGCAGCTAAGAGAGTGAAGGCTTTAAATAAATCCAGCGTTACGTCAAATTGGCTAATTGTTTCGTAGGTGGCAAATTCTAAATATTTTATGTCTTGAGTTGTTGAAGAATTACCTGCATGGCGGTTTGTGCAAGATTCATGCGATTCCATAATTTCAATCGCTTCTTTAACCAGTTCCTCCATTTCCTCACTATGCCTTTCAGCTGCATTTTTTTCTAAGCGAGCAAATATTTGTTCCAGGTTTTCTACCAGTTGGTTGCTTTTTTCTAAATAATCCTTTAATGCTGTGATTAATGCTGGTGATGTTGCGCTCTCAATTATGTCGGAAACTGTTTTGGACATTTTCTTCTCTTCCAGGTAAATGTCTTTTAATTTATCTTCAAATGATTTCATAAACAGGCTGTTTTTTAATAATCATTTTCACGCAATGGATGGGTGAATTATGATTATTCAGTAGTAGATTGATTGTCTCTCTTTGGCGGGGTATCACAGTCTTTTTTTTGATCGCTATTAATCCTTGCTAAAACCTGATCCTCCCTGGCTTTTTCTTGAGGAATGCCTTTGCCAGATTTTTTATTATGGTCTGGATCTTTAGGAGCGAGTGTTTTTCTCTTGTTTTTCTGTTTCTTTTTTTCTTTAGACAGTTTATCGTTTGCCTGATGGCTGTTGTCTTTTTTACTTGTGCTCATTGTTTTTATGATTACTTTGCAGTTGAATTGCCAGATTATAAAAGTGCAGTAATTAATTAATTAGGTTGTTATACAATTATTTAAAAAGATTACAATATTCACAGGCTTAAAAGGGGGTCGTTTACATCATAAAAATTATTGACAAGCAACAGATACTTTGTAAATGAACACTCCCCCTTAAAAAAGGATTCCAGATAATGGCTCCGCAGGTTAGCCAATTTACGATTTGCATCTTTAATGGGAATTTTCCATATTTGTTACATAATAATCTCAAGCATTGGACCTTTCAGGGAGAAATGGGTGAATATATTCCAGAATTCAACATACATAAATCTTTGGACATCCCGGTTTCCAAATCAGATAAACCCCTGGAACAGGAAGATTACGCCAAAGTTTGGGTTGAATTTATTGATGGAAACGACACAGCCCTGGCTAGCTTGTATAGCTTTTTTGTCGAGAAAATGTATGCCTACGGATGTCAGCTGGTAAAGAATGAAGAGCTCGTACGGGACAGCATACAGGATGTCTTTTGCAACCTCATTGACAAACGCAAATCCATTAGCAAAACTGTAACGCCACGCTTTTATCTTTACGCCAGCCTGCGAAGGAGAATTCTTCGTCAAAACAAACGCAGCCAGCTGTTCGTTCATCCCAACGAAGAAACAGGTTTTACCATGGAAGCCGCCCCGGATACCCTGATGATATCCGGAAACTTCTCACAGGAGCAAAGAGATATTTTAATTAAGGCCATAAATCAATTGACCTTCAGGCAGCGGGAGGCCATCTCCCTGTATTTTTTTGAAGAAATGAGCTATGCAGAAATTGCAGAGATCATGAGCCTTGAGAAAGTAAAATCTGCCCGTGTACTCATTTACCGGGCCATCGAATCACTCACCAAACTGCTGGGCCATCGAAAAAATGACCTGATGATTTTTATATTGCTGTCGGCCCTGCATCATTAATACTGAATCCCCTGGAATTTTTGATTAGCACAACTCTACCTTCTTTATCAAATTCATACTTATCAATGGCTATATGCAGCATATTTTCAAATAATTACTCTAAAAAATAAATTGTATATAAATTTTCAAAAGCCTTGTGGTCATATCTAATTTCTGTGTCTCTTAGTTGGAGAATAGAGAAAATATGTCCAAAGACTACAAACATATTGCAGACCTGCTAAACAATGATTTGTTTGTCGACTGGGTTCGCCATCCGGAAGGGGAAGCAAAAAACTACTGGAACAAGTGGATGGAGATGAATCCGGATAAGCTGGAAGACCTGCAGGAAGCACGGGCCATACTCCTATCCATCCGCATTAAAAATCAGAAAACCTTATCTCCTGACAATTACAATGCTATGTTTAAGCATATCTGGCAGTATAAAAATGATCGGGAAAAGCGGGAAGTTTTGTATTATGAAAGGAAATTGGACAGCTATACCAAAAGATGGTATGCCGCTGCGGTCGTAGCTGCTATAGTCACTTTCTTTTCCTTGACTCACTTTTTACATCAGCCAGCAGAAGTTGCAGAGCAGCAGCCGCAAATAGCCATGGAAGTAGTTGCTGTACCGCAGGGAATGAAAAGGGCGGTTAAATTTCCCGATGGAAGTATAGCCACATTGAATTCAGGCAGTGAAGTCCGCTTTCCCGAAAAATTTACAGAATCAGTAAGAAAGGTATGGATAAAAGGAGAAGCCTTTTTTGAAGTGGTTGAAAATAAAGATATGCCCTTTATTGTATATTCAGATCATCTCAAGGTAGAGGTAACCGGTACGTCTTTCAATGTAAAGGATTTTGAAAAAGAAGGGTATGCCGCATTGGCTTTGATTACCGGAGAGGTAAAAACATCTCCTTTATCAAATAGCGGGCAGATAAAAACCCTTTCACCTGGTGAGGGTGTAAAATTTCTGAAGAAATCGGCCAGCCTGGAGAGCTACGAAGTAAATATTGAAGAAACCCTGGCCTGGAAATCGGGCATTATCCTTTTCAAAAATGTGAGTATTGAAGAAATGATGAGGGTTTTGGAAGACTGGTATGGTGTAACAATTCAGTTGAAAAACCGGCCATTAGAAAGGCAAGTAAAGGTCAATGGCAGGTTTGACAATGAGATTCTGGACAATGTTCTGCAGAGTCTATCGTACACCGTTATGTTTGATTACGAATTAAAAGGAAAACTGGTAAACATTACATTTAACCAATAAAAAGATGCTTATGAAACAATAGAACGAAAGAAATCATTCTAAAAAAAACACCGGTGATGCGGGAAACACTACCGGTGCTGAAATCATCAAAAACCGATATAAAATCAATTGGAACCTGGTCATATATCGGTATGTAAACATTTTTAATGAAAACTGTACAAATATATGAAAAAGAAACTACTTAAATGCATAACCATGCTTAGTAAGAACCTGTTATACGGCTTTATTTTTCAGCTTATGCTGTTTAATATGCTTGCAGCCATGGATGGCAACGCTCAGGTGAAAAATATTCGCGACGTATACCTCAACATAGGTTTTGAAGAAAGATCCCTGAAATCGGTATTTAATGAGATCGAAAAAAATACAGAATACAAGTTTGTATACCGGTCTGTAGAAGTTAGTAAAAGAGACCTGATTACCGTGACCCCCGGAAACCGCAGCGTTTCAGATCTGCTTGTAGAAGTAGGACGTCAAAGTGGATTACAATTTCGTCAGGTGAATAACAATATCAATGTGCAGCCTATTCTTAGTCTGGGTGAAAAACAGGAAATAATCATCGAAGAACAGACCATAACCATTACCGGCAGGGTGACCTCATCTGACAGTCCTGAAGGATTGCCCGGGGTGAATGTGGTGATCAGGGGCACCAGCACAGGAACGGTAACGGATATCAATGGAAATTACAGCATTAATGTGACGGGACCAGAAACGGTGCTTGCTTTTAGTTCTGTTGGTTATTTAACGGAAAATGTAACAGTTGGAAACCGAAATGTGATAAATCTAACTTTAACCTTAGACGTAACAGCACTGGAGGAAATTGTGGTGGTGGGATATGGAACGCAGCGAAAAAGAGACCTGACTGGATCTGTTGCTTCCGTAAAGCCTGACGAGTTTAGCCCGGGTGTAAACGTCAACGCTGTTCAGCTATTAAATGGTGCAGTAGCAGGGGTAAATGTAAGTCAGGTTAGTTCTGCGCCAGGTGGAGGCATTAAAATTCAGATAAGGGGCGCAGGCTCAATAAACAGTTCAAATGCCGTACTTTTTGTCGTGGATGGTCTTCCCGGCGTAGATCCTCAGGCACTCAGTCCGGATGATATTGAATCTATAGAAGTATTAAAGGATGCATCAGCTGCTGCAATCTATGGCACACGTGCCGCTAATGGGGTTGTTTTAATCACCACAAAAAAGGGCAGGGTAGACAAACCTACTTTTACTTATAACAACTATTTTGGAACACAAAGTATCTCAGAACAGGTTGATGTTTTAGGTGCTTCTGACTACATGAGGTTGGTGAATCTCAGAACAAACCAGCAAAGGTATTCTGAAGCAGAAATTAATGCGATTGGAGAAGGGACGAATTGGCAAAACGAGATTTTCAGAAGAGCGCCAGTTCAGAATCACCAACTTAGTTTTTCAGATGGGACGGCTAAAGGCAATTATTATGTGGGTTTAAACTATTTTGATCAGGATGGCATCGTAAATACCTCTGGCTACAAAAAGTACAATGCCAGAATAAATGTTCAATCTATGCCATCTGATAAGCTTACCATAGGTACCAGTATGAACTTTACCCATGAAAAGTTCAATAATATTCTGTTTTCAAATGCAGCCAATGAAAATGCCGGCCCTATCAACTCTGCGATTCAATTTGATCCGACTTTACCAACAGGTCTTGACAATCAAGGATTTTATTATTTAAATCCCACAATAGCATTAGATAACCCAATTGCATTGATTAATGGCATTACCAATTTGCAAGACAGAAATCAGTTTTATGGTTCCCTTACAGCAGATTATGAAATTTTGAATAATCTTAAAGCTACAATCAGATTGGGTGCGAGTTCAAATTCAGGCAGAACCGACTTTTATAGAAGTAGGGTTACCCAATTAGGCAGAGCGAATGGAGGAATTGGAAATGTCTCAAGCAATCAATTCTCTCAATGGCTGGCAGAATATTTACTCACATATAATAAATCTTTCGGCCAAAATCATAATTTTTCAATGTTGGGCGGTGTAACTTTTGAAGAATTTGTTTCAAGAGGTGTGGGCGCAAGTTCTGCAGGATTCTTATCCGATGTAACGAACACAAATCTTCTGCAAAGCGGTGATGGTGAGCTACGTGATGATGTATCTAGTTTTAAAAACAAAAATACATTAAATGGCTTTTTAGGAAGGGCCACCTATGGATTTAAAGATAAATTTCATGCAACAGCTTCATTTAGGGTTGATGGTTCCTCTCGTTTTTCAAAACAAAACAGGTATGCTTTCTTTCCTTCAGGATCGGTAGCATGGACCATCTCTGAAGAAGCTTTTATGCAAAACATTAGTTCTATAGAATACTTAAAATTAAGGGTCGGTTATGGTGAACTTGGGAATCAAGGGATAAATAACTTTGAGACGATCCAAACATTGGTTGCGGGAGGTAATGCCGTTTTCGGTGGTTCAATTTTCCAGGGAGTATTGCCTGCCAGATTGCCAAATCCTGATTTAAGATGGGAAACCACAAAAGAGTTTAATGTTGGTTTAGATTTTTCCTTTATAAAAGAAAGGATTTCTGGATCTGTTGATTTTTTCAACAGAAGAACCGTCGATCAATTATTTGTTAAGCCCTTACCATCAGTTGTAGGTTTTACTTCAGTAAGGACAAATTTTGGTGAAGTGTTAAACAGAGGAGTGGAAATTGGAGTTAAAACCCAAAATTTAGTCGGTGAAGTAAAATGGAAAACCAATTGGAACTTTTCTTTCTTGAAAAATGAGGTCACGAAATTACCGGATTTCACACAACAATTAATAGGTGGAAATATAGGCACGTTTATCAACAACTATACCATAGTACAGGAGGGTTCACCCCTTTTCGCTTTTTATGGATATGAGATTGATGGAATTTTTCAACTAGGTGATGATATTGCAAGTGCTGCGACTCCTCCCGTAAATGGTTATCGTGCTGGGATGCCGAGATTTGTAGACCAAAATAATGACGGCGTTATTAACGATCAGGACAGGGTTGTAATTGGTGATCCTTTTCCAGATTTCAGCTTTGGAATCAACAATTCATTATCCTATAAAAGGTTTACTTTTGATGTATTTGTTCTGGGAGTTCAGGGAATTGAAACCTTAGATGCGAATGTTACGGAATCTCTCTATCCAACAAATTTTGCCCGTAACTCGATTTCTGAATATTTCCTAAACAGATGGACCCCGGAAAACCCTACCAATGATTTTCCAATAGGAGCAAACAACAGCTTGTATGGTGGTGCCAGAGCCATTAACTCATGGACCGTAGTGGATGCTTCATTTGTACGAATTAGAAACATTACACTTGGATATCTGGTGCCTGTGGAAAACATTAAATTCATCTCATTTTTAAGAACATTTATTTCAGCTGACAACTTGCTTACCATTACAAACTTTAAAGGGTTTGATCCGGATGCAAGTGCTACGGGAGATAGCGTTTCCAGGGTAAACTACAATAGCTATCCGCTGGCAAGAACCTTTAGGGCTGGTATTGAAGTTAGATTTTAAATTTTAAAATGACACGAAGATGAAACAATATATAAAAATTGCCATTATCACAATTTTCACAAGCTTTGTGATTGGTTGTCAGGGATTTCTGGATGAAGAGGTATTCACACAGTACGATCCAAATACTTTTTTATTGGATAAATCAGGGGTTGATGCTCTTTTAACGGGTGCATATGCAGGGATCAATGTAACCGGTTTTTTCAACAGAGACAATTACTCAATTTTGGGTGAGTTTTCAACAGACATAGCTCTAATGTCAGGTGGTGGTCTTGAAAGGCAGGTAGTTCCTATCATGCAATGGAACTGGGATCCAAACGAGAATTTCTTCAATGGACAATACAATACATTTTATGCAGCCATTGCCCGTGCAAACAATGTGCTTATGGTTGCTTCAGATCTGGTTGGAATTGAAGAATCCACCAGAATTCAAATCGAGGGTGAAGCGCGGTTTATAAGAGCCTTTGCATATTACATGTTGCATAATTTATTTGGCCCGACACCTATCATTGAAATTCCTAAAGGTGCTACCTTAGATGAAATTGAGTCAATAGGCAAAAATACACCCAGACCCACCGAAGAGGAGTACAGAGCCTACGTTGAAAGAGATCTTCTTTTTGCAGCGGAAAATCTAAATGCTGGCGGTTTTTCAAGCAGGGCCAATAAGGGAAACTCCTGGGCAATGTTGACGAAATTCTATTTAAATAACAAGGATTGGCAAAAATGTGTGAATGCGGCTGATAAAGTACTGGAACTCAATTATACACTGTATGACGATTACACCAGGCTTTTTGCCGTGGAGGGAGAAAATAACAACGAATTTATATTCAGGTTTGAATGTTTAATAGGCAGTAATCAAACAAATGTGTATATGGCACATGCATTTCCTCCCAATTATCCAATACAGCCCAACTGGGTGAACTTCGGAGCAATGTTCAGAACGTATACAGATTTTTATGAAACCTTTGAGCCCCAGGATATTCGAAGACAATTAATTATAACTGAATATACTCAAATTGGACAAACAACTCTAACCTTGTTGAACAGGGATGCCAACGGAAATGCCCTCAATGACGCCAGAAGTTTTAAGTACTGGCCAGACCCCAATGCGGTTGGAGCCGCCAATGGAAACGACATTCCTTATATCAGATTAACAGATATTATGCTTGCAAAGGCCGAAGCCCTCAATGAAATTCAAGGGCCGAATCAAACCTCGATTGATTTAATTAATCAGGTGAGAGGGAGAGTCAATGCCAGCCTGATCAATCTGGCGGATTATGCCTCTAAGGAAGATTTAAGGGATTTTATTCTGGCCGAACGTGCAAGAGAATTTTATACTGAAGGGCTCCGTCGTGAAGACCTGATTCGCCATGGTAAGTATATTCAGCAGGCACTTGACAGAGGAATAAACGCCAAACCTTTTCAGGCACTTTTTCCTTTGCCTCAACAACAAATTGACAACAACCCTAATCTGGTACAAAACCTTGGATATTGATCTCTATGAAACTTTTAAGTTTTTCAATATTCATTCCTGTCCTTTTGTTCATTTCATGTGATTCAAAGGACAGGAGTGATGGTAATGACATACTTCCAAACATAATAATAATCCATGTTGATGATCTGGGCTATACAGATTTGGGTTGTTTTGGAAGTGATTTTTATGAAACTCCAAACATTGATAAACTCGCAGCGTCTGGAATTAAATTTACGAATTCATATGCTGCGGCAGCAGTTTGTTCCCCGACGAGGGCAGCCCTGCTTACAGGAAAATATCCTGCAAGGTTTGGGTTGACAGATTGGATAAGGTCTAAATTTCAAGGTGGGATCATTCAAGCAGATGGCAAAAATCCTTCTGGATTTGATGTCCATGAGGGTAAACCCTTGATGACACCCAAAAACCCATTGTTTCTGGACTTGTCAGAGAAAATTCTTGCTGAGCACCTTAAGGAAAAGGGATACTATTCAGTGCATATCGGAAAATGGCATTTAGGGCAAAGTGATCATCTTCCTGAATTAAGGGGCTTTGATGAAAACTATGGAGGCTGCGATCTTGGGCAGCCTCCAAGTTATTTCGATCCTTATGAGCCCCCAAATAATAACCCTGATTATAAATTACATAATTTACCCCCCCGGAAAGAAGGAGAATATTTAACAGACCGGGAAGGAGATGAAGTAGTGGAGTTTTTAAAAAGAAATAAAGACAAAAGATTTTTCCTTCATTGGGCGCCATATGCTGTGCATACCCCTTTACAGGCTAAAGAAGATTTAATAGAAAAATATCAGGCAAAGGAAAGTGGCTTGCAAAATAATGCAGTTTATGCCGCAATGATAGAAAGTTTAGATGAAAATATTGGTAAACTAACTTCAATTCTGGAAAACCTGCATTTAACTAATAATACTTTGGTAATTTTTACTTCTGATAATGGAGGGCTGATCGGTAATCCCAATAATGTTGTAACAAATAACGCCCCTTTGAGAAGTGGGAAAGGTTATCCATATGAAGGAGGTATTAAAATTCCTACGATTATTAAATGGCCTGACAAAATTGAAGGTGGATTAGTTGACAATACTCCAATTATTACCATGGATATTGCCGCAACTATTTTGGATATAGCCAATGTCGATTTTGAAAGCGATGGTGTAAGCTTGTTACCACTGGTAACAAAAAATTCTGCGCTGGATGAAAGATCATTGTTCTGGCATTTTCCTCATTACCGGCAAAATGATGTAGTTCCATACACTATTGTCAGAAAAGGTGATTTCAAGCTTATTAAATACTACGATGACACCAAATGGGAATTGTATAATTTAAAATCTGATCCAGGTGAAAAAATCAACCTGATTGACTCTAACCCGGAAACTACCAGTACCTTAAACACAAGTATTATTCAATGGATAGAACAAATAGATGCACTTACACCTGTTTTGAAACAATAACACAATTCAATTTTTTAAACACCAATCTTAAACATTGAAGGTTACCTTTTTTAAAATTAAAAATGGTCAGTCCTGTAGGGTGCTCCGGAATAAGAATTTTGTATTATTGATAATGGCCTTTTCTTACTAAAATCATCGAAATTGATGGTTTTAGTAAGAAAAGATCAAATTTATTTCTACATTTATTCCTTTCACCTACGATAATATCCTTCTATGTCTGACACATCTCAAGCTACCCGAAGACAATTTCTCAAAAATGCCGGAATTTTAGGAGCTACTGCCATGGTGCATCCACGCTTTACTTTTGCAGGAATCCCTGAAAGCGACCGAAAAGTGCGTGTAGGCGTGGTTGGAGGAAGATTTGGTGCCAGCTTTTATTTTCATGAACACCCCAACTGCGTGGTGGAAGCGGTAAGCGACCTGAGAAAGGACAGAAGAGAAAGGCTGATGGAAGTGTATAAATGTGCCAAAAGCTATGATTCTTTACATGCTTTGTTAAAGGATCCTAAGGTTGAGGCTGTATTTGTTGCCACCCCGGCTCCTGATCACGCGGAGCATGTCCTGGCTTGTCTGGCAGCAGGTAAGCATGTACTCTGTGCGGTGCCCGCAGCGCTGAGTATGGAGGAAAGTAACAAGCTGTTTGAGGCCGTAAAGACCTCCGGACTGACCTATATGATGGCAGAAACAAGCACTTTTCATCAGGTAGTAATATCCGCGAGAAGATATTATGAAAATGGGGATTTCGGCGAAATATTCCGTTCTGAAGCAGAATATCATCATCCGGGCCTGGAAGTCTTATTCTATGAAGAAGGCAAACCCACCTGGAGGTATGGATTTCCACCGATGCTCTATCCGACACACTGCACTGCTTATCCTGTTTCTGTTACCGGAGAACGCCTGATCAGTGTAAGCTGCCTGGGCTGGGGAGACCAGAGTGAGGCCTTGAAAGGCAATCCTTATAACAATCCTTTCTGGAATCAAACCGCTTTATTCAGAACAAATAAGGGAAATGCCAGTAAGATATCCATCTGCTGGAGGGGTGCCCTGATGGGTACCGAACGCGGTGAATGGCATGGAAGCAAAATGAGTTTGTATGGTAAAGACCCCAATGGATTGGGTGAGATCAAGATCAGTGGTTCAGAAGAGCTGGGCAGAGACGATGGTGGCTTTTTGTACAAAAAGGGGCAAAAGGAAAACTATGATCAGCCCAAATGGTGGGATTCTGATTTGCTACCTGAAGCCCTCCGCCACAACAGCGGACATGACGGTTCACATACCTTTATCACCCATGAATTTATTGATGCCATTGTAAGCAACAGAACACCGATGGTTGATATCCGCGAAGCCTTAGCCTATACTGTCCCTGGCATCATAGCCCACCAGTCAGCGCTCAAAGATGGAGAGACCATGAAAATTTTCAATTTTGGGTGAAAACCCTATCCTCGGGTTAGGTAAAATGCCAATGGTCCTTGTCTGTGACGAGGACTTGCAACAGCAGACAATCATTTACCGAAAGAATTATGTTTATACCCTTATAAGTTTTTAAATCATTGAATATCTGATAAATGAAGATGTTTCATGAGGACACTAACCACGGCATAGGTAGAAATTTTTCCTTTCAAGGCTGAATTGCAAACCCTGCTTTTCATTTCCTAGGCACAAGTCGCAGACTTGCGCCAGAGGAGGGCAAAAGACGATAGTCTCTAGGGTAAAGATGTATCATATATGAGACCCCGTCCCGAACGCTATACTTTTCGGGATTTCGGTTTCACCTCAATCTGTGACGAGGACTGGCAACAATAGCCATTCATTTAAAGGAATAATCGTACTTCTACGCCCTCGTTAATAAAACAAGGGCGATAATCTCGTAGGTAAAGATGTATCATATATGAGACCCCGTCCCGAACGCTTTGCTTTTCGGGATTTCGGTTTCACCTCAATTTGCAACGAGGACTGGCAACAATAGCCATTCATTTAAAGGAATAATCGTACTTCTACGCACTCGTTAATAAAACAAGGGCGATAATCTCGTGGGTAAAGATGTATCCCGAACGCTATGCTTTTCGGGATTTCGGTTTCACCTCAATCTGTGACGAGGACTGGCAACAGCAGCGAATGTCATTTTTTATCACCCCTGTTGTTGGAGTTTTCTCCAACAACCACCCCAGACATACATGCATATCATCCTCCACGTCCTAGTTTCAAAAGAAGGCTTTGCCGGAATCCCGATTTCGGGGCAAAGGGCGATATCTGAAAACACAAATGGTTTAGTGCAGGAACTTACTTATATTGGACGATTCCTTAAAGGCTTGAGCAAATATTCCAAACCATTGATTTTTATCTCATACATGGTGGCCATCAACATGCCTGATTTGCCAGCCGGAAAACCATTTCTATGCATCCAAACCAAATAATACTCAGGCAAATCGCAATAAAGCCGACCTTTATATTTCCCAAAGGGCATTTTCTGCGTTACTAAATCAATTAAGACTTCAGGATTCATGCATAGATTTTTTTCTGTGGTATTGTTAAGCAAAGAAAGTGTTTTAAATGGCAAAAAAAAAGGATGCTGAAAACCAACATCCTTAATCTTTTAATTTAATAATTATTCTATGAATCTATAGCGCCGAAGTATCTTTGGCATCTTCCCAGACACCCTTTTTCAGCAATTTACCATTGGCATCAATTTTAAACATTTTTTGCTCACCTTCATGGTTTACTTTAAACTTGTAAATTTTGCCATCGGCTTTTTTAACTTTGTATACCTTTAAAACGCTGGAAGCTTCTACACCATTTTCAGTAAGTGTCGCGACAACTTCCGATGGAACTTTGTCCATGGTGGTTTCCATTGTTTCATAACTGGTCTTCTCCTTTTGGTCTTTTTTATCCTTACTTTGAGCAAAGCCTAAACCTACGATCATTAAGGACATAGCGAATGTTAACAATAACTTTTTCATGGTCAATAAATTTTTGGTTATAAGTTAGATGTGTACCTAGTCTTACGGCATCAAAGTAATAAAGTTTAAAAATAAGTCTTCGCACCCGATCTATCAATCTAATTTTCAGCCATTAATACCATTAATCCAGGCAGTACTAATGGATAAGTCCGGGATTGGTAAGTCTCGCAGAGGTAGATTTTTTTGTGTCTTGTTCCAGGTGTTTTTTCAAAAGCGAAAAACTCTGTCTGGAATTAATAAGATTAATTTAATCAAAGTTTGACTATATTTATTCCCTGCTGCATTATTCATTTTTCAAATCAAATATTCCTCTAAAATGATCAATCGCCTTTTTTTACTAACTGTTGCCTGTGCTTCGATTTGCAGTTTTCATTTACTGGCAAACCATACTTCAATCCCGGAAAGTGATGTCTCTGATAAACCCAACTTTCTCTGGATTACCTGCGAAGACATCAGCCCCTACCTGGGAAGTTATGGCTTTAAACAGGCGCATACACCCCATCTTGACAAACTGGCTAAACAAGGCATTCGTTTTACACAGGCCTATGCCAATGCTCCGGTTTGTGCCGTGGCGCGTGCAACATTACTATCGGGCATGTTTGCGCCCACCACCGGTACGCACCAAATGCGCAGTTATATCCACCTTCCGGAGGCCATTCCGGCCTACCCCAAAATATTTAGAGAAGCGGGATATTACTGTACCAATAACGTAAAAAAGGACTACAACTCCACCTTCGAACAAGATACGAGCTTGTGGGATGAATCCAGTAACCAGGCACATTTTAAAAACAGAAAAACAGGTCAGCCTTTTTTTGCCGTTTTCAATAATTTCGTCACCCACGAAAGTCAATTGTCCGAAGACAGAATAGATTATTATGTCAAAAACAGACTCATTACCGAAACTCCACGCATCGATCCGGCAGACATCATATTGCCGCCTTACCATCCCGATTTGCCGGAAATACGATACGATTGGGCAAGGTTTCACGACCTGATTACCTTAATGGATCAAATGACGGGTGATCTGCTGCAGGAACTGGAGGATTCGGGGGAAGCAGATAACACCATCATTTTCTTCTATTCTGATCATGGAGGTATGTTGTCACGATCTAAACGCTATATCTACAATGTTGGCATGCAGGTTCCTTTCATTGTGTATCTGCCTGAAAAATGGCAGCATCTAAGCGCCGTGGCACCTGGCAATTCAGATGATCGCCTGGTGAGCTTCGTAGATTTTGCCAAAACCGTGGTGGCCATGGCCGGTCTGGATGTGCCGCAGGAAATGCAAGGCTATGCTTTTCTGGGGTCAGACATTGAAGCATCTCCTGAAACGGTATTCCTGTACCGCGACCGCATGGCAGAAAGGTATGACCTTAGCCGGGCAGTAACCGATGGCCGCTATTATTTTATCCGCAATTTTATGCCGCATCGACCTTTAGGCAGGGATAGCAGGTATGGCTTTTCCGTACAAGCCAACTGGAATGCCTGGGAACAACATTTTGATGCCGGCCTGTGCGATGAAATTCAATCCCAGTTTTTCAAACCTAAAGCCCCCATAGAGCTTTTTGATACGGAAAAAGATCCCTGGCATGTGCAGGCCATCACAGACAATGCGGATCAATCTGTTCGGATACAAAAGATGTCTGATGCCCTCGACCGACATATTATTCAATCAAGGGACCTGGGGTTAATCCCCGAGCCTATGTTCCATCAATTGATAGGTTCGGATAAAAAACATGCTACCCTTTATGAATATGCGCAGTCTGATGATTATCCCATTGCCAGCATCCTGGCGGCGGCCAAGGACTGTAGTTCCCGGAATACAGACTTGTTGGATAACTATCTGCAATATTGCCGGGATACCAACCCTGTTATCCGCTTTTGGGGATTGTATGCCATTTTCTTAAATGGCTTTTCTGATGAACAAACCTTAAAAACCCTTAGAAATGCTGCCACTTCAGATCAGATTTCTGCAAATCGGATTATGGCGGCACAAGCCCTGGGAAGATGCGGCGATCAGGAAACTTCATTTAGTGCTTTGATGAAAGAAACCATGAAAGCTGAGAACACTTACCTGAAGCTGCAAGCCCTTAACGCCTTTCAATATGCGCAAGTAGACCAAAAGCTTAAAAAAAGTGATTGGGAATTTTTTAAGTCAAAAGAATGGCCAAAAGATGATAGGTCAGCGCAATTGGGTTATCCGCTTCGAATCATAAGTGATGCCTTACAGCTCTGGCCTGACAGGCGAATTATAGATTAAAGTGAAAATGCTTGTATTTAAGCTCTGGTTAAACAAATTTTACAATTTTCTTAGTTAATTACTTTCTTTACCAACGTTATGATGAAAAGAATCGCATTGACCATTCTGTTTTTTTACTTAAAACTAAATATTGCAACAGCTTACAACATTTTTGATATCCAGGATGATACGATTCAGGCAAGACATAAAGTAACGCTTCCGCAAGCTCATGTGGGCAGTTTGGAAATAGACACTAAACTATTGGATAGTTATATTCGCTTGCCAGATAACCAGAGACAATTTTATCTTGAAGCCCGAAATATTTTTGAAAATAATACTGAGGCCGATTTTACACATGACGAAATAGTAAAAATTGCAAAAAAACGCAATATTCCACTGATGGGTGGCCCCATGTTAGGCGACTTAAGCAGCAACAGTGTATCGATCTGGGTACGGCCTGCAGCCAAAAAGAAGTATTCCATTAGAGTAACTAAGACCGATGGTTCAGATAAAATAACTTATGATTTTACGCCCTCTTTAGCAGGCCAGGAAAAAAGGATCATTATAGAAAATCTCCAACCTGACACGGATTATACCTATGATGTCTTTGTGAAAAAGAAAAAAATTGCCAATGGGTATTTTAAGACGGCCCCAAATGCCGGAGATAAAAGCCCATTTAAAGTGGCTTTTGGTTCCTGCTTTCATAAAATCGGGCTGCACAATCCAAATTTAATACATCAAATTTTAAAAAGCAGGCCCAATGCTATGATGCTCCTGGGAGATATTGCCGTTGATGACCGTCGGAATATGTTTAATATGCATTTAGCGGATTACCTCTTGAGGGATGTTTCAAAACCCTGGCGCGATCTTGCTTCTGCTGTTCCCTTATATACTTCCTGGGACGATCATGATTATTTCGACAATGATCTCGGAGGCATTCCGGAAGGTTTTACGGAAGAAGACAGATTGACCGTTCGTGAAATTTGGAACAAAAACTGGAATAATCCTCAAAACGACCATGAAAGTATTTACTTTAATAACCAAATTGGACCCGTCGAAATTATTATGCTTGATACCCGATCGCTGAGAGAAAACGATAGACGCGGGGAATATGGGGCTTATCTTGGACTTGAACAGTTCAATTGGCTGAAAGAAACACTTAAAAAATCAAAAGCCCCTTTCAAAGTGATTTCCAGTGGAACCATGTGGAGCGATTACATAAGCAATGGAAAAGATTCATGGGGCACCTGGGATAAAGAAGCGCGTAAAGAATTATTTGATTTTATTGAAAAGGAAAAAATTGCTGGTGTATTACTGATCAGTGGTGACCGCCATGGTGCCAGAGGATTTACCATTCCGCAAGCTTCTGGTTTTGCACTGTATGAATTTCAGGTTGCAACACTTGGAGGTGTGAATGGTCCGGTAGCATTTGCAGAGGATACCACCCATCAGTTGTTTGGATATCTGGGAATGGATTTACATGCATTTGGGGAGTTTGTTTTTTATACTGATGAGGATGATCCAAAAGTTGAATTCAGGCTGATTGACCAATATGGTAAGGTAATGGAAGAAATTTTGATCCCCTATGAGAAATTGAAACCATAATTGATCTAATTTGCCTTTAAATAAAATAGCTGTTGTGATGACCCGATTATATTATTCGAAAATAAGGAAATGAAATACAGGTAGTTGATTTAATATTTAGCTCAAAAAAACTCAAAAATGAAATTTTCAAGTATTGCCTTATACAGCACATGGATGCTGTTCACCAGCCTGGCCTGCTCGCCCACCGAAAAGGAAACCCAGCGCCCTAACATCCTCTTTGTGATCAGCGATGACCAGTCGTTTGCACATACCAGTTTCGCCGGATGTGATTTTGTCAATACCCCGGCCTTCGACCGTGTGGCCGCTGAAGGTGTCTATTTTACCAATTGCATTGCGGGTTCTCCAGGCTGCGCGCCATCACGAAGCGCCATCGTCACGGGCCGATACCACTGGCAAAATGAACAATCGGGTCAGCATGCGGCACCTTGGCTTAAAAAGCACATTCCCTTTATCGACCTGCTTGATGATGATGGCTATGCCACCGGACTGACGGGCAAAGGGGTGGCTCCATTCCGCTATGCCCGGGATGAAAAAGACTCGCTCTGGAGAGCAACCAACGCCGCTGGCATTCACCATAGCAACATTCGCTACACCGCTGACAATGACCCCCGTCCTGCCAATCAAATCAGTGAGGTAAACTATTTCGACAATTTTGTGCATTTTATGGAAAATGTAAGAGGTGACAAGCCTTTCTTCTTCTGGTACGGTGGGAGTGAACCGCATCGGGCATTCGAACAGGATTCCTGGAAGCGGACAGATAAAAAACTGGAAGATGTAAAAGTACCCGGATTTTTCCCCGACCATGAAATCGTACGAGGCGACCTGCTGGACTATGCCGTGGAAATTGAGTGGTTTGACCTGCACCTTCAAAAAATGATGGATTACCTCGAAGGGATAGGCGAACTGGATAATACGATCATCATCGTTACCTCCGACAATGGTATGGCCTTTCCCCGTGCCAAGGCCAACAGCTATGAATATGGCGTGCATGTTCCCCTGGCCATTCGTTATCCCAAATCTTTCCCAACCGGCAGAATTGTCGAAGATCCCATCAGCTTCTCCGACTTCGCCCCTACCATCCTCGAACTTACCGGCACTTCACGCGAAGGTATGTTGCCCATGTCAGGCCTCAGTATTACCCATATCCTTAAATCTGATAAGCAGGGCGTGGTTGACCCCGCCAAAAAATATGTATTTTCAGGCAGGGAGCGCCATTCTTCTTCCCGCTATGCCAACTGGGGCTATCCTCAAAGGGCCATTCGCAGCAAAGATTATATATATATCTGGAATGTAAAACCCGACCGCTGGCCTGCCGGCGATCCGATTCGCATTAAACCGGGTACCGAAGACGAAATGTTTCCCATGTACGGCATAGATGAAGAAGGTATTCATCATTCTGAATGGGCATATACCGATATTGATGCCGCCCCTACCAAATCTTTCATTATTGAAAATATGAAGAATGAATCTGTGGCACAATTTTTTGAAATGGCCCATGCCAAGCGCCCTGAGTTTGAATTGTACAATATCGTGGATGATCCTTACAACCTTGAAAATCTTGCAGGAAACCCCGATTATGCCGCGATAGAAAGCGAACTCAAAGAAGCCCTTATGGCTGAACTGAAAAAATCCAAAGACCCCAGGGTGGTGGGGCCTGATACCGAAGTATTCGATTCATATATCCGTTACAGTCCGATGCGGGAATTTCCTCATCCATCCTTTTATGACAGGTAAATAATAAATATGCCCGAAGGATTGCAACACATTTCTCAAAGAGGCTATGCCGCTGCTGAAAAGCCGGTAAGGATAGACCTTGAACTCTACAGTCAGGCTGTAAAAAACAGATATCACAGAGGCAGCAATCCGGATGGGGCCTTTCCGATGAATGTGGCTGAAAACCATCTATGCTGGGATATGCTCAAAGAGAAAATTGAAAGCGTCACCCGAAACAACAGCATTCCCGAATGGGTGGCAAGCTATGGAGACCCTGCCGGTGTACGCTCCTTCCGCGAGGCCGTTGCCGCTTTTT
The DNA here is from genome assembly GCA_020832305.1 of Cyclobacteriaceae bacterium. GTDB lineage: Bacteria > Bacteroidota > Bacteroidia > Cytophagales > Cyclobacteriaceae > JAFIEV01. The sequence continues at coordinate 6,917 of JAFIEV010000075.1, read as the reverse complement.
TATCAGAGTTTCTGGTGCATCAGGAGGTTCCGGCAGATACACTGGCCTGTTCGGCAGGAGCTACCTCGGTGATTGAAATGACAAGCTTCCTGCTGGCCGACCCGGGAGATACCGCTGTAATCCCGGCGCCATCCTATCCGGTCTATACCATGGACATTGGAACGCTGCCCGGTGTTAAAAGATTTGACCTGCAAAACCATCATGAAGTATATGAATTAAAGGATGGTTTTCCCATCCATATCTCCCAACTGGAAGATGCCCGCAGAACCATAGAACAGCAAGGAAGTCGCTTTAGCATGCTCATCCTGACCAGCCCTGATAATCCCACCGGTGGCATATACGCCGAATCGCAGTTAGAAAAACTGGCCACATGGTGCGAGGAGCATAAAATTCATATGATCGTCAATGAAATCTATGGCTTGTCGAGGATCGATATTCAGCATCCTGAAATCAAATCAGATTATCCTAGTCCGCTTTCCTTTGTATCCTTTGCCAGGCTGATGCAAAAGAAAAAAAGTCCATACCTGCACTTTTGGTATTCCTTATCCAAAGACCTGGGAATTTCGGGTTTTCGCATTGGTCTGCTGCATAGTTATAATACAGGACTTATACAGGCCTACCGAAATGCGGGCATGCCCCATTGCATCTCCAATTACACACAGTGGGTGATGCAGGAAGTATTGGCTGACAAAGTATTTATGCGGGAATATATCAAAGCGGCACAAAAAGCGCTGACGGACTCCTATGTGATCGTGATCAGGCATTTGAAAGCATTGCAATTACCCTACAATCCATCTTATGGCAGTTTATTTGTATGGCTGGATTTGTCGGAATTCCTTTCCCGGGAATCAGAAGAAGGGCAACACAATTTGTGGCTGGAGATTTTTGAAAAGACAGGTATTTTACTCACACCGGGAGCCGGATTTGGGCATAGCAAAAAGGGACTGTTTCGCATGGTCATTTCATGCCTGAGTCATCAGGAACTGGAAGTGGCTATGCAAAGATTAAAGGAATTTATTATCAAAAAACGCAACGAAAAGCCTACATTGCCTTTAAATAACGAACAGATATGAGAACCGCTGCCACAACCTTCATTTCAATTTTTTTCTATATGTCACTTAATGCACAGAGTCCGGAGAAAATCGAGCTATGGCCGGCTAAGGTTCCGGGTGAAGAAAAACCTAAATCCGAAGCCCGATTTGCTGATAACCGCGACCGAAATGTCACAAGAATTGCAGAAGTTACCAATCCTTTACTTGAAGTTTACCGGCCGGCAAAACCGAATGGCGCTGCCGTGGTCATTTGTCCGGGTGGCGGATACAACATCCTGGCCATCGATCTGGAAGGATACGAAGTGGCCGAGTGGTTGGCTGGATTAGGTTATACCGCTTTTGTTTTGCAATACAGGGTGCCGCAAAAGCAGGAAGGCGCCTTGCAGGATGCACAAAGGGCCATCCGCCTGGTGCGTTCCCAGGCAGGTAAATATGGCATAGACCCTGATAAAATAGGGGTCCTGGGCTTTTCCGCCGGTGGCAGTCTGGCAGCCCGTGTGAGTACCCGATTTAATGACAACACCTATTCTGCCATGGATGCCGCAGATCAGCTATCTGCTCGTCCGGCATTTTCTGTATTGATTTATCCGGCTTATCTCGATCAGGGTGAAAACCTCACGTTGACGCCAGAGCTAGTGATCAGCGCTGAGACGCCTCCCATGTATATTTTTGCTACCGCCGACGATAAGTACGCCAACAGCAGCCTGGTGATGACGCAGGCCCTCAGGGAACATGAAATACCGGTAGAACTACACATTTTGCCTGCAGGCGGACATGGCTATGGCCTTCGTAAAGGCAGTGAAGCCGCAGAATTCTGGCCCGAAAGGGCAGAGAAATGGTTGATGAAATGGGTTGGTTCAAGTAAATAAGTAAGTGCAGAGCATGTAGAATGGTGTAGCTACAAGCCTCAAGCAGTAAGTTGAGCCGAAGGCGAAATCCCGAAAACGAAGTGCATCGGCAGTGACAATGAGTTCGGAGCTTCCCGTGATTTTAGCGAAAAGGGATTCGTAGCTCTTTGCGTGATGAGATTATGGGGAGTTAGGTGAAGGGTGAAAGATCAAAGATTCTCAATGCAAGATTCGAAGCTGGAAGTTGGAAAGGTTAACTCGGATAGTAGAGATTGCGTTGCTTTATTTTTATTATTATTAAGCGCATAAGTTGAAAACTTGTGCCATAAATTGATCTTCGAATTTTATCAAAGCAAACTTTTTTTCTGATGGAATTGTACGTATATTTACAACGATAATTTAGTGTTTAATACGTATGGAAAAATTAACCTTAAGTATAAGAGACCGAGAAAAAATAACCTGGATAAAAAATTTTGCAAAAACACATGATATCAGTGTAAGTCAATTATTTGAGAATTACGTTGAGGCACTCAGGAAATTTGATGAAATGGAGGTGAAAATCAACCCCCGGTTGCAAAGCTTAAGACAACCCGGGAAGCGCCCGACAGATAAGCAAATAGACATTTATCTTCAGCAACGCAGACGGAGATCTTTTTCAAAAAGTAAAAATTCATGAGGCGACTGTTTCTGGATACCAACATTATTTTATCATTTCATTTCAATGATGCCGAAAAGCGCCAACAAAAAGCCATTGATTTTATATTCAGTAACATTGAACAAGGGAAATGGGAAGGGCATATCAGTTTAATTACTTTTTACCAGCTACTTTATTTTATTGACAAAAAAATTAAAAATCCCATTACATCTGCAAAACGTGCATATAAGTATTTAGACATTATTCAGCTCACTCCTTTTACCCCTAAGCTTCTCAAACAATTAGATATAAGCCACTTGCCTGATTATGAAGATGGTCTTCAATTTATATGTGCGCAAAGCGGAAAATGTGATTTGATCATTTCTACAAATAGCAGTGATTTCTTTGCCTCAACATTGCCGGTAATAGATCCGCTTAACTTCGTCCTGCAATACGGATAACAACGGTTTACAAAAGACTTCCTGGTTGTGATTATGGCTTGCTTGCTAAGCTTGCTGGAGGGAAAATACCAACAAGAGGACGGTTTTTTTAACGCTTCATCAAAATTATTCCTTAATGGGAACCGCTGCTGTACAGAGCAGATAAGCATTTTTCCAAAGTTTAAAAACCTTTGAAAAAGTTGATATAAGTAAATGTAGAATGAGCTGGATACTGGGTGTTAACATTATGAATCTTCAGGAATGCAAAAGTCTTCTGCCGCTGTGGTTTGTGATTTAAGGTTTCACTGTATACTTTTTTGTTTTGATCTTCAGTTTGCAAGGGTTTTTGCATAGGAATTGAAGAATAGAGATATTGTCATCCATCGCCTTTGGGCTTTCACCTAACTCCCTCATTCCTCATCCCTTTAAGGAAGAGGATCGTCGATGGAGAAAACTCCAACAACAGGGAGGGTAAAGAATTTCCTTTTTATTCCCTACGGGCTTAACACTCAACACCCAAACAACTAAACAACTAAACCCATCACCCATCACGTATTCTTGTTTCTGCCACACAGCTTCTTAGCGCTGTAGGCGCGGCATCTTTGTAGAAACAAAAGCAATGTAAAAAGATAAGCGCCGTAGGTGCAAAACTATTTTTTAAATAAAGCATTATCTCATAAAAAAGGTGCCACCCCTACGGGGCTCTACCTACTGCTAATCTGGTTTTTCTACAAAGATGCCATCCCTAACGGGATTTTCATTTGTACACCTAAAGCTGGCCCCTAACTGGCGCAAGTCCCTGCCTTGCCTGCAGGCAGGTGCGACTTGTGCCTTTCAATATGGAAAGCAGGGTTTGCAACCCGGAGTCCGGAAAAGAATATTAATCCTGGCAAAAAAGCCAGTGCCAACCTCTAATGCTGGCGCGCGTGTGCCAAAAACTTATTCCTTTTATTATCTTTCAAGTACAAAGACCTGTCAGGTTGTAGAAACCTGACAGGTGGCTATCCACTTTTAATGGGCTTTTGCGCTAAAAACCTTCGGGTTTGTAGGAAATTTAAAAGATGTTGAACTACGAGCTCAACATCTAAGCATCTCGACAACACTTAACATTTAACGTTTAAAACTCATCAGCTCAACTCACTTTCACCTTTCACCCCATTACCCATCACATCACGCATCACGGATCACGTATTACGGATCACGAACTTACCTACTTCCCATCTGCATATCTCTTCTGATACTCCCGCCAGGTATCCATGGATTTCTGAAGGGCCAATTCGCAATCCATTTGTATGTTATAACACTGCAATCCGAATTTGCCTTCGTAACCCTGATCTTTGACAAATTTCACAAAAGCATAGGTATCAAAGTCGCCTTCGCCCAGGGGACGAATCAGTCGGTCCCAACCCATATGTTGGGTATCACCCCCATCGCTGCCATTGACAGAAACCATCCTGAGCCTGGGCATTACCGATTCAACTTTGGCCTGCCATCCCTCCTCTCCTTCCACCTTGAGCATATGACAGAGATTAATAATCACCCCTACATTTGGTCTATTGGCAAGAAGGGCAATCTGATCGGCATGGGCTATGGTTTCACAATAGAAATCCACATGCGGATACACCGCAATTTCAATATTCAAAGGCAGGGCAAAATCAGCAAGCAAAGCTATACTCTCAGCAAATAAGGCATCTGCATGTTCTTTATCTTCAACAGAACCATCGTTGTGTAAATGCAAAGCCACCAAAAGATCTCGGTTTCTGGAATCCATCATGATATTTTTCAGTTCCTCATGATACCTGACTTCACCCTCTTCTATGTTCATAGCGATATACATCTCCGGCATGTCCAGCCCAACGGCATCCATCGCCTTTCTAAGTGGCACATAGGTTTCTTCCTTATGTCCGGCCAGGCCATCATAACCCAACCTTTTAACCAAAGCGGCCTGTTCTTCAAATGTGGTTGGTGCATTGGGCAAAGTTCTTACCCCATTGTTGAACACATAAAAAATATTATCCAGGGACTTTGCCTCTTCCTGCTGCTTCGTCTGTGTACAAGCCATCCATACCAGGCCGAAAGCCATATAAATCCAGAAATTCTTCATCATTTCTTATTTAAAATCTACCTTTTGATATTTGTTCATCCAGTCAATTACATTTTTATCGAGCCATTTTTCCCGGAAAGGCCTCAGCAACATGGCATTGGCAGCGTTGTCATTGACAAATTGCGCCGAGTTATGATCCCATGAGAGTTCCCTGCCCAATTTTACGGCAAATAAGCCCATCAGCGTTGTAAAATACACATTATGACCTACTTCCAGCGGCTGTAGTGACTTTTTACCGCTTTTAATGGAGGCTATAAAATCGGCTTTATCACTTAATGTTCCAGAGTAGTCGGTGTCCCCTGAAGGTTTCTCCAAACTGCACCAGGCTTCATTGCTGGCAGTCAATTTGTTGGGATATTCGATGCGTACCCATCCGTTTTCCCCTTCAAATTTCACGTAAGGACTGCCCATGATGTAGCTCATGCTGAGTCCGTCGGCATAGGTATATTCCACTTCAAAGGTTTCAATGGTATTCCACAGCCCTTTAGAAAAGGTACCCGCTCCTTTTACCGTTTTGGGCAGTTCATATTCCTTTTTCATCCCCCACAATGCAATGTCACAAAGATGTGCCCCCCAATTGGTGATCATACCATTGCAGTAATCGTCTATGCGCAGCCAGCCCGGACGGGTATCGATGGTTTTGGGATCGTGCACCCGGGCTTGCGTATAAGGCGCCGGGAAAGCCGGGCCCAGCCATTGATCATAATCCAATTCGGCGGGTATGGACATGGCAGGCTGCGGACCGATGGCACTGCCGCTCAATTCAGCAGGCACACCCATTGTCACGTGCTTCAGTTTACCAATAAGGCCATTATGCACGATTTCAACCGCCTTCCAGAAATGCGCAGTGCTGCGAAATTCACTGTCGAGCCGGTTGGCCACTTTGCTGTGATTGATGGCTTCGATCAGTGCTTTGCTGTGGGAATAACTGATGGAAAGTGCCTTTTCCATGCAGACGTGTTTTCCCGCCAATGCCGCTGCGATGCCTTGCGGCGCATGCCAGTGATCTGTGGTGGATACCATTACCGCATCAATGCTTTTGTCGGCCACCAGTTCGCGATGATCGGCATAGCTTTTGACGCCTTTAAATTTTGTTTTTTTATCTTTGCTGTAGGCCTCGTTTACCGTTTTGGCACCTAATTCCATACGCCAGGCATCCACATCATTTACCGCCAACACCTGACAGTCGGGCAGATTGAGAAAGCCATTGTTGAGGTTTGCTTTAATCGCCTGCCTGCCTGTGCCGATCATGCCTATGGTGATGCGATCGCTGGGTGGATTTTTTCCAATTGCTGAAGCAGGGATAATGGTGGGTAGGCCCATGGCCCCCAGGGTTACCATTCCGCTCGTCTTTAAAAAATCTCGACGGGAAGATGTAGACTTTATCACAGGAATATGATTTAAGGTTAAATAAACAAAAAACCGCTTATGCCTGAAAAATTATTCAGACACCCTTAAAAGTAATAAATTTCATTAAACCAGCCCTAATATAAACTGTATACTTTAAAGAATTTGCCTTTAATTGAACCTGGTAATTCAAAGAACTTAAGGAAAGAATTAATCAATCAGATACTTGAACTCCTTAAGGAATAACAAGGGTAGACTTTACGATGATTGATAGATGCTGTGCAGTTTTTGATGTTTCCTTTTTCCTGATCTATTTTGGGCTTTTATTGGTTGTCAGCCCCTTGTTTGCGGGTGTGTGGACATGGTCGCGGGGGGGGGGGGATATTTAGGTCCATACATAACCACCGAATTGTGTTATGAAATGAAAACTTATGCATTAGCTCGCTGGACACAGGATAATATTCAGGTTGTCATTTTACCCCCGAGATTATC
>JAFIEV010000067.1 GCA_020832305.1 Cyclobacteriaceae bacterium | reverse complement strand
AACCCACGTCTTCCCTTCCCTTCCTCTTTTTGGTGTTTTAACCAAAAAGCATAAAGACTTTTATTGATTTTATCTCCCCGCAATGCCTACTGGAAGCAGGATCCTTCTGACATATAAAACCATTGAGGGAAATATTTTTGTTTCGCCATTCATTTTTTTATGGGGGTGCTTGTCGGAGAAAACTCCTCCAACAGGGTGGGTTTTGATGATCATTCCCACGCCTTCTTATCCCTTCATCATATTGGTGTTTTTTCATCAACCCATGTCTTCCCTTCCCTTCCTCTTTTTGGTGTTTTCACCAAAAAGCATAAAGACTTTTATTGATTTTATCTCCCCGCAATGCCTATTGGAAGCAGGATCCTTCTGACATATAAAACCATTGAGGGAAATATTTTTGTTTCGACATTCATTTTTTTATGGGGATGGTTGTCGGAGAAAACGACAACAACAGGGGCTGGGAAACTATAGACCAAACTTTATCTAAAAAACCCATAAAATCTGATTGCCTCTTTTACCCTAAAACAAGTACATTTGATAAAACATATTTACCCATGTACAAATCACTGGTTTTAGGGCTATTGGCCCTCTTTACATTTTATTCCTGTGACTTTCGGTCTGAAGAAAGTTCGGTTCTGCAGCTCACTTGTGAGCATCTCCACAATCCGATGGGTATAGATGTGCCAAACCCGCGACTCGCCTGGAAAATGGAGGATGGCAGAAAAGGAGCCAGGCAGAGTGCATGGCAAATATGGTTAGATGCCGATGCAGCAAAGGTAGAAGATGGACAAAACGTACTTTGGAACAGCGGGGTGGTGGCATCTGACCGAATGCTGGTAAGTTATCAAGGGCCAAAACTTGATGCGAATACTATCTATTACTGGAAAGTGCGCATCTGGGATGCAAACGGCAGGCCTTCAGCACCATCTGAGACAGCCTTTTTTACCACAGGCCTTCAGACAGCCTCAAACTGGAAAGGAGCCTGGATATCTGATACACGCGATATTCATAAAAAAGAAGCGCCATACTTCAGAAAAGAGTTCGGTATAGATAAAAAGGTGCAAAAAGCTACGGCTTATATTGCCGCCGCCGGATTGTTTGAAATGTTTGTCAATGGCCGAAAAGTTGGAGATCACTTCCTCGACCCTATGTATACCCGTTTCGACAGACGAATTCTTTATCTCAGCCATGATGTAACGGAATTGCTATCCACAGGAAAAAACGCCCTTGGCATTATACTTGGCAACGGCTGGTATAATCACCAATCTACCGCAGTCTGGTATTTTCACGAAGCTCCATGGCGGGGGAGGCCTTCTTTTTGTTTGGACCTTCACATTGAATATGAAGACGGATCAAAAGAGATTATCAGCTCTGACAAGGATTGGAAAACTTCTGATGGGGTAGTGGTTTTTAACAGCATTTATACAGCAGAGCATCACGATGGCAGAAAAGAGCAAGATCACTGGCACCAGGCTGGTTTCGATGAATCAGGATGGAAAAACAGTATTTTGGTGCCAGCCCCCAGCCAGCATATCGTTTCTCAGGCCATGCATCCCATCCGGCTAACGCAGAAAATCGATCCAATCAGTATTACTCCCAATGGAAAAAATCGATGGATTGTAGATTTTGGAAGAAACATTGCCGGTATCACAGAATTCGCCATAAGCGGTCCTGAAGGAACTGTCATCGAAGTTGAACATGCCGAAAGACTCAATAAGGATGGCAGCCTGGATATGTCAAATATTAATGCACATTACAGACCCATTGATAACAGTGATCCGTTTCAAACCGACATTTACATTCTTCGGGGAAGGGGAGAAGAGGTATTTCGGCCCAAATTTAACTACAAGGGATTTCAATATGCCGAAATTCGCTCTACTGGCCCCATTGAATTTGATATTACAGCCTATTTTTTGCACAGTGATGTGCCTGCAAGGGGTTCCATTCAATCATCGAATCCTCTAATCGAAAAAATATGGTGGGCATCCAATAATTCGTACTTATCAAATTTGCATGGTTACCCCACCGACTGTCCCCAACGTGAAAAGAACGGGTGGACAGGAGATGCACATATAGCCATTGAAACCGCTTTGTATAATTTTGATGGCATAACCGTATATGAAAAATGGCTTGCCGATCACCGCGATGAACAACAGCCCAACGGGGTGCTTCCTGCCATTATCCCGACATCCGGCTGGGGTTACCACTGGGCCAATGGCCCCGATTGGACCAGCACCATTGCGCTGATCCCATGGAACATCTACCTGTTTTATGGTGACACCCGTTTATTGGAAGAATGCTACGACAACATCAGGCGCTATGTAGATTATATTAATTACAACTATCCTTCAGGCCTGACTACCTGGGGATTGGGCGATTGGGTTCCGGTAAAATCGCGGGCGAATGTTGAGCTTACTTCTACCGCCTATTACTATACCGATGTCAGGATTTTAATGGAAGCAGCCAGACTTTTTGGCAAGAGGGAAGATGCAGCAAAATATGAGGCATTGTCAGAGAAAATACGAAAAGCTTTTAATGATAAATTTTACAACCGTGAAAAGGGTATCTATGCCGGCGGTTTGCAAACTGAATTAAGCGTGCCACTGATGTGGGGGCTGGTAGAAGAAGGTGAAATTGAAAAAGTTGCAGCTAATCTGGCAGCCAGAATTGCTGCAGATGGAAATCAAATGGATGTGGGATTGTTGGGGACCAAAGCCATTTTAAACGCACTTAGTGAAAATGGTTATGCAGAACTGGCTTATACACTGGCATCGCGGGAAACCTATCCTTCCTGGGGATGGTGGATCGTGAATGGCGCTACCACTTTTTATGAAAACTGGGATATTGAGGCAGGGAGGGATATATCCCTGAATCACATTATGTTTGGTGAGGTCAATGCCTGGTTTTTTAAAGCTCTTGGCGGCATTAAACCCGATCCTTCACAGCCGGGATTTAAGAATATACTTTTGCAACCCCATTTTGTGAAGGGTCTTGAGCATTTCACCGCAAAGCACCATGGTCCGTATGGCGAGATTGTTTCTTCCTGGAAAAGAGAAAATGACAATATTATTTATGAAATAGTCATTCCTCCAAATAGCAGTGCGTGGGTAAAACTACCTGCAACTGCAAACTTGCAGGATGAAAAGAATTCTCCTACCAGAGAGTTTGGGCCTGTGAAAACTTTTGAGCTGACAGCGGGTAAATACGTATTTACCATTTGAAAGACAGATCGTTTTTTAATGCAAGGGATTAAGTTTTATTCAGAAGGTTTAGAAATTGAAATCTCAATTGTAGCTGCTTCAAGGCCTTCTGAATGAGCTTTTAACCTTATAACTCCATCCGATTGCCCTGATTTAATAATTACCATAGCCCGGCCTTGCCAGGTTTTTCGCATTGGTTGCATATAGCTTTCGGTACTTACAGGATTAGCATTGGCAATAGATATAATTTCACCAGGTCCTTCTATTTCGAAGGAGATCAAATTTTCAGCTTTGGGATGCCTTACTCCATTTTTGTCGATCAGCTCTACTGTAACATAGCTTAAATCTTTGCCATTTGCGGTTATGATATTCCTGTCTGCAGACATCGCAATTTTTTCTGGTATCGTAGCCGTAGTTAAACTCGATTGACTGGCTTTTTTTCGGCCTTTATATCCTATTGCCTTTAATTCACCCGAAGAATAAGGAACAGACCATGTGGTTTTAAATTCATTACTTCGGTTGTTGTTTTTTTTGCCCATTGATTTGCCATTTTGAAACAACTCGACCACCTCACAGGAAGAGTATACAATTACTTCCATAATTTTGCCTTCATGTCCCTGCCAGTTCCAGTCTGCCACCACATCATGCCAATGCCATTTAGACCATGATTCCCTTTCTGGGTTTTCAGGAAATGTGGGTGTCGGCGGTGCAACAAAAATTGAAATTTGATTTTCTTTCCACAAAACATCCCGGTAGTAAGATTGAGGCCTTTTCCAGCCACAGATATCGAGATCGCCACACCAGGCGATGTTCCAGGGGTAAAAATCATTTTTTTGCATATATCCTCTCCACCCGATGCTGGCCTCACCAAGGTAGTCAAATGCTGTCCATACAAAATCACCGAAAACATATGGCAAATCCAACACGCTCATCCAACTGCCAAATGCCTCCAGCGGATACGATTCAGAGCAATACATAATTCGATCATTAACACGTTGATGATCAATTTCATAAATGCTTGTTTTATTATGGTCACCACCAACAGGATAGTTGTAGCCTGCCAGATCAAGTGTGGCAAAATAAGGATCTTTATCAGGGGAAAGACCATTTACAGCTGCCGTTACGGGTCGGGTGTTGTCCAGTGATTTTACATAATCTGATAAGTTCTTTGAAATTTCCGCACCTTTTGGTTTACCTCTTTCAGGTATTTCATTTCCCGTGCTCCACATGATCACTGATGGGTGGTTAAAATCTCTCAGCACCATATTTTCTATATCCTTTTTCCACCAATCTTCAAAATACAGGTGGTAATCATGTGGGTTTTTAGCTTCGCTCCACATATCAAATGCTTCATTGATTACCAGCATGCCCAATTTATCACATGCATTAAGTAAGGCTGTCGAAGGGGGATTGTGGGCCGACCTGACGGCATTATATCCCGATGCCTTTAACAATTCAATTTTCCTTTCTTCGGCGCGATCATATGCCTTTGCGCCCAAGGGTCCGTTATCATGGTGTATACAGCCCCCTTTCATCAGCAGTACTTCTCCGTTTAGACGGAAGCCGTGCTCGGTATCGTAAGATATGCTTCTGATGCCGAAACTGGTTTCAGTTTGATCTATAACCTTGTCATTCTTAAGTATTTCAGAGACAGCGGTGTAAAGATTTGGATTAGCGGTTGACCACAAGGCAGGTTTGTCAATGGTTATTCTTTGCTGATGCAGGGAAGAATGATTGCTATTTATATTCATTGCAATCTTTGAGCTACCCACTTCCCTCTTTGCATTATCGTAAATTTTGGTGCTTAGTACACAATCATCATTTTCATTAGTATCATTGGTTACGTTGGTTTTTATTTCCACAATAGCTTCAGAAGCAGAAACTACCGGAGTAGATATTTGAACTCCCCATTGGGCAATATGAATCGGATTAAGCACTTTTAACCATACATTTCGGTAAATGCCCGACCCTGAATACCAACGGCTGTTTTCACCTTCGTTCATTACTTTTACAGCGATCACATTATCTTCCCCGGGAATACAGAACTGGGTTAGGTCAAACCAGAAGGTTGAATAGCCATAAGGGTGTTTGCCAACGAATTTCCCATTTACCCATACGTGCGCATTCATGTAAACCCCGTCAAACTGAAGAATGAATTTATTGCCTTTCAGTTCGGCCGGAACCATAAGATGTTTTCGGTACCAGGCGGTACCTCCATGGGTAAACCCACCGTTAACCTGGCTGATTGCGAGCGAATCGAAAGGTGAATTTGTCCCTGGAATATCTTCTATACTCCAGTCATGGGGTAAATCAAGCCTGCGCCACGATTCGTCGTTATAATCTTTGCTTTCAGCGCCCAAAGCGCCTCCTCTGTGGAAATGCCAATCATGGTTAATCAAATTTTCTCTATGCATGAGATTTTGAGCAGTAAGGGCATAAGATAATAAGCATAGGTAAGTAACAAAAAAAAGTCGGTACATGCTTGCCAGGGATTTAGAATTAAAATTTTATGAAAAAGTATATTTCACGACCGGGAATGTAGTCGGGGATTATAAAAACAGGCCATCCACCAATCAGCTGGATGGCCTGAAAAAATTAATGATTTTATTAGAAATTAGGATTTTGTATCAGATTATTATTTCGGTTCATCTCATCCAATCTAATAGGCAAGAGGTAGGCCCTGTTATGCCATGCCCTGTCCTGCACCTCTATACGCGTATAGGTTGGCATAGTGGAGGTTATATTTCCTGGCAATAATTTATACCTGATTTCAAGTCCCTGTACATTTCCCATGGTTTGATGGGCAATCAACCACCTGCGAACATCGTAATATCTATGATCTTCGTAGGCAAGTTCTATTCTTCTTTCGTTGCGATATCTTGCCCTGAGTGCTACTCCGCTATCATTAATTTCCGGCATTCCGGCGCGCCTTCTCACCATATTGATATACAGCCTTGCTTCGGCTTCTTCACCAAGCTCAAGACATGCTTCAGCATAATTGAGAATAATTTCGGTATATCTGATAAATCGCCAGGGGAGATCTTGCTTAAAGTATTGGGCGTCGATGGTCGGATCTATAAATTTTCGGAGGTAATAGCTGGTGTAGGTGCCATTCCAGTCTTCTATAGGGCTTTTTCTGGTATCAAGACCAGGTACCTCCACCATCTGATTGGTAGTGGCATTCCACCTTTCCCAAAAGCCTGTTTGTATAATGCCTACAGGGTCCATACCTATTACATCAGAAGGCCTTTGACGCCATTTTGCGCCATTGTACAGAATGGTTGCGTAAAACCTCGGATCCCGGTTAGCGTAAGGATTGGCGGCATGCACCGGATTGTTCCAGTCAAATCTGCTGCCATCTTTCATTTCGTAATCATCTACCAGTTGTCCGTTGGGTGTATTACTGCCCCATCCATGATAACCGTTAGGATTGTTATATAAACCCGGATTGTAGCCGTCCCAGTCAGCATCTGTTCTTTGAATGAAAAAGCGAATAAAGATATCTTCGGGATTTTCTTTCATAAGAAAAATTTCTGAATAATTAAGTGCTGTTGAATCGTTGGGCCCAGGTTCTGCTTTATACATAGAATAAGCGCCGAGATCGATAACTGCTTTTGCGGCAGCCTTGGCAGCCTGATACCTGGCTTGCTGGCTCCCTGAAGTGTATCCTACCAACTCGGGTTTAGAGAAACCACTGGTCCAGGCAAAATTATGGTGCATATCACTGGCGGCGTGCAACAGCACCCTCGATTTCAAGGCCAGTGCAGCACCTTTGGTTGCCCTGCCCTTATGAAGCGATGGATGGTTTACCGGCAAGAGTGCAGCGGCTTTATCGAGGTCTGCAACAATAAAATTGATGCATTCTTCGTAGGTGTTTCTATGTACCAAAAAATCGTCATCCAGCGTATAGGCTTTGTCAATGATCGGTACCCCACCGTACATTTCAACCAGTAAATGGTAGTGATAAGCCCGCAGAAAATAAACTTCTCCCTTCATTCTTTCTTTCCAGGATGTTTCATCTGCACCAAATGGAGCTTCATCTATTTTACTTAAAAATACATTGGTAGACCTGATGTATTTATACAAAAAGTTCCAGGTTCTGCCGCGGTAACCTTGAGCCGTCCAGTCTAGATCCCAGGTGTAATAATCCGTGGGTGTTACAAGGCTTCTGGTTACATTACTGCTGCCAAAATCGGCATTATACATCGATTCATCGGTTAATGAAGCCATCATTTGATTGCTGAATCCATGCGGTATTCCAAAGTAAATATTGTTTACAAAAGTTTCAATTAGTGCAGGGTCGGTCCAAACGGCTGATTCAGCAAACCTGTCGAGAGGTTGCAAATCTAAAAAGTCATCGTTACAAGCTGTGCTATGCAAAAGTAAAATGACAATTGTGAGAATATATGATAATCTTTTCATGGGATCTTAAATTAAAAGGTTATTGTTACACCACCATTAAAAACCCTTTGCAAGGGATATCCCTGTCCCGAGGCACTTGCATTTTCGGGGTCAAAATCTTTGTAATCAGGGCTATAGGTTAGCAGGTTGAACCCACTTATATAGATTCTGAAATTCTGCGTTCCCAATGCATCATTGATTCTGGCGGGTAAGCTATATCCAAATTGAAGGTTTTTCAAGCGGATATAATCGGTCCTGTGCAGGAAATGGGTATTCCAGTTGTTTCTCCAATACTCATTATCCCGGTTGAAGGTTCTTGGGCCAGTGGCATTCGGGTTATCGGCTGTCCACCGCTGATCATAAAAGCTTTTGAGGTAATTGCCAATTTCACCAGACTCGGTTTGAACGTATTGAACGGCTCCGGCGGCTCCCTGAAACAAGATGGCCAAATCAAAACCTTTGTAAAACATATTGATATTTAAACCTCCTGAAAATCTCGGGATATTATTGAATTCATTTCTAACCCTGTCATTGCCATCAATCACACCGTCACCATTTACATCTTTAAAGATAATATCACCTGGTCGGGCACCCGTAATACTCGGATATTGCGATAGGTGTTCTTCATCCTTGAAAATGCCAATAGCTTCATAATACAAGGCACTGCCCATAGGTCGACCGGTTGATTGCTGATATTCGGGAACGCCCGGGGTTTCATCCCAGAATAAAATTTTATTCTTAGCATAACCACCATTAGCTGCAACCATGTATCTGAGCTGACCAGCCTGTCCATTGTATCCAATATTGAAGTCAAAACCTGCATTTTGAACCCTTCCTATGTTTTCACGTGGAAGTGTAAGTCCGGTTGAGCCCGGAATGGATGCATTTCTTGCCCATAAAATCTGAGACCTGAGATTGTAGAAGTAATCAGCTTCGAAAAACATTTTGCCATCGAAAAACCTGGTTTCTACACCGATATTGGTTTGATTAGCGACCTCCCAGGTTACATTGCTGTTGGGTATAAGGGCTTCGTACAAGGCTTTGTTTTCCTGATCGACACCCAGAATCAAAGTCTGGTTTCTGAAATCGGTAGAAGACCAGTCACGTGCATCCCACCTTCCGAAGGTATAGCTTGCGAGATACTGGAATAACTCAATGCGGTCATTACCGGTTTGCCCCCAGGAACCGCGTATTTTAAACTCATCCATAAATGAGACATTGTCTTTCCAGAAACTTTCTTCAGACACCCTCCATCCGGCAGAAACACCCGGGAAGAAACCATATCGGCTGACCTTGTGGAAAATAAATGACCCATCATATCTCCATAGAAATTCCAGGAGATATTTATCTGAATAGGCATAATTAACCCGACCAAAATAGTTGAAACGCGCTTGCTGCTCGCCTACACCGGTATTGCTCATTTCCAGCTCACCGCCGGCAAACAACTGGTCTATGGCAGTTGATACAAAAAACCTTCTGTAAGCGCTGAAACGCTCCATATTACGGGTTCTGCGCTCACTACCTACCATTATTTTGAATGCATGGTTATCTGTGATATCAAATTGATAATTAAGCATTCCATTGAGGAGTATGTCTTGATAATCCTGTGAAAATTGTGAAAGTCTTGGGTCTGCAAATCCTTTTTTTCCTCTTTCCAATACAGGTTGACCAGAGGCATCAACACTCTGTCCGTCCCAGGAATACAGGTACCAGGGGGTCTCAAATCTTTTGCGGAACTGAAAACCTTTATCAATACCGGCGTTGCTGTTAAATGAAAGTCCTTTGATCCAGGGGATGTCGATATCTAGACGGACGTTACTATTTAAAACATACCAGTTATCGCGGTCATATCCGGTGGCATCTGTACTTACAACCGCCGGATTGTCACCATACTCAATGTCGGGGCCTGGTGTGCCATCCGGCCAGTAAGCGTGCATATGTGGTTTGCCACGCATCACCATTCTGAATATGGCATTGGCGCTTCTTACGGGGTATTCCCGGTTTTCCTCTCTGCCTGCTACGTCGAAACCTAGTTTTATATGATTGCTTATTTTAGCATCGATGTTGGTTCTGAAATCTATCTGACGGAAGTTGGCTGCACTCTTTTTGTAATAACCCTGTTGACTCCTCACTCCACCCAGTAAGAAATATTTTACGTTTTCGCTGCCCCCTGACACCGTCATATTGGCATAGCTCTGGCCCGACCAGGGTCTTAAAACTTCAGAGAACCAATCGGTGTCGGGATAACGCCAGGGGTCTGATCCATCGGCAAATTTTACAAGTTCATTATCTGTGTACCTTGGCGTTCTGCCCTGATAGATGTCGATCTCATTGAGCATTGTTGCGTATTCAGTGGCATTGGCCATTCTGGGCAATCGCGTGGGCTGACCGGCCCCCTGGTTGAGGTTAAAAGTAATTTCCGGTTTACCGGTTTGACCTCTTTTGGTAGTAATTAAAATAACACCATTGGCAGCCTGAGCGCCATAGATGGCGGCCGATGCATCTTTTAAGATGGTTATGCTTTCAATGGAATTGGGTTCGAGTCTGTCAATAGATCGACCCGGTATGCCATCGACGACGATTAAGGGGCTATTATCGCCAAGTGTATTCAAACCTCGTATCCTGAGAATAGAACCATCAGCACCGGGCTCGCTGCTTCGTGTAACAGCCACCAGACCGGGCAAACGACCTGCAAGGGCATTGCTCACGTTGGTTACCGGAGCTTCAATTATTTCAGCGCCCTTTATAGTAGATACAGATCCTGTAATGGTTGCTTTCCTTTGCTCACCATAACCAACCACCACGATCTCTTCAAGCGCTGTGATGTCTGGCGTTAACTTAAGGTCGATTACCGATCTGGTACCAACGATAACTTCCTCACGGACAAAACCTACCGAACTAAAAACTAAAACCGTGTTTTGATCAGGCACTTCAATCTGATAGGCGCCATTAATGTCTGTAATGGTACCCGTACTTGTTCCCTTTATTATAACATTAACACCGGGCAGGCCTTCATTACTGTCAACAGTTGTAATTTTGCCGGTAACCCTGATGTTTTGATAAGTAGTTTCCAGCACTGCATCATCCCATTTGTCTTTATGTTCATTTCTGTGCACAAAAATGGTATTGTTGATTTGGCGGAAAGCAAGATTTGACTGTCTCGATAACTCAAGCAGGACATCGGCAATCACATGGTTTTCCTGTTGCAGATCAAATCGCACACCTGAGGCAAGATCTTTCTTGTCAAAAGCAAATTTGTAATCTGTCTTTTTCTCAATTTCTTTAAAAACTTTCTCAAGCGATGCATTCTGGAAACCCAGCCTGGCCCTCACTTTATGAATGTTTTCAACACCCTGAGCGTTACCATCATTAGCCAGTAAAACGCTTAAGAGAAAAAATTGGGCAATAATTCCGTAAAATGTGAATTTTGTCAGCATAATAAATAGCCGAGTAAAATTATTTTTCATAATTTTAAGGTTTAGTAATGGAACATAAGGTTCTGTTATGTGAGGGTTTTTCGTGCCGGTAAACGGTTCGAAAGTTTTAAATGGCATGAAAGACCCTTTTTTTACTCATCTGAGTTATCCTGTCAGAAGAGTGGTGAGGTGGGCGTCAGGTTTTTTTCATAATTCTCTCTTTTTAGTGATTTTTAGTTGAATACAATGTGTATTGTTTTTTTATCTATAGTATATCGGATGCCCTTTGAAAATTTCAACCCCTCTAAAACATTTTTCAGGGTTTCATTGTGGAACTCACCACTAAATATCCAATCAGAAGATGGAGAATTCTTAAATACAACTTTTACCTCATACCAGTCTTCTATTACCTTCGCCACCTCATAGGCATTCATGTCTTTGAAGTAAAGGATGTTATCTTTCCAGCCGGTAACTTTTTTGACATCAAAATCCTGTGTATGCATTATTTTGCTATCTATTGTGCAAATGGCCTCCTCGCCGGGTGATAAAAGTTTACTTTTTATACTTGCGACCGATTTCGGCTGATCGAAACTAACCACTATGCTGCCTTCGGTAAGGGAAATACTGATTTCTTTATCACCTGTTATATTTCTTACATTAAATGAAGTTCCGAGTGCTGTGGAATAAACATCATTGGTTTTTACGATAAAGGGTTTTTCGGCATTGCTTTTAATTTGAAAGAATGCTTCACCGATTACTTCAACCCTACGATCTGTTTCATTAAAATCAGAAAAGTACAATAACCGGCTGTTTTGATTAAGCGTAACAATAGTACCATCAACTAATTCTATACTTGTCCTTTTTCCGGGAGGGGAAATTTTTTCAATGGGGTAGGCTTTTGTTTCAGCTACCAGTTCTGTATTGGAATTAGTGACATGAAAATAGAAGAATAGAAAAGAAGCAACCATAAATACAGCCAGCGCGGCTGCAAATTTCACCACAGACCAGACTTTTTTTCCGGAAGAATCCTGATCGTTTAAGCCATGAACTATGTAGCCATCTTTTTTTGAAATATTTTTTGCTTCAGATATTTTTTTCAACATATCAGGCCAGTAGTCATCACTGTTAAATTCGATGTTGACGGAATTCAACCCTTCCGTATCTTCCCATCTATTTTTCATAATTTCTTCAACAGCAGCCTGGTTTTTGGGGTCTGAAAGCCAAAGTACAATCTTCCTGTTCTCAAGCTCAGAGGCCTCCCTGCTGAAAAATCTTTGTAAAAGTTCACTATCTGGTATCCAGTCTTCCGCCATTTTTTTATCGTATAGTCTAATTACGAAACCAGAAGACAATTACCCGCCTCTGCTTTGAAAAAATTGCAATGCCTTCAATGAAGGCTTATTATTGTTGACAATTAGCGCAAAAATTCGGTTAATTATTTTAATATTGTAAATATCAAAGCTGAAATTTAGGCTGTAATACCCGGAAATGACGCCTTAATAACGAGGCATTTAAAAAAAACTATAACTCAGGAATGAAATTGTCAGTAATATGCAAACTTCAATCTCATTGTTTTTTAATTTTTCCTTGAGTTCTTGTAATGCTTTGGATATCTGTTTTTCAACAGTTTTTACAGAAATGCTCAGGTATTCTGCGATGCTTGAATTGCTCATGCCCTGGTATCTGCTTAATTCAAATACTCTTTTTCTGGCGGCGGGCATATCAGAAAGTATTTTTTGAATCACCAAGGTTGTATCACTAAGTTCTTGCTGAAATTCTGGCAATGCTATGAATTGATCCTCATGTAAATCGAAATACCTGTGCAAATGCAGCGATTGGCTTTTATTTTTTCTGATTTTATCTAATGTGGCGTTTTTTGCAATTACATAAATATAACTATACAGAGATTTGCTTTCATTTAAAAGGTGCTTAGACTCCCATACCTTTAAAAAAACATCCTGCATAATTTCTTCCGCTTCCTCCCGGCAATGCAGAAATGAATAGCTGAATTGAAACACCTTATGGCTCAATTTTCTAAAGAGTAAATTAAAGCTTAGCAGACATCCGGCTTTAATCTTAACTTTAAAAGCTTCTATATCCTGATGATTACCTGACAGCACTAATCTAATTTTAATGCAATGTATAAATAATTTGAAATTATAAAAATGATAGGCTTAAAGTTTTTAATTTGAAAAATAAGCGCTTTTAGTTTGATGTGAGTTTGACAAAATTGTTAAGTTACGTCAGTGTTTACATTATATTCTATGCAAATGTTTGTCTTCTATGACTTTAGGTAAACCCAAAAGTAGACTATGGTTAAATATTGACTAAAGCAAAAATCTTTAATCTGATTTGTTTGATGTATTTTTGACATTCTTGCCTTAGCTTTGATTGATAAAATGGATTTTTTATGCTGCTTTACAACTTGCATGAATTGAGTTTGCCACTTACCAATCCGGTTTTGAGATTTCTTCTCATACTCATCATCATTCTATTTGCACCCATCCTTTCAAATAAGTTCAAAATACCCAATCTGCTTGGTCTGATTATAGCCGGAGCTGTAATAGGGCCTTATGGATTTCATATGATGGACCGGGACAGCAGTATAATCCTATCGGGAACAGCGGGGCTATTATATATTATGTTTCTGGCCGGACTAGAAATAGATTTGGCCGACTTTAAGAAGAATAGTAAAAAAAGTATAGTATTTGGTTTGTATACTTTTATTATTCCCATGACACTGGGCACAATCGCAGGCTATTATGTTTTACAATTCTCAATTCTTACTTCTATCCTTTTAGCCAGTATGTTTGCGTCCCATACGCTCATAGCCTATCCAATGGTAAGTAAGATGGGCGTTGCAAAAAACCGGGCCGTAAATATCACCGTAGGCGGCACTTTAATAACAGATACGCTGGCTCTTTTGGTGCTGGCTGTTATCGTTGGCATGCAACAAGGTGAGGTAACATCTGAGTTTTGGATTAAGTTAAGCGTTTCCATATTGGCGTTTGGCATGGTTGTCTTGTTTACTTTTCCCATTATCGGCCGTTGGTTTTTTAAAAGATATGACGACAATGTGGCTCAGTATATTTTTGTTTTGGTGATGGTATTTTTAGGGGCAGTCCTCGCTGAAATGGCAGGAATCGAAGCCATTATTGGCGCTTTTTTGGCCGGCCTGGCACTCAATAAGTTAATACCCCATACTTCACCACTCATGAACCGGATAGAATTTGTCGGAAATGCAATTTTTATTCCTTTTTTCCTCATTGGGGTTGGTATGTTGATTGATTACAGGGCTTTTTTCAAGGACATTGAAACGCTTAAGGTGGCAGCCGTAATGATTATTATTGCAACCGGTGCCAAGTTTATTGCTGCCTGGCTTACCCAGAAAACCTATAAATTTTCCCTTGATGAACGGAGACTGATATTCGGGTTGAGCAATGCACAGGCAGCGGCCACATTGGCAGCAGTGCTGGTTGGATATAATGTGATCATTGGGGAGACGGAAACCGGAGAAAAAATCAGATTATTAAATGAAAGCGTACTTAATGGTTCTATTCTCATGATCCTGGTTACCTGTACCATCGCTTCATTTATAGCCCAAAAAGGGGCCAAAAATATTGCCATTTCAGAGGCAAAACTTCAGGATGATGAAGGTAATGAGACCCAGGAACGGGTTTTAATTGCCTTAAACAACGTTCAGACCGCAGCCGAGCTGGTAAACCTGAGTGTTACTGTTAAATCTAAAACAGCCAAAAGTGAATTATATGCGCTGAATGTTATCAATAACACAACCACCGATGAAAAGGCTGAAAAAAATGCCAGGAAAGTATTTGACCTGGCAGCAAATACAGCAGCATCTACCGATGTGTACCTGCACGAATTGCTTAGATATGATATAAATATCATAAACGGGATATCAAGCGTTGTGAAAGAAAATAAAATCACCGACCTTATACTCGGATTGCACATAAAAAAAGGCTTGTCTGATTCTTTTTTAGGCACCCTCACCGAAGGTATACTTACAAAATGTAATATTACCAGCCTCATATACAAGCCCTATCAGCCTTTGGGCACCATTAAAAGACATATTATCATGGTTCCGGTAAATGCAGAAAAGGAGATTGGTTTCCTGTTCTGGCTGATTAAAATCTGGAATATAGGCAGAAACACCGGTGCCAAACTGTGTTTCTACGGAGGAAAAGACACCTTAAAATACATCAAAAATATTCACGCCAATCATCCGGTAGAGTCAGAATTTATTGAATTCGACAATTGGGACGATTTTCTTATCGTTTCGAGAGATATCAAAACCGATGATAATCTGATCGTGGTTTTAAGCAGGAAAGACCTCATATCCTACCATCCTGCCATGTCAAAAGTTTCACATTATCTCAATAAATATTTTCAAAAAAACAGTTTCCTTCTTGTATATCCCATGCAGGCAGGAGTTGAGGACCCCGGAAAGATTGATTTAAAAGATGCCTCCATGATCGAACCCCTTGGTAAACTCGATGATTTGGGGAAAATGATTGCCAGGCTATTCAGGTCAAAATAGTTTTACACTGCTTTACAACCTTTGGGCAGAAAAATGTATCTATAATCAGTGTAAACCATTGAACAGTATTGCCATGAAAAAGAATCTTTTTTTGCTACTCATCTTATGTTTTTTGTTTTTCAGCTGCGGTGAAAATGAAAGCCCGGGTACCGGAATTACCTGGAACAAAATCGGACTCGATGGAAAAGTCATTCATAAGCTTAGCGTGCATAACAATTTTTTGTATGCGGCTTCAGATGATGGCTTATACAGGAAAAACCTGTCTTCACAATCTGCATTTGAGCTAATCGGACTAAGTAATCAAAATGTAGAAGCCATAATTGTGTTTTCCGACAATGAAATAATGGCGTCGGTTATTGACCGATCCAATATCGAAAACAGCAATATCCAACAAACAAAGGATGGTGGTGTAACCTGGGAAATGATGCCCGCATATTTTGGCGGAGAAAGAAAAGAGCCGGCGTTTGATTTAATTAAACATCCGGATAATCCGGATATTTTGTTTGGCGCAGGTTATCTGGTTGTAGCTAAATCAGAAGACCGGGGACAAACCTGGTCACCGGTATGGGGTTTCTGGGAAGGGTTTGCATCTGGTACTTCCGTGGTGGCCATCAATCCCTCAAACACCAATGAAGTATGGGCAGGCGGACAGGGAGGTATAGAAAATGGGTATTTAGTTCGCACTAAGGATGAAAACAACTGGGATGAATGGTACGATCTGGTACCCAATCCGAGCGTTGCCAAGAAAATTGTTTTTGATAGACAAAACCCGCAGAGCATTTATGTGGGATGGGAAGGTGGCTTGTTAAGGACGCAGAATGGAGGACAAAGCTGGTCAACCCTGATCGACCGGGTTGAAGACAGTAAGTTTTTCTTTGGCATCGCGATAAGCAATGAAAATCCTGATCTGGTCTTTGCAGGTGGATGGTTGAAAAAATTTGAACTCCCACAACCCTTTATACTCTATTTTTCCAAGGATAAGGGAAATACCTGGACAGAAAAGAAATATGCAGCCGAAAGTTTTGGAGGTATTTATGATATGGAGATCGTTTCTACACCCTCAGCAGAACACGTTTTTGCCGGTTTGTACAGAGGTGGGGTTTATGAGATTATTTTCGACAGAAGCGGTTTGTGATAAGTACCTGGTCTTCGATGTACTGGAAGGGATGCAGAGGAAATATAGTTGCTTTCTTTACAATTTGGGAGATCCCTGGGGGTATATTAAACCTGAACAGGTCTGAAATAAGTCAAAATAGAAAAGATTTATAAGTTAAGAAGGATTATTTTAGAACTAAATAGAATGGATTAGTATTATGAGTTTTTTTATTTTGAAATATTAAAAAGCGAGATAATTTAATATCATTGTTTAAAATATTGACCGTTTAATTTTAATTATGGCTTTCTGTTACTTTTTTGCTTCAGGTCAAAAAAGTAACCAAAAAACCCCGCCGCTTCCCGTTGCGTGATACTCACGGGATAAATATTCGCCCTGACCTAAAATGAAGGCCCCACCCGCCGCAAACAAGACTCGCTGCACTCAAACATTGTTTGCTTCCTTCCCAACCCTTCGCCTTCATTTTTTAACGGTCAGTTCTGCAAGGCAACACCCCCCTAACCCCCCTGAATGGGGGATTTCATCCTGCTAAATACAAGCTTTCACAGCATCCTGCTATAAATTGGCTTAGAAATATATGATTAGCAATTCTATATGTTGACGTTGGTCACAAGGGCGATTTTGAGGATTTTTCGTTTAAAACACCAATAACATGGAAGGGATGGTAGCATATGTGCAGCGCGTACGTTGGCTTGACTGTAAACCAAAAAAGTTTATAAAACAATACAATTTCCATTGATTAATGTTGTTGTGGTAATAATTACCAGAATGTAGTCCCCCTTTGAAGGGGGATTCAGGGGGATGTCCTAAAAAATGTATTTAAACGCCAATAAAGCCGCTTTTTCATAAATCCATGCTGGTTCGATCTCACCATGTTTCACATTTCAATATGACAATAATCTTTTTATTCATTCGATCATTTATCTTAATAGACCCACAGCCAACCCCCAACCATCATCGCGAAGAAACTATACCAGATACATACGCATGTAATGGACAGAATTCAAACATAAGTTTCTATACTGATATCATGGCATTGAAAATCCCATAAGGTTGGAACACTCATAGTGTTAAGGCATACAGGACATTGAATGTAGAGTTCCGAAAGTTTCGGGGGTATCTACGATATGGAGATCGTTTCTACATCCACAGCCGAACATGTTTTTGTCGGTCTGTACAGAGGTGGGGTTTATGAGATTATTTTCGACAGAAGCGGTTTGTGATAAGTACCTGGTCTTCGATATATTGGAAGGGATGCAGAGGAAATATAGTTACTTTCTTTACAATTGGGAGATCCCTGGGGGTATATTAAACCTGAACAGGTCTGAAATAAGTGAATTTATGTTTGTCAGAAATGTTATCGACTTTTCCCAATGGTCAAGTAAAAAGAATTACAATCTATTCTTAATTTCCGGAATTATTGTGATTGTCATTTTACTTGTTTTTCAACAGATTGAATAATATACTTAGTAGTAAAAGGAAGTAAAACTTCAAAAAAATTCAAAAACATGGCTCAGGATTGAATAATGGCCCTTAACGTGTATAAAATACATGCTATAATAAATTATTGATATATTTTATTGATTTTGTGATGTTGGCTTAGTAATATTAAGAAATAATATCAAGTTCATTAAAATTTTTTAACATGAGATCCCTATTTTTTTACAGCCTGTTGTGTTTATTTATTTTAAATGCCTGCGCACCCAAAATCAGTACTCAAATCAGTTCTACACAAGCTCCTTTACAGTATGATGAGGAAGTGGTGGTTCTATCAGCAGATGATCATGTGCCTGTTGATGCTGAGTTCATAGGAAAGGTTAAAATATCGGATTCCGGCCTTACACTAAACTGTGGTTATGAAGTCGTGCTTGAAAAGGCGGTTGAGGCTACTCGAAAAGCCGGAGGAAATGTATTGCAGATTACCGAGCACAAATTGCCTAATATGGGCAGCAGTTGTCATAGAATTGCTGGTAATATATACCGGGTTCAAGATGCCGGGGTGCTGGCACAGAGACAAGCGGAGCTTGAAGAAAGTTTAATAGAAGGCGCTGACTATGCTCTTTTACATGTATATCGCTATAGTGGTGCAGGATCAGCGATTGGTTATGACCTGTACCTGGGTGATTCTGTGATTTGCAGGGTAAAAAATAACTTTAAAGCAAGCATAAAAATCTATAAAGATGGGATGAATACTTTGTGGGCTAAGACAGAAGCCAAAAAGGAAGTGCCCGTAGATATAGAAATGGGTAAAGAATATTTTTTGCGTTGTAGCGTAACCATGGGGGCATTTGTGGGCCACCCTAAACTCGAACTGGTTCCTGTTGGTGTTGGCCGAAAGGAATTTGAATCTTTTAACGCTAAAAATACCCAGGCTCTTTAATTATTTATACTTATGTGGTCTTTTACGTCATCCGAAAAAAGTACATGGTTGTGCCTGGTGGGTCTGCTTATGTACTCAAACATCACCATAGCACAAGATCTCATTGTCACCCAGCAAGGAGACAGCATTAATTGCAAAATTACCAGGGTAAAGCAAGGTTATGTGCATTTTACTTTTGTGCACAAAGATGAGGTGCGAAATACCCTGCTTGCAACTGATCAGATTTCGACTTATCAGCAGGGGTTTTTCGAACATTCTGAAATCCCGGAGCAAGTGGTGAATACGATTGAAAAGAACTATCATGGTTTCAGGTTTGGTATCCAGATTGGTCCAGGAATACGTACTGCATCGATTCCATCAGAATATCATCCAAGTTTCAGAGACCATTTGAAAAAGCAAAGGATAGGCTTCCATGTTGATACCGATGCGCACTGGTACTGGTCTGAAACCATGGGACTGGGATTTAGATACAGCGCCTTTATGACTGGTTCTGAGACAAGAAATGTACAAATCCCCGATGCGGGCAGCGGCTATTTATCAGAGCAAATTGCCATGCATTTTATAGGGCCGAGCCTTAGCAATCGTTTTGTATTAGCCAATCCCAAAAACACCTTCCTCACCAATTTTGCGCTGGGGTATATGGGGTATAGAAATAATGTCAGCACTAATAACCGGAGTTTTTTGATGACGGGCAATACGATTGGACTGGCCATGGAGGTAGGATATGACGTGGAGATAGGCAAAAATACAGCCTTAGGATTTAGTATAGCCGCCTATGTCGGGAGTCTTAATTCCGTCAATATAGGAAGCGGCAGCAGCAAACAAAAAATGTCGCTTGATGATGGTGAACGCGAAAACCTTTCAAGGATTGATTTTACCATTGGTTACCGGTATTTGAAGTAGGGAGACGATACAAAATACTGAATTGTGAATAAACCACATCTACTTTCAAACCCTTTATAATTATGATGATAAAGGCTGCTCAATGAAGGCTGCGAAAGTTTTGGCTACGCTGTAGCACACGTGTAGAGTGTATTTCTTTATAATGTTGGTGGATTATAAATCCACGATATCTGGAGTTCGGGATTGCAAATCCCGAACAAGACCTCAGAGAATCATTCCACTGCTTAAAATCGTCCTCGGTTTGCAACGAGGACGGAATTCAATGTACTAAGTAACCATTTCCCTTTTAGACTGGATAAGCAGCGTTTGTAACGAGGTTAGCCAGTAGCAGGAACTCTAATCAAGCTTGTACACTGCAGCGAGCTAGGTGCTCTGAGCTACATTACTTGGTGAATACACAGTGCGGTTTGTTGTTGAAACATCTAGCCTGGCGTGGGAATTATGGAATAAAAACCTGGTGCCTGTAAAGTTCCTGATGCAGCCTGGGTGTAAAACCCTGCTTTTCATAATTAATGACACAAATCACAGACTTGCGTCAGTTAGTGCTATTCACGGCCAACATAGCATTTCGAGGAACTGAAATCTATAAAGCTGATTCCTGGTGTATTTGTCTTTCAACTTCAAAGCCCGAACCAATCCAAGCTAACGGACTTAATTGTCCCTGTGATTTGAAGGGATGCTGGTCTTAACATACTATCCTCCATGATATTGGGGGGTTTGCCACGGAAACCTTTTCGTCCATCGTTGCCAGGCACCATCATAAGGGTGCGGCTTCCTGTGTAGTGACAGTAAAGAATGGGCTTCGCTCTGTTTGAATGGTGAATGTTTGTAATAGATAAAAAGTTTACAAAGTTCCTTTGTATTTCTTATTAGGAAAATTAAAAAAATGAAGTGGTTAAGTATGCCTACTGTACCACTCCAACTTAATTTTATGGAGTTTGATCCACATTCATTTTTTGTTCCCAAACAACTTTTCCTTCATCGTCAAAAAACTTAACCCCAATGAATTCTTGCTCGTTTTGAAACCATTGGCCATTTTTATCGGACATGCCAATCATAAGCCTTCCATTGGCACCACCAATTATTAAGGCTTTTGTACCATCTTCCAAGGCTACTAAATGAACAGCTTCGCCTTCGGAATCATCTAGTCCAATCATACTTCTTGCTTTTCCATCCGCGGAGGTGTTTACTCCTGCCCCACCCATTTCCCAACCTTCTTTGTCATTCCAAGTCATTCCAGCTGCTTCAAAAAGTCTTTTTCCCGAATTAGGATCTGCTAATTTGTCACCAATCAGTACCCTGTCAAATCCTTTTTCGTTCATTATCACTATTCCATCTGTACTATGCAGGTAATCGCTATACCAACTCATGAATTGATCCTGATCTTCATATTTTTTTGACCAGTGCTCACGCACTTTGGCTGTATCAGTCCTTATGCGGTTTTTTGAGTCGGGAATGGGTGCACCAATTAGAATTCGGTCTCTTCCCGAATCATCTTCAATTATGATTCCCTTTGCTCTGATGATTCCGAATTCTGTTGTTTGTGAATAAACAAACAGTAGGATGAAAGATAATAGAAGAATAGAAGTGAATAAAACAAATGTAAATAATAGCCATTTATATTTGTTTTCGATTTTGGCTAATTTGGCATGTAGTTCTTTTTCCATTTTTGTATGATTTTATCCATAGATGGAAAAAGTACTTCTTACGTTGCATGCTCCCCATTATTTTTATGCTTTAAAAGAAAGTTGATGAAGAAGAATTAAGTTATATCTTTTTGCCGGATGGCCCCTAAAATGATAATTCTTACAAAGCAGATAAATTGCTTATCAGTTATAGTCCTTGAAACCCATCTCACTTATATATTTTTTGAGGGGTAAATTTTTGATAAAAGAGCGATGAACACATAGCAGTGCCGAAACACCCACTTTTCCAGACTTGTTCCCAATTTTAACGGTATCGCACTTCCTAAGGAATCATGGATTTATAGCTAACCGGCGATCAAATATAAACTGCAATTTAAAATACCTTTTACCAGTAAAAAACAATAGTTTCTTTGACAAAAGACATATGTATTTTTGCTCTTGAAAGATTCAAAAGTTTTGTTTAGTAATACAAGGAGAAAGTCCGAAAAGTAAACGAGCGGCTCGTTGGGGGCTAGCTATCGGACAAGCGGGAAAAAGAAAATCATGTGATGAGGAATTAGAACGTTTGAAACAAATTGTTATTGAAAACCCTCGGTTCCAGAAAATGGGCTACCGTACGGCAGGTGGTTTTATAGGTGTAAGAGACCGGGATACTTTTTCACCGCTTCCGGAACATATTTCGGCCAAACCAGAAGAACGAAGCTATTTGGTGAAATATGACGAATTCATGTCACTTTCAGATAATTATGTAGAGATGCCTTATGAAATGGTTGCATTATTGGTGAGATTTCTGGAACAGGGTAATGGCAATCTCTCAAAATGAGCCAGGGAAGAAGAATTTGCAGCGCTGACTTCACCGGAAGTTAACTCATTAGAAAAGCAATACAAACTGATATTTTTATCTTAAGATCGCCTCATAACAAGAATGTTTAGACTTTCTATCTCTTTTTCTCGGTTGTAAAACTTCATGGCTTAAAATGTTAAGAAATGTATGTTTCCGAAACGAAGGTTTCGGAACTTTGAATTTACAAAAATTTTAGATGTACTATCATATCAGGCATCAAAAAAACCATAGTTAGTGAGAATAGCAAAACTACAAGAGGACCGAGTGATCAGTAAAAATCTATGGACATATGCCAATAGTCCTTGTTTATCAACGAGGACTGACAGGCGCAGCCATTCATTTACCGAAAGAATCATTTTTCTGTGCCCTCGTTGTAAAATGGAGGCTTTGCCGGAATCCTAATTATCGGGGCAAAGGGCGATAAGCTCCTCGATTATATTGCCAATAGTTACAAACCCTATGCTTTCCGAAATTTCAAATTTTACTATATTTAACCATTCAAACCTATAGGGTAGGCAGTATCTTGCATATAATGAATTGGTTTTGTGCGAGAAACAGAAGAATCAATTCAATTTTTAATATATAATTTTTAATAATGATACCATCTGAATTTTTATCGCGAAGAAAATTTATTATGTCTGGCCTGGGGGTTGCGGGCGCATTGGTACTACCTGCCCAAAAAGGCCTGGCAGGCATTTCAAGTAAACAAAATGCCTATTCCATACCTGTTGGTATCTGCGGATCCTACGAGAACGCAGAAATGTTTGCCAAAGCAGGTTATGATTTTTTTGAAGATAATGTGGGTCGTTTTCTGGTGCCGGACAAACCCGATTCGGTTTTTAATGAAATTTTGGAGATTCATAAGACCCTGCCGATCAAAGCAAGGTCATTTGTGAGTTTCATTCCCGGAAATATGAAATCTGTAGGCCCCGATGTTCATCATGATGCCATATTAAAATGGGCAGATACAGCCCTGAGCCGCGCCAAAATCTGTGGTGCCAAAAATATAGTGTTTGGCAGTGGAGGATCCAGACGCATTCCCGATGGCTTTGATGCTGAACTTGCCAAAAGACAGTTTATAGATTTAGGCATTAAAATGGCGCCCATTGCTGGCAAACATGGCATTACCATTTCGCTGGAACCTTTAAACCGCCGTGAGACCAATTTTATCAATAACCTGGCCGAAGGTGCTGAAATCGTACAGGCGGTAAAGCATCCCTGGTTCAGGTTGCTGGCCGATGTTTATCATATGATGGTAGAAGGGGAGCCCCCCTCAGAAATTGTCAAATACAGAAAGCTGATTGTGCACACCCATATTGCCGAAAAAGATAAGCGAACGGCTCCAGGGATAGCCGGGGATGATTTCAGGCCATATTTCAGGGCGCTTCAGAAAATTAAGTTTAAGGAAGGCATAGCGCTGGAATGCAATTGGAGCGATCTGGAAAAGGAAGCTGCCCTAGGTGTTGAAACCCTGCGCCGCCAAATGGCCGATTTGTAGCTATATTTACCAATATTACGTTTGTGACTGACTTGATTTTCAGGAGCCTGACATCTGGGATGTAAAAACATATCCGGCGATAATTGTAAACTCATAAAATGATAAAAGGCTGTTTCTTCAAAGAGAAACAGCCTTTTTCTATTATTTTACTTCAAACGATTGGTCTGGCAACGACCGGCTTGATTACATCATGCCGCCCATTCCACCACCGCCCATGTGAGGTGCGCCGGCAGCAGGTTCATCGCTCTTAATTTCTGAAACAACACACTCAGTGGTGAGTAACAGTGCCGCAATAGAAGCTGCGTTTTCAAGTGCAAGACGGGTTACCTTGGTTGGGTCGATGATACCAGCCGCAATCATGTTTTCAAACCTGTCTTCACGGGCATTGTAACCATAATCATCTTTGCCTTCTTTCACTTTCTGAACAATTACAGAGCTTTCAAGACCTGCATTGAATACGATGGTTCTCAATGGAGATTCCAGTGCCTGACGTATGATGTTTACACCGGTTTTTTCGTCTTCATTGTGGAATTCAACCTTATCCAACGTTGGTATGGCACGGATAAGCGCGATACCACCACCAGGTACGATACCTTCCTGTACAGCAGCACGGGTAGCATGAAGGGCATCATCTACGCGGTCTTTTTTCTCTTTCATTTCAACTTCAGTAGCAGCACCAATATAAAGGATGGCTACACCACCTGATAATTTGGCAAGACGTTCCTGGAGTTTTTCTCTGTCGTAATCGCTGGTAGTAACCTCGATTTGAGATTTGATTTGCTTGATGCGGGCCTGAATGTCCTCTTTATTGCCAGCACCATTTACTATTATAGTATTGTCTTTGGTAATATTGATTTTCTCGGCATTGCCAAGGTATTCAATAGAAGCATTTTCGAGTTTGTAGCCTCTTTCTTCAGAGATTACAGTTCCGCCGGTAAGTACAGCGATATCTTCGAGCATTGCTTTTCTTCTGTCACCGAAGCCAGGCGCTTTTACAGCAGCTACTTTCAGTGATCCTCTGATTTTATTTACTACCAGGGTAGCGAGGGCTTCACCATCAACATCTTCAGAGATGATCAAAAGTGGTTTGCCGGTTTGAGCTACCTGCTCCAATACAGGAAGCAATTCTTTCATAGAAGAAATCTTCTTATCGTAGATAAGGATATAAGGACTCTCCATTTCGGCTTCCATCTTTTCAGTGTTGGTAACGAAGTAAGGAGAGAGGTATCCTCTGTCAAATTCCATACCTTCTACCAGTTTCACTTCAGTATCGGTGCCTTTGGCTTCTTCAACCGTGATTACGCCGTCTTTTCCTACTTTTTCCATGGCATCGGCGATCATTTTACCGATTTCATGGTCGTTGTTGGCAGAAATGGTTGCTACCTGAGCAATTTCGTTAGAACCGGTGATTTCTCTTGACTGCTCCCTTAAGTTTTCAACAACGCTTTTAACCGCTTTGTCAATTCCTCTTTTGAGGTCCATAGGGTTGGCGCCTGCGGCTACGTTTTTGATACCTGCATTAAAAATGGCCTGAGTAAGTACAGTGGCAGTAGTGGTACCATCACCTGCATCATCGGCAGTTTTAGAAGCAACTTCTTTAACAAGCTGCGCACCCATATTTTCTACAGGGTCTTGTAATTCAACTTCTTTAGCTACGGTTACACCATCTTTGGTAACGACAGGTGCGCCGAATTTTTTCTCAAGAATAACGTTACGTCCTTTAGGTCCAAGCGTAACTTTCACAGCATCGGATATCGCTGAAACACCTCTTTTCAGCCTCTCTCTAGCTTCAGTATTAAAATTTAGTTCTTTAGCCATAATTTTGATTTTTTTTTAGTTGATTAGATAACTGCAAAAATGTCTGATTCTCTCATGATGAGGTATTCTTTACCATCTACAGTAATTTCAGTACCTGCATATTTTCCATAGAGTACAACATCGCCAACTTTTACGGTGAGCGGCTCATCTTTTTTTCCGGTACCTACGGCGACTACAGATCCTCTCTGCGGCTTTTCTTTGGCAGTGTCAGGAATGATGATGCCTGATGCAGTTTTCTCTTCGGCTGCAGAAGGTTCAACCAGAACCCTGTCTGCTAAAGGTTTAATATTCACTTGTGACATATAATTATTATATTTAATAAGTTTAAAGGTTACGGTTGCCTTTAATCATTTCTTGTGCCAATCTCATTATGTCAGCTTTTTTCTGTCAAAATGTGACATAATTGCAGTTATGGAAAAATAATTTTGTCAGTGCGACAAAAAAAAGCTAAATTCCGCTTGACTTAAATTATGATATTTTCTACATTTCAAATGTTTTGATTAAATATTAGTAAAAAATGCATCAATTAAAAGAAGATTGGATAACAAACGGGCTGATTGATTTCGAGTATAAGAAATACACACTTTTGGCATACCTTAAGTATGTAAGGGAGAATTTTGGTGACAGAAAATTATACCCCTTTCTGGCCGACCTGGTTTTTCACTATAAAAACCTCCTTATGATCAAGGATTCGAAGAAATTTATTTATGAAAATTTTCCACGAACCATTTCACGGATCGATTTTGAAAACCTGAGGATAACCTATAAGAAGATTTTGAAAGATGATGATTTGATGCGTGAAATTGAAGACATTGTTGAATATGCATTGGAAAAAGTAGGCTTGAGTTTGCGTGAGGGAAGAGAATTATATGATGAAATAGAGAATGCGGTCGAAATTACGCCGGTCGGTCTTTCTCCTTTGCAGAACAATGAAGGCTATCTGTTTTTATCCAGTGCACAGAAAAAAGATTTTACGGTTTACAGGTATATGATCAGTATTTTCAGAAATGCCGAAGAAACCTACAGGGGGGTTAGCACTGAATTTATAGGTGATTATCAATATTCATTGGTCAATACCTATGAACAGGTAAAAACCGATTTGATCAAGACCTACCGGCAATTGCCCAATCCTGCCACCTATTTGTTGCGTTCAAAGATTGAAGTGCCCCTGGAGGAAACTTTTCTGCCACTGGCCAAAAGAATTCTCGTTCGCTATGTGAAGGCAGCCTGAGAAAAATGTAAATACCACAAGGAGTCAAAGCCACTAAGGTTTTTAGGAACTGAAGTTCATTATTTCAAGGTGAACTTTTAAAAAGTCCCTTCCTGCCAATCAGTCATAATGTACACATATTCAAAGTGTACGGTGTTGTGCGGGGACACGTACCTCGGCAGTAAGGATGACATTCCGCTTCATCATTTAACAGCTGTTGCACTACGTTTTTGAGATTTGCGGGTTCCTGATGCAACGTGTTTTCCGGATTTCGCATGAGGCTCAACTTCTCCGAACTTTCCAGTCCAGATGCGCTATGCTTCCAGGATTTCACATCGCTACGAGCTCTGAGCTTTATACATGGGGGTGGTTGTCGGAGAAAACTCCTCCAACAGGGAGGGAAAAGAATAACCTTGTCATTCCTTAGGTGCCGCCAACTAAACAACTAAACGATTCAACAATTCAACAATTCCCAACACCGAACTACGAACTACGAGCTAAGAAAATTGTCGGAGAAAACTCCTCCAACAGGGAGAGATAATAATACCCTTGTGATTCCTGAGGTGCCGCCAACTAAACAACCAAACGATTCAACAATTCAACAATTCAACGATTCAACGATTTAACAATTCAACAATTCACAACACCCAGCGAGCTCCAAACTATGAGCTTCGATCACCAACTCACACATCACTACGAGCTTTAACTGTTTCTGTAGGCTAGTATGGCTTTTCTTACTGAGCCATGTTGTAAGAGCAAGGCTTTTGCGCTTTCATAATCCAGCCGGCCGAGTTCTTCCATAATCATGCGGGTGCCTCTGTCAACCAGTTTCTGATTGGTAAGCTGCATATCCACCATTTTATTGCCCTTGACCCTGCCCAGCTTTACCATTACCGTTGTAGAAATCATATTGAGAATAAGTTTTTGAGCGGTGCCTGCCTTCATTCTTGTACTCCCTGTAACAAATTCGGGCCCTACTACTGCGACAATAGGGATTTGGGCTACAGAGGTGATGGCAGACGCTTCATTGCAGGTGATACAGGCAGTCAGCAGTCCGTTTTCCGATGCTTTGCGAAGGCCGCCTACAACATAGGGTGTTCTTCCCGAAGCCGCAATGCCGATCAGGGTATCTTTGTCGTTAATATCAAATGCTTTAAGGTCTTCCCAGGCCTGGTTTTCATCATCTTCAGCGGCTTCAACTGCTGATCGGATGGCCTTATCACCTCCTGAGATGATGCCTATAATTAAGCCGGTGTCAGCGCCATAGGTAGGGGGTATCTCCGAGGCATCCAAAATCCCTAATCTTCCACTTGTACCGGCGCCTATATAAAACAAACGTCCACCATTCTTCATTCGGTCTACCAATAATGTAACAAGCTTTTCGATCTGAGGTATGCATTTCTCGACCGCTCCGGGGACCGTTTTATCTTCGCGATTGATGTTTTGTAATAGCTCAGCTACTTCCATTTGATCGAGGTTATCATAAATAGAAGCGGATTCAGTGGTAAGGTTTTTTAAGTTTTCTTTCGACATAAGCAATGCCCTGGTTTGCAGCACAAAAAAACCAAAGAACTGGTAATTTTCTGAGCCTTAGATAGAAATTTTTCAGTATTGAGGATATTAAAATAAAATGAATCAACAGGATAGGTGATTTTCTGCGGCCCATGTGTAAATCGACCGCCTGGCCGATCAATAAAAAAAGCCCGGTTTAACCGGGCTTTTAAAGACTTTTGTATGAAAATATCAGATTTACAAGTGTATTACTTCACCGTATGCATCGGCAGTTGCTTCCATTACCGCTTCAGACATAGTTGGGTGCGGATGCACCGATTTTATGATTTCATGCCCGGTGGTTTCCAGTTTTCTGGCAGCGACTACTTCGGCGATCATTTCTGTAACGTTGGCACCAATCATATGGGCTCCCAGCCATTCGCCATACTTGGCATCATAGATAACCTTAACAAAACCATCCTTTGCTCCGGCAGCACTGGCTTTTCCTGAAGCTGAGAATGGGAATTTGCCTACTTTTATTTCATAGCCGGCTTCTTTGGCTGCCTTTTCAGTATAACCAACTGAGGCAATCTCGGGCTGGCAGTATGTGCAACCGGGTATATTGTTGTAATCCAATGGCTCTACATGATGACCGGCAATTTTTTCAACGCAAAGAATACCTTCTGCTGAAGCTACGTGCGCCAGGGCCTGGCCTTTGACAATATCTCCTATAGCGTATACCCCTTCAACATTAGTGCGATAATAATCATCTACGATTACTTTGCCTTTCTCAACTTTTACGCCGGCCTCCTCAAGACCAATGCCTTCGATATTCGGACTCACCCCTACGGCTGAAAGTACAATTTCACATTCAATGGTCTGCTCCTTGCCTCCACTTTTTACCGTTACCTTGCAACCTTTGCCTGAAGTATCAACCTTGGTTACTTCAGAACTGGTCATTATCTCAATACCTGCTTTTTTATATATGCGCTCCAACTGCTTTGAGACATCTTCATCTTCAAGAGGAACGATATTGGGCAGGTACTCTACAAGTATTACCTTAGTACCAATGCTGTTATAGAAATATGCAAATTCAACCCCTATGGCACCCGAACCTACAATTACCATGCTTTCAGGTTTTTTTTCAAGGGTCATGGCCTTTCTGTAACCAATTACTTTTTTATGATCCAGGGGAAGGCTCGGAAGTTCCCTCGAGCGGCCTCCCGTGGCTAAAATGATATGCTTTGCTGTATATTCTGTTTTGGTGCCATCTTTGGCCTCTACTTCAACGGATTTTTTCCTGGTAAGCCGGCCCATGCCTTCCAAAACATCAATTTTGTTCTTTTTAAACAAAAACTGTATGCCCTTGCTCATGCCGTTGGCGACAGTACGGCTTCTTTTGATCATACTTTCAAAGTTTACTTTTGCATCAGAAACTTCTACACCATAATCACTGGCATGTTTTATATAATCAAATACCTGAGCACTTTTAAGCAATGCTTTTGTAGGAATACATCCCCAGTTCAAACATACACCACCCAACTCTTCCCTTTCTACTACACCTACTTTCATACCCAGTTGCGAAGCCCTGATGGCTGCTACATATCCGCCGGGACCACTGCCTATTACAATTAAATCATATTTTGATGCCATATATATTTACTTTATCTGTAATTGATTTTTCCGCTCCAAAGTTAGCGCATTTGACCTAAGAAAAAAATTGAATTTATGACACTGCGCTTCAGATTAAAAAGAAAAAAGTCATATGCGCTTAAAGCTTTTAGCAAAGTAAAAATTTCGCAAATTGAGAATTTATATTCGCGATTTGCGTACACAACTTTCTATTTTCCGATATACATTTGTATCATAAATACTCTTTAAAAGGGTTTTTGGTTGTAATAAGGGATGATGATTCTGGTTTGGGTGCCGCTATCACTCTCTCCTGCCGAAAATTCCATCGAAAGATGGTTTTCAGTTTGGAAAGAATGGTGCCCAAATCCAGAATTATTTTTTTTTAAGGATGTTGTAATTGTTTTATTCTCCGATTAAAGGAGACTGCAAATTCTATCAACCCAACCTTTTGATATGTATATTGTAATGGCTAATGCTTGCCGTGTATTTGCTGTTTTCTCATCCTTTGCGCTTCCAGTTTTTTTAGCAATTATAATAATCTGACATATGAAACCTTTTATTTATCATTTTTTCTGGCTGTCCGTCTTAATAATGGCATCCTGCGATGGGGAAAAATCAGGATCAGGGATAGCAGTTCAATCTGTATTCACCGATGTTCCTTTCATCCAGGATTACAGTGTTAAATATTACAGTGCTGATAAAGAGACAGTCTTCACTTCAATAATCAGCGATCGAAACGGGCATATTGCGATCCTGGGTGAGCATAAACTTTGGTTTCCTTTTGGCGGACAATTCCAGCAGCCTGGAACCATCTCCGCCGATGTGCGGTATAAACCCATGCTTTCAAAAAGACTTAAGGCTATGATATCATACGACGAGCAGGCTGTGTATCTTGATGATAAGGCCATTTTAAGCAATGCATGGGCAGGTAAATTGTATATCGGGCATACCATGAAAAATGCCAGCTTATTGGCGGGAGCGCCTGGATTTCGGTTTTTGGTGAGCAACGGAACTCAATTGCATATTCTTGAACCAGATAAAACCATTTGGGAAGGCTCAATGGCCAACGAAGAAATTCATTCCATACAGTTTGATTCTTATCGCAATTGTTTCTGGTTACAAAGTGATAAAGCGGTTTATCAGCTATCGCCAGATGGTGGTGCGCCTGAGGCGATATTTA
Organism: Cyclobacteriaceae bacterium; assembly: GCA_020832305.1. Taxonomy (GTDB): domain Bacteria; phylum Bacteroidota; class Bacteroidia; order Cytophagales; family Cyclobacteriaceae; genus JAFIEV01. The sequence goes on along the minus strand of JAFIEV010000067.1, from coordinate 308,369 downwards.
CAATCGATGATTTGCGATGCCTGGGTATAGGCAAGGATGCGCTTTTACTCGGTACAGCAAATGGTTATGCAGTAGCTAAACCAGAAAGCAGGGAATTATCTGGCTTAAACCAAAAGCTTCCCTGGCCAGCCTTAACAGTTATCAGGGAAATCGATGGTAAGTGGTGGTTGGGTTCTGAAAAAGGCGCATTTATGCTTCGTGAAGATGGTCGCTTTAATTATTATCATGGTGAGCGCTGGCTGCCGGGTAATTTTATACATGACATTTCGTCCGGACCTGAAGGCAGCGTACTAATACTTACAGATAAAGGACTCGGACAACTCCATTTTCAATATATGACACTGCATGAAAAAGCCATGCGCTATGAGGCACAGGTAAGAAGACACCATATTCGTTATGGTTTTAATTGCGATGTGCCTGTTTTGCTGGAGCCGGGTAACCTGGCAACCTTACAACTCGGACCAAAAGAAAGTGATAATTTATGGACGGCGATGTATCTGGGAAGTCAGATATTCAGATACCTGGTTACCGGCGAAGAAGAAGCCTTTAAAAATATAAGTGAATCATTTGATGCCATGGAACGATTGTTCCACATAACCGACATTGACGGTTTCTTTGCAAGAGGTTTTGAACGAAGAGGCATTTATGATTATAAGCAAAGTTCCATAGGGGAAGGCTATGCCGCAGGTTGGGTGCCGTCTAGTCATGATGAGTGGGACTGGAAAGGCACCACGAGCAGCGATCAGACCGTCGGGCAGATGTTTGTGCTTACCTTACTTGCCGAACATTTTGAAGGAGACATCAAAGAAAGGGCCATCACCCTGATGGATAAGCTTATGACACATATAATGGATAATGACTGGTATCTGATAGATGTAGATGGAAAACCTACCCTGTGGGGGAAATGGAATCCGGATTATGTGAATAATTTCCCTGTCGTGGTGGGTGACAGAAAACTTTATTCTTCAAATCTTATCGGGTTTTTACAAACCGTTTACCATTTTACCGGAAAAGAAATTTACAAGGACAAGGCCTATGAATTGATGGAGAAACACGGGTATCTTGAAAATCTGATGCGTCCTTTCAGCGAAATCGGAGCAGCCCCCGATGATGCAGATGACTGGAGTAAAATGCTTTCAAAAGAATGGAACCACTCAGATGATGAAATGTACTTTCTTGCCTACTGGAGTTTATATCCATATGCCTTTGACGATGGTCTTAAAAGCCAATATTTCGAAGCCATTAAAGATCATTGGGAAGTAGAAAGACCTGAAAAAAATGCCTTGTGGAATTTTTGCTTTGCCATGACAGGGGCACGGGATTTTGACCTGGAAGAGAGTATTTGGTTTTTACAGGAGTTTCCATTGGACATGATTGAGTTTGGCGTGGAAAACAGCCACCGTCAGGATATTGAAATGGTAGAGCCTAACCATTGGGGGCAAACCACTGCCGAAATACTTCCTCCGGATGAAAGACCCGAGTTAAAGCACAATAGAAATTTGTTTAAGCTTGATCGACCTGGCAAAGGACATTCCATGCAGAGTCCGGGTGATACCTGGTTGCTCCCTTATTGGATGGGCAGGTACCTGGGTGTGATAGAAGGTCCGGAAAAATAAAAAAAATCAACGTTGGGTTTCGATAACCTTTATAGGTTCCTGAAGCCCGAGCAATGGTAAAACACGGGAGGAAATTTCCTCCCCGATTACTTCAATTATTTTTCTTTTCACGGCATATTTATAAGTAACCATGCTGATCTCCCTCACGGGTGTTGGGTCTTTGAAATAGTGCAATTGTTTCTTTTCAGCATCGGTAAAATCCAATACAGCCATTTCAGGCAATATTGTGATCCCTCCGCTGGCATTGATAATACGAATGAGAGAATCTATGCTACCGGCTTCATATTCCAGTTGAGTATGTATTTTTTTACGCTTTTTCAATTCGCAGAAATTTACTACCTGAGAGCGAAAACAATGCCCTTCTTCCAGGAGCCAAAGCCGATTCAGGTCAATTTCTCCGGGTAATATATACTTTTTGAGTGCGTCTTTCCCAATTTCTCCTGAGTAGGCCAGAAAGCGCTCATGGTACAGTGGATTTTCGTTGATATGCAGATGATTAAGGGGTGATGCCAAAATACCCGCATCCAATTCTTCCTTCAGAAGGCCATCCACGATATTCTGAGTGGTAAGTTCGCGAATGATAATTTTAACTTCCGGATATTTATCCAGTAAGCTTTTTAAAAAAAGAGGCAAAAGATAGGGTGCCACCGTCGGAATGATGCCCAGCCGCACCTCTCCACGTATTATGTTTCTGGCTTCATCAATTTGCGCCTTTATCGATGCCGCTTCTGCAAGCACCCGGCGGGCCTGGGCAATTATGGCTTCACCGGCCCGGGTTGGACTCACAGGCTGACGACTGCGGTCAAAGATTATCACATCCAATTCCTCTTCGAGCTTGTGGATCATTGCACTGAGCGTCGGCTGGGTTACAAAACAGCTTTCCGCTGCCTTGACAAAATGGCGGTGTATATCTACCGCTACTATATATTCAAGCTGCTGCAGGGTCATCTTATTGATATTTTCTATGAGGCCATAAATTTATAAGATTTGATTTACATTACCCCGCTCGCCTCCTTTGCGTTATAATAATTGTACACAATACTTAAATTTTATTTTTATGGATACTACACATGATTTTTATGCTATGCCCCGAATTGGCGACATAGCACCCGATTTCGAAGCCGTTACTACCAAAGGTAAAATCAAATTCAGTGATTTTGCCAAGGGAAAATGGATTGTGATGTTTTCTCACCCTGCTGATTTCACCCCGGTCTGTACCACTGAAATGAGTGGATTTGCCGTTAGAAAGGAAGAGTTTGATGCTTTAAACACCGAATTAATGGGCTTGAGCATCGACAGCATTCACTCACATCTGGCCTGGGTAAATAATGTAAGGGAAAAAACAGGAGTCTATTTCGATTTCCCTATCATTGCCGATATAGACATGAAAGTGAGTAAGTTGTATGGCATGCTACAACCCAATGAAAGTGAGACGGCTGCTGTAAGAGCTGTGTTTTTTATAGATCCGAAGAAAAAAATCAGACTTATTATGTACTACCCTCTCAATGTGGGCAGGAATATGGATGAGATTTTACGCGTGCTTGAAGCGCTTCAGGTATCGGATAAGCATAAAGTAGCTATGCCCCTCAACTGGAAGGCCGGTGATAAGGTAATCGTTCCTCCACCGAAAACGCTCGATGAGCTTGAAGCCAGGCTGAAAGATGACAGTATTGAAAAAGTGGATTTCTATCTGGCTAAAAGAGATCTGGAATTGGCATAAGCTGGTGCTGATCGATTTTGAAGTAATTACAGATTGAATATACCCGGTTTCAGGGTTTATATATCATAGGAAGTTTTATTTAAAAAGACACGGTTTGCAGAAGGCCGTGTTTTTTTATTGATGAAAGCTGATTGACTTTATGAACATTACTTGAAGGCCCTTTGGTCTTTCCCGTAGGAATGTTTGGGTAGGGGATTTTAATTCTGGTTTAGGATAGCGTTAAGTTAAAATATAGAATATCAATCGCTTAAATGAAATATTATCTTTAAAAAATCAGGTAAGAATAGACATTTATTTCAGACAACCACCTTAATTCCAAATGCCTATCCCGGATGAATGCTCGGGAAGGGGGCGAGGGGGGTGTTTGTGAATTTATATAGATAAATATATAACAAAAAAATAGGGTGTTTGTCAATTTTTACATAACAATAATTGCCAATAAAGAAGACTGTATGGGCTTTGTTAACCCGCAACACAGACCTGGCGGATTTACCATCCGATAATACCAAGTGCTGAATTGCCATCCAGGTTGTTATTTGCCGCCTCTCTGCTTATCAATTGGCAACAAAGTCTTCTTTCCGGGCATAAATGCCGGCAATTCTGCGGTAATTAAAAGCAAAGATTGCTATTCGGATATGCCCTTAGAATTTACAGGAATGCAAATCCCGACGGGATTAAATGTCTATAGCAAAATGGTATCGATTCAAAATCGACCCAGAATGGGTCTTATGTTGAGGTATTAATATAGTAGGTCTTTTTCTATCCCTTTAAATGATTCATTGGGAAATGAAAACTGTTAATTTCTGTGAGACATCCTCAGCTTTAGGCTGACACATTTCTGAATCGCCGGGTTCAGGAAGTACCATCAAAAGGCTACAACCACAGGCTTTTTTCACCGGAAAACTCCAGCATTCGGGCACCAACTCAAAATAAAAAATCATCAGTTCGTACAATAAGTCCCATGGTTCATACAGAAAACAGGGGGGTTCATACAATAAGCCCTTTTTGCCATTGTTTTCATATTTGTTTATTAATATATTTCCTAAATAAAATTATATATGATTCAAGGATTTTTAAAGCTCCGTTTTGCTTGGATCGGAGCAAGTTTTATTACTAAAGACTAACCTTATGAAAAAGCTGTTTACCTACCTCTCCTTTATCGCACTTTTGTTTATCGCTGTCGGTTGCGAAAAAGAATTGGAGATTGACATTGATGAGAATCCTGGGGGCTATGATGATGGTACCACCACGATTCCGGCAAGTACAAAATACATAAGTCCAGGGCTTTGGAATACAAACTTTATCGGTATTACGGAGGATAGCAGCACTATTGTGTTTAAGCATGATTTACTTACTGATCAGCCCATTAAAAAAGGTGATGTTTTAATATCATCGGAAGGAGATGGTTTTTTGCGAAAAGTAGTTGAGGTAAATGTTGAAAATAGTCAAATTGAGATACTTACAGAGCCAGCGAGTCTCATCGAGGCATTTGAAAACCTTGAAATCAATCTTGAAATACCTAATGATAGTCTTTTGGTAGAATCGATTGAACTTTTCGGTGAAGGGGTAAGTTCATCCTCGCGAACAAGTGGACTGGAATTGTTGCAAAAAATAGAATTTGAGCTAAAACTTGGAGCAGATGACATCAAACTAAAAGGCTTTATGCAACAGTCATTGAATATAGGCTTAAACTTGAAGATAAGAAATTGGGAACTGGAAGAATTTAAATTTTCAGTTAATGTGGAGAATGAGGCTGAAGCCAAAATGGTGGTAGATTTTTTAGGACTTAAAATTGAAGAAGAGAAGGAAATAGCAAGAGTTAGATTTAAAAGGTTCGTGATAACAGTAGGAGGTGTTCCTTTGGTTTTCAGGCCTGTATTGATATTTAATGTTGGTTCCAAATTAGAAGGCGGCCTTACAGGTTCTTTTGGTTTAAACGCTAAAATGACCGCTGAAAACGGCATTCACTATCTAAACCCAGACTGGACACCTTTGTCAACATCTACCAGGGAATTTAATTATTTCAAACCTAAAATTAATGGAAAAGCTTCAGCTGAGTCATATCTCGATTTAATTCTTAATCTGAGGCTGTATGATCTGGCTGGTCCGCATGCAACTGTAAGAGCCTATGCGGAAGCTACAGCATCATTAAATAATACACCGCATATACAGTCTAACATAGGTTTTAGGGTTTTTGGAGGTGCAAATATGGAATTGTTTGGTTTAAAGTATAAATACCAGGTTGACTTACTTGAATATAAATACTCGGTAGATTCAGATAACAATGCACCGCCCACCGTGCCATCAAATCCAATACCCGCAGATAAGTCTGAAGTAACTGTGCCGGCGTTGGAGCTGAAATGGTCACCTTCCACAGATCCAGAAGACGATCCTATTAGCTATAATGTTTTTTTCGGAACAGACAATCCTCCTGTTACCCAAATAGCATCAGGAATCAGCAATGTTCAAGTAGAGATAAAAGATCTCGAAATGGATCGCATATATTACTGGTCAGTAGATGCAATTGATGGATTCGGTAACACCACACCAGGCCCGGCCTGGTCATTCACCACCAGTACGGCGGTTACCTTGCCTCAGGTGATTACCAATGCGGCGCAGAATGTGACGCAGAGCTCGGCGGTGCTGGGGGGCAATGTGACGTCGGATGGCGGGGCGATGATAACGGAGCGGGGTGTATTTTACGGCCTGCAAAGTAACCCTGAGAGCAGCGGCACCAAAGTAGCGATGGGTGCTGGCATGGGTGTATTTTCGGCAACGGTAGACGGACTTGCCGAGGGAACGACCTATTATGTAAAAGCCTACGCCGCTAACAATACCGGTATCGCCTATGGAGGTTTGCAGCAATTCAGCACAACGGCAGCCGGCGGCGGTGAAGGTGGTGGAAGCGATACCTCAGAAATGATCTTCGTAGAAGGGAGCACTTTTCAAATGGGCTGTGATGATACCCGGGATGGAAATTGCCAGAGTTATGAAAGGCCCGTCCACAGCGTAACGGTGAGTAGTTTTCATTTAAGTAAATATGAGATTACGCATAAGCAGTACATTGATTTTCTCAATGCAATCAACTGCAACAGCAATGGCACTTATAATGACCCTCAGTTTGGCAATGTAACTTACATCGACATGAGTTTGGGAGCCATAGGATATAGCGGAGGGCGTTTTAATTTTAAGGGCCATCAGTATGCTTTGACCGATGATACGCCGGTAATTTTAGTAACTTGGTTTGGTGCGAATGCCTATTGCCGCTGGGCGGGCGGGAGACTGCCTACGAAGGCGGAGTGGGAATATGCAGCCAGGGGTGGCAATAAAAGCCAGGGATACCGATACAGTGGCAGCAATGATTTAAATGCCGTGGCTTGGTGGCAAGGTAACATCGGAGATGGAATACATCCGGTGGGCACGAAGCAGGCCAATGAACTGGGATTACACGATATGACAGGCAATGTATGGGAATGGTGCGATAATTGGTTTTATTATTATAGCGAAGACCCATCCACCAATCCCAAAGGCCCGGCTACAGGTACATGGCATGTTTTGCGTGGCGGTGCCTGGTACTTCAACACAGGCGATAGTCGTGTGGCGGGTCGCTTTATCTACTATCCGGCGGATCCCGACATCAGTGTTGGTTTTCGTTTGCTCCGGGAATAATTACCCTTTATACTTTATCACTTTTACCCTTTAAGCGAGAAAATTACGATGGAAGAAAATGAAGCTGGTAAATTAGTACCACCGGCCCGGCCCCGAGGCCGGGCCGCACCGCGGAAAAAGGAGTATGCCTCTAAGGAAAATATATTATGCATTGGTATGGTTTTTTAATAATTTGGTCCGGCCTCGTTTTGAATAATTAGAACGAGATTAAAGTTTTTTTACAGACCGCAGCTTACAGGGTATTTTTGAATTTGGAATGGCATTAAATGTACGGTTGTTTGCTTAAAAAATGGATGGTAAAGATGTACATTTATCAACACCCCCCTGAATCCCCCTCGCCTGTCCCGGACGAATGTTCGGGAAGGTTGTGGTATTGTATTTAAAACAATTACTTTATGATTAAATCAAGGTTTTGTCGTATAAAAAGAATGTATAAAATATGCTTTTATGAACACCCCCCTGAATCCCCCCTGGAGGGGGGACTACACTCTGGATAAAAATTGCTTTAAGGTAAATTAGTTGTTTTTCTTAAATAATATAAGATATTAAGGTAACTTAATGTACTCCCCCCTTAAGGGGGGCAAGGGGGGTGTTATATTGATCATTACTAAATTATATACAAAAAAAATAATTGTTTAATTTTAAGAATAATACATTTATATACAAACAAATTACTCTTGAATTAAGTAGTTACAAAAAAAATGTGCTTTATAATATTATTTACAGTATTATCCTCCTTTTAATCCCAAATCTGTTCAGACGCTATTGCCCTTGTAACTTAAACTTGCTTCTATTTATAATGCCAGCCAAAGGACTACTTGAAATTGACAGTATATGGCTATATGCACTTTATTAGGACACCAAGTCGCATAAGCCCACCCAGCAGCCAATCGCACTTAAACTTCAAATCACCAGTACCCGTATTTTGTGTGATAATTCCGTATTCTTATATTGCAGTTAATAATATCCTTTACCAGCCATAACAAATGGCTTATTTGGACTTTGGTCAAATTGCATAAATAGAACTAATAATTTCACTATGACAGCCATCAATTATCAGTTTTCAGGGGAGATAGACTCAAAAAAGCAATATGCTGAAATTATTGAAAAAGAGCGAATGGAGCTCTTGATGCGGCAATTTAAGCTAAGAGATCATAATGTACCGGTAATCATTGTGCTTTCGGGTATGATAAGTGCCGGAAAATCAGAAATTGTTAATCTGCTCAACGAATGGATGGATACCCGTTTTATTGAAACCCATGTACACCGGCCACGCACCGAGGAAGAGTTAGGACGGCCATATTTCTGGAAGTACTGGAGAAGATTGCCCGGACAAGGTGAAACCGGTTTGTTTTTGGGTTCATGGTATACCGAGCCATGGTTTAAAAGTTTAAACGGAGACATCAGCGAAAAGGAATATCTTTCGCGAATGAGCGACATCAGAAAGTTTGAAGAAATGATGGCAGCAGATGGCACACTCATCGTAAAAATAAGGTTGGTCCTCGATCAAAAAGAACAGGAAAAGAGATTGAAAGCTTCCAAATCACGTCCGGCGTATTCATGGCGCATGAGTGAAGATGATATGAACGCAGGGTTTTCTTTTCAGAAAAAAATGGAGCATACCGATCGTATGATTGCGCTTAGCCATACAGAAGCATCGCCCTGGCATTTTGTCGATGCCGGAAACTCGAGATACAGAAACCTGTCTGTTTTGCAATTGCTGATTGAATGTTTTGAAAGGCACCTCCAAAAACTCCAAAATGCCAATGGGAATATGGTTACTTATGAAAGGCCCCTGGGGATACCCAACCACCTGGCTACCGTGGATCTGGGCAAGACACTCGATAGAAGCCTTTATACTGAGTTGCAGAAAAAATATCGTCAAAGTATTTATAAACGTGCCTGGAAATCGCATCGTAAAGAAAAGTCTGTTATTTTGGTTTTTGAAGGAGCTGATGCTGCCGGAAAAGGAGGTACCATACGCAGACTCATTCGCGCTTTAGATGCTCGCTTGTACCGTGTAATTCAAATTGCCGCACCTAAAGGGCGGGAAAAAACCACACATTATCTGCATCGCTTCTGGACGAGAATACCCAGGGCCGGTTTTATCACCATTTACGATCGTTCCTGGTATGGGCGGGTACTGGTAGAAAGGGTGGAAGGTTTTGCATCAGAGGCTGAATGGCAAAGGGCCTATGATGAAATAAATCAGTTCGAAAAGGAGCTTACCGACTCAGGGTCCATTGTTTTGAAATTCTGGCTGGAAATCAGTCCAGATGAACAGCTAAGCAGGTTCAGGGCCAGAGAACAAACAGAATACAAAAACTACAAAATTACAGATGATGACTGGCGCAACCGGGAAAAACGTAGTGCTTACGATGAGGCAGTGAATGAAATGGCAGAGCGTACAAATACAGATTATGCACCCTGGCATTTTATTCCTTCGGAAGACAAAAAATTTGCCAGGGTAGAAGTATTGAAAATTGTAAATAAAGCCCTGAAAAGAATTTAACAGCGACTGAGGCTCGCCAAACAGGCCGCATACCCGGTGAAAAGTATGCCGCCTGTTTAGTTTGCCGGGAGATAATAGATGGACTTGCTTTTTGTTTATGAGAATATTGAAAATTTGCAGCACCCCAGAGTCAGTTCGTAGCTCAGAGCTTGTAGTTCACTCAATTTTACCAATGAAGGTCGTTGGTCTGGAGGTATGATGGTAAAAATATCAATGAGGGTTTCTATGCTTGTTGTTGAAAAACAACAACAATAGTGAAGGGGAGGGCTTGCAGCTCGTAGCTCGTAGCTCGTGCTGATAATAATTTTCAGGGATGAGATAAGTTTTTAGTCAATCCTGTGTATTTTACGACCTGTATACTTTCAGAAGATCATGTTAATGCCGTGGTTAAACAGAGAAATACCTAAGAACCTGCTGATTAAAAAACCATTGGCGGGCTTTGCCGCCATCACCGTTTTCGGGCTTTTGTTTGTAACGATTTACAGTCCTTTTGGAACTTCTGCAGTAGACCCAAAACTTTTTCTGTTTAAAATGACCGCCTATGCGATACTTGTAGCTACTTCAAGTTCGCTTGCCACCATATTTATTGTCAAATCTTTACCCGTCGATTCAAAAGATGAGTGGACCATCCGTAAGGAGCTGCTGTCTTTTATGGTAATACTTATCGTAATGGGCCTTACCATTTACTTCGCCGCATTTATACTTGAGCCCGCTGCCGACCGATGGAACCTGGACACCATGCTCGATTCATTTAAATATGCAGTCTTTATTGGTTTTCTTCCATATCTTTTCTTCAGCCTTATGCATGCGCCTTTTTGGTTTAGCAACTTACCTGTGGAGGAGGAATTTTACAAAAAGCTGCCCGGGCCAAAGCCGGAGGCAGAGCCTTTGCTAAGCATTGTTTCAAAACTTAAAAAAGAATCTCTTGAATTTCATTTGTCAGAGCTACTATGTATAGCCTCAGAAGGGAACTACGTGATTTTTTATATTTACAACGATGGGAAGCTCCAAAAAAAGATGATTCGCAACAGCATGAATGAAATAGAGCAACAGCTGCAATTGCACGAATGTCTTATCAGGGTGCACAGGGCCTATATTGTAAATATACATAAAGTTGTGCGGAAAAAAGGCAATGCCCTGGGCTATCGGTTACAACTTGACGGACTTGCGGAGGAAATCCCGGTATCGAGAAACAAGGTTCAGGTATTTGATGAAAAACTCAGCAAATTTCAATAAACTTTCATCACAAAAGTTTTCCTTTCATCCCAGATTTAAAATTATTCTTTCCTTCCGGCACAAAACCTTGGCATGTATACCACAAATTAGGCGCTTAATCAGACCATTATTTCCTTTGTCCTGAACGATTTGGAACAATTAAATCAAAAAAAGGACATGAAAGCAAGATTTGTATTTTTTAACATCAGGTCAATAATAAGTATTACTTTACTATTGATGATCTCTCCCGGGATGTGGGCACAAAATCCGGCATTATTAAGCGGTAAATTGGTAGAAGAGGATGGTAAGACACCGGTATCTTTTGCCAATGTGGTATTGTATCAATTACCCGATTCAGTACTTCTGCATGGCATTACCAGTGATGTGGATGGGAAATTCCAGTTGACAATTCCCAAATCAGGCAGTGTTTTTGTTAAAATCAGCAATGTCGGTTTTGAACCGGTATTTATAATGCCCGATAGTATTATGAGCTTCGAATTGGGAATCATTCCCATGCAGGAAGCAGGTATTTTGTTGAGCACCCTCTTTGTGGAAGGTGAGCGCATAAAAGGTATTACTGAAGGAGAAAAGGCAGTGTACTTTGTGAATAGAAAAAGTATTGAAGCTTCCAATACCGGTATGGACATCATTAACCTGATCCCTGGCGCTTATGTCGATTTTCAACAAAACATCAGTATCAACGGAAGAAGCAGGGTATTGATATTCGTGAATGGTGCAGAAAGAGACAGTCGCTATATTCAGCAATTGCGGGCAGATCAAATAGACAGGGTAGAGATTATAAACAATCCTTCTTCCCGCTTTATGGCTGAAGCCGATGCTGTTATCAATATCATACTTGCTGAAAGAGAGAGAGGCTTTTCTGGTATGGCATATATTGAAGCGCCCATTTCAAGAAATGAAGTGTACAGCCATCCAACAGCAAGCCTTGCTTACAACACACGCAATCTGCACCTGTACTCTGCTTATAACGGTGCCTTTAGCTTTTTTGATGTGGTACAAAGTTATGACCGTAGGGTTGAAAATTTGGGCAATATACATTCTGAGCAAATCACACGCCAAAGGAGCAAATCCCAAACCTTTCATCAAGGCCTTGAATATGCCATTTCTCCGTCTACCTTGCTTCATGCATATGTGGCTGCCGGCAGCTTTTCTGAAGAGCACAATGGAAATATTTCTGTCACTAAAAATGAGTCAGCACCCTGGGTGGCGATGAGGGATGAAAATGATAAAAACAGAAGCTTAACTTCAGCACTTTTTCTGCAACATCAGTTTGGTGAAAAGGAAGAAAACCGACTGACCCTTGATTTTACCCATAGCAGATTAAGAGGTGAAAATATCCTGCGGTTTACAAATGCAGAAGACGACGAAAGTTTTGTCAATCATATTCAACCCTCTCAGAGAATATATAACCTCAGAACAGATTATCAGAAAAAAGCAGGCACATCATCTATGATCAATACGGGTTTTCAATTCCAAAGCACCCAGCTGGAAAATGGACACCAGGACGATTTTGGTTTTGCCAATATGGTTTCAGCGGCATACACCTCCATCTCCTGGCAAAAATCAGCCTTTGATATGGAAGCCGGGCTTCGCGCTGAATATTTCAACATCGAAATAGCCAATCAGGACCAAAAAACCAGTTCTACGAATCTTCTGCCCAATGTAAGGATGGGCTACAGGTGGAATGAAAAGCATGCTGCCCGCATTTTTTTACGTTCTTCAATGATTTATCCTATGTTTCACCAGTTAAATAACTTCGAAGCTTTTGCAGATCCTTTTACCATGACCAGGGGCAATCAGGGTCTTCAACCTTATAGATTCAACAGTAGTAACCTGGAGCACATCTGGAGCAATGGCAACCTGATGTTGATTACCGCAGCTTTTGTGGAACAAAGGACTAATATTATCAATACACTCCATACAGTAAGCGAAACAGGCATTATGGAGGTGAGCTTTGCCAACCTGGGGGATGTGTATCAATATGGATTGCAATCGACTGGTGCATTGAATTTGGGTAAAAGGATTTCCCTGAATCATAGTGTGCGGCTATTCAATACCTTTTCAAAGGGTCACGATACCAATTTGTTTCCATCCAGAAACAAATTTGCCATTGAAACCGGGTTTTCCGGAGTGATGGCTTTTGAACATGATTTTTTCCTTACCCTGCGCTTCAGGTACCTGAGCCCGGTCAACGATGTGCAATCTGATTTCTTTAGTGGCCCATTGTACTTTATCGCAGCAGAAAAGCAATTGTCTGGCGGAATAAAGCTTGGCTTAACCTCTGGGTTGCCAATGGCCAGAAATTTTACCTATTTTGGATTAGATACCCGTGGCGAAAACTTTCATCAGCGATCGACCGGCAAAATTCAGATGTCTGCCATTCCTTTATGGTTTACCATGAGTTATTCACTGCAAAAGGGAAAGACAAAAAATAAAGGCAGTAAGACGGTAGACAGCGGACTGCACTTTAATAAAAGAGGGTTTTAATGTTCACTCATCGTTCCAGCTCATGGGGCGGAGTTGCCGGTCTTTTGCCAAAGAACGGTTGGGCTCCGGCCCCATGGTAATTTCCATCAATCCGCCTTTCAGTATGTCTTCATGCATGAGCCTTGAAAAGGGGTAAGGTTCGTGATTTAATTTCATTTCCTGAATATACAAATTGGCATCACTTTGGTTTTTAACCAATATGGTAAAAGAATTTCCATTGGCATTATGGATGGTGAGTTCATTAAAAAATGGCCTTCCCAGCACATATTCCGGAACTGATGGACATACCGGATAAAAGCCTGTCATGGTAAATATCAGCCATGCCGACATCTGTCCCGCATCCTCGTTGCCACTCAGTCCACCGGGGCTTGTGTTGTACTCTTCCCTAACGATGCGTTGCAGAACTTCCTGGGTTTTCCAGGGTTTGCCTGCATAAGGATAGAGGTATGGAATCTGATGGCCGGGCTCATTGCCATGCCAGTAGTGTCCATAGGTGAACAGAGAGTCGAGTTTTTCTTCAAATCTGTTTTCACCACCCATCATTGCCATAAGGCCATAAATATCATGAGGGACGTACCATGTGTATTGAAAAGGTGTTCCTTCGGTAATGTACAATGCCTGTGTGTCATTCAGGTCGAAAGGTTCATACCAACTGCCATCGGCCCATTTTCCCCTGACATAGCCAATAGCGGTATCGATGACATGCCGGTAATTTTTTGACCGTTCCATCAGAATTTTAAAAGTATCTTCCTTGCCAAGAGCGCCTGCAAAACGAGCCAGCGCAAAGTCATCAAAGGCGTATTCAAGGGTCCTCGAACTTTGCTCATCTTTGTGAAAAGCATCGGGGACTCTTTCTTCCATGGGAAGATATCCGTATTTCAAATAGGTATCCATGGCCCTTCGCCCTTTGCCACTTCGGTAGCTATTTGTATCTTCATTGTGTATAAATGCATTTTGTGCCATATACTTCCAAGCTTTTTCAGTATCAAAATCACGGATTCCTTTTGCCCAGGCATCGCTGATCATAGCAGTGGCATGGTCACCGATCATCGCAGCTGTATAGTGGTTCCAGCAGGGAAAAATTGGCATCCATCCACCTTGTTCTGCCATTTTTATGAGTGAAATCACCATATCTCGCGATACTTCCGGCTCGGTAATGTGCAATAAAGGATGCACAGCGCGATAGGTATCCCAAAGTGAAAAATCCATATAATACACAAAATCGTCAGCTACATGTATTGTTGTGTCCCCGGCAAACCCGGGGTATCTGCCATCAAAATCGCTGAAGGTGCGGGGAAGGAGGTTAGCGTGATACATTGCGGTATAAAACAAAGTATGGTCATGCGCATTGGCCCTTGGAATTTCGATTTTATTCAACACATCGTTCCAGGCCCTTCTGGCATCCTTTTGGGTAAAAAAGAGATTCCAGTGCGGTATTTCCTGTTCCCGGTTATTCCTTGCCCCGGCAATATCAGTAAACGAAGTGCCGGCTTTGACCATAACATCGCGAATGCTAGGGTCAAAAACCACGTATACCCCGCATCTTTTACCATTGCCAAACACCTCTGTTTCATGCGGATAAACCTCATCTTCTACCCATGTGCCATATTCGACAAATTCTTCATCAAAAATTATGGATATATGCCCATCAAAGCCTGCATATTCACCCCAACCCTGATAAATGCGGTGTACGGGATTGGACCCGCTCACTTCCTGTACATCGGGATTGATAAACATCCTTCCTAAGCCTTCATCGCTGTTCGCTTCAATTAACAGAATTCTGAGGCTTTCACTTCTTTTAAAGGTAAACTCCATAAGCCCGGCGCGATTGGTGGCAGAAATCTCCGCAACAATGTCATCTTTTTTCAGGTCAACTTTATAGTAATAAGGTTTGGCAGTTTCGTGGTCATGACTAAACCATTTTGATCTTTTTTCCGGATGGGTAATTACTATTTCATTTAGGGGCATTATGGTAAAACTGCCGTAATCCTGCGTACAGGAACCACTTTTCCAATGACTGGCCCTGAAACCCTGAAAGAGGCTGTCTTCATAATAATAAGGCGAGAGGCATTTGGTTTCAGTTGCGCGGGTTTGGGGTGTCCAATTTGTCATGCCCCTCGGAAAACCGACCGCCGGAAAAGTTTGCCCCTTTAATTCAGAGGCAGCATGGCTATGGCGCATTGCACTTGGGGTAGTAGCCCTTGCAGTTCCTATAAGAGGATCAACCAGATCGGCTGTTTTTATCAACCTGACGCCCCTGCGAGGCTTACAAGTTGAAAATGAAAGCAGCAACACAAATGCCAGTAAAGCTGAATAACGATATAACATGTAATTCGGCGAATTAATTTTTTAAAAACCAATGGATCAATGTATTACAACCTAAATGCTAAAACTGTAAATGCCTGATTTACAAATTGTTGTAATCACGTCAAAATTAAATAAAAATTCACAAAGTCTTATTTCGAATCGATTAATATTTTTTAATGTCTTTTAAAATCAATGCTTAAATTTGTGGTCTGTAAAAAGTATTGATAATTAAAGCATCCATTATGACCCGTACCAAGGCCCATGAGTCCAGATCAGCCATCGAAAAATTGTACATTATCATGCGTCACCTGTTTATCAGGGGAAGCTATAAGCCTACCGGAGTTTCGGGTGAATCGCTTGTCAAAGAGTTACTGACCTTAAAACCTGAAATATACGGGTTGATGGATGACCCTGAGAAAGTTGAGCTGGATGGTTTGTTGTACATCATTGAGAGACTTCCGGCAGGTATTGAAGAGTGCCGTTACATAAGACTGATTTCCCGGGAAGGGCTGGAGAGATCTGATTTCAATGTAATTATTCCCCCAAAGCGTAGGAGGAATTGCTACAGGGTAGATCAGGATCAAATGTATGTTGAAATGACCAGGGGTAGAAGCGATATTTATGATATACTTACCCACCTTACTTTTTTGTATATAGAATCTGAAAAAATCGAGCGAAACAGCCTTGACCATAAAGGTAGGGAAACGCTGGACTGGCGAAACCTGAGGGAAATCGTTGAGAAGGAAAAGAGGGGGGAAGAGTTCAATGAAGAGGCGGCTTATTCTTATCTGAGCAATATACTCGGCCGTACTTTTGATGTTACGCGTACTGCAGGGCGGAAATTTAAAAAAGCCGGGAACCTGAGTATTTTCAGCATTATTTTTCATATGGGCAAATTGGCCATGGAAGAACAAACAGAAGGTCTTGACAGGGAAATCTTTTTCTCAGCCTCCCTCAGGGAGCGGATTGGCCATCATGTATATGGTGAATTGTGGGCTGATCATATAAAAAGGGTATTGCTTGAAAATGATCTTCTTCATCGCCCACTTCATATTATCAGTGCCAATTTGCACAGCGTGGTCAATACTATTTATGGTTATCTCGCACTTGGCAGAAACAGTTTTGAAGAACTCGAGCGTCTCGCGGTAGAGATAAGCCAGGAAAACAAATACGATTTAGCGCATAAGATTAAAAACTATGCCCTGAAACACGGTTTGATAGAGATCAATGATACATCGGGTACCAATATTTCTGCTCAGATCATCGACCTGGCTAAAATCAATTCCCGGGAACTTGCACCCGGTGTGCCAATGCCTGATGATGATTCTTCAAAGCTGCCTGTGATATTCGTTATGGATTATGCTTTTGGAGAGCAAGCCTACGAATGCCTGGATGAGCTGCTCAAACCCTATGAATTACCTGATAAGATTAGGGCTATTAATGTGCAGTCTGTGTCCATCATGGGCAAGGCAGGTATTTTGAATGGTAAAAAAGGAGATATTATGATACCAACTGCCCATGTCTTTGAAGGCACCGCTGATAATTATCCGATCCGCAATGGTTTTAAAACCAAAGATTTTGAGGGATTCGGGCCGGCTGTATATGAAGGCCCCATGGTAACGGTACTGGGAACTTCACTGCAAAATAAAGATGTGTTGAAGTATTTCATGGAGTCATCCTGGAAGGCAATAGGGCTTGAAATGGAGGGGGCGCATTATCAAAAAGCCATACAATCTGCCTCTAAAATCAGAAACAGCATCCATCGAAATATCAATACATTTTATGCCTATTATGCATCGGATAATCCTTTGGAAACAGGCAGCACCCTGGCTTCGGGAGGGCTTGGTATGGATGGTGTCAGACCGACTTACCTCATTACCCTGAATATTCTGAAGAAAATCTTCCTAAAGGGCAAATGATGAATTGAAATGGTGGTTGCTTTTCACAGGAAGTTTTTACTATTTGTAAAGAAAAAAGATTTGCAAGATACTGTTGTAATGATGTGGCTGTAACGGCACAATTGTATCTGAAATTACACGCACAAGCAATGATTGAAAACGAAAATATACATATCTTAATTTAGTTACCAACCCTTTTGTGATGCCCATTGATATAGAAAATGGTATGCCGGTTTTACGGGTGCAGAATCTTACAACGCAATTCCAGACGAGGTTGGGGTATCTCAATGCGGTAGATGATGTCAGCTTTGATGTTTATCCGGGAGAAGTAGTCGGTATAGTTGGGGAATCTGGCTCCGGGAAAACCGTTACGGCTTTATCTGTATGCAGATTGTTGCCTGATAAAATTGCTGGAATAAGCTCAGGATCTATTGAATTCCAGTCGGAATTATATGGAAAGACAGATATCTGCAAGCTTACAGATGCTCAGATGCGTTCGATCAGAGGAAATGAAATAGGCATGATTTTTCAGGAGCCTATGACTTCGCTCAATCCGGTTTTTACCCTGGGAGATCAGGTGGCAGAAGTTTTGAAAAAACATTTAAAATTATCGGGCAAGCAGGCTTTAGAACGCACCTTATCCTTGTTCAGGGATGTGCAACTGCCCCGTCCTGAAAAGCTGCTGCACAGTTATCCGCATCAGGTCTCCGGAGGACAAAAGCAAAGGGTTATGATCGCGATGGCGATGGCTTGCAGTCCTAAACTTTTACTGGCAGATGAGCCAACCACCGCTTTGGATGTAACCGTACAGGCTGGCATTCTACGCCTTATGAATCGCCTCAGGCAGGAAAAAAACACTGCCATGCTCTTTGTAACACATGATTTAGGGGTAATAGCAGGTATTGCCGACCGGATATTGGTTATGTACAAAGGAAAAATTGTAGAACAGGGTACGGTTTGGGATATCTTTTCAAACCCCCAACATCCATATACCAAAGGCTTATTGGCTTGCAGGCCACGTCTTGAGGTAAGGCTGAAAAAACTACCTACCGTATCAGACTTTATGGAGGAAACAGAAGAAAGCAAGGGCGATAATACTTTTAAATACAAATCAATAGGAGAAGCTTTACTGCTGAATGCGGAATCAAAAGACGAGATGATTCAGCGGCGTGTTGAGGTGGTTCAGGGTCGTTCCTTGCTAAAAATAAAAAACCTGAAAACCTGGTTTCCGTTGTCTAAAGGATTTTTAAAACCTGGAAATGAATTTGTAAAGGCGGTTGACGATGTGAGCTTTGAAGTATACCCGGGCGAAACCATTGGGTTGGTTGGAGAGTCTGGTTGTGGAAAAACAACACTGGGGCGCTCTATTTTACGACTTGAGGAGCCATCATCGGGATTTGTTTTTTATGATGGTCATCTGGTTAATCACCTGCCCTCAAGGCAATTGCAGAAAATAAGAAAAGAAATACAAATCATATTTCAGGACCCTTATGCTTCGTTAAACCCCAGAATGACTTTGGGTCAGGCCATTACTGAACCCATACGTTTTCATAATATTTTGCAGGGCGAAGGCGCTATTCGCGATCGGGTGTACGATCTTTTGCACAAAGTAGGGCTAGACCGCAGCTATTTTGGCAGATTTCCTCATCAGATGTCTGGGGGACAACGGCAAAGGGCATGCATTGCCCGAGCTCTGGCTGTAAACCCCCGATTGATAATTTGCGATGAGCCGGTATCTGCGCTCGATGTTTCGGTGCAGGCACAGGTACTCAATTTATTGAACGACTTGAAAAAAGAATTTAAAATCACTTATATTTTTATTTCACATGACCTTTCTGTAATAAAATTTATTGCAGACCGTATTTTGGTCATGAAAAATGGTAAACTTGTGGAAATGGGATTTCCCGATACACTATTTGAAAGGCCCAGGGAAGAATATACGCGTATGCTGATTCAATCTATACCCAGAGGCGATCTTTCAGACATTCAAAAGGCGGCCCTGCAAAGAAAGCTGGCTTCCCGATAAAACTTAGAAAATCATGACGAAGAAAAAAGAAAGAAAAAATACTTCAAATTCAAGAATTGATGAATTGGCAAAGGCGGTGAAAATCGCAATGCAAAATATGAAACCGCCATATTCTGTAAATCAGGTTATTAAATTGCTTGGTATAAAGGACCGCCGGTCAAAGCAGGTGGTTAAAGATCTGGTTAAAGACCTGCAAAAAAGATCTGGTATAGCCACTGACGGAAAAACAAAAGTTCACGGAGGCAAAGTAATTGAAGGTAGGGTAGACTATGTTAATGCCAAATTTGCATATATAGTCTCTGATCAAAGTGAAGAAGATGTAATGGTCAAACATGAAAACATGATGGGTGCCTTTGATGATGACCTTGTCGAAATAGAAATTTTTTCAAAGAAAACAAGGCAAGGCCGGCTCGAGGGCAAAGTGTTGCGCATCATTGAAAGAGTGAGGGATGAGTTTGTAGGACGTATACAACTATCCGGGAAATATGCTTTTGTGATCCCTGATTTCAGAAAAATGCATACCGACATTTTTATACCACCCGATGCTATAAATAAAGCAAATTCCAATGATAAAGTCATCGTAAAAATCACTCAATGGCCGACGTCAAATAAAAGCCCGGAGGCAAAGGTGATTAAGGTTTTAGGTCAGGCGGGTGAACATGAAGCTGAAATGCATTCCATCATTGCTGAATTTGGATTACCCTATGACTTTTCAAGTCAGGTTTTGAAACAGGCTGAAAAGATCGAAGCAGGCATAGGTGATGAAGAGATATCAAAGCGAAAAGATTTCAGGTCTGTTACCACTGTTACCATTGATCCCGAAGATGCCAAAGATTTTGATGATGCCCTTTCATTGCGCATTCTCGAAAATGGCCATTATGAAGTGGGGATCCACATTGCTGATGTTACGCATTATGTTTCGGATAAAGGACCTTTAGAAAAGGAAGCTCAACGGAGGGGTACCTCAGTTTACCTCGTAGACCGAACCATACCCATGCTTCCTGAGCGACTTTCGAATGAGCTTTGCTCCTTAAGGCCCAATGAAGACCGGCTTACTTTTTCAGCGGTATTTGAACTTGACGGCAATGCGAAAATCAAAAAAGAATGGTTTGGAAAAACGATAATCCATTCAGACCGGAGGTTTACCTATGAAGAAGCACAGGAGCGTATAGAAAAGCTTGAAGGTGATTTCGCCAAAGAATTGACTTTACTCAATGAACTGGCGCTTAAGTTGCAGGCCGATCGCTATGCCAAGGGATCTATTAGCTTTGAGACCACAGAAGTTAAGTTCAGGCTCGACGATAAAGGAAAACCGCTGGAAGTTATTCCCAAAATCAGAAAAGACGCGCACAAGCTTGTTGAAGAGTTTATGTTGCTTGCCAATAAGCGAGTGGCTGAATTTGTGCACAATATGAAAAAAGGCAAAGCTAAAAATACTTTTGTCTACCGTACCCACGATTATCCCGATCCTGAAAAACTACAGTCCTTCTCGATTTTTGCGAAAAAATTCGGATATGAAGTGCATCTTAGTGAAGAAGCCGTTTCGCGTTCGCTTAATAGATTGATTTCTGAAATTGAAGGTAAACCGGAAGAAAATGTTTTGCAATCTCTGGCCATACGGTCAATGGCTAAAGCTAAGTATACTACGGATGCCGGAATTCACTTCGGACTTGCTTTTCAATTTTATACGCACTTTACTTCACCCATTCGCCGATATCCCGACATGATGGTTCATCGCTTGCTTCATCACTACCTCAACAGTGGCAAATCTTTATCTGCCGCCGATTTTGAGAAAAAGTGTAAGCATTCCTCAGAAATGGAAAAAAGGGCTGCCGATGCTGAAAGAGCTTCTATCAAGTACAAGCAGGTAGAATATATGGCTGAACGCATGGGAGAAGATTTTGCAGGTCTTGTGAGTGGGGTTACCGAATGGGGTATATTTGTTGAAATGATAGAAACCAAATGTGAAGGGATGGTGCGAATTTCAGACATCGATGATGATTATTATGAATACGATGAGGCCAACTACCGAATAGTAGCTAAGTCTGCCAATAAATACATTTCACTGGGAGATGAAGTTGTGGTAAAAGTGGTCCGTACAGATATCAATCGGCGGACCATAGACCTTGAACTCATAAGCGTTGCCAGGTATGAGAAAGACAAGAAGTAGTTTAAAGGTATTTTAAATAAAATAGTTTTTATTTCAGAATTATATGACATATTGTTTGGGGATTAAAGTGAAGCAGGGCATTGTGGCTATAGCCGACACGAGACTGACCTCAGGGACGGAAACCACTACTGCCAAAAAGTATTTTATCCATGAATCAGGCCAACATTCAATTTTTTTAATGACCTCCGGCTTAAGAAGTATTCGGGATAAAGCGCTTACATATTTTAAAGAAGTAATATCTGATGATGATCATGGTTTTACCCGAATGTATGAGGCAGTTAATGCCCTTGGAGAGCAAATACGCAAAGTGGCTAAAGAGGATAAAGCCTCCCTGGCAGAATCGGGACTTGAATTTAATCTCCATACCATCATAGGTGGTCAGCTTGAGGCAGATAAAGATCCTAAGCTTTACCTGTTGTATCCTCAGGGCAACTGGATTGAAGTAAGTGAAGGGTCGCCATTTTTTATTATTGGCAACTCAGGATATGGTAAACCGGTACTTAGACGAACCCTGTCCTATCAATCAAGCATGCGTTTTGCCTTAAAAACCGGCTTTCTGTCTTTCGATAGTACCCGTGTAAGCGCCAATGATGTGGATTTTCCCATCGATGTTATCGTTTATCATAATAACAGCTTTGAGGTGAAAGTACACAGATTTACTGAACAAGATATGCGTGCCATTTCAAAATTATGGGGAGACTTGCTCCGCGATTCAATTAATCAGATACCGGACGATTGGATGAGTGAAATTTTGTTTTAGTATCAACAAGATTCTGATTAAGTCTTTTTATTAAGCCAGTCATATCAAATCATAGGTTTTTTTTGTTAGATTAATAGGTTCTAACTTAAATACCATAAGGATATAGATTTATTGGTGTGTAATGCATTGCGATTTTGAAAGATACTGAGACATCAGAAAAGAAAATAGACCGCACAAAGAGAGCAAAATGGCTAGTTCGTTTTTTGCTCTGGTCTGCAGGTGCATTGCTTTTTCTTTCACTTTTAATTACCGGCCTTGTACAGCTGCCATTCGTTCAAAACGCACTTCTAAAATATGTCGTAGATCAGGCTAAAAAAAATCTGGACGTAGAGATTAGAATTGAAAATATTTCCATTACATGGTTCAGCAATGTTAACATAAAGGGGGTTTACGCAGAAGATCAGGGTGGTGATACTTTACTGTTTGCAAATAAGATTCATGCCGGAGTGAAAATCTGGCCTTTATTGCGAAAAGAGGCCAGGGCATCACTGCAATTGGAGGATGTTTACATTAACCTTCATAGAAAAAATGGAGATTCTTTGTTAAATGTGGTTAGAATATTTTTGCGTGATGAAACAGCTGAGACTGATAACCTTGAGAATTTGGAAAGTGAGCCTTCTTTCTGGACGGTATCACTCAGCAAGCTTATCTTGAAAAATGCGCGCTTTGACTTTGAGGATGCAGGTCTGGGGGTAGACCTGTCAGTTCATTCCGAGGCATTGTCATTGGGCAACATTAAGCTGCAACTTGAGAATCCGTCTGTATTTCTTGACGAAATATTCATCAACCGTACAGCTATTCAGCTCGATATGTACGAAGGTTACCTGTTACCGGAGGTCGACAGCAGCAAGGAAAAAACAGCATTTGAAGTTCATTTGGTCTCGCTGAAAATTCTGGAAAGCAGTTTTGAAATGCAAAGCCCAGACATAGATATTTCCTACGATATTCAATTGTTAAATTTAAACGAGCTCGCAGTTGATATTGCAGATCAAAGTCTCAGTTTTGACCAAATTTTAATGGATTCCCATGATCTGCACCTTTCCTTAAAACGCACTTCTGCCACTCAAGCTAAATCATCTGATGAATCATCATCACCTGAACAATTATTATCAACCCTGCCATGGGAAATCAGAGGTAATAACTTCTTGATACAAAATACCCGTTTGCAATTGCAGGGAATACCAGGCATAGATGATTTTCCACTCCTTGAAAGCATGGAAAGCGGTATTTTAATAGATTTTGATCTGCGGGATATAAAACTCCACGCAGATCATATTGGCTTGAATATGTCAAATTTGGCCTTGCAGAGCGATGATGACTCTCTAAGACTTAATACATCCATGGTATTGCAGGCAGATGATAAGGCTTTGTCTTTACTGGTAAGTGATTTTCAACTCAATACAAGTGGACTTCAAAACCTGGAATTGGGCTTGCAATATGAAAATCCGGCGGCACTCTTTGCCATGAGCGAAAGCGTTGATGCCTACCTTCTGATACCCGACATGAGGTTAAGTTTAACAGATCTCAAAAAAATACCCCAAATTGATTCATCCTTTCACAAATATTTAAGTGATGTCACAATTTCGACCCATATAGAAGGGAACCTGCAACATATGAATTTTCATTTTCTTGAGCTTACCACAGCGGATAAAAGCATGTTGCATGTGGAAGGCCATTTGAAAAATCTTAGGACTCCGGATGATCTTTATGTTGATTTGAAGATAGAACCACTCTATGTCTCGGGAGCCATGCTGGAAAAGGCATTGCCAAATATTACACCACCAGGTGAAACAGATTGGCCTAAATACCTGCAGCTAAAGTCCGAAATTAAGGGCTCAATGCAGGCCCTTTCGGCAGAGATGTATTTTACTTCATCTTGGGGTAATATTCTGGCAAGTATGCAATATGAAGATTTACCGGGAGCCGAAACCGACAATCTGGCCGTAGTGTTAAAGGCAGATTCACTTCATGCCGGACTACTCGCACAGGTGCCGGATTTATTTATCACCGAACTGGAGTTGGAAACGAAACTCTTTCAAATCAAATCAGGTAATCCGGAAGGGAAGGGGGTGTTGCAACTGAATGACCTTCGGTTTAAAAATTATACCTACCAACCTATACGCGCTGATTTTTCTCTTGCAGCAAATAAATATAATCTGAAACTGGAAATAGAAGATCCGGCACTAAACCTGATCGCAAACATGGAAGCCTGGGTCGATAGTTCCAGCTATAAGCTCAGCCTGAATGCAGCGTTGCAGCATGCTGATTTACAAAGTACGGGATTCACCTTTCAACCGGTAAGAGCTGCTGTAAACCTTGATGCAAGTCTGCAAATTGGGCCGGGAAACTTTTTAGAGGCAGAAGCGAAAATATCTGATTTAGATGTTCTGAAAAGGATGGACAGGTATTTTATTGATTCCATATTTATATCTGCCCTGGCCCATGACAGCATTTCTGAAGTAAAGTTGCGATCAGAGCTGGTACAGGGAAACATGCTTGCCAATTTTCATTTCAGCGAATTTGTAGGGGTGTTTAAAAATCATATGAAATATTACTTTGACCCAGATAGCACTTATCTTGGGTCCACTGGAAAAAATATGCGTTTGGTTTTGAACCTCGATGAACACAGATTGATTGACCAGGAGTATGTAGCTGGTTTGAGTCGTCTCAAGGAGGCATCTGTTTTATTGGAATTTGATGAAGATAAGCACGACCTCCGCTTTAATGCACTTTTGAAAGGATTGGAATATGGCAAGCTTGTGGCTGACTCAATTTATCTCAGGGCTCAGTCAGATCAAAATGCCTTGCGCTATTATTTCAGTTTGAAAGAGCTGGGTTACGACACCTTATACCTGCATCATTTGACGCTTGGCGGATTGTTGAGAAATCAATCAGCTTATCAGGCTTTTTACATAGGTGATTCTAAAGATCAGACCCGCTACCGCCTGATGGGCAATCTGGATAAAAATGACTCAGCCATCGTATTTAGCTTTTTACATGATCAGGTAATACTCAACTATGAAAACTGGAATATTAGCGAAAACAACTTCGCCACTTTCTCCGATCGTGGTTTATATTTTCATGAAATGGATTTTCACAGCGGATCGCAAAGAATTGAATTTGATAATGACAATCATAATCTGGAAATTTTATTCAAAAATTTTGATCTGGGAAATTTTTTGAATCTTGTCGAAATACCGGGAGAGGAAACGCTGGCTGGAGGTCGGCTAAACGGAGATATTGTAATCAATACAGCCGAGGAGGCGTGGGCTTTTTCGACCGATTTAAATATCAAAACACTTGCAATAGCTGGTGTAGAAATAGGCGATTTTTTCTTGAAAATGAATAATGAAAATCGCCATCTGCTGGAATTGCAGGCTGGCTTACTGGGCAAAAATCTCGTGCAATTACAAGGCCAGATGCCACTCAGTGACAGTTTGGGACACCTGGAAATGGATCTTATTATCAGGAACTTTGATCTTGAAACGGCAAGAATTTTTACTGGAAATTCAGTGAAACAACTGCAGGGAACACTCACGGGAAATTTAAAAGCTACCGGCACTATGAGTGAACCGGAAATTAACGGCGAAATGAGGCTTCAAAACGCCATGATTCAGTTGCCTGGCGTTGAAACCATTATTAAAATTGAGGATCAAACTTTGCGCTTTGACCGGCAGCAAGTAGTTTTCAATGACTTTACCATTCTTGATGTGTCAGGCAATCCCTTCATACTCAATGGCAATATCTTCACCCGCGATTACAGTTATTTTTGGTTTGAACTAGACTTACAAGCTGAAAAATTTGAAGCGATAAATACTACAAGAGATCAGAATGAAAGTTTATTCGGCAAATTGATAATGAACACACAAACGAGTATTACGGGGGATATGGATCTGCCAATTATTCAGTCCAGATTGCGAATACTGGCAAACACCGATCTTACCCTTGTGCTTCCAGCGGAGGAAATGAACCTTATAGATGATTCTGAAATTATAGAATATGTTGATTTTGAAGAGAAAATCGTGATAGATTCTATTATGTCGCGGGCTATGAAAATCATGCAGGCCGATACACTTACAGAACGCTTTGCCGGCCTCGATATTCAGGCCATCATTGAGCTTGATCCCGCAGCTAAAATTACCGTAGTTATTGATCCGCGGTCTGGCGACCATGTTTCTCTCAAAGGATCGGCAAATCTGAATTTTTCCTTGAGTCCAAGTGGCATGAGTACCCTTACCGGTAATTATGAAATAGCAGAGGGTTATTATATGCTTTCTTTTTACGGTTTGGTGAAAAAGGAATTCACTCTGGAGAAAGGCAGCAATATAGTCTGGAGTGGCAATACATTTGAACCACGGGCAAGGCTTACAGCCATTCACAGGGTGCGGGCAGCACCCGCTGAATTGCTGGGAACACGGGATGCCAGTGGACAAAAACTGCCATTTGATGTTTATATAAAAATTGATGGTGATGTTTTAAAGCCTGATATTCGATTTGACATTGACTTGCCGGATGCTGAAAAGGGCAGACATCCGCAAGTTAATAACAGATTGATGTACATGCGTACTCCTGAACGAGAAAACGAACTCAATAAACAGGTTTTTGCGTTGCTGGTATTTGGGGCTTTTATAAGTGATGAGCCCGGAGATGGCGCTGTGTCTGCCGGAAGTATGGCAACCACCGCCGCCCGAAATAGTGTTAATGGATTACTTTCTGAGCAACTTAACCGCCTTTCGGGTCGATATATCAGAGGAGTTGACCTCAATTTTCAGCTGCAAACTTACGACGGCGTGGTTGGCAATGCAAATGGAGCAGATACCCGCACAGAACTTGCCGTAGACGTACGAAAAAATTTTTTCGATGATCGGCTAACAGTAGAAATCGCAGGAGCATTCGACGTCGAAGGTAATCCTCAAAGACAAAACCAGATGACAGGCCTTGAACCTAATATGTCAGTCACCTATAAAATAACCGAAGATGGCAAGTATCGCCTTCGCGGATTCAGGGAAAATATTTTTGACGATTTCGATGGCGAGCTTATAAGAACAGGCATTGCCTTTATTTTCGTAAGGGACTTTGACTATTTTAAACGCCCTGCAAAAAAAGTTCCGCCTGCCGAAAAAAAGATAAAAAAAACTGATGCGCTTAAACCCGAAGAAGGTAAAGAGCTTTTGAATCCTACTGAAAATGAATAGTATAAAGGTGCAAAAACTTCTGGGAATTTGGATGCTCTATGCAGGAATATGGGCTGCGTACGGATGTACCGGTTTGAGGAAAATACCGGAAGGAGATGCACTTTATACAGGAATGCAATTAAAGTTTCTGACCGATACGACAATTGTCAAACGATTTCAGTTAAGTAATGCGCTGGAAGATGTTGCTGAGCCTACTCCCAATACAAAACTTTTGTTTATGCGACCTTTTCTGGCTATTTACAACAGCGTCGGTGAACCTAGTAAGGATAGGGGCATAAAGTATTTTCTCAAATACAAATTGGGAGAAGAACCTGTATATCTATCTGATATAGCTATACAAAATACGGCGAGGCTTATGGAAAACAGGATGTACCACAATGGGTATTTCAATGCAAGGACAGATTTTAAAATCCATAGAAAAAGGAAAACAGCAAGTATAGATTATGAAATTGAGCCAGGTGCACCTTACAGGATCGATACCATCGGTTTTCAGTTTGATGATGATGCGCTTGGCAGGGAAATCATGCTTGAACAGCAGCATACTCAAAGGCTACAGGGGACCATTTATACACTTGATAACCTGAAAAAGGAAAGGGAAAGAATTGCCGGAAACCTTCGTGATAAAGGTTATTATTATCTTACAGCTTCATCATTTTTATTTCAGGCAGATACATCAAACCAAAACCATACTGTTCGTTTGCTTTTTCAGTTAAAAAAGGAAGTTTCCTCTATTGTAAAACAATCCTATTCAATACGAAATATATCGGTGCATTCTGATTTCATTTTTGAAAATTATCAACCAAGTGACACATTGCTTATCGATGGTTATATGTACCTGGTGAGACGTGAAATTTTCAAGCCACAAAGTATACTCACCAATATTTATTTCGGGCAAGGTCAAAGGTATTCAAGGTCTGCCCATTCGCGTAGTCTGAACTATTTAATGGGCATGGGGGTTTTCCGCTTCGCAAATATAGAGTTTAATCCCGTTGAAGGAAGTGAAAATCCAGAACTCGACGCCATCGTCTATCTTTCTACCCTGCCGCGAATGTCATTGCGGGCAGAAGCGAGCACCATCTCCAAATCAAATAACTTTGCAGGACCTGGCCTCAAGCTCAGTTTTCAGAACCGCAACCTTTTTGGAGGCGCTGAAAACCTGACCATCAATCTCACCAATCGATTTGAATGGCAGATAGGAAGCGGAGGAACCAACACCAATT
Source organism: Cyclobacteriaceae bacterium (assembly GCA_020832305.1). Taxonomy (GTDB): domain Bacteria; phylum Bacteroidota; class Bacteroidia; order Cytophagales; family Cyclobacteriaceae; genus JAFIEV01. The sequence continues at coordinate 279,553 of JAFIEV010000067.1, read as the reverse complement.
ACGAATTGGGGGTTGATGCTAATCTACGACTAGCCGGCTTGCGACCGTTTAACTTCAGGCAAGGAAGGGTAGGGGAATTTATGCCTTCTACCTTAACGTCTATCGGGTTCAATACCGCAAGAAGGGTAGGGTTATTTCAACTAAACAGCTTCAATCTTTCTTATGGCTACAATTGGAAAAGCACTTTATATAATAATCATATTTTCAGACTTATAGACATCAGCTATGTGAAACTGGCAAAAACATCAGCTGAATTTGAGGAATTTCTTCAGGAGAACCCCATTGTGCGAAGGAGCTTTAGCGAACAGTTTATACTCGGTACAAATTATTCATTTATTTACAATACTTTATATGATAAAGAGAAAAGAGGTGGACTGTATTTAAAAACGGATGTGGATGTAGCCGGTAATTTGGCCAATGGTTTGTACCATTTATTGGATGGGCGAGAACTGGGCGAGAATGAAAGTAATCAGATTTTGGGCTTGCCTTTCGCTCAATATGCCAAAACCCAGGTTGATGTAAGATATTTTTTTAAACTCGATCGCAAAAACACACTAGCCACCAGGTTTGTAGCTGGAGTAGGGGTGCCCTATGGCAATGCAAGTACCATGCCTTTTTTAAAGCAATTTTTTGTCGGAGGGCCCAATAGCATACGGGCTTTTCAGGCAAGAACGGTTGGCCCTGGTTCATATTTCAATACAAGGCGCGTTAATCGGAGGGGTTTTTTGCTTGTTGACCAGAGTGGAGATATTAAGCTCGAGGCAAGTACAGAATACAGGTTTGACATAATTAGTTACCTGAAAGGCGCAGTATTTCTCGATGCAGGAAACATTTGGTTGATAGATGAAGACCCTCAGCGACCGGGATCCGGTTTTAAATGGGATAATTTTGCAAGTCAACTAGCGGTAGGAACTGGTTTTGGCTTTCGTATAGACATAGATTTTATCGTTTTGCGCTTCGATACCGCTTTTCCCCTGCGCATACCCGGCCGGGAGTCAGGTAGTCCATGGGTTATTAATGAAATCAGTCCATGGAACCGATCATGGCGCCGCGAAAATATGATACTCAATATAGCAGTGGGTTATCCTTTTTAAATATAATGGGTTGATTTTCATCTTCGTGTCTTGGTGCCTTTGTGGTTCTCAAAATAGTAACCACTAAGACGCTAAGACACAAAGTATTGTGGTTGGGTAATGGATAGCGTTAGGGATATTAGAAGATTTTCTTCATGTCCTGGTGCCTTTGTGGCTCTCAAAATAGTAACCACTAAGACGTATACTTATATTTTTATTTCCAATGTTTTAAAATTGTTATTGTAAACAATTATTTAAAACTAAATTGGAAAAATCATGAAAAAATTCAGACAACTTACCGTGGAGGAGGAAGTTATTGGAAAGGCTATAGTAGAAGCTGCTTATAGAGTTCATAAAGAATTAGGACCAGGTCTACTTGAAAAAGTTTATGAGGCTTGCTTCTGTTATGTTCTGAGTAAACAAGGCTTTGATGTTAGAAGGCAAGTGATAGTGCCAATTCATTTTGAAGATTTAACTTTTGATGAGGGTCTGCGAATGGACGTTCTTGTTAATGATCTTGTAATATGTGAACTAAAGGCTGTTGAAAACTTCAACCCACTATGGCAGGCCCAGTTATTGAGTCACTTAAGACTCACAAATCGTCGGTTAGGATATTTAATAAATTTTAATGTTCCAATTATTAAAAATGGTATTAATAGAATGATTTTGTAACCGAGATTTGAAGTTAAAATTTACCCAATTGCTGCTACTTGCCTTAGTGGTTCTCAAAATAGTAACCACTAAGACGCTAAGACACAAAGTATTTTGGTTAGGTAATGGATAGCTTCAGGGATATTGGAAGATTTTCTTCGTGTCTTTTTGCCTTTGTGGTTCTCAAAATAGTAACCACTAAGACGCTAAGACACAAAGTATTTTAGTTAGGTGATGGATAGCATTAGGGATATTAGAAGATTTTCTTCGTGTCTTGTTGCCTTTGTGGTTCTAAAAATAGTAACCACTAAGACGCTAAGACACAAATATTCAACCAAGACACCACCCCTACAATATCCCTTTGGTAGAAGGCAGCTGGTCCATAGCGTTTACATCTCTCTTTACTGCCATTTTGATGGCTTTGGCCCATGCTTTAAAGATGGCTTCTATCTTATGATGCTCATTGGTTCCCTCAGCCTTGATGTTGAGATTGCTTTTGGAAGTATCGGTAAAGGACTTAAAGAAATGATAAAACATCTCCGTGGGCATGTCTCCGACTTTTTCCCGTAGAAATGGTGCATCCCAAACCAGCCAGGGTCTTCCCCCGAAATCGATGGCAGCTTGTGCCAGACAATCATCCATGGGCAATAAAAAACCGTATCGTGTAATGCCTTTTTTGTCTCCCAGTGCCGCCAGAAAAGCTTCTCCCAATGCCAATCCCGTATCTTCTATGGTGTGATGTTCATCGATGTGCAAATCTCCTTTGGTTTCTATGCTTATATCAATGCCCCCGTGCTTGCCAAGCTGGTCCAGCATATGGTCAAAAAAGCCCAGTCCGGTTGAAATACGTGTCTCTCCCCGGCCATCCAGGTTGATTTCAACTTTTATATCTGTTTCTCTGGTTGTGCGCCTTACCACACCAACGCGGGGTGGCATTTTCAAAAATTCGTAAATCTTTTCCCAGGAAGTCGTGTGCAGGCAGGCCTTATCATGGGTTTTTTCAGAGAAATAGATGCCACGGCATCCCAGATTGGCCGCCAGCTGGAGGTCTGTCACACGATCGCCTATAACATAGGAAGCGGATAGATCATAAGCGCCATCTATATAATGTTGCAGCATACCTGTTCCGGGTTTTCGGGTCGGCAGGTTTTCATGCTCAAAGGATCGGTCAATTAAAACTTCTGAAAAGTTGATGCCTTCACCTTCGAAGGTTTTCATCATTAGATTATGAACAGGCCAGAAATTTTCTTCAGGAAAAGAATCGGTACCCAGCCCATCCTGATTGGTCACCATCACCAGTTCGTAGTCGCTTTCCAATGCCAGCTTTCTCAACCAGGTAATGGCGCCGGGTATAAATTCAAGTTTTTCAAATGCATCAACCTGAAAGTCAATTTCAGGCTCCTTGATCAGGGTGCCGTCACGATCTATAAATAATACCTTTTTTTTCATCCGAATAATGTAATTGCTACAAAAGTGTTTCAAGCATATTTCTCAATTCTTTGGCGCGCAATCCTTTGGCTATAATGATGCCGTCTTTGTCGAGTAAAACGGTATGTGGAATGGAATTTACCCCGTATAACTGCCCAGCGGAAGATTGCCAGCCTTTTAAATCAGACACATGGTACCACTCCAGTCCATCTTTCTCAATGGCATCCATCCAGGCCTCTCTTCGGGTATCGAGTGATACGCCCAGTATCTCAAATCCTTTTTCCCGGAAGTCTTCATATACCTGTACCACATGCGGATTTTCCTTGCGGCAGGGGCCACACCATGATGCCCAGAAATCGATCAGCAGGTACTTTCCCTGGAAGGATGAAAGGCTCACTTCGCGACCTTCCGGATCATCCAGGGTAAAATCGACGGCAGGCTGACCTTCTGCAACCTTTTTCAGAACTTCCACCCTTTCGCTTAACCTGATGTAATCAGGAGAATTATGTACTTCATTACCCATCATACTGAGGGTAGCGTCGAGCTGCTCTGCGGTCATGTCGTAAACCAGATACATACCTAAGGCATAAGGGGAAACATAGGAGGCGGGATAATCCTGAATAAATTTTTTCACTGCCTTGTTTTGTTCCTCCTGCAAGGCTTCAAATGAAGCTTCCAGTTCTTTTAATTTGGATGTATCGCCTTCGGCTGATGCAGCGCTGTATGCTTCATATAAAGTTTTACTTGCCTGTTCCATTGGGGTTAGCCGCATTTTTAACTCCATTAATTCATCGTGACTTGCCGAACCTTTTACTTCTGTATTGTCAAGGTCATTGGCATTGGCGGTAATTTGGATCGTTGTGGCCTCTAAAAAGAAATTGACGGCCTTGTTGGTATCGCCAATTCGCAGCAATACCAGCTTTGGGATGCCGTCAAAAGTATTTTGCATATTGGATATACCATCTGCCACCTGAGCGGAGTCGAGCTTTTCAAAATTACCTGATTTGCGCTGTCCCAGATATAACCAGGTTTGATCTTCCAGTCCGTCTATGCTTATTTCCAGGGTATATTGAGGATCTTTCTTTGTACCACATGCCATAGTGGCCAGTACTAAAAAATAGGGTAGTATTTTTCTGATTTTCATAGTTCCAGTGATTGAATTTTTAATTGAAGTCATATTTTGTTTTTCTAATGCGAAAAAGGACAAACCTGTTTTCTGTTTTTTATGGTTACAAAAGATCCAGGCATATTTTTAGCTTAATGATTTTTTTAACCGAGGCATAGACTTGTTGTTTATATGCAATATCACCTTGTATTTCAGTGGAAATTTGATCGATCAGGCTTCTTTCGTTTTTTGGCATGAGGATAATATCGCAACCCGCTTTGGAAGCGAGCAAGGCTGCATCAGGTATGGCGGCAACAGCACCCATGTTCATTGCATCGGTAACTACAAGACCTTTAAAACCCAGATCTTTTTTCAGCAGTTCATTTACCAGCATTGGCGAACAACTGGCAGGCAATTCTTTGCTGTCGTAGGTTTCATTGTTTTTTACGGCAATGTGCCCCACCATGATGCTGATAACCCCTGTAGAGATCAGAGATTCGTACAATGGAATTTCTTCCATTTCTCCATCGATGTACACCAGTTTGTGATGGCTGTCGCCTTTTACCAGTCCATGACCCGGAAAATGCTTGAGGGTAGCGGCAATTCCTTCTTGTTGCATTACTTCTACAAATGATTTATTCATAGATATTACCCTTGCGTGGTCCCATCCATAACTTCGGTTTCTGATGGCCTCATTTTCCGGACTTACATCGCTTACCGGCGCGTAATTATGTCTGATGCCAATTTCGCGGAGGGTATGCGCTATGCTTTTGGCAACGGTATTGTTTTCTTCAATACTTTGTATATCAGCTGTTTTGGGAACGGCAGGTGAGCCGGTGATTTTACGATTGATGAGGCTGGGTTCGGCATCGGCACTGAATAACAAAGGCAGTTTTCCAGACGCTTCGGCCAATTGATTAAGCGAACCCACCATTTGAGAAAAACTTTCCACGCTTCCATTCAGCAGCAAAACGCCACCTATACCTTCTTGTCGAACCAGGTTCTGAATGGTGCTGTCTGGCTTGCCAAGCCTTCCCGCAGCCGGAACGATCATTTGTGCAATTTTCTGTCTGTCGCTAAGTCGGTTAAACCAGCTTTCAACCTGTCTGTCGAGCTCCGGATCGTTTCCATAGAAATCGTTAAGGGAGAAGGATTTCCGGATTTCAATAGGTTTGACAGGTTGCTTTTTCTTTTGCATAATAACCATGCCGGTAGCTATAAGGACAAGACACAAGAGTACAATCATTAATCTGAATTTACCCTTTTGATTTCCCGGTTTGCCCGGTTTATGGTTTATTTCCATATTTTTTACATTTTAAAGTGCATCGGCAGAACTTTTTGCGAACACTTCGGCAATGCCTTGCAGCTTTAGCCACCATTCGTCTTTTGGTCTTCTGAATTTTTGATTCATCATTTTTGGCAGGTAGTCAATGTCTTTAAAATCTACCTCACCCCCCCTTATGCCACTCATGCAGGCATCGGTATTTTTTTGGGCGACTTGATTGAGGAGCCAACGTGTGGCTTTGGATCCAAGTCTGGTAGCCAGCAACCTGTCGACCGGCGATGGGTTACCTCCTTGTTGCAAATGTCCAAGAATAGATTGCCGCACGTCAAAAAGATGACCGCCTTCCTCCTCGAACAGGGAGCAAAGAAATTGAGTGTTGTATAAATCATTGGCTCTTTCGCTTTTGATTAACAGTCCCAGTCTTTTGCCGTTTTTAAAAGCCTCGATAAGCATATCCACATCTTTCTGTAAATCTTTGAGGGTTATACCATTTTCATGCATATAGACCCTTTCCGCTCCTGTAGATAGGCCGCTTATAAGTGCAAGATATCCACAATATCTTCCCATAACTTCCACTACAAATACGCGATTTGAAGCAATGGCCGAATCTTTTATTTTATCGATGGCTTCCACGATGTTATTTAATGCCGTATCTGAGCCTATGCTGTAATCGGTAAAAGGCAGGTTGTTGTCGATGCAGGCGGGAACACATACCATGGGAATATCAAAGGCCGGAAATTCATGCCTTCGTTTGTAAAAAGTATGCACAATTTCATAGCCAGTGTAGCCGCCTATTACCATAAGACCATCAATTTTCAGTTTTTCAAGGTTTCGGGCAATCAGGTAATAATCTTTTGGGTCGACTTCTTTTTTATTGGTTCCCAATTCGCAACCACCCATAGAGATCCAGTCTTCTACTTCCATCCATTCGAGTTCTTTAACCTTTCCCGTTGCGAGACCCTCGAATGAACCATATACGCCAAACATCGTATGACCGGCATCTAAAGCCGTTCTTACTGCCGCTTTTACCGTGGCATTCATACCGGGCGCAGGGCCGCTGCAATTAAGAACCAGTAAATTAAGGCTCTTTTCAGCTTTTTCAGAGGCATTGGCTTTGGGTTTTGACAACAGTTTGTAGATGTCGTAGTAGTTTTTGAAGCTGCCTCCCCTGAGTGCAATGGCCTCATCATATTTTTTTTCGTTAATCAGATGCTCAATGGACCTCGTTTTTTCCACGCTGTCCATCAAAGAAACGGCTACGACCTCATTTTTCTGCATCCCAATAACCTTCGACTCTTTTTCATTTCCATTTTTATGGAGGTATTCAACAGCTGCAAATCCCTGTACTGTACTCATATATCGGTCATAGGCCGTCGGGGCACCACCTCTTTGTATATGTCCAAGAATGGTAATACGGGCATCTTCGCCCATTTTTTCGTGAATAATGTTTTGAATTTTTTCGCTGCTGATGGACTGTCCATTTTTATCTCTGGCTCCCTCTGCAAGGATTACCATACTCTCTTTTTTGCCAGCCTGCCTTCTTAACCTCAGGGCATTGACCATTTCATCTTCCCATTGTTCTGATTGAGGTGGTAGTTCGGGAATAAAAACGTAATCAGCCCCGGTTGCCAGTGCACTCATCAAGGCCAGGTAGCCGCAGTTTCTGCCCATCACCTCTACAATAAAAGTACGCTGATGGCTGGCAGCCGTGCTGCTTATGATGTCGATGGCATCTGTAATTCTTTTTAAAGCTGTATCGGCTCCAATGGTCATATCTGTCCCGCTCATATCGTTGTCAATAGACCCGACCAGGCCAACGATATCAAGTCTGTTATGGAGTTGAAGTTCCTCCTCGCTGATTCTGCCCCGATTCAAAAGTTCTTTTATAAGATCGGGCCATTCATCTTTAAAAATATTTGCTCCAGTGAGACTGCCGTCGCCGCCTATAATAACGAGTTTGCTAATGTTATTTTTAATGAGATTGTAAGCAGCCACAAGCCGGCCCTCTCTTTCTCTGAATTCTTTACAGCGCGCTGTTCCTATTTTTGTACCACCTTTGTGCAATATCCCGCTTACATCATCCCATTCCATTTTAACGATCATATCCCCGCCATTGACCATGCCCCGGTAACCTTGCATTATTGCATATACATCATAGCCAAAATATAGTCCACTACGGACTACAGCCCGCACTGAAGCATTCATGCCCGGGGAGTCTCCTCCACTGGTGAGTACACCTATACTTGCCTTATCTTTGTGGTGCGACATAAGTTGCGATTTTTAGTCGTTCGATTTTTGACCTGCAAATTAACTAAAATTATAATTAAGCCAGTCCAAAATTTATACTATAAAGGTAAAATCAGATGTTTTTTGCATCTGTCACAACAATATGCGCATTCTGTTAACTGGATTGTATCATCCTTTTAAACTTGAATAATGCCATGTTTATTCTTTTTTGCCATCTGTAATAAACATTGTAATATTGGGCTTTTATTGATGTTGCATATTGGCAGGCGCCAGAGTGCAAATTTTGTTTAACATTATAGTGCATATGTTATGAAATTATTAGAAGGTAAAACCGCCCTGGTAACCGGGGCCTCAAAAGGAATAGGAAGAGCTGTAGCAGAAAAGCTTGCAGGTCAGGGTGCCAATGTGGCTTTTACTTATCTCTCCAGTGTTGAACAGGGAGAAGCGCTTGAAAAAGAACTTGCTGCTAAAGGGGTTAAGGCCAAAGGCTACCGTTCAGATGCTTCTGATTTTGCCGCTGCCGATCAATTGATTCAGGATATAGTCAATGAATTTGGCAGTCTTGATATTTTGGTAAACAATGCAGGGGTTACACAGGATAACCTTTTAATGCGAATGACAGAAGAAATGTGGGATAAGGTAATAAACATTAACCTTAAGTCGGTATTCAATACCGTAAAAGCAGCTACCCGCACTTTCATGAAGCAGAAAAGCGGATCAATCATTAATATGACATCGGTTGTCGGGCTAAAAGGTAATGCCGGCCAGGCAAATTATGCAGCTTCGAAATCGGGGATAGTAGGATTTACCAAATCAGTAGCACTGGAACTGGGATCGAGAAATGTTCGCTGTAATGCCATTGCCCCGGGTTTCATTGAAACAGAAATGACGGCAAAACTTGATGAAAAGACGGTGCAGTCATGGCGGGATGCAATACCATTAAAAAGAGGGGGCACTGTGGATGATGTGGCCGATTGTGTTGTATTCCTTGCATCCGACTGGTCATCTTATATTACCGGCCAGGTTATACAGGTAGATGGGGGTATGCTTACATAATACTTCACAACAATTTTGCAGAAAAATCATTATGTATAACGTGGAAGGTAGTACTCCACGTTATATATAAGATACAATGCGATAAGACCTGGCTGTATAAAATGATATGAATAGAATAAACCTTTTGTTTGAAACATCTCCCTGGTTTGCTGCATTATGTGTTTTAGCGGCTGTAGGTTTTGCTGCTCTACTCTACTATAGAGTAAATGGTCCATGGCCGGAAACAGCCCATAAACTTTTTGCCGCCGGAAGGTTTATTTTAGTCCTGATCATTACTTTGCTTTTGCTAAGCCCGCTTTTACGGCAAATATTTAATGTGGCCGAGCCTCCCGCCCTTGTTATAGCCCTGGATAACAGTGCATCTCTGAGTTATGTCCACTCTGAAGATACACTTCGCCGGATAATCGTGGATATTGAAACTTTAACAGAACAAGCTGTAAGCCTGGGTTATGAGGTTGAATTGAGGACTTTTAATCAAAACAGAATAGATGATTTTGCCACGGTGAATTTTGATGAGCAAAGCACTCACCTGGAGAAGCTTTTAGATGGCATAAGAAACGACTACGAGTCTAAAAACCTGTCCAGCGTAGTGTTACTCAGCGATGGCATTTACAATATGGGCACCAATCCTTTGTATAAACCTTATAGTTTTCCCATTTTTACGGTAGGACTGGGAGATACAATTCCCCAGGCAGATGTGAGGATCAATGCATTAATGTATAATAAGATAGCCTATCAGGGAAACAAATTCCCACTGGTAGCAGAAGTTGTCAGTACAGGCCTCAAAGGACGTTTTGCTGATATTGAAGTGAGCGCAGGTGGAAAGGTACTGCAAAAAAAGCGTTTTGAAATTAAAGATGAGCATCAATTTGATGAGATAACCTTTACATTGGAAGCAGCAGATAAAGGTATTCAGCAATTTATAGTTCAGGTAGTGCCGGTAGAAGGTGAATTTACCACACAAAACAATAGAAAAGATGCATTTATAGAGGTCATAGAAGGAAAGGAAAAGATCCTCATTGCTTCTCCAACGCCACATCCCGACATTAAAGCCATCAGAAGCGCTCTGTCAAAAAACCAAAACTACGAAATTGATATTTTTATACCCGGAATTCATCAATTACCTGTACTTGATGAATTCAGTGCGTTTTTACTGCATAATGTACCCGATCAGACCGACAGGTTTAACGAATTGCTCAACTATGTAAAAAATAATGAAAAACCTGTCTGGTATTTTATTGGTCCACATAGCAAAATAGACTTGTTTAATGCTTTTAACCAGGTTGTACGAATATCGCGGTTAGGCCAGCAAACAGATAATGTTTTTCCAAGACTTAATCCTGGTTTCAGAACTTTTAGTCTAGATGAATCTCATTTTTCGATTTTTGATAATTATACCCCTGTAAAGGTGCCTTTTGGCAGCGTCACAGTTAATGATGCAGCAGAAGTTTTGCTTTTTCAAAGGATTGGGAATGTCGCCAGCAGCAGACCTTTAATGGTGATACAGGGTAGCGGAGGACCAAAAACCGCTGTGATGCTCGGTGATGGTATGTGGCAATGGAGATTGCAGGAATTTTCAAGGACAGAGGCACAAGATGCCTTTGATAATATGGTACTTAAAGTAGTTCAGTTTCTAGCGGCCAAAGATGATAAAAGACGTTTCAGGGTTTATCCACTGAAAAATGAATACAATGAAAATGAAACTGTAATTTTTGAGGCGGAAGTATATAACGAAATTTACGAAAGAACCTACAATCATAAAGTTGACCTGGTGTTAAAATCAGAATCCGGAGATCAAAAAGGATATACTTTTGTCACCAGTGAACAAAATTCCAGGTATAGTATCAACAACCTTCCAGAGGGTATTTACAGCTTTGAGGCGAGTGCAACCATAAATGGCGTGCCTGAAAAAGCAGAAGGAAAGTTTGCAATTAAAGAACTGCAGCTTGAAACTACCTTTCTTACTGCAAATCACAATTTGATGAGGAATCTTGCAAGCAGCAATGCGGGTTCATTTTTCAAAATGGATGATTTTCAAAACCTCACAGATGAGCTGTTGACCCGGAAAGCCGTGAGCAAACTTTACAGCACCGAGGATTATTTATCTGTAATAAACCTCAGGGCTTTATTTTTTATTTTGTTGATGCTGGCTTCCCTGGAGTGGTTTTTCAGGAAGTACTATGGTGGATATTAAATGATTATATACTTCAATGCAAATAGATTTACGCAGTGATACCGTCACCATGCCAACTCCTGGTATGCTAAAAGCTATGATGAATGCCAGGGTTGGGGATGATGTTTTCGGGGAGGATCCAACCGTAAAAGCGCTGGAAGAAAAACTATCACTCATGTTTGGCATGGAAGGCGCACTATTCTGTCCTTCAGGCACCATGACCAACCAGATTGCCATACGTACCTTAACACAGCCTCAGGATGAAGTCATTTGTGATGAAAAATCTCATGTGTATTTGTATGAGGGCGGTGGCATGGCCAGTAATTCAATGGTAAGTGTTTGCCTGCTCAAGGGCGATCGCGGCCGAATTAATGCCGAAATGGTCAAGAAAAGCATCAACCCTGATGACATCTACAGACCTGTGAGCCGCCTGGTATGTATTGAAAATACGATGAATAAAGGAGGGGGGAGCTGTTACGATTTTGCAGAAATACATCAGATTCATGCTGTCTGTAAAGATAAAGGTCTGAAGCTTCACCTTGATGGTGCCAGACTATTTAATGCCATCATAGCTAAAAATGAAAGACCGGAAGCCTATGGTCAGTATTTCGATAGTATTTCCATTTGCCTCTCCAAAGGCCTGGGAGCACCGGTTGGCTCGGTTTTACTGGGTTCAGGTGAACTAATTAAAAAGGCCATGAGGGTTAGAAAAGTTTTTGGAGGCGCTATGCGACAGGCGGGTTATCTCGCAGCTGCAGGCATTTATGCGCTCGATAATCATGTGGAAAGACTGGCTGAAGACCATCAAATGGCAGCTATCATCGCTCAGGCACTTGGCGGCTGTGCATGGGTGACCGATGTGATGCCCACAGAAACCAATATTGTGATTTTTGAAGTAGATCAACGTTTAGGGAAAGAAGCCATACTTCATAAACTCAAAGAAAAAGAAATTCTTGCCGTACCTTTTGGTGAAGAAGAAATCAGGATGGTAACCCACCTGGATTTTAGTGAGTCCATGCTCGATAGACTTTTGAAAGTGCTAAGGTCAATTTGATCAACGAATTATTTCTGAGTCGTAGACTTTTACCGAAGCCCAGAGGTCTTTATATTTCTCGATAAATAACTTGTGGTCGGGATGGTTTTGATATACTTCGTGGTCTTCAAGGGTTGAAAACCATGTAAAAATGCTGTAGGCAAAACTATGATCGACGACCTCTCTTTTTTCAGTAGCACCGGGTCTGCCAATTTCTGCATGGTGAATGCTGCTAATAGAAATTAATTCACGCAACCCCTTAACAAATTCCTGATTTTGCGCAGCCGTAACCTCTGGCTTCAGATAGAAATAAACATTATGCTGTAACATGCCGGTGGTGTCTCGTACCTGGTTATCATTTTCTGTGCACGAAAATAAGACTGTAATCGCTAAGATGAAAATAAAAATACCCGGGATTTCCAATTTTGGCTGCTTATGTTGGTTCATAACAATCAATAATTTAAGGTTAAGCATTAATAATAATCAATTTAAACAGGTAAAACCCTATAAATGCTTGCCAGACGGGTAGTCATTAGGTCAACACAAGGTTAGTAATGGGTTTTAAGATGGTAAATATATAAAAAAAGAGTCCTTCCAGAGGACTCATTCGCGAATAAATCGCGTGTGTTGATCAGTATATTAGTTAGAATTTTCTTTATTTAATTATTTCAAGATTACAAAATGCTAATACACATTGTAAACTTATATACGAATAAAACGAAATTACAGGAAAATGTTTTCAAAAAGATAAAAAATATTTTTTCAATCTTTGTCCCCCCTGGCTTTTTTTAAGGTTTTTTTTAATCATATTTTGTAAAAAGTTTAAAGAATGGGTTAATTTAGTGTTAAATAGGGTATAATTATTGTATTTGTTTAAAAAAATGGGGTGTCTGCTGCTTTTTTATATTTTTTGGATCTGTTGTAGTGTTGCCTTGTGGAGATTAGAAAAAATTAATTGTATTTTATTTATATTTTCGGTGTTTTGTTTTGCTCTTCAATTTTATCTGAGAAGAAAAGATTGTGTTTTGATTATATTATAAAATTATATACGGGTGATATTTTATTGCTTTGTGCTGAAATCGAGGTTATGAAACAGAAATATCCTAAGGGTGTGATTCATGCTGTACATGTCGGTACCGGCTATTCGCTGAGTTAAATTCATATATCCAAACTGAACATTCACCCTGGGTGCCATCTGGTATCCCATTCCGAGAAAGAAACGGTTTTGATCGAAATATCGGCTGACATTTTGATTGGGAACATTTATATGCAATTCATTATTGAATACGGTAAACAATGCTCCCGGTGAGATTTCTTTCCTGTTGATGGGATAGAAATGATTGAAATTATAGCGAAGACGCAGATTGAAGTTATATTCGTCGGACAAATTACCTTGGTCAATAACCTGTAAAAATCTTTGCTCAAGTCGCAGCCACTGCATGGTACTGTATCTGTTGCCTTTTCTATACCACTGTATCTGTTGCCAGGGCCGGTGTTCCGGAATAAACCGACCATCTTTGGAGGTATGATGCCTGATATTGGCATAACCAACAGCCAGTCTGGTATTGGTATTGATATAATACACGCCCCCAAAGCGATATAATTCAGTACCAAGGCGGCCGGTAAAATCTTCAGTAAAACGCAAATGTATATCTGTCCATAAACCCAGTTTCTCTGTCAGGCGCGTCTGATGAATGTACCCTGTCCACAGAGACTCCTGGTGCGTAAGCTTTTTGCCAGCAGATTGACCGAAACCATCCAGAAAAAATATTGCAATAATCCCTACAAGCAACAAGCACTTTTTACCAAGCATGATTCTGAAAAATTTATTATCTCTTACTTACCCTTACGTAAAAAAATCCCTCGTATTAGAAAAAATCTAATCAAAAATCTGACATTTTGTTTAAATAGCCAAAAAAACTGTGCGAAATGTACGTTTTTTTCTATTTTTCAATTTCATTGTCAGAAAACATTTAAAACTTATTTTTATGATACCCACATTGATTGTATTGGCTATATTAATGGCCATATTCTTTTACGCAATAAGCATGTATAATAAACTGGTGTCAAAAAGAAATATGGTTGAAGAGGCCTGGAGTAGTATAGATGTACAATTGAAGAGAAGATCTGATCTACTTCCCAATCTCATTCAAACAGTTAAGGCATATATGACCCATGAAGAGGGCCTGCTGAGTAAAATTGCTGATTTGCGCAGCAAAAGTATTGCAGCCCGACAGGTGAGTGACCAGTCTAAAGTAGAGCTTGATATGACCCGCACACTGGGTCAGTTGTTTGCAATAGCCGAGAATTATCCTGACCTCAAGGCCAATCAAAATTTTATGCATATGCAGCAACAGTTAACTGAACTGGAAGATCACATTCAAATGTCGAGGCGATATTATAATGGCAGCGTTAGAGATTTTAACACCCGTATTGAATCCTTTCCCGATCTTTTGATAGCTTCTATGTTTAATTTTGGAAAAAGAGATTTTTTTGAACTGGAGAATGAAATCGACCGGCAGGTCCCTCAGGTAAATTTTGGAAATTCCTGATTAAATACCAATATAGTTACAGATATCACTTTAAGCACGATGAAAAAATTTTACAAGCTCACGGGGCATTCCTTTCTTATTATTCTTTTTCTATTGTCTTTGCTAAATAGTCACACACTTGTAGCACAAAATGATGAGGCAGAAGAGATAATTAGTTTTTTCAGTTCCTTGCAGTTAGAAAAAAACGGAGATTTGATTGTTACAGAGGAGATTCAGGTCAGGGCGCTGCATTATAATATTCGCAGGGGTATTTACAGAACCATACCTTTGGTATACCGGGATAACAGAAACAAAAGGGTAAGAATGCAGCTTGAAGTTCAGGGATTAACGCGAAATGGGATGCCTGAGCCCTGGTTTACAGAGTCATTTATGGGTGGAGACTTCAGGATAAATTTTGGAAATGACGACTTCTTAGAAACAGGCATTCATACCTATAAGCTTACTTACAAGGTCAACCGGGTGGTTCGTTTCTTTGATGATTTTGATGAAATATATTGGAATGTTACTGGAAACGACTGGTCTTTTCCCATATTAAAATCAGGCGCCAGGGTTATTTTACCGGTAGGATTTGAGACCATCCAACAGGATTGTTACACCGGTTATTCAGGGGAAACGAATCGCGAATGCCGTCATTTTGTTGATGAAAATGGTTATTTGGTATTTGAGTCCGAGTCATCCTTCAGGCCAGGTGAGGGCTTTACGGTAGCCTTTGCCTGGCCTAAGGGTTTGATGGCAGAGCCCACAGTTGAAGAAAGGCGTGCGCAGGCCATCAGGGATAATTTGGCGGCCCTGGTGGGCTTTGCCGGTTTTTTGGTGCTGTTGATTTATTACTTTTTAAACTGGAGCCGGGTTGGGCGTGACCCGCATAAAGGACCCATAGTTCCGCAATATAATGTACCGGAAAATCTTTCTCCAGCTGTAATGCGGTATCTGCAAAAGATGGGTTTTGACAATAAAGTATTTACTGCCGCGCTCATTCAAATGGCCGTGAAAGGCTTAATTGAGATTGAAGAACATAAGAGGCAATTTGCCCTCATGCGCACCGAGGCAGACCCTTCATTACTAAGTGAAGATGAAAAAATCATTTATGACATTTTGTTTACCTCCCGTCGTGATGAACTGATTCTTTCCAGGAGTAATCATACCACTTTGCGATCGGCCCTCACCAAATTGCAACAGTATTTAAAAGATAATTATCTGAATTCACATTTTGTAACCAATACGCGGTATCTGGTAATTGGCGTTATTCTTAGTCTTATTACTCTCGTATTGATTTTTATTTCTCATCAGGATGCAGACCCTGTAATTTATTTTCTTGGCTTTTGGGTAAGCCTCTGGACCTTCGGTTGTGTCGGGATTTTTATACAGGTTAAAGGCAGCTGGGCAGCTGTCCGTAAAAATAAAACCTCTATTTTCGGGGCAATATTTTTAAGCCTTTTTGCCATCCCCTTTTTTGCAGCTGAAGTAATTGTATTGGGTATATTGGGATATTACATGGGTGTTGCCGCTATAATTGCCATATTGATGATCATTATTTTGAATGTATTATTTTTTCAATGGATGAAAGCGCCTACCGAACTGGGTCGTAGGTTGATGGATAAAATTGAAGGTTTTGGCTTGTTTTTATCTGTTGCTGAGCGGGAAAGAATCAGGCTTACAGGAAGCCCCGATAAGAACATAGGTTTGTATGAAAAGTATTTGCCTTATGCAATGGCGCTTGACATGGAAAATGCATGGAACCTGCAGTTTTCTTCAGTGATTGAAAAGGCCTCAGTGGCAGAATCCGCCAGCAAGGGATATCGTCCATCCTGGTATCACAGCAACAGAAGTTTTACTGCGGTTGGCACCAGTAGCCTTGCCTATGCTTTAAGTTCATCCTTTTCATCGGCAGTGAGCAGTTCTTCTTCGAGCTCTTCCGGGAGCGGCGGTGGCGGATCATCAGGCGGTGGCTCTGGTGGCGGTGGTGGTGGTGGCCGATAATTTTTTTGGCATTGACCCATAAAGCGTTTATTATACGTAAAGGAATTTCTTGATTTCCACAGATTATTTATTCTTATGAAAGCCTATTCCATTGAAGCGCCTGGGGAAATACTTTCCCTTGAAATACAGGAGTTGCCTGAGCCCTGGATGAAAAAGGATGAAGTGTTGGTGAAGATAAAGGCCATAGGTTTAAATCCTGTGGATTATAAACTTATTGAAAGAGGCTATAGCAGTTGGAAATATCCACATATTCCCGGTGTTGACGGTGCGGGAATTATTATTGATGCCGGGGAGTTGTGCAATGAGCTGAAACCGGGAGAACGCGTTTTTTTTCATACTAATCTTTCGCTTTGGGGCACATTTGCAGAGTTTGTTGCAGTTCCTGCTCACGGGGTTTCGAAAATACCCGATGAGGTGAGCTTTGAATCAGCAGCGGCTTTACCCTGCGCTGCATTTACGGCCTATCAGGCACTTAATAGAAAAATTCATATAAAATCAGGCGATGTGGTTTTAATTCACGGTGGCAGTGGGGGTGTAGGTAGCTTTGCGGTTCAGATATCCAAAAATTATGGTGCCAGGGTTATTAGCACCTGTTCGGCTGCCCATAGCGATTTTGTTAAAAACCTGGGTGCTGATTGGGTTCTTGATTATAATACAGATATAAATGAAGCCATAATGAAAATTACCGATGGGAGAGGGGTGGATGTATGTCTGAATACAGCTGGACGCCAAAGTGCTACGGATGATATTGACCGTATTGCCTTTAATGGCCACCTGGCCCACATTGCAGGAGCCCCTGACCCTGGAAAAATTTTTGACTTTACCCAGGCACTTTCGATCCATGAGATTGCACTTGGAGGGGCATGGCTGGCGGGTGATATTCCTTCACAGATAGATTTATCGCGTATGGGAGATGAGTTGATGCGGTGGCTCGCAGAAGATAAGCTAAAGCCAAATATAGGCTTAAAAGTCAGCTTTGAAGAACTCCCAAAAGCACTCGAAGCACTGAAAAAAAGAATGTTTTGCGGTAAGGCTGTCGTAGTGATGGACGCATAATATAATGTTCTAACAAATTTCTAAAGATTAAAAAAGGCGCATTAGAAATCAATTAGGTAACTTTGTCGCCTGATCAATTATTCTTATGTTTTCAAAAAAAGGATATAAGCTTACTGCTATATGGATATCGCTATCAGCCAATTTTTTGCTGTTTATTTTTAAATATATTGCAGGAACTAAAGATGGGTCTATTGCGCTTATCGCTGATGCCTGGCATACGCTTTCAGACTCTGTCACTTCTTTTATTGCCCTTATTGCCGTAAATCTTGCCTCCAAACCTGCTGATGATGAACATCCGTTCGGACATGGCCGGGCTGAGCTTATTGCTGCTCTTGTGATTGGTGTTTTGCTCGCCATGTTAGGAATTAATTTTATTCGTGAAGGAATAGACCGGCTGATTGATCACCGGATTGTCGAATACAGCCAATTGGCCATTATTGTTACGATAAGCTCTATAGTTGTTAAGGAATTAATGGCGCAATTTAGCTTTTACGCCGGAAGAAAAACAGGATCTGAAGTTCTCAGAGCAGATGGGTGGCACCATAGAAGTGATGCCCTAAGCTCAATTGTAGTATTGGCCGGTATATTTACCAATCATTTTTTCTGGTGGATCGATGGCGTAGCCGGTCTTATAGTATCTTTGATGATTTTAAATGCCGCCAGGGTGGTACTCAAAGAAGCAATAAATCCATTGCTGGGTGAACGCCCCGATCAAAATCTTATAAAAAAAATTAAACATATTTGTTCCAAGGTTTCCGGAACCAACATTGAACCCCATCACTTTCACATACACCGATATGGTATGCATACTGAGCTTACATTTCATGTCAGGCTTGATGGTGATATGTCGCTGAGTGATGCCCATGAACTTTGTAAGGACATAGAAAATAAGGTTCGGGAAAAATTGAATGTTGAAGCCACCATTCATTTCGACCCTCTTTAAGGTAAAGATTATAAGGTATTTATATGCTTTCTGTATAATCTAAAACCAATTATGCCCTTGTGCTTGCTTTATGGGCCATTGTGACGACAATCAAAAAAAAGATTTAAACTTTCGATTTTTTTTACAACATTTGCCCCCGTTCAGATGATTAATGAAACAGAGCATTGGGTATGGTAAAACTATTGAAGTTTTTGAGAGTGTTTTCTATTCTGGTATTCTTGGCTGCTTTGCTTATCGTATATGCATATTTTCACGATCAGAGAAATTTGCAGCTAAATCCTGCCTGGGAACATAAGGTAGGTATTGAAATGTTTTTCTATACTTCATTATTGATTTTCAGCTTGTTTAATATTTTAATGCTGATGATCAGTAGGTTAACGGTTTCTGTCGGCGTGTCAGCCGGGGGAGGTGGTTTGTTTAAGAGCGATGAAAGAAAGCAGTTTTTTGTTCTGTGGGTTGAAAGTTTTGCACTTGCCTTAAATGTTGCCTTTATTTCAATAATAGCTTATATTGGTTTTTTGAACAGCCCTGCTGAATATAATCTTAAAACCTATACCCTGATTATTTATTTAGGGCCCCTTGCAATACTTTTTTCTCTTATTATCCCTTTATTGGGAAAGTGGAAATAAATTTATTATTCATGTTTTTACATGAATAGGTTAATCTAATTACGTTGTATCAATCTCACGGCAGTTAAAAGGTAATATGGCAGAACAGGTAATATATAATGAAGATAACATACGGTCATTAGACTGGAGGGAACATATACGCCTGAGACCTGGTATGTATATTGGAAAATTGGGCGATGGATCATCTTATGATGACGGTATATATGTTTTAGTAAAAGAAATTCTAGACAATTGCATCGATGAACATGTAATGGGCTATGGCAAAACCATAGATCTGAAAATTACGGAGCACAGGGTTGAAGTCAGGGACTACGGAAGGGGTATACCTTTGGGAAAAGTTATTGACTGTGTGTCAAAGATCAATACCGGTGGAAAATATGATTCCAGGGCTTTTCAGAAATCTGTCGGATTAAATGGCGTGGGAACAAAAGCTGTAAATGCGCTCTCAAGTTATTTCAGGGTACAATCTTACAGGGATGGCCAAACCAAAGTAGCCGAATTCCGACAGGGGAATCTCATACAGGATACAAAAATTGAAAACAGTTCAGGAAGAAATGGAACGCTGATTATTTTTGAACCTGATGGTGAAGTATTTAAAAACTTCCATTTCATTGCAGATTATCTGGAGAATATGATTTGGAATTATTGCTTTCTGAACGCCGGATTGATAATAAATTTCAACGGAAAAAAACTCTTTTCAGAAAAAGGGCTGCACGATCTGTTGTCGAGAAAAACAGATGAAGAAAGCAGGAGATATCCCATTATCCACTTAAAGGGCGATGATATAGAAATTGCCATGACCCATAGCAACCAATATGGAGAGGAATATTACTCATTTGTGAATGGTCAGTTTACAACCCAGGGTGGTACCCACCTTCAGGCTTTCAGGGAGGCCTTTGTAAAAACGGTAAGGGATTTCTACAATAAGAATTTTGATGCCACAGATATACGCACCAGTGTAGTTGCGGCAATTTCAGTTCGGGTTATTGAACCTGTTTTTGAATCTCAGACCAAAACCAAATTGGGTTCGTTTAACGTTGGACCCGACGGACCGAGTATGCGTGCTTTTATTGGCGATTTTATAAAAGAAAAGCTCGATAATTACCTGCATAAACATCCGGATATAGCAGATGGCATGCTTAAAAGAATTATGCAGTCAGAACGCGAGCGCAAAGAAATCGCAGGAATTAAGAAACTCGCCAATGAACGTGCCAAGAAAGCCAATCTTCACAATAAAAAACTGCGAGATTGTCGCGTTCATTTTGACGATATGAAAGACGAACGTCGTGCCGAAACCACCTTATTTATCACCGAAGGAGATTCGGCCAGTGGATCTATTACTAAATCGAGAGATGTTCAAACTCAGGCGGTATTCAGTCTGAGGGGCAAGCCCCTTAATTGTTTTGGTCTTACCAAGAAAGTGGTGTATGAAAATGAAGAGTTTAACCTCCTGCAGCATGCGCTTAACATTGAAGAAGGTCTTGAAAACCTGCGCTATCGACGTATCGTAATTGCAACAGATGCAGATGTCGATGGAATGCATATAAGGCTATTGCTCATGACTTTCTTTTTACAGTTTTTTCCCGATCTGGTTAGAAATGGACATCTTTATATTCTGGAAACCCCTTTATTTAGGGTGCGCAATAAGAAAGAAACCCTCTACTGTTACAGTGAAGAAGAAAAGCAGCAAGCCGTAGCCAAACTGGGTAATAAACCAGAAATCACCAGGTTTAAAGGACTTGGAGAGATTTCACCAGATGAATTTGGGGAGTTTATTAATGAGAATATCAGGCTCGAGCCGGTATTGCTTGCCAAAGATATTGCAATCAAAAATCTTTTGAGTTTTTACATGGGTAAAAATACCCCTGATCGCCAGGATTTTATAATTGAACGTTTGCGATTTGAAAAAGATATAATAGCAGAGGAAATAGTTGTTGAAGAAGAAGAATAATAAATAGTTTCTCAAATGTCAGACGATAATAATCTGTCAAATAGTGATTTACCCCATGATGACGAGATTCAGGAAACCCTGCAACTCTCGGGGATGTATGAAAACTGGTTTCTCGATTATGCTTCCTATGTGATTTTGGAACGTGCGGTACCTGCCATTGAAGACGGGCTTAAACCTGTTCAGAGAAGGATATTGCACGCCATGAAAGAAATGGATGATGGCCGGTTCAACAAAGTTGCCAATATCATTGGAAGTACTATGCAATACCATCCGCATGGAGATGCCTCTATTGGTGATGCCATTGTAGGTCTGGGACAAAAGGATCTGTTAATTGATACGCAAGGTAACTGGGGTGATGTGCGTACCGGAGACAGCGCTGCCGCTCCGCGATATATAGAAGCCCGGCTTTCTAAATTTGCTCTGGAAGTACTTTTCAACCCGCAAACTACCCGATGGCAACTTTCATATGATGGTAGAAAGCGTGAGCCTATAACTCTACCTGTTAAGTTTCCTTTGTTGCTGGCCCAGGGTGTGGAAGGCATTGCGGTTGGACTTTCCACCAAAATACTACCGCATAATTTCTGCGAGTTACTCAAGGCTTCTATCGACCTGTTAAATGGTAAAGAAGTTGCCGTTTATCCCGACTTTCCAACAGGTGGTATGGCAGATTTCACTGATTACAATCAAGGGCGTCGTGGAGGTAAAATAAAAGTGAGGGCAAAAATTGAAGAAGTTGATAAGAAGACGCTTATTATTAGGGATATTCCTTTCGGCACCACTACAACCAGCCTTATCGAATCTATAGTTAAGGCAAATGATAAGGGAAAAATAAAAATTAAGAAAGTAATTGACAATACAGCAAAAGATGTTGAAATACAGGTACAGCTCGCTCCGGGGCAATCTCCTGATATCACCATCGATGCTTTATATGCCTTTACCGATTGTGAGCAGTCTATATCTCCCAATGCCTGTGTAATCGTCAATGATAAACCCTTATTTCTGGGGGTAGATGAAATTCTTCGGATTTGTAATCAACAGACCGTAGAATTACTGCGCAGGGAGCTTGAGATTAAAAAGGCAGAACTTCTTGAAAAAATCTTGTTTTCATCTCTGGAGAAAATATTTATTGAAAACCGGATTTATCGTGATATCGAAGAATGTGAAACCTGGGAGGCGGTTATCAAGACCATAGACCTTGGACTCGAGCCTTTCAAGCCACAGTTCTATCGTGAAATTACCCGTGAAGATATAGTCAGGCTTACAGAGATAAAAATTAAACGCATTTCTAAATTTGATGCATTTAAAGCCGATGAGCTGATGCGCAAACTTGAAGATGAGCTTGCCCAAACTGAGCATCATCTGGCGCATATTACTGAATATGCCATTCATTACTATCAGAATCTCCTGACTAAATATGGTAAAGGCAGGGAACGCAAAACGGAAATCCGCAACTTTGATAACATTGCGGCAACCATTGTAGCGGCAAATAATCAAAAGCTGTATATCAACCGGCAGGAAGGGTTTATTGGATATGGACTGAAAAAAGAGGAATATATATGTGAGTGTTCAGACCTTGATGATATTATAGCCTTTAAGCGTGATGGAAGCTACAAGATTGTAAAGATCAACGACAAAGTCTTTGTAGGCAAAGACATTATGCATGCAGCCGTCTTCAACAAAAACGACCATCGCATGGTGTACAATACAGTATATCTTGACGGTAAAACAGGTAGAGCCTTTGGCAAAAGATTTCAGGTGCTGGGTATTACCCGTGATAAAGATTATGATGTTTCGCAGGGAAATGCGGGGTCTAAGGTATTGTACTTTTCAGCAAATCCTAATGGAGAGGCAGAGATAATTACCATATTCCTGACTTCAGGATCCAAAGCGCGGATTAAACAATTTGAGTTTGATTTCAGTACCCTTGAAATAAAAGGCAGAAGCGCCAAAGGCAATACCCTTACCAAATACCCTGTGCGCAAAATACAACTTAAGGCAGAGGGCAAATCCACCCTTGGAGGAGTTGATATTTTTTACGATACCGCCATTGGTCGTTTAAACCGTGATGGCAGGGGTATTCACCTTGGCAATTTTGAAGCTGAAGATCAAATTCTGGTTATCACTCGGGATGGATGTTATGAACTCACCAATTTTGAACTCACCAATCATTATGATGAAAGTCAGACACTCCTTATTCAAAAATTTGAGCAGGAAGCCATCATAACAGCGATTTACAAAGATGGCAGCTCGGGAACGGCTTACGTAAAACGCTTTGTAATCGAGACCAGCACGGCCAATAAAAAATTCTGTTTTATCAGTGAAAGCAAAGGCTCTGAATTGTTGTTTGTAAGTTCAAACGATGATCCCACCATCGTTTATGAAGAAAGGCTGCCGGGTAAAAAAGCTGCAGTGGAAAGCAAAACTGAAAAACTGTCAGATATTATCGATGTAAAAGGATGGAAGGCCATAGGCAATAAGTTCTCCACAAGCACCATTAGTAATATAAGGGAAGTTGAACCAGAAGATGATGCCCTGGAAGAAATTGGGGAAACGGAGACGCATGAATATGATGCTGAAGTTGAATCCGATACTGGTAATTCACTGCACGTTGGTGACACCATTGAGTTTAAAATTGATAAAAAAGCGCCCAAAGATGATAGCAGCCAATTAGATTTATTTAGCTAATCAGCTGCTGCCGGCAATCTTTGGATGATCTGAACATTACAGGTATGATAGATTTTATGCAGGAAAAATATAAGCAAATACGTATGCAGAATATCGGGTATATGTTTTTGTGCCTGATTTCTTGTGCATTATCTGCCTGCCAGACCAGGTATGGAAACGATCGGCTGCTTGATCAGGAAAGTCTATATCCTGGAAATAAAAATGAAATTTTTGATTTTTTAAATATGCGCGCCATGCAATATCCAGAAGAAGCTGATTTCTCAAATCGGTACATATCTTTTTTACTGGAAAATGGCCGACGGGAAGAAGCCCGGCAGTTTGCCGAAAGAGCAGGCAATTTTCATCCCTATAATGGCGCTCTAAACCTCATGCTGGCCAGATTTTATTATGAAGAGGGGGATCCATCCAATGCCAGGGAACACCTCAAGCGAATTACCCAACTCGACGATGAGGCCGATGAATACTACTGGCTGTATGCCCGGCTGGCACTCGATGATAACAATACCCAGGCGGCCATCGAATATATAGACAAAGCACTCAATATTCATGAAACTGACTACAGATTAAGAGATACCCGGGGTGATATTCTTTTGGCGAAGGGTGATACCTCTGCCGCCGAAGAATGGTGGCAACGTTCACTCGAAATAGAGGGAAACCTCAATGTGATCAAGAAATTAATTTCAACAACAAGCCGGCAGCAAAATTATACTTCAACTACAGATTACATTAAGGCAGGTTTAGAAATTGATCCTGAAAATGAATTTATTTTAAACCATTACGCTGAATTGATGCGCCATAGTCAACAAAGGGATTCAGCTCTAAGCGTATATTCTTTTCTTCATCAGTTGTACCCAATGCGTTTTGAATATCCTTATCAAATGTCGGATATCTATTTTGAAAATGGCCGAAGTGATTCTGCCCTTGTCTGGAATGACAAGGCCTTAATGCTACAGTCAGAAGCGTATAATGCCTGGATGCTAAGGACAAGAATCCTGGAACGTTCCGGAAGGGTTTATGAGGCCATGAATGCCGTGAGAAAAGCACTGGAGTCTGACAGCACCTCACTAGAGGCGAAAAATCTGCTATGGTCTTTGCAAAGACGAGCTACTTCAGCCCAAATTACGCGGCAGAGAGAAGAACTCAAAAAAGAAATAGAAAGTATAAAAACCATACAACCCAAGCAATTGAATCCATTCAGGCCTTAATTTTCATAATAATCAAAAGAACTGTCAACAACTTGAAGGAAATATTGCATATTTGCCGCGAAATTTAATTTCAATTAAAAACAGAAGTAGCTGCCGTTTATTTTCAGAAGGACTACCACGATGAGTGAGAAAACTATTCATATTACATTTCCAGATGGAGCTGTTAAACAGTTTCCTGCGGGCATTACAGGTTTAGAAATTGCCAAAAGTATATCAGAAGGTTTAGCCAGGAATGTGCTTGCAGCCAGGGTAAACGATGATATTTGGGATGCCGGAAGGCAAATATATGCAGATGCCCATATAAAATTTTTGACCTGGAATGAAGATGAGGGAAAATCTGCATTTTGGCACTCATCTGCACATTTAATGGCTGAGGCGCTTGAGTCTCTTTATCCCGGCATTAAATTCGGAATCGGACCGCCGGTTGAAAACGGATTTTATTACGATGTGGATTTTGCAGGTAAGCCATTTGATGGCGGGGAGATCGAAAAAATCGAGGAGAAAATGCTAGAGCTGTCGAAACAGAAAAATCCTTATATAAGAAGGGAAATCTCAAAATCCGACGCTATTGCATACTTTGAGGAAAAAGGAGATGAATACAAGCTCGATTTACTCAATGATCTGGAAGATGGAACCATTACTTTTTATAAACAAGGTAATTTTACCGACCTGTGCAAAGGTCCGCATATACCAGACACAGGATTTATCAAAGCTGTAAAAATTACAAATATAGCCGGCGCTTACTGGAGAGGTGATGAAAGCCGAAAACAGCTTACCCGTTTATATGGCATTTCTTTTCCTAAAAAGAAAGAGCTCGATGATTACCTCCTTATGCTCGAGGAAGCTAAAAAACGAGACCATCGAAAGCTTGGAAAGGAATTGGAGCTCTTTGCATTCTCTGAAAAAGTAGGACAAGGCCTCCCATTGTGGCTGCCCAAGGGCACCATGCTTCGGGAACGACTGGAGCGATTTCTGAGAGTAGCCCAGGTAAAGGCTGGTTATCAGCAGGTGGTAACACCACATATAGGACAGAAAGAACTTTACGTTACCTCAGGTCATTATGCCAAGTATGGTCAGGATTCTTTTAAACCTATACATACGCCCAATGAAAATGAAGAATTTTTGTTAAAGCCAATGAATTGTCCGCATCACTGTGAAATTTACAAGGTGCGGCCCAGGTCCTATAAGGAGCTGCCATTAAGGCTGGCCGAGTTTGGAACCGTTTACCGCTATGAGCAAAGTGGTGAATTACATGGCCTGACCCGCGTGCGGGGCTTCACCCAGGATGATGCCCATATCTTCTGTCGCCCCGATCAGGTAAAAGATGAGTTTAAAAAAGTGATTGATCTGGTACTCTATGTATTTGGAGCCCTCGGCTTTCAGAATTTTACAGCTCAGATTTCACTACGTGATCCTGAGAACAAAGAAAAATACATAGGAAATGATGACGTTTGGGAGCTGGCTGAACGCGCTATTATAGAGGCATCAGCTGAAAAGCAATTAAATACCGTTACTGTAACCGGAGAAGCAGCCTTTTATGGCCCAAAACTCGACTTTATGGTAAAAGATGCTTTGGGAAGAAGCTGGCAATTGGGTACCATTCAGGTTGATTACAACCTGCCACAAAGGTTTTCACTCGAATATGTAGGCAGCGATAACCAAAAGCATCAACCGGTTATGATACACCGGGCGCCATTTGGCTCCATGGAACGATTTGTAGCTTTGCTGATTGAACATTGTGGAGGCAATTTCCCCTTGTGGTTATCGCCTGAGCAATTTGCAATACTGCCCATTTCTGAAAAATTCTCTGACTATGCACAGGAAATCTATGCATTATTGGAAGTAAATGATGTTGTAGGTATACTCGACAACCGCGATGAAAAAATTGGCCGGAAAATAAGAGATGCCGAAATCAGAAAAATACCCTACATGCTTATTGTAGGTGAAAAAGAGGCTGAACAACAAACTGTTTCTGTCAGAAAAAAAGGCCAGGGTGATATAGGCTCATTTAATAAAGAACAGCTTTTGCAGTATTTCAGAGATGAAATACAAAAGAGTATGGAAGGTTAATATCTGTAGTCATTAAAAACTACTTGCTATTTTAATCTTTGTCGTTTTTTTGATTAAAAAAAAATGATCATATTTGCAACCTGAAAAAATATCATTCACTAAAAACAATATAATTATCGCAAAACAAAACTATTCGGCCGGTGGCAAATTCAGAGGTAGAGTTGAAGAGCCTTACCGGGTAAATGAACGGATCAGAATTCCTAAAGTACGCCTTGTAGGTGAAAATGTTGAACAAGGCATTTATAGTATACAGGAAGCGCTGAGTATGGCTAAAGCAGCCAACCTTGATTTGGTAGAAATTTCACCAACTGCAGATCCACCTGTTTGTAAAATAATTGATTATTCCAAATTTAAATACGAGCAGAAGAAAAAGCAAAAGGAGATCAAGGCAAAGGCGCAAAAAACCATTATGAAGGAAATCAGGTTTGGTCCTAATACCGATGACCACGATTTTAACTTCAAATTAAAGCATGCGATCAATTTCCTTGGAGAAGGCGCAAAAGTGAAAGCTTATGTGCATTTTGTTGGTCGTTCCATAGTTTTTAAAGAGCGAGGAGAAATATTGTTATTGAAATTTATTCAGGCATTGGAAGATCATGCAAAAGTAGACCAAATGCCTAAACTGGAAGGAAAGCGGATGTCAATCATGCTTTCGCCCAAGATTGTGAAAAAGTAATTTCATATATTAACTTTAAATAAAATGCCAAAGATTAAAACAAAATCAGGCGCTAAAAAAAGGTTTAAGATTTCGGGAACTGGTAAAATCATGCGTAAACATGCATTTAAAAGCCATATTCTTACGAAAAAAGACACCAAAAGAAAGCGCAGACTTACCCACATGGGCTTGGTAGATAAAAGCGACCTCGGCCGTGTAAGGGATATGTTGAATGTATAATTATTTAGGTAATGTTTAACCAGGGTACGGGTTTCCAAGTCCTATCAAAGGCACCTTTATCCAAAAACTTTTAAAAAAATGCCAAGATCAGTAAATTCTGTTGCTTCACGAGCCAGAAGGAAAAAAATTCTCAAAGTTGCCAAGGGTAACTTCGGAAGAAGAAAAAATGTATGGACCGTAGCGAAAAATACGGTTGAAAAAGGATGGCAATACGCCTACAGAGACCGAAGAGTTAAAAAACGTGAATTTCGGGCCCTCTGGATTCAAAGAATTAATGCCGCTGCAAGAGAAATGGGGCTTTCATACTCCAAACTAATGGGAGCGCTCAATAAAGCTGAAATATCTCTCAATAGAAAAGTACTCGCAGACCTGGCAATGAATCACCCGGAAGCTTTTAAAGCAGTTGTGCAAAAAGTTGTTTAAAGTCGCAACTCATGACAATACTTAAAGCCCCGAATTAGAAAAATCGGGGCTTTTTTTAATCTGCAAACGTGTGTCCTCCGAATTTTGCCATGTAAGACATTTTCATTTTTTACATTTTTTTAATCTGATTATTAAAAAGTATGTACTGACATACCCTCATTTTTTATGTTTAAGCTCCAAACATTTTACTTTAACCTGAGCCTGTTAACAAGGATTCTGCGGTTAAACACTGTTTAACAAAGAGACTGAGGATGCAGCATTATCACAATTTTAAAGTTATGTTATGTTTTTTCGCGCAAGTAAGAATTCCCATATTTTCGCAATTGAGCATATTAAAAACCTTATTACCTTTGTATCAGCAAGTGGCGAAAGAAATTAGTGGGAATTTAAACTTCTCTTAAAACATTTGGAAATAATAAGCGTTATATAGAAAAGAAATTTCATAGGTTGTGGTTTAATGTTTGTCGGAGAGCCGTGCATACGGCTTTCTGACTTTTTTTATGCCTTTTTTAATCTAATAATTCCCCCTCTGCCTTAATCTTTTTATATTTACTGCCTCATACAATCATCTCATAGTTTTCGATCTAAGACTTTAGGGAATATATGATCATACTGCGGATGAGAAATTTTTACAAACATTTATCAATTACCCATCTAATATATTGAAAAGTCCTGTTGCTGTTGTCGTCAATTTGTTTTTCTTTGGATTATTTTTCATTATAACTCCGGCCAGGGCACAATCGCCTGTTCCATTGATTCCATTGCCTCAGGAATATAAAATAAGTGATTGCAATCTCAAATTGCCTGCACAAATAAGTTTTAAATCTATACATCATGATAGTGTATTAATATCAAGTTTGTACACTATATATGATGATCTGAGAGAATTGGGGTTTTTCATTTCTGAAGTGGGCGCTACCTCAAATCAGAAACCGGCTAAGCCACTTACTGTTTTTTTGACTCCTGCTGATGGTCCTGAATTGGGGAATGAAGGCTATGAGATAATAATTGATAAAGATATCACCATCCTGGCACATTCACATCTTGGTTTTTACTGGGCTTGTAACACCTTACTTCAACTCTTTGGCCTAGGACCGGGATCTGATATACCCTGTATGTCAATACGCGATTGGCCTGATTTCTCTTACAGGGGACTAATGATTGATGTGGCCAGGCAGTTTCATACAGTTGATTTCCACTTAGACATGATAAAGGCTGTAAGTCGATTTAAGTTAAATCATTACATGATTCATTTTAGCGCCAATCAAAGTTTTACGCTCCCGAGTGACAAATTTCCTAATTTGCCTACCCCAGATCGTCACTACAGCAAGGCAGATTTGAAAAAAATCATGGATGCGGCAAAAAAGCACAATATTACATTTATTCCGCTTATCACGGTTCCTGGTCATTCCGCAGCCTTGATTGAGGGCATTCCGGAATTGCGTTTTGATGAGCAGGGTCGCAGGATAAATATAGCAAGTGATAAAAGCTATGAAGTTCTGGAAGAATTGTTTTCTGAATGGATGGACATTTTTACCGGGCCTTATTGGCACCTTGGTGCCGACGAAGTTAATTATCCCGATCTTGATGAATCGCCCAATGATGCCTATAGTAATTGGATGCGCCGACATAATCTGGAAAGTGGAGATCAGTTAAAAAACTACTTCATCAACAGGATGTATGAATTTATCCGCAGTAAAGGATATAAGATGATGGTATGGGAAGGGTTCAAACCAGACATTCACCCACAGGTTCATAAAGAAATAATTGTTTGCCCTTTTGATATTAAATTCCAGGGAATAATGCCGAATGATTACTTTACAAGTGGTTATTCTATGCTAAATACAGCTTGGACACCCTTGTATATTGCCAATAAGATATATATGACTACGCCTGAAGTTATGGCGCTTTGGAATCCTTTTATGTTTGGTGCAGGCAGAAGCCCTCAACCTTTTAATTATTGGAAAAAATATGATGCTGCTACCTGGCGAAATCAGATAATTGGTGCACAAATGTGTGTCTGGGATATCGAAGAAAAAGCCCAGAAAGGCTTGCTTCTGGGCAATCAATACGGGCCTGGTTTTCACGATTACGGCCGGCCGGGTGCTCGTTTACGGATTTTTAGTGAGAAAGTATGGAATGGGGCTGGTGCCAGCCCCAAAGACTTGCTGGAAAGAGCCGGCGAGTCTTATTGGACCCACGACCAGCACTAAAAATTCAGAATCAGGTTGATAAAAGCGTTTCTGGGAGGCTGAATAAAATAACCTGCCACAAAATCATTACTTTCTGCTGAAAAAACCGGTGCGCCGTAGGTATAGTACAGCCGGTTGCCAAGATTGAGCATCTGTACATTTAACCTGGCATTTTTATAGGTATATTCAATCTGACTGTCAAAAACCATAAAGGATGGCAAAATTAAGTCGCTGCGGTTTGAGGGATCGAGAAATGATTCTCCCATATATCTGCTGCTCATGGTAATCTTCAAAGCCTTTAGCGGTTCCCAGCTCAAAGCTGCATTTACGAGCCAGTCGGGTGTAAGGGCAGGCTTAACGTTATTGTATACAATGGCCTCATCATCTGGCGCATATTCATCAATACGGCTGGTCATATAGGTTAAGTTACCATTAAAACGTAGACCAGGTAAAATCTGATAGTGTGCATCCAGTTCAATACCTGCCCTGAAACTCGAAGGCATGTTTTTTCGCAACTGTATAAAACCTTCCTCCACAAACCGGCCAATGGGAGCAATTTCATTTTCAAACTGCATATAAAAGAGATTTCCTTCGAATCCGATTTTTTCACTTCTGTACCGGTAGCCGGCCTCAAGATTGTTGACAAATTCTGGCAGGATTACATCCCCTTGCCTGATTAGTGAATAATTAACCGGATTTACCTGAAACCCTCCCAGTAAATCTATTTTTGTCGGTTCTCTGCCACTTCGCCCTATAGAAGCATAGAGTTCATTTTTCGGCTGAATTTGCCATGTTAAGCCTGCTTTGGGATTAAAAAAGCTCCAGGTATTGCGAATGTTAACGGTTTCAAAACCCAAATAGCTATCGTCAGGCACAATTTGCAGTAAAACACTGCGATACGATAAATCCCCGTAAAATCTTATCTTACCTACCTGATATTCGGCCTTGGTGAATACACTGATTTCATCTTTATTGGAGCGTTCATTGTAGTATGGGTTGGCTTTGTCAGGCATAAATTGTTCCTGGTTGTTACGCCTGAAGGTATACAGGTGCAGGCCTGCATCCATCTGAAATGTGCTGCCCTCACTGAAATGAAGCGTGCTGAAATAGCCAAAATGATGGTTGGTTAAAGGATAATTGATCTGCTCAAGTCTTTCCTGTTCTACAATGCTGCCGTCTTCTGTAACAATATTATACAAGGCCGGGTAGCTAAACAGAAAGTCACCCCCGGCACCTCCGTAATAAGCTGTATTGTGAAAGGTTAACCGACTATTCAGCAAGCGCGTATATTGAAGTTGTGCCATGTGTTGTCTGAAGGCATCTCTGTCATTTTCATTCAGATAATTTGTTCTCGGATTGGCGCGAATATCACTTTCTGCGACAGGTAAATAGGCTAAACCATTGTTTGACTTACCCGTAAATGCTGTGAATTTTATGATGTCCTTGTCTCCAAAATAAGCGCCTGAAAACATCATAGACCAACTGTCTGTATTTGTATTGTCCCGAAAGCCGTCTGAATAAATTCTCGACAATCGCGTGTAGAAGGCAGTTTTATTTTTTTGAATCCCTGTATTTGCCTCCACACTGGCGCGGTACGAACCGAAAGAGCCGGCTGTAAGTTGAAGTTCAGACCCGGGTTCAGAGTCTTGAAGGTGAATGGATTCAAAATTGATGGATCCCGCAAAAGAAGAAGTACCATGGCTGCTCGTACCTACACCTCTTTGCACCTGCACAGTTTCTATGCTGTTGCCAAAGTCGGTGAAGTTTGAGAAAAATACGCCCTGGTCTATCATATCATTTAGAGGAACTCCGTTGAGTGTAATATTTATACGACTTTGATCAATACCCCTTAGTCGCATTTGGCTGTAATTGGAAAAAGCTGTTCCCGATTCTGTATAGGCTATTATAGACGGTGTTAATTTTTCCAGTAAGAAATTGGCATCCTGTCCTCTGTAGATTTCTCTCAATGCTTTTTTCTGCACGGTGGAATGGGTAAAAGGCGCTGTTTCATCTGCCCTCGTAGCCCTGATGATAACTTCTTCAAGTCGAAAATCGGTATCCAGGGTTATTTCAATATATTGAGAATCCGTTACTTTATATCGCTCCTGAATATACCCGGCAAAACTAAAAAGTAATACAACAGGATAATCTTTTTCGAGATTAAGTGTGAAATTTCCTGATTCATCGGTTACGGCACCCGTGGTATTGCCTTCCACCCGCACATTTACACCTTGCAGGGCATCACCATTTACTTTATCAATAACCTTTCCCTGTACCAGGTTTTGAGCCATTAAACTATTTATGGCTGCAAATGTCATTATACCTGCAAATAATAATATCTTCATAATATTTTTTTGATGGTTATAAAAAACGCAGGGCAAGCTTTTACTGGTGGGATTATTTTCGTCTTCCGTACGCCCGCATTACCGGGATCAGGTTCAAAGGGTATAATCTCAGCCTTGGTTAGAGGCACCCCCGCGTTGAATTGTCTGCAATATTACGCATTAATTCTAAAATGCAACATCTAAAGCATGAATATTTAAATATACTCTCAAAATAAACATATGTAATATCGCCGTGATCCTTTAAACGGTAATTAGAGAAGCTTGCAATACTTTTGAAACATAGATTTTTTTATTACCAAATAACCCTTTCAATCATGCACAAACTCTTAATCATCCTCCTAATTTTAGTTGTACTGCTAGGCAATGTAGCCATTACCAGTCAGCGGGAATCTGTTGTAAAAAATAAAGAAAATTTTATAGCAGAAGTTGCGTTTTCACAGTCTTTCGAATACAAGATAATTGAAGAGTATCTTTCACGTCAGGAATCTTCTGAT
This sequence comes from Cyclobacteriaceae bacterium, assembly GCA_020832305.1. Lineage (GTDB taxonomy): Bacteria > Bacteroidota > Bacteroidia > Cytophagales > Cyclobacteriaceae > JAFIEV01. The sequence continues at coordinate 246,082 of JAFIEV010000067.1, read as the reverse complement.
TTGGAAAAGGATATAAAAATGGTGGTACTTGACCAGGAGTTCAATATTGTACTTGAAGGTATGGCAGATCAGAAACTTTCCAATAAGGTAAGACGAGATTCTGAACTATTATTCCAAACATCAGGTGAGCACTATTACTGGCAGAAAAGGTAAAAATATTAATATCTGTTGTCTTTGGTAAATCGATAGATTAATGCTTCTCCATGATAACAGATATGGGCCTGTGGTCACTGGTTTTATGGAACCTGGGCTTGCCGGCTTTAGCCAGGGCCTGGTTTACCAGCAGCTTGCCGAAAATTTTCGATGTGCCTGGTTGTAAGTTTCGTATGGCTGGTATTTAGATTTAAGGCAACGCATAGCAGACATTAATTTAAATTCAGTCTGACTTAATTAAATATGCACATAATGTGAGCGATCGTAACAGCTCAGGCTTTAGTAATTATTTGGCTGGATAATAATAGAAACTAAGGAAAAACTTGTGATTATCCAATAAACGAAAGATATGTCGTAATCAGACATTTTTTAATATCGAACAATGCGGTATTTTTCTGAATGTATTTGAAGGTGTGTGTAAATAAGGCCAATAGGCTGATTATTAAAAGGTGTATGTATAAATTGTTGTTGTTTGTCTTTTTCTGGTGCCTGGGTTCTGGAGATTCTATCGTTTCGCTCAATATGCCGGGAAACGAAAAAGTAGATGAGGGTTCAGAATGGCTTGAATTTCTCCATACGCTGGAGCAAACGCCAATAGATAAAGAAGCTTTACACCTGGCTTTATCTGGATACAAAAATTTGTTGGCCCAAGGGGATATTTCGGATACAGCCCGCCTTATTATTGCTGATTTTTCCCTTGAATCTCATCATGAGCGGCTTTTTATAATTAACATTAAGGAAAGATCACTTGAGCATATTTCATTGGTTTCCCATGGTAAAAATACAGGACTATTAAATGCTGAAAACTTTTCAAATGCCGTATCCTCGCATAAAAGCAGCCTGGGTTTTTACCTTACAGCAGAAACCTATTTTGGAAAACACGGATTGTCATTACGGCTTGATGGTCTGGAAAAGGGATTTAATGATAAAGCGAGGGAAAGAGCCATCGTGATTCACGCTGCCGGATATGTGAGTTGTGAATTCATAGAAAAACACGGAAGACTTGGCAGAAGTCATGGATGTCCTGCACTACCGGTTGAAAATTATGAAGATGTAATTCACACAATAAAGCAAGGTTCTTTACTTTTTATCTATGCTCCGGAGGAAGAATACCGAAGAAATTCTGATTTTGTAAAACAAAGCAACATCCTTGCAGTGAATGCCAAAAATGAAAGTAAGCAGATAAATCAAAAACCTTACTGATTAATAATAAAGTAGCCCATCGGTAAAAAGACAGGCTTATGAAATGCCTGTCATGAATTCATCTGTTCTGTCGGTTGATCATTGCCTTTTTCCTGGGTATATGTCGGGCAGGTTCTCTGTGTACATGCAGAGGCCGCCATTACCAATAGCGCGAATATGATAGCTTTGATTTTCATGATATTTAAATTTTTATTGAACATATATATTTGCAAATCAGCATTTTTAAATTGATAAATGCTTATTCCTTTTGATAAATAACTTACATTTGTGACTACCAAACCATTAAATTACAACCTCTTACATCTGAATGATCCAACCTGCCTAATACCTTAAACGATCCATCAGTGTAAAAAGTGCCAATATCTTCTGTTTCAATAAAGCTACAGGTATGTATATTGGCCAGGTCAATAATATTAATACCCCCATAATTTTGGCCTACAGGCTTTGAAAATGGGTCGTTTACATCCCTGAGACATATTTTAAACCACGAAGGTCCGTAAAACCTTTCACCATCCCGGGCATATGCCTGTGACATAAGCTCTGTCATTCCATATTCAGAATGTACTTCTTTTATATTAAGTTGTCTTTTTAAAAGACTATGTACTTGTTCTCGTGTAATTTCTTCCTTTTTGCCTTTCATACCTCCGGTCTCCATAAAAATTACATGGCTCATATCTTCACCATCAAATTTTTCGGCGAAATCAAGTAGAGCAAAAGTAACTCCCAACAACAATACGCTGCTGTTTTTTTTTCTTAATTTCTTTAAAACCCTCAATAAATCCACGTAATTATACAAATAAAAACCAGAATTTTCATTTTTTGTTTGCTTTATGAAATAATCTGTCATATAAGCCAATGATGCGTTGTTTCTTTCGAGGTAAGATGGAAGGAGGGCGAGTATGGTCCATTCTTTCAGGGGACCATAGAAACTTTCGAAAATATACCTGCTGACTTTGCAGTACCAATTCAGGTCTTTTACATAGTGACGGCTTCTGGTTTGAAACGTGGTGCCACTGCTTTCAAATATTTTTTGTTCTGTCCAATCACCATTTTTAATTATTCTGCTTTTAAAAAAACCAATGGGTAGAAAAGGGATTTCTTCAAAATGATTAACTTGCCCGAAATGGATTCCCAAATGAGAAAGATATTCTTTATAGACGATATTATTTTGAGCCTGATGCCTGAAAACACTAATGCATCTTTCTTCAAAATTATTTATATTCACAGAAAACAATGAAGTTTGTAAACTTTCCAAAAATATCAGGCGTTTATATGTTGATTACTTTGGTACAAAATAAATCCTTTAAGTGATGAGGAAAAAGCATGCAGGTATTTTATTGCTTGGCTGGATTGCAGGAGCATTGTTATTCTTGTCTTGTGAACCGGCGCCAGATTTTCCAAACGAGCCCAGAATTAGCTTCAGTCGTTTGGAAATCAGGGAAATAGCAGGATCATCATTTGACTCGCTCATCGTATTTATCAATATACAGGACGGAAATGGAGATTTGGGACTTCGCGATTCAGAAACCTTTTTTCCGTATCATCCCTATGCCATTTTTATTGATCCGATTACCAGAGACACCTTGAAATACAGGAGTAACGACACCTTGCCTGATTTCAATTGCGAAAATTATGAGATTATAAGGAGAAATACGGCAGCCGGTCCAAGAAACGATACCCTATATGTTATTCGCAACCCCAACCATTTTAATTTCTTTCTGGATTTTTTAGTGGAAGAAAACGGCGTATTTCGTCTTTATAATTGGGCATTAGAACGTTGCACTCCCAATTTTCACGGTCGTTTCCCGCTGCTTTCCGACAGACCGGGACAAAGACCTATTGAGGCAGAGTTGAGATATGGCATACGGGGGGGGTTCAGGTTATTGTTCAGAAATAGTGCCTTAAAGTTGCGCATATCTATTAAAGATCGTGATTTAAATCAAAGTAATATCATTGAAACAGAGCCTTTTATGATCAATGACATCATTTTGCCACCTCGCTGATCCCTGATTTTCTATAAATTATCTATCCAATGAAGCCAGCAATCAAAGAAAAACCTACCATCCGTTTTCCTATTTTATAATCGCATATGCAATATTCAGGCATAATTTAATAATTTTGCAGGGTATTTCAGTTGGATATGTTTTTAAACCGGGACTTTATCCCCCGGGATTCATACAGATACAATAATACAACCGTCAATACTGCTTTAGGAATAAGTATCTTGTTAGTTACAGGATGAGTTGAGGCAGGGGTATTGACGCAGAGGCACTAAATCAATTATACGTGAAAAGAATAAGAAATTTCTGCATCATTGCCCATATTGATCATGGGAAAAGTACATTGGCGGACCGACTGCTTGAGTTCACCAAGACAGTTACCCAGCGGGAAATGCAGGCCCAGTTACTCGATAGTATGGATCTTGAACGAGAGCGTGGTATTACTATTAAAAGTCATGCCATACAGATGGAGTATATTTATGAGGGGGAGAATTATATCTTGAATTTAATAGATACTCCGGGGCATGTTGACTTTTCCTATGAGGTTTCCAGATCAATTGCCGCATGTGAAGGCGCTTTATTGATTGTAGATGCCTCTCAGGGTATTGAAGCGCAAACTATTTCAAACCTGTATCTGGCCCTGGAGCACGATCTTGAAATTATTCCGGTTCTTAATAAAATTGATCTGCCAGGTGCTGATCCCGAAATGGTGAAAGAGCAGGTAGTTGACCTTCTTGGAGTAAATGCTGAGGATGTAATTTATGCCAGTGGAAAGGAAGGTCTGGGCATTGAAGAAATTCTAAATGCCATTGTCAGACGGATCCCTCCTCCGACAGGAGATCCGGAAGCGCCCCTGCAGGCCATGATATTCGATTCATTATTCAATTCTTACAGGGGTGTAGAAGTAATTTTCAGGGTATTCAATGGCCAGATCAGTAAAGGAGATAAGGTAAAATTTATGAATACCGGCCGCGAATATGAGGCCGATGAAGTGGGAATTCTCAAGTTGCAGCACAAACCGGTAGATTGTGTTACGACCGGAAATGTAGGTTATTTGATTTCAGGCATCAAAGTAGCCAGGGAAGTTAAGGTGGGAGATACCATCACCCATGTCGAAAAACCGACAAACCAGTTGGTAAAAGGTTTTGAGGATGTCAAACCAATGGTATTTGCCGGTATTTATCCTGTAGAAACCAGCGAATTTGAAGAGCTGAGGTCAAGCATGGAGAAATTACAGCTCAATGATGCTTCACTTGTCTGGGAGCCGGAAACCTCAGTTGCTCTTGGCTTTGGTTTCAGATGTGGGTTTCTAGGAATGCTCCATATGGAAATTGTACAGGAGCGTCTGGAGCGGGAATTTGATATGACCGTAATCACTACAGTGCCTTCAGTGCAATTCAGGGTGAATATGACGGATGGAACCCTTAAAATGGTAAGCGCTCCTTCTGAAATGCCTGATCCAAGTAAAATTGATACCATCGAAGAACCCTATATTAAGGCACAAATAATTACAAAATCAGAATATATAGGTGCAGTAATTGCCTTATGTATGGATAAAAGAGGGATTATTAAAAACCAGCACTATCTCACCGTTGACCGGGTTGAACTGGTTTTTGAATTGCCTCTTTCTGAAATTGTTTTCGACTTTTTCGATAAACTCAAAACCATTTCAAGGGGATATGCTTCGCTGGATTACGAATTAATCGGTTTCAGGGAATCGAATATGGTCAAACTCGACATTATGCTCAATGGCGAAAAAGTAGATGCATTATCTGCTATCGTTCACAGAGATAAAGCTTATGAATGGGGAAAACGCCTCTGTGAAAAGCTGAGAGAACTTCTGCCCAGGCAAATGTTTGAAATTGCCATTCAGGCTGCCATAGGCACCAAGGTTATTGCCAGGGAAACGGTTAAGGCCATGCGCAAAAACGTATTGGCCAAATGTTATGGCGGGGATATCAGCCGAAAGAGAAAACTGCTTGAAAAACAAAAGAAAGGAAAGAAGAGAATGCGTGCCGTAGGAAATGTGGAAATTCCACAGGAAGCATTTATGGCAGTACTTAAACTCGATCAATAAAATAGATTTTTTTATTATGGCAATTTTAATGGATGGCAAGCAAACGGCCGAAGCAATACGTCTGCAAATCGCTGATGAAGTGGTTGAATTAAAAGAGAAAGGTAAGAAAATTCCGCATCTGGCAGCTATACTCGTTGGTCATGATGGCGCCAGCCTCACCTATGTAACACATAAAGTTAAAGATTGTGAGCAGGTTGGTTTTAAATCCACACTGCTTCGGTTTGATGCAGACATTACTGAAGATTTTCTTTTGGATCAGATTGATAAAGTCAATGACAACCATGACATCGACGGTTTAATCGTGCAGCTTCCCTTGCCTGAGCACATCTCCGTTGAAAAGGTAACTTCACGCATACTTCCGCAAAAAGACGTAGATGGTTTTCACCCATCAAATGTGGGTAAAATGGTGAAAAGCCAGCCAACATTTATATCTGCTACACCCTTTGGTATAGTAAAATTGCTGGAGCATTATAAAATTGATACGAAGGGAAAGCATTGTGTTGTAATAGGACGAAGCGATATTGTAGGTACACCCATGAGTATATTGTTATCCAGAAAAACATATCCGGGAGATTGTACTGTCACACTTTGCCATAGCCGCACCCCTGATATTGCTGCCTTTACCCGCTCTGCTGATATAATTGTAGCAGCACTTGGTATACCCGAATTTCTCAAAGGTGATATGGTTAAAGAGGGAGCAGTGGTAATAGATGTCGGCATAACCAGGGTACCAGACAGCTCTAAAAAATCGGGCTATTCACTGACAGGTGATGTGAAATTTGATGAGGTGTCGCCTAAATGTTCTTACATAACACCGGTTCCGGGAGGTGTGGGGCCGATGACAAGGGCATCATTGTTACTTAACACTTTACTGGCTTCAAAAAAGATTGTGTAAACCATAATGCAACAAACTGAAACTAAAATGCTTCCCATCATGGAAGCATTTTATACTGTACAGGGAGAAGGATATCATCAAGGCAGGGCAGCCTATTTCATCAGGCTTGGTGGCTGTGATGTGGGTTGTGTATGGTGTGATGTGAAGGAATCGTGGGATGTTTCAAAATTCCCTCATGTTTCGGTTGATGAAATAGTTAAAGAAGCTGATAAACATACCGCCAGAATAGCCGTTGTAACAGGTGGAGAACCCCTCATGCATAACCTGGATGCACTCACTTATGAATTAAAATCTTCCGGCTTTTCCACACATATAGAAACTTCCGGTGCCTACCCTCTAAGTGGCGAATGGGATTGGATATGTTTCTCTCCCAAGAAGTTTAAAAGTCCTTTACTGGAGGTAGCTGAAAAAGCTCAGGAACTTAAAGTTATTATCTACAACCAAAGCGATTTTGAATTTGCCAAACAGAATGCCAGACTAATAAATGAAAACTGTAAAAAATACCTGCAACCTGAATGGAGCCGTTTTCATAAAGTAATGCCATCTATTGTTGCGTTTGTAAAGGACAATCCCGATTGGGAAATTTCTCTGCAAATTCATAAGTTTATGGATGTGCCATGATACCTTTTAAATTTAATTATGTCTAGAGTTTCCATCTGTATTTACTTGATTTTTCTGTTAATCACCATATCAGTTGGTGAAGCATACGCTCAGCCACGTTATTCATCCACCAATAAACGGGCCATCAAACTTTACCAGGAAGCAGAAGATAAAATCAAACAAAGAGACTTTCAATCTGCCATAACCCTGTTGGAAAAAGCAGTTGAAAGAGATGACAGCTTTTATGAGGCGCATCTAAGGGCAGCATTTTGTCATGAATTCATGAGGGATTTGCCAGCTCAGTTATATCATCTTGAACAGGTAATTAAATTAAGGCCGGGAGATTCAAGAATTAAAAATGTATATTTTTCTCTGGCAAAAGCTTATTTTAACAGCGGACAATATGACAAATCATACGATCGCCTTGTGGAGTTTCAGCGTTTTCCTGTTTCTGATGCCAGGATCAAAATCGAGTCAGATCAATTGATGGAAAATATAGTATTTGCCCGGGACCAGATAAAAAACCCAATCGATATTCAGCCCAGGCCCTTGCCCGATATCATCAACACCTTTCCATTACAGTATTTTCCGGTACTTACTGCCGATGAAAATACCATTTTTTTTACCCGACGGCTTGGAAACGCATTTCACCATGACGAAGATATTTATATAGCTGAAAAAGATGAAAGCGGTCAGTGGCAGGCACCTGTTCCTATTTCTCCTAATATCAACTCACAATTTAATGAAGGTACCTGCACCATTTCCGCAGATGGAAGAACATTGATATTTACAACCTGTGAAGGCAGAAAGGGATATGGCAGCTGCGATCTCTATTTAAGTGTTAAGGATGGAGACGAATGGTCGGTACCTGTCAATCTTGGACCACAGATTAACTCGAGATACTGGGAATCGCAACCGTCGCTGTCTGCTGATGGCAGAACCCTGTATTTTGTATCAGACAGACCCGGAGGGCAAGGCAAACGGGATCTGTGGATGAGTGAACTCAATGAGAGTGACCAATGGAAACCAGCACGTAACCTTGGTCCTGAAATCAACACCCCTGAAGATGAAGTCTCACCTTATATTCATGTGAACGGATTTACATTGTTTTTTGCATCTAAGGGACATCCTGGTATGGGGGGATTTGATCTTTACAGTGCAGAGCGAAAAAATACCGGATGGTCCAAACCTGTAAATCTCGGTTATCCTATCAATACACATGATGATCAGGTATCTCTTTTTGTATCAACAGATGGAAAAAGGGGATATTATTCTTATGAAACAGCATCGGGCGCCAGAAATAATCGAAGTCTGTTGTATATGTTTGAATTTCCACCTGAAGCGCAGATTGCCCGCAGAAGCAATTACCTGAAAGGAAATGTTTACGATGCAGACGACCGGACACCCCTAAAAGCTTCCGTTGAACTTATTGATCTTGAAACAGATACCCTGGTGAGCAGGTTTATTACGGATGCATCAACCGGAGGTTTTTTTACCATTCTTACCGAAGGAAAAAAATACGCTTTATTCGTTGAAAGTAAGGGATATCTCTACGAAAGCCGAAGCTTTGACCTCGAGTCGGTAGCGCCGGAAGAGCCTGTAATTGAAGATTTTTATCTGCGACCAGTTAAAACCGGCAGTATTACAAAATTGAGCAATGTGTTTTTTGAAACCAATCAATACCAGTTAACTTCCGATTCGCGTACAGAGCTGGATAAGGTCGTTCGGTTTTTAAAGGAAAATCAAACGGTTAATATAGAAATATCAGGCCATACAGATGATGTCGGACAAGATGCATTTAACCGCGAACTTTCAGAAAAAAGAGCATTATCTGTTCGTAATTATCTGATAGAAAACGAAATAGACAAAAATCGAATTCGTTCTAAAGGATACGGAAAAAGTCGACCGTTAGCGCCGAATACAAGCGAAGAAAACCGTGCCCTTAATCGACGTATCGAATTTGAAATTATTGAATGAACTCAAAATAGCTTTTTGGTTTTTTTTTGAAAAACAACAAAGCAATAATTTTACTATACAGCCTCTCAGGTGGTTAATTCCCTGACAGGTTGGGTATTTGTCTGCCTGGGTTTTAATACCGGCAGGTCTATTTCAAAAACGGTTCCATGACCATAGACAGATTTAACCTTAATTTGTCCTTTTAACTTGTTTAATGCTTCCTGTACAATATATAAACCCAGCCCTGACCCGGAGGATCCTTGAGTGGCACGGTAAAACATTTTGAATATTTTTTGCAAGTGTTCTTCTTTGATTCCACTGCCATTATCTTCTACAATTATGCTAGTATTTTTTTGACCTACTGATACCCGAACATCAATAAAAGGTTCTTTCTGATAGAAGTTATGATATATTATGGCATTAGAGACCAGGTTATTCAATATAACCCCGATACGTCGGTAGTCGGAATAGAGTATGCCATTTTCCTCAATGGAATAACGCATGTCTATTAATGAAGCTTTTTCAAGAAACTTCAGCTCCTGAAATGTAGAGTCGATCAATGTTTTAAAATCAATTTCCTGAATGTCAATTTCAGCCCTGGCATTTCTTGAATAATCTATGATTTCTCGTGTAAACCGGTCCAGTTTCTTTATACTTACGTCAATAAGTTTTAAACATTCGTCTTTTCCATTCAAAGTCTTTTCTTTGTGGGCAATTTCAACCAATCCCTGTATAGATGCAAGTGGGGCCCTTAAATCATGAGAAGCACTGTATACAAAGCGATCAAGTTCATTATTGAGTTTTTTGAGTTCCCTGTTTCTTTTTTTGACTTTTTGAACCCTCCAGTTGTAAATTATCCTTACCAATAGAATAAATAATGTAAACAATAACAATTTAAACAACCATGTTTGATAGAATGCAGGTTTTACAACCAATTTTATAGAAGCACCATCTTCATTCCATATATTGTCGTTATTACTGGCCATTACTTTAAATTCATATTTCCCAGGAGGCAGATTTGCATAAATGGCTTGTCTGCGGTTTGCCGCATCTGTCCAATGCTTATCAAACCCCTCCATCTTATATCTGAATTTATTTTTTGCCGGTGCGAGGTAGCTCAAGGCCGAAAAATTAAAAGCGTATCTTATTTTGTTTGAAGGTATGATCAGCTTTTGTTTATTAATAAGTGAACTGATCTGGCCATCAATTGCTACATCAGTTATGATTACCTGCGGCGCCAGTTGATTGAAACTTACCTCCCTGGGCCTCACAACTGCAACACCACCAAGTGTCGGAAACCAGATGGATCCGTCGCTTGCCTTGAGCGAAGGAACAGCTCCGGTGCATTCACGGTTAAGCATACCATCATGATTATCAAGAAGTTTAACTATAGAAAGAGAATCCACCTTCCCCTGGATATGCTGATTGAGCTCTGCTTTATTTACCAGGACTATGCCACGGTTGGTAGTCATCCATGCACGACCTGAATCATCATGGATAATATCAAAAAAAGTTTCTGTATTAGATTCTTTCTGAAACCTGACTTTTTGAAAACTTTCATTGGCAAACTTGTAAATGCCAACATTGGTGCTTAACCAATATACGTTTTCACTGTCAATATCTATGTTGAATATTAAGTAACCCGAGCTATCATCTTCAAATTTATATGTATTTACTATTCCGGCAGGAGTAATTACACTCATTCCTCCCCCATAAGTACCAACAACTTTGTTGCCATGTCGGTCTTCTTCGATGCAGAATATATAATTAGAGCCAAGGCCATCATTTCTGGTAATGATTTTATCAACCTTATCATTTTTAAAGATTATAATGCCACCCGATTTTGTAGCCATCCATAAACTGCCGTCATCATCTAAAAACAATTTTCTGATTTCTTCCGATGAGAGCCCGTCATCTGCGGTAAATAGACGTTCAGACTTGCCTTGTTTTTTTAACAGACCCTTATAGCTGGCGATCCACATGGTTTCCTTTTTGTCAAAAAGTATATCCCTTATACCTATGCTCTGGAAATCGAGTGAGGTAACAAATGGACTTACTATTCCATTTTCCACAATGCTGATCTTTCCGTCATCCAGTCCTATGAAGTATCTGTTATTATGTTCTACAACTATATTTGCAAAATTGGTGCTCAGGCCATCAAAAACTGAGTAATTGATAAACTGACCTTGCTTCAGTCGATGTAAACCGCTTTTTTTGGTGGTAAACCATAAACTGCCTTCATGGTCGAGGCAGAGGAATGAAATTTGTTTTGACTCAAATCCGTCATCCTGACTAAATGTTTCTGTTAACTTCAGGTCTTTGCTCGTACGATACAGACCCAGTTCGGTGCCTAACCAGATTTCTCCATAATTTCCTTCCAGGATATAGTTAATCGGAATGTTGATATAGAAATTAACATTATCAAACTGACCATTTTGATAAACGGTTAATCCATTGTTTGTACCAATAAAAACCCTTCCGTCTTTGTGGACCATTAATGCATTTACTACGTTCCCAGAGAGGCCATCTTGCCTGCCCGATGCAGTAATTTGACCATTTTTGTCAATTTTTACAACGCCATAACCATCTGTAGCCACCCAAATATTGCCTGCTAAATCTTTTGCAAGATCATTAATATTTAGTTCTTCAAGACTTTCGTGCTTTACGTTTTGGAAATGCCCTGACTTACCCTTGAGCAATCCATTATTATTGGTGCCGACCCAAAGGGTACTGTCATCCTCGATCAATAAGCAGCGTACCGACCGTGTGAGATTCTCACCAGTTATGGTTTCAAATGTTCCCTGTGTGTATTTTATTATATAAGAGCCCTGACTCGGAAACCACAAATTGCCATTGTTATCTTCATATGAGCGATAGACTGTACTTGACATAAATACATCAGGCAATTTGTTTTTATCATATAACTCAAATTGATGACCATCAAAACGCATTAAACCATTGTAGGAACTTATCCAAAGGAACCCATCAGAACTTTGAAAAACCGATATAAGATTATTGGAAACCAGGCCATCTGTGGTGGTCCATTTATCAAGTATCAGTTTGTTCAAAGGGAGAGTCGGGTCTATACCGGTATGTTCGATATTAAGGCTCAAACAGTTAGTGTGTAAACCCGATATAAAAAACAGGAAAAAAAAGAATGCTGTGTAAAATTTAAACATTGATTAGCCTGGATTATCTGAAAAATTCTATGGATGTTTCAAATTTAGAATAAAAAAATTATGTAGCTTCAACAATTTCAAAATAATGTTACTTCGATTTTGTCGCGGTTTCCGGTTTATTTTAAGGAATGAAAATTTCTGCCTTATTTTTTATATTTTTGCCTTACCATTTATTAATTTTTTGTCATGGCTAATATCGTTGCTATAGTAGGTAGACCCAATGTAGGAAAATCCACACTTTTTAATCGGCTGGTTGAGAAAAGACAGGCCATTATGGATGATGAGAGTGGTGTTACCAGAGATCGTCATTATGGATTTGCTGAATGGAGCGGCACCCATTTTACCGTAATTGACACTGGTGGTTATGTACATGGTTCTGATGATGTATTCGAGGATGCTATCAGAAAGCAGGTAAGGCGTGCACTGGAAGAAGCCACTGTGATAATATTCATGGTAGATTGTGCCACAGGACTTACAGATCTGGATAAAGATTTTGCCAATGTGGTTCGAATGATTAAAAAGCCGGTATATATTGTAGCGAATAAAGCAGACAATTACGATCGGAGTCTTATGGCGGGAGAGTTTTACGCCTTATCGCTTGGTGAAGTAATACCGGTATCTTCGGTTAGCGGCTCCGGGACCGGTGAGTTATTGGATAAAGTGATTGGTCATTTTGAACGTAGTGATGCAGAAGATCCTGAAGCCGGAATACCCAAAATTGCCATTATGGGCAGGCCCAATGTTGGTAAATCCTCTTTTTTGAATATACTGCTTGGCGATGATCGCAGTATAGTAACTGATATCGCCGGAACCACCCGGGATGCCATCAATACCCGTTATAAATTGTTTGGAAAGGATTTTATCCTTACAGACACCGCCGGTGTACGTAAAAAGGCAAAAGTAAAGGAAGATATAGAATTTTATTCGGTACTCCGTTCTATTCAGGCACTCCAAAACAGCGATGTATGTATTATCATGATCGATGCTACCAAAGGTCTTGAAGCTCAAGATGTTAATCTCATCAATCTGGCGCACAGATACAGAAAAGGGATCATGATTATGGTGAACAAATGGGATCTGCTCGAAAAAGACACCAATATGGCCCATATTTACCGAAAGGATATAGAAAAAAGACTGGGGCCATTGTCATATATACCGGTAGTTTTTACTTCAGTTATTGAAAAACAACGTGTTTTTAAGGCGATTGAAATTGCCATGGAAGTCTATGAGAACAGATCTAAACGGGTACCTACTTCCGAATTAAACAATGCACTCCTTCCTGAAATTGAAAGGCATCCGCCACCTGCAATACGGGGCCGTCATATTCAGATTAAATATATTACCCAGTTGCCAACCCACGTACCATCTTTTGCATTTTTTTGCAATCACCCTCAAAATGTAAAAGAAACTTACGAGCGGTTTTTGGAGAACAAAATCAGGGAATATTTTGATTTTAAGGGCGTGCCCATCAATGTGTTTTTCAGGAATAAATAAACATAATTCTCATCCCTTTAATACATCATGACACGTAAAGAATTTGACCAGAAACTGGCAAGAATGCTTCAGGAGCAAGAGGCATTTTTGGGGCGTAAAAACGATTTGCTGGAATTCAGCAATGGCGTCTGCAACCGTTACCGTTACCCTGTTTTAACCGCGCAACATAGTCCATTATCCTGGAGATATGATTTTAATTATGAACAAAATCCATATTTAATGGAGCGGATTGGCATCAATGCAGCTTTCAATGCCGGAGCCATTGAATTGGATGGTAAAATTCAATTGGTTGTGCGCGTTGAAGGTGTTGACAGAAAATCCTTTTTCGCGGTAGCTGAAAGCCATACAGGCATTGATAATTTCCGGTTCAGAGATTATCCCATCACTATGCCCGAAACAGATGAGCCTGATACCAATGTCTATGATATGCGTGTGGTTAAACATGAAGACGGCTGGATATATGGATTATTCTGTACCGAAAGGAGAGACCCGTCTGCACCAGATGGTGATCAGACTGCAGCCGTAGCACAATGTGGTATTGCACGTACCAAAGACCTCGATACATGGGAAAGACTGCCCGACCTCATAACCTATTCAGGTCAGCAAAGAAATGTAGTATTACATCCGGAATTTGTCAATGGCAAATATGCTTTATATACAAGACCTCAGGATGGATTTATAGATACCGGGTCTGGAGGAGGTATCGGCTGGGGACTTTGCGAAAGTATGGAGAATGCCGAAGTTAAAGATGAAGTGATTGTAGATCCAAAGGTTTATCATACAATAAAAGAGGTGAAAAATGGACTCGGTCCGGCACCTGTTAAAACTGAAAAAGGATGGCTGCACCTGGCGCATGGCGTACGCAATACCGCTGCCGGTCTGCGATATGTATTGTATATGTTTATGACCGCACTGGATAAACCCTGGCAGATTACCCACAGACCTGCAGGTTATTTCATCGCACCGGAAGGTGATGAACGGGTAGGAGATGTATCGAATGTGGTCTTTTCAAATGGTTGGGTTGCCCGTGATAATGGAGATGTCTTTATCTATTATGCATCTTCAGATACCCGGATGCATGTGGCCACTTCGACCGTGGAAAAATTGATTGACTATGTGATCAATACACCGGAAGATGGCCTCAGGTCATACAGCAGCGTACAGACGCTAAACCAAATGATCAAACGCAATCTAGCCTTACTGAGCCGTTAACCATTTCGCCTCATGCCGGTAGATTTTCAAAACAGTATTCGTGAGCAACTCCTGCGGGAAACACAGGATGAGTTGCTCAATCAAATATTGCCATGGTGGATGAACCATATGGTGGACATTCGCAGAGGCGGTTTTTTTGGCAGGATTGACGGAAATAATAAGCTTCATAAGGACGCACCCAAATCTGTTATTCTCAATACCCGCATCCTTTGGACTTTTTCTGCAGCTGGCCGCATTTTCTCCAACAGTGCATATCTTGAGATGGCAAGTCGTGCCTGTCAATATGTTAAGGAGTTTTTCGTAGATTCAGTATATGGTGGGGTATATTGGATGCTCGATTCACAGGGAAGCCCCATGGAAACTAAAAAGCAAATTTATGCACAGGCTTTCGCTATCTACGCCCTGGCAGAATACCATCGGCTGAACAATGAGGAGGGCGCTAAGTCACTGGCTGTTGAATTGTTTCACTGTATAGAAAAATATAGCTATGACCATGTAAACAAGGGTTATCTTGAAGCGCTTGCCCGGGATTGGAGCACACTCTCTGATGTGAGACTGAGCGACAAGGATGCCAACGAGGCCAAAAGTATGAATACCCATTTACATGTATTAGAAGCCTATACAAATCTGTACAGAATCTGGCCTGATGCACTCTTGAAAGACCGACTGGAAGAGCTTATAGAAGTATTCCTGGTAAAGATTATAGATCAGCAAAGCCTTCATTTTAAATTATTTTTCAGTGAAACCTGGGAAAACCGTTCCACTGCAATTTCTTATGGCCACGATATCGAAGGAAGCTGGCTTTTAACTGAAGCGGCCCATGTATTGCAAAACCCGGCAATTGAAAAACGTACCCGGGATATTGCCTTACAAATGGCAAAGATTACAGCCAGTGAAGGCCTCGATATCGACGGAGGATTGTGGAATGAACTGCATACAGGATCAGTTAGGCCTGAAAATGAAAAACATTGGTGGCCTCAGGCTGAAGCTGTAGTAGGTTTTGTAAATGCCTGGCAAATGGGAAATGATCCCACCTTTCTTCATCAGGCCAACAGCGTTTGGGGCTTTATAAAACAATATGTAAGGGATCATGAAAATGGAGAATGGTTTTTTCGTCTGGATGCAGAAAATCAACCTGTAAGAGAAGAGGACAAGGCAGGTCCATGGAAATGTCCTTACCATAATGGACGTATGTGTATAGAAATATTTGAGAGACTGAGCAATTAGCATTGTTGCAAGGTATACTTCATTTATAAATATCCAGGCTGCCCGTAGCAGCTATCAAACCTTCTCCTTGGCAAATATGCCATTATTTTACAACAAAGCGCTTATACAGCATAAATGAGACTACCGCCAGGCTGGCTGAAGAAAAAATAAATAATTCATTGTCTTCGGTGTTTCTACCTGAGTCAAACTTTTTTATTGAAATACAATTGAAAAGACACGGATATTACCAGATTACCCGGATATGTGTATTTTTAGGTTTTTTAATGTAATCCGTAAAACATATGAAGATGCAAAAGACAGCCATCATAACCGGAGCGGCACAGGGTATAGGGCGGGTGCTTGTGGAGAAGTTATCTGCGCAGGGTTACTGTATTTCGGCATGGGACAACGATCCCGAAGCCATTTCTGAAGTATCTGCTATCTATAAAAAGTATGAAAACCTTATATGGCACAAGGTCGATGTGTCATCGCCCGAAGCCGTTGCGCTGGCCGTTGAAGCGACCCTGAAAAAGTGGCCAGACCTTCATCTGCTGATCAATAATGCTGCGATAGCCGTTAATAAACCCCTTGATATCCTCTCAGTGGAAGAATGGCAAAAAGTAATTGATGTAAACCTCAGCGGTACATTGTATTGTTCAAAGTTTGCCGCCCAGGCACTGCGAAAATCAAAAGGAAGTATAATAAATATGTGCTCTACACGTGCATTAATGTCAGAGCCAGACACCGAGGCCTACTCAGCTTCCAAAGGTGGTGTTTATGCACTTACGCACGCATTGGCCCTTAGCCTGGGTCCAGACATCAGGGTAAATAGCATCAGTCCGGGTTGGATTGAAGTAAGTCACCTTAAAAAGAGTTCCATGGCCACTCAGTATGTATTCAGAGAGGAGGACCATAGCCAGCATCCCTGCGGCAGGGTAGGTATTGCCGATGATATTGCCTCTATGGTGATCTTTCTGGCTGATGAAAAGAATGGATTTATCACCGGACAAAATTTTGTGGTGGATGGCGGTATGACGAAAAAAATGATCTACCGCTGAGTCCTTTGTATACTTCATGCCTTCTTTATCGTTAGACTAAGTAAGGGATAGCTAAAAGGGGAGCAACAAAAATCAGAAAAAATTCAGTTTATCTGATTTTATGGCGCTTCACATATGTGTAATATGGTTCATCACAAGGGAAGAAATATAGGTTTTTCAGCGCGCTTCATATCAATAGTTTTTGTCCTGTTGATATGGTCAGTACCTCTGTATGCTCAATTTCTGCGTAAATTTTATATGGAGGAGGAAAGGGGTTTAAAATCAAAGCGCGTAACCATTCCATTTGAAATGGTGCACAACCTCATAATCCTGCCGGTATTTATTAACCAATCAGATACTTTATTTTTTATACTCGACTCCGGAGTTGGCAGTAACCTATTGACCAGCACCGAAAACATGGGGGAACTTACTTTTAGGCATTCCAGAGAAATTACCATTTACGGTCTTGGTGGGGCATCAGAATTAAAAGCCATTCATTCTTATGGCAATGAAATGCGCTTGCCAGGAGTTGTAGCCGAATTTCAGGATATAATCATACCAGAAGAAGACCTTTTTCATTTATCTCAAAGCCTGGGACGCCAGATAAACGGAATTATGGGATTCGATGTCTTTAATAGTTTTGTGGTTGAAATTAAATATAGTCAAAGGCGGATTATTCTCTATGAGCCAGATTACTTCGAAAGGAAAATAAGAAAACGCCGGATAAGAAAAGGAAACGTAGTACCTATAGAAGTTAAATCGAGAAAACCCTATGTGCAGGTATTTCTAAAAGATGAAAATGGCCATAAGTTTGGCATTAATCTCCTGATTGACTCGGGCGCCAGCCATGCTTTATCCCTTTTTTCTGTAAGCGATGAAAGGCTTTCATTACCTGATAAAACCATAAGGTCATTTTTAGGCCTTGGTCTTGGAGGAGAAATATACGGAGATATTGGCCGCCTGGCATTTTTGAAGCTGGGTGATTATGAAATTCACAACCTCGTTTCAAATTATCCCGATGAGGATGCCATACAAATGGCGATACAATCTGGTGATCGTCATGGTAGTCTGGGCGCAGATTTACTCAAGCGCTTTGATGTGATCTTTGATTATCACAATGAAGAAATGATTTTAAGGCCCAATAAGACCCTGCGGAAAAAGTTTAACTACAATATGAGTGGCATAGAATTGACCTCGCCGGTCCCGGGACTTCCCCTCTATAAAGTGGCAAAAGTAAGAAAAGGATCTCCTGGCTGGTCTGCCGGAATTAATGTGGGAGATCAAATCATAAGCATCAACGGGCACAATGTGGCAAACTTCGAGCTTGGCCAGATCATTGAACTGCTGCAAAGCAAACCTGGAAAAAAAATTAGAATAGGGGTGATCCGGAATGAGGGCTGGGTACAAACACACTTTACACTTGAAGACCCTATTTAATCAGCCAACCTGCAGTATTTCCCTGTCATAGGCAATTCTGCTAAAAAGAGACAAATACATCTTTTTCGAAACGATTATGTATCTATGGTGTTATTATAGTATACAGTGCAATTTTTTGTAATATTGCCATACAAAACGACCATTTGTCATTTATATAATCAATTTTTAGAAATACCCTTAAGCATAGATGAAGCCCAACTTTATAATTGAACTTAAAAACCTGACCATTGATCATTACCGCGATTTAAGAGAGTCTATGATTGAAGCCTATCCTGATATAGAAGATTCAGAATGGGAAGAAAGTCAGATTCGAAAATTGCTTGAGATATTTCCTGAAGGTCAATTATGCGTACTGGTAAATGGAAAAGTGGTTGCCAGTGCATTATCCATAATGGTGCGATTTGACAAATTTGGTGATGAACACACGTATGAACAAATTACAGGTAACTATACTTTTAACACGCATGATCCCGATGGTGATGTTTTATACGGCATAGAGATATTTGTACATCCCGATTACCGGGGCATGCGCTTAGGCCGAAGGTTGTACGAAGCCAGAAAGGAACTTTGCGAAAGCCTGAACCTGAGAATGATCATGGCCGGTGGCCGCATTCCTAATTACAATAAATTCTCAAGCGAAATTACCCCCAGGGAATACATCGACCGGGTGGCCCGCCATGAAATCTACGATCCGGTGCTTACCTTTCAACTATCAAATGGTTTTACGGTACGGCGAATACTCAAAGGCTATCTTGAGGATGATAAAAACTCAGAGGAATACGCCACCCTGCTCGAGTGGAATAACATTTATTACGAGAAAGAAGAAAAATTTCTTCAACAGCAAAAAACCGTAATCAGGGTTGGCCTGGTTCAATGGCAAATGCGATTATTTTCTCAACTGAGCGAATTGTACGAGCAAATTGAATTTTTTGTGGATGCGGTAAGTGGCTATCAGTCAGACTTCATTCTGTTTCCTGAGTTTTTCAATGCCCCGCTTATGGAGCAATACAACCATTTGGGCGAGGCCGAGGCTATAAGAAAACTCGCCGATTATACTGATGGGCTGCGGGAAAAGTTTATAGAATTTGCCATCGCCTACAATGTGAACATCATTACAGGTAGTATGCCTGCCGTACAAAATGGCAAGCTCTACAATACAGGGTACCTGTGCCGCAGAGATGGCACCTGGGATTCCTATACCAAATTGCATATCACGCCCAGCGAATACAGCGCATGGGGTATGCTGGGAGGAAATGAAATAAGGGTTTTTGATACCGACTGTGGTAAAATAGGTATCCTAATCTGTTATGATGTCGAATTCCCTGAAGTATCCAGGATATTGGCCGACCAGGGTATGAACATCCTTTTTGTGCCTTTTCTCACCGATACACAAAATGGCTATATGCGCGTGAGGCTGTGTGCACAATCCAGGGCGGTAGAGAACGAATGTTATGTCGCGATTGCAGGCTGTGTAGGTAACCTGCCAAGGGTAAATAATATGGATATACAGTTTGCCCAATCAGCTGTTTTTACACCTTCTGACTTTGCATTTCCCAATAATGCCATAAAAGCAGAAGCAACACCCAATGCCGAAATGACGCTGATTGCCGACGTAGACCTCGACTTACTCAAAGAACTGCATAACCACGGTAGCGTAAGAAACCTTAAAGACAGAAGGCTCGACCTTTATCAGGTAATGAAAAAACGCCCATGGGGAAGGGTTCCTAAATGATTTATTATCAGATGTAAAGTTATAATGCCGGGCAAGACGACAACGATAACCACTTAGTTTATAAGTGTGTGAGTTCCCATCCGGCAGCTTAAATTCAAATATTAATAAAATGAAAAACAACGGCTTACTTTTTATTACTCTTGCCATTGTGGCACTGGGCTTTTCGGTATATGCGGTAAAAACCAGCCACGATTTAAGAACAGAAAATGCAGCGCTGCTTGAGAAGCTTTCGGGGGCCGATCAGGAAGCGAATGAAGAATACGAATTGGCGAAAGCGATGTTTTACATGCAATGGCATAGCGGAAAATTATGGTTTGCCGGTAAAAATCAAAACTGGGAGCTCGCCGCTTTTTATGCCCACGAAGTGGAAGAAACCATAGAGGAAATCGAGGAAGCGCAGGTTGAAGAAGATGGCCATGATATAAGTACCCTGGTACATACCATGACGCTTCCATTTTTGGAGCAGGTAGAAGAAGCCATTGAGAAAAAAGATGTGGTGGTGTTTGAATCTGCCTATAAAAACCTGGTGCAATCCTGCAATGCCTGTCATCAGGTTACCGGCAAGCCTTTTATAAAAATCACAATTCCTGAAGTGCCTTTTCCCGGCAATCAGGATTTTACAAAGGATTAACATTTTTTACATTGAATTGCCGGTGAATTTCATAAGCCGGAATCTTGCGCAATTGCCTCAAAAGGTAATTTTTGATATTAGAATTTTTTAATTTTACAAAATTATCCGAAAACATACGGATATAATTTGCATATTAATTTCAAAATATTACTTTTGAATCAGGCTTTTCATTTACCCCGCACCACGAAAGATTAATTGATTTATATTATTATCAGCCTGATGTAATACGTGCATCACTGTCTGATTATTACCTTTATCATCATATTCTTTATAGAATCTTATTAAATGTTGTTAATATATTTTAATAAAAGTCTTTAAACCGAATGTTATGAAGAATCAATTACTCTCAGAATTGTCAAGTGCACACTTTGTCGAAACCAGTGACAATATCTTAATTGCCCTTAAAAAAACAATAACCTTTATCCTGGTTTTATCTTTTTGTTTCAATATTTCAGAAGGCTTGTTTTTACGCTATGTCAGCGGCGGAGATCTTTCATTGCCTGAGTATTTGTTTAAACAGCTTGAAGAAATCATAGCGCATTGTATGGAGTGGCTCAGGTTTGTTTTTGTTTCCGAAAAAGATGCAATACAGTATCTGCTGGAGTGGCTTATTTCCATAATCGCTTTTGTATTCAGCTTTTTTAAAGGGTTGATCTGTTTGGTTTGGTAGGTGTTTCTGAACGATAAAAATCGATGCTTTATGAACTTCATCCGTCAGATTGAAAGATTGCAAATGTTGAATAAGCTGATACGTGAGGAGAGAACCGGTACGCCAGAAGAACTGGCAGACCGCCTGGGTGTGAGTAGAAGGCAGTTGTATACCTACTTTGATTTGTTGAAGGATTTTGGACTTGAGGTGGGATTCTCCAGAAAAATCAACAGCTTTTATTACTACGAAAAAAAAGACCTTAAGATTAGTTTGAAAATTCAGGTACTGGAAAGCGCTGAAATGGCGAATATAAATGGAGGCGCCAGCTGGAGAAAAGTTTGCAACCGGGTATTTGGCAGGTGAATTTTTTCATTAAGGTTCTATATGGTGCATTTAAATGAAATACATAAGATACAGTTTTTTTAAAGTATTGATCCATTGACATAGTGTTGTAGGATGTCGAAACTGTAGTTACAATAATATTTGATTTTTATTTGTTCATAATTTCGCAACCATTATATTTAGTCACAAATCGTCTTTCTATTCATTGAAGAATGGGACTGACGTGGCGGAGCTTTAAAGAGCTAATTATTGTCAACAACCTAAATTATTTTTATGTGACTATATATCAAAGTTATAAAAAGGCATGAATTGATTGTTAGAGGCATGCAAATTCAGGAAGGCGGTAAGTTGGTATTTTTTCGACGCTTTACGCGACTCATTTGCCGGATGCGGATACACTTTTTTAAGAGATTTTTGGATATAGCAGTTTTACGAATACAGACATTTACACCCAAGTAAACTTAAGGAATGTAGGAAGCTTAGTTAGACAGTTTGATAATTTGTAATAAAGCATTAGCAATCAACAAATATGAACATATACAACGTAATTATGACATATAGATAATTTTAACTTGTTTATATAAATTGTTGTGCAACATTTAAAACCGCCTGAAATGGAAATAATTTGTGATACTAACATATGGTACGGAATAGCTGACGGAACTATTCCTGAGAATAGACTTAATCCTAAATACAAATATGTTGCGACATTTAATTGTATAGATGAACTTTCAAAAACACATAATTTATTACAATGCCCAGACCTTGTTAGGAAAGCTATTCAAAAGATGTTTACTTACTCAAAGCATCATGCGATTTTTGAACCACCAGCAATATATCTAAAGGAAATCGGATTGCATGACTATTTTTACGATGTGTTTTCAAATCATTCTCAAATAATACAGTTTACTGAATTAATAGCCCAAGGGCATTCTATTGATAAAGCAAAAGAACAAGAATACAAAGCCTTATTGGAGAAAAGACGGGAAAAACTAAAGGAAATTGCAAGCTTTTTTAATGATAGAGCTAAAATTATAAAACCAAACATAAAAGATAAGGTAAAGCACCGAAAGGAAGATACAACTGCAATTAACAGAGATTTTATTAACAAGATTGTAGCCCATCAAACTAACAGTGAAGGGTTGTCTGAGAATTTTGATTGGAGAGAACTTGAGTTATTTGAAAAGACGCTTAAAGTGTTTTTCAATAGAATAGAAACTGGAGCACATATTTTCCGGGAAAATGATGTATATGATTTATTTTTATTGGTTTATGTAAATCCAAGGAGAAAGATTTGGACAAATGAAAAATTTTGGCTGGATTTGATTAAAGAAGCAAAAATGGATAAATATCTATATCGTGAATGAAAACGTTGCACAACATGGTATAGCCAACAATGGCGGGGCTTGGTGGTAGTTTTACGTTCTCTGCTACGCGTAGGCTTTTGCAGCTGTGGACAGTTTAGCGGCCCGCAAATCCGCTACTGTGGCTATACCAGGAACGTTAGCGTTCATGCTAAAATGACTGTATTACATTGAATTAAAGATAGATAAATGAAAATATTACCTGCACTTAAAAAAGAGAATACAAGTCTAATTCTAATAGTAACTGGAATTGTACTTGTTATAATAGCAATAGCATTCTTCTTGTGGTCTGATTTAAGTTTTAACACATCAGACAAAATTAATTCAGAAAAGTTTGGACAGTTTGGTGATTTTGTCGGTGGTATTGTTGGTTCTATTTGGGCGCTTGCGGGAGTATTGCTATTTTATATTGCTTTAACTGAGCAAAGAAAGGACATCAAAACAAATCAAGTTGCTTTAGAATTGCAAATTGATGCATTAAAACAGCAAGTTAAAGAATTTGAATTACAGAGGAAAGAACTTGAATCAAGCAGAAAAGTTTATGAGGAGCAGAGTAAAACGCAGAAAATACAACAATTTGAGTCAAATTTTTATTCCCTATTAAATGTCTATTCAAATATTAAGGAAAATCTAAATAATCTAGACAAGGAAAAGGACTTTTTTAAAAGCATATACAATAAACTAGCTGAAAACTACTCTAATGAAATTTCTATTGAAAATCATCATGTAAATATGATTAGTAAATACACAGAAATATTCAATGAATATAGGGGTCACCTTTCACATTATTTTAAATGTTTTTATCGTATAATAAAAATTATTGATTCGGATTATAGTTTTGACGAAAAAACAAAGGTATTCTATGCAAAAATATTAAGGTCTCAACTAACAGACTTTGAGCAATTAATTCTGTTTTATAATTCTCATTCTGACTATGGTTTTAAAGCAAGACCATTAATTCTTAATTACAATATTTTGAAGCATCTTCCATTATTTAGTAAACCAGAGTTTAAATATTATTTGAATATTCAAAATAACAACAATATTCTATTCTTTGCAGACTTTCTACATCAATTCCTGACGAAGCATATAAATGAATCATTTGAAATAGATTTTGAAACTGATAAAGTTGAGGAATTATTTTTAGGTTTTAATTGTATTGTTGGCATTTACTTTTACGACAACATTGAGTTGAAGATTTACTGTGAAAGCAATATCGAACATAACAACATAAGATTATCTGAAAATCAGTTTAATGACTTCTTGTTGCTTTTTGTTTATGAAAGATTAATTTTAAATACATATCTGGAGCCTCAAAATGTGGCTTTAACTAAATTCAAAATAGAAATTGATAATAAAAAGGTTTTCGGTGTTAGGATTGAGACTAACTCACGATTATTACTTAACAACGATAAATATTAAACAAATGGATAAGACCACTAAAGCGGTTCAATTTAAAGCAATCTTTCAGAATTTTCTAAAGATTAATGCAAGAAGTATATCGGTAAAGACACTATTAAGTGAGAGAAACCTAAAAAGAATTGACTATAGTCCATACTACCAACGTAATTATGTGTGGGATAATATCAAACAAACATTTTTCATAGAGAGTGTTATTCTTGGTACTGAAATACCTCCACTTATTTTATTTAAGAGTGGTGCAAAGATTGAAGTCATAGACGGAAGACAACGTTTTGAAACATTAAAGCGTTTTAAAGAAAATTCATTTTCATTAAGTATCAATGGGCTGAAGGAACTACAAATTTTAAACAAGCAATCATTTAATAAGTTATCTGCCTATAATCAAGAAATATTTTTAAATTCTAACATTAGAATTTTTGAATTTGAGGTAATAAACCATCCAAATTTAAATGAAGATATAATTGATAGAATTAAAAAGGAGATTTTCCGACGCTATAATACAGGTATTACTCCTCTTTCGAGAGAAGAACTTGACAATGCGAAATATGATGATGATGATTTCTCTGATTTATTCAAAGAAAAATTAAAGGAGGATTTTGATTTTTTGAATTTATTTAATCAATGCTTTTTCCCCAAAGATAAGGTAATTAAAGGGGTCAATAATGATGGTTTAATTACTCGAAATGTTGATTTTATTAGACGATTCCGTATTTTGAATAGCTTTCCGATTTCAACATATGCATCAAGTTCTAGTCGAACAGAAATAATTGACCTGTTGTATGATTTTACAAAAAACAACACTGAGAATGCTAATGCCGAGTTTGAAAAGTTTATTGAAATAGTAAACAATGTATTGCTTATTTATAAAAAGATAGCAGATGAGGTAAATCTCCCAAATAGATTAATATATGAATGTATATTTTGGGCTTTATCAATTCTTGACAAAGAGGAAGTAAAATTTAATTTCAATAAGGAAAAGTTTATTAATCATTATAAATATAATATTCTTAAATACTCAGATGATAGCAGTCATTATTCTAAAAATGTAATTGCTAGATTTAAAGATACTGCACTTTTTTTCGAACAATTAACAAAAGTTGATTTTAGTGTTTATATTGAAGATGAAAGTTTTAAAGATAAAATTGGAGAACTGAAACAAACTGAAGTTGATGCTGCAAAATCAATTGATGAACTATCAAATTTAAGATTACATAAACCTAATCCAATTTCCACTCCTGTTGATGAAATTAGAAGAGATTTAAAAACCACAAGTTATTTGTTGCGACCCTCGTACCAGAGACAGGAGAAAATTTCAATTATTAAGGCTTCTGGCATTATTGAAAGTATTTTATTGGGAATTAATCTTCCTCCTATTTTTATTTTCAAGAGAATTAAAAATATTAAAGAGGTCGTTGATGGTCAACAAAGGCTTCTTGCAATAATTGCCTTTCTTGGTGAACAATTCTACAATGAAGATGGAAAATTAACTTATTCAAGGAATAATAATTACAAGTTGAAAGGTTTAAAAATATTAACTGAATTAGAGGGAAAAAATTTTAGTGCATTAACAATTGAACAACAAGATAAAATTCTTGATTTTGTGCTTGATTTAGTGATTATCGAAGAAACTACTATTCATAAATTTGATCCAGTTGATTTATTTATAAGGTTAAATTATAAGCCATATCCTATAAAAAATAATTCCTTTGAAATGTGGAATTCAATTGTTAATCACCAAGTAATCAAACGTATAAAAGACGTTTGTAACGAACCTGATAATGATTGGTTTTTTATTAGAGAAAGAGAAGAAGGAAAACCTGACAGAATGCTTAATGAGGAATTGATAACAATACTATCCTATTTAAGTTTTAATAATAATAAAAATACAATTGACGATGTTATCGGCTTATTTCCAAGACAAGATAGAATTACTTGTAGAATAAAAAATAAAACAGCGCTAGGAGAATTTCTAATAAATCTCGATAATCTCGAAACTGAAAGAAAGTTGTTTCTTGAATCAATAGAAAAAACAAGAAGCCTTATAATAAACCTTTCAAGATTATTGGATGGCAATCATTCAAAAGAGCAACTAAATGATTTTTTAAATGTCAAAGGAAGCAAAACATTTAGAAGGTCTTTGCAGGATTTTTATATAATTTGGTTGATAATAGATAAGCTTCCCAATGATAAATTTATACCACAGAACACTGAATTGTTGAAAGACATAAGTGATTTACTTTCAGTCTTAAAAAATACTAATGACAAAATGGTCGATGACACATATTTAATCAAATTCAAAAAAATGTTGGATTCTGTTCAAGAGAAACATAGAAAATAAAACACGTAACGCTAACACAAACTATATGACAATTGCCGTTTCAGTTCAGAATTGGAAATTCGCAGCCCGCAACAACTGCGGTGGTGTTCGACAGGATAGTGCCCCGCAGTCGGCAACTATATATTTTTTCAACCGTTAGCGCTAATCGATGAAAATAAATCTAATTATTTAAATACCTAATTCAATAACTTAATTTATTACATTATGGAAGCCTTTGTTTTCTTTTTTTATATTTTAGTTTGGATTGTTTTATGTATATTGGTATCATCAGCCGCTAAAAGAAAAGGACGTGATGAAATTAGTTACTTTATTCTATCATTTCTTTTATCTCCACTCATAGCATTTCTAATTTTATTAATAGCTGGTGATTCTGAAAGTAAAAAGAATGAGATGATTAATAAAAATATATTGATTAAAAAGAGTGAAAATATAAGTCAAATGAATATTGATTATAATTCTTCTAGTACATTAGAAAGCATTAATAAACTTGGCAAATTACTTGATAAAGGTTACATTACTAAAGAAGAATTTGAGATTGAAAAGAGAAAATTACTTTCTACCAAAAGCAATTTGAATATTTATAAGGTTGATGATAAAGCAATAGAATTTCAATTAAACCGCTCTATAGAACTATTATATATTGAAATAGAAAAATCTACGAAAAACGTTTGGCGTGTATTTAATAATAGGATAGTAATTATTCTTACAGAACTATGTGACACGGAGGAAAAAACTGAATTTGTTATATTAAAATTTTATAATTTATATAAAGAGGATTTAATTGAGAAGTTAAAAGGAATTTCATCTCAGTTTGATGATATTCAGAAATATTTATCTGTTTTTATTAAATTTGGTTTTGTTGAAGATAAATACCCACATAACAGACTTAAGTAATTCTATATTAAAAAGCAGTTATTACTTATGAAATAATCTTTTAAAAGAGTTATTCAGCATAAATTAAGTACCGATAATCGGGATTCTGATTATACCTATATTTATAAACGACGACTAAAGTCAAGGTCGTACATATTTAATAATTATTAAAATGCTGGACGAATTGTGTAATTCATTCTTCTGTAGCTTATTATAATTATAATATATGATAGTATCATCATACGTTTCGAACGTCTGTTGTTGTGTCAGGTTGATTTTGTTATTGGAAACCTCACTATTCAGGCATTTATATCTTCAACTTTTGGGAGTTTACTTGCCGGCCTGTCCTTGCAAATGCGCATCATGTCAAAAAAATTTTAAACGAAAAAGAACCCATGGTTTGCGAACGACAATATGTAAAGGCTCTAAAACCGAAGGCCCTGATGCTAAACGGGGTGTAAACCAAAAATGTGTTAATCAGCAGGGTATAATTAGATATGGAAGAAAAACTAATTCCTCATTGGGCAAGATTTTTAGTTATTTCGATTATCTGTATGGGCGATGCAAATCATAGGTTGATAGCTGTAGGCTAGGATTTTTTGAAGTATTGATCCTTTAACGTAGTGTTGTAGGATGTCGAAACTGAAGTTACAATAATATTTGATTTTTATTTGTTCATATTTTCGCAACCATTATATTTAGTCACAAATCGTCTTTCTATTCATTGAAGAATTGGACTGACGTGGCGGAGCTTTAAAGAGCTAATGATTGTCAACAACTTAAAATATTTTTATGTGACTATATATCAAATATATAAAAAGGTATGAATTGATTGAGAGAGGCATGCAAATTCAGGAAGTCGGTAAGTTGGTCTTTTTTCAGCACTTTACGCGACTCATTTGCAGGATGCAGATACGTCTTTATAGTTAATTTAGAAATTTTTAGAAATAGTAGTTTTATGACTACAGAAAATTAAACCCAAGTAAACTCAAGGAATGTAGGATGCTTAGTAAGACAGATTGATGATTTATAATAAACCATTTAATTAACAACAAATATAAACCTGTGCAACAAAAAGAAATCGTATAAAAATTTTAGACTTGTTTCAATTAACTTTTATAGCTAATGCTAAAAAGACACCGTACAATGACAGTAACAAAGTAATAAAGACTGAAATATGGCAATGAACGAACAAGAAACCCGCTATCACTTAATAGACCCAATATTAAGAGTTAAAGGGTATGACGACATAACAAAATTGAAATGCGAGACGCCAGCTCCTGTTGAACCGACTGGACCAAAAGGACGCAGAAAAAAAGGTTCTGGTAGGACAGACTATTTACTTTGTGTAAAGGCTGGAACAATACCTAAACCTTTGCCTGTTGCTGTTTTGGAGGCAAAGAAAGAAAATGAAGACCCATTGAAGGGTATGCAACAGGCTAAGAAATATTCTGAATGCGAAAGGTTTGAAGTAAAATATGTATTTGCAAGCAACGGACATCTATATGGCGAGTACGACCACTTCACCAAAATGCAGGCAGGCACTTTTCCTTTAAAGGACTTCATTACTCACGAAGACCTGACTACCCGCTATGCAAAGGACACAGGCATTGACCTTGGTACTCCTGAAGCACAGATTTTATTCATGCCCGACAGTCCTCCATGGAATAAATACCGTTACTATCAGGATGCTGCAATTCGAGCAGCGTTTGAAAAAATACTTCTTAAAATCCAAAATGGTGAAGACCCAAGAGTATTGCTTTCATTGGCAACAGGTGCAGGTAAAACCATTATCGCAACAAATCTACTTTGGCGGCTAAATGAAGCTAGACAATTACCAAAACCTGCCTTATTCATTTGCGACAGAGATGAATTAAGAACACAGGCGTATGAAAAACTAAGTGCTGCATTTGGCGACAATGTGCGGATAGTAAAAACCGATAAAGGCGAAAACACAGCAAAAAATGCCCGTGTTCATATTGCTACTTATCAAACACTTGGCTTAGATGATGAAACGCCTGATGACAAAGTTGCAAGTTTCTTAACCGAGCATTATCCTGAAAATTCTTTCAGCATTATAATTATTGACGAATGCCATCGTTCTGCTTGGGGCAAATGGTCTGAAGTGTTAAAACGCAACCCCAAAGCCATACACATAGGGCTTACAGCTACTCCACGCAAACTTGTTACAAGAAAAGAATTACCTGTAGAGGAATTGGAAATTTCTGCAAATAACTTTAATTACTTTGGTGAACCTGTTTATGAATACACTTTGGCCCAGGCACAGGAAGACGGTTATCTTGCAGCTTGTGAAATTGTAAAACGTAAACCTGACATTGACAATAGAGTATTTACCAAACAGGAAATACTCGATGCAAAGGCAACTAACATAAAAACAGGTAAGCCTTTAACAGAAGCCGACTTAACTAAGGAGATTTACACAGGAAAAGATTTTGATGATGAAATATTCATAGATATGCGAACACCCGCCATGTGTGACAACTTGTTTCAGAATCTAGTTGAAAATGGTGGCCCCGAACAAAAAGTCATTATTTTTTGCAATAGGGAAATTCATGCCGACCGTGTTGTAATGTATATGAACAACCTTTATGTGAAATGGTGCAAGGAAAATAATCAGGTAAGAAAAGACGATTACGTCTTTAAGTGCATGGGTGGCACAAACAACGGTGCTGACAAAATTGAGCAGATGCGGGGTTCAGGTCAAAGAGCCTTTATCGCTTGCACGGTAGATTTATTGGAAGCAGGTGTAGATATTGAACGATTGAATGCAGTTGTGTTTTTCCGTTATCTGAAATCTGCCATTAAGTTTTACCAAATGGTAGGACGTGGCACTCGCATACACGAGGAAACCGAAAAGTATAAATTCTGGTTGTATGATTACACAGGAGTAACCGATTTATTTGGAACGGAATTTATTTCTAAACCACCAAGACCAGGTGGAGGCGGAAATGGCGGTGATGGTGATGATGGTAGTGACACAGGCGGTGGAGGAGGTGAAGCGCCTACTATTGGCGAAGTGCGTGGACATGCCGTAAAGATTACTCCGCAAGGGCGTTTTATTTTGGGCAGCCGTGACGGTAAAGAAATTGCCATACCTATTGACGAATACCGCAAGGAAATTATTCAGCGTGTAATAAGGGAAGCTCATAATCTGGATGAGTTCCGCCAGCTTTGGATTGAAACGCAAAAACGGAAAGCCTTAATCAATCATATTTTGGAAGCGAACTTCTCACCCGAAGTAATTAAGGAAATTGACAAGATGAACGATTACGATATGTTCGACTTCTTCGGGCATTTGGGTTACAAAGCCAAAGCTTTGAAACGAACGGAAAGAGGCTCGCATTACATAGCCGAAAACAAAACTTGGTTTGATGGCATTGATAAAAATGCAGCCACCGTTTTAAAAGCTTTTGGCTACCAGTTTTCTTTAGACGGCACAGATGCTTTGGAAACTCCAGCCCTTTGGCAAGTACCTGAAATAAAAGCCGCAGGTGGCATTAATGCTTTGAAAATATTGGGCACACCAAATAATGTTATTTTGGATGCAAAAGGGAGATTATTTAGCGCATGAGTATAATCACAAAAAAGCTGATGGATGTTTGCAAGGATATTGTAATGGGGCAATCTCCTGAAAGTAGTTCATACAATGCTTTTGGCGTAGGCTTACCATTTTATCAGGGTAAAACAGAATTTTGTAAACATCATCCAATTCCTGTAAAATGGTGCAGTGCTCCCAAAAAGATTGCAAATTCAGGTGATATTCTAATGTCTGTCCGTGCACCTGTTGGAGCAACAAACATTGCTAATGAAAAATGTTGCATTGGCCGAGGATTAGCTGCAATACGAGTAAATCCTGAAATAATGGATAGGGATTTTCTGTTGCTCCAATTAAAACATCTTGAAAAGGCATTAATCAAAAAAGGTCAAGGCTCTACATTTGAAGCTATCGGTTCTGATATTTTGTATGATTTGGAAATTTTAACACCTGATTTGCCTACACAACAAATTATCTCAAAGGAACTTTCTTATCAACTTGCTGAAATTGAAAAAGCCAGAGAAGCGACAAAAATACAAATACAAGAAGTAACGAATCTTGCAAATGCTATCATTTATGAAAGCCTGAACAATAATAAAACTGAAATCTACAGTTTAGGTGATGTAATATATGAAGTAAAAATTGGAATTGGTGAAAATTGGAATAATTATCCCGTATATGGTGCAACACGCAAAGGAATAGCAATAGCGAAAGAACCGCCTGGAAAGAACCCGCAACGATATAAACCAATTGTTCCCGGAACCGTGTTTTACAATCCGATGCGTATTTTAATTGGTTCGATTGCATTTGCAGAAGATGATGTAGAAGACGGTATCACAAGTCCGGATTACGTTGTTTTGAAAGGCAAAAATACCTTGGTTAATTCACGTTGGTTTTATTACTGGCTTCGTTCACCTTTAGGTCAACAATGCATTAATTCACTTGCCCGTGGAGCAGTGCGGGAAAGAATGTTATTTAACCGACTAGCGGAAGGTAGCATTGATCTTCCAGAATTTGTTGTGCAAGAAAAAGCGGCTGCAGCATTGAAAAGCTTGAAACAAATGCAAAAAGATTTGGATAAACAATTGCTGGACATTACCAAATTACCCACAAAAATTCTAGCACAAGCATTTAACGAAATTGAAAATGGCTAAGACAAAAAATATAGTTAAGAAATCTCCCAAAGCAAAAAAGCAACCTAAAACAATTGGCTCAACACAATCTTTATCATCATATGTAAAGGGAATTTGTGATATAATGCGTAGGAGTAACTGTGCCAGTGCATTGCAATATGTACCTGAACTCACCTGGATTTTATTTTTACGTATTTTGGATGCTCAGGAACAAAAAGAAAGAGAAGAAGCAGAAGCATTGGGCAATAGCTATTCACCTGCATTGGTAAGTCCTTTTCGTTGGCAGGATTGGGCAGCACCATATAGCGACAAGCCCGACCATCCCAAAACATCAGACGGAAAGCAGCAAGGATGGAAACGGCAGGAACTGTTTGCCAAAGGCGAAAAGAAATTCTTTGACTTTATCAACGACGAGCTTTTGCCACACTTACATGGCTTAGATATTGACAAAGAAACCAAACAGCCCAATCCAAATGCAAGCCGGAAGCAACGCATCATCGGTCGCATAATGACGGCAGTGGAAAGAGTTCGAGTGGATAGTGAAACTAATCTTCGTGACATTTTGGACAAAGTTCATCAACTCCACACCGACCAAGTTGATGACACTCAGTTTTTCACTCTTTCTCAAGTTTATGAAGATTTGCTTCTGAAAATGGGAGAAAAAAACAGCGATGGCGGTCAGTTTTTTACTCCACGAGAAGTTATCCGGGCTATGGTGCTCACTGTAAATCCTGAGCACGAGAAAACAATTTATGATCCTTGTTGTGGAACAGGTGGCTTTTTGGCGATAGGGTACGAATATCTCAATCAGAAATTAGGTAAAGAAATTTCCAGCACCGATATTGACAAGCTAAAACATGATACTTTCTTCGGAAAAGAAAAAGAAAACTTAGTCTTTCCAATCTCTTTAGCAAATCTTGTGCTTCATGGCATTGATCAACCGAACATCTGGCATGGAAACACATTAACCAACCGCACTACCTACGGAACATTATTTGAAAATGCACCACCTACATTTGATTACATTTTTACCAATCCACCCTTTGGTGGTAAAGAAGGGAAAGATGCACAAAAAAGATATGCGTTTGAGACAAGTTCAACCCAGGTACTTTTTATGCAAGACATCATTTCTCAATTGTCGAACGAAGGAACTTGTGCTATTGTATTGGATGAGGGGCTTTTATTCCGAACCAATGAAAGTTCATTTGTAGAAACCAAGCGAAAACTGGTTGACGAGTGCAATGTTTGGGCAATTATCAGTATGCCAGGCGGTGTATTTTCAACAGCAGGTGCTGGTGTAAAAACCAATTTGGTTTTCTTCACTAAGGGCAAGAAAACTGAAAAGATTTGGTATTATGACCTTACACAAGTTAAGGTAGGTAAGAAAACCCCAATGACACTTGCTCATTTTGGCTATGACAAAGACGGCAACATTATTGACGACAGTAAGCTTCCTGCAACACTTACCCACGAATGGATAGAAGATGATAATGTAAAGGATGAACCATTCCCAACTTACGCAAAAATGTTAGCTACAAAAGGTGAAAGTCGCTACTCATGGATAATTGACTTTGCTGCACGCAGAGCAGAAGCATGGGAAAAAATGCAGTCATTCAAAGAAAGAGTTGCTGAATTACGAGAAGAAAATATTCCTTTAAAAGAGAAATTGAAAGTCGTTAAGAAAGAGAAAAAATACAAATCAGAAATTGAAGCACTCGAAGAAAAAATAAGCAGCATTGAGAAAGAAATAAAAGAACAGGAAAACATCATTTCTAACATTGATGCCAAAGTTTTTGACCTGAAAGCAGTCAATCCAAATGCAGTTGTAAAGGTTGACACTCGGACAACTTTAGAAGTTATTGAGAACATCGAAACACAAAGCAAAATAGTAAAGGACGCAATGACAAAATTGAAAATATTGCTTAATCAAAACGTAAAAACAGAGACAGCGTGACAAGAATCACTCGCTATAACATGCGTTGACAAAAAAGCGAGTTCAGTGGTTGATGGGAAACCACAAGGTGGTGAGCGATAAGAAAAAACGGAGGTAATAACCTATGTAGATGTGTTTACAATGAGCTGAATGAAAATGAACCAATAATGAAGCCTCGTAAGCGCAAAAGATGATGTCAAAAGCAGGTAGTTACGTTTGTACCTACGACAAAGTGTGGTGGACACCTGATTACTGAAAACACAGCATCCGGGGTAAAGTTGGCAGAGCCTGTCCCGAGTAGCGGGAACATGTATCTAAGCTGTTTTAAGGAACAAGTGAACTCTATATCGCTCTGTGAAATCGAGAGAGGAAACAGACAAGAAAAGAGGCACTTGAGATATAGGGGGCAGCTTTAGCCGTAGTAGTAAAGAAGTCTCTGTAATGGAGAGGGAGCGCAAGGCTAAGCATGTTTGTTTTTGCTAGGTATCCCAACCAATTTTTTTGGGAAGAGGAATGTACTAAAACAAAGTCGCGATTTGTTTTTGTTTTAAAAGCTAATGACCTTCAGCCTAAGTGGCCGAGCGATTGAACATGAAGAGCCGTGTGAGGTGAGAGTCTCAAGCACGGTTCTGCGGGAAAGTGCGTGTAAAATTTCTCTGCCTGACCCGCTTAGCGGTCAGCTTAAAAGTCGACACAGCAACATAATAAGGAAATGAAAGTAAGAGATAATATGATACCTGATTACCAAACATTAATGCTTCCTTTGTTAAAATCCGTTTCGGACGGACAAGAGCATAAATACAGAGATATAATTGAAAACTTAGCGACTGAGTTTGAAGTTACTGACGAAGAAAGGAAAGAACTTTTAGCAAGCGGTAGTCAAGCAATTTTTGACAACAGAGTTGGTTGGGCAAAAACATATTTAAAAAAGGCAGGTCTTCTTGACTCACCGAAACGTGCGACTTTTGTAATTACAGATCTTGGCAGACAGACACTTTCAAAAAATCCTGACCGAATTGACGCAAAATATTTAAGACAATTCCCTGCATTTTTAGAATTTCAAAATGCTTCACGCAATGGCAACGAAACCGAAGAAGAGATTGCAAAAACAGAACTTCACGAACAGACTCCTGAAGAGAATCTTGATAAAGCATACCAGAGAATCAGAAAATCATTAGCATCTGAATTACTAAACAAAGTTATTGAACTTACACCTGCATTTTTTGAGAGATTAGTTGTCGAATTGTTAGTTAAAATGGGATACGGTGGTTCGATTAAAGATGCTGGAAAAGCAATGGGGAAAAGTGGTGACGAAGGAATTGACGGAACAATTAAAGAAGACAAACTCGGACTTGATATAATTTACATTCAAGCAAAACGCTGGAAAACTGGAAATGTAGTTGGTAGGCCTGAGATTCAAAAATTTGTAGGAGCACTTGCAGGACAAGGTGCAAAAAAAGGAATTTTTATAACGACTTCAAATTTCACAAAAGAAGCGTTGGATTACGCACCAAGAAACGAAACAAAAATTGTACTCATTGACGGAGAACAATTGGCTCAACTTATGATAGATTATAGTCTAGGTTGTACAACTCAACAGACTTACGAACTGAAAAAACTTGACAGTGACTATTTTGGAGAGGAATAAAATGATGATAGGAATAAAAGCCGAACCGATAACAACGTGTAAAACATTTGGCAGTCTGTGGTTTATTAAGCGTTTCAGCTCGTTATAGTATAGTATCATATGATTTATATTTGTTCATAATTTCACAATCATTATATTTAATGACAAATCGTCTTCCTATTCATGTAAAATGGGAATGAAGTTGCGGAACTTTAAAGAGCAGCCAACTTGATAAACACAAAAGTTTTTATAAAACAGATTATCAATTAGATAGTAATTTAGCTTTTTGTAAAATAGACCCATTTTATCAATTAGTCTTTTGGTTTAAATTGGTTTAGGTACACTTAGCTGAATTTGATTTACA
This sequence comes from Cyclobacteriaceae bacterium, assembly GCA_020832305.1. GTDB lineage: Bacteria > Bacteroidota > Bacteroidia > Cytophagales > Cyclobacteriaceae > JAFIEV01. The sequence goes on along the minus strand of JAFIEV010000067.1, from coordinate 209,669 downwards.
GTTTTGAAGACAAGGAATTAAAATTTAAAGAGTCGGTTTTGGGATGTAAGAATTGAAACACGGTCGAGTAAAGCACATATAGATGTTCTTAGAGTTTCAAAATTGACTAAATTTATGATGATGTAAGAAAAAATTAGGTTATAAAATTAAAAAAGGCTAATGATATTATAGCGATATAGTTTCTAATTATAATAGAAATATTATTGAATAAAGTAGTTGCCAATAATTTAATATAGGAAAACACAACCAGATAAAATATGGAAGTTAAAATATGCCCATTTTGTTCAGAGGAGATAAAGGTATCTGCGATTAAGTGTAAACATTGTGGTTCTGATCTACTAAAGGAGCGTATTGAAACCGATAAAGTTTATTTTCAAGATGATCAAGTGTTAATATCTTTAACAAGATTTAAAGCTTTTAACAATACTTATGCAATGAAAGATATCACATCTGTATCCTTAGAACTTGATGTTCCAGCGCCTATTATACCATTTATAATTTTTATTTTTGCAATTTTTCAAGCAATTTTCGATTTTGGCTTTATTGAAGATTGGTTAACGGGCTATAGATATTTAGATTCATGTATAATTTTTATAGTTGGGTTTTTTTTTCTTAATTTTTACAAGACAAAATATTTTGTATCTATTTTGAATAATTCAGGTCAAGTAAAAACAATTACATCAGAAAATAAAGAGTATATTGATAAAATAGTTAATAGTTTAAACCAAGCAATAATTGATAGAGGTTAATTTGAATAATTTAAAAATTATCTACTTTAGTTAAAGACCTGCCTATAGTTGTCCTAAGAAACTTTGTGCTAACTGAAAGATTAGTGCTTCCAAGCCACCACAGCACTTAAACGGAAGTCGATTGTACTTTAAAACTCATTTTGTGCAAAGTTGAAATCTATGTAACCTACCAATAGAAATCACTTTATGTACACAAAATGGCAAAAGGTTTCATTAGATGGCAAATACCTCAATGCATGAAAGCCTATCATCTGGATTTGCACCCTGTAAAGACCAAAATAGTAAACCTTCCTGGTTAGCTAGCGACCAAGTATAACCGGAAGTATGACTTTCTAGGGATCACCATCAAGGCATCCATGCAGGCCATCAAAGGACGGGGCATGCTACTACCAGGTATGTTTGTGAGCATTAAATCCAGAACATCGATACTGGCCAATTTCAGAGATTTGCAATTCCACAAGTGGCGCAAGCTCACACGGGAGATTGTCCAACGTCTCAATACTATTATCAGAGGGTTGCTCATCTACTACCACAAGCGTAGAGGAGAATCCATGCGCGAAGTATGGAATCAACTCAACCACCGCCTGCACAAATGGGTGAAATTGGAGAAACGACTTTACAAATTGGCAGCAGTCAGATGTCTGAATCAGCAGTACAAGTCAACTCCCAACTTATTCGAACATTGAAAATTGGTTCAACTATAGGTATATTAAAGCCGAAGCGATTTATAAACATGAAGAGCTCCCGAAAAACGGGAAAGGTTGTGTGAAGGTAGACTTTCACGACCCGACTAAATGGGAGTTCTGTGAGAAGGTGTGGGTGTAATTCCTTTGCCTGTCCCGATTATTGTACATATTTAATTGCCGATAACAACAGTATTTTGGGTGTGATTTTCACGTACAACCCTTTTGTATTTGACATATGTTTTTTTAAGACAAAGAAATTAACTAAGTTATTGCTATCTTAGCCTTAAAACTTGATATTCAGTATCACGATTATATTGTTGTAAATTAATCAAAATGGAAAATCTAAATATTAAAGCGCTTATTCATGCTGTTCGTCAAGAGTTAATAGAATCTGAAGAGGAACGCATACAAAAAAACTTACTGCCATTATTCAAAGTGGACAGTTTAAAAATTGAAGTGAATTTTATTGTTGAGGAGAAAACAGAAACTGGAGGTGGTCTTAACTTAAAGATTGTTGACATTGGTCGAGACCTTACGTATAGTAATCAACAAATTCATAAAATAACATTAGATTTAAAAACTTATTTTAATGACATTGATAAAGAGAAAGACGGTAACTTTGTTAGTGGCGGTAAATACCAATTAGCTGGCAAAAAAAAAATAGATGTGTCTGGCAAGTCCCCCCTTGATCATTTTCCTGATGAGTTGCCTATATGATTAACTTGTTAGATATAAATGATCAGTCCGCCTCTTTGAACTAAAAGCCTAGCTGCCAAAATCATATATAAAATATTGGAGTTGAGGTATTTATGCGAACAGTATAATAAGCACGTGCTACAAAAAGATATTATTTCATTTAGTGATTCATATCAATTTGGAGATGCTGGTAAAACTTCTTTGATTATGAATAAAAAAATTGGAAGGCCGTATTGTGTTTTATATTGTGGTTAGACTCAGAATTAACTATGTTTGTAAAAGAGAATGACGATGATATTTCCAAACAAATACCAGAATTTATTCTACGTGGTAAAGATTGGAAACAATTATTAGGAAACAAATAGAATGACAATATATAATTTAAAGTTTAGCTATTACCCTTTAAAAAACATTTTATTTTTATATAAATAAGTTTTGATTTACAGCCATTTATAAGTTTGCCTTTAATAATTTAAAAGACCCTAATTTAGTTACTAAAAAAGGGTCTTTATAAAATATGGTTTTATTTAAAACTTATCAAACAATTCATCTTCTTCAGAACGAAATTTAAAATTGTCAAATTTATCTTCTCTTCGTTTGACAAGTATAATAACTTGTTTGTTGTTAACGTCATAGAGAAGATCATCCAGCATTTTATCCGGTGGACCGATTCTTATAATTTTTCTCATTCTTTCTTTGCATGCCATTTCTTCATTTATTTTTCGTCTGCACATATATATTAAATGGTTTATAGATTATTATAAAATTTCATTTCCTGAATTAAGTATTGCACGAAATTCATTGCTGGTAAAAGTTTGAGGCGGTTCGTTTTTCCAATGTATTTCAATTTTATAATCTGTATTTACTTCCTCGATCAATGAATCAACCAACGGATTGGATTCACCTTCAGATTTGATAATAGGTCTTTGCGTTAGCGCCTTGTAAATATATTGTTGTGTTAGTTTTCTACGAGTACTCATATAAATCATAAAGTTCATATTGGACTTCAAAAATATAAATTATTTAGTGAAAAATAAAATTTATTGAAGAAATTAATTGAATATTTATAACTAGTTGATTGTCATTGTAGTATTTTTTTATTTATTAAAATTGTAGAGTACTCAACAAATAATATTTATGAGTACTCTACAAAAAAATGTTTAAAATATAAATATTTATTTTTAAATACATGATTTAATGAAATTGAAATGAATTCATTTAAATGATTAAAATATATTTTTTATATCTTTCAAAAAATATATATTTTAAAGTAATATGTCTATGCTCATTTAATTCTTCAAGCTTAGATGAAGTATGTTGTCCTCCATAGCTGGAATTTGAACAGGGTTTTTTGTAATCCTTTTATGATATTTGCTACATTTTGCTCACAATGGATCGGCAAACTATCAGATCCTGTTACATGGTATATCTAAAACATACTTTCCATTTCTGTTAGAACAGTTTTGTGGTACAGTCTTAGGTTATTTAGTCAAAATATTAACTTTTTACTCCTTATAGGTTTTTTCATTTTTTCAGGTTTTGCAAACCCATTATAAATCGTTTTTAGGCATATCCGCAAAAATGAGCAAATTAGGGCTGGTAATAGTAGGTTAAATATTCACATTCTAAAGTTTTGATTCAAAAAGTAGTCGTTTACAAATTGATAATGATTGTCTTTAAAAGCCATTGTTAAGGCTGTAAGGGCGTCGACTGTTCACTTTAACGCCATCATCAATTGCGCCTATAAAACAGCCTATAAAGCAGCGCTAGCTTATGTCAAATAGTCTCTTTACAATCTGTTGTGCATTTTTATTGCAGTTCCGGCAAGCTTATAGTAAAAATAGTCCCCTTACCTACTATACTTTTAACTGAAATATTGCCACCCATATTTTCAAGCTGTGTTTTGACCATGTAAAGGCCCAGGCCTTTTCCTTCTACATGGGTATGAAACCTCCGGTATAAGCCAAAAACCTTTTTGTCATTTCCCATACTAAGATCTATACCAATGCCATTGTCACTGATTTTGATAATATGCAGTTCGTTTTTTAATTGATGGGTCAACTCTATTTCTAACGGCCTTTCATAATCCCTGTATTTAATAGCATTGGAAATTAAATTACTGATCACACTTTCAAAAAATGCTCTAATGGTGGAAATGGATTGATTATCACAAATTTCGATCATGATACCTATATGATATATATCAATTTCTTCTCTGAAATGGGCAATAATTTTTTCAAATGTTTCCTTTATGTCTATTTTTTCTTTCAGCGCATCATGGTTTTTTCTTATTGAAATAATTTGAGTAAGGTCTTTTATAATGCCGTCAACCTCAGCCGAAGATTCATCAAGCTTTTTTAACATTAAACTGGTTTCTTCCGAATGATGACCAGTGATATTTAAAAGATTCACCAATCCCTGCATTCTGGCAATTGGGGCCCTGAGGTTATGAGAGACCATAAAAGAAAACTGCTCAAGGCTGGTATTCTGCTGAGCAAGGTTTTTAACCGTTTCTCTAAGTTCCCTGGTTCTTTGCATGACCTTTGTTTCCAGTCCGCTATTAATTTCGTTGATGATTTTTTGCTGATTAATCAACATATCATTCTGTGCAGCAATCTCATTGTTTTTTTCTTCTATCTGCAATTGCTTAAGTTGTAATTCAGCATTGGCCTTTTTTCGTATCTTATTACTGCGCAATAAAAAATAGGCAATAATAAAGAAAGCAGCTGCAATAATCGTTACGTACCTGACCTTCCATTTTTGTTGTTCCAGTTTTCGGTTTAATAATAGCTTTTCATTTTCATTCAAAAGTTCAATTTGCTTGAGATTATACTCATACTCTTTGCTCAGCGCTTCCTGGGTCAGATAAATTTGGTTTAGGGTATCATTGAGTTGTTTGTTAAGTACAAGCATCTTGTAGGCATTGGCAAAATCTTTTAATCCTTCATATGCCTTCGCCATTACTTCGCTGGCATCACGCTGGTAATCCAGCCGGTTAATTTTTTTGTTTTTTTCTATAGCCAGTGCAGCATGGTCGATGGAGGACTCGTATGACTTATCAATGTTGAGTTGTCTGGCAATAAGTATGAGAAATAAGACTTCACGATCGGGGTTTTGGGCTAATCTTGATTCGCGTATACCTTCTCTCAGATAAAACATGGTGCTGTCTTTCTGCTGAAAGTGTAAAAAATAGCTTACTTTGTTTTTATAAATATTGGTCAGCCCAAAATGGTCATTGTTTGCTTTTCCTATGGCCTTTCCATTGTCAAGATAAAATTTAGCAGAATCGTAATGTCCAACACTTAACCAGGCTTCAGCTAAATCTGCAAATAATGTTGCGGAAGTGTGCATATTACCTGACTTTTTGCGGTAATTCAGACTTCTGTGGAAATATTCAAATGCCTTTTCAAGGTTATTGTTTTGAAAAAATGCATAGGCGATGTTATTTGATGTTATGGCAGCGCCAAAGAGATCCCCGGTTTTTTCTCTGATATCCAGGCTTTTATAGTATAAATCAATGGCATGACTGCGATTGCGGCGGTAATAATTGGCAATATTGGCCATGGAATTTAAAACCTTTCCAATATTTTCTATATCATTTGATTTAGTGGCATAAACCAATGCCTTTTCTAATAAATGCTGAGAGGAATCAATATTTCCCCTGTAATAGTTACTGACACCAAGAAGCCAGTAGGCCCTGCCTGTACCTTTATCAAAGTTTATACTTGTTGACAATTCCATTGTCTTTAACCCATACTTAAGTAAACTGTCGTGCGAATTGTGTGAAAAGGCAAGCTCAGTTAACAGTAAAATTTTAGTTGTATCGGCATTAGACATAGACAGGAGCTGTCGCAGACTGTCGCTTTGACTGGCACCAACCTGTAGGGTTGAAAAAAAATATATGAAGTAAAACAGTGTCAAAACTTCTTTCTATTTATTGTCTATTACAAAATAGTCTAAAAAAATTAAAAAAGCAGGAAGCGATAAAAATAAATTACTTGTAATGAAATAAACATTTAATCCGACATACTAATGGCTGGCAATTGATTCAGGGAGATCCAAAACCAATACATATTGCATATGACAATTTTGCTGTTGAAAATTACCATAACATAAGATAGGCTTACAGGGTTAATCTTCGTGTTGGAGGATGTTAATGTTAAAATGTATACCCATGAAAAAGCTTTTCTTATTTTCCGTCATTTTTATTTTCACCTTTGATGTTCAGGCGCAGGATTTTGCCCTCAAAATGCTTGAGGAATCTCCCAGACACCACGAGTGGGTTAATATTTCATCCGGGGACCGCAGTATCAGGGCTTTTGTCGCTTTTCCGGAAGTTTCTTCCAATGCTCAGGCGGTAGTTGTGATTCACGAAAACCGGGGCTTAACCGACTGGGTGAGGAGTATGGCTGATAAGCTGGCTGCCGAGGGTTTTCTGGCCATCGCACCTGACCTGCTTTCTGATTTTGATGAAAATATATCCAGTACCCGGGATTTTCAAGACGCAGATGAAGCAAGAAACGGCATTTATAAGCTCGATCCTGATCAGGTAACTTCAGATTTACATGCAGTAGTAGCCTACATTTCTGCCGTTCCTGGTGCCGACGGAAGGGTGAGTGTTACAGGTTTTTGCTGGGGAGGTTCTCAGTCTTTTCGATTTGCCACCAACAATCCTGCCATACGAATGGCTATGGTGTTTTATGGGACAGGTCCATCCGAATTGGAGGAAATTCAGAAAATTAATGTTCCGGTCTATGGATTTTACGGAGAAAACGACCAGCGTGTAAATGCAACCATAGAAAAAACATCTGAAATGATGAACAAGGCAGGTAAGAAATATGATTATGTAATTTATCCTGGTGCAGGGCATGCTTATATGAGGGCAGGAGATGATCCTGATGGCAATGAAGACAGTAAAGCTGCTACCAGGGCTTCGATTCAACGAATGGTTGAACTGCTAAACAAATGAAAATAATATTTCAGGGTCTTGACTTTCTGCCATAAAGCTTCTTGCAGATCACCCGGATTCTCACCTGAAAAAACGGCTTAACAGATACAGCAAAAGACTTAAAACCAGGCTTATCAACAAACCACTTACTATGGGAAAGTGAAAGCTGAAATTTTCTTTCTTGATATGGATATCTCCCGGCAAGCGGAAAAGAGGGAAGTTCCCCTTTTCAAGAAGATAGACAATAAAGCCCAGCGCAAACAGAACAATGCCTGCTATCATGATGTATTTGCCGATGGCGCCCTGGAAAAGCATCATCAAAAATAAAGAAACAGGTGCAGATTTATCAAATTAAAAATTGAGCAGTCTTTCACTAATCTGGGGTTTTACATAATTTTTATGTTCTTCGGGGTAAGAAAGATCCCAGGGAGAAGGCCCTACGTACTCAGTATATTTACCGGCAATGCGGATGAACCCCTCCGTTGAAATTTCCACCACAGTATACAAGGGTTCTTTATAAGGCGCAGTATACTTGATCCATCTGAAGTCGCGGTCAACTTCTTCGCTATATCGAATATGGGCATATTCTTCACCCATCCAGAAATATGACATACTGTTGATGTGTATGTACCAGATTCCATTAAGCTTTTCGGCATCATCATAGTGCAGATGCCCATTAAAGCAGGCAATCACCCTGGCTTCCGGATTTTGCGCATTATGGTTTTCCAATATTTTTCGTATTTCTTCTGCATTGTCCATGCCCCCTTTATTTCCAATGGCCTGGTGGGAAAAAATTACGATTGGGCTTTCTTTTTTTTCCAGTTCATCGCGAAGCCATTGTTGTTGCTGAGGACCAATATATTGCCTGTAACCTTTTTCATCCGGATATTTTTTGTCATTGCCGTCCAGAACGATAAAATCAAATCCATTTTGATGAAAGGAATAATAGGAAGAAGCCATATTTCGAAAAGCCAGTGCTTCTTCAAGGCTGTAGCCGCCATCCATTTCATGGTTGCCGATAACATGGTATTTGGTGCCATTGTAAGAACGCCATATGTCAAATAAGCTATCATACCTGGGCGCTGGAGTTACCAGGTCTCCGAGTTCGATGATAAAATCGGGTTTGGCAATATTCATGCTGTCAATGAATTTCTGAAAACGGTAACCGGCATCGTGCATAGTGGGTAAATGCACATCTGAGGCCATGCCGATGCGAATCACATGGTGTTCCTGCTTACCGGGTTTGCAGGAGAGAAGCATACACAACAGACAAAGCTTGAGGAGAATTGACGAAAAACGCATATTTTTTCTTTAGAATACGATAAAGTCTGTTAATTTGACTATCAGCCTGCAATTCAGCATAAAAAAAGATGCCATGACCGTTCATGACATCTTTGCAAGCAGATTAGAATAATATATAAAATTATAAAACGATTTCAATAATTGCAAAACAACGGTAGTCTCAGACTATCAAAAGGCGCTAACGGGAAGTGTAAACAGGTATGGGTTGTAATTTTTTCCCACCATTTCTATTTTGATCCTCATTATTGTTGTTTCCGTTAAACAGTTCCCTGATCATTTTGCAAAGCATTTCCAAAAAAATTTTCATAATAAAAATCGCATGAATACATGGTTCCATATTCATATACTCTTATTTTAATGAAAAAGTTATCATTTATTCTCATAAATATTGAAATTTTGAATAAAAAAGGGCTGTCGGTATTAAAAAAGCCATAATGCATTAATCGAAAAATTCGAGATCATAGCTTACTTCGGCAAATTTTTTAAACATCAGGGTAACGCCGCAGTACTGGTTTTGTGAGAGGTCTACTGCCCTTTGACATTTTAGCCGGTCGATATTTTCACCTCTGAAGGTATAGAGCAGGTGTACATAGGTATATACCTGCGGGCTGTCATCGCTGAGTTTAGCGGTAACATGTATGTCGAGGCTATCGAAATTCACCCGCATTTTTTTCAGTATGGAGGCCACATCTATTCCTGAGCAACCCGCCAGAGAAGCGAGCATCAGTTGTTTTGGTCTGGCACCTGAGTCTTGTCCGCCTACTTCTTTAGCGCCATCGATAGGAATTTGAAAGCCAGAAACTTTGGCCTCGTAGGCAATTCCACTTTTCCAGGTGCAGGTAATACTATGTTCTGTTGCCATATATAAAAATATTGAGTTCTGTTAAAATGTGTGGTGGAAAATCATGTACAGGTCATGTATTAATCGATTGACCGGGACTGGTATTTTTCGGTTTTATCTTCGATATGCACTTCTTTTGTTGCATTTCGCTGAATTTTCAGGTTGACAATCACCTCATCGGCACCGGCATGCAGACAGGCTTCATGGGCTTTTTTTACAATGTCCATCAATTGGTCATAGGGGCCTTCCATAACGGTTTCGAAAGGGCATACCTGGTACTTGACACCAGATTGCTGAATTACTTCAATGGCTTTGTCAACCAGTTGGTACAGGTCTTTATTTTTCGCGATGGGGATAACCTGAATGGCTATATTTACAATTGGATCCATATATGGCACGATAAAAAAATCCGGGCAGATGGCCAGCCACCTGCCCGGATGTTGGGTTGTGGAAATATTAAACTTTAGGCAGGCTGTAAGGCGCCCTGTATTCGGGTACCAGCAGGCTATTGGCCTGGCTGTCATTTTTAAACTGGCCTTTCTCCCTGTCCCAATATAATTTTCTGCCTGTTTTTAGCGCGATATTGCCAAAATGCGCTACAATAGCAGCGAGGCTTCCTGTTTCTGCATGGCAATTGGGTTTTTCCCTTGATTTAATACAATCGACAAAATTTACCATATGGCTATCGAGTCCGCTGTCGGCGGTGCCATGTTTGGGTATGGCTTCCATCAGGTATTTTTTCTCGATGCTGGGTCCCCTCACTTCAGGTACGACTTCCCAGCCACCCCGGTCTACAATGAGGGTGCCATTATTGCCAATAAAGGCGATACCGTGGTTGCGATTGAAATTGGTGCTGTCTATGCCTATGCCATGATCCCAGGTCATGAGAAAATCATCATATTCGTATACGGCAATTTGCGTGTCGGGAGTTTCTGTAGCATCTTCCGGATAGGCAAATTTACCTCCTGTCGACATTACCGATACAGGTGTGTTGACATCCATGGCCCAAATGGCTACATCGAGCAGGTGCACGCCCCAGTCGGTCATCAGTCCGCCGGCATAATCCCAGAACCAACGGAAGGTAAAGTGGAAGCGGTTGCGGTTAAAGGGCCGCTTAGGCGCAGGGCCCAGCCACATATCGTAATCTACGCCGGCGGGTACCGACTCATCGGCGACTACGGGTACGCTGTTCATCCATCCCTGGTATGCCCACACTTTTACCATGCGTATGCGTCCCAGCTTACCCGACTGTACAAATTCTACGGCTTTTTTGAAATGTCCGTTGCTGCGCTGCCATTGGCCGAGTTGTACTACACGGCCATATTTTTGGGTGGCTTTAACCATGAGATTACATTCTTCAACCGAATTGGCCATGGGCTTTTCGCAGTAAATGTCTTTTCCTGCTTCACAGGCATGGATAAAGGGCAGGCAGTGCCAGTGATCGGGGGTGCCAATGATTACGGCATCAAGTTCTTTGTCGTCGAGCATTCTCCGGTAATCTTTGATCAGAGAAGGCTTTTTAAGTCCCATTTTTACCAGGTCATTACCGCGTTCTTCCAATACGTTCTGGTCTACATCACAAATGCTTTTGCATTGCACATCGGGCAGTTTGAGTATACTGCGCAGATTTGACATGCCCATCCCCTTACAACCTATTACGCCCACCTGCAATGTATCACTGGGTGCAGCCTTTTTTTTACGGCTCTGCGCCATGCCTTCAGCGGGCAGACCGGCTGCAAGGCCGGCTCCGGCAAGCAGCGTAGCCGAGCTTTGCATAAATTTTCTTCGGGTATTCATTTTCTTCGGGTTTTTGTAATCTTAAAAAATTTTGCTTCCAATTTAAACGCTATCGGTCAAACTTAAAAACTTTTGTACAATTCCTGTGTGTCGGCATGCTGGGTGGCAGGATCGGCAAATATGGATGAGGCTCGCGTCAGTACAGAAGCACCGTATTTTATGCGCATACGATCCATGGCATCATTGAGCCGTATTTCTTCTTCTGTATCGTCAAACAGTGAAATCTGATAGCTGCCATAGGCAAGCTCGCTGAGCCTGACGCCCACCAGGCGAATCATCAGCCTTTTGCTGTATAGCTTGTCGAATAAGTCCAGGGCCCTGCCGATGAGTACCCGGTCAGATGAAGTATAAGAAAGCCGGCTCTGACGGCTTACGGTTTCGAAGTCGGAATAACGTATTTTTACCGAAATGCAGGCAGTGAGTTTGTTTTCTTTGCGCAGCAAAAACGCCAGCTTTTCGGTCATGCCACTGATGACCGAACGCAGTTTTTTTACATCGATGGTGTCATTTTCAAAGGTGGTTTCGGTAGAAATGGATTTGCGCTCTACATAGGGTACTACCGGACTGTTGTCAATGCCATGTGCGCGGTTCCAGAGTATGCGCCCGTTTTTACCGAGGGCAGCCTCCAGCATTTCCACCGGCATTTCACAGAGGGTATTTACCCTGGTGATACCCATTTCATAGAGAAAATCAGCTGTTTTTTTGCCGATCATAGGGATTTTTCGCACAGATAATGGCGCCAGGAAGCTGCGTTCTTCTCCTTTGACAACCTGGGCCTGCCCGTTGGGCTTTGCTTCTCCGGTCGCTACCTTCGAGACCAGCTTGTTAATGGATAATCCCATAGATATGGGTAGGTGGGTTTCTTTCATAATGCGGTGACGCAGCTCTGAAGCCCATTGATAACAGCCAAAAAACCGGTCCATGCCCGTAAGGTCCAGGTAGAATTCATCTATCGAGGCCTTTTCAAACATGGGAGCCGACTCGCGGATTATCTCAGTGACCATGCCTGAAAAACGGCTGTAGGCTTCCATATCACCGGATATGATCAGCGCGTCGGGGCACAACTGAAGGGCCAGTTTTACCGGCATGGCCGAATGTACCCCAAAAGTGCGGGCTTCATAACTGCAGGCCGCCACTACACCGCGATCGCTGCGGCCCCCGATAATGAGTGGCCGACCCGATAAACGCCTGTCACGCAGGCATTCTACCGATACAAAAAAAGCATCCAGATCCATGTGCAGCACCGACCTCGATACCGCATCTGTTGTGTTGAAAAGCTTCAATGCCCCCATAATCCAATTTTATTGCCAATAAATTTGACTTTCTGATTTTTAAAAACTAATTTTATGAGCAAATATACTAAATATAATGGCAATTTGTTTTTTGTATCATTAAATTTTATTGAAAAAGCCTATGGAAACCCATGATCTCTTTTTTGAAAATGAGGAAGAAGGTATGCCTTTGAAAATCTACAGCAAGAAACTTCCCTCTGGCAAGTGCCAGGTTAAGTTTTACGCCGGCCAGAATGCCTGGTATGGGTATGCATTGGTAGAGCCCGACCGCACGTTGCGCGATGTTGTAAAGGAGATACAACAAATCCTGCATGGTTCCGGATCCCCGGCCTTGTATTATCAGCAAAACCTCTATAACCTGGCTGCTCCGCGACAGGCGAGATCACATATTATGCTCTTCCGGGCATGATGATTTTGCCGTATTTGTGTGGTTTAAGGTTGATGTATTCAAAAAAAATGATTAGATCGCATTACAATTGAAACGCACAGGCCGCAAAACTTCAATATTGAAGATGAAACCGACACGACTAAAATAATCATTAGACACACAGTGCAATGCCCCGAACGCTTTCGGGGTTAGTCGTCAAAGGTTCCATCTCACCGCTGAAAAGAAAATTAAACAGATGAAATGAAATTTGCCGGCCACGAAAGTTTATATTGAATACTTTTTATGAAGTAAATTGATTTACACAGTGATATATGTTTTTAGAAAATGAGTAACCTGATCGGCAATAATATTCGCATTCTGAGGAAGCAACTCAGCTTCACCCAGGAACAACTGGCAGAAAAAATTGGCATTAAACGTTCTTTGATCGGAGCCTATGAAGAGGGCAGGGCAGAACCGCGCCTCAATACCCTGCAACGGATGGCCGATTTGTTTTCTGTTTCTGTTGACTTACTCATAGGTCATGATTTTGCGACACACCGGGGACAGATGCCCGACCGGCAGGAGGGGAGTCCCCTCAGGGTGCTGTCGATTACCCTCGATAAAAACGACCGGGAAAATATTGAACTGGTACCACAAAAAGCCGCTGCCGGTTACCTCAATGGCTACGCTGACCCTGAATATATTGAAGAGTTGCCAAGGTTTCAACTGCCCTTTTTACCAGCCAATCAAACCTACCGGGCCTTTGAAATTAGCGGAGACTCTATGCTGCCACTGCAACCAGGCACCATTGTAATAGGGAGCTACGTAGATGATGTAAGGCAAATCAAAAACGGACACACATATATTGTCATGTCGCAACAGGAAGGCGTAGTGTATAAACGAATTTATAAAACCGATGATCCCGGCCAGATCAGACTGGTATCTGACAATACCGTATTCGAGCCGTACAACATTCAGCTGGGTGAGGTCATTGAATTATGGGAGGCAAGGGCTTTTATCAGTCAGGCCTTTCCGGATCCCGGCGCTACAGAACAGCTTTCCCTGCAAAAAATTGCCGGGATTGTCATGGATCTTCAAAAAGAAGTGATTAAGCTGAAAGACCGGTAAAACATAGATCAGGTTGAGAATTTGACCAGTCCGGGCAGGCCTTCCTGCTAAGTGTATTAAAGTAGAATCTTCCTGATGCGCAGACTTTATTTTAAAACTGGCTGTCTGATGTTGATCAGGTGTAAAATCAACTGTTCCCTGAGAAAAAGTTTGAATGGAAAGAATTATAGAAGTTTTGAAAATAGCCGTTTTAATGCCAAACCTTTTGTAGGCGTTGGACCATAAGCGATCTGTAAATTTTTTGAACTTATTTTTTCTTTAGCACAGCTACACCCATTGGGTTTCAGTTCAAGTATAACGCTATTGACAAGTCTTCAACTCTGGTATTTCCACATTCCCTTTTTATAAAAAAAAGCTTCCCTCTTTTTTCAGATGGGAAGCTTCTTTTGAAATCATCTATAATATATCAGGCTTCGTCTTCCAGAATCACGATTTTTTCAATGACATCTCCCTGACGTATATCATCAATTACATCCAGTCCTTCGTACACCTTTCCAAAACAGGTGTGGTTTCTGTCGAGGTGTTTGGTATTCATGCGGTTATGGCAAATGAAAAACTGTGAGCCTCCGGTATTTCTTCCCGCATGGGCCATAGAGAGCACGCCCCTGTCGTGATATTGATTTTCACCATCCAACTCACAATCGATGGTATAACCTGGTCCACCGACTCCCGTGCCCTTCGGGCATCCGCCCTGAATCATAAAATTAGGAATGACCCTGTGAAAAGTAAGACCATCATAAAATCCTTTTTTAGACAGGGATATGAAATTTTCTACTGCTTTTGGGGCATCTTTTTCGTAAAATTCGACCTTCATCAGGCCCTTTACTGTGTGTATTTCAGCTTTTTTCATTTTTTAAATGATTGTGTTTTTTAATGACAAACCCTTATGGGGCTGCAAAAATACAAAATTCTTCTATCAAATCGTCGTTTTAATCCATTAAGCTAAGCCTTTTTAGCGATCGGACTAAAATGTGCCGCTAATTCTGATGACGGGTTGAAACATGATAAAATGGCTTTTCCGTGTATGGAAATAGACTTCATTGCCAATGTATTTTGCATCTCGCCGCGTAAGGTATTCCAGGGGTTGACTTTGAAAATATTTGATGCCGATTTCGAGGAATGTGTTTGGTGTAACCGGTGTCATAATGCCCAGTCCGGTTTGATAGGCAAAGGCCCAGTCAAAATGTTCGGTTCCTGCCGAAATAGCCTCCGATGTTCGGTTTTCTCTGATTTTTGAACGGGTATAAGCATGAAGCGCACCAGCACCAACTTCTGCATAGGGCTTGATCTTAGTCGGCCAGTCTGGCATCAGGCGCAGGGTACCCATTAGGTGGAGCAGGTTGTTATTTCTTCTTACCCGGTGGTTTTGACGCGTCCCCGGCATAAGGCTTTCCAGCTTGGTGAGTTCTGTTCCGTATATGCTATAACCGGCCTCCAGGCCGGCATAAATGGGTGAATTGGGCAGGTTGTACATAGCCAGTCCGTGAATGCCCGGCATTTGCACTGATCCGGCCGTTTCTTTGAGGTTTCCCAATGGCAATCCATGCTGAAGGCCGATCCCTACAAAACTTTTTTGTGATATCACGGGCTGCCACAATAAGAGCATTAACGGTATAATAAGTAAACCAGACTTCATAATGTATACTTTACCTTTATTGTCATCATACATAAACGTTTATTGCTTTTATACTGTTACCTTTTGTTTTATACAATCTTCGGGCAGGTATGTAGTCTGAAATCGGCTTGCCGAATTGCCTTCAGATTGCCGTCATTTCATCTGTTTAATTTTCTTTTCAGCGGTGAGATGGAACCTTTGACGACTAAAATAATCATACCACTGTGTGTCTAATGATTATTTTAGTCGTGTCGGTTTCATCTGTTTATAATTTGTTTTTCAATGGTCAGAACCTGCCCCGTCTTTCGGGGTGGAACACCCTTTCCCCGAAAGCATTCGGGGCATTCCTCTGTGTGAGAAGACTTTTCTCATGGGTGTTTCATTTTGGCAAAATTGCCAATTGCAGTGCCGGCCTGATAGTCCAAAGCTTTAACAAATGAGTAATTTTTGAAAGCCCAAGTGGCATTATAATTATTCACTGCTACATAAAAATTAACAACTCATATATGGAGGCACTAAAAGATACCTTAAATAAGTTCCGGGAGGAAGCGCATCAACACCTCAGCACAGAATTGCTGCCGTTTTGGTTTGATCGTTGCGAAGATCTTGAAAACGGAGGTTTCATCACGCATTTCGATCAGTTTGGAAATGATACTGGTGAGGATGAAAAATCATTAATTGCCCAGTCGCGGATGGTATATACCTTTAGTTCGGTGCATCGTGCCGGATATGGAGCGGGTAAAGCTGAACATCTCGCAAAGCAAGGTGTCGATTTTATGCTTAAAAACATGTGGGATGGTGAGCATGGCGGTTTCTATTGGATGGTAAATCGTAAAGGAGAAGTCAAAATTGATGAAAAAATCGCTTATGGTCATAGTTTTGCCATTTATTCATTGAGTGAATATACCCTGGCCACCGGAGATCAGAGAGGCGTGGAGTATGCATCAAAAGTCTTTGACTTACTTCAAAAATATGCTGTTGACACGCACTATGGAGGGTATTTCGAAATGTTTCATCGCAATTGGGAATTAAAAGGCCCCGGTGCCGCTGGTGGTGATCGCAAAACGCTCGATGTACATATGCACCTTATGGAAGCTTTTACCACCTTGTATGAATGTACCGGTATGAGTTTACACCGAAGGAAACTGCTCGAAGTAATTGATTTACTCATAGATAAAATCATGCACCCTCAGTATGGCACAGGGGTGCCTCAGTTTTGGGCCGACTGGCGTGTGGCACCACAGATTAAGTTTGATATAATCTGGGGCTGGGACCGTTTTACAGAGGATGGTGTGAAAAGTGCAGCCGAAGACAATACAAGCTATGGTCATAATGCCGAATTTGCCTGGTTGCTCATGCACGCACTTGATGTGTTGGGGATTCCCTATTCAACCTATGGAGATGCCCTGAAAAAAGCATTGAATCATTCGGCTGATTTTGGCGTTGACCATGAATTTGGCGGAGTGTATGTCGAAGGCTCACATGCCGGCGAAGTCTATGACCGCGAAAAGGAATTCTGGCAACAGTCTGAGATGCTTATCGGAATGCTCGATGGTTATAAGCTGTTAAAGGATGAAAAATTTATAAAAGCTTATGAAGCGGTGCATCGCTTTGTGTTCGATAAAATGGTCAATAAAAAAGCCGGTGAGTGGTGGCCATTAATGACCCGCGATGGCTCTAAACCCATATGGACACACATGTCACATTCCTGGAAAATTAATTATCATACCGTACGGTCTATGGTACAGTCTGTTAAAAGGCTGGATTCATTGGTTTCCTGATTATCTGGTTTTTATTGAATTTTCCAAATTGGCAGCTTTAACCATCTGATGATGGGAGTGAATGCCATTTATCTATTGAATTAACTAATCAAATAACCTGATTTTATGAGAATATCTGTTTTTTTATTGATTCTGTTTCCAAGTCTGGCCTTTTCACAAGTGGCCGATGAAAAATTTTTACAGCCCGTTTCGGTTAAGTACCAAATGCCAGCTGAGCTTGCGGGAGCCAGGCTGATTAAAGCTGTTGTCGATTATGATGAAATTGTATATCTTCTGAGCGACAAAGGTTTATACAGGGCTTATGGCAACGAATTTGCCAGGGATATTCGTTTCAGGCCACAGGCAAATAAAGTACCGGTTGATATACAGGTGCAGGAATCAACAAATTATTTGTACTACCTCTACAACGATAAGTTTCTCACCAATGCTTATGCAGGGGAGCATTACGGAAACCTTCCGGCAAATACTTACCAATTCATTGCCATTGATGCCCGTAAAAGGGTATTATTGGCGGGTGGGCGGCAGCTTGCCTTACACGAAAACGGCCAGCTCAACAAATTGTCAAATCTGAAGGAAAGCATTCGTGCCGTTTATGCACATAAAGGTGATTTTTATTTGCTGTCTGAAAATAGTGTCTGGGTTATCAACGATAACAAGACGGTATTGCTTCACACTGATAAGCGCATGCAGGACATCGCCTTCAGAAACGATGAAATCATTATTGGTACCAGGGAGGGTTACTATGCCATTCACCGCCACACATCAAAGGAAATTTTCCCGCTTCAGTCAAAACTACCGGTACCTGATGTAAGGCATCTTATGGTCATTGGCGATCAGGTATGGGCAGGTACGCCTATGGGGGCATTTACCCGAAACAGGGATGGCAGCTTTCGATATTTTGCATCGAAGCGCTGGTTGGATACCGATGAGGTAAAAGGAATCGCGGCAGACAGTCATGGCAATGTGTATATAACTACTGCCGCGGGACTTAACAAAATCGAATTCATTTCTCAGACATTGGCCGAAAAAGCAACATTTTTTGAAGACAAAATCAGAAGTCGGCACATGAGGTATGGCTTCACTACGGAGTTGCAGTTGCAAAAACCCGGTGATATAAAAAGTGCTCAATTGGCCGATACCGATAATGATGGATTGTGGACTTCCTTCTACCTGGGCAGTATGGCATTTAAATATGCGGCAACCGGTGACGATAAAGCCCTGCAATATACGTGGGAGTCTTTCGAGGCCTACGAAAGATTGCTTTCAATCAACCCCCTGGATGGTTTCCCTTCGCGTACTTTCGAGAGAAAAGGTTTTAAATATTCAGACCTCGACCGCTGGCGGGATTCACAGGATCCTGAATGGGAGTGGAAAGGCCATACCAGCAGCGATGAATTTGTGGCCTATATTTTTATTGCAGCGGTGATGGATCAATTCATCATTAAAACCGAGGGCGAAAAGAAACGAGTGGCTGATTTTCTGGATAAGATATTGATGCATTTAATCAATAATGACTATTATTTTGTGGATATCGACGGAAAACCAACACTCTGGGGCCGTTGGAACCCTGAATATATCAATTGGTACCCCGAGACGATTGTCGACCGTAAACTGGGAAGTGTAACGCTTATTGCCGGCCTTCAGCTGGGGTATGCACTGAGTGGGAACGAATTATACAAAAGGGAGGCAGACAAACTCATGAAGGAGCATCAATATCTCGATAATATCATGATAGACTGTAATATCATCGGACCCACACCAGGTTTTATTCATGAAGGTCACGATATGGGAATGGGAGGATGGAACCATTCAGACGATGAAATGGCTTTCCTTTCGTATTGGGTGTTGCATCATTATGCCTTCAACGACAGCCTCAAGGTTATGTTTGAACATGCCATTCACAATCACTGGGAAATCGAATTGCCAGAAAAAAATTCTCTGTGGCATACCATTACCTATGGAACAGAAGGCTCAGTGAATGTTGCCGATATACTATGGCACCTCAGGGGCTTTCCTATGGACCTGATCAGGTATACTGTTAAAAATTCCCACAGAAAGGATTTAACTTTTCAAGAGCCCAATTTCAGAAAGCAAATAACCAAAGATCTCCTGCCTCCGGATGAAACCCGAATCATACGGCATAACAGCAATCCATTTGAACTGGATGGGGGCAATGGCGGCAGGTCAGAATTGGCCGGAGATGAATTTTTATTGCCTTACTGGATGGCCAGATATCTTCAATTGATCGAATAAATCTGTAACTTTAGTTTTTAGTAGATCTTAATTGATGAAGAATATGCATAGTGCTTTTTTTTACACAATTCTTTATGGTTTGTTATGGATATCCCTGGCCTCGTGCAGGCCTGTGGCTGAAAAAGCAGGTGAGACATGGAAAGATCAGTTAGAGACCAAATTGAAAGCCTATGGACATAGAAACTGGGTTCTTATAGTAGATAGCGCTTTTCCTGCCCAAAATGCAGCAGGCATTGATATGATAGTCGCTGATGTTTCATTACCTGAGGCCTTGCGCTTTGTTTTACATGAAGTGGATGCACAGAAGCATATTCAGGCCCTGATTTATACCGATGCTGAACTGGAGTATGTTCCTGAAGAGCTCGCGCCGGGAATAACCCGATACAGAAGTGTATTACATGAAATATTGCAAGACAGAGATTATGCTAGTCTTTTACATAATGAAGTCTTTGAAAAAATTGATGAGGCGGCGACGTTATTTTCGATATGTGTCATAAAAACTACTGAAACCCTTCCGTATACATCGGTTTTTCTGGAGTTAGACTGTGGCTACTGGAATGCAGACAATGAAAGTAATTTGCGTAAGATTATGAAGGAAAACGAGAAATAACTTTGTGTCGGTTGTTGGAAAAATATAATTTATATTCTATAAGCGAGCGGCCATTCCATTATCTGAAGATCATTGAACGGTTAAAATTAATTCATAGTTAAGTATTTATTTTTTTTGATGTGTGCGCACACAATTTCAATACAAAAAATTGTTTTTGTGTGGTATTATTGTGAAATTTGTTTCACATCCTGAAATCTTGTTGTTTGAATAGTACAAAAAATTTAAATTTTAAAGCAGTGCTGGAATATACAGAACAATCTTTTGAAAAAATCCCGGTTGAAGTTTTTGATGAACCCGCTGATGCTTCAAAAAGGGTGGCCAGAGTAATTTCTGATCTGATAAGAGATAAGCAAAGCAAGGGAGAAATGGCGGTTCTCGGTTTGGCTACCGGGTCAACCCCCAAGCAGATTTATGCAGAACTTGTAAGAATGCACAGAGAGGAAGGCTTGAGTTTTCAAAATGTGATAACTTTTAATCTGGATGAGTACTATCCCATGCAGCCTGATTCACTGCAGAGTTATGTGCTTTTTATGAAACAACAGTTATTTAATCACATTGATATTAAACCTGAAAACGTAAATATTCCCGACGGGACATTGCCGATCGAAAAGGTCAAGCATTACTGTGATGATTATGAAAGAAAGATCGAAGCTGCCGGTGGGTTGGATATACAAATTCTGGGTATTGGGCGATCTGGCCATATTGGTTTTAATGAACCGGGGTCTACCCTTCAATCGAAGACGCGATTGGTGAAACTTGATCCTATAACCATTACAGATGCAGTAAATGATTTTATAAAAGAAGAATTTGTGCCTCTTCGCGCTATTACCATGGGAATAAGCACCATCCTTAAAGCCAAACAGATTTTTCTGATGGCCTGGAGTGAGGGTAAGGCCAAAGTTATACAAAAAGCGGTAGAGGAAGACCCTTCTGAGGAAGTTCCGGCTTCCTTTTTACAGCAACATCAAAATGTGATCATTTATCTCGATAAATGGTCGGCCTCAGAATTGAGCCGGTTTAAAACGCCCTGGTTGGTCGGCCATTGTTCCTGGGATGATGCGCTCACCAAAAAAGCTGTTATCTGGCTAAGTAAAAAATTGAATAAGCCCATTCTTAAACTCACCGACGATGATTATAAAAGCAATGACCTGGCCGATTTGCTGATCTATGCAGGCAGTTCTTATGATTTGAATATTAAGGTTTTTACATCCATTCAGCGCACCATTACGGGTTGGCCAGGCGGAAAACCGAGTTCTGATGACAAAGACCGGCCCGAACGATCAAGTCCGCCAAGAAAGCGATCTATCATTTTTAGTCCGCATCCCGATGACGATGTAATATCTATGGGCGGCACCCTATTAAGACTCGTAGATCAGGGCCATGATGTTCATGTTGCCTATCAGACATCTGGAAATATTGCTGTTTTTGATGATGATGCGCTAAGATTTGCTGATTTTGCTGCTGACTTTTCTGAAAGAATGGGTATTGCATCAGATGAATTCAGAAAAATAAGAAATGAAGCCTTTGAATTTATTAAAGCTAAAAAATTAGGCGAGCGGGACACCCAGGCGGTCAGGGAGATCAAAGGCCTTATTCGCAAAGGAGAGGCCAGTGCCGCTGCAAGGTACTGTGGTATAAAGGAAGAAAATGTGCATTTTATGAATCTGCCTTTTTATGAAACCGGACAGGTAAAGAAAATGCCTGTAGGTGAGCAGGATATAAAGCTTGTTATGGAGCTTCTGCAAAGTATTAAACCACATCAGATATTTGCGGCTGGAGATTTAAGAGATCCGCACGGGACACATCGCGTTTGTCTGGATGCCGTTTTCGCTGCCATAGAAAGGCTTAAAGCACAGGGAGAGGATTGGCTGAAAGATTGCTATGTTTGGCTGTATCGCGGCGCCTGGCACGAATGGGAAATTGAAGAAATTGAAATGGCCGTACCCATTAGTCCCGCTGAGCTTCTGCGCAAAAGAATGGCGATCTTCAAGCATCAATCGCAGAAAGACAGCCCGGTATTTCCCGGAAACGACAACCGGGAGTTCTGGCAGCGTGCAGAAGATCGAAATCACGAAACAGCCAGATTGTATGATCAGCTGGGGCTGACAGAATATGAAGCCATAGAAGCCTTCGTCAGATACAAATTTTAATTTTAATACAAGCAAGCACAAAAGCCCCGATGTATCATTACAGAGGGGTTTTTTTATGGGTCTTATTTAATATTGTTTCTGTTGTTGATGTTTTTACCAACAAATTCAATATCCTGTGTGCCTTAAAACAGTGAGGTTTCGAATGGGTGGTATGTCATATTATCTGGCGTCCTTTTTCAATTATTGGATACTGATATTGTGGTACTTAAAAACCCATAATAGTGGAAAAATTTTTGCTTGAAATATTGAGCAGCGGATTTAATCAATCAACAGACTGTAAAGTAAGGGCGACTTTGAGGGGTTTACGTTGAAGATGTCAATGACATGGAGGGGATGGAAGCATACGTGCAGCGTTGGCTTGCCGTAAGCCAAAAAAGAAAATAAAACAATGCAATTTCCATTGATTAATATTATTGAAGCTCATTCCAGGACCTGCAATAACCTGGAATGATTCTGGTAATTCAATTTGATAATATTATATGTTGGGATGGGATCATGCGGATATAAAAAAAACCGCCCGGGGTTCGGGCGGCTTAATTTTAGCTGATCTTAATGGTTTTAACTGGTTTGGGTTTAGCAGCTTCTTTTTTGGGTAGATCCAGTTTCAAAACACCGTTTTCGTATTTGGCATTTACTTTGTCAACTTCAATAACATCGTCTGGCAAATTAAATGAACGGCTGAAAGATGCGTAACTGAACTCCCGGCGGGTGTAGTTGCCATGCTCATCCTTTTCTTCATGTTTTTCATTTTTTTCAGAAGAAATGGTAAGCACATTGTTGTCGATCTCAACTTTGAAATCATCTTTTTTCAAACCCGGCGCTGCAACTTCTACACTGTACTTGTGTTCGTCTTCGTGTATGTTCACAGCAGGTACCATTTGGCTGCGTGAGGGGTTAAAACCCCAGTTCATTAAATCCCTGGTTAAGAAGTCATCAAAAAAAGATGGCACATCAGGGAAAAATCCTCCGTTTCTTTTCATTAGTGTCATGGCTAAATCCTCCTTTCTATTTTTGAATAATTTAACAGACAATAAAATACACGACAAGTAGTGTGCCATTGTTAAAATATCCATTTATGCAATATTTAAATGCCAAATTGACATTTGCAGGCTGGTTATTAATGGATATTATGTCAAATTGGCTAAATATTACTTGCATCAGGGTAGATCCATGGAGACCTGTAATCACGCCGCATGCGCCGGGTAGCTTCAGCATCGCCTACGATTTCCTGTTTTTCACCATTCCATTCAATACTCCTTCCAGCCTGCATCGACAGTACCGCCAGCAGACTCATATTGGTAGCGTATTGTGAATTCACGATGTCTGCAACAGGTTTTTGATTATTTCTTATGGCTTGTATAAAATCAGCCCATAGTTCTTTAATGTTCTGATGGTCAGGCATCCCCAGACTGGGTTTCTGATGAATAATCTGACTGTCTTTTTTAGCCGGGTAAAAGGTCCATCCATCCTGCCAGCCCAGATGAAAAACGCCTTCTGTTCCATAAAAATACACCCCGATGCTGTGTTTTTCAGATTCATTGGCAGCAAACCTCCTGTGTTCCCAGTTTACGGTAAACTCTTCAAATTCAAAAACGGCAGTTTGAAAATCTGGTGCATCTCCAGGGCCACCTTTAAAAAACTGGTTTCCGGTAGAGAAAACTCGTTTGGGATGCTTATCCTCTGACCACCACAATATCTGATCAAACCAATGTACACCCCAGTCACCAACCATACCAGTGGTGTAATCCATATAATTTCTAAAGCCCCTTGGGTGAATGTCATTACTAAAAGGCAACAAGGGTGCCGGGCCGCACCACATATTCCAGTCGAGATGCGAAGGTACTTCCGATGGCGGCGCAGCCCTTCGCCCTGAACCACCATAGTGAACAAAAGCTCTTACAAAACCTATTTTACCTGCTTTTCCCGACCGCAAAAAATCTATTCCTGACATATTGTGAGGCGAGATGTGTCTGTGCAATCCTACCTGAATCTTTTTGCCATATTTTTCACTTGCGGCCACCAGGGCTTTGCCTTCGTCTATAGTGTGGGAAATGGGTTTTTCGAGGTAGATATGACAACCTGCTTTTAGTGATTCAATACCCTGAAGGGCATGCCAATGATCAGGGGTTGCTATAATGACAATATCAGGCTTTTCTTTTTTGAGTAATTCGCGATAATCTGTATATAATTTAGCTTTATCACCGCTTAGCTTTTGTACTTCTTCTGCGGCTGTTTCCATCGCTTTACGGTCAGGGTCGCACAAGGCGACAATTTTGCTACTGCCTTCAGCCATTGCTTCACGCAGGATATTCATTCCCCACCATCCTGTACCAATCAAGGCCAGCGTCATTTTTTTGGTTTTACTGGCCAGTATTATGTTGGGAAAGGTCATTCCGGCTAATCCGGCCGCACCAGATACTTTTATAAAATCTCTTCTTTGCATATTCGTATTATTCATTTTTATTCAATATACATTAACTCCATGTGCGATCCCAGGACCGGTCTTCATTCCACTCCTGTGTAGGTTCAAAATATCCAGTTCCTGGCCTGAGATGTTCTTTGATTACTTTTTCATTAAGTTCAATACCGAGTCCGGGTGTATCCGGTACTTTAGCATAACCATTTTGTACAATGGGTTTATCAATACCTGTCACCATATCTTCCCACCAGGGAATATCCACCGAATGATGCTCCAGGGCTACAAAATTCTGGGTAGCTGCAGCACAGTGCACATTGGCCATAAATGAGACAGGTGTACCTGCAAAGTGCATAGCCATGGCAATTCCTTTCTCTTCTGCATAGTCGCCAATTTTTTTAGTTTCCAGAATTCCTCCTGCACTTGCCAGATCTGGATGCACCATATCTACGGCTCTGGCATCAATGAGTTTTATAAATGCTTCCTTTAGATAAATATCTTCACCCGTAAGGGTAGGGGTGTTAATGGCTTCTGTTATCTGCCTCCACTGATCGGTATATTCCCAGGGGATCATATCTTCTAGCCAGGCAAGCTGGTATTTTTCGAGTGCATTACCCAGCCTTATGCATGTATTAACATCAAAATGGCCAAAATGGTCTGCCGACAATGGTATTTCATAGCCAATGATTTCTCTTACTTTATCAACATATTCAGTCAGATGATCCAATCCTTTGTCGGTAATTTGAATTCGTGTAAAGGGATGTTTGGTCGTTCCATAACTTCCCGGCTCCATGGTCCACTGTTTTCGAAAGTCCCAGGCATCAGCGCCCACCAATGCGCCTTTAATATCTTTAATAAGACCAATGCCAAAATCCATTTTTAAGAAGGTAAATCCTTGTGCAACCCTTTCCTTCATGCGATTGGCATAAACGGCAGGATCATTTGACTGGTCTGTATCTGCATACAATCGCACCTTATCGCGATATTTACCACCCAGCATTTGATATACCGGAACACCATATGCTTTGCCGGCGAGGTCCCATAAAGCCATTTCCACACCAGAAACACCCCCGCCCATTCGTCCGTGTCCACCAAATTGCTTAATGATTTTGAAAATCTGTTCTACATTACAAGGGTTTTTACCGAGCAACCTGCTTTTTAAGAAAAGTGCATAGCGGGGGCTGCCATGGTCACGCACTTCACCGTAACCGGTGATGCCCTGGTTAGTTTCTATGCGAATGATAGGACAGGGCATAGGAGCTTTTTCTACCCAGGCAATACGCATATCAGTGATTTTTAACTCCGATGGCTTTGAACTGCGCTTTACCCTTTGCGTAATGTACTCCATTTCTTCCTCAATTCTTCCATCAAACATTAATCCCAGGGCAAGGCCACCCAAGCCGGCGTTTCGGATAAAAGTCCTGCGGTTTTGCGAAGGATCTTGTTTTTTTTGCAATACAGGTTTTTTGGGGAACAGATTTTTCATGATTCTTAATTAGTTTATGTTGCTTCAGAGAATTGTACTACCTTAATCCCTTATTGTATGATACACACCACAAAATATTCTAACTTAATGAAAAATTGAAATGATTATTTATAAATTTGATAAATCGCTTAACTTGTAAATATACATTTTTACTGGATTACCATGAGCAGATATAGTCTTTTTACTAGGATATTCCTGATAATGAGTGGGCTATGCATTGTGTTGTTTTATCCTTTTTACCAAAATCCTGAGGGAGGTATTCTCCTGAGCGCTTTTTTTATTTTCCTGGCCCTGGCTATGCGAGGTATACCAGCCATCAGGGGCTTTTCCTATACCTTTATCATTTTTGCTGCGGTTTCTATTTCGATGTATTTTCCGGAATATTTTAAAAGTATAGGAGATTTTAATTTGCAAAAACTTATAGTACCCCTGTTGCAAATTATTATGTTTGGTATGGGTTCTCAGATGAGCATCAAAGATTTTGAGGGAGTCGTAAAAATGCCACAAGGGGTTTTTGTGGGAATTATATGTCAGTTTAGTATTATGCCATTGATCGCGATGGCAGTACTTTTTGTTTTTAAGTTTCCTCCTGAAATAGCAGCCGGTGTAATTTTGGTAGGATCATCACCCAGTGGACTGGCATCTAATGTAATGTCATTTCTGGCAAGGGCAAATCTGGCCTTGTCGGTGACACTTACTGCAGTAGCCACACTGCTGGCACCTCTTATGACCCCCTTGTTAATGAAATTTCTGGCACAGGAATACGTTGAGATTCAATTTTGGGCAATGATGTGGAGCATAATCAAAATGGTAATCATACCAATTGCACTGGGGCTTGTCGTCAATCGCCTGGCACGTGGTCGGGCAGCCTGGATCAATCGCTTGATGCCACTTGTTTCTATGGCAGGCATAGCTATTATTATTACCATAATTACAGCTGCCGGCAGGGATAATCTTTTACAGATGGGGTATTTACTTATTATTGCTTGTTTATTGCACAATCTTACAGGATATACGCTTGGCTATTGGATTTGCCGGATACTGGGCATGGATGAAAAAACATGCCGTACTATTTCCCTTGAAGTTGGTATGCAAAACGGAGGTCTTGCCAGTGGTCTTGCCATGGAAATGGGAAAAGTAGCAACAGTGGGTCTGGCACCAGCTGTTTTTGGCCCTATGATGAATATTACCGGCTCTTCTCTGGCAACCTGGTGGCGCAGTAAAAAACTACCGGGAGAAGATTTAAAAGAAGATAAAGATTAGATAATTTTACCTTGTACAACTTAAACAACAAAATTCCAGGATTATGAAATCTGTTTTTCTGTATTCGTTGGCGCTTCTTGTCTTGGCGCCTCTCAGCGAAATGCAGGCGCAATTGCCTGCCAGTAAGGAGTCTATCGCTTTTTACACCCAGGAATGGTCTGGCCCGCGTTTACCGGATGGTCGTCCCAAAGCTGATGATAAACTCATTGAAAGGCTTAAGAGTATTTCTTTTGAGGAAGTGTGGGGTATTCTGCGCAATGAGGGCTTTAATAACCAATATGAAGATGGCTGGAAAATGCTGCATGATGAGCCATTTGTAGGAAGGGCGCTTACCGCAGCTTATATGCCACTGCGACCAGATGTAAATAAACGGATGCTTGAAAAAGGTCATAAAGAGGGTCAAATTGGTCCCAGTAATTCATGGCCCATAGATATGTTGCAGGAGGGAGACATTTATGTTGCTGACGGTTTTGGGAAAATTGTTGATGGTACGCTAATTGGTGATAACCTTGGTAATGCAATCTATGCAAAGTCTAAAAATGGTGTTGTATTCGATGCATCGGCACGTGACCAGCAAGGGTTAGAAGAAATAGAAGGATTTAATGCCCTCGTGCGTGACTGGCACCCATCTTATCTGAGGGAATCGATGTTGATGGGAATAAATGTGCCTGTGAGGATTGGAAAAGCTACGGTATTTCCGGGAGATATTGTCCTGGCAAAGAAGAATGCAGTAATATTTGTACCCCCGCATTTACTCGAAAAAGTAGTAATTACTGCTGAATTTATCGGTTTAAGAGATAAATTCGGGCATCAGCGACTCAGGGAAGGTAAATATACACCAGGTCAGATCGATACACAATGGACAGATGCTATTAAACAGGATTTTTTGAAATGGCTCGATGATAATCCTGATTTGCTGCCTATGTCCCGCAAAGAACTGGATGAATATATGAAAAACAGAACCTGGTAATTACAGGCAGTTCTTTTTTGCGGAGAATTTAACCACATGCCTCTTAATTTTATGTCTAAATCATGATAATCGGAAAGAGAGTAATAGCAGCATTCGTGTTGGCAGTGGGTTGTATGGTAGCCTTGCTCACCGTAGTTCCCGAGAAAATTGCCGGCATGATCACACATTTTGATCCATATAGATTTGAAACTGTGTTGGATTACGATTCAATGCGCAGAGAATATGGCATTTATGACAAATCAAGCCCGGCCGACTATGGTTTTCCGGCATTTGTGGAAGTTAACTTCCAATCATTAAATGACAGCATAAAATTAGGAGGCTGGTTTATACATTCTGCTCCTCAGTCAAAAGCATGTATTATACTAATCCACGGACGTACAAGTAATCGCCTTAAGCCCATGAAATACCTTCATCTGATCAGGGAAGGTGGCCTTGATACCTTGTATAATATATTCATACCAGATATGAGAAACTCCGGTAAGGCAGATGCAGCAGAAACCTACATGGGCTATAAGTTTGCAGAAGATGCCTTATCGGCAATATTGTTTGCACATCAAAGATATGGGCAGGAAGTATTTGTTCCCTTTAGCTTTTCTATGGGGGCGATGGCTACATTTAATATTATCGGACGAGATGATCTTCGACTTCGCCTTGAGGAAAAAGGGATAATAATTGATAAGATCATCGTAGACAGTCCTCTTTCAAATGTAAGAGAGACCCTTAGTAAATCGGCGAGAGATATGAAACTACCAGCTTTTATTTTTAACCGGGCCTATGCGATTTTTAACCGGCAGATTAATGGATTTGCAGATAGCATGTCTATGCATACATTGTTGTCAAAAAATTACAATACACCGATTTTGGTAATCCAAAGCCGTTCCGATGAAACTACGCCCTATTCGATTTTGGAGGAAGAATTATTGTTGCTTGATGACCATGACAACATTGAAAGCTGGATAATGGAAGGGCCCGGGCATGTCAAGATTTATCAGGACAGTGCATTCATGAATGACTATATTCAAAAGGTGCTGGAATTTATGAAATGATTATTCCGAGGGGCTTGGCAAATTCCATTTCAAGCTTTTTAAGCTCCATATTAAGTTTTAGAAGTTCGTTTTCTATTTCAGGGTCAGATGTATTCTTAATTTCTTCCCTGTTTTGTAAGAGCATTTCTTTAACTTTTCTGAATTTGATACGAAGTATATTATTCACAAAGGTATTGGCAAGATCATCGCTTTCGGTTTTTACAAAAATCTGAAATTTTTCCCAGCGGTCACTCACGGTATATTTGCTGCTGTCGAGGTTTTTTAGAATTTCTTTTTTGATGTGATCCGGGCTGATCATGTAATAGTCGTCGAGATCCAGAATATTCCCATTTTCGATATTTTGCTTGAAAATATCCAGAATTTCGCGATATACCGGGGTTTTAAATTCTATACCTGCCAATTCTTCAAGATAGTGATCATAGAGCTTAAATTGGTTTTCAACCTCGTTAAAACCGTAATTCAACAATAAGCGAATACATTCTCTTTCCTGAATGGCCAGGGCATCAGTTTTTTCAATGGGTTGTATATCTTTGATTTCTGGTTCAGTTATATTTTTCTCCGCCCCTACATCCGGTGAACCTTTTTCCCGCTTACGTCGAATAATGATTTTATTCATTTCGGCGATGAGTACAGACTCATCCATATCGAGTTCCTGTGAGGACTCTTTCAAATACACAGCTCTTTTGACTGGATCAGGGATTTTGGAAATGCTTTCTACAATGCTGTTGATTGAATTTGCTTTTTTAACAGGATCACCCTGGGTATCAGCTGAAAGCATTCGGGCTTTGAAGATCAGAAAATCCACACTGTTGTCTTTAAGAAATTCTCTGAAGGTCATGGTGCCGAGCTTTTGCGCGTAGCTGTCGGGGTCTTCTCCTGTGGGAAAAGCAACCGCCCTTACGTTCATTCCCTCTTCGAGGATCATGTCAATACCCCGCAAAGAGGCTCTGATTCCGGCCTCATCTCCATCAAACAAAACAGTGATATTTTCTGTAATGCGTTTTATCAACCTGATTTGATCAGCGGTTAAGGCGGTACCTGAAGATGCCACTACATTTTCCACACCGTGTTGATGCAAAGATATTACATCGGTATATCCTTCTACCAGGTAGCAATTATCAGCTTTTCGAATAGCCTGACGTGATTGAAATAATCCGTAAAGGACGTGACTTTTCTGATATACGGGAGACTCTGGTGAATTTAGATATTTAGGTTGATTTTTTTCTTTCCCCAGCATTCTGGCGCCAAAACCAATGGTTTTTCCTGTGTAATTGACGATGGGAAACATTACCCGACCTCTAAACCTGTCGTATCTTTTTCCATCTTCCCTCGATACCACCATTCCCGCTTTTTCGATATATTCCTTTTGGTAGCCTTTAGCAAGGGCCTCATTTTCAAAAGCATTCCAGTCGTTAAGGCTGTAACCCAGCTCAAATTTTTCTATAATTTCATTTGTAAAGCGCCTCTCCTTGAAATAACTCAGCCCAATGGAACGACCTTCTTCACTTTCCCACAAATTTTTCTGATAGTATTCCTTAGCATAATTGAGAATAATATAGAGGCTATCTCTTTCATCTCTAACTTCCTGAGCTTGTTGGCCTCCGGATTCCTCTTCTATTTCAATGTTGTATTTATTGGCAAGGTATTTCAGTGCGTCCTGATATCCTAACCCTTCGTGTTCCATGACAAAAGTAATTGCGTCTCCGGCTTTTCCTGAGCTGAAATCCTTAAAAATTCCTTTGTGTGGCACAACATAAAAAGAGGGAGTTTTTTCTTCGGTAAAAGGACTTTTAGCCCTCCATGCCTGTCCTGATCTTTTAAGTTGAAAAAAATCACTTACCACATCGTAAATGTCAATGCGGTTTTTAATTTGATCTATAGTTTTCTGGCTTATTCTCAACTTTTACAGCTTTTTAAATGCAAAAATATGTCTTTGGTCGTTCTTCATACATGTATTAATTAATAAATCGCGTAATTTGCGGTTTGAAAAAAACGCAACTATACCGCCTATTATCAGTTAAGGTGTATATGAATTAATTTTTTAAGGTAAATCTAATAAAAATATGTCCATAAGTACTGAAGATATTTATAAAGCACTGTCAACTGTTGAGGATCCGGATTTAAAAAAGGACCTGGTATCATTAAATATGATTAAAAATCTGGTATTGGAAAAAGGCAGACTTAGTTTTTCTGTTGTGCTTACCACACCAGCATGCCCATTGAAAGAGCAGATCAAACAAGCGTGTTTATCGGCACTTTCTGTAGTGCTACCTTCTGATTATCAGATTCAGATAGATATGACTTCAGATGTTACCAGCACCCGAATTGCCGGCCCTGTTTTACCAGGGGTTAAAAATATCATTGCAATTGCCTCGGGCAAGGGCGGAGTTGGCAAATCTACAGTATCATCAAATCTTGCTGTTGCATTGGCAAGAACAGGAGCAAAGGTAGGAATTATAGATGCCGATATTTTCGGACCCAGTATTCCAACCATGTTTAACTGCGAAAATGAACAACCTTCCATTAAGCAGGTAGACGGTAAAAATCTTATCATACCTATTGAGCAATATGGAGTAAAGTTATTGTCAATTGGTTTTTTAAGTCCTTCTGACAGTGCTGTAGTCTGGCGGGGACCTATGGCTGGTTCAGCACTGAAACAGTTCATTACCGATACCGAGTGGGGGGAATTGGATTATTTACTAATTGATTTACCTCCGGGAACCAGTGATATACATCTGACCCTTGTTCAGACAGTTCCTGTAACTGGTGCTGTAATCGTTACCACGCCTCAGAAAGTTGCTCTTGCAGATGCGACCAAGGGTTTGGCAATGTTCAGACAACCTCAAATTAATGTCCCAATATTGGGCATTATAGAAAATATGGCTTATTTTACACCAGAAGAACTGCCTGATCATAAATATTTTATTTTTGGCAAGGATGGAGGAAAAAATCTTGCCAAAAAGTTTGATGTGCCTTTGCTTGGAGAAGTGCCTTTAGTACAGGGAATAAGGGAAAGCGGGGATGCGGGTTATCCGGCAGTTTTGAGAGATGGACCCATTTCAGAAGCATTTATGCATGTGGCAGAAGAATTTGCAAGGCAAATTGCCATCAGGAATGCTTCAACAGAAAAGACCAAAATAGTAGAAATAAAAGTGTAATTTAATATACATGGATCTCATACAAAAAGTAGAGACGGCTCTTAACAGTATAAGACCTTTTCTTGAAGCAGACGGAGGTAACGTTAAAATTCTGGAAATAACCGAGGATAATAAAGTAATCCTTGAGTTATTGGGGGCTTGCGGCACATGTCCTATGTCATCGATGACCTTAAGGGCAGGCGTAGAAGATGCCATTAAAAGGGCAGTTCCGGAAATTACCAGTGTCGAGGCGGTAAATGTGACAAAACCAGGTGAGTTCGTGGGTTAAATAAAGATGTACATCTTTGTAGCAAATCTGGTTATAAACGCTTGTTTCAAGAGTAAATACGGCCTTGCGCCTTTGCTCTTTATTGTTTTTTTTTCGGTCTTTTCTCCTTTAGCTGCTCAGGATCGTTGCGGCACGGTTGAATTGGAAGAAATTCTTCGACAAAAGGGGCAAAGACCCTATACAGATGCACAGTTTGAGGAATGGATCAGACTTAAGATAGAAGAGCAACGCAACAGGCCTCAGACGTTTTCCTCTGCCCGCACTCAGGCGGGTCCCTTCATCCTTCCTGTGGTAGTTCATGTTGTACATAATGGTGAAAACATTGGTGCAGGAGGGAATTTGTCCAATGCACAGATATTCTCCCAGATCGAAGTTCTAAATGAAGATTTTAAAAGGCTCAATGCCGATACTGTAAATACACCACCAGAGTTCAGGGGTTTAGCCGGTTCGTTAAACTTAGAATTTGTTTTGGCTAAAAGGGATCCATCGGGTCAGGCAACCAATGGAATTGTGCGTGTACAGGGTTCAAGAACTTCGTATAATATCAGTCAGCTTGATTTATTGAGAGCAGAAAGTTTTTGGCCCTCAGAAGATTATCTTAATATCTGGGTTGCCAATTTGTCTCCTGCTTCCAATCTGGGTTTCGCCCAGTTTCCGGATATAAACCTGCCAGGTCTTGAGAATGAGCCACGCGAAAATCGCCTTACCGATGGTATAATTGTAAATTACCGCGTCTTTGGAAGTAGCGATAAAGGAAATTTTAGTCTTACCAATAATTTTGACAAAGGAAGAACGGCTACCCATGAGATGGGACATTATTTTGGATTGAAACATATATGGGGTGATGTAGACAATTGCACCGCATCTGATTTTGTATCAGATACCCCCACTCAGTTTAGTGCAACACGTGGTTGTCCACTGCATCCTCGAGAATCCTGTGAATCTTTGGATATGTTTCAGAATTACATGGATTACACCAATGATCCTTGTATGAATATATTTACAGCCGGGCAGGTTGACCGCATGATGATTGTTTTACAAAATGCACCAAGAAGACAATCATTACTCAATTCACTGGGTGCTATTTCTCCTGATGAGAATGTATACGATATAGCAATTACCGGTATAGAACGCCCATCTTTCGTTTCATGCAATCCATCGCTGCAGCCGATGGTATGGGTACAAAACAGGGGGACCGAACCTATTGAAGGTTTTGAATTGAGTTATGCACTTGACAACGGGCAAACAAATGTGATGTCTTTTCCTGACGAAGTATTAATGCCAGGAGAAATCCGGCAAATAAACTTTACACCACTATCATTGGTTCAGGGTCAATATATTATCTCGTTCGAGGCCCGCCTGCTTCAATCTGTTGTAGACATAAATCCTTTAAATAATGTGCAAAACCGTCTGTTTGCCATAGATAACACCCGTGAAATTATACCTTACCGACAAGATTTTAATCAGGCAACTATTCAGAATACGGGTTGGCGTGTGTTGAATTTCAATGGCTTGAATACATGGCGGGCTGTCGAGGCGCCAAGGTCGCAGCCTGATAACAGAGCGGCAGTTTTGAATTTTTTTGATTACCCTAATGTAGGCGCGGAAGATTGGTTGATTAGTCCGGTTTTGGATTTCAGCAGGAGTTTTGATGTTACCTTGCAGTTTTTTGTATCCTATGCCAGAAATGCTCCATTTTCAGATGGATTACAGATACTGGTCTCACGAGATTGCGGAGAGACTTTTGATTTCCCCGTCTATGATAAATCAGGTGCTGAACTTTCGGTTACAACATCAACAGGCCCCTGGAGACCAACCGGTGAAAGAGACTGGCGAAGAGAGCGCGTAGATTTGTCGGCATATGCAGGTGAGACAGATGTAAGGCTGGCATTTGCAGGAAGAAATGGTTTTGGCAACAACCTATACCTCGATGGCATTGAGTTTTTTCTGGAACAAGCTCAAAATATTGTAAATATTCAGCGGGATGAGGTTTTAATATATCCCAATCCGTCGAATGATAAATTTTTCAGGTTGGCCTTCAATAATCAAAGGAGACAAAAAGTGCAGGTAAACATTATTGACAGCTCAGGCAGAACCATTTATCAACAGGATTTTGAAAATACCCTCAATCAAGCCTACCGTTTTGATCTGCCTTTTGCCTCCAGGGGTCTTTATCTTGTGCAGGTTTTGGCTGAAGATTATAATACCATAAAACGTATTGTCGTTTATTAATCCATATGTTGCATATGGCATTTTGCAATTTCCTATATTTTAAAAGCTTTAGAATTAATGGCAATTATTATTAATTTGCGCACTTATTTTTTAATACCCTATGCAAACTAAAACCAAAGTAACCATATTGTATGGAGGCAGGTCGGTAGAGCATGAAATTTCGGTTCGATCGGCCGCTAATGTTGCGAAATACATCGATAAAAACCTGTTTGATATCAGTATCATAGGAATAGATAAAAAGGGAAACTGGTTCTGGATGAAGGAAGTCAGTTCCAATTTTGAGAAGGGTGAAGAGATTGCACTTCTTCTTAAAGCTGAATCCCCGTCATTTATAAAGCTGAGCGATGGCACACGGCAAACCACCGATATTGTGCTTCCCGTACTCCATGGCACCGATGGGGAAGATGGTAGCGTACAGGGACTTCTCAAAACCTGTAATATTCCCATGGCAGGCACTGGGGTAACCGGTTCCGCCATAGCCATGGATAAAATTCTTACAAAACAAATGTTGAAAATGGCCGGTGTTCCGGTTGCCGATTACCTCACGTATTCGATAATGGAGAAATCTGATATTCGATTCGATGAAGTCAAATCAAAACTTGGTCTTCCGTTTATGGTTAAAGCATCTGCACTTGGATCATCAGTAGGGGTTTCTAAAGTTAAAGTTGAAGAAGATTTTATTCCGGCATTGGAAGATAGTTTCAAATACGGAGATCAGATATTAATAGAAGCATACGTAAAAGGTAGAGAGCTCGAATGTGCTATTCTGGGGAACGAAGATGCTATAGCTTCTGAACCTGGTGAAATCATAATGTTAAAAAATTATGATTTTTATGATTACCAGGCCAAATACCAGGATGAAAATGCTATAGAAATGGCAATTCCGGCAGCTATAGACCATAAAAAAGCTGAAGAAATAAAAAGATTGTCATTGCAGGCATATAAGGTTTGCCGGTGTGAGGATTTTTCGAGAATCGATGTTTTTCTCGCGGAAGATGGGCAGGTAATAATAAATGAGATAAATACCATACCCGGTTTTACAAGTGCCAGTATGTTCCCGGGGTTGTGGGCAAACAAAGGCATTTCTTATCCTGGTTTAATTACCAAAATTATAGAAACTGCAATAGCGCGCAAAGCTAAATACGAAAGTTTTGCCACACACTATGATAAGGCATAAAGTACTGAAAAACTAAGTTTATAGATGGAATGAAACGAGAAAAATCTGGGGGCTTTTTAGTCCGCTTTTTCGGATGGGCTAAGGAAAATACGCTGAGAAGCATTTTAGTGCATATTGCCGTGATGATTGCTTTTGTGGTATGCCTGGTTCTTTTCTTTTTTTACCTTTACCTTCCTGGGGTTACGCGGCATGGAGAAACTATTACCGTTCCAAATCTGGAAGGTATGCACCTCAATGAAATGGATCAGTTTCTGGGTACCCGAAACTTGCGATTTGAGGTGGCGGATTCAGGTTATTCTTCTGACTATCCTCCTTTAACAGTCCTTAAACAATTTCCTAAAGCCGGAGAATATGTAAAGGAAAAAAGAAAAATTTACCTTACGGTTAAGGCAAGAGTGCCACAGGCTGTTCGCATGCCAGATCTACTGGATGGTTCTTTGAAAAATGCTGAACTGGTATTAAGAAGCTACGGACTTATAAGAGGAGAAATCACTTATGTACCCGATCTGGCTCAGAATGCAATTTTGAGACAATTTTATAATGGAGAGGAGATACAACCCGGAGAATTCCTTCCCAAAGGTTCAGTTATTGATCTGGAAGTAGGGGACGGACTTGGCAACCGGGAGCTGGACATGCCGAACTTTCTAGGTCTTGACCTTGAGGAGGCCAGGTTTTTGGTTGAAGGGTCAGGTTTGCGTTTAGGCCTGGTAATGATCAGCGTTTTAACAGACGAGTTCCAGGGTGAAGTAAATGCGGAAGATGCTGAGGAAGAAAATCTGTTTTACCAACCCGGCTCCGGACGCATCGTGAAACAGAATCCCTCCCCGGGTGATATGGTGCGCCTGGGTGAATTGGTAGACCTTTGGATTGGCAGCACAGACATCGACGACAGCCTGCGGCTGGTCAATGAAATCAATGACCCAGCCTTTAGACGCTTTATAGAAGAAAACACGCAGGAATGAAATGCCTTCATTTTATTTTGACAATTTGTGGCTTGGTTTTTTTTGGAGATCATCTGAAAGCTCAGCTTATACAAATACCTGTCAAAAGACTTGAAGCGCCGGTTAATGCAAGAACACAACAAGATTCATCACAGCTAAGATTGCCATTTTGGGATGATTTTTCAAAAAGCTCCAATACTCCTGATTATGAAAAATGGTTTTGCTGTGATGACGTACACATCTCCGCAGGTATAGGTATAGATCCGCCTACGGTAAATGTTGCATCTTTTGATGGCTGGAATTTCCTTGGTAAACCCCATGTACCCAGTGCATTGGCAGATGGGGCAGGCGATAGTCTTGTCAGTCGTTTTATCGATTTGTCTGATCTCAGCCCCGTACAACAAAACACACTGGTGATAAGCTTCTTTTACCAAAAGCAAGGACACGGTGATTTACCTGAAGCTGATGATTCACTCCGGCTCCAGATCAAGGACAATCAAAATCAATGGCATACAATCTGGAAGGTAACGGGAGCAGACGTCGCCCGAAATGACATTTTCTATCAACAGTTGATTCCCATTCTTCAGACACGGTTTTTTCATCCCTGGTTTCAAATCAGGTTTCAATCCTTTGGAAGACAATCTGGTGGTTACGATAATTGGAATATCGATTATATATATCTTAATACGGGCCGGACCCTGGATGATTTTGCCTATGAAGACAGAGCACTCACAACGCTTCCAACATCACCTTTCACACCATATACAGCCTTGCCAATGGAGTTTTTCAGGTTGAATCCTGAAGGTTATTTAGGTCAGTCAAATGTAGGGTTCTATAATCTTGACCGACTGCTTCAGCCTATAGAGTATTCAAGCTCGGTAAGGGATATTAAAACCGGGCAATTGCTGGATGTCATGAACCAAAATACAGTGCTCGATCCCAATCCTTTAGGTTTTGAACGACGAACCATTGTAAGCAGGCCGGTAAATGTTAACAATCTGCCATTTATGACAGAGGATACATTGATGCTGGAAACGAAGATCTACATAAACTCTGGTGATACAATATTTCAACAATTGATTGACTTCAGGGTAAATGATACTGTACGCAGCGTTGTGCATTTGGCCAATGAGTTGGCATACGATGATGGCAGCGCCGAATTTGGAGCAGGATTGAATACCAGGGGTGCTCAGGTAGCCGTTAAATTTGAAGCGCCAAAGCAAGCCTATATACGTTCTGTTCGAATATACTTTCCTGAGTTTACTCCTTTATCTGGCAATTTCAGCAATCCACCTTTTTTTCTCAAAGTTTTAAGTCGCCTCGATACACGACGTGACAGCGAATTATACCGTCAGCAAATGTTGCAACAACCGCTGGCGGCTATAAATCAGTTTGGAACATATACCTTTGAACGGCCGGTACCGGTTAGTGATACCTTCTACATCGCGATAGAGCAAACCATAGATGACTTTTTTGTTGTAGGACTCGACAAGAACACAAATACATCTGACAGAATATTTTACAATGCCCGGGGTGTATGGGAACCTAATACCCAGATAGCCGGCAGTTTGATGATACGACCTGTCTTTGGTGATGGAATTCCCGTTGGTTTGGAGGATGAATTATTGGTCGATGTGAAATTATATCCCAACCCCGGTTCAGGTGTTTTCAAAATAGATGGAGATTACAGAGATGTTAAAATCTATGATTTGTCAGGCAGGGAGGTGGCTTTTGAAACATCATATGATAACGAATTCAGACTTGTCAATCCAACAGCGGGAATATACCTTATAAGGTTTCGTTCCTTCGATGATTATAAGACACTTAAGCTGATGGTTAAGTAGATTTGATGTGTTTATACAACGCACTTTCAGAAATTTATTGATACTTTTGCCCAGATATAGTCAATGCTATTGTTTTTAGATTGAAATCGAATCATTAAAAATAAAACACATGCAATTAAAAAGTGCATCCATTACCACAGTTTCGGGATATGTTCCGGAAGATATCTTAACCAATGCTGAACTTGAAAAACTGGTTGAAACTTCAGATGAATGGATTCAAACCCGTACAGGGATTAAAGAGCGAAGAGTTTTAAAGGGAGAAGGTCGTGGCACCTCTGTTATGGCGACTGAAGTATTGAGACAACTATGCGAAAAAAGAGGAATATCTCCCCTGGAATTAGATGGCGTTATTATCGCTACTGTTACACCAGATTATTTTTTTCCCAGTACAGCCAATCTTGTTTGTCACAATCTTGGCGCAACCAATGCTTTTAGTTTTGATATGGCGGCCGCATGTTCAGGCTTTGTCTATGCTCTTGAAACCGGGGCAAACTTCATTCGTACCGGTGGGGCACAGAAAATTGCCGTGATCGGAGCTGATAAGATGACAAGTATAGTTGATTATACCGATCGTAATACCTGTATTCTTTTTGGAGATGCTGCTGCCGGTGTATTGCTGGAACCTGGAGAAGAAGGTTACGGACTAATAGATTCTATACTTCGAAGCGACGGAGTAGGCAAAGATCTGATATATTTACATGGCGGGGGCTCAGTTAATCCACCCACACAGGAAACCATTGAGAAAGGAATGCATTATTTTTACCAGGATGGTAAAAGCGTGTTTAAGTATGCGGTCACCAATATGGCCGATGTTGCCGCTGAAATTATGGAGCGCAATAAATTGAAAGGGGAGGATGTGGCGTGGTTAGTGCCACACCAGGCCAATAAACGCATCATAGATGCCACTGCAAATCGCATGGGCGTAAGTACTGATAAAGTTACCCTCAATATCGATCGATATGGAAATACAACAGCAGCTACTATTCCACTATGTCTTTGGGAATGGGAAAACAAATTTAAAAGGGGAGATAATATAATACTTGCCGCTTTTGGCGGAGGTTTTACATGGGGTTCTGCTTATATAAAGTGGGGCTATAACACGCCATCTGGCAGTGATAATCAGGTTGTCTGAAATTAGTTATGGGTAATTTGTAAGAAAAAAAATTAACTATTTCAATATTTAATGGGTTTTTTGGGACACGTAAACGTAGAACTATGATAGTCCAGGTAAAACAGGCGCCTGGCTACAACGAATTGATTCAGACTTTGAAGAGTCAATTCTCCAATTACTCAGTTTATACATTTGACTCTAAACCTCAAAAAAGTATAATTGTGCGAAAATCTGCGACAGTTGGTGCTCAAATAACAGTTAGCGAAAACGAAATCATGGTTGATGCATGTTATCCTAACATTTTTATATCTTCTCTGATGAGCCTGCTTACAGCCAGTACAATTTTTCCTTTTAACGCTTGGCCCAATATTGAAAAGGAAGTTTCTGACTTCTTGAAAAGAAGATACACCCGGCAAGCTCTCTTGGAACAACTCAATTGAATTGTTCAACTATTCAACCAATAAACGTGTAATCAGGCTTCTTTTACAGAAGGATTTAGGTGTTTAAAGAATTCAATAAGCACAACGCTTATAGCGGATGAATCGCCAAAACCAAGTTTAACTACTCTTAGTCAAGTATGGTTCGGGTGCATAGGAAGTGATTCTAAAACCGCCAAAAGCCATAAGGGAAACGTTGTACCTAAAATTTTAATTACATAAAGAGCAGGCTGTCTTTACCGGGCAGTCTGTTTTTTTATTGCCGATAATTTTTTTGAATGGGATATTTATTCCCGGAAATTAGGAAAATTTAACTGGCATTGAAAAAAAACAAAACCTCTGACTGCCTTGGAGAGGCTGACAGAGGTTTTGAATAAATTATTTAGAAAAAAGTCTGGAATGAATTATTCCTTGTCTTTTGTTTCTTCTTCATCACCTGCAGCGGGTGCATCTTCTTCTTTTTCAGAAGCTTCTGGTGCCTTGCTTTCAGGTTCTTGCGCAGTCGCCTTAGCCGTAACTTCAGGTTCGCTTTTCGCTTTTGCTTTTTTGACACTCTCTTTTTTGATATCTTCTTCCATCTGTTCTTTCAAACTCGATAGAGCTTCGAGATCACCAAGGGTGTCTTTTTCAACTTCCTGATTGATTTTGCTCACCGCAGACTTACCACCACTCTTTTTCTTACCTGCGGCAGTACTTGTAGTTTTGGGCCTTTCGGGCTCTGCAAAAACAGCAGTATGAGACATAACAATACGCTTGTCTTCTTTAGAGAATTCAATCACTCTGAAATCATGTGATTCTCCGGCTTCAGCAGAGCTGCCATCTTCTTTGACAAGATTCTTGGTGGTTGCAAAGCCTTCTATGCCATAAGGTAATTCAAGGACTGCACCCTTGTCATTTTTGCTGAGGATATTGCATTTATGAACTGAGCCTTTGGTGAAAATAGTTTCGAAAGTATCCCATGGATTCTCCTCCAGTTGTTTATGACCAAGCGCAAGTCTTCTGTTATCTACATCAAGTTCCAGAACCTGCACTTCAAGTTCCTCACCAACTTTTACAAATTCAGAAGGGTGCTTTATTTTTTTAGTCCAGCTCAAATCAGAAACGTGTACCAAACCATCGATTCCCTCTTC
Organism: Cyclobacteriaceae bacterium; assembly: GCA_020832305.1. Classification (GTDB taxonomy): domain Bacteria; phylum Bacteroidota; class Bacteroidia; order Cytophagales; family Cyclobacteriaceae; genus JAFIEV01. The sequence goes on along the minus strand of JAFIEV010000067.1, from coordinate 167,975 downwards.
CAGTTCAATAAATAAACCGAAGTTTGTAAGATTACGTACGATGCCTTTATGCTTGGTTCCGATGGCATAACGTACCAGTAGGTCTTGTTTCGTCCATGGATCTTCTGTAAGCTGCTTAATGCCCAGTGACATTTTTCTTTCATCCCTGTCGAGGGTGAGTACTACTGCCTGCAGTTCATCGCCGATGTTGATAAAATCCTGTGGGTTTCTAAGGTGTTGAGACCATGACATTTCAGATACGTGAATCAGTCCTTCTACACCAGGTAGAATTTCAAGGAAAGCTCCATAATCGGCTACGTTAACAATTTTTCCTTTAACCTTCGAGCCAATTTGTATCTCGGCGTCTAGTGAATCCCATGGGTGGGAAGTAAGCTGCTTCATGCCTAGAGAAATTCTCTTTTTCTCGTCATCAAAGTCAAGTACCACCACATTGACTTTCTCATCTAAGTTAAGGACTTCTTCCGGATGGTTTATGCGACCCCAGGATATGTCTGTAATATGAAGTAATCCATCTACACCTCCAAGATCGATGAATACACCGAAGTTGGTCATATTTTTGATTACGCCCTCAAGTACCTGACCTTTTTCGAGGTTGTTCAGGATTTCAGCTTTTTGCTTTTCGAGGTCTTTTTCAATAAGTACTTTGTGTGATACAACTACGTTGTCGTTGGTATAGTTGATTTTTACAACCTTAACTTCCATCTTTTTATTCACAAATACATCGAAGTCCCTGATTGGTTTTACATCGATTTGTGATCCTGGTAAGAAAGCTTCTACACCGTAGATATCAACGATCAAACCACCTTTGGTACGGCGCTTTACAAAGCCTTCTATAACTTCATCATTGTCAAGGGCATTCTGGATATTTTCCCATGCCTTAACAATTTTCGCCTTTCTTCTTGACAACACCAGTTGTCCGTTGGAATTTTCCTGTTCTTCAACGAATACTTCTACTTTATCGCCAATTTTAAGATCAGGTTTATCGCGAAATTCGTTGGCAGGCACCAATCCGTCTGACTTGAAACCGATGTTTAGAATCACATCTCTGTCGTTGATTCCCACAACAGTTCCGGTTACAACTTCTTTTTCCTGTACGGTGGTTAGGGTGTCTTCATAGAGCTTTTCCATTCGAGCTCTTTCTTCCTGGGAGTAGTTTTCGCCAAATCCTTTGGCAAGGGTTGTGTCCCAATTAAATTCCTGAGTGTTACTCATAATACTGAAATGTGCTCCCTGATTACTCAACAGTTAGCGGAGCCATAACTGCTGATTTTTTGTTATTAAAAGCCCTGTAAAATATGACAGGGTCCGTTTACTCAAACGGATTGCAAAATTAGTAAAATATTTTTTGAAATCATTGTTTATCTTATTTTTATGTCAACAAAATCTCAAGACTATAAAAAAGCCTGTCTGTTCAAAACAAATCGTTTTGAACAGACAGGCTTTTTTAAATAATCAGTCTATGATCCTGAGCAGATGCACGCTCAGGGTTTGGAAGACTTTAATGCCTTATAATTAAAATTGCCGGATGCAGCAGGCTGTTAATTTTCTTCTTCAAAGAAAAACTCCCCTTCTTCAGAAGTTCCTTCTCCCTGATTCTCGGCATCAAAAGGTATGGTGGAGGTACCTGGCATAATTGCACGGTCCTGAGCTCTTTCAATGTTTGGGCTCACAGGCATACCAGTACCCTGTTCATTTCCAATGAAAAAATTAATACCGAGGGAAAAGACAAGAATAAAAATAGCAAGACCCCAGGTGAGTTTTTCCAGCAAATCACTGGTCCTTTTTACACCCATAATTTGGCTGGAAGCACTGCCTCCAAATTGGCTTGACAGCCCGCCTCCTTTAGGGTTTTGGGCTAAAACTACCAGAATGAGTAATAAGGCAGCAATGATAATCAGGGTTATAAATAATGTAAACATGTTAATTTTCTTTTAGCGCTTCAATTCGGGCTACAAAGTACGGCTTTTTGTCGGGATATTTCCAAATTAATTTTCGATAAATGTCAATAGCTTTATCTTTTTTACCTTGTTTGAGAAATATCAATGCCAGATTTTCAGAAATGATATCATCATTAAAGGCGGCGCTGTTTTCAGATAAATCTGTATTTTCTTCATCCTGTGCTTCGTCAATAGACCTTTTACGACTGGAAAAGTCGGGCATATTGTTGATAAAATTATTAATGATATCAAGTTGCTGTTTCTTTCTTTCATCTTTGGGAGGAAGTTCGGCCTTTTGCGTAATCTGATCCAGTATTTCATCTACGCTTTTATCATCCTCTCCGGTGATATTTTCTGTACTTTTATCATCTCCGGACTGTGGTTTTACATTTTGTTCTATCGAAACTTCTATCCCCTGATGAGCTTTTTTTTCCTCGAGATAGGCAAATTGTTGCCGGAGGGATTTTAATTTCTCAAGATTTTTAAATACTTCCTGGTAAAGTTCATCGGAGGTGCTTGTATTTTTTGGCTTTTGATCGTCAATTTTTCTGGGCTGGGTTAAAGCGCTATATTTAGATAAGGTTTTATTTGGTGCAGGCCAGTAATCACTTCGGGTAATAAGGTCTTTGAGTACGGCCCGGTTTGCACTATAGACAGCCGCCCTGGTGATTAGGGCAGATTTCGAAGATACATTTTGCAGGGCTCCGATTTTTGCGACGAGAATGTGCAAAAATTGTGCATAAACATCTTGATTCGATAATTCTTGCAGTTCTTCCATGTCAGCCTTTGTGGCAGAAATGGGAAATGTGAGAAGGTGGTTTAATTTACTGGTTTCCACGATTGCTCATTTTGAATGTAATATTTAAGGCATATTTTACCAATTCGCTACAGAGGCATTAAAAATATCTACGATGATTTGATCAAATATTACATCGACCAATTGATCTTCCACAGCGGCAAGTGTAGTCGAGCTGGGGTTATAATCGTCGTAAAATGAAAAACTTTGATCAAAATTAAATTCATCGTCAAAATTATTTACGTATGTTGCCTTTACGGTAATGGTAAGTCTTTGCAAGCCAGCCACATCCGCACCCGGTATATTTTGGTTGCCCCCTGCAGCCGGTGCAAGTGGAGCCAGATCATACCGTACAATGGCACCTTCCAATTGCAGGTCGCCGTCAAATTCAACCAATGATAAATTGGTATTTTGCTGGAAATAATCCTTGATTTTTTCAGTAAAAACCTGACTCAGGTTTGGAGGACCAGAACCAATTTCATCAAAGAAAGTATCAATTGAAATTGTTTTTATCTCTGGAGCAATGGAGGCACCTGTAAAAGAATATACCCCACAGCCATATAATGGTATTATAGCCAAATACAGGTATGCGATAATATTATTCCTCAATTTCATATTGTTTGATCTTTCTGTATAAAGTTCTCTCAGAGATGCCTAGATCCTGGGCGGCATATTTTCTTTTATTATTATTTTTTCTCAGCGCTTTTAAAATCATTTCTTTTTCTTTCTTTTCCAGAGATAATGATTCATCAGCATCTACCTCATGGCTCACATCCTGTATTTCTTCTACATCGTCATAAGCCTCATTATCATGATCTTCTTTGTGATCGATCATGAAAGTTTTGGCATCGCGGGGGTAAGGTTCGTGAAATTCTTCATCATTAAAAAACGCTTCGTGCCGGTCCATTACACTTGTATCAAATTTATTATTTTTTACTGCATCGTGGACAACTTTTTTTAAATCGTTCATGTCTTTTCGCATATCGAAAAGTATTTTGTACAGTAAGTCCCTTTCAGAAAGTCCTTTGTCTGCTTCCTGTTGGCCGGCATATAAAGCCGGAAGATAACTGGTTTCTGCAGGCATATATTTCCTGAGTATTTCAGTATTTATTTCCCGGGTCATTTCAAGTACAGAAATTTGTTCAACCAGATTTTTTAATTGTCTGATGTTTCCCGGAAATCTGAATTTGGCAATATTAATTTTTGCTTCTTCGGTCAGTTTTATAGGCTTTACTTTATATTTTTCTGCAAAATCTGTAGCAAATTTTCTAAAAAGAAGTTCTATATCACTGCCCCTTTCCCTAAGTGAGGGAACGTAAATAGGTACTGTATTCAAACGGTAATACAGATCTTGTCTGAAAAGTCCTTTTTGTACTGATTCCAGAAGGTTTACATTGGTTGCAGCAACTACGCGTACATTTGTCTTTTGTACTTTTGAAGAGCCAACCTTTATAAACTCGCCGTTTTCGAGTACACGCAATAGACGAGCCTGTGTTGCCAGAGGCATCTCACCAATTTCATCGAGGAATATAGTCCCTCCATCTGTTACTTCAAAATAACCCTTTCTGGCTTCATGAGCACCTGTAAAACTACCTCTTTCATGACCGAAAAGTTCTGAATCGATGGTTCCTTCAGGAATAGCACCACAGTTTATGGCAATAAATTTTCCGTGTTTACGGGTACTTAGATGGTGTATAATTTTTGAAAACGATTCCTTTCCGCTTCCACTTTCACCTGTAATCAGTACGGTCATATCGGTAGGCGCCACCTGTATGGCTACCTGAATGGCATGGCTTAAGGCAGGTGAATTACCTATAATGCCAAACCTGAGTTTAACGCTGTTTATTTCTGTTTCCTGCAAGTCAGTTTTGTTTAAAGTACTACTTCACCAAATAAGGTAGCCGGAGTGCACTCTTTAACATATACGTCGACATAAGCGCCTGGTTTAAGGTTGCCTGCCGGGAATATGATAACTTTATTGGCCGAATTTCTACCCTGCAAATGTTCTTTAGATCGTTTGGAATAACCTTCGATCAGGACCCGGTACACCTTTCCAATGTCGTGTTTGTTCCGTTCCAGAGAAAGAAGGCTTTGTTTTTCTATAATTTCCTGTAAACGTCTTTTTTTAACTTCCAAGGGCACATCGTCTTTGAGTTTTTTGGCCGCTGGTGTGCCTGGTCGTTCTGAGTAATAAAACATAAATGCAAAATCATACCTAACATAATCCATCAGGCTCAGGGTTTCCTGGTGCTCTTCTTCAGTTTCTGTGCAGAAGCCAGCAATCATATCTGTAGTAATTCCACAATCAGTTCCGAGAATTCTTCGAATGGCATCCACTCTGTCTATGTACCATTCCCGCGTATAAGTGCGGTTCATTAAGTCCAGTACCCTGCTATTTCCACTTTGGGCGGGCAGGTGAATATTTTTACATATATTGTCGTACTTTTTCATTGTATAAAGCACATCATCCGTAATGTCTTTGGGATGAGAGGTGGAAAACCGTATGCGCAATTCGGGATGCACCTGTGCTACCCTCTCCAGGAGCATGGAGAAGTTTACAATATCAGCATCACCTGCTTTCTCAATTTGTGCTTTTCCCTTCAATTCAGGATTGGGGGACCATTTATAGGAATCTACATTTTGTCCGAGCAGGGTTACTTCCCTGTAGCCTTTATCAAATAAATCTCTGGCTTCTGCAATAATGGAATGAGGATCGCGGCTGCGTTCACGACCTCGTGTAAAGGGGACTACACAAAAAGAACACATATTGTCGCATCCACGCATTATCGAGATAAAGGCTGTAATTCCATTGGAATTAAGTCTTACAGGACTGATATCAGCATAAGTTTCTTCCCTTGACAAAAAAGTATTAATGGCCCTTGAGCCATCGTCTACCTGTCGGACTAGATTGGGTAAATCGCGATATGCATCAGGCCCTGCAACCAGGTCGACAATTTTTTCTTCTTCTAATAACTGATGTTTTAATCTCTCAGCCATGCAACCGAGAACTCCGACCATGAGATCGGGTTTTCTCTTTTTGAGACCTTTAAAATGCATAAGCCTGTGCCGCACAGTTTCTTCAGCCTTTTCACGAATGGAACAGGTATTTACAAAAATTACATCAGCCAGGTTGAAATCTGAGGTAGTATCAAATCCTTCCTGTGTCATTATAGATGAAACAATTTCACTGTCAGAAAAATTCATCTGACATCCATAACTTTCTATGTATAGTTTGCGGTTTTTTCCGGTATTTGTATCTTCTGATACTTTCACCACCTCACAAGATTCCTTTTCAGGAATAAGTATATCTAAGTCTTTTATAAGATTCTGCATGTTGTCTGGTTGTATTATAAGTTTGACAGCTCCTGGCCGTGTTGGCTATATATGCGGATATCCGACATCAAACATGCTGCAAATATATAAACAAAAGGCCGTATGACATAATGGCAGAATAATAAATCAGGCATCCTTATTCTTTTCTTCTTTTTTTGGGATTTCTTCATCTGCATCCTGGGCTCCTTTTAAATAACTCGGCAGGTTAAGTCCTGCCATATTAAATAAGTCATTGAGGGGCGGAACGGTTCGCATGAGTCCGGTTACAAAATTTGCTGTTGAAGAGTTTCCACTTTCCACACCGTTATTGCCGGTATCCCAAACAGTTATTTTATCAATTTTAATATTTTTTACAGCTTCTACCTGTGTTTTGACTAATTCAGGTAGTTTCTCAATGAGCAATAACTGAAATGCCTTCGTAGGATCACCTCCTGCTGCAGCGACTACTTCTTTATATCCTTCAGCCTGTTTGGTGAGTATCTCGTATAGACCACGGGCTTCTGCATCCATTTTTGCAAAAATAGCATCAGCTTCTCCCTTTGCTTGTTCCCGCACTCTTTCTGCTTCGGCCTGTGCATCGATTATGGCTTTTTGTTTTGCTATTTCTGTCGGTACTATTACATTCGCTGTTTGTGTGGCGCGCTCTCTTTCTGATCTCGCCGTCTCAGCTGTTCTTTCGGCCTGATAAGATTCTTCCAGCGCTTTGGCTTGTTGTACATTTTCTGCTGCCAGGGCAAGTCTGAGAGACTCTGCTTCTCTTTGCCTTCGTTCGGCATCAGACTTGGCTATGGCAATTCTTGCCTCATTTTCACCTTTTACAGCAATAGCATTCGCTTCTGAAGTTCTGATGCGTGTATCCCTTGCCGCTTCAGCTTTGCCTATAGATTCATCTTTGCTGGCTTCAGCTATACTCACTTCACGGTCTTTATTGGTTATTGCGATTTTTACATCCCTGTCCCTATGCGTCTCGGCAATTTGCACATCTTTCTCCCGGTCTGCCAGGGCTTTACCGGTTTCACCGATTTTTTCCTGCTCCGCCACACTGATCTTGGCTTCATTTATGGCTTTTGCAGCGGCTTCTTTTCCGAGTGCCTCAATATAACCTGACTCATCTTTTATATCTGTTACGTTGACGTTTATGAGCTTAAGACCAATTTTTTTCAATTCAGTATCGACATTCTTTGATATATTATCTAAAAATTTATCGCGGTCTGAATTTATTTCTTCAATGGTCATAGTAGCTATTACCAAACGCAGCTGACCAAACAATATATCTTTCGACAATTCTTGAATCTGGTCTGGCAGGAGCCCAAGCAGACGTTCTGCCGCATTGTTCATACTGTCGGAATCCGTTGATATCGCTATTGTAAACCTACAAGGTACATCTACCCTGATATTCTGCCGGCTAAGGGCATTGGTAAGATTGGCTTCAATGGAAATAGGCTTTAGGTCAAGATAAGCAAAATCCTGAATAACTGGCCAGATAAAAGCACCGCCACCATGAATACATTTGGCTGAACTGCCCCCTGTTTTCCCATAAACGACGAGTATTTTATCAGAAGGGCATCTTTTATATCTTGACACCAACGCCGAAATAGTTGCAAACAAAACTATGGCCGCAACAACAATAATTATTAGTTCAGAAGGCATAATACAAATTAATTAGGTTCTCAGATTCTTTCAACATGTAACAGATTATCGCCGGTAATTTTGACAATTCGAACAATGGCGCCTGATTCAATTGCTTCCTGATCGGTAATAGCATCAATTTCATGGATAGATCCTTTTGCACTTACCTGTACTTTCCCCTTTCCACTCATTTGACCTGGTATTCTCAAATAAACAGTAGCCGTTTTATATAGTGTGTCTTTTAAGGTAAAAGAATTGTTTTCAGCGAGTTTGAGTATCTGTTTTACGATAACAAAAAAAACAGCAACAAATGCTGTCCCCACAATAACCGACATAAAAACCAATATAGCCTTATTTTCAATTCTGTCGTACAACGAAATTCCAGACCAGCTAAAGCCCAATAAAAAATTGATTAGGTTTCTGAGTGAAAATAGTTGAAAGGGGGCCTCTACTTCATCTAAATCTCCTGCAAAATCAGCCTCTAAGCCATCAGCACCTCCGGATCCAATGAATGTCAAAATAGTTTGAATGAGAAAAAAAACGCTAACCGGTATGGCAATGTACCAAAAAGTCTGCAGCATCGGATCCAGGCCTTTTAAAATCTCCATAGGGATATTTATTAAAATTGGGTAACAACCAATAAATCATCGAATATTAACATTAAATAATTAAAAAACGCAAACTTGGTCTGTAAAAATTTTATTACATAGCCGATAAATGTATAATTTTTTTCAGTTGTCTTATAAAAGAGTATACGCCAGGCCAAGTAAGAAAATAATCGTCCAAACCCAGGATCTCAGCAGGTTGACACGCAAAAGCTTTTTTATATCATTGTTGAGATCTTCTGCATTTGAGATTTTGACATGATAGGGGACAGCATAAGCAAAGGTAATAACCCAGGTGGCTATTACAGATATAAAATAAGCAAGAGTAAAGACCTGAAAATCTTTAAAGAGAAACCAAATGGAGAGAATCCCCTGAATGCTCATAAGTGGCAGTGTAATGGCTACCATACGTCCCGAATAGAAACCGTGCCATCGACCCAGGTCTTCTGTCCTGAAAAAGAAAAAGGCAGGATAGGCAATCCAATGAACCAGCCAGGTTAAGACGACCATTCCAAAATTTATGGAATGAAAAAGATACATCCAAATTGCTTCCATTTGTTAAAAAATTGAACTTACTGACATAAAAATAAAAAATATATTGTGCAAATTATTATGTTTACGATTTATAATGTTTACGCAAAACCAGATTTTCAGATTCGATTTTCCGACCAATAACCCATCTTAATTGGGGAAAGCTGAAAGGGGTTTATAATGTCTGTTGGGATATGTTTTACAAGAGTTTAAAAAAGCGTACAGTATTTTTTTTACTGTTGTTTTTGCACATTTGTTACCGGTACGGTTCGTTATATGCTCAACCCATTTGGAGTTCTCAGGCCTATCCCGATGAAACAGGATATAAAACTCGTATTGCCGGTCACTTGATAAAGCTTTCAAACCTTCCTTTTGGAGAAAAAAGCATGTCGAAAAGTACTTGTCCAGATACAGGAAGACCGGTACTATCATGGGCATTGGAAGGTGAAATGGTATACTCACCTTATACCGGCAGGGCCTACCGGCAAGGCCCAACAGGGTATTTTGGTGCTTTGGAAAGGGATCAAATTGGCCGAATTTCTAAATTTGGGGGGGATGCATTGAAAAAGGATCTTATCCCTGTCGCCGCCACAATGATGCTTTACCCCGGTCATCAAAGAGCCAGAGACTTTTTATATATACCCGGCCACCTTCAGCAGCAGTATCATTTTGCTGCAAAAAACTGGGCGCGTATTTATCCGGCACTTATTCATATCATGGATTCAGTCTGGCACAGGGATTTTCAGCTGGCAGTAGCTACTTATGAGGAAAGTCAAAGACCATCAGACGGTTACCGTGAATATCCCCCCATGTCTGTTCCGCATAATCTGGTAGGAGAAGTGGGGCAGTTACTCGGTGGAAATCCAAAAGACGGAGGTACGGAAAACCATAAAACCATGTGGAGATCTACGGCTTTGATATATAGTCAGTATTTACCTGATACGGCTTTGATATCCGGCTATCCGGCTCCGGAAGTCAGGCAACTGGTATTTAAAATGCTGCAAGATTATGTGTACAAAATGCTGCACACAGGTAATGGAGAATACGATTCACAAATTTACTACCCGCATTCTATAGAGGCATTCTTAAATTTATATGACTATTCAGTTTATGAGGAAATTAAAGAACTCGCAAAAATAGCCATTGATTATTACCTGGCCACATATGGCATTAAAACATACGATGGAGCAATAGCAGGGGCACAGAAAAGAGGTCCGGCGTGGATTAACGGAACAGGCGAAATGCGCAGTATGCTCTACGGTTGGTTTGGCAGTTCTCACGCCGAAAAAGATACAAGCTCATTGTACCTGCCTTTGCATCAGGTAGTTTCAGAATACCGGCCCAATCCACTGATCTGGCGTTTGGTGCATAAGGAATTGCCCACACCATTTGAGATGAAGATTGCCAGACCTTTTTATCATATGGATCGTCCTAATGCCTTTCAGGAATATTTTTATGCCAGTCAAAACTTTGGCATCGGGAGTATCTATCAAAACCGTATCGATAATCCAAACCAGCAGGTTCTTTGGTCAGCTGTATGCACATCAGAAGATGGCCCTCTTACCTTTGCAGGGGGACAGCCATTTTACAGAACACCGGGTGGACACAGCCCATATACTCAAACACTACAGTACAAGCAAGCTGTAATTGTTGCAGCAGGACAAACAGCTGGTACAGGCAACTTGGAAGACCCGGAATTTCAAATGAGACAAAAATCAGGTGCAGGCCTTTTGCAAAGCCTTGAGCCAAGGGAAGATTTTTATAATAAGGCGCAGTTTCAGGAAGCAGTCTGGTTGTTTATACCGAAAAAAATAAAGAACATAGAAGTTGTACAACATCGGTTGATTATTGATGCCGGAAATAGTTTTGTCGTTGTTACTCCTTCCACGACTGATACCCGGTTAATTAATGAGTCGGATATTTCCAGCGAAGATAGAAAAAAGTTGAATCTTGATACTTACTATATATGGATGGTTCAGGGAAAAAATCCGGCATATGCAATGGAGATTTTTGAGAAAGATGAATTCAGTGATTTGGATGATATCAAAGTAAAATATAAAGGTTCGGTGCTTAATGTGAAACATGGGGACGAAGAAAGTCTTATTACATTTGTTACCCATAATAAAGATCGTCTTGAGATGAAATACAGGCACCTGGGGCTTAGGGCTGATGGGAAAATTAATGGGAGTAAAATCAATTTTAAAAATTGGGCTGGAGGCGCAGCCTATGAAAGCCCTTATTTAAGTATAAAAAATGGAAGAATGCATCTTTCGGATGGCCGCAGGAATTACAAGCTGGATTATACAAAACAACGGGCATCCTACAGTACGACGAATAGATAAATTGTATGTAGGGGGCAATAAAACAGACTGGAATAATTAAATTGGAATTTGGCCGAATGGTATTTTTTATCTACTCTTATTTTATTGGTTTTTAGGTTTTTATGGCTAAGTGTAAATGAATCATTAAATTTTTTTTCATTTATTAAAACAATCGTAAAATTTCAATGTTTGAACTGTATTCGAAGCACGATGATGCTTTTAGATCAATAAGATAATTAGCTACACTAAGTGTAGTAATTATATTCTGGTTTTTTTGAGGTTTATTAGGTTTGAAAAATGCCCGACAGTTATGTACGGGCATTTTTCTTTTGGTATAGAATAAACATGGCTTATACGTTTCAGATCAGCAGGTTTTTTATTGGATAAAATAAATTAGGGTGCTCCCATGAAAATGAAAAAGGCTGCCCTGATAAAGACAGCCTTTTAAGTATTTCGATATTATTATTTTACAATTAACCGATGATAATTCTTTTGAAAGAAGCAACTGTTAATCCTTTATGGACTTTATCGAGGTATTGTGCAATGGTAAGAGAGTTGTCTTTTACAAACTCCTGATTAAGCAAGGTGCTCTCTTTGTAGAATTTGTTAAGTTTTCCCAAAGCAATTTTTTCGAGCATTTGCTCAGGTTTACCTTCGGTCCTGGCTTGTTCTTTACCTATTTCTATTTCCTTCTGAATTACGGATTCATCTACATCATCTTTATCTACAGCAATAGGATTCATTGCCGCAATTTGCATAGCTACATCTTTACCTGCATCCGACACATTATTGCCACCTGTATTTTTCAGTGATACAAGTACACCAAGTTTAGCTCCGGCGTGGATGTAGGGTACGATGAATTCTCCAGAAACTACTTCATAAGCAAGGATTTCAATTTTTTCACCTATTTTACCTACCAATTCGATAATTTTATCATTGATGCTAAGGTCACCGGCTTTAAGGTTTTTCAATGCTTCAATATCGGCAGGTTTTTGAGCGTAAGCGACATCTAAAATATCTTCACCGAGTTTTTGGAAATCGGCGTTTTTTGCTACGAAGTCTGTTTCACAACCGATAGCTACAAGAACAGATTCAGTATGATTGTCATTACTTTTTATAAAGACCGAACCTTCAGAGGTTTCTCTATCCTGACGTTTGGCAGATACTTTTTGACCTTTTTTACGAAGGATTTCAATTGCCGTTTCCACATCGCCATTGGCTTCGGTTAATGCCTGTTTGCAGTCCATCATACCGGCACCTGTAATTTTTCTCAGGTTATTTACTTCTTGTGCTGTAATTGCCATAATATATAAATCTTTGTTATTTTAAAAGCTTCAAAAAAAAATTGAACACCCGGAAAAATCCTGCCGATGTTCAATTCAGTAATACATTGAAGAGTTACTTTATTCAGCAGATTTTTCGGTTTCTGTTACCTCATCTTCTTCTCTTTTTTTGTCTTCCTCTTCTTTAAGTTTAGCATCTTCTTTATCTCTCTTTCTTTCCATGAGACCTTCCTCCAGACTTTGCGAAATGTACTGGGTGATGATTTGTATCGATTTCCAGGCGTCATCATTGGCAGGGATTACATAATCTACCAAATCCGGATTGCTGTTGGTATCGACGATGCCAAAAACAGGGATATTGAGTTTTTGTGCTTCTTTAATTGCTATGTGTTCTCTTTTTATATCCACAACAAAGAGAGCCGCCGGCAGACGGGTAAGATCGGCGATACCGCCTAATACTTTTTCCAGTTTTTCTTTTTCTCTTGAAATCATAAGCCTTTCTCGTTTAGCGAGGTTTAAATAGGCTTCATCTTTCATGAGCTTATCAATGGAAGAAAGTTTTTTAAGCGATTTTCTTATGGTAGCAAAGTTGGTTAGCATACCACCGAGCCATCTTTCTGTTACATATGGCATTTTAAGCCGCTTAGCTTCTTCAGCAACTATGTCTTTGGCTTGTTTTTTAGTTGCCACAAACATGATTTTACGGCCTGATCTTACGACACTTTTTAAAGCTTCAGCGGCATCTTCGAGGCACACCAAAGTTTTATTCAGGTCAATTATATGGATGCCATTTCGCTCCATAAATATATAAGGAGCCATGCGTGGGTCCCACTTTCTGGTAAGGTGCCCAAAATGTACTCCTGCCTCAAGGAGGTCTTTATATTCGACTTTATTCATTAATTTCAGGTTGAAAATTACACATTAACGTTTGCTGAACTGGAATCTTCTTCTCGCTTTTCTGCGGCCGTATTTTTTCCTTTCAACCATACGGGGATCCCGGGTAAGAAAGCCTTCTTTTTTCAAAGGAGGTCTGTTTTCTGCGTCAATTTCGCACATGGCTCTTGAAATGGCCAGTCTGATGGACTCTGCCTGCCCTTTGAAACCACCGCCGTCTACATTTACGATAATATCGTATTTGCCCATGGCATCTAAAGCTTGTAAGGGCTGAAGAATGATGGTTTTAAGAATGTCCGATGGAAAGTACTGCTCAATGGTTTTTTCATTTACCGTAATTTTGCCGTTTCCAGCCTGAAGATAAATCCTGGCTACCGAGGTTTTTCTTCTACCAATTGTGTTGAATACTTCCATAGTTTACAGTTTGATTTCTACGGGCTGCTGAGCTTCATGAGGATGCTCAGGTCCATTGTACACATACAAATTACCAAAAAGTTTTCTTCCCAGCCTGTTTTTAGGCAACATGCCTTTAACGGCTTTTTCAATGATCAGCGAAGGATTTTTTGCATACAGCAACCTGGGTGATGCAAAACGCTGTCCGCCTGGGTAACCGGTGTGTCTTACATACACCTTGTTATCCCACTTTCTACCAGTCAACCTGATTTTGTCCGCGTTGATGACAATCACTCTGTCACCACAGTCTACATGGGGAGTGTAGCTGGCCTTGTGCTTTCCTCTGATAATCCGAGCAACCTGGCTTGCGAAACGTCCTAAAATTTGCGATTCGGCATCCACAACCACCCACCCCTTTGTAACGGTGGTTTTGTTTGCTGATATCGTTTTGTAACTTAAATGATCCACAAATTTTTAATTTTTTAGTTTTAATAAACCATCTCCAAAATGGAGGCACAAAAGTAGAAAATTCATATGTATTTACAAAATGTAGATGCATAATAAAAAAACCGATGCCTTTTAGCTCATCGGTTTTTAAAATGCTTATTAATTATTTTCTTAAGATTTGAGCGCTTCTACCATGGTAGTGGCCAGGTTAGCAGGAGATTCTACTACATACAAACCACATTTTTTCATTATTTCCATTTTCGCAAGGGCTGTATCGTCTTCTCCACCAATAATAGCACCGGCGTGTCCCATACGACGACCCGGAGGTGCTGTTTGTCCGGCGATGAAGCCAACCACCGGTTTGGTTCCATGTTCTTTAATCCAATAGGCGGCCTCACTTTCCATGCTCCCGCCAATTTCCCCGATCATGATAATGCCTTCAGTCTCGGGGTCATTCATAAGCATTTCTACAGCTTCTTTGGTGGTTGTTCCAATAATAGGGTCTCCTCCAATACCAATACAGGTGGATTGTCCAAGACCTGCTTTGGTTATCTGATCAACTGCTTCATAGGTTAGTGTACCAGACCTTGAAACTATTCCTATACTACCTTTCTTATGAATGAAACCGGGCATAATTCCAACTTTGGCTTCTCCGGGAGTAATAACACCAGGACAGTTTGGTCCTATAAGAATACAATTTCTCTCTCTGACATAATGTTTGGCCCTCATCATGTCAGTAGTAGGGATGCCTTCTGTTATAGTTACAATTACACCTATGCCGGCATCAGCGGCCTCCATAATGGCATCAGCCGCAAACGGAGGTGGAACAAATATGACGCTCACATTAGCATCTGCAATTTTTACTGCATCATGTACGGTGTTGAAAACCGGCCTGTCGAGATGACGTGTACCCCCTTTACCCGGGGTTACGCCACCAACAACCTGTGTGCCATATTCAATCATTTGACTCGCATGAAATGTTCCTTCATTGCCGGTAAAACCCTGCACTATTACTCTTGAATGTTTGTCTACTAATACACTCATTATTGATCTTTTTATTCAAAAATTGTTTATATCCTTTTTTTTGTTTCTATTTTGCTCAAAAATACGAGGCCAATATTAATACATTCTTTCAGATTTAAAGCGATATCTTTTCTAAAAAATATATTGGAGTAAAACAAAAGCTATCATTGAAAGATAAACCGATGTATTGAGTCTTTTTGTTGTACTAATAAACTTAACCATTGATAAGGCCAAATGTTGGAGCTTTATAAAAATTCATGAGACGAAGAATAATTTATTAAAAATATGAAACATAGCAGGACTACGCCAAAATCTGACGATACTACGGAACTGCGCAGAAAATTATTTGAGATTATATTTAAAGCAGATACCCTGGCAGGTAAAGCTTTTGATCTTTTGCTGCTCGTTTTTATTATAGTCAGTGTAGTATCGGTAACCCTGGAAACAATTCCCGGATTGGATGAATCTTTTAAAAAGCAATTGTTTTATGCCGAATGGCTATTTACCATCATTTTTTCAATAGAGTATGTCGCCAGAATATATTCATTAAAAAAACCGGGTAAATACATATTCAGTTTTTTTGGCATTATTGACTTTCTTGCCATTTTACCATCATATATTACCCTTATTTATGCCGGTAGTCAGTATTTTGTAGTATTACGCGTCTTTCGCCTGCTAAGGGTTTTTAAAATACTGAGAATGGTAGAATTTTTAGGTGAGGCTGAAGTATTGCGAAGCGCGGTAAAAGCAAGCTTGCCCAAAATTTTTGTATTTTTAATTACTGTTTTTTGTATTGTAATAATTATGGGAACCATTATTTATAAAGTAGAAGGTCCTGAAAATGGCTTTACCAGTATCCCAATGAGTATGTATTGGACCATTGTTACGCTTACAACCGTTGGATATGGTGATATTGTGCCTAAAACAGCTTCCGGTCAATTGATTGCTTCAATACTAATGATAGTGGGCTACGGACTCATTGCTGTACCTACCGGAATAGTTACAGCTAATCTTACACAAAAACAACAAAGCAGGAACATATCCACAACAACGACCTGCACAGCCTGTGGAAGTGAAGAGCATACGTCAGGCGCTAAATTTTGCAAAGATTGTGGGCAAATTTTGAAATAAATGAAAATTTCAAAGGTATGATGTAAAAAGAACCTTCATGAAGTAAAGGGCAAATAAAATATTTTTATTTTTACCTAAACTAAAAAATTATCTTGTTTTCAGGCAATTTTGACGTGTATAATATACGCTTAAAGGATTATCAGCAAAATTTTTTTATTATTCTGAAACTTTTTGCTTTCATTTTATGTTGAAAAATTCTCAATTTAGGGCCGAAAAAAGCCAATCAATTGCACATTGCCCATCATTTAGGCCACCTCTTTGCATGATATGTATTTTTTTTACTTTTTTGTTGAATTATTTTTAACTTTAAGGCCAACCTGTTAGCTTTGTCGTAACAATATAAGCATGTGGCTTGTTCGTATTGTAGGGTGATGAAACTGGCAGACATACCCTCCTGTCTCGGGGGTGGAGAGTTCGGAAAAAATCGTGTGTGTTGATCAGGCATGCGGCTAACCGCTCCATGGAGGTTCGAATCCTTCCCCTACAGCAGCTTTAGTTCTTTGAAAATACATATTGTAGAGTGATGAAACTGGCAGACATGCCCTCCTGTCTCGGGGGTGGGGAGTTCAGGATAAACCGATCGAGTTGATCAGTCGTTCGGCTAACTGCCCCATGGAGGTTCGAATCCTTCCTCTACAGCAGATTATTATAAAAATCTAAATAAAAAAGGCTTCCTGATTCAGGAAGCCTTTTTTTCTGATATGCAGCCAGGATCATTTTACGATTTGTTCAGTATGATCTTTGGTTTTAACCTTTTCAATTACTTCCTCAATCATACCATTTTCATTGATTATGAAGGTAATACGTGCAGTTCCCATGTATTTCTTGCCATACATTGATTTTTCCTGCCAAGTTCCATACTGTTCGTGAATAGATTTTTCAGTATCGGCGATCAAGCTAAATGGCAATTGATACTTATTGATAAAATTCTGATGCGATTTTTCTGAATCTGTACTTATCCCAATTACCACATAACCCTGTTTTTGCAGGGCCTCGTAATTATCTCTCAAATTGCAGGCTTGTGCGGTACATCCGGGAGTATTGTCTTTTGGATAAAAATATAGAACAACTTTTTTACCGGCAAAATCACTGAGTTTGATAATGTTGCCATTTTGATCTTTGCCCTCAAATTCAGGGGCTTTGTCTCCAGCTTTTAATGTCATATTTGTTATGGGATTTGGGTTACATATATCTTTTCATTATCAACCATATCCCTGACTTTTAGTTCTAATTTTCCTTTGAAAGGTTTATTATCATCAATTTTTTCTGAGTAGATATAATTTCTTTTTGGGTCGTGGTTCATCAATACCCATTCTCCATCGACGTAGAGATCATAGTCTTTAATTCCTGACAGGCGGTCACTTATATAAAAAGCGAGAAAATTTCTGTTAATATTTGCAACCCTTATTTCCGGAGGAATGGTGTCGGTAAGTAAAACAAATTTACCAAATTCAGTACTGCGAAAAGTAATTTTATTATTATCCCATTGGCCGCCCCGGTAACTGAATCTCGTAAAATTGTTTGTACTGTATACCGAAGTTTTTCTCTTGTTTGGAGGCATTACAGAAGGATTGACCGTAGCGCTGAAATTGCGGAAAAGAGGTATACTGCTTTCGCCGATCATGAAATACTCAAGACTGTCTGATGTTGTTTTTTTATGAAAAAATGACCCTACTTCAATGTAGGCGCTGTCAAACAAGCTTTCTTTTTGGAAGGATAGTTCAATGCGGGAGTGATAATACCTGAATTGCCTGCCCGAGGGAATCATAATTGATGCTTGAGGTATTATTGTTTTTGAAGATGTTTTGATTGAATCTGGGATGCCTCTGCGAAGGTCCCATAAATATGTTAGTGTATTTTCAACGCGAAAGTCTGGGGCCATTGGGAACCTTCTTCTTTTAAGGTAAACCATAGCGGTATCGGTAAGCTCTCCTCTCTGCATCAGAACAAGTGTGTGGCCATCTACCTTTTGTTCAGCATAGCGAAAAGGATGCTGGGCCCTTACAATATTACTTTCCGGTATCTGGCCTTTAACTGAAAAATTGATGAAGCTTTGGTTCCCATGCACATCTTGCAAACGTATTTCAATGTTATGGGTGAGGGTATCTAAAATATGGAGCTCACCTTTGTGCTCATCATAATCGTAGAAAATGTCCAGCGTATTTCCCTTGTCAATATAAAGTTTCTGATAGCTTTTGTTAGCCATATCTTTCATGCTGTGGTCACGATAGACCAGTATTTGACGATTTTCATTAAAAGGAATGGCGTGGATATCGATACGCATAAGTTTTTTTCCATCACAATATAGTTCTATTTGAGGGATGCCTGTTCGATTGGCAGATCCATTGAGTTGATCATATCCCATAAACATGATGCCAATGCGACCATATACCGGAATGGTCTGTGCTACCTTATAAGAGGATCCGGAACGGGCAGGGTTAAATTCAAACAAGCCAAATTGACCGTAAATTCTGGATTCTTTGTCCAGGGTTTTTAGGGCCATCATTTGTACGATAGGGGATATGTTATCTTTAATTTCATTAAATCCTAATCTCAAAGGATCGATAGGTCGTGAACGGGAATCTCTGAGTTCATAATGCAAATGTGGGCCCGATGAACTTCCGGTATTGCCTGCGTAACCGATTATATCTCCTTTTTTAACCGGAAAAATATCAGCTGTCGGAAAAAATTCCATTTCAAATTTTTTTGCACGGTATTGTTCATTGCGCACCCATCTGGCAATGGTTTCATTGAAGGCATCGAGGTGGGCGTATACTGTGGAAGTGCCTGGTTTTGGATGCTCGACATATAAAACATATCCATAACCGGTGCCCGAAACTTTTAACCGGCTTACATAACCATCGGCAGAAGCATAAACAGGCAGACCAGTTACACCTCCTGTACGCACATCAATACCAGCATGAAAATGGCTTGTGCGTAGTTCACCCAAAGTACCTGCCAGAAAATTTTGCGAACCAGGATTAATCGGAAAAAGATATTCATTTTGGATTTGTGCTTTTAACGGTGTCGCGAAAACCAGATATAAAGAGGCACAAAAAAATATGTTTAATTTATTTAATCTCAACTTCAAGCATTTTTTCATTTTCGATATAAGCTTCCAGTGTGTTCCCTATCTGTACCGGGCCAACCCCCTCTGGTGTACCGGTAAAAATCAGATCTCCCTTCTTTAAAGTAATAAACTGTGAAATATACGCAATTATTTGATCAAAACTGTGGATCATCATCCCGGTATTTCCACGTTGACGTTCTTTACCATCTATTGTAAGTGAAAAATGGATGTTTGCCAGGTCTTCAAATTTTTCTTTGCTGACAAACCGGGAGACTGGGGCAGATCCGTCGAAACCTTTAGCCAGCGTCCAGGGCAAGCCTTTCTCTTTGGCTTTTTGCTGAATATCACGGGCGGTAAAATCGATGCCTACAGCAATTTCATTGTAGTATTTGTGGGCAAAGTGAGGATCAATATGCCTGCCGTGTTTGCAGATTTTCAATACTATTTCCACCTCATAATGAAGATCCCTCGTAAATTCAGGATAATACAAAGGCTTGTTATTTACCAATAAGGCTGAATCTGGCTTAAAAAATATTACAGGTGCATCCGGGGTTTCATTATTCAGCTCTTTAATATGTTCAGTATAATTGCGTCCAATGGCTAGAATTTTCATATGGTCTCAAATTTGCTGGGGCAAAATATACAGGATAAATAAAATTGACAAAATCGGTACTGATTATTCTTTTGTGAATGTTTAATTTGCACCTTTAATTTTGTGAAAAGATATGCGCTTTAGAAAACTTTATTAATAAAACACAATCAATATGTTAAAACACATTTTTGCGTATGCACTGGCCGGCTTGTTTATCTATGCCTGTGCTACCGTCCCGATGACCGGAAGAAGGCAATTGGCGATAATCCCCAATTCAGAAATTCTTCCTCTGAGTTACACCAGTTATAGCCAGGTTCTTTCTGAAGGTAAGGTGCTTACCAATACGCCAGAAGCGCTTATGGTGAAGAGGGTTGGTGAGAATATCCAGAAAGCTGTCGAACAATATATGGCAGACAATAATATGTCAAGTCATTTAAATGGCTATGAGTGGGAATTCAGACTGATCGACGAAGATATTGTCAATGCCTGGTGTATGCCAGGAGGCAAGGTGGTGTTTTACACAGGCATTTTGCCGGTTTGTAAAGATGAAGATGGTGTAGCGGTAGTTATGGGACATGAAGTGGCACATGCTGTAGCTAATCATGGTCGCGAAAGAATGAGTCAGGGCCTGGCTCAGCAATTTGGTGGCGCGGCTTTGTCGGTAGCCCTTGCAGAAAAGCCTGAGGCAACACGACAGCTCTTTAATACAGCATTTGCACTTGGCAGTACCTATGGAGCTATTTTGCCATTCAGTCGTCTTCATGAGTCAGAAGCCGATCGTATGGGGTTGATTTTTATGGCTATGGCAGGTTATCATCCCAGTTCTGCACCTGAATTCTGGCAGAGAATGTCAGCGCTATCGGGTGGTGCTAAACCTCCTGAGTTTGTATCAACACACCCTTCTGATCAGCGAAGGATAAACGACCTCAACGCTGCTATGCCGGAAGCGATGAAATACTATAAACCGAGGAATTAATATCATATAAAGGAAAACATCTGCGGTTCCTTAAAATTGTGATTGGGAAGTTTTTTCGATGATTTACAGGATAATTAGTTTTTTTAATATCCTTGTTAATCCTCAGAAAAGCTTCCTGATTTTTTACTCCAGGGACAAAATTCATACAATGCGTTCACAATAGTTTTTTAGGCACAGATCGCATATTGCTTGTTCATTTTCAAATTTCATTCTTGAATAATGCCTTTTTTCTGTCATACTTTGGCCTCAATTAATAAGTATTCCTTTTATTTGCAGCTTGTCTTTATGGCTTTACAAAAAAAACAGATATGAGCAGCAGACACGAATACAATTTTGGGGTTATTGGGAATTGCGGTTTTTTGGCAGGCATTGATAAACATACCAACGTGGTTTGGATGTGTTGGCCAAGGTTTGACAGCAGTTTTATTTTTGGAAGCCTTATAGATTCACAGAAAGGTGGGGAGTTTTCACTGGCTCCATGTCATGAGTCTTTTGAAACAAGGCAATATTATATCGAGAACACCAACATATTAAGAACAGAGGTAGAGAGTGCAGATGGGAGTTATAGGGTTACCGATTTTGCTCCAAGGTTTTACAATTATGAGCGATATTTCAGGCCATTAATGCTCATACGAAAAATTGAGCCACTGTCGGGTTCGCCGCGTATTCTGGTGCGGTGTAAACCAGTAGGTGATTACGGAAAAAAGCTACCTGTTGCCAATGAAGGGAGTAATCATATTGATTTTTCTGGGCTTGAAAAGGATGTGAGATTGACTACCAATATATCGCTTACGTATATCAATTCAGATGTTCCAGTGGTTATAAATGAAACCAAGTACCTGGTATTGACTTATGGCTCGCCTCTGGAGGCACCATTGGAAAGTACTGCGGAGGAATTTTACCGGCAAACACTGCGATATTGGAGAAGATGGGTAAAAAGTACCAGCATCAGTAAATTTTATCAGGAAGAAGTAATTCGCTCTGCCCTCGTGCTGAAAATTCATCAGTATGAGGATACAGGTGCCATTATTGCTGCAACCACCACTTCACTGCCGGAAGCGCCTGGCAGTGGTCGCTGCTGGGATTACCGCTACTGTTGGATGCGGGATACCTATTATACGCTCAATGCCTTTAACAATATCGGGCATTTTGAGGAAATGGAAAGGTATTTTAATTTTATTGCCAATATTTACAGCAACCGTACAGGCCGGTTTCAACCTCTTTACCGTATCAATGGGGAATCGACCATTGATGAGGTAATTGCCGACCACCTCGAAGGATATCAGGGAAATAATCCTGTTCGAATAGGTAATCAGGCATACACGCATAAACAAAATGATGTATACGGTCAGGTGCTCATTTCTCTATTGCCCTTGTATGTTGACAAACGATTTATCTATTCTGAAAGATCGCATTCAGAAGATTTGCTTTATGATACGCTGGAAATGATCAGTATGACAATGAATGAACCAGATGCCGGCCTTTGGGAGTTTAGGGAATTTGCTCAATATCATTGTTATACATACCTATTTCACTGGGCGGGAGCATGTGCTGCCCTGGAAATAGCCGAAGCGAGGAATAATCCCAAAATGGCACACCTGGCAAGGCAAATGAAAGCATTTGCTGTAGAAAAAATTGAAGCTTGCTACGATTCTGAACGAAGGGTTTATACCCAGGCTATAGGTTCTAAAAATCTTGATGCAAGTTCACTTCAGTTGATTATGATGAATTATCTGGATCCCAATTCGCAGAGAGCGAGAGATCATCTTATTGCGCATGAGAAAGAATTAATGTCTGAAGAGGGGTTGTTTTACCGGTATGTGCATAAAGATGATTTCGGGAGGCCCGAAACAACATTCCTTGTCTGTTCATTTTGGTATGTGGAAGCCCTGGCATTGGTTGGCCGGGTCGATGAAGCGGTAGCCAGGTTTGAGAACTTAATGAAATACAGCAACCATTTGGGGCTGTTCAGTGAAGATGTCGATTCAAAAACCGGAAGTCAGTGGGGTAATTTTCCGCAGGCTTACAGTCATGTAGGATTGGTCAATGCTGTATACCGTATTGCCAAGAAACTTGACCACCCGGTATTCTACAATAGTGCAGAACCCACAAGCATATCTAAAAAGCCCCTTTAATTAAGGGGCTTTTCTATATTAGATAAGAATTGAATTTCCAATGCATGGTAAATAATGACTAATGCTGAAAAAGAATGCATCCAGAATGTAAATTCAGAATATTTGATAAAATAAATCAACGGGATAGGCGATTTTTTTAAGGAGTTCTGATTAAGGTTTTATCGCATTAATTCCCATAAAAACGCCCTAACTTCTTTAAAGGAGTCGATATTGTAGTTGGCCGCTGAACTGGTTGATCCGACTTTTACAGAAAAGGCATCTTTAGGCATAACCTTAAAAGTATCTTCGTCAGTCCAGTCATCACCAATTGCCAATACAAAATCATGATCAAACTTTCTAAGCCACTTTAAAGCTGTTTTCCCTTTATTCACAGCGGCACTCTTTATTTCAACGACCATATCTCCTTCTAAAACCTGAAGATTTTTATTGGTAGACAGGTATTTAAGGTGGCTGCTCAACTCCCTTGATCGCAATTCGCCAAGACCAGTTTCCACTTTTCGGTAGTGCCATACGAGGGAATAATCTTTCTCTTCGATAAAAGAACCGGGCGTACGATTTACATAGAGTTCAAGTGTGCTTCTTATTTCATCTTTCCATGTATCAACCATGGTATCAACCGTAGTCCATTCAGTGCCATATTCTCTTGACCAGACACCGTGTTCAGCAACCACATCAAGAGGGAGGTGCCCAATCCATGCGCCCAGGGTTTGGCGGTCTCTTCCACTGATTATAATTACGCGATTGTGAGGGTCTTCACACAATTGTGCCAGTAAATCGAGCAATTCCTGGTCAGGTTTAGATAATTGTGGATTTGATTTGAAACCGGTTAGGGTTCCATCGTAATCGAGAAACAACAGTCTCTTTTTGGTGTTTTTATATGTTTTTTTGACAAACTTAATAGCCGAAGTATCGAGATTTTTAGTTGCCAGCGATTTTTGCATTTCTTTGATGTATCCCAGTCGCTGCATAAACATTTTTACCCAGTGGTGTATATTGTATCTTTTAAGGCTCTCCTGCATTACACTTATATGCCGTACCTGTTCTTCTTCGGGCATGGTTAATGCTGAATATATAGCCTCAACCATTTGATTGATGTTATTTGGGTTAATAAGTATGGCATCTGACAACTCTTTTGAGGCACCTGCCATCTCACTTAGTATCAGCACACCTTTCTGGTCAAGACGACTGGCAATATATTCCTTACATACCAGATTCATTCCGTCGCGCATAGGGGTTACCATAGCAACATGGGCCATCCGGTAAAAAGCAGAAAGGGCTTCCAGTGAAAAGGAACGGTAAAAGTAATGTATGGGAGTCCAGTTGATACGTCCATAGTTACCGTTAATCCTGCCCACCAACAGGTCTACTTCTTCCTTGAGCTCCTGATATTTGCCTACGTTATCCCTCGAAGGCACTACAATGAGAATCAGAGATACTCTTTGTGTGTATTCAGGATGACGTTCTAAAAATAGTTCAAAAGCCAGCAGCCTTTGTGGTATTCCTTTGGAATAGTCCAGGCGGTCGATCGAAAGAATTAATTGTTGATCGCCAAGTGAGGTTCGGTATTTTATTTCTTGTTCTATGGTCTTTGGAGAGGCTGCCGCATTGGAAAATCTTTCATAATCGATACCCATGGGGAACGAATCAACTTCTATCAGTCTTTTGCCGGTATCTATAAGTCCTTCGCTATTGCTAAAGCCTACCAGACGACTTACCGAGCTGAGAAAGTGCCTCATATCGTCATACGTATGAAAGCCGATAAGGTCAGCGCCCAACATACCATGCAAGAGTTCTTTTCGCCACGGCAACAGCCTGAAAACTTCATAGGATGGAAAAGGAATATGCAGAAAGAAGCCAATTTGTACATTGGGCAGTTTATTCCTGACCATTTCAGGTAATAGTAGAAGCTGATAGTCGTGAATCCAAATGATATCATCGGGCTGGGCCAGTTTTATCACTTCATCACAAAACTTTTTATTTACACTTACATAGGCATTATACAGACCTTGTTCATAAATTGCGTATTGATTAAAATAGTGAAAATTTGGCCATAGGGTAGAATTGCTAAAACCTTCATAATAATCACTGATGTCCTGTGGAGTAAGAAAAACCGGCGCCATGTTTTCTTTTGCCAGGTGTTTTGTCACTTCCTCCCGTTCTTCTTTTTTCTGCAGGTGCAGACCGGGCCAGCCCAGCCATACGTTTTCCCCTTGTTTATAAATAGATCCGAGGCCTGTTGCCAGGCCTCCTTCAGAAGGTTTATAGCTGAGTTGATCAACGTTTTTTTCAATTTTAACTGGAAGCCTGTTGGATATAATTATGGTTTTAGCCATTTTATAAATTTTTTAAATAAAGCATATGCAGGCATATGCATGAATCAAATCATTAACGGTTGTTAAAACTTCTGAGTTTGATTTCTGTTAATTTGCGTTTAGTGTCTAGCGGAAAGTCTCCGTTCATCATCCAATCATAATATGAAGGTTCTTTAGAGAGGATCTCCTGTACGGCTTTGCCTTTGTGTTTTCCGAAATTAAAAACTTCTATCCCCTTATCATTGAAAACCATACGGCCGGCCAGGTCAACCATTTTTGTAAAAGTGAGTTCATGAAGTACCGCGATATCATTTTGAATATACCCCATGGCATTGCCCTGAAGGTCTTCCACTTTTTGACCCTCGTAGATTTCTATTTGTTTTTTAAGGATTTCATAGGTAGCCAGTGTATCGGCCTCAGCACTGTGGGCATCTGTTAGAATTTTATCACAATAAAACTTATAGGCAGCAGACAAATTCCTTTTTTCCATCAGGTGAAAAATCTTTTGCGCATCTATCAGTTTTCGTTTACTAATGTCAAAATCGGTACCTGCTCTTAAAAATTCTTCTACTAAAATGGGCACATCAAATTTGATAATATTGAAACCTGCCAGGTCACAACCTTCTAAAAACTTCAGAAAACTTTTAGCCATACTTTTAAAGGTAGGAGCTTCTGCAACGTCTTCATCATAGATTCCATGTATAGCACTTGACTCGGCAGGTATAGGAATTTCAGGATTTATTTTATACGTCTGAAGATGTTCCTGTCCATCAGGCATGACCTTAAGAATGGAAATTTCTACAATTCTGTCCTGGCTTATGTTGGTGCCAGTAGTTTCAAGATCAAAAAAAGCTAATGGGTTTTTAAGAATTAGTTTCATGTTGCAATTTGGCAAAAGTCAGATTTTTGCATCAAATTTACACAAAAATAAGGATTTTACCCCAAAAATTTGCAAAACCGACTATACCGTTGCTATTGCAGTTCTTTTATAAGTTTTTCTATATCCAATGAGGCAAAGTTCCCTGAACTCATAAGTAAAAGATTGCGATGGTCCTTGCTTTTATCTTTAATAAACTTTTTCAGGTCTTCTTGTTGAGTGGAAAATACCAGCCCATCTTTAGCAAATGCATTTAGAACATCTTCAGCAGTAATTTGTACTCTGTCTTTATGTTTAATATTGTTTGGGTTTACAAAAACAAGCGCATCATCAGCATCATCCATACTGCCTTTATATTGTCTGATGAATTCGGGGTTTAAACTACTAAAGGTGTGCAATTCAAGGCATGCTGTAAGTTTGTAACCTGGAAACTGGCTTTTTAAGGCTTTAACTGTGGCTTTCACCTTTGAAGGGGCATGCGCATAATCCATAAATATACGGGTGGCATTAGAATGATAAATTTGCTGCAGACGTTTTTTAGCGCCTGAAAAAGAGCGAATGGCTTCATAAAATGTTTCTTCTTTTACTCCTAATTTTTTCAGCATTTCCAGGGCCGCATTAATATTATAAAGATTGTGATCACCAAAAATCTCAATCGGATATAACTGATTGCCTAATTTTAAATGTGTCTTTCCGTCTTTTACAATGGCTTTATGGGCCTCATATGGGAGTACGGTTACATCTTTTCTTTCCTTTTCGCAGATAGCAGAAAGTCGCGCATCGTTTTTGGCATAAATGAGTATGCCGGCTTTTGGGGTCTGATCGGCAAATAACTCAAATTGTCTTTCGTATTCTTCCACAGTAGGAAAAGCATTCATATGATCCCAGGCAATGCCGGTAATAACAGCATTGTGATGTTCGTATTTTAAAAATTTGGGCGTTTTATCGGTGGGGGAACTAAAATATTCATCACCTTCTATAATGATAAGCGGTGCATCAGTGATTTGAACAAGGTTTTCAAAGCCTTCCACCGGTGCGCCAATGAGATAATCAAATTTACGGCCAGCATATTTAAGCACATGCATTATAATGGCTGTAGTGGTGGTTTTCCCATGGCTGCCGGCAATTACCACACGGTGTTTGTTTTCTGATAAATGTCGGATATACTCAGGAAAGGAATACATCCGTAATCCCAGGGCCTTGGCCTTTATTACCTCAGGGTTGTCTGCTTTTGCATGCATTCCAACAAGTACAGCATCTAGCCCTTCATGTATATTTTTTTCGTTCCAACCCAATTCGCCGGGAAGCAAGCCATAATGCTCAAGGCGGCTGCGTGAAGGTTCATATATTTCATCGTCAGACCCACTAACCTGAAAACCTTTGTTCTTTAGTGCAATGGCCAGGCTGTGCATAACACTGCCACCAATGGATATAAAATGTATTCTGCTTTGTTCCATCTGTAAGAATATCAGGCTGAACTGTATATGAGCAAATGCTTAATATCTTTAAAAATCACATTTCTATTATGGCGCAAAGATAAAATAAATACCCGTGCAGGCAAATGGAATTCATCTTCCGTCTGTTCTCTGGCTTATAAATTTAAATAAAAAAAATTAATTCTGATTTTTGCATTAAATAGACGGGAATTCAAGTGCAATGCAAATCTGCACCGAGCGTATATGTTTTCAATCCATCCCTGAAAACTGCCATATACAAAGTAATACTGCCAGATAAAAATTTGCTTTTGATCGCAATCATGTAAATTTCTATTATTACAACAGATAAGGGTAAATTTTAGCCTTACTGGAAAAAGAGCAGCTCTATGTTTATACGTTTGATATTTGAAAGTTTCAGATTTGCCTGGAATGCCCTGGTTACGAATCCCTTGAGAACCATACTTTCTTTATCAGGAGTTACCATTGGCATCTTTGCCATTATTGCAGTGCTGACTGTAGTGGATTCGCTGGAAAGAAGCATTAAAAACAGTTTTGACTTTTTAGGTGCTGGTGTTATTTACGTTGAAAAATGGCCATTTATAGGGAGTCCTGATTTTCCCTGGTGGAAGTATATGAAAAGACCGGATGCCAGCTTTGATGAGTATCGGTTTTTGGAACAAAATTTGAAAAATCACGAAGGCATCGCCATTTTTTCCATTATGGGCAATCGTACCATGAAAAGGGAAAATAACAGTGTTGGTGGAATTAATCTGTTTGGCATAACCTACGACCATATTCGAATCTTTGAATTAAATTTTTCCTACGGCAGATATTTTACGACCCAGGAAATTGACAACGGACGAAATGTGGCTATCATAGGACATGTTATAAAAGATAAATTGTTTGGTTCTGAGAATGCGCTAGGAAAAGAAATAAAAATCAGAGGACTTAAATATATAGTGGTCGGAGTTATAGCTGAGGAAGGGGAGAGCCTGCTCGACACCCCGAGTAATGACAATAATGTTTTGATACCCTATGATTCTTTCAGAAAATTATACCGAACAGGAGGTTCCCGATATGGTGTGCCATCAAGAATAGGCGTGAAAGGTCTCGATAGTGATGAAGGTCTTATGAAGCTTGAAAATGAATTGAGAGGGCTTATGAGGTCTAAAAGGGCACTAAAGCCCGCTGAAGAAGACAATTTTGAACTCAACAGACCAGAAGCTATAGCCAATCAAATCGGAAAAGTGTTTCAGGTTCTCACCATAGCTGGATGGATTATTGGAGGCTTTTCCATACTTGTAGGGGCATTTGGTATTGCCAATATTATGTTTGTATCTGTTACGGAAAGGACCAGTATTATTGGCATTCAAAAATCGCTCGGGGCCAAAGATTATTTTGTGCTATTGCAGTTTTTATTTGAATCGGTGTTTCTGAGTGTATTGGGTGGTGGAGCAGGATTGCTTTTGGTCTATCTTATTACGTTTTTGCCAACCGGTTCTCTAGAGTTAATTATGAGTTTCAAAAATATAATTATAGGTATCGGAGTATCTGGAATAGTAGGGGTTTTATCGGGAATAATACCGGCATGGTCCGCCGCCCGTCTTGATCCTGTGACTGCAATCCGCGCAGGTTGATGCCAGGTGTGCAGTACATATTAAAATAGGGAAAATGAAAATACCTGCGTAGTTTGAAATAAATTTTAAAAAAATTAAGGCCCGGATCTTTAACTATTCCGGGCCTTTATTCTAATATTATATTTAATAAATAACGATACTTGTTATTCGTAATTATGTCAAAATTGTTTATTCTACCTCGGGTTCTATTTTGCCTGGCGATGCTTTACCACCCTTGATAATTGCTTTAATTTTTCCTTCGACTTCCTCCATAAGTTCAGGATTGTCCAGCAATAAAGTTTTAACAGCATCTCTTCCCTGGCCAAGCTTATTATTTTCATATGAAAACCAGGAGCCCGCTTTTTTAATAACATTGAGTTCTACAGCCAGATCTATAACCTCGCCAACCCTTGAAATTCCCTCCCCGTACATTATGTCGAATTCCACTACTCTGAATGGCGGTGCTACCTTGTTTTTGACAACTTTTACACGGGTGCGATTGCCCAGAATGTTGTCTGCACTTTCTTTAATCTGGCCTATCCTCCGAATATCAAGACGAACCGAAGCGTAGAATTTAAGGGCATTTCCACCGGTAGTAGTCTCAGGGTTGCCAAACATCACCCCAATTTTTTCCCTCAGCTGATTAATAAAGACACAGGCACAGCCTGTTTTGCTAATGGTTCCGGTTAACTTTCTGAGCGCCTGAGACATAAGTCTGGCCTGCAAGCCCATTTTACTTTCACCCATTTCACCTTCGAGTTCGCCCTTAGGCACCAGAGCCGCCACTGAATCGATAACAATGATATCGATGGCGCCTGAGCGGATAAGGTGTTCAGTAATTTCCAGGGCCTGCTCACCATTGTCAGGTTGTGATATGAGCAGGTTGTCTGTGTCGATGCCAAGCTTCTCAGCATAGGTTTTGTCGAAAGCATGCTCAGCATCAATGATGGCAGCAAGACCTCCTTTTTTCTGTGCTTCGGCAATACAGTGCATCGCCAGCGTCGTTTTACCCGATGATTCAGGCCCGTAAATCTCAGTAATTCTGCCTCTTGGAATCCCGCCAACACCAAGGGCTATATCAAGGCTTAAGGACCCTGTAGATATAGCAGGGATATCAACTACGCGCTCATCACTGAGTTTCATGACAGTGCCTTTTCCATAAGTCTTGTCCAGCTTTTCCATAGTAAGCTGCAGGGCTTTCAGCTTTTCTTTATTATCACTCATAATACTGTATATAATTCTGGTAAAAGTCGTTTAAATAATATTCTGCAATTAACGACTTTGACACATTAAAAAAAAATCTGTTATTCATAAAATGATGATCGCATTTCAATATTTCATCACTGGTACCTTATTGGTCGGTTGAATTGTGTTTTCATGCAGTCCTATTATTTATATTTGTTGCCGATATGAGGAAAAAAATTTTTGGTATTGTTTTAATTTGCCTTATAGCCTTTGGCGTTTGGAATCATGAGTTGCTTATCTATGGATTTGGTCAGGCAAAAGGACAGGCCAAGATTATCTGGTATGCCAAACATGTAGAACATTTTCTCAATGACCCTGATTTCCCTGATTCACTCAAAAACAAACTGGCTTTGGTTGAGCAAATCCGCCAATTTGCATTCGATTCTTTGGGCCTGAGCCATTCAGAAAATTATACCACTCTTTACGATCAAAAGGGCGAGGAGCTCATGTGGGTAGTTACAGCTTGTGAGCCTTTTAAACTTGTCGCTAAAACATGGACTTTTCCACTGATTGGTGAATTTTCGTATAAAGGATATTTCAGCAAGGATAAAGCTTACCGGCTCAAAGCCTCACTGGAAGCCGAAGGGTATGATACAGGAATTGGTAATCCGGGAGGCTGGTCTACCCTTGGCTATCTCAAAGATCCAATTTTGTCTGGCATGCTCTACCGCTCTGAAGGGTCCCTGGCTGAGCTCATAATTCATGAACTTACCCATGGCACATTATTTATCAAAGATAGCCTCCGGTTCAATGAAAACCTGGCTACTGTGGTAGGTATTAGAGGGGCAAGACAGTTTCTTCAGCATAAATTTGGCCCCGATTCAAGACCTTTTTTGCGTTATGAGCATCAATGGCATGATCGAAGATTATTCACCCAACATATCTTAAGGGCCACATCCCAACTCGATAGTCTGTATATGAAAATGAATCAGGACGATGCATTTGACAGTAAAAATCAAAAAAAACAGACATTTTTCAAGCAGGTCATCGAAAATATGGATACATTGGGTTTAATAAATCTTGATGGATATCGTCGTTTACTCAATTCTGAAGAGTTGAACAATACTTTTTTTATGTCGTACGTTCGATACAGGGCCGACTATGAAGAAATGGAGCAGATACTCATTCATCGTTATAATGATGATATTAAAAGCTTTATTAATGCGTATAAAAAGCAAACCGAATCCATCAACCGGTAAGCCTGGTATGCTATTTGAAGATAACTACCCCGGGGATAATTGTTTTTATGCTTTATATAACCAAAAGCTAAAATGAGAAAGCTGTTCTTAGGTATTTCAATGCCGGTTTTGTTTTTATTTGTGGCTATGTATTCCACAGCGCCATACCGCTATATCCCTCAGAAAGCATTAAAACCAGGAGAAAAAATCCATTATAAAGTTAGTTACGGTGTAATCAACGCCGGAGAGGCTACCATGGTAATTGATCCAAATATTCACACTGTGAATAACCGACCCTGCTTTAAAGTAGATATTTATGGCAGAACCATTGGATTTTTTGACCTTATGATAAAAATCAGAGACAATTGGGGTACCTATCTCGATACTTCGGCCATCGTTTCACAACGTTTTTATCAGTATATTGAAGAAGGAAAATACCGCAAAAAAGAAATCATTGATTTTGACCATAGAAACTCAAAAGCCATAGTTCACCGGCTGGATAAACACAGCGGAGCGCTGAAAGAAAAAGTTAAATTTGATATACCTCCTCATATGCAGGATATAGTAAGTGGTTACTATTATATGCGGACCTTGAATTTTGATACCATAGCAATAAACAGCGTTTTTGAAATTAAAGGTTTCTTTGATGATACAGTTTATCACGTTGGCGTAGAATATCTAGGCAAAGAAAAAATTAAAACCCGCATAGGCGAATACGATGCCCTGGTAATATCTCCTATTGTACCACAAAATAAATTTTTTTCAGGAAGAAACCCGGTAAGAGCCTGGATTTCTGATGATGAAAAAAAGATACCACTCAAAGTCAGGGCCAATCTTATTGTTGGTGGTCTGGAAATTAACATTAGGGAATACGAAGGTCAATAGTTTTCGCCAATGTAAAGCCAAGGTTAATATTTTGTTATTTGATCATGCAATTCTAATTTCTTTGCCAATAATCAAAATGCTAGTATTAAATTGCACATATTTTGTATAACTTACCAATTAATCTAATATCGTCTTCATAGAAAATGGGAGATAAAAAAGGCAAAAAAGTTCTCATTGTTGATGATGAACAGGATATCCTTGAATTGTTAAAGTACAATCTCAAGAAAGAAGGATATGAGGTTAAGGCAGTTTCTGATGGTCTGCAGGCTATGGATGCCATAAAAAATTTTTTACCAGACCTGGTGTTGCTTGACATTATGATGCCCAACCTTGATGGTGTGGAAACCTGCCGTCAAATGAGAGAAATTTCTGACCTCGAGCAAACGTATATCATTTTTCTCACTGCAAGGTCTGAAGAATACTCCGAAGTCGCTGCCTTTGATATAGGTGCAGACGATTATATTACCAAGCCTATTAAACCCAGGGCATTGATGAGCAGGATCAGCGCCATTTTCAGAAGGGGTGTACAAAATAAAAAGGATAATGCCATCATTCAAATTGGCGAACTTACCATCGATAAGAGCAGCTATACCATTATTTTTAATGGACAACAAGTGACATTGCCCAAAAAAGAATTTGAGCTGCTGTATTTTCTGGCCCAAAACCCAAATAAAGTTTTTAGCAGAGATGATCTGTTGCAAAATATCTGGGGATCTGATGTCTATGTTTTAGCTCGTACCGTCGATGTGCATATACGTAAAGTAAGGGAAAAAATCGGCGAAGGCTTTATTAAAACCGTTAAAGGAGTAGGGTATAAGTTTGAATTAAACTGAAACCATGCTCACCAATTCCAAAAACGTTTCGCTACTGCTTGCGCTGTCTATTGCTCTTATCAACCTGGCATTTTTATCATTAGTGCGAGATGTAAGCGCCAACGCCCTGATCGTAAGCACTGTTATTTCCTTTTCAGCCAGCTATATTCTTATTTACAGCGTATTAGAATTTTTTATTTTTGGTGAGATCAATAAAATTTACAGCATACTGGATAAGCTGCGAAAAGATGATTTTTCTTTTGTAGAGAATAAAAAGCCTGGAAAAACAAAAAATATACTTTCCAGAATCAATCAGGAAATTTATGCGTATGCAGAAATAAAGCAGCAGGAAATTGATGAACTAAAAAAGGCCGAAGCTTTCAGAAGGGAATTTATAGCCGACATTTCACATGAACTCAAAACACCTATTTTTGCTGCACAGGGATTTGTGCACACCTTGCTAGATGGTGCTGTCAAAGATAAACATGTAAGAACCCGGTTTCTTAAAAAAGCAGCCAAAAGCCTTGATGGACTTGATCGACTTGTTCAGGACCTTCTTACCATTTCTCAAATGGAAACAGGTATTGTAAAGATGGATCCTGAAAAATTTGATATTTATGAAATGGTAAGGGAAGTATTTGATCAGTTTGATGAAAAGGCAGATAGCAGAGAGATTAAAACCTGCTTTTCGCACAACTGTGTTAAAAATATTAATGTCTGGGCCGACCGCCAGCGAATTTATCAGGTAATGGTCAACCTGGTATCAAATGCCATAAAATATAAAAAGGAAGGTCTGGCTATTGTAGAAGTTCACATCGAAGACCTGGGTAAACAAGCGGAAATAGCTGTTAGGGATAACGGCGTTGGTATTCCTCAGGAACATATTAAAAGGATCTTTGAGCGATTTTACCGCGTTGAAAAAAGCAGATCAAAAGACAAGGGTGGCAGTGGTTTGGGCTTGTCTATTGTTAAACATATACTTGAAGCACATAAATCTGCTATAAAAGTCTACAGCAAACCAGGGGAAGGCTCTGAATTCAGATTTAAGCTCGATAAATCATAAGATCTTTAGAAGCCCAATAACACATAACAACATTTCAATACCTGTGCCTTACTCCGACAAATGGTACTTTACTTATTTTTAAAAATCTTCTCTATGTATAATGAAATAGAATAGCTTACGCCAACTGCCATCATAAGAGCAATAAAGAAAAATGAAGTCATCAAATAAAACATAGTTGATAAAATTTAAATCCGATGTAAAATTGCATTAATTTTAATTATCAGACGGCCAATATATGAGCAATATCTTTTATATGTAAGAAAACCTCAATTTTTTTTTGATGTTTAAAGTATTAAGTATCAACATTGTAAATATAGAAATTTAAAGTATTAATTTTCCAAGAAATGAGATTTGATCTTTCCAGACACCTACTTTTTGAAGATGAGGATTTTGTGATTGTAAACAAGCCGGAATTCCTTTCAACCTTGTTTGACAGGTCTTCTGAAACGCACCTTCTTCAACTGGTAAGGAATCAATATGAAAATGTACAAGTTTGTCATAGACTTGACAAAGAAACCTCCGGTGCGCTGGCATTTGCCAAAAATGCTGAAGCCTACAGACACATGTCTATGCAATTTGAACACCGAAAGGTTGAAAAAATTTATCATGCTGTAGTCGATGGATTATTCAGCTACAAAAATGTGAGTGTAAATAAAAGTATTCATGTATTAAATACAGGAATTGCACGGCTAGACAGGATAAAAGGAAAAGAAGCGCTTACTATTTTCAATACCCTTAAACTGTTTAAAAAGCATACCCTTGTAGAATGTAAGCCGGTTACAGGCCGTCTGCATCAGATCAGGGTGCATTTGAGCAGCCTGGGTGCCCCTATTACCGGTGATGATACTTACGGCGGCAGACCTTTTTATCTATCGGAATATAAAAAAAAGTACAAGAGCGGTAAATTTGAAGAGGAGCGACCCATAATGTCGCGTGTGGCCCTGCATGCCAGGTCGCTGGGCTTTTTTGATATGAAAAATGAATGGCACCAGGTATCGGCACCCTATCCCAAAGATATTGAAGTAATGCTTAAACAAATGGAGAAATTTTCAAC
This sequence comes from Cyclobacteriaceae bacterium, assembly GCA_020832305.1. Lineage (GTDB taxonomy): Bacteria > Bacteroidota > Bacteroidia > Cytophagales > Cyclobacteriaceae > JAFIEV01. The sequence continues at coordinate 132,401 of JAFIEV010000067.1, read as the reverse complement.
CTAAAATGAAATTTGGGTATTAAAGGTAAATTGCAGGTTCATGGCCTTTCGACTGTGACTGTAATAACCATACCGATGAAAAATACCAGCATTGATACCCATCCAATATTGTTTGGAGTCGGCTCGAAGTAAGTTCTTTAATATAACTCCACTTTCATGCAGTCCATTTTCCATGCTTTGAAATACGATCCCTTGATGCCTTTCTGGTTCCCTTAAACTGCCATAGGCTGTATTTTGAACTACCACCAATTCTGGCCTTACCGCTCCATTGAAACCAGAGAATATTATGCCAAGATTGTGTTCAAAAGACATTTGCAGATATCGGTCTGACAGGAATTCAAACAATCCCATGGTTTGAAAATATCCCGGGGCATAAAAAGAAAAACGAAGGTCTTCGGTTTTCATGCCATATCCGTTAAAGAGGAAGGGATAGGGAATAACATCACCATCTATAATACCGGTATTGATAATTAAATGGGTTTGACGGCTGCCGGCATGACGCCACACTTGTCTGTATTGCATAGCCAGTTTATGAAAACTGGTTTCACCCTGCATTATCCCGCTTAGTGCTTTTGAATACAATACCTGCACCAAGGGATTGCCATTTTCAGCCACCACCCTGTGTGGACCTATTTGAACAGCTCTTTCCCTGGGAGAAAGCCTCAAAATAAAACCGGCTTCGCTGTGAATAAAATCCTTGAATATTGATTCCTGAGATGCTGTATAATGATAATCATATGTGGGCCGGTAATGTTCACGCCGGCCAAAAAGAGCCAGCGAAAGACCTCTGAAGGGCGCAAATTTGTATTCAGCAGCAAATCGCTGTACACTGTCCATTCGCATATTGATGATCTCACGAAATACATTTTTGTTGGGATTTATCAACATTCCATCTGGCACGAGATATTCTATGCTGCCAGGTTCTTTTAAATCCTGAGAATAACTGAAGACAAACTCTGAGTAAGAATTTTTAACCGGTTTAATATGCAACATGGCACCATATTTTAAAGCCCGGTCGCCAAATCCATAAGCGCCGTATAAGCCTGCCTGCACATGCTCGGATATGCGTTCATTACTGCGGAGACCCAGTCCCAGCCTTAACTTTTCATAAGCATTGTATCTGATCAAATGGCGGGGAATTAACGAAACGGGCCCAAAAGGCACCCGCCCCTGCGTGATGTGCATACCGGTACGGGCCACAAGGTTGAGGCTTCTTTTGGTGCGAAGATCAAGGGTGTCAAAATTTTCATAGGTCTTTAACTCACGGTATGATAATGTATCACCCCGCCAATGCTCCCAATCTGCTTCTGCCGCACGCTCAAACCAAACACTTACGGGTTTATTAAAATCACTCCTACGTAGAGGTACTCCAAGGTCTATATTTTTAAAGTAACTCTGATTTTTTAATACCAGCGGTCGGTTTTCTATGGTATTGTCTTTAAAATAATATCGGGTATACAGTTGAACAGGGAACCAGCGGTCTTCTATTCTTTGATATAATTGTTGTATCCTGAAATCGATCTTCAAGTCGTCATCAGCCGGTGAGGCCTCAATGCTTTCAATGGCAAAACGGTCTGTGTTAATGGAAATAAAGCCTTTGAGGGTTTTACCAATATGGTTTTTTTTACCATCAAATGATAGAATAAAGGTAGTGTCATTTTGATGGATCACAGAATCTTCAAGATGAAAATTATAAAACTGCAGACTGTTTCGATGGATGGGATTTATATAGGAAAGATCGAATAAAGTCACTATGTCTGAATAGAAAGAGAAGGGTTGAAATGTGCTCGCCAGCATGGCAAATTCAGGTTTATCCAGACCGGTAATCTGGCTTTCCAGAATTTTCTCCTTGTATAAGCCGGGTTTTTTACGGCTTACCTGGGTATAACTTTCCATCATAAAAATATGTCCTCCCTTGAGAACATCTTTTTGAATATCATCGGGCCGGAATTCATCCAGGCCCAGAAGCGAACAGGTGGTTTTATTATAACAGTTGAATACTACGCTTTCTATTTCTAAGGGGTCATTGTCTTTTTTATGGGAAATGGCCTTTCTGATGATGCGATGGGCCGGATTTTCACCCGCTTCTACCACTACTTCTTTTAATACAAATGTTGTCGGCTGTAGTTGTATCACCGGGTTATTCATTACGTGCTCCAGACTCATTTCCCTCTTTTGATAGCCCATACAACTAAAGGCCAGCTGCAAACCTTCGGTATTATCGGGGATTATTATGCGAAACCTTCCATCTACATCACTGATGCTGCCATAAAATGTGTCTATTACCTGAATGGCCGCAAAAGCAATTGGATCAGAAGTTTTTTCATCGAGAATCAAACCTTTCAATTCACGGCTTTGCGCGATTAAACTATTATTAATTACAGTAGAAATAAAGGCCGAGATAATGAGTAATAAAACTGTAACTATACTGCGCATAAACCTAAGTGGAAATTTGATATATCAGTTTAAAAATAGAAGTATAGTTCTTATGTCAATAATTTTTTTACACAAACGCACATTTTTCAATTTAAACATCTATGATGTTCTGAAGTACAAAAATTTTTTCTGATGCAATGGTCAAATAACATAAAAAGATTTTGTGATTTCTGTTTTTTTAAACCTGCGGTTACAATTGTGTTTTTGTGAATGTTTTTATTTACCAGTATGCCTTATCTGTAACTGATTAATAAAAGTGTAAAAGCTTTTTGACAAGCCTGCGACCAAATGATATATTTGCTGTCTTTTTGGAACACAAACTGTGCAAAGATAATTTAGCTTTTTTAAGGAATATGGCTTACGAACTGAAAGATTTTAAAAAACAGGTTATTGACCGGTCATTTGAAGTACCGGTAGTAGTGGATTTCTGGGCGCCCTGGTGCGGACCCTGTAAAGTGTTGGGACCTGTGATAGAAAAGCTGGCTTCAGGTGCCCGGGGTAAATGGGATCTGGTAAAAATTAACGTGGATGAGCAGCAGCAGATTTCTTCGCAGTTTGGTATCCGGGGGATTCCGGCTGTAAAGATGGTTAAAGATGGTAAGGTAATTGATGAATTTTCAGGCGCATTGCCTGAAGCACAAATCAAACAATGGCTCCAACTACATTTGCCTGAAGATTCAGGTGATGTACTCGAAAGCATACGCCAACTTATCGTGGATGGTAAAACTGATGAAGCTGCCAGGCAACTTATTGCTATGTTGCAAAAAGATGCAAACCAACCAGAGGTCGCGTATGAACTCGCTAAAATCATGGCTTTTAAGTCGACGGAAGAAGCTGAAGAGCTGTTAGTAATTGTCTTAAAAGAGCCGGCCCTATTGCTGCAGGCAGAAAGCCTTCAAAGCCTGATGAAGTTTCTGAAGCTGGCAGAAAGTCAGGAAAGCCTGCAAGAATCACCGGTTAAGCCGTTATTTTCAGCAGGACTGGATGCACTGGCAAAAATGAATTTCGATTTGGCACTTGAGAAATTTATCGAAGTAATAGGCATTCAAAAAGAATATATGGAGGGAGCCGCCCGTGAAACATGTGTGGCTATATTTCACTATTTGGGAGAGCAGCATGAACTTTCCAGAAAATACAGACGCAGGTTTAGCATGGCTTTGTATTAAATGTAACTGCTTATATTTTGTGAAGTTGATAAAAGGCCGCAGCTTTTAACATACATTCTTTATATTCAGCATCGGCATCGGCATCGTAAGTTATGGCACTTCCGCTATGGTAGCTAAGCAGCTGTTGTTTTTCATCGTATATCATACTTCTGATTACCACGTTGAAATCAAAGTCTCCTGTGGGGCTGAAGTAACCTACAGCCCCGGAGTACAGTCCTCTTTGGCTCTTTTCGATTTTATCGATTTCCTGCAACACCCTTATCTTGGGAGCCCCGGTCATGCTACCCATTGGAAATGCATTGCCTATGGGGTGAGTTAGGGGAGTATGGTCAGGGATTTCTGCTACAACTGTTGAAATCATTTGATGTACTCCAGGGAAGGTATAAATGCCAAAGAGCTCAGGCACCCTTACTGTTCCCGGTAATGCAGATCTTGCCAGGTCATTTCGTACAAGATCGGTGATCATGAGATTCTCTGCCCTTTCTTTTTCACTGTTTTTAAGCGCTTCTGCCAAAGCCTGGTCTTCCTCAGGGTTTTGGCCTCGGGGAGCTGTCCCTTTAATTGGCTGGGAAATAAGCTGATTACCTGTTTTTTTTAAAAATCGCTCTGGAGAAGCCGATAAAAGATGGAGGTGACCGGTTTTTTGATAAACAGAAAAAGGCGCGGCATATTGCTTTTTCATCCATTCAAATAAGGAAGGCGGATCAATGGAAATATTATGTCGCAGATGTTCAATACAGTAATTGATTTCATAAAAATCTCCCTGATAAATCAGTTTTCGCAGATGTTCTACAGTTTGTATATAATCTGGCTCTGAAGCACTGCAGCTAATGGTTCCCGGATCCTTTACAGGGGGCTGAAATTCGTTGTTTTGCCTGATAATTTGCCGGTATACAGCTTCTGGATCTTCGGCGCTTTCAATGATTACTTTTCCCCTGGCATGAAAAATAAGTGTTTCTGGCCTGTAAAAATGCAAACCAGGTACCTGTACGCTGGCCTTGGATGAAGTATGGAGTTTATGCAGTCCGTTTTTCAATTCAAAAGAAAAAAATCCAAACCACCAGTCAGGTTGTTTTTCAAGGGCTGTTTGCAATTTATGCAAGGCGGTACTATCCTCTGCATTTGCTACAATACTTTCTATTGAACCGACAGCCAGACATTCGGGAAAAGTGCCAAAAGGGTAATCAATTTGCGAAGGAGAAAAATAGTGACAGTAATTTTTATTCGATGCCCATTTAAATGCTTTTTGCAAAAATGCCGGAATATCATCAATTGCCGGAGCCCAAACTTTTCTTACCTCATTCATAAAGCTTTTTATACATGTAACAATTGATTCTTCTCGGGCAAAACTACATATTTTTGATCTGCCTTTATCAGGCCCAGGAGTATTCTGTGGTTATATAAAACAAATTTAATCTGACCATCGTTTTTAATTTGGCTTTTTGATACAATAGAGATGACAACAGCAGAAAAATGGCCGGATAATATTACTGATATGCTTTTTAAAGACATATAAAATACATGAAGACCAAAAAAATACGATTACTTTTTATAGTGTTATCGATGTTCGTAATGAATGCATGCGAGGAAAATTCTGATTCGATCACACCCGGCACCACAAGTGCGGTATTGTTGGTAATTGATGAAGATAGTATTGACAACGGCAATGAACCTAACAATTTTTCAGATGTGGATGTTAATGATCAGATTGCAGACATTGGTCAGCGCCAAACCTTAAGATATTTTTCGCAAAATGTTGGGAAAAACATAAATCTTTATACCGGCCAGGTAGGCGATGAAGGTTGGTTTGCACTAAAGACCATACCATCATCATGGATTAACACAGGTCCGACCAATAATGGTTCTCAGAATTTTCTTGCTCCTGGTCCGGGACTTGGATCACCTGTGCCAGATGATGATCGCGAAGTTTTATTGGATAAAATCCCAAATGTCACTCCCTTGAGAGCAACCGGTTTGAGCATGTTGATAGGCCAAACTGTATTAGCAATTGTTTATGATAGTGATATTAGTATAAATTATAGCCCCTTAAACGGTAATTTAAAGGGAGCAAATTTAGGAATGGTTGCTTTTGAAGTATTGGAAGTGAGAGAAAGAACCGATGGATCAACATCATCACTTCCCAGTGTGCGGGTTAGAATTTTGAGGGTTTCTGATGTACGCGATCTTAACCTGATGTTGTTTGCAAATGCGCCGGTTCCATCATCATCTTCTGAGCCTTTTGATAACAGGCCACCTGCAAATTATCCGGAAATTCAACTGTCTGAAGCTCCATGATGATGGTTTAAAAACTAATTGGGCTCAAAGAATTTATTTCTTGTCAAGCAAATTATCCATAGACCAGGCGCCACTTCCTTTAATTATCAGAAATATGCTTCCCAGCAGCATCGCCCAATCGGTACGGCTGCCATGCATCATTTCCCAGAAACCCTGTTCGGCTAAAACCACTGTTTTGGTAGACACAATAGCTACAAGCATAATAATAAGTGTTGGAATAGCAGCCAGCCTGGTAAATAATCCCAATAAAATGAGTATTCCGGAAAGGATCTCGAAAGTCCCGACAAAAGGACCAAAAAATTCCGGAGCCGGAATGCCAATTTTTATAAATCTGCCGGTCCCTCGTATTTCCGGAAACAGAAATTTTTGAATGCCCTCAGAAAGAAAAACAGCACCTACCATTAATCTTATAAGAATGGTGGTTTTACTGCCATTGTGGCCGGTTAATTTTTGTAACATAACGAATTCATATTTTATTGAGGGACGAAAAATATAACTAATGTCACAGAATGGCAAACAGTATGAATGTATTCAGCTGATTCTGTTTTGCATGAAGAAGGACTTGCCGTTTGCTAAACCACCAGAATGTCATCTGCGTCAGCATTAAACTATCAGCTATAATTACCCCCCCTAATTTTTAATTTTTCAGTAAGATATCAGTTTTTCAGCCTCGGCTGAAGGCGAAAAGAATTATCGTCAGAAAGCTTCACCTATAAAGAGGTAAAAGCCATGTCCTTCTTTTGTCATAGCAAAGTCGAGCCGGGTGTAAATATCTTTTTTAGGGAAAAGTAAAAATCGAAGTCCGGCCCCTCCCGCATATTTAATGTGTTCTTTTTGCAGCATACTAAAATCTTCAAAAACAGTACCTGCCGAGGCAAAGACGGCGGCACCGATACGCTTGCTAAAACCCAATGGTAGAGGAAGCATCCGGTATTCAGCCTGTGCGGCCAACTGGTTTTTATCCCGGTATCTGCCAAGATAGTACCCACGCATCAGACTTTCTCCACCCATTAAAGCCATTTGGTTAAATGGAACATTACCCATATTGAACTGACCAAGTACCTGTGCCGCCAGTACATTATTTTTTCCGATAGGTTTAAATATTCGATTGTCAGAAATAACAGATGTAAATTGCAGATTACTGCCCCATGCCATTGAATATCTGAGTAAGGCCAGTTCTGAAAAAATTCCGTCGCGTACATTGAGCACATTATGACGGTTGTCATATACAATACCCATTCCCAGTCCGATATTGGTTGTACCCTCTGAACCCAGGGGCATTTGAAAGTTTTCATTCTGGTCGGGACTTATAAATGCTACACGACTTAGCCGATGAAAGTCAGCTTCAATTCCTGTGAAAAAATTTGGCGCAAGTTTTCGCAATACCCTTTCCTTAATAATAATTTGGTTTGCATCAACCCGGGCGAGATAAGATGGAGGCGTGGATGGACCAGTACCATGATAAAATAAAGGAAAGCTTTGTAAACGTAATCTTCCCAGAAAAAACCATTTATCTTTATCTGAATACAGGGCATGGTCAAACCAAATACCATATTGATTTTCGAGGGTGATAAAACTAAAACCATTGATTTCACTCAGTCGGTTTGAGGTATCTCCTTTTGCGAAATAAACCAGTAAAGAACTAAAGCCAATTTCCCAGCTTGTTTCAGGGGCATAGGCCAGAGTAGGGTAAAAGATAAACTGTGGTCTGGCAATGTCGCTGGTATCATTGAAGATCTGATTGAAATACCTGGTCACCAGACTCTGTGCCTTTACAGAATCAGACCAGTTATGCAAAAACAATGCTGATAAAATCAAAACTTTTACAATGGCCGGCAATTTCATATATTTCAGTGTGCATTTCGGGTAAGATTGGAGCTTATAATTCCCGTTTGCAAATCTATGCATAATTTAATGTGCTCTTGTTGCAATTATTTATATTTCTTACCCGGGATTTGTTTTATGTAAAAACATACTTACCCAAATAAGCGCCCGAGAGAAGAATTGATGATCATTAAATAGATGGGCATGCCGAAGGTAATATTAAAAGGAAAGGTTACAGCCAGGGCCATAGGTACAAAAATACCTGGATTAGCCTTTGGAACGGCCATTTTCATAGCTGCAGGTACGGCGATATAAGATGCACTGGCAGCCAGAATGGCAAACATAAAGCGATTCCCTATATCATCAGTTATCAAACCACTTAATATGGCGGTTGCACATCCGTTGATCAGTGGAATGAAAATGGCAAATAAAAAGGTAAACCATCCGCCCTTAATAAAATCAGCCAGTTTCTTTCCACTGCTAATGCCCATATCCAGCAGAAAAATGGCGAGAAAGCCTTTAAATATGTCGGTAGTAAAAGGCTTAATACCCATAGCTTCTTTATCACTTGTTAATATACCAATCACAAGACTACCCAGTATGAGAAATACGCTTCCATTTGTAAAAGAATGGCTTACTACGTTTCGCATACGGGTCTTAATTTGATTTGATGAGCTGAAAACCCTTATCAATATTACACCAACGATAATGGCAGGGGCTTCCATCAAAGCCATAATCGCCACCATATAACCACTGAATTCAATATTTTGCCCTTCCAAAAAAGATACAGCAGTAACAAAAGTTACGGCACTTACTGATCCGTAGGCAGCGGCAATGGCACCGGCATTTTCAATACTCAATCGCCTTTTAAGTATTAAAAAATTATATAGAGGAATGATACAGGCAATCGTGATGCCAAATAAGACCGCCCACAAAATTTCCAATGTGAAGCTGCTGTGAATAAGTTCCTGGCCACCTTTAAAACCAATGGCAAAGAGCAGATATAATGAAATGAACTTAGAAGAATTCTTGGGAATCTCTAAATCACTTTTCACATGAACGGCCAGTATACCCAGCACAAAAAACAACAAAGCAGGATTAGAAAGATTTTCAAGTAGTAAATCAATATTCATGGATTGATGTGTTAAGCGTACTATGTATTGGTCGTAAAATGAAAAGGTGCAACATTTGCGATTTTTTCAATTGACGTGCAAAGATGAAATTTTTTTGGTGAAAAAATGTCAACTTATTTTCAGGTTAATGGAATTTTAATCTTCATTTTTATTTTTTCTAAGCTGTTTGTTGATATCCAAAAATTAATTTCTACCTTTAGAACAATTCTAAATTTTCAGATCCATCAAATCTTGAGAAAGATCGGCTGAATTGTATCATTTAACTGGGCATCGGATTTTCCCCGAATGAGTATAGACAAAACAAATATTGATTTAAATAGAAAACTAAATCTGTACGATGAAAAGTACTTTGAAGGTCTTTACGAATCCTTGCACCCGGAGCTAATGACTTATGGCATTAAAATTTGTCGCAATGAAGATTATGTTATGGATAGCATTCATGAGGTCTTTTTAGATCTATGGCAGCACAAATCCAGACTTGACAAAATCGACCAAAAAAAACCTTACATTTTTCGAAGCCTCAGAAATCATTTAATTAATCGCATAAGAATTCAGGAAAGATTTTTACCTGCATACGATTCTACTGCATCATCACAACAGGATGGGGTCCCTTTTACCATTTCTCAGGAGGAAATTATAATTGGAAACGAAGATGAGGCGATGAATGCAGAAAAAGTGCGTGATCTGCTGGCCAATCTTACCGACCATCAGCGTGAAATTGTTTTTTTAAAATATTACTCCGGCCTGTCAGATACCCAAATAGCTGAAATAACAGGGATGAAGGTGCAGTCGGTAAGAAATCATTTAAGTAAATCACTCCGCAAATTACGTGAGGTCATCATACCCGTTTTTCTCATCTTCTTTGTTTGAGCATTGATAAATGCGCAAAGATTTTCATTAATGGTTGCATTATTATCATTATTCGATCTCATAGAGAAAAAATATTGTATTTATTTCACATGACAGAGTATTTAATTTATTTTTTTTCGACTGTAGAGTATAGAAGAATGCAAGTATGGCAGATAAATATGATTTAGATCGTTTTATTAATGATTCCAGATTTCTGGAGTACGTATTTGAAGGTAAGCACAAATCGTATTGGGCGGATTATCTTTTAAGATACCCTGAAAATCTGGCAGACTTTACCAAAGCAGAGGAATGGTTGCGCTCATGGAAATTCAAAACGCATACTACTTCAAAGGAAAAATACGCATCCTATTTAAAGAAATTCAAAGACAGCATTTATATTGACAGTGCATATGAAAAGCAAGTGAAACCGGCTAAGAGTGCTGATATGACATGGCTATTAAAGATTGCTGCCGTGGTTGTATTAGCTATTTTTTCAATTGGGTTAGTTGTTTTTTTACATCAGCAACAAGAAATCATTGAGGTAGCACAGGAGGAAAGCCTGCCCGCAAAGGTGGTAAAAACTGCGGGAAGAAAAATGAAACCGGCTTTTATGTTAAGTGATGGTACATTTGTACGCCTAAACTCTGAGAGCAGTATCGAATTTCCTGAAAAATTCGATAGCCTTCAGCGCGAAGTTATTCTAAAAGGAGAAGCTTTTTTTGAAGTAGCCCCCGATGTTAATCGACCTTTTATTATTTATTGTGACGAAATGCTGATTACTGTATTGGGCACCTCTTTTAATATTCGCTCATACGCCGACGACAAAAGATCTCATGTAGCTGTAAAATCGGGAAAAGTATTGGTGAGAAAGTCAGATGATCAACCAGAAGAATCAAAGCTGCTGGAAATAGGAGAAATGATTTCACTGTATAAAGATTCTCAGAAATTGGTAAAATCTTCTTTTGATCTGGAACAAATGTTTGGCTGGACAGAAGGAAAAATTGTATTTAAGGATGCCGATGTTTCAGAGATTGTAAAAAAACTGGAACGTTGGTATGATGTAGATATAAATGTAAAACTTAGTCAAAGTATCCAAAGAGGCTACAGTGGCAGGTTTTCTAATGTAGCCCTGGAGTATATTCTGGAAGGAATCGGGTTTTCACTCGGTTTTCAGTATGAAATCAATGGAAGAAATGTGAAGATTTATGATTAACAAAATAATATAAATATGAACAGCTCATAAATAAAAAGTGAGGTCTCTGCATAAACCGCCAGATTCTGCAAAGACCATCACCAAGTTTAAATAAATGTATAATCTAAACACTGTAAAAGTATGAAAAAGAAACTTACAAGACAATTTCTTATGCTATCGAAGTATGTCTTTTTGGGAGTGTGTTTGCAGGCCATTGTGGCATCGATGCTGCTTGCAGCCGATGGACTTGCCCAGCAAGCCAAACTACAGGATATAAAGCTATCCGTTACCTTTGAAGAAGAAAAACTGGAAAAAGTTTTCCAGAAATTAGAAACCCTTTCGGGTTTAAATTTTGCATATCACAAGTCGCAGGTGCGAAAGATTGAAAATGTTTCCGGCAATTTTTTAAATACATCTCTGGAAAGCATTTTGATGTACTTGTCAGGTGAAACCGACCTGAAATTTAAAAGAATCGACGGGAATATCTTTGTTTCTTTAAAGGAGGTATTGGAATCGCCGGTGGTAGAGGAAGTTCAGCAAGCCGGCACAGTTACAGGAAAGGTAACTGCATCTGACAGTCCCGATGGACTACCGGGTGTAAACGTTGTGATCAAGGGTACCAGCCAGGGTACTGTTACTGATTTAAATGGGAATTACAGATTGGATATCCCGGCAGGAGATGTGATATTGGTTTTCAGTTCAGTGGGTTTTCTCACAGAAGAGGTACGTGTAGCAGGAAGATCGATCATCAATATTCAAATTTCTGCTGATATTACTGCACTGGAAGAAATTGTCGTCATTGGTTATGGTGAGGTTAGGAAAAGTGATCTTACCGGTGCCGTTGGATCAGTAGGTGCCGAGGCCATAGTAAGGGGAAACCCTGTACAGGCAGCCAGGGCGCTGCAAGGGCAGGTTTCTGGTGTTAACGTTAACAGAATCAATTCAAGACCAGGTGCCGATTTTACCATAGATATTCGTGGATTGCAATCTATAGGATTCAGCAATGAGCCCCTGGTTGTGATTGATGGTGTAATGGGTGGTAATTTAAATGTACTGAACCCAAGTGATATTGAATCTATGGATGTATTAAAGGATGCATCTGCTACAGCCATTTATGGTGCCAGAGGTGCCAATGGTGTTATCATCGTAACTACCAAAAAGGGAAAGGAGGGAAGAACCAAAGTAACCTACGATGGGTATACGGGTGCTAAAGTGCCCAACCACCTCCCTGATATGATGAACGCCCAACAATTTTTCAGAGCCTACAATGATGTAGTCAGGGCTGAAAATCCTAATGCCAATCCAATATGGACCAGCACAGAACTGGCCAATGTAGAAGCAGGAAGGTCTGTTGATTGGGTGGATCAGATAACTTCCCCAGGGACGCAAATGAACCATGTCGTTGCTGTTTCCGGAGGAAATGAGCATACCACCTTATATTTTTCTGCCGGATATTTGTCAGAAGACGGAAATCTACCTGATACAGGTTTTAAAAGGTACAATCTCAAAGGAAGTGTTGATAGTAAATTAAGTAACCTGGTGAAGGTTGGTTTTAATACCATTTATACTTACAGTACGCTCAATCTCGGGTCTAATGAATCCTTGCGAAATGGTTTCCGCGCCAGACCTACAGGTTCGATTTTTTTCCGGGATGTAGTTGATCCGGCCCAATCGGCTGACAGAGATGTTGATGGTTACGCATATTGGATGGGTATAAACGATAATCAAGTGCAAAATCCTATTCTTGAAGCAAGAAGAGATGCTATGCAGGACGAGACAAAGGTATCCAGCTTTTTAGGCAATGCATATGTTGAATTAACGCCATTTAAAGGCTTTTCATTAAGATCAGCTCTCTCTACTTCAGTATTTAGCAGTAGAGCTGGCAGGTTTAGAAATGCAGACTCTAAAGCAAGATTAAACAGACTTCCGGATGCTCTTGTCAACAACGATTTAAATGCATCATATACCCTTGATAATATAGCCAATTATAAATTATCATCTAACAGGCATGAACTAAATATTACGGCTGTACAAAGTGCTTTTCTGGAAAGATTTGAAAACTATTCAATTGATGTAGATAACCTACCGTATAATTCGGGTTGGTATGCAGTTAATACGGCTCCTGTAATCAGGGGTGTAAGTAGCAGATTGATTGAACGTTCTATTCTTTCTTATATGGGACGGATTAATTATATCTACAATGATAAGTATCTGTTTACGCTTACCGGTCGATATGATGGTTCATCCGTATTGGCAGAAGGTAATAAATGGGCATTTTTTCCATCTGCTGCTGTAGCATGGCGTATGGGAGATGAAACCTTTATAAAAGATTTAAATGTATTCTCTGATCTGAAAATGAGGTTGAGTTACGGAATCGTAGGTAATGATGTCGTTCCGCCATACAGTACACAGGCCAATATGAGACAAACCGCGTATAATTGGGATAACGCTCCGGCCTTTGGATATGCGCCCAATAACATTGGTAATTCTCTGTTAAAGTGGGAAAACAGCGAGGAAGTAAACCTCGGGATTAATATGGGATTTTTACAAAACCGCATTATGGTGGATGTAGAATTATACAATAAAGTTACCAATGACCTGATTCAAAACGTGGCATTACCTACTTCTTTTGGTTTCAGCGGCGTAACGGCCAATGTTGGTAAATTGCTAAACAGGGGTATCGAAGTATCTCTTAATACTGTAAATGTGCAAAGGAATGATTTCAGGTGGTCAACCAATATCAATTTCTCCAGTAATCACAACGAAATACTTGAATTGTATGGTGGCACCGTTGAAAGAGACATAGCCAACAGTTTATTTGTAGGTCATTCTTTAAGAAGTCATTATTTTTATGAATTTGATGGCATCTGGCAGATGGATCAGGCGGAGGAAGCGCTGAAATTTGGTCAGGTACCCGGCAGTGTAAGGGTTGTTGACCAGAATGGTGATGGCTTAATATCATCAGCGATTGATAGGGATGATAGAATAATTTTAGGGAATGAATTGCCATCATGGATTGGTGGTATGACAAATACTTTTAATTATAAAAACTGGGACCTTTCTTTCTTTATCTACACCCGGCGGGGAGTAATGTTTAGAAATGCAATGTTGCAGGGCACCTTTGGTGATCTGGGCAGTCCACGGTATAACAGACTCAATCTCAACTATTGGACACAGGAAAACCCAACCAACGATTATTATGGCGTATGGCAACCCAACCCTCACAGGCAAGCCATTCAATACAAAAATGCCGATTTCATAAGGTTGCAATTCATTACATTGGGGTATAACCTGCCTGTGACTTTGCTTGACAGGTTAAAAATCAGCAATGCCCGATTCTATGTGCAGGCAGATAATCCTTATTTCTGGGTGAAAGAGCGAAATATTTGGATGGATCCTGAATTCAACTCTGGCACCTTCAGGGATGATGTTCCGTTTACCACCATTCTTCTCGGCTTAAGTTTAGGTTTCTAATGTTGATTTTTAAACATGAATAAGATGAAAAATAAAAAGATATTCACAAATATATTGGTAGCGATCTTGTTGATTACTGGCGCTGCCTGTGAGGACTTTCTTAAGGAAATGCCTATTTCAGATATTACAACAGATTCATATGTAACCACAGAAACAGGTTATGAGGATTTGGTGAAAGCTTGTTATCCACTTCTTCGGGATATGATCAGAAGCTGGGATGTCACGTTGAATGGAACCGATATTTTTACCAATGGGAACTTCAATAACCCCATTACTCAGGATGGTAATGCATTTCAAATGTATGATATGCGACTCAATTCCAATATGGCTCAGCTCATAAGTTTTTGGGATATCCTCTACAGAAATATCGGCCGGGCAAATACTGCCATCAGACGGGCGAATAATGTTACCTACACCAATCCTGCCCTCAAAGCAGCAAGGGTAGGGGAAGTGAAATTTCTTAGGGCTCTTTCCTACTTTTATTTGGTTCAGACCTGGGGTGATGTCCCAATGCCTCTAACAGAAACGATCACTTCTGAAACGGGTTCAGTGCGCGTGCCTCAAGCACAAATCTATGCGCAAATCCTGAAGGATCTTACGGAAGCAGAAGCAGATTTACCGGTTACTGCCACCAACTATGGTAGGGTTACAAAGGGTGCAGCTCAGTTTTTGCTGGCTAAGGTGTACCTGACCCGTGGATGGAATTTTCAAAATGCCTTAGGCGGCAGCCCTGCTGATTTTAATGCTGCCCTCAGCTGGGCAGATAAAGTGATTGCTGCGTATCCATTGGTAAGTCAGTATAGAAACTTGTTTCCTCAGCACAATAAAAACCCTCTTACACAATTTACTGGAGCTCAAAATGCTAAAAATAGTGAGGTGATTTTTGCCATTCAATTTAGTAATCAGGTTATCCTTAATGGACATGAAACGGGTGGAGAACCAGGAAATCACTATCATTCAATTTTTGGAGGGGATGTGGGTACCATACCGGGAAATCTTGGACGTACCAATGATTACAACAGGCAACAGGAAAGAACCTTAACCGCACCGGCAACATACAGATTGTTTGATCCCCAAAAAGACAGCAGATATCAGCATAATTTTGTAAAGGCACTTTATGCATTACAAGCTGCCAATAATGTTTCTTACAGCTTTACAGATCCTACTCTTCGGGTAAGTTTTGCAAGAGGGGATACGGTTATACTCTTCAGACCCTGGAATGATCCCGCTCCTTTGGCAGAAAAGGGAATTGATGTCGGAGGCACAAAAAAATACTCGGTAATCAACGTAGATGAATACGGCGCACCTCCAACCAGTCGCTTCAATGGTCGTACACCTTTGATGTGGAAATTCTGGCAGCCTGGGATACTATATGGCGATGGTTGGGGTACTTTTGATTTTGCCTTATTCCGATCTGCCGAAGCATACCTTTTGGCTGCCGAAGCCATCGTAAAAGGAGCTACTGGTGGTGCCTTGGGGGGAGCAGATGTATACTACAACAGAGTATTAGATCGCGCTGTCGGCGCAGGGGTTGATCCTATGTGTGCAAGGTTCCCGGAGAATGTTCAATCGCTTGAAGCGGTATCTTATCGTGCTACTCCTGCTAATATAAATATTGATTTGATACTCGATGAAAGCGCCAGAGAATTAATGGGTGAATTTAACCGATGGTTTGATCTCAAGAGAACAGGAAAACTCATTGAACGTACTAAAAGAATGAACCCATGGACAAGCAAACCACAAGCAGGTTTAGCAGAACACCACATGGTTCGACCAATTCCACAGCATGAAATAGACCGTTCACAACCGGCTATTTCGCAGAACCCGAATTATTAAATTCATTCTGATCTCATTTATTTTATTCAAAGAGAAGAACTCCATGTTCTTCTCTTTGATAATATTCTGCTGGCTTTTTAGCTGAGGAATATTTTTTAGACAATACTAGATTTCTTAATGATTGTATCTTATGCACAAGGGTTTAAGAATAGTGTATTTAATCTCAATTTTCATGTTGACACCATGGGCTTGCTTTGATGCTTTATCATTGCCAAAGCAAGATTTGCTTTGTGAGACCTTTTCTTATCATCAATTAACCCCCTATCAAAAGTCTTTATTCGAAGGCTTTGTACAATCATCAATTTCGGATGGACAGGATCTTGACGAAATACTCACCCCTGTCAAAAGTATAAGAAGTACCATCCGACTGGCTTCTGCCTTAATGTTCAGAAACAATAAAGATGATTTCCAAAATGCCATTAACATTATTGAATGGATACTAGCCCATCAATATACCGACATTACCGACCAGTATACTTATGGCACCTGGAAAACAAGTGTGAATAGTGAAAAAATTGATCTGAATTGGCGGGAATTTATTGCATGCGAGCTTATTATCATTTACAAGACCTATTATGACCTTTTGCCGCAAAGTCTCCAACAAAGTATCAGCGCTGCCATAATAAGGGCAGCAGAAGGATCCATGGTGAGAGATGTAGCTGCGGAATACACCAACATTTCGGTAATGAGTGCCTTTTTAATGCATTTCGCCGGAGATGAATTCGACAAGGCTGACCTTTCAGCATCAGGAATCTTAAAGGCTAAAAGAATTCTTGAATTATATGAAAGGCATCATGCATTTAGTGAATACAATTCTCCTACCTATGATGGGGTTTCCCTGATTGGATTTGCACTATGGAGGAAATTTGGCACAGACCCATTAAGAACCATGGGTATACACTTAGAGCAAGCTCTCTGGACTCAGATTTCTTTGAACTATAATCCGCAATTAAAAAACATGGTAGGACCACATATCAGGTCATACGGTATGGATATGACGAAGTATGTGGCAATTACGGGAATTTGGATAGCTCTTGTTACAAAAAATGCAGAAATGGCACCACTACCGCTCATTGAGGGTGCAAAGTACTTCGAAATGAGTAATATAGCTACCATATTTCATCTTGGCCTATGCATTCCGAAAAGTCTCGTTAACCGATTCAATACTGCCAATACCCGTGAATTCACCGAAAATCAGGTGATCAATCCTTATTTTGATGGAGATACTTTAAAAACCACCACCAGCATAATTCAGAAAGAATGGATGATGGGTGCAATGTGGGGTAACCGGAGAATTTGGAGCCAGATATATTCTGGTACCATACACTGGAAAAACAATGACAATGAAATAGAATGGTTATTGGTGCCAGGTGATGGAAAGACTAACGTAATTGTGTCTGAGAATTGTATGAAAATTTATAACGGACAACCTGGAAATCTAAGGTTGCGAGGTAATAATTTCTCAGTATACGTCTATTCGACGAAAGCCGAAGAAATTAATTTTAAAAGTGACACGTGGAATTTAGGTCTTATGCAATTGCATTTTAATATCATACAACCTTATTCTATTGAAGAAATCACTGATCCGGAAATACTGAGTAGGGAGTGTGCAATCAGTGAGTCTTACGCAAAAGTTATGAAAATCACTTTTGAAGTTCCAAAAAACTTTAACATAAGAATGCCTTTGCTGGAAATTAAACCGGTTTATGTGAATTGATTTTTTGGACCAAAAAATGGCCTTTACATAAATTTTTATGTCTATAAAAAACTGAAGCAATGAAGAGTCTGGATGATATTTTTTTAAAGCTAATAAGAGTTTTGCCAGTGTTCATTGCATTATTATACACTGAAAATGTTTGCTCAGCGAAACTTATTACTGATAATCCACCTGTTAATATTTCCCAATTTGGTGCAAAAGGAGATGGTCTGTTTTTAAATACCCAAATCATTCAAAAAGCCATTGACGAAGTATCTGCAAAAGGGGGAGGAAAAATTGTTTTTTCCGAAGGCACCTATTTGACTGGCAGTATACAACTTAAGTCAGGCGTTGAATTACACCTTCAACATGGTGCCCTCATTTTGGGTAGTCTCAATCCCTTTGATTATATCCACCAGAAAAAATATCATGGTCTTATCGATGCTGATAAGGCTGATAATATTGGCATTAGCGGAGACGGCACCATAAATGGTCAGGGTCAAAAGCTGGCACTTATCATTGATAGTCTGTATCATGCCGGTTTTTTAACAGAATTCGGTTATAACTACAGACGAAAAAGGCCAGATGCCAGACCAAAACTTATTGATTTTAAAGAGAGCAACAATATTGTGCTGCAAGGGGTGACTCTTAAAAATTCAGCAAATTGGGTTGTCAATTTTGATCTTTGCCAGGATATCAGCATCGATCGCATCACCGTGGATAGCGATGATTACTGGAATAATGATGGTATAGATCTCGGCGATTGTCGTAATGTGCGGATTACCAATAGCTTTGTCAACGCTGCAGATGATGGTATTTGTCTGAAATCGCATCATAAGGGCGCTATGAATGAAAACATATACATAGCCAACTGTACCATAAGATCAAGCGCCAGTGCCATCAAATTTGGAACGGCATCTTATGGTGGTTTCAAAAATGTTAAAATTGAAAATATCTATATCTATGATACCTTCCGCTCTGCCATTGCCCTCGAGTCGGTAGATGGTGGCATTCTGGAGGATATAGATATATCTAACATCAAAGCCAACAATACCGGAAACGCCATTTTTATTAAGCTGGGTCACAGAAATACTGATGGCGCTGTGGGAACCCTTAAAAATATCAGTATCAGGGATGTGGTTGTACAGGTTCCATTCGAGGCCCCTGACCTTAAATACAAGATTCGCGGTCCTCAACTGGCTTTTTTCCACAATGTATTTCCTGCATCCATAACAGGTTTACCGGGTCATTACGTTGAAAATGTTCATATCGAAGATGTTATAATTACCTATCCGGGTCGCGCCAATAAAGGCTATGCCTATATACCACTGTACAGGCTGGATGATGTTCCCGAGAATGCTGATGCTTATCCTGAATTTCATATGTTTGGAGAACTTCCATCCTGGGGTTTGTATGTAAGACATGTTAAAGGTCTTACGATGAAAAATATTCAATTAAAGGTATTGGAAGATGATTTCAGGCCTGCTATGGTTTTTGATGATGTGGGAAATTTATTTCTGGATAAAATATGGATTCGACCGACAAATGCCTCCGATCAGATCATTCTTAAAGATGTAAAAAAAGAAGAGATAGGAAAGGTCCAGATTTCAACGATAAAAGGAAAAGGCGTCAGGAAAGTTAAGTAGCAAAGCTGAAACGTTAATTAGATAATAAACAAGATATATGATTAGCAAAAACTCAAATGAAAATCGCAGGTTTTTTTTAATAAAAACCGGTCTTTTAAGTCTTGGGGTTGCAGGAGCAGCAGGTATGGGGTTTACAAAGCCGCCGCAGACTGCTGCTGACCGATCTTACAATGTACTTGATTTTGGTGCAAAGGGAGATGGTAAAACGCTGAATAGCATCGCCATACAGAAAGCCATAGATCGAGCGGCAGATAATAATGGGGGCACCGTCTATTTTCCGGCAGGAAAATTCATAACAGGCACAATTTTGTTGAAAGATAATGTTGAATTGCATCTCGACAGAGGAGCAGTCTTGCTGGGTAGCCCCTTTGCAAAGGATTATCCTCGTCAACCGCTGCCCAAATACAGATCGCTTAGAGATGATGGGGGTTTCTATTCCTTAATCTATGCAGAGGGAGCAAACAACATAGCTATTACAGGAAAAGGTACGCTAGACGGGCAGGGAGCAAATCATACAGGCCTGCCTAATTCACCTTCAGGGGATATGGATGGCAGGCCAAAAAATATTATTTTGATTAGTTGCAAGAAAATTGAGATTTCAGGAATTACCCTGAGAAATTCTGCCATGTGGAATCAACATTATTTAAACTGCGAAGACCTTATCATTGATAATATTCAGGTTTATAATCATTGTAACCGGAATAACGACGGAATAGATATTGATGGGTGTCGAAGGGTAGTGCTTAGTAATAGTATTATCGATTCAGACGATGATGCGATTTGTCTAAAAAGCACTGGAACTGCTCCATGTGAAAATATTTTAATAAATAATTGCATTGTAAGCAGTTTTTGCAATGGTATTAAAACGGGAACTGAATCCACGGGAGGCTTTCGAAATATTAATATCAGCAACTGTATAGTAAAACCTTCTATTCATCCAGAGGCACCCAAAGGAAATAAATTTACAATCGGTATTACGGGGCTTTCGCTGGAAATAGTTGATGGCGGTGTTATGGAGGGAGTATCAGTTAATAACCTTACCATTGAGGGTACAATGTGCCCGGTTTATGTGCGTCTGGGGGGAAGAAACAGAAAGCACATGGAAGATGCTCCAGAGCCTGCAGTTGGAAGGATGAGTAATATTTCAATTCATAATATTACTGCCTACCAAAGTGGAAATTTCACCTGCTCAGTAACTGGAATACCAGGACACAATGTCGAAAATATAAAGTTGAGTAACTTCAATATTGTTCATCAGGGAGACTTGATTGAGGGAGGTTATCTGAAATCATTTGATGAGGTGAACGAAGATATAAAAGGATATCCGCAGCCCACCCGATGGGGCAACTTGCCTGTTTCCGGTTTGTTTGTCAGACATGTGAAAGGAATTACCGTGAATAACTTTTCCATTGATGCAAATGCCCCGGATCCACGCCCAATTTTTATGCTGCATGATGTTAAGAATATTAAAGTAAGGGATATCTACGTAGGTGAAAATTGCAACCAGGAAGAGACTTATCTACTAAAAGAAGTCACAAATCACACTTTAGAAAACAATAAATAATGCAGAATGAAATCTAAGGGATATTTTTATTGCCAGAGGAAATGAAGATTAATTGCTATGAGAGCGGTGCCATTTTTCTTAAAAAAAGGGAAGGGGTAAAGGCTTAACACATCATTCCTGGAATAAGAATGAAAATGTCATAAATTACCATCAATAAAATCATTTATCTGGCATAAAAGTGTCAGCTGCAAATTTCTGACTGATTACTGAATTCTGCCTTTTTGTACTATGAAGAATATATATCTCCGTTTCATAACCTTTCTGTTGCTGCTGGCTGCCTGTACATCGACGGATAAAACGCTTATTCCGGCTCCTGCTGGGTTGCTTTGTGAACTGCTTAGGTCGCCCGAACTGGCGGTGATTACTGACAGTATTCCTGAATTTGGCTGGATTTTTCCTGTAGAGGGAGGCATGCAGAAAGCTTTCAGGATACTTGTTGCATCTTCTCCGGATTTGCTGGAAGAAGGAAAGGCCGATTATTGGGATAGCGGGAAAAACCATTCTTCCATTTCAATGGATGTGGCTTATGGCGGGAAACCGCTGAAAGCTAATACCAGTTATTACTGGAAGGTAAAAGCCTGGGGGGAAGGGTACCAGCAAAGCGATTATAGTGAAGTCAATCAGTTTAATACCGGCCATTTTGCCCGTAAAGAATTGTTATGGCCAGGAGAATCCAGGTACGTTCAATTGAGTGACAGCAGCTGGGTCAGCGAAAACCGGCAAACGGCCACCTTTCATCCTTCGGAGCCGGTAAAACATCAGCAAATGAATGGCGGAAATTATTTTGCTGATTTCGGGAAGGCTTCATTTGGAACCCTGGAAATTGACATTGAAACGGAAAAAGAAGGACAGCTCCTCCAGGTTTTTTTGGGGGAACGACAAAACCCCGACCTATCAGTTAATAAAGAACCGGGTTTATCTAACATCGGATTTGCCCGCGCTGAAATTATTCTAAAACAGGGGCGGCATACTTATCAGGTAGAGAATCCTCCCCATACCATTCGTTCTCCCCATACGCAAAGACTGGCCCCGTTTTATCCTGAAGTACTCCCTTTCCGGTTTGTGGAAATTACGAGCGATCATCATGATTTCCTTGTACACGGTACGATCAGGCAATCGCTTTATTACCCTTTTGATGATGAGGCTTCTTATTTTTATTGTGATAATGAAAACCTTAATCAGATTTGGGATTTATGTAAATATACCCTGAAGGCAACCCCGTTTCTTGGAATTTACGCCGATGGAAACAGGGAAAGGATGCCCTATGAGGCAGATGCCTACATCCAGCAACTCGGGCACTATGCCGTTGACCGGGAGTTTAGCATAGCCCGTTATTCGGCTGACTTTCTGATCCATCATGCATCATGGCCTACCGAATGGCAGATGCAATTGGTTTTTATGGCCTGGGAGGATTATATGCATACCGGCAATTTGGAGTTTATCCGTTCCCGTTACGAAGACCTGAAGGCAAAATCCCTGATTGCACTAGCCAGGGGGGATGGACTCATTAGCTCCAGATCGGCGAATGCTACTCCAGAGTTTTTTAAAAGCATTCATTACGAAGGAAATAAGTTTCGCGACAACATCGACTGGCCGGAGGGAACACCAGAAGGCCTCCCTCAAGGTAAAAATAAGGGTCCTACCCCGGAAGGCGAAAGAGACGGATATGTGATTACCGATTACAACACCGTAATCAATGCCTTTCATTTTCAGAGCCTGAAGCTAATGGCAGAAATAGCCGCAGTTCTCGGCAAAAACGATGACCGTGATTTTTTAAAGAGCAGGGCGGAATTGGTGAAATCAAGCATTCTTGCGACTTTTTTTGATGCAGGAAAAGGTATATTTGTTGACGGAGAAGGTACAGACCATGCAGCCCTTCATGCCAATATGTTTCCCCTTGCATTTGGGTTGGTTCCTGCTGAAAATATTCCAACCGTGGTGGCATATGTTAAAAGCAAGGGTATGGCCTGCAGTGTATATGGTGCCCAATACCTTCTGGATGGCCTGTATAATTCAGGGTTTCCTGAATACGCTATTGGGCTTATGACCTCCGAAAGCAAGCGCAGCTGGATGAACATGATCAGGGTAGGCTCTACGATGACCACTGAGGCCTGGGATGAGCATTACAAACCCAACCTCACATGGAACCATGCCTGGGGCTCTGCTCCTGCCAATATTATCGTCAGGAAAATAGCAGGAATTGAACCCCTGGCACCAGGGTTTCAAAAATTCAGGATTGCTCCGCAGCCCGGAGGATTGAAATATGTCGAGCTAAGAAAGCCGTCAATCCGGGGAGGAATAGACTTTAAACTGGTGGACGAAAAGGATACCTGGGAAATGGAAGTCAGAGTTCCCGGGAACTCTGAGGCCGAAATCTGGCTTCCGCGCAGGTTCGGAGAAGTTAAAATAAATGGAGAGGTAAGTTCATCATCGGGTTTAATCAATTATGCTGGCGAAGAAAGGAAGATTTACAAAATTAAAAGCGGATTTTTAAAAATTACTGCCCAATGATAGATAAATACCAGAAGTGGAATATTGAATTGCGGATTATTTACGCGATTATCTTTCTCGGGATGACTGCAAGTTTGATTGCCGGCTGCCTTTGGGGCAGCCTGTCTGAAACTCCCAAAGAGGTAAGCGCTGAAGTTATGCAGCAGGTATTTCAGGAAATCAGCACACCCTATAAATACGGCGTGGTTTTCCGGCATGAAGACAGCACCAAAATGATCGACAGCCCAACCATCTTCAGAAAAGATAATACATGGTATATGAGCTACATCGTTTTTGATGGACAGGGCTATGAAACGTGGATGGCGCAAAGTGAAAACCTGCTGGAATGGGTGAGCCTTGGTAGAATAATGTCATTTACCGAAAATACATGGGATTCCAATCAAAAGGCGGGATATATGGCCCTCATCGATATAAAATGGGGAGGGAGCTATGAAGTGGAAAAATTTGATAACCGCTACTGGATGTCTTATCTCGGTGGTGCAACTACAGGCTATGAAGCGGGTAAGTTAGCAGTGGGTATGGCCTTTACAGAGGATCTTCTTTCTTTGCAAGAATGGACTAGAATGGAAATTCCTGTGCTCTCACCTGACGATGCGGAAGTACGATGGTTTGAAAACAAGAAAATATTTAAATCTAGTATAATCAGGGACAGTGAAGAACGCACAGGCTTTCCATTTTTAATGTATTACAATGCCCTGGGCGATACCGCTGATTACGAAAGTATTGCCCTTGCTGCGTCTCATGATATGCAACAATGGGAAAGAATCGGCACAAAACCCCTCATTACGAGATATAAAGGCATATGTGGAGATGCCCAGATTGTAAAAATGGATGACATATACGTAATGTTTTATTTTGGCGCCTTCTGGAAAGACGGCGCCTTTGAACGATTTGCCTGTTCCTATGACCTTATGCATTGGACAGATTGGAAGGGGGAAGATCTTATCTCGCCTGGCGAAGACTATGATGCAGTATATGCACATAAACCCTGGGTCATCTATTGGGAGGGAGTCGTGTATCACTTTTACAATGCCGTGGGAAGTCAGGGTAGGGTCATTGCCCTGGCGACTTCAAAGAACTTGAAAAAATGGGAAGAGGTAAAGCATTAATAGTAATCTGGTGGATTAAGAATGAATATTTCATAATTTAACATCAATAAAATAATTTGTCAGGCATAAAAGGGTCTGCTGAAAATTATGCATCTATTATGTAAATTCAGTATAGTATGATTATATAAATCAATAAGTAAAACGATTTTCAGTGCACCCACTTTAAGTCCAAATTAATTAGATTGGAAATATGAAAAAGTCCCGGAAAGGAAAAATTAAGTTCAAATACATTGTATTGCTATTGTTGATTTCAATTATTGGAACTATTGTATTTGATTATGCGCGGATTTCCAGGTATAAAAAAATTCCTGGCAGGCCTTCTGAAAAAATTGATTTAAGAATCAATGAATTACAATATCAATTGGCAAATGGCGAAGATAACATTGACTGGAGTCAATTAGATGGGGCACTGGAATATATAAAAAATGAATATGATTGTTCGGATTTCAGGCTTGTAAATTTGATCAGGGTTTTATATGAAGCTGATAATCAAATACCTGTCATTTACAAAAAAGCAATTGAAGAGGTTCTCTTTAATTTCAGGTACTGGTGGGATGATCCGGGAGAAAATTCTATGTGTTACTGGAGTGAAAATCATCAAATTCTATTTGCATCTGCCGAATATTTGATTGGTCAGAAATATCCTGAGGTACTTTTCCGAAATAGTGGGCTTACCGGTAAACAGCATCTTGAAAGAGCAAGAATAAGAGCGATCGATTGGTTGGAAATGAGATGGAAATATGGTTTTACTGAGTTCTTTTCCGGTACATATTACACCGAAGATATTGCTGCATTAATCAACCTTATAGACTTTGCAAATGATGATGAAATAGTAGCAAAAAGTCAGATTATTTTGGATTTACTTTTTTATGATTTAGCATCACAAAGTACAAATGCTATGTTCGTCAGCGCAAGTGGCCGTGCTTATGAGGGAAATCGTAAAGGAGGCCCTTGCAGGGCAATGGGAGGACTGACCTGTTATTATTGGGCAGACGGTAAAGAGTTAGGGCCGGGCATGGTGTATGGTATGATGACTACCAAAAAATATATAGTGCCTCCGGTTTTTTCAGAAATTGCCAGGGATACATCAAATGTAATCATAAAACAAAGCAATGGACTTGATATTTCAGAATTAAAATCAGAAGGATATTTCGGCACTGACAACCGAAGTATGATGATGCAATGGGGCATGGAGGCATTTACCAATCCTGAAATTATACGAAACTCAATGAAGCACATTCGGAATTGTAACATGTTCTCTAATGATTTTTTAGCAGAGTTTAAAATATTGGATTTCACCTTAATCAAGTGGTTGGCTCTGGAACCATCGATAAGTCGGTTTCTCAATCCACAATCAAATGGCGTAGCTATTCAAAAAGGCAATACTTACACATACAAAACAAAAGATTATTCAATGTACACCGCACAGAGTTATCACCCGGGGACCTATGGTGACCAACAGCATATTTTTGGCATGAATATTAAAAACCATTTTAGTATCTTTCATAACCATCCGGCCCTGGAAAAAGAAATCTCACATCAATCTCCAAATTATTGGGTCGGATACGGACATATACCTCATTCTGTACAGGATGAAAATGTGAACCTTTCCATTTACAGCATTCCTGATAAAAAAGGATTAATGGAAATGGATTTGTTGAATTATACCCATGGATATTTTCCTTTTGAAAAGTTTGACACTGCATTTATTGATCATAATTACGTGTTTGGTAAAAAAGACGAAACGTATTGTGCCTTTATTGGCGCTCATAATTTTGAATTAAGGAATGAAGCCAAAGATGATATTATTCAAAAGGGGAAAAGAACATTCTGGATAACAGAAGCTGGTTCTAGGACAGTCGATGGCCATTTTTCAGACTTCGTTGAACGCATAAAAACCAACCGAATTAAATTTGAGGAGGAAACACTAGTATTGAGTTATCAATCAAATGGCAAAAATTATGAATTAGACTTTAAAAAAGACTTTAAGATTGATGGCAAGGTAATCGACACGAATTATATGAGGTTTGATTCTCCATATGTCAAGGCTAACGTAAAAGATGAAATAATCACGTTCAGGCATAATGGAAAAGAACTTTTTTTGGATTTTGATAATATGATAAGGAAGTTTTCTGAATCCTCTACTTATGCCGAAGAAATCTGATTATAAAGATATGAGCTGCCAAACAATTTTTTACAATGTGCTAATAAGCTATGTTTAATTTAAAATAATTTAAAGTGAAAAAACTGATCTACATCAAATCTCTTGCTGCCGTATTGCTTATTCTTATTATATCTGCTGGCTGTAAGCAAATTCAAAAGGAGGAAAATGCTGTCAAAGTACGGCCTGTCGACATGGTTTATCCACATATCGATGCAGCTAATTCGCGCTGGTTTTTCTTTACCTCAGCAAGCCGTCCTTTTGGCATGGTAAACCTAAGTCCTGATATGCTGGTAGACGGCACCTGGGGTACCGGATATCGCTACCACGTAGATACCATCAGGTGCTTCAGCCACATTCATGCCTGGCAGCTGTCGGGTATTCCGGTGCTGCCTTTTACAGGTGAGAAAAAAGGGCATCTCGGTCCCGATCACTATGGCTCTACATACAGCCATGATAAAGAGGTGGTGCGCCCCGGATACCACCGTATAGTATTGGATACCTATGGCATTGAAGCCGAACTTACTTCAACCACCCGCGTAGGTTTTCACCGATATACCTTTCCCGAATCTGAGCAAAGCCATATTTTATTTGATTTTACCACCACGCTCGGGCCTTCAGATACAGATTTTGGACATGTGCAGGTAAAGAGCGATACCGAAATTGAAGGATATGCCATTATGGGGCCAACCCGCAGAAGACCTAAGCCGGTGCATGTGTTCTTCGTAGCCCAATTTGATAAACCCTTTGAAACTTTTTCCGCATGGCAAGATGGTAAAGATATAGAAGTTGAAGACTTAATCGAAGGAGCAGCTACAGGAGCTTATCTGCACTTTTCCACCAAACAAAATGAACAGCGGCAAATGAAGGTAGCTATCTCTTATGTAAGTACTGAACAGGCACGCCTCAATATGGAAACAGAACTGCCACATTGGGATTTCGACAAAGTCGTTAAAGAATCAGATGAAGAATGGAATCAATGGCTCAGTCGCATAGAAATTGAAGGGGGTACCGAAACAGAGCAGAGGCGATTTTACACCGACCTGTGGAAAGCATTGCAGGGCCGTAGAATCATCAGCGATGCAAATGGAAAATATTGTGATATGACAGGCCCCGAAAGACGCATAGGTCAAATTCCGTTGGATCCATCGGGCAAACCCAAATTCAACCACCACAATTCAGATTCATTCTGGGGCGCACAGTGGTCACTCAATACCCTGTGGCATCTTGTCTATCCTGAGGTAACGGAATCTTTTGTAAACTCAATGCTGCTGATGTACAAGGATGGTGGGCTGATACCCCGCGGACCTTCCGGAGGGAATTACACCTACGTAATGACCGGTGCATCGTCCACGCCTTTTATTGTAAGTGCCTGGCTGAAAGGCATCAGGGGTTTTGATATCGATCTCGCCTATGAAGGGATGCGTAAAAATCATTTTCCAGGAGGAATGATGTCCAAAGCCGGTTATGAACACAACACCTTCATCGGTGGAGGCATAGAGCAATATATTGAAAAGGGTTATGTGCCCCATCCGATCAGTGAGATTCGCTATGGTTTTCATCAGGATGGCTCCGCACAAACACTCGAATATGCCTATCAGGACTGGACACTGGCACAATTGGCTAAAAAACTCGGTAAGGATGACGATTTTCAAATGTTTAGTAAAAGAGCGTTGAATTACCGCAATATCTGGCATGCCGACTCTGGCTGGATGTGGGTGAAAAATCAACAGGGACAATGGAAACAACCATTTAATGTTTTGGAATATGGTGGCGGATGGGTAGAAGGCAATGCCGCCCAATATACCTGGTGGGTTCCTCATGATGTGCAAGGCCTAGCTTCGCTCATGGGGGGCAATGAAGCCTTTGTCAGTAAATTAAATACCACCTTCGAATCAGCCCAAAAACATGATTTTGTGTCTGGCAAATCCCATAGTGTAGAAACCTTAAAGGAAAACAGGGAAGTATATCTCAACTATGGCAACCAGCCTTGTATGCAGACGGCCTTTCTGTTTAATCACACAGGGGCACCATGGCTAACCCAATACTGGACAAGACAAGTCATTGATAAAGTATATTCAGGAATTTCACCCGACTATGGTTACAGTGGCGATGAAGATCAGGGCCTGATGGGTTCACTTGCAGTCTTGTTGAAAATTGGTTTGTTTTCTGTAAATGGTGGTACCAGTACAGAACCTTATTATGAAATCGCAAGCCCGATATTCGATAAAATTACACTGAATCTAAACCCCAAATATTACCCGAGGGGATCTTTTGTGATAGAAGTGGAAAACAATGGACCGGATCATTTTTACATACAATCGGCAGCATTAAATGGAGAAGAACTGCAAAGCCCATTTATCCTTCATAAAGATGTAGTTAATGGAAAGGTATTAAAGCTAAAAATGGGCAATGCGCCAAACCAAAGTTGGGGCATTTCAAAATAAATAAAAGGGATAAATTGTAAAATTAAGTATTTGAAAATGAAGAGAATTTTTTTATCAATCCTGCTATGGGTAAGCCTGGGAGGGGCGCTTATGGCTCAGGGCAAATGGACGCCCATTTTTAACGGCAAAAATCTGAAGGGCTGGAAACAACTCAATGGAAAAGCCAAATATGAAGTAAAGGATGGCGCCATAATAGGTACCAGCGTATACGATACGCCCAATAGCTTTCTGGTCACAGAAAAAAATTATGGTGATTTTATTCTGGAATTTGAATTCAAATTAGAAGGCCATCTCAATTCAGGTGTACAGTTCAGAAGTGAAAGTAAAAAAGACTACCGCGATGGAAAAGTACATGGTTACCAGTTTGAGATTGACCCCGGAGAACGGGCCTGGACCGGTGGAATTTTTGATGAAAGTCGCAGGGGATGGCTGTATCCGCTGTCAAAGAATCCAGAGGCCCGCTCAGCCTATATACATGGAGAATGGAATCAGGGAAGAATAGAAGCCATTGGCAATTCAATACGAACATATGTCAATGGCCAGCTCTGCGCCGATCTCATTGACGATGCCACGGCTTCGGGATTCATTGGTTTGCAGGTGCACCAGGTTAAAGATGCTTCCAGGGCAGGCCTTTCCGTATTTTGGAGAAACCTCCGCATCTGTACCGACAACCTGGAAGCTGAGCGCCTGAAAAATATTCCACAAATAACTCAGGTAAATGCCATTGACAATACACTTTCGGAAAGAGAAATTAAAGATGGATGGAAATTGCTTTTCGATGGGCATTCCACAAAGGGCTGGAAAGGAGCTAAAAACGATGAATTTCCAAATCAGGTTTTTGTAGTGGAAGATGGAATGCTCAAGGTATTAAAAACCGAACTGAGATCCGGAGGTCTTATCACCGATAAAAAGTACAAAAACTTTGAGCTGGTGGTTGATTTTCGGATAACCCCTGGGGCGAATAGCGGAATAAAATATTTTGTCAACAGAGACGAGGCAACCGGAGCCATGGCTACCATCGGATGTGAATACCAAATACTTGATGATCAACTCCATCCCGATGGAGCTAAAGGTGTTAAGGGCAATAGAAAGCTGGGTTCTTTATACGATTTAATCCCTGCAGCGGCAGATAAGCCCTACAGATCAAATACGTTTAATCAGGCAAGGATTGTAGTTCGTGATGATCATGTGGAGCATTGGCTCAATGATGTAAAAATATTGGAATATACACGCAATAATGATATGTGGCAGGCGCTGGTGAACTACAGCAAATTTTCTGATATACCCGAATTTGGAAATGCCGAAATGGGCAACATTTACCTTCAGGATCATGGAGATGAAGTCTGGTATAAAAACATAAAAATCAAAGAGCTGTAATGCCTGATGACAGGTGCATTTTTAAAGAATTAATGATACTCGATAATGAAAAGAAGAAATTTTATAAAGACCGGTACCTCTGCAGTGGCAGCGGCATCGGTATTTTCGATAGTACCAGCCACGGTTTTTGGCAGGTCTCTGGGTCATATTGCCCCGAGTGACAAGGTAAATCTGGCATGTTGTGGTATAGGCAACAGGGCCGGCTCTATTATTAAATCATTACACAACACTGGCCTGGCCAATATTGTAGCGCTGTGTGATGTTGATATGGGGGCGCCACATACCCTCGAAATACTGGAGATGTTTCCTAAAGTACCAAAATTTAAGGATTTCAGGGAGATGCTTGGCAAGATGGATAAGGATATTGATGCAGTATGTGTGGGAACGCCCGACTTTTCACACTTCCCCATTACTATGCTGGCAATGTCAATGGGTAAACATGTATACGTGGAAAAGCCCATGGCCAGAACATTTCAGGAGGTCGAGCTTATGATGAATGCGGCTAAAAAATATAAGGTAGCCACACAAATGGGAAATCAGGGGCATTCTGAAGGGAATTACTTTCAATTTAAAACCTGGACAGAAGCCGGTATTATCAAAGATGTAACAGCCATCACCGCGCATATGAACGGACGACGTCGCTGGCATGGATGGGATACCACCATCACCCGTTTTCCGGCGGCCCAACCTGTACCGGAGACCCTCGACTGGGATCTTTGGCATACAACCATTAAACACCATGACTATCATGAAGATTATGTAAACGGGCAATGGCGTTGCTGGTACGATTTCGGCATGGGTGCCCTTGGCGACTGGGGTGCACATATCATCGATACAGCACACCGGTTTCTGGATCTTGGACTGCCCTATGAAGTAGATCCTGTTAAGATCGAAGGTCATAATGCATTCTTTTTCCCTCAGGCATCTACACTTGCTTTTAAATTTCCAAAGCGCAAAAAAATGCCTCCCGTAACCATAACCTGGTATGATGGCGTCAACAATATACCACAAGTGCCACCGGGTTATGGTGGTCTGGAAATTGATCCCAATATTCCGCCTCCCAGTGACGGAGCACTGCAGCCGGCTAAGCTTAATCCGGGTAAAATCATTTACAGCAAAGACCTGATATTCAAAGGAGGATCACATGGCAGTACCCTGTCCATTATCCCGGCTGAAAAGGGAAATGACCTGAAATCCATATTGCCAGAAGTGCCACCTTCACCTTCGAACCATTTTGCCAATTTTCTCAAAGGATGCAAAGGGGAAGAAGCATGTCGGTCTTCTTTCGATGTGGCAGGTCCACTGAGTCAGGTGTTTACCCTTGGGGTAATGGCACAAAGACTGAATACTAAAATTCTGTTTGACAGGAAAAAGAAGCAGATAACCAATAATAAATTGGCCAATGAACTGCTGGCAGGCGGCCCGCCCAGAAAAGGATGGGAGGAATATTACAGGTTGTAATTAGGGGATGGATTACCCCGGAGGTATCTGGAAATCATATTGATCCAAAAATATCTCCGGGTTTAAAGTCTTTTTGTCTTCACTATAATCAGATTGATTGGATACCTGTAAACAGGCTTCAACAATCTATTTTAAACCCCATGGGATAATTTAATTAGCATATGAACAGAAGAATTTTTGTAAAAAAGGGAAGTATGGCGGTTTGTGCGCCTGCTGCCTTATCGATGATGGGTCCCGCCTCATTAGCTGCCGTATTGCATGATTCGGCAGCATCAGCTAAACCAGAATGGCTTATCCGGCTTATTCATCTCAATGACGATCAAATCAAAGAGGCATTAAAACACAGAATTTCCGATGCTGATCACCCGTCTTTCGGTGGATTTGCAGATGCTTTTGATATTGTCACTTCACATGGCACAGCCAATTTCATTAAAATGGCATTGTGTTCATTGTTATCTCCGGAATCAAACTATTACCACAACACTGTTTTAAGCTCACAAATTACAGATGCTACCCGGTGGCTGCTGAAAATTCAAAATGCCGATGGAAGTATTGATCTGCATTCTACCAATTTCAATTCGCCTCCAGATACCGGTTTTATTGTAAAATGGCTGGGCCCTCCCTGCAAAATGCTG
The DNA here is from genome assembly GCA_020832305.1 of Cyclobacteriaceae bacterium. Taxonomy (GTDB): domain Bacteria; phylum Bacteroidota; class Bacteroidia; order Cytophagales; family Cyclobacteriaceae; genus JAFIEV01. Next base: position 99,589 of record JAFIEV010000067.1, on the reverse strand, counting down.
ATGGAAAGCCAGTTGCCCAATAAACAGAAACTGATTGAGCCATTGAAGTCCTTTCTCCAAAAGGCAGGTAATACATTAATTTACGGGGGTATCCACACACCTAATCACCGATGGGTAGTTTGTGCTGCCTTGGGTTGGCTTCATATGCTCTGGCCCGATCAGCGCTATGTGCAAAGGGCCGAACAATGGCTGGCCGAAGGTATAGACATAGATGAAGATGGCCAATACGACGAAAGGAGCACCTATATTTATACACCCTTAACCAATCGTACCCTGATCGTAATTGCCCGGGCTTTTAATAAACCCGAACTGCTGCAATATGTGCGCAAAAACCTGGAAATGTCGATGTATTACATGCACCCCAATGGAGAAGTAGCCACAGAGGCATCGGGCCGGCAGGATAAAGCGCTTCAAGGAACGATGGAGAGCTATTATTTTCCTTATCGTTTTATGGCACTGCATGATGCTAATGGAACTTTTGCCGCCATGTGCAAAGTAATCGAGCAAACGGCTTTTGAACAGATCCGGTACTCATCATTGCACAATATACTGGAAGATAAATCATTATGGAAGCCATTGCCCGGCATTAAGCCGCTTCCTGACAATTATGTAAAAGAATTTAAAAAAACAGGTATAGTGCGGATTCGCCGGGGGAATTATGATGCTTCACTTATTTCCATGAATCCCGTGTTTTTTACCATGCATAAAGGCAATGCGGTGCTACAGGGAATTCGTGTTGCCAGTGCATTTTTCGGAAAAGGGCAGTTTACCGCTGAAGACATCGTAAAGGAAGGGGATGTCTGGATCCTGAGAAGATCACTGCAAGGTCCATATTACCAGCCCCTGGAAGCGAATCAGGTTACAGGCGATAATGACTGGAAAAAAGTGCCGAGAAGCTTTAGGAAAACGTCGGAAGTTCAACATCTCGAAACTGAGATCAGGATTCGTGAGATTGCTGGTGGCTTTGAACTGGACATCAGGATTGATGGTACCGATAAGGTTCCGGTTACGGTAGAAATGATTTTCAGACCGGGGGGAAGTTTTTCCGGACTCGAACCTTCCGATGCCCTTGAAGACACCTGGCTTCTAAAGGGGGAAAGTGCTACATACTCGCAAGGGGAAGATCGCATACAATTTGGTCCGGGTGCTTGCGCTCATAAGTGGCTGCGCCTTCGCGGAGCACTTCCGTCTATGGGTACTCCTGCCGTTTTTCTCACAGGATTTACACCTTTTCATCATAAACTCACCCTGTCATGAGACCTATTCTTCTCTTTGTTATATGCGTTAGTATTTATGCGTGCAATTCATCGGGTTCCAAAGAGGATGAAAGTAAGCCCAATATCATTCTGCTGCTTTCCGATGACCATGGGGCAGAAGACCTTGCATATGCAGGCAATAAAGATGTAGCTACGCCTTTTATGGATCAGCTTGCTTCAGAAGGCATAATCTTCACCCATGCCTTTGCTACGGCCTCGGTCTGTGCGCCATCCCGATCTTCGATTTACACGGGTTTGTACCCCCATAAGAATGGCTGCCATCAAAATCATGGTGAAATATACGATCATGTAAAAACCCTGCCGCATTATCTCAGCGAACTCGGATATAGGGTAGCCCTGGCAGGAAAAGTACATGTCGGCCCTGAAAATTCTTTCCCTTTCGAATATATTGAAAGGAAAGACATTCCTGAATTACTTCAATCTGCAGGACCACAACCTTTATGCCTGGTGGTAGCCTATAACCAACCCCATGAGCCGTATTTCAATAAAAAAAATGGAGTTCCTTATCGAAGCATCCAGGCCAAATCATGGCTTCCCGACACTCCTGAAACCAAAGGTCTTACTGCGGCTTATTATGATAACGTCGAAAACCTGGATCATGAAGTAGGCAGCACCTTGTATTGGCTCGAGAAATACGGTTATACCGACAATTCCATCATCATCTATACCAGTGATCACGGGCCCGGCTTGCCCTATGGCAAATGGACTTTATACGAAAAGGCCTTGCATGTACCCTTGATCATCAAATGGAAAGGAAAAATAGAAGCAGGTCGCTTCATTCAGGCTCCGGTTAGCCTGCTTGATCTTTTACCAAGCTTTATGCAATGGGCCGGGGCAAGCGAATTGCCAGAACTGGATGGCACAAGCCTGTTGCCGCTAATTTCTGGAAAAGAAAATACCCAAAAGCCTTATTTGTTTGCGGCTTATTCCAATCTGGGCGTGCAGGATGCCAATTCTTATCCCATACGAAGTGTCACAAATCATAAGTATAAGCTTTTGGTAAACTTCAACCATAAAGAACCTTTTACCATCAGAATGACAGAAAGAATGGATGAAAGGTCTGTGATCTGTGCATGGCGGGTTTTAGAATCATGGAAAAACGCCAAAAACAACCCTGATTTTGCGAATGAAAGATTTCGCTTGTTCCGTTTTCGGCCTGAAATCGAATTGTATGACCTTATGCAAGATCCCTATGAGCTCAATAATATAGCAGAGGACCCTGAAATGCAGATGATGGTCAAAGAGTTACGCAACGAATTGAAAAAGTGGATGGTAGAACAGGGGGATTTGCTGTCTGAACAGATTTGATTTTCTGCTGCAAAGTAAAAGCTTAAGGGTTTAAAAAAATAGCATGATATGAAGAGAAGAGATTTTATCTACAGAACATCGGCAGGATACACAGCGCTCTTGATGACACCGGGGCTTTGGTCTGTATCTTTACAGGCCAGGGATAAAAAAGCCTGCGATTTCAAAGCTTATCGTCCAGGTAAAACCCTGGCACCGCTTATTCAGGTTACACCAGATGATGGCTATTACCTGCACTCATTTTATGATGTATGCCCCTGGAGCCCCGATCAGCGCTTTCTGGCAGTTACCAGGCTGCCTTACCAGCAAAAAAAACCGGTTTGGGGAGATACAGCCAGTATATGTGTCATTGATCTGTCGGAACAAACCATAGAAGAAGTCTATACCACCCGCGCCTGGTCATTTCAGGTAGGGGCCAATATGCAATGGGGACAGAAAGGCAGTCGCTTCCTGTATGCCAATGACATCATCGATGGCCAGCCGGTTTGTGTGCAAATAGACATCCGTAAAAAGAAAGCCAAAGCATTTGCCGGGCCGAAATATGACCTCTCTCCTGATGAGCGATATGTGATCAGTCCCAATCTGCTCAATATGAACATCCACCAATATGGTTATGCTGTGCCGGATCCACCGGGAGGTAAACCCATACCTTTTACCCAGGAAGACATTCCCAATGAAGGTCTTTGGCGTACCAGCCTGAAAAATAACAAAAAAGAGCTCTTTGTGCCTATGCAGCGCTTCATCGATGCCTCTTCGAGCAGAGACTTCTACAACAAAGGAATACCCTATCTTTTTCACAGTAAATACAACCGGCAGAATTCCCGCATCATGCAGGTATTTCGCAGCCAGATAAATGGCGCCGGAAGAAATGCTTCCCTTTTCACCTTGAATGCAGATGGCTCAAATGTACAGGAAGCACTGAGCATGGATCACTGGAATCGCAAAGCCCGCCTGGGAGGTTCCGGCAATCACCCCAACTGGCATCCCGATGGAGAACATATCATCATGAACTGCATCCCCGAATGGCTCGGGTTCAGGGATATGCACTTTTGTGCATTTCGTTACGACGGCAGTGATTTTCGGCTGCTTTCAGAAAAGCATTTGGGCAGTGGCCATCCCAGTGTAGAGCCTGACTGGCGGTTTTTAATTACAGATGCGTATATCAAACAATCCTGGGTAGTGAAAAACGACGAAGTGCCCATTCGGTGGATTGACTTACAAAACGATGAAGAGCATATCTTATGTACCATGCCTACCGATGTTGGGGGTGGAGGTGAGATGTACACGCGGGAAGAAATGGAACAAGGAGGGAGCCAAAGCAAACTCGACCCGCATCCGGTATGGAGCAGGGATTACAGGAAAATCTGCCTTAACGGTGCTCCGGACGGCAAAAGGCAGGTATTTATTATGGATGTTAACAATATGTTTTGAATGAATAGTCGCTTGATAAACCAAATCGACAAATCGAAAAAAAACGCTGGACTTCATTACGGCAGGTTATGGGTCATGATGGCCTTCTTTTTTATAATTTTCTCAGGCTGCCATTATGAAAGAAAACCAAAGGTCCTTTACGAAAATGATTTTTCCAGTGCTGAAAAAATGGAGGGCTGGCAAATGGAAGGTCCGGGAATTGTTGAGTTTGCCGAAGGTTGGATGCATATGTACGCACCTGAGCAAGCCTGGCATCATGTCTACTGGTGTCCGGTAGATTTTCCGGAAAGCTTTGAGGCAAGTTGGGAGATGCAAAACATGCACCCGGAGGCTGGCCTGTGCATCATATTTTTTGCAGCATTGGGCACAGATGGCGAAGATATTTTTGATCCCTCACTACCTGCCAGGGATGGTACATTCAGCCAGTACACCAAAGATAAAATCAACAGCTATCACATTTCCTATTATGCCAATAATCCTAAAAACCAGGAGAGAGAAGCTGCCCATTTGAGAAAAAACAACATGTTTGAAATTGTGCAGCAAGGCCCCGAAGGCATAACTAAATCATCTGTTGACATCCATAAAATCAGACTGGTCAAAGAAGATGCGCGCATTGTATTTTATGTAGATGATGTAAAAATTATTGACTGGACCGATGATGGTACCAGCCTGGGCCCGGTATATGGAAAGGGGAAAATAGGTTTCAGACAAATGCAGTGGACGCATTTCCGATACCGGAATTTTAGGGTTAGTGAAGTTCGAAATAAAAGTAAAGCATGAAAAAAGTCTGGATACTGGCTTTAATATTGATTACGGTGACGGTTTTGCTTACTGCTTTGCTACCCTATACCACTGGGGCTGCGAGAACAAAAACGCTGGCCATCCCGCAGGGAAATATTCCTGTTCCGGCACAGAGGAATTATCCTTCCTCAAATCACTCTTCGGTTCAACAGGAATTGCTGGACCATTGGTCTTCAATGGAGCTCCCTGACTGGAAGGAAAAACATAAGGTGACGGTACCCAGAATTATACTGGCTTCTTTGCTGAATGAAACACGCATCGATGAAATGAACCATTATTTGCAAAATCAAAAAGCTGTTGGCATTTCAGGATCCCGATGGTGGCTAAATCCTGAAGGCGATTATGATTTTACCCAATCGGCTTTGATTCCTATACTTTTTGAATTTTCCAATCGCCCGGAGATTCTTTACCCGGAGACTTTACAGCATTTGATTACTGAACTGATTGTTGAAGAGGGCAATGCATTTAACCTGAAAGTCCCTAAAACATTGGGCCTTATTGAAGACACTGAAAATCATATCCTCATGACTGAGGGAACCAGGTTCCTCAAAAACCAATGGTATTGGGAAAATGGGCGCAAAGATTTTAATTATGATAATGTTAAGAATGGTATGGAAGAAAAACTCAGCCATTATCTTATTGAAATGTATAATTATGGAATCTACGAATTCAATTCAGACCCATACCTGGGATATACCCTTTGTGCTTTGTTGAATCTTCATACATACGCTAAAGGACCGGTTAAAATATGGTCAGAGAAGTTACTTGATAAAATGAACTGGCAATATGCCCTGGGGAGTCATCAATTGCGGAGATTTCCTCCCATTCGCAGGCAGTACGAAAAACATAAAATCAAGGCCTTAAACCAGGATTACCATACTGCTGCCATGAAAACATGGTTGAGTTTTTATACAGATACCCTGGCCTTGAACATAGAGCGAGGCGAACATATTGCCTTATGGGCCGCCATCATGCCCTATAGGCCTGCGGATCAGGTGCTGGAACTATCAGTACGAAAACCCGACGCATATTTCGTGAAAATAGGTCACGGGGCTAATTCATGTCCTGAAATTTATAGTGGAAACTCGTCTTTTCTTATATCAGCTGGTGGCGCCAATCAGGGCAAAAGGTCCTTGATTTTACCCAGACCTATTGTACTTTTTACCTGTGCAGGAGAAAGGGAACTAAAAGATGTTTTTCACATCATGGGACCTGGAGGTGATTTTATGAAATGGAACAATACGGGCGTATATGAAAAATTCGCTGTTGCAGCCGGCCCCGTACATGTACCCAAACATCAGAAATCACTTGCAAATATAGGTAAGTGGCAACTTTTTGAAATATGTGCAGAATATTATCTAGCCATCTACGGAAGTGAGGGTATTGGTATTATGACTTTACTGGATAAAGACGGAAAGTCACCAAATCAGGCTTTAGAGGACATAGCTATGATAAATCCGGAAAAAAATATTGAGCAAGGAAATTTTATTCAAGATGCAGGAATACACCTTGCTTTCGATGCGCTAAGCCCTAAAAACCAATGGGTGATCACTGAAATTGATGGGCAAAAAACCAATCGGAACTTTGAATTATGGCCGGATTTTGAGGGGTATTTGCCACCAGATTTTTGAATGTGAAAAAATAATAACAATAGCTATAATGACATATTTCAAAAAGAAAATATTGATATCGGGACTGCTGGTTTACCTGCTTTTCCTGATGGCAGGCTGCAATGTGCCAGAAAAAAAATCAGCGGATCAGCAGATGAAAATGAGCACAGTGTATAAGCGTTTCCTCGAGTTTCCCGTGCCGGATGGTGAAGGGCCTGTCAGGATAAATCCGCCGGTGCTGCGCTGGCCAGCACAAAAAGGTAAAAAAGTGACATACGATGTCAGACTCTCCTATGATCCTGATTTCAGTGAAAATGCCATTACTTACAGTGCGGAACAAAGTCCATGGGCTATGTTTAATCCACATGAACTTCTCAAGGAAGGAAAGTGGTACTGGCAATACAGAAAAACAGGCGATTCCTGGTCAGAAACCTTTAGTTTTACACTGGATGAACGGGCTATGTCCTTGCTAAGTCCGGTGCCTTCTGTATTTATAGAAGCCATACCCGCCACGCATCCAAGGGTTTTAACCATCCGGGAAGAACTCAATACCTTGCGCAGTGTAAAGGATAACCCCGATGCTCAGGCGATTCTGGATGAAGCAGAAAAAGCGTTGAATTCACCCATCTGGGTAGAAAAGCAAGGAATTCCATCGCAAACAGGAGCCGATAAAGATCAGGAACACAAATTCAGGCAGGATGCCAGTCAGCGCCTTGCCAATAAATCTAAGTCTCTGGTGCATGCATTAACCGAAGCCTGGGTACTCAAGCCTGACATCCGGTATGCAGAGAAAGCCATAGCTCAGGCTATGGAGATATCCCGCTGGGATCCAGATGGTGTATCAGCCTACAGCGATTTTGCCGATGCACGTTGCATGCTGGCCATGGCTTTGGCCTATGATACATTTCATGAACTTCTGGACGCAAAGCAAAAAAAACAATTACTGGAGGCCATTTACATAAGAACCAACAGGTTTTACAACAGCTGGACAAATAATATAGAAATCAGGTTGCTTAGCGGCCATGTTTGGCAGCATATCCTGCATTATTTTTTTCAGACTTCTTTGGCTGTTTATGGCGATATACCCGAAGCAGAGCAATGGCTTATCTATGCTTATGAACTCTTTATGGCCAGAGCACCGGTACTCGGCGGCCTCGATGGCGGATGGATTGAAGGGGTTTCCTATTTCAAGATGAATATGGAAACCATGATTGAAATCCCACTGTTTATTAAAAAATTTACAGGCTATGATTATTTCAATGTACATCCATGGTATGAAAAGCAGTCCGACTGGTTGATCTATCACATCCCACCGGGTTCAGCCGCAGATGGGTTTGGAGACAATACCGAAGAAATAAATATGCCGGGAGATCATTATCAGGCTTTTGCCATTGAGCTGGCTAAACTCACCCAAAACCCCAAAGCGGCCTGGTATGCCCGGGAATGCGCCCGCTATGAAACCTATGATCTGTCAAAAACGCGATTGTTGCGGTGGGTCAGGCTCACACAGACAGGTGATATTCCCTTGCCGGCTGCTATAATAGATCATCCCTTGCCCATGACCAGGGCATTCAGGGATGTAGGCCTGGTGGCGCTGCACACTAACCCTGAAAACACAGAAGAAAACCTTATGGTAGCCATGCGATCGAGTCCCTTTGGCTGTTATGGCCATATGCTGGCCGATCAGAATGTTTTTAATATTTTATATGGTGGTCAAAAGCTCTTTTACAGAACCGGTTATAAAATCACCATGCAGGATCCGCATCGCACGGGATGGTATCAGAATACCCGTAGCCAAAATGGAATATTAATCAATGGAGAAGGGCAGCCCTACAGTACAGAGGCATTCGGATGGATTGCAAGGGTTGCAGAAGGTGGTGGCCTTGCCTATGCCAAAGGAGATGCTTCCAATGCCTATCGCAGCACAGAAACCGCTGAAGATTATGGTGTGGTGAAACACCACCGACATCTTGTTTTATTGCAGCCGGACGTCATTGTGGTGTATGATGATATGGAAGCCAAAGACCCCGTCAGATGGTCGTGGCTCATTCACAGTCTGCAACAAATGAAAGTGAATCAGCAAAATCAACGGTTTGAGGTTAATATTAATCAGATGAGAGCCACAGGCAGGCTATGGGCCTCTCAGCCTTTTGATATGATATTGACCGATACATTTGCTGTTCCGGCAGTGAACTGGAGGGGGAGTCGAGATGCAGATGGGCAGCTAAAAAGTTATGATGCCGATCAGTGGCATCTTAATATAAGTAATACAGAGAATTCCCCGGCCATGAGATTTTTGTGTATTATTCGCATCATGCCCGATGGGCAGCTTGTGATGCATGATGTAAAGGAAACAGATGGAAAAATTGAATTAAAAGTGGGAGAATGGGAAATTGAGGCCACTATAGATTACCGGAAGCAAGCAAGCCTCATTATTCACAATCAGACTACTGAAACATATTTTTCATCCCATGGAGCGAAGGGTGTGAATAAAAGCATGTTTAAAAAAGCCAGGTATGTAGGAAGCACTCAAATTGAATTCATCCAACATGGCAAAAAACAGTTTCTCGAAGTAAGCGATGAAATTCCATATGACATGCTTAGTCGTTTTCATCATTACCAAATTCAGGAATAAATCAATCATGTATACACTTAACAGCATACACAATGAAATCTAAATACCCTTTCATCCTATTAATTTTCATAATAACTTTTGGAAAATGGTCTTGCACCCCTTCTCAGGATAAAAGAGAAGAAAACCCTCCCAATATAGTATTTATTTTAACCGATGATCAAGGCTGGTCCTGTACATCTTTAGGTATGGACGATCGCATTTCAGATTCCAAAAGCGATTTTTTTGAAACCCCAAATATCGACAGACTGGCTAAAGAAGGCATTCGTTTTACCCGTGGTTATGCACCGGCTTCGATATGCTCACCTACCCGAAGGAGTATTCAATTTGGTATGACGCCTGCACGACTGGGAGATGAAAGCTTCAAGGTGAATTACAATCCTGAACTTCACCCTCAGCATCTGTCTATACCCAAAATGCTCAAATCTGTAAACCCTCATTACAAGACGGCTCATTATGGAAAATGGGATTTAAGGGCAGAGATTTTTCCCGAAGATTTGGGCTATGATGAAAGCGATGGGGATACCCGCAACCGACACGGAAACCTGATGTCAGGACCTGAAGAAAAATGGGCTGAAGTATTTATCAGTGATGATCCCAAAAGGATTGTTTCCATTACAGAAAGAGCCCTCAACTTTATGGAAAGGCAGGTTAAACAGGGAAACCCTTTTTATTTACAAGTATCGCATTATGCGCCTCATGTGGATATACAAACCCGGCAGGAAACTTTTGAAAAATATGAGAAAAAGCCAAAAGGCAAAAAACACCACAATCCGGGATGGGCAGGTATGCTGGAAGATATGGATCAATCGGTTGGAGATATCCTCGATAAAATCAATGAACTGGGCATTGGTGATAATACTTACGTCATTTTTATGTCAGATAATGGTGCTGCTGAGTTTATCCCTCCGGTACCGGCCAGGCAAAAATTATTACATCCCGACAATTTTGATAAACCTATGCGAAATTACCCGCTGAGAGGTGGTAAATGGAATCTCTATGAAGGAGGCATTCGCGTGCCATTTATAGTCAAAGGGCCCGATATCGCAGCCGGAATTATGAGTCATGAACCCGTTGCCGGATGGGACCTGCTTCCTACCATGGCCGACATGGTTTCTTATCGATCGGCCATGCCCGGGGAACTCGACGGTGGTAGCTTCTTCAATATTTTAAAATCAGCCGGCCAGGGAAAAGTTAAAAGAAATCAGGAATTTTTAGTCTTTCACAGATACAACAAAGGCTATCCCCACACGGCCATTATGAAAGGGGAATATAAAGCCATACAATTTTGGAAGACCGGAAAAGCAGAGTTGTATCATCTAGGTGATGATTTAGGGGAAATTGAGGATATTTCTGAATCGAAGCCGGAAATTTTAAAGGATTTACTGGGGGAACTTGTGAATTATATAGAAGCAGTAAACCCGGATCTGCTCCTTGAACTCAAGGGCTATTTACCATGATTAAGTATAATCTTGCGATTTTAACCCATACGTTATTTCATTGAGGTAGCAATCGCCTATATTAAACATGTAAAAATTAATGACTTCACATACCATCAAAAAGAAGAGAATGTTTTTAAAAATCAAATCGCTCAAGACCCTTTGCTCCCTGGTATTTGCTGTTTCATGGCTCATGCTGGTCACAGGATGCCAGGAAAAGGAACAACAAGGTTCAGACCCACCCAATATCATAATCATTTTTGCCGATGATATGGGATACGGTGATGTGAGTGCTTTAAATCCATTGGCCAAAACGCGCACACCCTACATTGATCGTTTGATTGAGCAATCACTGGTATTTACCGAAGCCCATTCCAGCGCTTCTGTTTGTACCCCTTCGCGTTACGGATTACTTACCGGAAAATATGCTTTCAGGCATGCCCCGGCATCTAGCGGTATCTGGGGCTTTCATAAACCGGTGATTGAAAGCGAAAGAGAGACCATGGCTTCTCTGCTCAAAAAAGCAGGCTACCAAACCGCATGTATTGGTAAGTGGCACCTGGGTCTTGACTGGAAAACCCGCGATGGCTCAGCACAGGCAGCGCTGGATTCGGAAACCGGATATTCTAATGTGGATTACAGTCAGGCGGTACATGGTTCTCCCAATGATTATGGCTTTGATTATTCTTTTATTCATCCTGCCTCACTGGATATTCCACCTTATCTTTTTCTCAGAAATGGCAAAGCCATAGATGCTGAGATGATACTTACTACCGATCACTATCCGGCGCGGCTTGAGCATACGGTATATTCCTGGGACAAAAAGCATACCGATGAAAAAGCGGTTTATTGGGAAAAAGGGGTCTGGTGGCGTCAGGGAGAGATGTCGGTTTCCTTCAGAGTGGAGGATTGTCATAGTGAAATTCTGAAAGAGGCCCGGGAATATATCAACCGTCAGTCCAAAGAAACGCCCTTCTTTTTATATCTCCCCTTGACCGGCCCGCATACGCCATGGATGCCTACACCTGCCTTTGAAGGTAAATCAGGCATAGGTAAGTATGGCGATTTTGTATTCGATATTGATGATGCGGTAAAACAGGTATCAGAGGCATTGAAAATGAATAATCTGGATAAAAATACAATGATCGTCTTTGCCAGCGACAATGGTGCCTACTGGCCGCAAGAGGAAATAGAGTTGCATAATCACGATTCCAATGAAGGGAGGCGCGGACAAAAGGGAGATGTATGGGATGGGGGCCATCGGGTTCCATTAATCATTCACTGGCCGGCAGGCATTGAGAAGTCTATGCTGTCTCATCAGCTCGTAAGCCTCACAGATTTATTTGCCACCTTTGCTGAACTGATTGGCGTAACACCGGAGCCATGCTCCGGAGAGGATAGCTATAGTTTCTATGCGGCTTTAAATGGAGAGGTTGATATGACAATCCGCCCTGAAATGATTCACCATTCTTCCAGGGGAATGTATGCCATACGAAAAGGTGATTGGAAATACATCGATGGATTGGGTTCAGGAGGATTTACGCATCCCGCGGTCGAGGCAGCCCAGGATGCTGGGCCTCAGGGACAATTATATCATCTGGCCACTGATCCCGGTGAAATGAATAATGTGTATCTGAATTATCCGGAGATCGTTCGTGAGCTAAAGTCTTTGCTGGAACATGAGAAATCAAGGGTGCAATAAATACCTGATTCTTGACTTTCTTTGTAAAATAATGATAGAGAGATTGCCTTTTTGTCGATTTTAAAGGTAATACACCATACAAACCTAAATTTTATTATGATGCCAATACTGAATTCTTTTCATCTAAATTGGTCTTTTACCCTTGGTCTGCTTTTGATGTCACTCATCTTATGCCTGCAAAATGCCACAGCACAATATGTTGGCAATAAAATACATCAGCAGATGTCAAAAGACCGCTCACTGGACAATAGTTTATATATGTTGCATGTGTGGAATGAATGGAATGCTGAAATCGACCGGTCTACACAAATTGCCAACGCTGCGCATGCGGTATTTTCTGCCGATGAAAATGCCAGCTATTACGACCTCGCCGGGGATGAAAATTTTGCCGAAATCATTCAAAAATATGATCTAAGGCTATTAGGAGGACCACTCTTGGGCAATATCAGGGAAGATGGTGCTGGCATTTGGGTTCGCACTGCCATACCTGCTGAAGTTGATGTGCTGGTGAGCGATGGAAAGAAAAACTATATATTTGGCCCGGTAAGCACTGGTGAAGCATCGGATTTATCAGCTATTGTCGATATCTATGGATTAAAGCCTGGCCATGAATACAATTATGCCGTTAGAGTAAATGGCATTCAGGAGGGTAGCCCCGGCTATATCCGAACTTTGCCTGTAAAGGATGAAGTGCGCATTGCATTTGGAACCTGCTTTCATCGCTGGGGTTTGGGCAATATGAATCAGGCCCGTCAGATAATAGCCAGAAAGCCCCATGCAATGCTATTAGGAGGGGATATTGCTGTGCAGGATCGACTGAATCACCTGGGTATGCACAGATTTGATTATCTGATGCGCGACCTTTTTCCGGCATGGCAGATGTTGGCCCAGCAAATTCCAATGTACGCTACCTGGGATGATCACGATTATTTTGATGATGATCTGTCGGGTATACCCGAAGGTTTTACAGATGAAGACCGCAGGGGAGTAAGGGAAGTTTTTCGACAATCCTGGAACAACCCGGCCTATGGCACTGAAGATACTGGAGAAGGTGTATTTTTCAGAACCCGTATTGGCCCGGCTGATGTCATAATGCTCGATAACCGTTATTTCAGGGATAAAGAAAAAGGCTGGTTTTTGGGCCCGGAGCAGATGGATTGGCTTGAAAAGCAGCTACTGGACTGCAAAGGACCTTTTATCATACTTTCCTGCGGGACCATGTGGAGTGATTATGTTTCAAACGGAAAAGATTCATGGGGTGTATGGGATCCCGAAGGCAGGGAGAAAATTTTTCAACTCATAGAAAAGAACAAAATAGGAGGGGTATTGCTCATATCCGGTGACCGTCATGGCGCAAGGGGCTTTACCATACCCCGATCCGGTGGATTTTCATTCTATGAGTTTGAACCTGCAAGTCTTGGAGGCAGACATGGTCCGGCTGCTCAGAACGATGCATGGGAAACCCAGCTCTTCGGATTTGATAATCAATATGCATTTGGTGAATTCTCCTTTAATACCAAATCGATTGACCCGGAGGTAACCTTCAGACTAATAGGGGATGAAGGTGAACTGCTTTATGAGATCAACCTGAAAAGAAGTGTGCTTACGCCCCCTTAATCTCTGATATTTTTGGCAGAGATCAAGGGTCGGTTTATTTTTTTGAAAATTGATTTCAGGATAGCCAAAGTGATTATTATTGGATAATACTGCCAACTTCTGGATTTTGTGTTGTTTTCTACCGCTTTTTCTGTTTATTTAAGGTTTTGAATACAACTTCCTGATACATGAAAATTGCTGAACGCCTGAGAACTGCTGAACTTCTGAAGAAGTCATTTTACATCTGGGTATTATTATCAATGCTCTTGCCCTCCTGTGGAAAAGAGCAGAAAAATGAGCAGATAAATAAGCCTAATATTGTCATCATTTTTACCGATGATCAGGGCTATCAGGATGTAGGCTGTTTTGGCTCCCCCAATATTCTTACACCCAATCTCGACCGCATGGCCAACGAAGGGGTGAAGTTCGACCAGTTCTATGTAGCGCAGGCGGTTTGCTCGGCATCGAGGGCTGCCTTGATGACCGGCTGTTATCCCAATCGGGTTGGCATCAATGGCGCGCTGAGTCATACAAGTAAAATAGCATTGCATACCGATGAAATGACCCTTGCCGAGGTAGCCAAATCAGCAGGTTATGCCACAGGTATTTTTGGCAAATGGCATCTGGGTCACGAACCAGATTATCTGCCGGTAAACCAGGGTTTCGATGAGTATTACGGCATACCTTATTCCAACGATATGTGGCCTTTCCACCCTGAAAGACCCGGTGCATTTCCTCCACTGCCAGTATTTGAAAACGGACAGGTTATTGACACCCTGCACGGTGACCAAAGCATGTTTACCACCATACTTACGGAGAAAGCCGTAAATTTCATTAACCGGAATAAAAACAATCCCTTTTTTCTCTATGTGCCGCATCCCCAGCCTCACGTGCCCTTGTTTGTGTCAGATAAATTCAAAGGCAAATCAGAAAGAGGCTTATACGGAGACGTAATTATGGAAATAGACTGGTCGGTGGGAGAGATTCTCAAAGCCATTAAAAATAATGGTCTTGACGAAAACACCCTGGTGATTTTTACTTCTGATAATGGCCCATGGTTGTCATACAGTGGCCATTCGGGCAGCGCGGAGCCATTACGGGAAGGTAAGGGCACTTCCTGGGAAGGGGGCATCCGCGTACCCTGTATTATGCGCTGGCCGGGTACCTTGCCGGAGGGAAAGGTGCAGCAGCAACCCGCTATGACCATTGATTTGTTGCCTACCATTGCAGGTTTAATAGGTGCAGCATTGCCGGAACGAAAAATTGACGGCAAGGATATTTTTCCACTGATGAAAGTACAGGAAGGCGCCATCCATCCGCATGATGCTTATTTTATTTACTACAACCAAAACGAATTGCAATCGATTATCAGCAAGGAGGGTTGGAAATTATATTTCCCCCATACCTATCGCAGTTTGGCTCCCGGACAAGCATATCGCGATGATGGCATTCCAAATAAATATCATATGCTGCCGCTGGAAGAGATGGAATTATATAACCTGTACTCAGACATTTCTGAAGAAAGCAATGTAGCTGCCCAGCATCCTGAGGTGGTGGCAAGATTAGCCCGGTTGGCCGATGCCATGCGTCTTGAGTTGGGTGATGCCCTTAATGGCATACAAGGCAATAGCAATCGCGAGCCAGGCCGGCAGAATGTGGGTAAGTGACCTGAGTAAAATTTTAATGGTTGATGGTGCTGATCTGCTGAAAAAGTATGCGTCTGTAATATGAAATCGGGATGTAAAAAACAGATCAACAAGCCAGGCGATTTTCAATGAACACTGCTTAAACCTGCAATCAAGGCTTATTGATCTGCATAATGCATACATCTGCATTGCCGCGCAGGTTTGATGAAAATATGATTTTTTTGCCATCATTGTCCCAACCTACATGTGGATGAGCCCCTTTGCCATAAACCCGGTGATTTTCAGTAAGGATATGCATTCGGGTGGATTTGGCATCAAAAATAGCGATTACCCCATGCCAGTTGTCGGCTGCAATCCATTTGCCGTCCGGACTACCCGCAGCGTGCCACCAATTATATCTCGAAATTACCTGTGGTTCCTGATCCGGCATCCATGCACCTGCTCCCTTTATAACAATCTCTCCGGTTTTAAGATCAAATGTTTTAACATGTCCTTCTTCAGGTCTATGCCCGCCAATAAAGGTAATCCTGTCATTTACCCACCAGCATTCATGGGTAACCAATTCACCGGGAACCTGGTAAAAAGCTGGTAAAGGCACCTTTTGCTCAATATCCAATAACCAAATGCGGGCATGGGGATTGTCTTTTGAATGTGCAGGTGCAGTATCTGTTCCATATGAACGGGCAAAAGACAGCAAACCGGAGCGCTCATGGCTAAATTGCAGATGTTGAATTTCAAAATCTGTCTGACAGATTATTTCAGATCTGGCCTCTTCTATATTTATGATGCCTATGTGATATTTTTCAGCAAGACGATAAGCATAGCAAAGCACTTTTCCATTGGAATTTTCATTAATACTGCTAATTGGAACAGCGTTTTCAGGTAAATCTGTAAGCTTAATGGCGGTAACCTTTATTACCTGATCATTGCTTTCAATCTGCCAAACATATAAAGCTTGTTTCCAGAATACAAATACTTCATTTCTAAACCGTGATGCCACCGGATTAAATGCGGCCAGCTGATTTTCAGGATTGAATGCGATGATGTTACCACTTTTTTCACTATATCCATAAATTTCCCTTCTGCCACTGCGATCAGAAGTAAACAGTACTATGTCATTTTTTGGAAGCCAGCTTCTATCGTGGAAATACAGATTTAAATCTTCTGCTTTATGGTTTGTAATAAAAGTCATTTGTAAGCCGGTGCTGGGATCGGTATATACTTCTCTTTCGGCAGGAAGTATTTTACAAACCCAAGATTCCTTATTCGAAAATGCAGGGTTTGAGAAAAGTAACAGAAGGGTTAATATCAGGAGGTTCCGGCGAACTGAGTACATAAGTAAAAATTGAGATGATCTGCTTTTAGTACAGGCGGTAAACCCAAACAGACCATCTCTTTTTTTCTAATAATATTTATATTTAAAAAGCCTTGGTTTATTTATTCTTCTGCCGTTTCATAAAGCAAAGTTCGTCCTTTTTTTACAGCAGGAATACCGTCCTGCATCCACAAGGGAATGGGTGCATTTTTGAGATAATAATCAAAAAACTGGCTCATGCGTATGCTGAGGTCTTTCATGTTTTTTCGTTGTCCCAGGTTGTGTGCTTCTCCATTGTAGACCAGCATCCATGCAGGTTTATGAAACCTGCGTAAGGCCATAAAAAACTCTATTCCCTGGTACCAGGGTACAGCGCCGTCTGCATCGTTGTGCATCATGAGTAAGGGTGTATTTACCCGGTCGGCATAAAAGAGAGGTGAATTTTCTATATACAACATTGGCCGTTCCCATAATGAGCCTCCAATTCGACTTTGGGTGCGCTCGTATTGAAACATGCGGCTTCGTCCTGATTCCCAGCGGATACCCCCGTATGCGCTTGTCATATTAGATACCGGTGCACCAGCCATAGCAGCCCTGAACATGCCCGTTCGAGTGATCAGCCAGGCTGTTTGGTAACCACCCCAGCTCTGGCCTTGCAGAGCCATTCTTTTTTCATCGACCAATCCTTCGCTCAATATTTTTAGTACACCAGGTATAATACAATCGTAGGCACTTTGGCCCGGTAAACCCTCCCGATAGTGTATGTCTGGTACAAAAACAATATATCCATTGCTTACATAGTATGGAATATTCACAATCGATCGACTGGGCGCAGGAAGGATATGATTATGAAGCGTATGGGAAGATTTTTCATAAAAATAGACGATCATTGGAAGCTTGCTGCCCGGTTCAATGTCATCAGGCACATACAATAAACCCTGAACAGAATCCCGGGCCATAGACATCCATTCTACAATTTTAACCTGGCCCCAGCGAAAATCTGAAGTTTGCGGATTGGTCTCACTGATTGGTTGTACTTCTGAAAAATGGCCATCACTTGCATATAAATCATGAAAATTTCTGAAATCACCTTTTCGGAAAATAAATTTACCATATTCCGCCGACCGCTTTAAAGAATGAATGGAAGCATTTTCGCTAAAGAGCAATTGCGGTACATTGCCGGTTTTAACGCTATCGCGATAGATGGCCGATGATTTACTCAAGTGATCAAATGCCAATAAGTAGATCGCTTCGCCGGGTTTTACAAAGCCTCTGTTTTCTTCCAGGTGTTGGTATCGAAATGTTATATTTTGTTTCCTTCCTTCATTTTCGGTAAGGCAATAGGGCTTTTGGCGTCCTGCAGGGTCAAACATCCAGATATCATATTTATCATATAATAAGAGGTGTTCATCGTTTTCTGTCCAGACGGCCACTCCATATGCACCGGGTTCAGTAGGTATATCGTGTAATTCATCGTAAAAAGGAATTTTCAGGTCTCCGGTCAGGTTAATTTTCCGCTCATTAACAGGATTAAACACATACCAGGCACTGTCGGCATAATCATACCAGTAAAAATATTTTCCGGCCGGCGATATTCCCGGGTAGCTTTTGGTTTTTTCTACTATCCGCTTTTTATGGCCGGTTGTAAGATTTATCGAATGGAAATCGCGATAACCCGGATAAACCCAGGTATTTTCAATCTGATAGGGGAGATCGCTTATGCCCAGGATAAAGTTTCCACTTTTTTCCCGGTTTGTTATGATATCAGGTAATTCCGGTTCAGATAGGGAGGTAAAATAATTTTTTCTGAGATCAAAGCAACTGATGAAACTGCGTTTTTTTTCCTTTTCTAGTTCTTTAAGCTGTTGAGGCTGAATAATCCCGTCGGTCCAGGACCAAATATCGAGATTTACCCTGTCACCATCCAGAATGGTAGTATCTTCTTCATATTCGTATTTTACATCTTTTACAGAGAAGAAAGCAAACAGTTTAGTTCCATCATAGGAAAATTCAGGTGATTTATGCGGACTGATCTGTAATTTGATAGTCTTAGTTTTGTCTTCGTCTTTTGCGAGCAGATTGAGCTTTCTCGTTTCTGAGTTCCATAAAAAAAGATTATATTCTGGCTCTTTTGTGCCAATAGAATCGGCAGAAGCGATAAAAGCCAATGCATTACCTTTCCTTTCGGGGGTAATAAATTTATAATGCTTATGAGCAGAGTCGAGCAAAATGAGCTTTTCTTCTGAAATATCAAAGGCATAAGCACCGGCAGATTCTGTACTGTCACCTTTTTCCTGAAGGAAATAAAACATCCTGGCCTCATCAGCAAATGCGTATTCAGTAATGCGATCAAAAATATACTCCCGTCCATCACTTAGTTTTTTCAAAATCAATGGCTTCCCCTTTGCTTTTTTATCTGGCATTTTAGATTGAACCTTATTTTCATTTTTTTCTGTACTGGCAGAATCAACAACACTTGTATCCTTAATCCCTGTTTTTAGCTGACAGGCCAGCCAGCCCGACCATTTTTTAGGTATTTTATAACCTGAAACATCGGGTATTTCCCAGATTTTTTCAGCATAGATGGAGTAGATTACCAGACTATCTCCCGGCAGGTCTTCGCTTTTTTTCTTGTTTTTTTTATTGAGACGATCTTGTTCAAAACTTATTTTAAGGGTTGAAATTAAAAAACGGCTGTCATAGGTGAAGGCAGCATTTTGACCTCTGGGGATGGTTCTAATCAATTCACCTTTAATCGTTTTCAGATAAAGATTTCCATCGCCTTCCTGGGGATTAACGACATAATACACATAGCTGCCATCATTTGAAATATCCCAGTTTGCGAGGTTATTCCAGGCATCATAATCGTCATGGCTTAAGATTTTCAGATTACTTTGTGCATTTAATGCCAAGGAAATACAAGACATTATGAGCAAAATGTAGATTTTGAAATTGTAAAATGTAGATTGTGCCATGCTTTTAAACTTTTTTCTTCCAGCTTTCTCGATCACCAAAAGGACTGGAAGATAATGCTTTAATAATTTCTTCGGCATCGTCAGATACGATGAGCAAATTTCTGGTCTCGGCTTTTAGAAAACCTTCTGTAACCATTTTATCAAGGAAACCAATTAAAAGATCAAAGTAGCCACCTACATTGTATAAGGCGAGCGAATGTTTTACCAGTTTGAGCTGGATCCAGGTAAAGATTTCAAATAGTTCTTCTAAAGTTCCGATACCGCCGGGCATGGCAATAAAACCTTCTGCGTGGCTTGCCATTTCTTGTTTTCTTTCATGCATTGATTCTGTGACAATCAGCCTGGTAAGACCATGGTGCCCCACCTCACGGTCATCCAAAAACTTTGGTATAACCCCTAAAACCTTTCCGCCCAGTTGCAGAACCTGATCTGCCAGAATCCCCATCAACCCTATACTGCCCCCACCATATACAAGGTTGCAACGGTGTTCTACCATCACTTTGGCAAGCTTTTGCGTTGCCCCGATGTAATCACTTCTGTTTCCTGTAGAAGATCCGCAAAAAACACATATATTTCTTTCCATAGCTATTAAAGGTTCAAAAAATAATGGATTGCATTCAATGCCAGTTCCAAATATAAGACTGAAAATAAAAAACCTCCTCGCTTTCCTGTAAAACTTAGCAATGCTACATCTTATTAAAATTAAAAGAAACTACCAGGGAGAGAATTAAATCAGCTCTACCAGTCGAAGAAAATCATAAACGGTAATTCTGAAGGCCTCCCTTTCTTTTTCATCTTCAAATAGTAAATAACTATGATCACCGATGTGTATTTCGAAGATAAATTTTTGTTGCAACATTTTATACAGATTTACAGCAAGGGTAAACTGTGTTCTCACGTCGGCCCGGTAAAAAGATAGTTTTGTTATTTCTGAAGTTTCGGGATTTGTACAATAGATCACGACCGGTTCAGGGGTATCAAAAAAGTGATTTGGTTCAAACAACAAAAAAGCCTCATCTTTTATCCAGTGGATGACAAGTGCTAAGCCAAGGATGGGTTTTTCTTCTGTTTTATTTCTTTTGGAAAACCTGTATACCAGCATTTTAACATCTTCCCGGTCTTCAAGATCATAGTAAGGGCTACGCAGATTTTTGAAAAATAATTCTGCCGCATCTGTTGTGTTAAATTTGGGAATCTCAGGATCCAGGTCAGCTGATTTGTCAGGACCACAGGAAAGGCATATGAAAACGAGTATTGTAAATGGAACAACATTTTTCATTAATTACAAACTTTTGTTGAAAGGCAATTGTTTGTTATGCGATGGCCAAACTTCTTTTCAGTAATGAGGTGGTTTTGTATCTTTGCATCGTAAATTTACCTGGGCCTGCATTGCCATAAAGTTTCATTGCACCTATGAGAATAAGTTACTGGAAAAGCATAATAACCGGTATCTCTCCGATAATTATTTATAAGGCGATGTTAGGATTGGCAGCGGGCATGTCTTCCTATTCATTTGGATTTTGGTCAGCTTATTTTTACAAATCACAAAACAGCTTCTTTGTTCAATACTTTATTATTATGCTGGTTTGCATATCGATTGGGATTTTTATTTCTGTCGGTATTCGTTGGAAACCTGCCATACTAAGCATTATTATTTTAAACCTGGCGGGGGTATTTATGGCTTTTGGTCCTATTTGGATTTATGAGTCGAGACCTTTTTACAGCGAACCGCCCCGAATCATCTGGCACAGCAGCATTATTCTTTCATTTATGACCGGTTTTGCTGCCGCATCTATACATCATGTAAATCCGAGACACCATAAGACACAAATATGGCTGTATGCATGGCTTATAATATTTGTTTATGTAGGATGGTTAATTTCAGAGTATCTGCCTGTTAAATTGCCGGGTCAGGTTTCTGCTTTCCTGTTCGGGGCCTCAGGCATTTTTTTTCTCCTGTATCGTTCTTCACTTCGCAGGAATACCTTTATAAAGGCAGGCTTGCTGCTGATGTTTTTGATAGCCATGTTGCTGGCCCGCACTCAGACCCAAATTGTTATTTACAGTGAACAGCACCTGGTTGATGAAAAAGTGATTTACTTCTACAATTATGAAGGGAATAAGCTCATGGTGACCCGGCAACAACATATGTTCTCGATTTTTATCAATGATGACTTATGCTGGAGAATACAACAGGATGAGCCCGTGGCTCCGGAATTCGTAAATGAACTACTCCAAAATGCAAAAAGTGCAGATGGCAATGTACTTATTTTGGGCGATGATGCCTACATTTTTCACCGATGGATAAAAAATGTCCTGGGTGATGATCGTAGAATCATGCACTTTCCTGTTATTTATGATTATCAACCGGCACTAGCGGCATTGAGTTTTGGAGACAGAGACAAGAGCTTCAGTTATGATAGCCTGGTTATCAGAGGTGCGCTTGAAGCATTTATCAGCACTGGGGAATCACAATCTGCCTTAGGCAACCATTTAATTTTTATCATTGTTCCTGAGGTATTCAATGACGCGCAACAATACATAGCTGCCAGGGATAAATGGCAGCAACTGGCAAATTCACTAACACCTGACGGATCTGTTATAGTGAATTCTTCCAATTCACCAAAAGGCTGGACAAAAGGCGAAGGACCCCAGGGAAGCTTCAATAGTCTCGGTTTTCAATGGTATGTTTGGAAACCACAACAACATATCGATAAAGTGGAAGTTTTTGAATAAGCAAATGTCAATTTGATCAAATATTGAAATGCTGATCAGAATTTGTTGAAAATATTACGCTAATTATGGGCAAAATCAGTAAATTAATAGGTTTTTATCCTGGATTCAGTTTTATAATATTTCGCTATAAACCAACCAGTAGGTCATTTAATGCAGATTTTTCCTGGTGATTCCATTCTTTTTTTGTGTTTTTAGTCGTAGAATTGCGGGTTGATACAAAACGAGGGATATTTGGGTACATACGGGAAATATTTTGCAATTTTAACACTTTGTTTCTTCAGCGAGTTGGCGTTTTCGCAGGGCAAATTTAAAATTTCAGGCAGGCTAACCGATTCTGATAATAATCCTGTACCCGGAGCCGTCATGAGAATCATTAATACCCCCAGGTCTGCACTATCAGATGCCGATGGGCGATTTGTGATTCCGAACAACCTGCCGGGTACTTATACGCTCGACATATCATCATTGGGATTTGCACAAAAAAACCTTGGAATTGCAGTAACCACCGACGACCTATTTATGGATATTCAACTAGAGTCTTCATCAATAGAGCTTGATGAAATTGTTGTTGCCTCACATCGCAGGGAAGATCAGTTACAATCAGTACCAATCAGCATCACGGCACTCAATCAGAGCCAGGTGAGGGACTACATGTTATGGAACCTGCAGGACATAAGTGCTGTAGTGCCAAACCTTTTCGCTTCACACCCTGGCGACAATCGTGTTGTAACTTCTCTGAGGGGAATCACCACCACTTCCTATGAACCAGCGGTTGTCACATATATCGATGGGGTAAATCAATTTAGCCTGGATACCTATATTGCGCCTTTGCATGATGTAAAAAGTATAGAAGTTTTACGCGGACCCCAGGGAACTTTGTACGGACGCAACGCCATGGGAGGGGTAATTAATGTTGAAACAGAAAAACCCGGAAATATAAGAAGGGCATTTGCCGGAATGGATGCAGGAAATTATGGTTTACAGAGATATCAGGCGGGTATCAGAACACCTTTGGTGGCTGATAAATTGTTTTTTGGCATCTCAGGATTATACCACCGGCATGATGGTTTTTTTACCAATGCCTTTGACAACAGTCGTTATGACCGTCGCTTTGGCTTTTTCGGGAATACTTTTCTAAATTATCTTATCAACGACAACTGGTCAGCGACATTCAATATCAAGACCAATGACTTTAGAAATTTTGGGGCATTTCCGCTGGCGGGAAATAAAGATGAAGCGCTTAAAAATCCTTTTGTCCTCAATCAAAACGCCAAAACCCAAATGATCGACAAGACCCGAAATGTGTCCTTGTCTGTCAACCATTTTGGCCCGGCTGTTCGCTTTTCTTCACAAACATCCTATCAGTTTAACCACAGATACTATGATGACCCCATAGACGGTGATTTTTCTCCCCTGAACCTGGTGGAGGTCATAAATAACTATGGAGACAACTGGAACCAGGTACAGGTCTGGACGCAGGAGTTCAGGTTGAGTTCCAGTGAAAGTCAAAGTCGAAAGTTTAACTGGGTAGCGGGAGCCTATGCTTTCTATGAAAATGATCCTGTACGGCAGGGCATCTATTATGGTGAGGATTTTGCACTGCTGGGCGTGCCTGATTATGATTTCACAGTTATTTCTTCTAATATAGGTAAAAACGCCGGTGTGGCCTTCTATGGACAGGGTACTTTTAAAATCAGTGACAGGCTGGAAGCAACCCTGGGCATGCGGCAGGATTTTGAACACAGGCAACTTACCATAAGGGGAGAGTTTCAAAGAGGAGAAGGACCACTGGTATTGACCCGGCCTGATACAGCAGCAACCGCCAGTTTTAATGCACTTACGCCCAAAGTCGCTCTTTCATGGAAGTTGAGCCAGGATCGTTATTTGCATGCAAGCTATACACGTGGATTTAGGGTTGGAGGTCTCACCGAATTGGGGGTAAGTACTGAGGACATACCATTGGTTGAATATAAACCTGAATATAGTCATAATTATGAACTGGGTTCAAAAAACATTTTTTTGAACAAGAGATTACGATTAAATGCTACACTGTTTTATTCCTTGCTAACTGATGTGCAGCTTCCGGTGTTGTTAATGCCTGATGCATTTACCATCGTGGTAAATGGCGGAAGACTGGAAAGCAGAGGTGCGGAGCTTGAAATGCAGGCTAAACCGCTTAAAAATCTTGAATTAAATTATAATTTTGGATACACGAGGGCAATATTTTCCTCGATAGATGTTCAGGATTTTGCACCGGTTAACCTGGCTGAAAACAACCGACAGATTTTTACGCCAGAATATACCTCTATGCTGGTTTTACAATATAGCCCCGATCTTTCTATAGACAGACCGTTAAAAGGGGTGCTGAGAATGGAATGGGGTAGTATCGGAAGACAGTACTTTAATTATGCAAATACAGTTTTTCAAGATTCATATAATTTGATTAACAGCAGGGTAGGGTTGAAATATGAAAAACATGAATTCTATATCTGGGGAAGAAATTTGTTGAATACGACGTATATAGATTATGGGTATGAATTTGGAGCTGTAAGACTGGGTGATCCCATGAATTTTGGAATATCTTATTTTACAAGATTTTAATATCGCTATAAATATATTTAGGAATTTCAGATGGCAAAATTTTTAACAAGGCAAATCGTTCATTGCCTGTTCATTGGCGTGGTTCTGCTGCTTGTTTCATGTAGTAAATCAGATAAAAAGATTTTAGTATTTGGCTATGATGAAAGCCATGACATCACTAATGAGCTTGCATTGCTTCAAAACCGACTCCAACAGGAAGGCTGGCTGGCAGATACCACGACCAATCCGGATAATATTCTGGAAGACAGCCTCAGGCATTATGCACTGATATTGTTTGTTCATGAAGCGGCCAATACGTTAAATCATTACCAGCAAACCGATGTTGAGCGATTTGTTGAAGCGGGAGGAAAAATCGCCGGTATTAATGCTGCCGGGACATTACAATATGGCTGGGGCTGGTACAATGAACTTATCGGGGCCTTGCAGACGAAACCTTCAATTCAGACATCATCAGAATTGGCAATCCATTCGCCGGATCACCCGGCATCACAAGGTTTGCTAGCTGTGAATTACCCCTTTACCGTGCATGAAAGCAAGTTACTTTCCCCGGATTTACAAGTATTGAGCAGTTACTACCAAAACGATCAGATATTTCCTGTATCATGGATACATGAGTTCAAAGATCAACAAGTTTTTTATACAGGGATTGAGCTGGAGGCCGGATGGATTCAGGAACCTACTGCCAGTTCAATCCTTATCTCAGGCTTGCAATGGCTTTTTAAAAAGGCCAGAACGCCGGATTACCACAAAGCAATTTCGCCCAGGGTGCCAGCGGAAGACAGATTTGTCAAAACGGTTTTGGCTGTAGGTGAATTTTTTGAACCTACAGAGTTGGCAGTATTGCCAAATCTGGATGTCCTTATTGTACAAAGAAGGGGAGAAGTGCTGCGTTACAGCAACAATGGTGGAGATGTAAAACAGGTGGGTTTTTTGGATGTTTACCACAAAGCTACGGTTCCTGGTGTAAATGCAGAAGAAGGTTTATTGGGTATTGCAGCTGATCCTGATTTTGCAAAAAATCGATTTGTCTATATGTTTTATAGTCCAATCGATACTTCCGTAAACCGTTTGTCACGTTTTGTTTTCAGGAACGATACCATATTACCCTCATCAGAAACCAAAATACTGGAGTTTTATTCCCAGCGAAATATATGTTGCCATACTGGAGGTAGCCTCGCTTTTGGCCCTGATGGTTTGTTGTACATATCGACAGGCGATAATTCCAACCCCTTTAACATCCGTTCGCAACCTTTTATCAATAGTGGTTTTGCTCCACTTGATGACAGGTCTGGAAAGGAACAGTCTGATGCCCGCCGTTCTTCAGGCAATACCAATGACCTGAGAGGAAAAATTTTGAGGATTAAAGTGCATAGTGACGGCAGTTATTCCATACCTGAGGGCAACTTGTTTTCGCAAGGTGAGCCCGGTACCCGCCCTGAAATTTATGTAATGGGGAACAGAAATCCATACCGTATATCTGTAGATCAGAAAAACAGTTACTTATACTGGGGGGAGGTAGGACCAGATGCCGGCAATGACAGCCTCAATACCAGGGGTCCCAGAGGATATGATGAATTTAATCAGGCAAGGTCGGCCGGTTTCTTTGGTTGGCCACTTTTTATTGGCGATAATTATGCTTATCGCGATTATGATTACAGTACTGGAAAATCCGGATCGACCTTTGATCCGGAACGACCATTAAATCTGTCTGGTAATAATACCGGAAAAAAGGAACTGCCATCTGCTCAACCGGCTTTTATCTGGTACCCTTATGCCGTTTCTGATGTTTTCCCTTCATTGGGAACAGGTAGCCGAACAGCCATGGCAGGTCCGGTATATTATGCCGATTTATATGATTCACAACATAAATACCCCGATTATTACTCAGGAAAGCTGTTTATTTACGAATGGATGCGCAACTGGATTAAGGTTGTTAGCATGAATAAGAAGGGAGATTTTATGCGAATGGAGCCTTTTATTCCACATGCCATTTTTAATGCGCCCATAGATATGGAAGTTGGTCCCGACGGTCGCTTCTACATAGTGGAATATGGAAAAGGATGGTTTTCCAAAAATGATGATGCAGCACTGGTACGTATAGATTATATAGCAGGGAATCGCCCTCCAAAAGTGGGTGCACTGGTGGTGGAAAAATCAAGTGGTTTATTGCCATTCCATATACGGGCAAGGGTGGAGGCTACCGACCCTGAAAATGATAAACTGCAATATATCTGGCACATTGGCGATCAGAAACATGTTACCCGGAAAGGATCTCTTGATTTTCCCGTTGCACGCTATGGTGATTATTCGGTAAGTGTTGAAGTCGTTGATGAAAAAGGAGCATCGGCCTTCAGCAATACCGTATATGTTTATGCCGGCAATGAGCAACCGGTGGTTGATATCCTGGTTGAAGGTAATACAAGTTTTTATTTTCCGGGACGAGCACTTGCCTATTCAGTGAGCGTTAAGGATCCGGGCGATATGGTGGATTACGAAAACCTGTATGTATCTGCTGATTATATTGAAGGTACAGATTTGAGCAGTACAGCACTGGGACATCAGGAAGCCAGCATGGCCATGACGGGAAAAAGCCTGAGTACTACCCTAAATTGCATGTCCTGTCATAAGGTAGATGGGCCTTCTGTTGGTCCTTCATATCAGGATGTTGCCAAAAAATACCATCAGGATCAAAATGGTTTAAATTATCTCACCGGTAAAGTGCGAAAAGGCGGAGCCGGTGTCTGGGGTAGTGTAGCCATGCCCGCACATCCTGATGCAAAGGAATCAGAACTGAAAATGATTGTGCAATGGATTCTTTCTCTTGAACAATCTGCCCAACTTACGCCAACTTTGCCCGCTTCTGGAATAATCACAGCAGATAAAGACGCCCGGGAAAATATGCTACTTGCCATCAATGCTACCTACACCGATCAGGGAGGTAAGGGCATTAAACCACTTTCTGGTTCGGGTACATTGAAACTCCGAAATCCCAGGGTGCTGTCTGACAAGCTTGAGGTGGAAAAGGGATTCCGTAAATTGAAATCCGGTGGAACCAATGTATTGCAAATCGCAGAAGGAGAAAACATATTTATCGACCGCCAGATAGATTTGAATGATATCCAATCTATTATGTTGGAACTGGATGGTGTTTTATCTGATGCCGTGGGTAGCATTGAGGTGCGGCAGGGAAGGGTAGACGGCCCTGTTTTGTTCAGCGCAGGTTATAGTATTGCGGCAAACCAAAAATCAGACATAAAACTGGAGGCTTCTTCATCTGTAAAACAAGGGAAACAAGACCTCTATTTTATCCTGAAAAGTAAAACAGAAGGGCCTATGCTTAAAGCCCTCAGGTATGTGCCTCAATGATGTGAAAGTAATAGTGAGGTACAACAACAATTACGGGCTGCCCCGATCACCTCAATGGTTCGTGCCTCCACATTCAAATGAATGAAAATTATGCATCATTAATGTAAATTCAGGATCATAAAATAAATCAACAAGCCAGGCAATTTTCAGCGGGCCCTATTTAAAAGGCTTAAAGTAACTATGAAGGTATGTGTACCAAGTCATGAGCGGAGTTTTCGGCCCGTTCAAACCTAATGCACAGCGCAACACTTCACCCATCACCCGTCACGTATTCTAAGACTAAAGCAAGAGAAATAGTACATTTTTTTTAGGAAGCATCACGCTCCCTACCGGGTAGTTTAGAAAAAATCAGGATTCATCTCAACCCTCTCTCTTGTTGGTGTTTTTCACCAACAAGCACTGAAACCCATCACCCATTACGGTTTACGTATCACGAATTATGCAATAAGCATCAATGTTTTTCCGGTTACCGCACCACCTCACCGCTATGTGAATAGAGCGGCTTTCCGAATTCGTCAAAGAAATTAAATGCGATGGCCGGTTTATCCTGTGCCTTGTTAACTTTCACTTCCAAAAAACCTCCTGAAGGCTCTTTGCTGGTATAGGGTTGCAGGATTCTGCCTTCCGGGTCGTTGGAGTTTGGGTCGCCGGGATCTACACCCAGGCGTGAATTTTGATCTACCATGGCACCGCAGCTGTATTCCTGAAAACCGCTCGGGTGAATGGAGTGATACTGCCAATGCCTGTCACCCGTGATAATGAAAAATCGATCGGTCTGAAAGTTGTTCTCAGACAGCCAATCAAAAAATTCATTGCCCTCATACATAAAACCATCGGGATTAGCGTGGTTGTCTTTTTTACCTGCCCCATCCGGTCCTACCATTGGGGTAGGGGTAACTAATATCTTAAAAGTGGCATCGCTTTTTAGCAAGGTGGCTTTTAGCCATGCTTTTTGTTCCTCTCCCCAGATAGACTTATCCGGCCCGTCGGGCCAGGTGTTCGGACTGCGATAATCCCTGCCTTCTACCATCCATATTTCAAGGTCTTTGTTAACGCGTACCTTGCGATAGGTTTTAGGATCAGGGTCATTGGGATCAACCACAGGCACCTGCTCCAGAAAGGTGGCAATACCTGATTCATTAGACGGATAAGCGCCATGCCTCTCGTTTACAGCCACTGTATCAGAATCGTCAAAGCGATGGTCATGGTCATCTTTCATCCAAAAAACAGGCACAGATGCAAACATTTTCCGGAATCGGGGCATATAAAACTGACGCTGCCACATAGCCCGCATTTCTTCGAGGGTGGTGGCTTTATGCTCTTCAGGCTGGTCGTAGTACACATTGTCTCCATTGCCAATGAAAAAGAGAGGATTTCTTTTTAAAATGCTTTCGAATCCATGAAATCCTTCATATTTATCTTCCTCTCTGTAGGCGTCTATACCCTGTGATGAAGCTTTTCCAAATCCGCCTCCAGTGTAAAAGCGCGTAAGATGCGATCCTGTTACCATTACAAAGGAAACCGGACGGTCATCACCGGCACCCGGTAGCGTATTTACTGATTGTACTCCGCTCAGTTTAGTGCGCTTTTCATCCAGTCCATACCGAAGGCGGTAAAAATATTGCTTCCCGGGATTTAGATCTGTAATCACATATTTTAAAATATAATCTTTATCCGGCGAGTTTTGCATCCACGGGCTTGTCTTGATTTGCTTAAAATCATCAGACTCGGCATATTCAAACCGGGCCACACCCACTTTACCTGGATGTTGGGTCTGCATGAGTAATTCAGGGTTGTGTATATCTTCATATATGAGTGTGTCGCTTTCGGCAAGCCTGGCCTGTAAAATAACCGATTGACTTCCGGGCTCACCGGCCATCAGGTAGTGAAGGTGAATATCTATGGGCTTTTCGGTGCAGGCGGTAAATAGTAGAAAAAGAAATACAATGGCCTTATATGCATTTTTCATATCGAATTGAAATGTTAACAAAAAATTGAGCAATTTTCGAAATTAAGCAATCATTTTCATACTTAAAAATGTCATTTAGAACGTCATTGTGATAAGTACTGGCAGTTGCAACAATCTCTTTGATTTTCAGTAATGGAATAAATTTTAATTGTTTTTGTTTGTAATCAGGGTTATGGTCTTTGATATTTAAATATTTATATTCGGCTTTAATATTTTTAGCCATGTCCAACATCCATATTTTACCCAGGCTTTTCTGCCTTTTTGCAGGTCTGGTATTATTTGTGCCCTCTTTTTCGCAATCCAAACTGAGCAAGGATCATCCCCTCACACTTTGGTACGACAAGCCTGCGTCTGAATGGACCGAGGCTTTACCCCTGGGAAATGGGCATATGGGTGCTATGGTTTTTGGGGGAGTCCGGGAAGATCGCTTGCAGCTCAACGAAAATACTTTATACTCAGGCGACCCCCGATATTCCTATCAGAATATTGATGTAAAGAGGAGATACAGTGAAGTAACACAACTGCTCGACAGCGGAAAGTATAAAGAGGCCGAAGACATCATTGCAGCTGACTGGCTGGGAAGGGCACAGGAATGTTACCAGCCTATGGCCGATTTCCGGATGGAATTTAAACACAAGGACAAAATATCCGGATATAAGCGAAGCCTGGATTTGTCGGAAGCCCTTGTCAGGGTTCAATATAAGGAAGGCCATGTAAATTTTACCCGTGAATATCTCGCCAGTCATCCCGACAGGGTTATCGCTGTAAGGATTACGGCCAGTAAACCCGGCCAGATTAATACACGGCTGAGGCTGAGTACGCCCCACAGTCCAACCGCCCAATTTGCATCAGAGGGTAATGTGTTAAAGTTAATGGCCAAAGTTCCTGGAATTGCGCTTCGGAGGGAGCTTCAGCAGGTCGTGAACAACGGAGACCAGCATAAGTATCCCGAATTGTTTCACAGAGATGGCAGTGTAAAAGAAGGGGTGCAGCAGGTTTTGTATGATGAGAATGTTCACCATCTCGGCATGTCTTTTGACCTCAGGGCTGTGGTTTATGCACCCGGCGGACAGCTAAGCAGCAGCGACGGATATATTGAAATTGCCAATGCAGATGCAGTTACCATTATTCTTGCAGCCGCCACCAGTTACAATGGTTTTGACAAAAGTCCTGTAGCTGAGGGTAAAGATCCTTCAATATGGGTTGAGCGCTACCTGACAAATGCGCCTTCTGACTTTTCTGCCATAAAAGAAAAGCATATAGCCGACCATCAATCATTGTTTAACAGGATGCATATCGAGCTGGGCAAAAGAACGCCCCAGTCTGATTTGCCTACAGACCAACGCGTACAGCTTTTTGCTAATGGAAAAGACTACGATTTGGCAGCTCTGTATTTTCAGTTTGGCAGGTATCTGATGATTGCCGGATCAAGGCCTGGCGGTCAGCCACTCAACCTTCAGGGTATTTGGAACGATAAAGTACTGCCTCCCTGGGCCAGCGCTTATACCATGAACATCAATGCCCAAATGAATTACTGGCCTGCCGAACTGTGCAATTTATCAGAATGTCACGAACCCTTTTTTGAAGCCATTAAGGAACTGGCTGTCAACGGTAAAAATACAGCATGGAACATGTATGGAAGTCCTGGTTGGGTAGCGCATCATAATATGAGCATATGGCGCAAAGCGGAGCCAGTGGATTTTTGTCGCTGCTCCTTTTGGCCTATGGCAGCGGGCTGGCTGGTAAGCCATATGTGGGAAGGTTATCTGTTTCGAGGTGATGTCGGTTTTTTGCGGAATGAAGTTTACCCTCTGTTGGAAGGTGCCTGCGCTTTTTATGATGATTGGTTGGTAAAAGACGTGTCAGGTTATTACATGACACCCGTGGGACATTCACCGGAACAGTATTTTTTGTACGGAGACAATCAGCGATCCAGTCAGAGCCCGGGCCCTACTATGGATATGGCCATCATCCGGGAATCTTTCCATCGATTACTGGAGGCCCATGAACGGCTCGGTCTGGAGGAAAATGAGTTGATCCAACGCATTCGCGTAAAACTCCCGCAACTGTTGCCTTATCAGGTAGGGAAAAAAGGTCAATTGCAGGAGTGGCTTTTTGACTTTGAAGATCTGGACCTGCAGCATCGGCATATTTCACATTTATATGGGCTACACCCTGGTAACCAAATACACCCCGGAACGGGTTTAATGGGGCCGGTCAAAAGGAGTATGGAAATACGTGGTGATCTGGCTACCGGTTGGTCTATGGGTTGGAAAATTAATGTCTGGGCACGTTTGTATGACGGGGACCATGCCCTGATGATGATAAAAAATTTACTAAGCCTTGTAAAAGAAAGTAATACAAGTATGCGTGGTGGCGGGACTTACCCAAACTTGTTTTGTGCGCATCCGCCATTTCAGATAGATGGTAATTTTGGAGCTACCGCAGGCATTGCTGAGATGCTTTTGCAAAGTCATGCCGGTGTAATTCAATTACTGCCGGCCCTGCCAAAAGATTGGTCAGATGGAAAGGTTTATGGTTTAAGAGCAAGAGGTGGATTTGAAATAAATATGGAATGGGAAAATGGAAAGCTGAAAACAGCGGAGTTCTTTTCAGAAAAAGGGGGAGACTGCATTATCGTGGTTCCGGAGGAAATGATCTTGAAGGGAGCTGTGCAAACAGAAACAGTGGGTGAAAATGTAAATCCGCTTTTCAAATTCATAAACCCCGGGGAACCTGTATATCATAACCAGACCGAGCTGACAGAGATTGACATTCCTGCAACCAGGCAAATGGCCATACAAACCCTGGCGGGTCAAAGGTTCACCCTCGAATCACAATGATTATTTATTAAGCTGTTACCTAAGATTTTTGCTAATTATAAATGGAAAACCTATTGATTAATCAACCTTGATAATCATGAAAAACGCATCAATAAAAATCCTTTTGCTGTTATTTGTCCTGGGGCTCCTGATGAGCGCTTGTGCAAAAGATGAATTGCAATTGACCGGTACATTAAATGTAAACTTTGTAGAGCCCCCTGAAGATCTGAGGGTAATAATTCTTCCGGCAGAGAATACCAATATCGCAATTTATAATAATCTGGAGCCCAATCTCCAGGGTGATCTTTCTATAGAGTTGAATATGGGTAATTACGTGGTTACGGGTTTTGCCACCAGTCGAAATTTTACACAGGTAGCCTTTCAGATTCAACCTGGAAAGACCAGGGTTATCCACTATTCCAGCAATGGTATTGGACGCATTGTTGAATAAATTGGCCATCCTGCTGCCTTAATCCCCATCAATTCCCGGGGTTGAAAGCCTATTGATGGGGCTGCGTGTTTAAATGATATTGCCTGCCTCACTCCAGGCTCAACAACTCACCCTCACAAATCACTCATTAATGCGTGGGGGTGGTCGTCGGAGAAAACTCCAACAATAAGGAGGGTAAACCTTTCAAATTCAAACCATTCAGGTTTGATGGAAAAATAAATACGACATCAATTAACCACACATAGCGGTGTATAGCTAATTGAATCCAACCACTTTGTGGTTGAAGAAATGAAACAACCAAATACTTCCTTCCTGGCACAATCCCTGGGTAGCGAAGGCGTGCTACCTGCGCGCTCTTTCCCTGCTGCCGTACGCGTGCCAAGTTTCCTTTATTTGTCAATAAATACCTTGAATATCAATAACCTATTCCGCACGCATTACGCTCTTCCAGCTTTCATTCTCTTAAGCAAGTTTCACATTGGAATACATCCTTGATTTATATTGAAAGTACATAAGAGACAGGCAGGTGAAAAAGATACCGGCGCTAGCCGCCATATAGGCCGATGACCTGAAGAAATGAAACCAGGAAATATCGGGTTGGGTAAAATTTTTAAAAAACAAAACACCCAGGCTGCCCAGGTAGCCAAAAGAATCAGCGAGATAGATCAAAAAGCCCACATTACCACTCAACCTGAAAGTGGCGATAAAGCGATCGAAGAAAATAGTATTGAAAGGAACATAACCGAGATATAGTCCAGAGCCCATGAGAATCATCCAAATGGTTGGGGAAATAAGACCCTGATCGAAGGCATAGGTGGAGAGTAAAGCCGTACAAAAACCGGCGATAATGATTAAATGACTTACCATAAAAGCATTTGCATGATTTCTGATAAACATCAGAGATGCCATTACGATCAGGATTAAAATGGAGACGGGAATTTCAGTAATGGTAAAAATACTACTCGAATCTCCCATGCCCAATGACTGCCATATTTCAGCTGAAAAGTTATCCCTGAAATCGCGAAAGGCGGTGAGCAAGGTATAGGTTATTATAATCATGATTAGACCAGGTGCGTATTGTCTGTAAATGGCAAGTCTTTCCATTCTGGTCATCGGTTTTCTTTCAACCCTCGAAGCAATATCTTCTGCGTCGGGTTCGGGCGATTGCTGTAACAACCAGATAAAAAGAATGGTAGGAAGGGTAAACAGCAGACCGGTGATAAAAGGCATAGACAATTCACCAACATTCCAGGAGACCATTAGGTATTTGCCAATGCTTTTTACAAAACCCGATGAAAAAATAAAACTTATGCAAAGTACAGCGCCAAGAAATTCAGTATTTCTCCGGCCTTCTATATAGCTGAAAACAATCCCCCAGACCATTCCGAGTGGAAGCCCGTTTGCAAATAGCATCAATATATTATACGGAGGAGGTATCAGGGCAAAAAGAAGCAGCGAGCCTTGCGCTATACTGATCAATAAAAAGATAAATGCAGCCCTTTTCCCTTTTTTCATTTCCGAAACAAGGCGGATGCCCAGAAATTTTGACAAGGTATAACCAACAGACTGGGCTGTGATAAGCCAGACTTTATAGTCAATGTTGAGAAATGATAAGCCTTCAAAAGTGCCGGCGGCAAAAGGCTTGCGGAAGGCATACATGCAGGAATACGTAAGAAAAGCTGCCAGCGCTATGAACATTGTACTGCGCCATCTGCTTTGAGCAAGCCAGCGCTGTAAGCCACTTGATGCAATCATGAATAACAAGGTAATGGTTTAAAGACCTGCAATGCATATCCTTTTGTGGCCGGAAATATAAATGAAAAATTTAATACATCTACATTAAGATTCTATGAACAAAAGATAGATTACCAGCATTACTGCGGTTGTATTACTTTGATTGATGGGAACATGTGGAATTCTTCCATCGAAAAATAAGCTTTCACCGGCCTTAAATTCAATAACCTCATCACCTATATGGTAAGTAACCTGGCCTTCGAGCATATATTTAAACTCCAGCCCATCGGTTACCACCATTTCTCTTTTGTTACCAGGTTCCAGCGTAAGCAAAACGGCATTGAGATTATAACTTTTTAAGTTTTTTGAAAGTATCTCATGGTATAAAAAGCCTATGGCATCTTCCTTTTGCAAAGGATGGTAATCCTCCTTCTTTTTGTGAACGATACTGCCTTGCGTGTTGAATTTTAGTCCGTTAAAAAAATCTCCGGGTTCAACGTTCAGAGATTGCAATATGCCCATCAATACAGGAAGACTGGGAATACTGCGGGCATTTTCAATTTTTGAAAGCATACCTTTACTAATGCCTGAAATATTAGCGAGTTCATGTAATTTGAGTTTATTTTCAGTCCTTAGCGATTTGATCCTCTCGCCGATTTTTATTAGCAGGTATTCTTCCATAGAAATATATTCGGGTTTACTTATGTATTTCTGCAAAAAAAACTGTTTAATTTTTCTTACCCTCAGAAATTAGGATAATTCTATAATTTCACATGTTTAAATCTTTGCCACAACTGGGAATAAATAAAATTTTGTCGTAAAATGTTTAATATATGTAAACAAGTAGCTTTTTGCAAATTGTTTGAAAATTTTGTTTAATTTGTATTATAATTTGATATCTTGGGGTGTGGTTTCATGATTTGAATGTTTCGTTCATGTAAACTTTTTGATCTGTTTTTGTATTCAGCAGATTTTCTGAAATTATTAAATCATGTCAGAAAATGAGCTTGAAAAATTTTGATGGTGACAATATACAAAAAATGACATTTTCATTAATTATTTGTGGATTTGGTGTAGATTTTTTTGTTTCAACAGAAGTATATATAACTGATTTTGAGTAAATATGAATCAATCTGGTATTGATTTTTGATAAGAAATAATAATCGCTGAAGTACCTCAAATCAATAAATCATATATTATGAAAAGAAGATCTGTTCTGCAAAGCCTGGGGCTCCTGGGCTTTTTTTCGGCATGCAACGGGAATACAAGCTCTGTCAAATTGCCTGATAAACCAGCCAAAAACCTCAGAATTGCGCATATTACCGATATACATATCGGGCCTGAGCAGGATAAAATGGACAAATTTGCCAAATGTCTGCGTCAGATTCATATGCTGGAGGAGAAGCCTTCCTATATACTGGTGGGAGGTGATTGTATTGGAGATGCACTGGACAAAAGCCGTGAGGAAGTTGAAGTGCAATGGGCGGCCTGGCATAGTGTACTTCAAAAAGAATGCTCCATTCCTGTAATCAATTGCATAGGCAACCACGATGTATGGGGCGGGGGTGATCCCTCTGATCCCTTATATGGCAAAGCATGGGCCAGAAAAGAATTGAACCTGAAGGAACGTTACTACCGTTACGAAAGCCATGGCTGGCATTTTATTGTCCTCGACAGTACGCATCTTCGGCCTGATGGAAAATGGTATACTGCCAAATTAGATGAAGAACAGTTTGCATGGCTTGAATCTGACCTGAAAAAATTGCCAGATGATGCCAGGGTATTGGTGCTGTCTCATATTCCAATTTTGGCTGCAAGCGCTTTTCTCGATGGTGACAATGCCCAAACAGGAGACTGGGTAGTGCCTGGCGCCTGGATGCACATCGATGCAGGGAAAATCATTGAACTTTTTTACAAACACCCGCAGGTTAAGCTATGTCTAAGCGGACATTTACACTTGCTTGACAAGGTGGTTTATAATAATGTCACCTATTATTGCAATGGGGCAACCAGTGGCAGCTGGTGGGACGATGAACCCTATCACCAGACCTACGCAGGCTATGCAATCGTTGATTTGTACGAAGACGGCAGCAGCACAAGGCAGTATGTGGAATACCTGAATTCATAAGTAATAGCAAGATTTTGGATTGAAAATACAATTCCAAAAATTTCATTGAGGTAAACATTTTTTATAAATATTAAACTTTTTACTTTTGTCGTATGAGGCAAAAAAATCCATATTTATTGTTAACGCCAGGCCCTCTCAGTACCTCAGAAGGTGTAAGGGAGGTGATGGGCCGTGATTGGTGTACCTGGGATCAGGATTATCACCTTATTGTGCAGGATATTCGCAACAGGCTTCTTCAGCTTTCAGAAGGAGGTGAAGATTACAGTGTTGTTTTGATGCAGGGCAGTGGGTCTTTTGTTGTAGAATCAGTGTTGTGGAGTAATTTGAAAAACGACAGCAAAATCCTGGTGCTGGCCAATGGAGCTTACGGCATGCGCATGGCAAAAATGGTGCAGTGTATGGAAAGAAACCTGGTGTTATTGCAAAGCGCAGAAAACCAGCAGCCCGATGCATCAGAGGTTGGGCGTTTACTCGAAGCGCATCCCGATATTACCCACATAGGTATGGTACATTGTGAAACGACAACAGGCATGTTAAACGACTATGTTTCCATTGCAAGACTGGCTGAAAATCATGGAAAAATCTTTATTCTTGATGCAATGAGCAGTTTTGGGGGTATACCTATTGATGTGAGGAAACCCAAAATAGACTTCCTGATCAGCAGCGCAAACAAATGCATCCAGGGTGTGCCGGGTTTTGGCCTTGTTATTGCCCGAAAAAGCAGCCTGAAGGCATGTAAGGGCGTTTCACGCAGCCACTGTCTCGATTTATATGATCAATGGGAAACGATGGACACCACAGGCGGGAAATGGCGTTTTACTTCACCGACCCATACAGTCAGGGCTTTTTTACAGGCGCTTAATGAATTGGAGGCAGAGGGAGGCATAGCAAGACGCCATGAGCGTTTTAAAGCCAATCATTTGGCAATAGTGAATGGTTTGGCAGAGTCGGGAATCCGTCCCTTTCTCAGGGAGGAAGACCGCTCACCTATTATTACAGCTTTTTTGGAACCAGAAAGCCGGGATTTTGATTTCAACCGCTTATACCTTGCCCTCAAGGCAGCTGGTTTTGTCATTTATCCGGGTAAAGTTTCTGAAGCAGCTACTTTCAGGATTGGTCACATTGGCGATGTATTTCCAGATGACTTTTCGCGATTGGCGCAGACATTTAAAAATATCAGGTTTTGGTAAAATATATAGTATGGACACAAATAAAATAGAGCTCGTGGTATTCGACATGGCCGGTACCACCGTAAACGATGCCGGTTCAGTTCACCAGGCATTTCAGGAAGCTATGGGTGAATACAAACTCGAAGTATCCTATCAGGAGGTAAATGAGGTAATGGGTTTTCCAAAACCTACCGCCATTGAAGTCTTGTTAAAAAAGCACGCCCCGGAATTATGCAGTGCTGAAGTCATCGACAAAATACATAAAAGGTTTGTCGATCTTATGGTTTCGCATTACAAAAATGATGAGGGCGTAACCGAAAAACCCCATACTAGTGAAACGTTTAAAACATTAAAACAGGCCGGAATAAAGGTAGCGGTCGATACCGGTTTTTCCTTGCCAATTGCCGGAGTCATTGTTGATCGCCTTGGCTGGCAAAAAAATGGATTGATCGATGTTTTGGTTACCAGTGACCAGGTGCCCAGAGGGCGTCCCTATCCTGATATGATATACAGGGCCATGGAGTTAACAGGGGTGAAGGATGCCAAAAAAGTGGCTAAAGTCGGCGATACAGCCTCTGACCTTCAGCAGGGTAATGCCGCAGGCGTACAATATGTTATTGGAGTCACAACTGGTGCATACACCAGAGAAGAATTGACTAAGGAAAAGCATACACATCTTATAGAACAGCTCGATGCCTTACCAGACATAGTGTTACAATAATGGAAAAGCCTTTACAGCATCTGAATAATGAAGGGGACATAAACCTGGGTTCACAACGAAGATTGTGGAATGATCAGATCAGTGATCAAAAAACAAGGGAGTACCTTCACCGGGATGCTGAAGTTTTTTTACATCAGACGCTTTCCTCGCCTTGTCTGCATACCATTGAAAAGGCAGAGGGCTGTTATATATTTGATACAGAAGGAAAGGCATATCTCGACTTTCACGGCAATAATGTTCATCACGTTGGCTACGGTAACCCTAAGGTTAAGCAGCGCATAATGGCGCAAATGGATACACTGCCTTTTTGCCCCAGAAGATATACCAATGCAACGGCCATTGAGCTTGCTGAAAAACTGGTTGCCCGATCCATGGGATCGCTTTCAAGGGTTTTGTTTGCTCCGGGAGGAAGTCTTGCTATGGGAATGGCGCT
The DNA here is from genome assembly GCA_020832305.1 of Cyclobacteriaceae bacterium. Classification (GTDB taxonomy): domain Bacteria; phylum Bacteroidota; class Bacteroidia; order Cytophagales; family Cyclobacteriaceae; genus JAFIEV01. Next base: position 59,730 of record JAFIEV010000067.1, on the reverse strand, counting down.
GAAGCTGGCAAGGGCAGCCACCGGCAGATACAAAACGATCTCAATGTTTGATGCTTTTCATGGAGCATCGCTCGATATGATTTCTATTGGCGGCGAAGCAGTTTTCCGAAAAAACGCAGGTCCCCTTTTGGCGGGAACCCATCATGTTCCACCGGCAGATCCGGGTCAATGCCCCTTTCACTGTGAGACAACCTGCAACCTTCAATGTGCAAAGTATATCGAGTATATACTGGAGAAAGAAGGGGATATTGCTGCAGTCATCGCAGAAACCGTGCGATCTACGCCTTATATACCCCCGCCTGAATACTGGAAAACCATACGCAATGCCTGTGATAAGCATGGCGCATTACTGATCCTGGATGAAATACCTCACGGAATGGGTCGAACCGGCAGTTTTTTTACCTTTCAGCAGTATGATGTTGTGCCTGATATGGTTGTGATAGGCAAAAGCCTTGGCGGCGGAATAATGCCATTGGCAGCTTTATTGGCGCGGGAAGCCCTTAATGATTTCATCAAAGACAAATCCATTGGGCACTATACCCATGAAAAGAGCCCTGTCGCCTGCGCTGCTGGCCTTGCCGTTTTAGAGGTACTGGAAGAGCAGTCTCTGATTTCAGAGGCAAGGGTAAAAGGGGAGTATATGATGCAGAAACTGTTGGAATTGAAGCAAAAGCACAAGATCGTGTATGATGTACGTGGCCTTGGTTTACTGCTCGGTGTGGAACTGCGTCATGAGAATGGCGACAGGGCAGAAGCCATTGCGGAAAAGGTTATGTACTCTTGCCTGGGAGAGGGCCTCAATTTTAAAATATCGATGGGCAATATACTTACCCTTACGCCACCACTTGTCATTGATAAGGCCCAGATTGACAAAGCCGTAGATATCTTAGAGAATGCCTTTTTAGCATTAAAGGTATGACGCTGAAAAAACAACAGTCCCTATCACAATACATACTATAAGGGAGCTGAAAAATAATGGAAAACCTTTTTACGAAATATTCAGTTTTCTATACCTTTTTTAATGCCCATCACATCTTCCAGTGTTAGAGGTTTTTCGAGATATTTTATGATTTTGACAAATTCACGGGATTTTACACGATCAATTTGATCGATGGAAGAAGTTACCATTACTGTATAAATTCTGTCATAAATACTATGGTTTTGAAGCGTTTGCATTAACTCCCAACCATCCATTACCGGCATATTTATGTCAAGGAGTAATAAATATTTATTTTCAGGATTTGCAGTCATTAAATAGTCATGGGCTTCCCTTCCATTCAGGCAAACTACAGGTTCGTTATCAAGTCCGCTTTGCTCAACCAGGGTTTTATGGATAAAAATAACTATTTCGTCATCATCTATGATCAATGTCTTCACTTAGCTCTCTTTAAAGGTTTTATCATTAATTTTTCCAATTACCAAATCAATTTCTTTAGCCGACTCATGAATATAGGTCAATATTTTTTGTTTTTTAATATCATCTACAAAATCTCTGTTAAAAAGATCTAATAAGCCGAGCAATTTTGCTACCGGAGCCCTGAGTAAATGAGATTGCATCCATGCAATTTCCCTGAGATTTTTATTTTGATCTTTAATGGCATTAATATATTTGATTCTTTCACTGATATCTCGCATGGCGCCTATTGCCTTTAAGGCTATGCCTTCATTATTTCTAAGAATAATACAGCGATCCGAAACTTGTACATAATTGCCATCGGCTTTCAGGTACCTGTATTCAGCACTCCAAAGGTTATATCCATTTTTAATAATTGTTTGAAAAGAATCTATTACCTGCTTTCGGTCATTTGGGTGGATCCTGCTCACAAACACTATCTCGGCCGGTAATTTTTGGTCGCGGTATCCAAAATGATCTTCATAGCCCTTAGCCCAGATAACTTCTCTGCTTTGTAAATCCATTTCCCAGATGGCATCCAATGTAGCGCTTGTTGCGTATTCGTATCGTTTATTGCTTTCAATAATTTGTTTTTCAGCCTGTTTTCTTTGCAGATAAATGGCCATAAGCATCGAAAGGTTCTTAAGAATGGATACCTCATCTTCTGTCCACAGACGTTCAAATCGACAATCATCGATTCCGATAAAACCTTCAAAATGATCATCGATATAAACGGGGAAAATCAAAATTGATTGGATTTGCTGTTCTTCAAGAATACTTCTCAGATGTGAGCTGTTGAGTTGAGATATTATAGCAGAAAAATGCTTTCTTTCCAATAAAGAATTGTACAGGTCCGGTTCATAGTCAAACGACATATTTTGTAATAGAGGATTGTTAATCTGTGCATCGGCTTCAGGGTTATGCCATTCCAGTACCTGCGATATCAGTGATTTGCCTGTGAGTGAATCCTTGTGTTTTTTGAAGTAATAAACGCGGTCAGCTTCTATGGTTTCACCAACAATCCTGAAGCAATGTGATAATACTTCAAGTCCTTCCCTGTTTTCAAGAAGCATCATATGGATTTTAGTAAGCGCTTCAAGTAGTTTTGATTTATAGGCTATATAACTTTCCTTTTGTTTCAGGTAGGTAATGTCGCGAACCATTCCATATAACCTCACAGTCTTATCATGTTGCAATTCTACTCTTCCACGGGTTCTTACCCATTTTTCGATTCCTTTTGCAGAAATAATCTCCAGTTCAGCGTCCCATGGCATTCCTTTGTCTACTGCATCTGAAACAAATTGTCTGATTCTATTCCGGCTTGTGCCTTCTTTGTAAAAATTGATTGCATTGTCTAAGTCGGGCTCATAGTGATCATCGACATCAAAAATTTTTCTGGTGATACTTGACCAGAGATTTTTTTTAGTTATAAGATCGATTTCCCAGCCCCCTACATTACCTACCTCACTCGTTTCTCTGAGAAATTGCTCAGCTTTTTTTATGTCTGAAATATTTTCGACAAAAGAAAATATTGATAAAACTTGTCCGCTTTTATTCTTTAAAATAGAGTTGTGCCATTTGCAAAATATGGTTTTTCCGGATTTAGTATAGTTACGGTTCATTATGGTAAACCGGTCAACGGTACCGCCCATCATAGTTTGTACTGCTTTATTTACTTTCTGAAGGTCGGCTTCATGAACAAAAGAAAAATCATCAAAATGCCTGCCTTCTACTTCACTGGCAGTCCATTCAAACAATCCCTCTGCACGAATAGACCATTTTCTAATGATAAATCTGTTATCCCATTCAACAATGGCCAAAGGCGTATTTATGTAGTGAAAGTTAAGTTGATCATAGGCCTTTTGAACCTGATTTAAATTTTTCCTTTTGAGAATGGTGATGTAACCAATGGCAATCAGGGTGATTATCAACAATATTAAAAGCAATATCCAAAGATTATCTATAATTTTATCAAGCTTTGATAATTTTTCAAGATTCTCCAGATTTATATAACTTGCGTAGATTTCATTCTTTTGAGGTTCGGGTATTGTATTTAAAAAGGAATTGATCAAGTTGATCAGCTCAGGATATTCCCTGGATACACCAAAGCTTAAAACCCATGAAAATTCAAGCTGACATCCTAATTCAAGATTACTTAATCCATATTTTCTGACAAGAAAACTCGCAGTCGGCAGATCAATGACTGTTCCATCGCAGTTACCAAGAACCGTCTGCATCAATGCAGTTAGGTCATCTTTGTAAACGGTGAGTTCTACGTTTGGGTATTTTTTTTCCAGGTAATCATTAACGGCGTAACCATTTACACCGGCAATTTTCATTTTTGAAAGCTCATTTTCACTTGCCAAATTATACCCTTTTTTTGTGATAAGTGCCACAGGAACAGTAAGATAAGGATCTGAAAATAAAAGGAAACTTTCTCTTTCTGCCGTTTTCTGAATGGCGGCTACGACCGATACTTCACCCTTTTCGATACTACTGAGCAGCGTATCCCACCTATGAAAAACTTTTTTAGGGAAGGTCATTTGCAAATGTGATTCCAGCAACGCAACATAGTCTGCTGCAAGTCCACGATATACACCTTCCTCATCTATATGTTCAAGTGGAGGCCAGCTTGCATTACATGCTATGCTCAATTCTTTAATATTATTTTTTAGCCACTCAATTTCATTCGATGATGAAGCCGAGTAACTATAAGTATAAAATGCCTGTAATAATAAAACACAAAATATGGTTTTGAATTTGGTCGTCATATACAAAGTAAAGGCAATCGCCACCTTTTAAAATGCAATATCATTTATATATTTTAATGTTTAACACTTTAAATAAAATATTACATGGTGATGTATGTTTTAATCTTTTTTTTTGTAATTTTAAAGTGTACATTAAACACCTTATATATGTTTAAATATCTTGGCTTTTTTTGCATTCTTTTCATTTTGTTGAGCGTTAATGGAAAAACTCAGGATCGAAACAATGCATTTAATATAAATGAACGGTTGGGACAGGGTATAAATATGGGTAATGCTTTTGAAGCGCCAACCGAAACAGCATGGGGAAATCCCTGGCAACCTGAGTATTTTGAAATTATTGCGGGTTTGGGTTTTCAACATGTACGTCTCCCTGTGAGATGGGATACTGAGGATCGCACGATGTGGAATGAACCATATACCATAAATCCCGTTTTTTTGGAGCGCATTAAATTTGTGGTGGATGAAGCACTGAAAAATAAGCTGCAAATCATTGTAAATATGCATCATCACGATGCACTATTTGCAGTGCCGGAATTGCATAAAAGTCGCTTTTTATCACAGTGGGAACAAATTGCAGATTATTTTAAAGATTATTCAGACAGTTTGCTTTTTGAAGTACTCAATGAACCACACGATAATCTCACTCCGGAGTTGTGGAATGAATATTTTGAAGAAGCGCTCCTCAATATTCGCAAGACGAATCCCGATCGGGTAGTGCTTATGGGTACAGCTTTATTTGGCGGGCTGGCTGGCGTACCCCATATTCGTTTGCCTGATGATGAAAACATCATTCTTTCTGTACATTATTACAATCCATTTAATTTTACGCATCAGGGCGCCGAGTGGGTTGGTGATGGTTCTAATGAATGGCTGGGTACCCGCTGGTTGGATACCGAGGCAGAAAGGCAAAATATTATCGATGAATTCAGAACTACCCTGGCTTTCTCCGAAGAGCACGATGTGCCGGTAAATGTTGGTGAGTTTGGCGCTTATTCCAAAGCAGATATGGAATCAAGGGTTAAATGGACCAATTTTCTGGCACGATGGTTTGAAGAAATGAACTTTAGTTGGGCTTATTGGGAATTCAGTGCTGGCTTTGGTATATACAATCCACAAAACAAATCTTTTTATCAGGATTTAATAGATGCTTTATTGGTTGACCCTATGGCAGAACCTTTACCTGTAAATGCCATTCTCCTTTATCAAAGTGATTTTACTCAGAACCTCGATGGCTGGAACATCCAAACCCAGGGAGGCGCTCAGGCTAACATAAGCCGAAATCAGGGGCGCCTGCAAGTTAATATTAATTCAACCGGATCAGAAGCATGGCATATACAACTGGTAAGGGGAAATATTCCGCTGGTCAAAGACCAAATGTACCGGGTAAGATTTACCACCCGTTCGGCAGAACCGCGGGGCGCAACTTTTTATGCAGGCAGGGCCAGCGCACCCTGGACATCCTACAGTGGATTTCAATGGATAGATATGCCCGTCCTGGAACCGGTGCATAACATCAGCTTTCTCATGAACAATAATAGCGATCCCAGCGCAAGACTGGTATTTGATTTGGGTCAATCTGATCTTAATTTTGAAATTTATAACATTAGCATAGAGGAGCTGCGACCCGTAATTACTTCTTTAGAATCTTTATCAGAACCCGGTTTTTTAATTTTCCCTAACCCGGGAAAGGATGTTCTGTTTTTCAGAAATATACCTTCCAATGCCCTCATTACCATTTTTGATGTTAGTGGAAAACCACTACAGAATATACAACTTTCTCCTGAGCATTTGAGTGCAGATGTTTCAAGTCTAATTACAGGTATGTATATCATTTCCATTCAGGAAGGGGATAAAACCAGGCGCTATCGTTGGTTGAAGGAATAATCACTTAAGTATAGGTCATCTATTCATCTTTGAATTATATTGGGGGCTCAATTATTTTCAATGCTGGTATAGTTAAATTTTAATTTTCATGAAAGTTTTTTTTGCCACACTGTTTTTTGTGCTGATAATTTCTATAGGGGCATCGGCGCAAAAAGATAAATGGGTTGATTCGGTTTATACCAATTTAAGCCCAAAGCAACGGATAGCGCAATTATTTATGGTAGCGGCTTATTCTGGCAGTGATGTGCAGAACCAGGAACAACTTAAAAAACTGGTTGGGGATTTTGGAATTGGAGGACTTATTTTTTTTAAAGGAAAACCGGTGCAGCAGGCACAACGCACAAATGAATTACAGAACCTTGGAAGGGTGCCACTATTGATTGCCATGGATGCAGAATGGGGTTTAAATATGCGGCTCGATTCTGTACAGCGCTTTCCATACCATATCACCATGGGCGCCATGAAAGACGAAAATTTAATTTATGATGCTGGTAAATCTATAGCCCGGCAATGCCGTCGAATAGGTGTTCATATCAATTTTGCGCCGGTAGCCGATGTAAATGTCAACCCAGATAATCCTGTCATCAGTTTCAGGTCCTTTGGTGAATTGCCTGAAGAAGTGTCCCGAAAATCGGTTCTTTTTATGAAAGGAATGCAGGATCATGGCCTTATGGCGGTGGCTAAACACTTTCCAGGTCATGGTGATACCCACCTTGATTCCCACCTTGACCTACCATCTTTGGCCCATGACAGACAAAGATTGGAGACGGTTGAATTATTGCCCTTTACAAAGCTTATTCAGCAGGGTGTTCAGGGTATAATGACAGCCCACCTAGATATTCCTTCCATTGACGATAGTGGAGTTCCGGTTTCTCTCTCCAGGCAAGCCGTACAAGGATTGCTGAAAGAGCAAATGGGATTTAATGGTTTGGTTTTCACCGACGCACTCAATATGAAAGGTGTTACAAGGGATTTTCCATCCGGAGAAATTGAAATCAGGGCTATTGAAGCAGGTAATGATGTACTGCTTTTTTCAGAAGATGTTGAGAATGCCATATCCGCTGTTTCAGAGGCTATACAATCGGGGAGGTTGACTGAAGAAATGATCAATGCCCGGTGTAGACGGATTTTGGGGGTGAAATATGATTTTGGACTTTACTACAAACCGCATATTGATGTTCAGGGTCTTGTCAATGACCTTAATCCTTCGGAGGACGTTCATCTGTTGGAGAAAATGGCAGCGTCTTCCCTTACTTTACTTAAAAATGAAAATGCGCTTCCTATAAAAGAGCTGGAAAAAATTAAAATAGCCTCTGTTAGTGTTGGCGTAAATGAGCCAACATATTTTCAAAAGTTTTTAAACCGTTATGTCGAAATGCCTGCCTATGTGCTGCCAAAAGATGCAAGTGATGCTCACTTAGCTGAATTGTGGCAAAAATTAATGGCGTATGATATTATTATCTGTGGGATCCACCAAATGGGTCTTTACCCATCAGGAAATTTTGGGATAAGTGCCGGCAATCAGGTTTTTATAAGTCAGCTCGCCGGCTCAGGCAGAAGCATCATTTCACTGTTTGGAAACCCCTATGCCCTGGGGCTATTGTCAGGCATTGAACAATCGGCCGGATTGCTTATCGCTTATCAGGAAACAGAAATTACACAGTCAACAGCGGCACAGGCTATTTTTGGAGCCATTCAAGTCGAAGGAAGCTTACCGGTTTCGGTTTCCCGACACTTTTCAGCAGGTATGGGTATTCGTTCAGCGCCAATTAACCGACTATCTTTTGGACATCCTGCATCTGTAGGTATTGATCAGAAAAAGCTTTTAAAAATAGATAGCCTTGCTCTTCTGGCGATTGAAGCAAAGGCAACACCGGGTTGTCAAATATTGGTTGCCAGAAGTGGTAAAGTAGTGTATTACAAATCCTTTGGTCGGCATACATACGAAGGGGCAAGGGAAGTAAAAGAAAATGATATATATGATCTCGCCAGTATTACAAAGGTAAGTACGGCCTTACCTGCGCTTATGAAATTATATGAAGAAGGTCATTTTGATCTCGATGCGCAACTGGGACAATACCTTCCGGAATTTAGAAAAATAAACAGTTCTGGTATTACCTTCAGGGAAATGCTTACGCATCAGGCAGGCTTAACGTCATGGATTCCTTTTTGGAAAGATACTAAACGAAAGAATGGCAGATTCAAATGGCGCACCTTTAAAGCCGATTCCAACCGGCGGTTTAACACAAAAGTGACTGACAACCTTTATCTTCATCGCAACTATGCCAATAAAATTTATAACAAGATTGATAAAGCACCTTTGGGTGAAAAGAAATACTTGTACTCAGATTTATCTTTCATCATATATCCCAGAGTTGTTGAAAAAATAACAGGAATGGATTTTCAGGATTATCTCAATCATAATTTTTACCATCCCTTGGGGGCAACGACATTGGTATATAATCCTTTGGATCATTTTCCATTACATCGAATTGTACCCACGGAGTATGATGGTCTTTTCAGGGAAACATTAATTCATGGCAGAGTACATGATGAAGGTGCCGCGATGCTTCGGGGGGTCTCTGGTCACGCAGGTTTGTTTGGCACCTCCATCGATCTGGCCAAGATGGTTCAAATGGTTGCCAATGAAGGTTATTATGGAGGGAAACGCTATTTAAAGGCTGAAACCATCAGAGAGTTTACCCGTTGTCAGTTTTGCGATATTGGCAACCGCAGGGCCTTGGGCTATGACCGGCCACTGGAAAAACCTCACCAAAATGGCAATACTGCCGTTTCTGCCAGTCAGAAAAGCTTTGGTCACTCTGGTTTTACAGGAACCTTTTTCTGGGTAGATCCTGAGTATGATCTTGTTTATATCTTCCTCTCAAACCGGGTTCATCCTACAAGGGAGAATACAACACTGTATAAAATGAATGTCAGAACGGGTATACAGCAATTGATTTATGATGCCATAACCGATCATTGACAAAAGGGTAAATTCGAAGTGGATTTTTTTGCTGCCAAGGACGTAGATCTCTGCCATTGCTGGTGTTTTTTCACCAAAAATGTTCAATGAATCGGCCTTCAATTTTAAACCGGGATGGAGATAAAGTTTATTTAGTCTCTGCAGAAAAATATTGCATACATAAAGTCTTTTTATTTCTACTCATTTTTCGACAGGACTTTGTAATACATTAGATTTTTATTAAAAATTGCTGAATTTGCATATGTTATATTGATTGTTTTATAAATGTAATTTATTTTTATTCTATGATGTGATTTGGCATGAGGGGGTGTAATTTTCGACCGTTATACTTTCCGACCAATGCATAAAATTTCAGTATTTCTAATATTTTCCTTAATTTCTCATGAGCTGTTATCCCAAAGTGCCGATTTGCATTTGGGAGGCAGGTCATTAGGCTTGGCAAATGCTTCTGTTACATTGATGGATGAATGGTCAATTATTAATAATGTAGCGGGAATCCACGGTTTAGCCGGTCCAATCGCAGGTATTGGCTCTAAATACAGGTATAATCTGCCTGAGTTGTCAGGAGTCTATATGGTTGCCGTTCTGCCCTGGCAGGAATTTGGTTTGGGCATAAATATCTACCGTATAGGAGATGAATTATACAGTGAACATAAAATTGGCCTTGGTATAGCTCATAAAGCCGGCTTTGTTAAGCTGGGCGCTAAAGTTAACTATTATCAGATCAGGGCTGAAGGCTTTGGTCAGCAGGGAAATCTTGTTTTTGAATTTGGCGGTATCGCCGAGATGTTGCCATGGCTTAGTTTTGCTGCACATATCTATAACCTGAACCAGGCCAGGTTACTGGATTATGCCGACGAAAGGGTGCCGGTGGTTATGAAAGCCGGTTTTGCCCTGAAGCCCGAGGATAATTTGTCTTTTTTATTCGAAGGTTTTAAAGACCTGAGTCAACCGGTTCAATGGCGTGCAGGACTTGAATACAGTCTTTCGGGTTTGTGTATCCTCAGAACCGGTGTACAACATTATCCGAGAATGCCATTTTTCGGTATTGGGTTTCGGGCTGGTCAGTTTGCCTTTGATTATGGTTTCGGCGCGGGGTGGATACCGGGTCAAATTCATGAATTTACTGTTTCATGTAATTTTGTTAAAGGCCAATGAAATGCATGAAATCCATATTTTGCTCCCTGGCTGTTGGATTTATTATGGTTTACCTTTTGAATCAGCCCTTACATGGTCAGTCTTGGATGGCAGATGCACCTGATAACGATATTGAGCAGCTTCTCAACAACCTGTTCCCGGGACCTGTCGATGAGGAAGGCTTGGAAGACTTATACGAAAGCCTTTTGTTATTATATCAGCAGCCTATAGACATAAATACAGCTAAATACGAGGAGCTCAGACAGCTTTTTATGCTTTCTGAAAGGCAAATCTCAAATCTGCTCCGTTATCGTCGCAGCTATGGCAGGTTATATAGCATTTATGAGCTGGAATATATTGAAGGTTTTGACAGACCATTTATTGAAGCTTTATCTGAATTTATCCGTTTCGATAGAAACCGAGAAAAACCGCGTGGTATTTTACCCAAAATTGATAAAAGTACCCAACATCAGTGGCTGATGCGGTATGGCCGGATCCTGGAAAGACGCCGCGGTTTTACAGCGCCGGATACCCTGGCAGGCGGGCGCTCAAGCAACAGATATGCAGGAGATCCGGGGCATTATTTTATGCGCTACAGAATGCAAAAGCGGGGAGATTACAGTCTGGGATTTACGCTGGAGAAAGATCCGGGGGAACCCTTTCGTTGGAATCCTGCCCAACATTGGTACGGACCAGATTTTATTTCAGGGCATTACAGATTGGAAAACAGGGGAATTTTAAAAAACCTTATAATTGGTGATTTTAACTTTCAATCAGGCCATGGTCTTATTTTTGGCCCTTTGTTTCGCATGGGCAAAGGCGACGAACCGGTTAGAACCTTGCGCCCGGCACCCTCAGGCTTTAAACCATATACCTCTGTGCACGAGAATGTGCCTTTCAGAGGCCTTTCTGCAAGCCTCGAAAAAGGAATATGGTCTTTGCATACTTTTTATTCTTCCTTGCGACGTAGTAGCAGTCCGATTGTGGAAGAATCAGACGGGGAAAGTTTATTGACAGGTAATTTGAGAAGCAGCGGTTTGCACCGCAGCCCCGGTGAACTGGCAGGAAGAAAAAACCTCAGAGAACAATCAGCCGGGTTTAGTCTGTCGGCCATACCATTTTTGCATGGTAATTTGGTATTAGGACTGCAGGGGGTCGGAACACGATTTGATAAAGAAATCACACCGATACGTCGCAGATATAATCAATTTGCTTTTCAGGGTAGAGAGCAATTTAATTATGGCTTTTTTATCAATTACAGGGCAGGGGATATGCTCTACTTTAGTGAGTGGTCGGCCAATGCGCAAGGTGGCAGGGCTATATTGGCAGGTATGCTGGGCAACCTTGGCCGCTCTTTAGAAGCTTCAATGCTTTATCGGAATTACAGCCCTTTATACAATAGTTTTTATGGCAATGCCTTCGGAGAGTCGGCAATCAATAGCAATGAAGAAGGTATTTTTATGGGTATAAAATATATGCCTTTGAGGGGCCTGTCTATAAAAGCCTGGTCTGATTACTTTCGGTTCCCATGGTTAAGGTACAGAATTGATGCGCCATCCTATGGTCATGATGCTTCTTTGGTCTTACATTACGATTGGCGTGAGAATTTCAGGCTGCGTTTACAATATCGGACCCGGGAGCGGTGGCGCAATATCCCGCTCGATTTTGATTCACCATTGTATTCTCCACTGCCTGCTAATACGAGATCGGCACGAAGTGATATAAGCCTGGCAGCTACAGAAAGCCTTTGGCTGCATACCCGGTTTCGCTGGAGTCGATTTTTACAATACACTACTTATAGCAGCGGATTTTTAATTGCCCAGGATGTTGAATATGCAAAAAAGCAATGGATGATCGCTGCACGTATGGCTGTATTTGATACAGATGATTTCGACAGCCGTCAATTTGTATATGAAAGGGACGTACTCTATTTCTTCGCTGTTCCTGCTTTTCACCGAAGGGGGGTAAGATATTATATTACTACCCGTCTTCATGCGAATTCAACCTATAGCTTTTGGCTCAAATGGGCCCGTACCAGATTTACAGATCAGGATTTTATTGGATCAGGTCTTGATCGAATTGAAGGAAACACACGTACAGATATCCGCATAATGTGCAGGATTAAGCTTTAATGTAGACAAGAACAATAGTGAAAGTAATGTTTATCCACAGTCGTTGTTTACTTTTACATTTTTTATTTTGTATGAGCATCAATTGATTATATTTTTGAACTTTTCTTCATAATAAAATTATTTTTCAGTAAAATGTATGAACCCCAATGTTGCTGATTTTATTATCATTGTAATTGTGTTTGAAAAAAATGGGGTTTCACAATCTTAGAATTGGATATTATGCATCGAAAGTCATGGAAAATATTACCGGGTTCAGGGTCAATGAAAAACCTGAAATTAGTTGAAGACGAACTGCCGGAACCCCTGAGCCATCAGGCTTTAATAGAAGTAAAGGCCATAGGTCTGAATTTTGCAGATATTTTTGCCATCTTCGGGTTATATTCGGCAACGCCTAAAGGAAGTTTTGTGCCAGGACTTGAATTTTCAGGTATAGTTGCATCTGCCGGAAAGGATGTAAAACACTTTAAGCCTGGTGACAGAGTGATGGGTGTGACGCGCTTTGGTGCATATACAAGTCACCTGGTGGTTTCGGAGAAATACCTGATAAAAATTCCTGATGAATGGAATTTCGAAGAGGGCGCAGCCTACCTGGTACAGGCACTTACCGCTTATTATGGATTGGTCGAACTGGCCAGGGTACAAAAAGGTGAAACAGTGTTAATCCACAGTGCTGCCGGTGGCGTAGGTCTGTATGCCAACCGGATTGCCAAAAAACTGGGCGCCTACACCATCGGGGTAGTGGGGAGTTCTTCCAAACTCGGATTACTTAAAAAGGTTGGCTATGATCAGGGGATGATCCGCAGCAATAAGTTCAGGGAAGAATTGAAAAATGAACTTAAAGACCGCCCACTCAATGTAGTAATGGAATGTATAGGGGGGAAAATACTGATGGATAGTTACCTGAATATGGCACCTGAAGGAAGATTGGTAACCTACGGCTCTGCACACTATTCCCAACCCGGTAAAAGGCCTAATTATATCAGGTTATTTCTTAAATACATAAAAAGACCCTTGCTCGATCCCCAGAAGATGATTGAGCAAAATAAGGCAGTAATGGGGTTTAATCTCATCTGGTTGTACGAAAACCACGATAAAATGCACAGACTTTTGCAGGAAATGGATGCACTGCAACTCGATAAGCCTTACGTTGGTCATGAGTTTGAATTTGATAAAATGCATAAAGCACTGCAATTGTTTCAGTCAGGACAAACAGTTGGGAAAGTAGTTGTTAAAGTCTGACAGCCTTTCGTCAATTTCTTTTTAGAAGCGGGTATCATATAAAAGGCAAAATTATGATGAGCGAAAAAGACAAAATGCTGGCAGGAGAGTTGTATGATGCAGAAGATCCTGTGTTAAAACAGGAACGTCTGCAGGCCCGAATGCACCTGCAATCCTACAACCTTTCTAATCCGGATAATATTGATTTGCGTTCAGAAATATTGCGCAAATTGATACCAGAGAGTGAAAAAATCAGAATTGAGCCACCTTTCTATTGTGACTATGGCTATAATATTAATGCCGGGGATAATTTTTACGCCAATTTCAATTGTGTGATTCTGGATGTATGCCGGGTAAAAATTGGTAAAAATGTGATGTTTGGTCCTTATGTTCAAATATACACTGCCACACATCCTTTGATTGCTTCTGAGCGAATTAAAGGCCCTGAAGCAGGTAAACCCATTATAATCGGTGACAATGTATGGATAGGTGGCGGGGCTATTGTTTGTCCGGGTGTCAGTATTGGCAAAAACACCACCATTGGCGCCGGTAGCGTGGTAACGCGCGATATTCCCGACAATGTTTTTGCCGCCGGTAATCCCTGCCGGGTAATCAAAGATCTTTGAGTTTGATTAAAATACCATGTAAATCCACCCTTGTTAGTAAATGAAGACTTTGCCGGAATCGCGACACTCGGGGCATGGGCGATAATCAGGTGGAGGCTTTGCCGGAATCCCGATTTCGGGGTGGGTAAAGATGTATCCCGAACGCTATGCTTTTCGGAATTTCGGTTTCACCTCAATTTACAATATGGATTTCTGCAATAGCCATTTACTCCCTACATTTCCAGCCACTAATGTCAGGCACTCCTGGCCCTGAGTTAAATCCACATCACTTTTTATAGATTACATACTAGCCATAAGTTTATTCATTTCCTTGATTAGCTCTTCGTCTTCCATGATTTCTAAAAAAGGTTTATGGTAGTGTTCTTCAAGCTTTAGCCTTTTGTAATTTGCATATTCCATAAATACAGTGATATGAAAATCTGTAAGCAAGCTCAGGTCTTCTTCTATCATTTTTCGCGCCAAAAAATAATATACCTCTACATTGTCGAAATCATTATGTGCCATGAACAAGCTGCATCGGGCTATGTAAAACAAACAAACATCAAAAGTAGAAAGTCCATCTTTGGCAAATGATAAATCTTCCACATCCAGCGCCCCTCCCATCAAGTCATCGGCTTCGTCCAATTTTCCGATCATGATGAGCTTCAAAATAGAAAAGAATCGCGATGTTACATGATCCGGCAGTGCCTTTAGCTGCTTTAGAATGGCTTTGTAGGCATTTTCATCATCCTCCATTTTCAAATAAATGTTGGAAAAAAGGTCGTGTAATTGATGGTTAGTGTCATTGGAATCCAGGGCTGTTTCAATTTTTTCCTGAAGCAGATATAGTTTTTCAGTATTTAAAGTATCTTCAAAAATTGCATCTTCATATTCTTCCAGATAGGGTAGAACAGTATCCATTTCTTCGGCAGATCTCTCATCGTCTTCATCTTTTATTTCTTTATATTTCACAAGCAGATGCGCATCAATTCTTTCCTCAAAAAATTGCTTATCTTTTATATGCTCTCCGAAAGTCAGATGAAAAATGGCATCGGTGATATTAATTAAGGTGAGTGCACTTTGATGGGCTTGGTGGATGGGATATTCCATATCATGATCATCATCATTATCATCATCGCCAAATGGAATTTCAATGTATGGAATTTCATCTGAATCCGCCTCCAGTACAAATTGGGTCCAGATAAATTCCTTGTCCATTTTATATCCTTGATCTTCTGAAAATGCAAGCCCTCCATAGATGATATTATGTGCCAGGGGATATTCGATTTCTACGAATGTATACTCCCAGTGATCCAGGTTTTCCTTTAAGAAACGTTCTGTTACGTTTACATTGGCAAAAGAATCTTTGAGTCCTTTGTCAAGTAAGTCAATCAAATATGCGCCAAAAGTTACATTCTCATTGCTGTGCTTTCTGATTACAACAACATGGGCCATTTTCTCTTCCTCCCAGTTTTCATTGATATAGCATTTGTAGATGGGCAACTTCCTGCCTCTTTCCTTTAAATAGGATTTTGGGGAAAACTTTGGTTGTTGTGGTTTTTTATTTTTCCTTGCCATAAGAAACTCGATTGCAGATTATGCATAAGTTAAAAACTCAATTACCTGGTTTATTGACAGGCAAAACTAAACCTTTGAATGTGATTTCGCATTAGATGTAAACAATAATGTGCCAACCTACAGTATTAAAGTCATGTTGAAGTGACAAAAGACGCTGTTGGAGCGCTTTCTCCAACAGCGATACTCACGTTGTTTTAAAGCCAACATTCCTTCTGACTGAGGTCAGGAAAAATCGTCTGATTTTACTCATTTCAAGCCCTGCTACAATTGAATAAAACGTGGCCTCCCATTCGTACGAAGTATAAATATTTGACATATTTAGCGCATTGTCCTGGTTTTGCAGGATATCGGTTTCACCTCAGTTTGCCATGAAGACATATCTTCACATCAAGGTTTTACAATCTGAACCTGAATTCCCGGTTTTCGCGCATAAATACTTGCATCGTACATAGCTTCACAACTTTGTGCCGGCATGTTAAACAGCCCTGTATAAGCCGCATTCAGGTAAATTCTGAATGTTTTTCTTTGTCCGGCGCCCAGGTCAAAATAGGTGTATACCCTGTCATCTCGTATGTCCTGGTAGGTCATCGAAGAAGCGTTGTCCTGCGCAAAAGCCTGGTCCATACGGCTGTTGTGAATTTCCCAGCCCGAAGGAAACACTTGTTGCAGTACCAAATCTTTGATTATACCTCGCTGACCACTGTTGTACAGGGTTACTTCTGCGACAAAATCAGTTCCCTGTTGCAGTACATTGGGTTGAATGACCTCACCCTGCATGTTTTTATAAGTTAACAGCATTTGAATGCCATTGGAAGCTTCTGATATTTCGGGTACACCCGAGGGCTTACCCCGGTTGATAAGTCGTACATAGATCGTTGATTTTCCGGTATTGGTAAATCCTGCCAGGGCTGGCTTTTCATCAGGGATAAATTCATGGCTTACCACTGGCAGCAGAGATTTTATAGAACGACCTGATTGATTGGCAATTTTAATATCTCCCGCAATGCCATCCAGCCGATCTTCCGTTCCGGCAAATTTCCCCACAGCCATCAAGGCAAAGGCCGTAGTTTGGGTGCTCATCCAGTAAGAAGGATTATTGAGGGCTGTGGATATTTTTTTGAGCAATTCAAATCCCTTGCTTTTATCGCCCAGCAAAATCAGCGATTCAAGTATCATTGCCTCATCGCGGACCGAGCTGCCAAAAGTGATATCTGCCTCCTGATGATCAGATACCTGCGTTGGTAAAGCTTGAACCAAATCCTTTGCAGCTTCAGGCTGCCCGGCCAATACAAAAGCAGCGGCCAGTCTCCACCGCGCAGGCTGACTGAGGTTGCCGTTTTCACGGAGCCTGTTCATAGCTGCCCTGGCGGGTGTTCCGGCCAGGGCCAGGGTATATAGTCTGTAGGATTGAAGTAAATCGGTGCGGTAAACGCTTGCATTTCGCGACCAGTCAGAAGCTGTTTTTTCCTGAAATTGTCCCCAGGCCCTCAGCATTTGATCAGAGACGGTAAACCCTTTTTTCCGGGCTTCAAGTAAAAAGTGACCGGCATAGGAGGTCGCCCAATCGTTGATATCTGCAGTTCCGGGCCACATGGAAAAGGCACCCGAAGCATGTTGAAAACGGGTCATACGTTGAATGGTACTGCGAATATGTTGTTCTGCCTTGGTTTTCCTTTCTTCAGTTAACTCGACAAAATCATTTAGGTATAACTGTGGAAAGGCACCTGAAACCATTTGTTCGAGGCATCCATGGGGATAATCTATAAGGTAAGACAAGCGATGGGCAAGGTTTATCGGCGGTATGGCACTTACTTCAAGCATTGCCTGGTTTGTGCCAGTTGCTCCCAATGCCTTAATTTCCTTCTCCCAGCTTTTGCCAGGCTCTACAATAGCTTCATAGGCATCACTTATGTACGGATTGGGGTTCCTTATTTCAATATCTATGCGGTGTGTCGATTTTGTGCTGCCGGCAACCACTTCCAGTTCTGCATAGGCAAATCCGGTTTGGTTGGCAACCGATATATCATACCAGACCATTTTTTCACCTTCTTTGTCAAAATCTATATTCTTTACCTTATCTCCAGGGTTTTTCAGCAAATCCGATGTTTTTAAAGTCACCACAACCTTTCCCAAACCGGGTTTCATAGAAAACACATTGACGGGTAAGGTAAGTTTTTCTCCAGGGCCCAGCACCCTTGGCAGGGTACCCAGCACCATTACATCTTGCTTTACCGGAGTGCTGGCTTCTGCATGCCCATAGGCGCTTTCATCTGCGGCTACCAGCATGGTGCGTACCGAACCGATATATTGCGGCATGGTAATTTCATGGCTGGCCGTTTTACCTTTAGACAAATAAAATGGCCCAAGGAAGGTAACGACCGGCTTGAACCTGTTTGATTTGAGGCTGCCGGGATCAATGCCCTCCCCATCACCTCCAATGGCCAACAGTTTCTCCAGCCTTCCGCCATAAGCGCCTATGACATCATCGTATAAGTCCCAGCTGCGAACGCCCAGGGCTTCCCTGGCATAAAAATGGGCGTGAGGATTTGGGGTTTTATATCTGGTAATATCCAATAAGCCTTCATCCACAATGGCCAGTGTATAGCTCATCGGCCTGCCTTTTTCTTCTGATACTTTAATTACAGACTTTTTGCCGGGGGTGAAAGACTCCGGGGTCTGAAGCCGTGGTTTTAGTCGGCTGCCGGGAGATTCCATCTGAAGTGACAACACACCATAGAGCCTGATGGGCAAATCATTTACGGTTTGCGCATGTGGCTGAAGCAGGTGTACCTGTACGTAGATGTTTGGAGACATTTCATCTGTACATGTAAAAGTAAAGGGAGTTATGCCGGGCTGTGTGTCGATCCACCAGGTGCGAAGTACTCCAGTGCCATTTTCAATACTCACCAGCGCTCTACCTGCGTGAGCGCCAGGTATATTGAGTGTAACCTTTTCACCGCTTATATAGCTTTCTCTGTCAGAACTCAGAGACAGCATTGTGGCAGCTTCAGGGAAATATGATTGTGCTGACCTGCCATAATCCCGGGTTTCCACATAAATAATCAAACCACTGCTATGATCTGATGTGGGATCGGTTACTTTAATATAATATCGTCCCCATTCAAGTTGGCTGTTGAAACTAACCTCAGCTTCGCCGTTTGGTACATCAAACTTTTTACTGAAAACGGGTTTCAGGTAACTTTGACCCACATAAGAGGATAGGTTTTGCTGCGTTCTGTCCCACCACCATTGCCAGTTGAGCTTATATATTTCCAGATTAAGCCCCTTTCTGGTGATCAGACGCTGTTCATCATCTACCACTACCACCTGGATTGAGGCTGGTTCGCCCGCTGTAATAAAATGTTCATCGGAGTTTTTCAATTTAACTCCCGTATAAGTACTATAAGGAGAAACAGGTACACCAAAGCGATCGACACTAAAGTCACCACTTTCTTCAAATACCCTGCCACTGAACCAGGCATTGAGTTTGCCCGGAGGCCTGAGGTCTTCCGGAAGGGAAATTTTAAAACCAGCCTTTCCTTCTGCATCGGTACGCCCATCAAATATTTGCTTTTTCTCACTGTAAAATTCACGGGAAGGATCTTCAAAAATATAACCCGGGTATTTGCTGAATGCCGTACCGGCCCGGCTGTAAACAACATCAAATACAGCCCGTAAATTGCGCGCTGGAGCGCCATGTAACCAACTGACCTTTAGATCAGCTGCAGTGCTCTGCGGTCCGGGCTTTAATGTTTTTAAATCGAATTCGAGTTGAATTTTAAGACGATTGGGTTTAATGCTCTCTATTTTAATACCTTTTTCAAAAGTACTGCCGCCAATTTTAACCCGTGCCAACCAATTTCCTGTAATGGCATCATCAGCTGTGTTGGTTCTGAAACTGTAAATAGGAGATTCACCAACATTTCGAATAATTTTTTGCTCTGTCTTGCCCCTTGGATTAATAAGCTCAAAAATAATTGGATGCCCCCGTGGGATTGTTTTCAATTTATCCTGAAGCATAAATGAAAGGTGTAAAGAATCCCCAGGTCGCCACACACCTCTTTCACCATAAATAAATCCTTTCAATCCTTTTTGCACTTCATCGCCCCCGATATCAAAATGGGACAGGGACAGAGAACTTGCTTCATCTACTCTTAAATAAGCTTTTTGTTGCTGATGTGCAGCAAGGATAAGAAAAGGACTTCGTTCGGAATCATACCAGGCAATGCCGTCCCGGTCGCTCGTCACATCTCCCATTTTTTGAAGTTGAAAGTCAAGTATTTCAACTTTTACACCTGACAGTGGCTTTGCGGTTTTAAGGTCGGTAACAATAATGACAAAACGACCATCTTGTCCTTTTTTTGCCAGCAGCCCCAGATCAGAAGCCAAAATATTTTTAATATTTTCAGGGTTTCGGCCATTCTCCAGGAAATATGTGATGTGGCATGGATTGTCCCGTTCTTCCCAGCGGTAGCGGTCATCATATGAATAATAATAATAATCTTCCCAATATTCATACGCGCCGGGGCCATCCCAATTTTGCTTTGATTCAATAATATCCGTCAGGCCTTCCTGAACGGCACCACCACAAATGTAAGTAGAGAATTCCTGGCGAAAAGTTAGCTCAACCTGATACAAGGCTCCTTTTTCCTGCTGCATGATGTCACTCAGGTCGAGGGTAAAACGATTCCATTTTCCAAAATCGGTAACGCCCTGGTTTTTAAGGCTAACTGTTTTCCTAATCAGGGGATAGGCCACCCTGCGCATTTGTCTGGAGCCTGCAAGACGGTTTACCTGCAAAAACTGAGGGATGTTGTTTTCATAAACCTTTACAATTTGCAAATCTACTGAGTGCAGGTTTACTGCTTCAAATGGTACAACCATGCCATCGGTAGAGGGTAAAATATTGCCTTTGCTGGTAAAGCGGATGCCCGGCTTTACCTGTTCAAATAGCAGCCGTGTTTCATATTTTGTGTTAAACCGATGGCCTTGTTTGTTTTTGAGGCCTTCAAATATAGTGAGTGGAAGGTGACCATTTTGACGAGCGGGCAAGAAAACCCTGAGTTCGTTTGATCTTGCCTGAAAGCGAAGTTCAGTAATATCACCGATTTGTACCAATCCTTCGAAATTTTGCCTTTCGTCTAATGGGTCGGAAAACCTGATACTGATAAACTGATCAGGCGATTGCGTTACTTCAGCCTGGGTCAATACAAAGTGGCCAATAGCTGGTATCGCCGTTTCTCTTTTTTCTTTTTTGTCAAGGCCTATACTTTTCCCATCAACTTCCAGGATAATGGATGATGCATTTTGCCTTCTCTGCAGTCCTGTGATTTCAAAATTATGACGGCGTTGAATTTGATCATGCTGCCACCTGATGGCTAATGTTGCGTCGGGCTGCTGAGCTTTCAGCATTTTTTCTACATCCTCCGGACTTTCCTTATCTGCGGTTATTATATGACCTTGAAGGACAAGTACATTGGGGTTTTCCGGATCGGGAATTACAGGCGCCTGGTTTTCCAGTTCATAATTTTGACTCATGGTCTGAAAGGAAAATGTATAAACCTTCAAGGACCTGGGAACCGTAATAAAGGCGTCCAGCTTGAGTCGCGCAGTGTATTTTTGACCAGAAATCATCGGTTTTTCCGGTTGAAACTCCAGGGTATGCTCATCAGCCCAAAAGGTTTTTCCCTTCATGGGGGGGTCGAATTGAAATACCCCTGAAGGGGCTTCTGTTCCTGACTGTGCTGGTGTGTGATGCTGTGCCGAGAAACGCAGGCTTATGGATGAATGTTTTGAGAGGGCGCCGGCAGAGTGTGAGTGTACATATTGGCCATACTCCTCTGACTTTGATAAGATATCATCAGATTTTTTACTGCATGAAAAAATAGCCGAAAGAATGCAAATAAGGGTGATCGTGCACAGTGATCGTGCTGTTGGTGTTTGTGTTGTGATGTTGGGCATGGTATGAAGTGTTGTGGCTTTATAATTTCATTAAAAATATCACTAAAATACTTCAAATTTTGACATGTTAAACTTTTTGGAGCAAGCATTTTTATCTAACAAAAAAATTCTACTTCAACTTTAGTTTTCAACGTGCTGAATTGCTATTTTCGATGACTAATCCATTTCATTTATACCGTATGAAGAGACAGCAGGTCAGCCGCAGAAAATTTATAAAACATGGTGCCATGGTATGCGGTGCGGCCTATTTATTTACCCGTTGTGACAGAGGGTCTTCAGCATGGAATTTCTTTACCAAAAAGGAAGCAGCGCAAATAAAGTCACTGTGTTCGTTGATCATACCTGCCGACGATGAGCCAGGCGCCCTGGAAGCTAATGTTGTGGGTTTTATTGACAAGCAGCTTTCTTCAACTTATAGCCGCTGGCAGGAAGATTACAGACTTGGGCTTGCTGCCACAGATGCCACTTCAAAAAAGGTTTTTGGCAAACCTTTTCTCGACCTTTCGCCGGAAAATATAAATGATTTGATGCAGAGATTCGAAGAAAACCGTGTGCCTGAAGGAACATGGCGACATAAAAATGCTTCAACATTTTTTAACTTGTTGATTGATCACTGTATGCAGGGCTTTTATGGCGATCCGAGGCATGGTGGTAACCTTAATCATGTCAGCTATAAGATGTTGCGACTTGAAGTTATTGACGCATCCCTGATTTTTAATTAAACTGAATATGGCAACAGAAAAAGTACAGGCGATAGTGATTGGTGCAGGAGCTGGAGGTGGTATTGTAGCCTGTGAGCTTAGTGAAGCAGGTATTCAGACAGTATTATTGGAGCGTGGCGTTCATCAGGGTTTTTTGGATCACGACAATGACGAACTAACCAGTCAACGCACCACGGTACTTGGCAATGCATATGGGCCTGATAATGAGCGATACAGAAGGGTTTTTGAACATGCAAACGGAAGAACAGAAATTCTGTTGCCCAATGAAGGGCGATATAATAATATAGCAGCCTGTGTAGGCGGAGGTACGCTTAGTTATGGCGCTATGGCATGGCGTTTTATGCCTGAAGATTTTAAAATGAAAAGCACTTATGGCCATATAGACGGCTCTACCCTCGAAGACTGGCCCATCAGTTACGAAGATCTGGAGCCAAATTACACCCGGGCCGAATGGGAAATAGGCGTATCAGGAAATGCTGAAGCCAATCCCTATTCACCTTCCCGGTCAAAACCTTATCCCATGCCGGCTTTCCCTTATAACCTCGAAGGCCACATTATTGATAAACACACCCGGGAATTGGGGCTCAATCCATTTCCAATTCCTATGTTCAGAAATTCCCGGCCTTATAACGGACGTGCCGCCTGCATTCATATGCGTACCTGCGTGGGGTTTGCCTGTCCCACGGGAGCCAAGGGAGGAAGTCACAATACGGTTATACCCAGGGCCCTGGCAACAGGAAACTGTAGCCTCCTTACTTCCTGCAAAGTCAGCCGACTGATTCTCGATCAGAATAATCGTGTCAAAGGCATTGAATATTTCAATGCCGAGGACCAACCCAAAACCCTGTTGGCCGATGTGGTTGTCGTATCGGCCTCTGCAACAGAAACAGCAAGGCTGCTGCTCAACAGCAAATCAAATTACTTCCCCAATGGGGCAGGCAATAATTACGATTGGGTAGGACGCAATTTGCAAGGTCATGCATATTCAGGGGCTTTTGGCCTCTTTGAGGAAGAAGTTTACGATGACATGGGCCCCGGGGCGACCATTGCCCTTTGTGATTATAATCACAACAACCCCGGTGTTATTGGTGGTTCTATGCTGGCCAATGAATTTATTAGAATGCCCTATCTATTTACAAGAGTACGCCCTAAAGGATCAGCACGATGGGGAAAAGCACATAAAGATTTTCAAAAGCAATATTTTAAAAGGCATATGGGCATCAAAGGACCGGTGCAGGAAATTCCTGCCTGGGAAGCCAGGGTGCGTATTGATCCCGAAGTAAAAGACCATTGGGGAATTCCGGTATTGAGAATTTCAGGACAAAGGCACCCCGAAGACCTTAAAACTGGTGCCTTTATCGCCCGGAAAGCAGAAGAAATTTTACATAAATGCGGTGCAATTCAAACATGGCAAACTATGCCGGGCATGGGTGTAAGCGGTGGGCAACATCAGGCCGGAACCTGCCGCATGGGCAATGATCTGCAAACCTCGGTTACCAATTCTTATGGCAGGGTACATGAAATTGAAAATTTATTTATTGCCGATGGCAGTTTACATGTGACCAACGGTGGTTTTAACCCTGCCCTCACCATTATGGCCCTGGCATTCCGCGTTGGCGAACACATAGTCAATGCCTGGCGGGGCAATGGCCTTGGTCAAAAAGGAATATGACAAAAAAGGGGGTAGATTGTAGTTTTTTTATTTATTTGTACTCCTGGTGCTTGAATTTGGATGCACTTTGTCTTTAATTTGTCAATGGTTTAAAATTCAATTAATCTCAGCGTGCAGAAGGTAAAAAACATAATTTTTGATCTTGGAGGGGTGATCATCAATCTGGATATTCTCAAAACATTAAGAGACTTTGCTGCCATTACCGGTGTTGGGGTAGAGGAGGTAAAAGAAAAATATTTTAATGCGCCATTTTTCGTATTGTATGAAACCGGTAAAATATCTGATGCAGAATTTCGGGAGGCGATCAGGAATATGTCTGGCCGCACATTGCATGATGATGAAATCGACGAAGCCTGGAATGCCATGTTGCTCGATTTGCCGGCAGAGAGACTGGAATGGATAAAAGCCATCAAAAACGATTATAAGATCGTGGTGCTGAGCAATACCAATGCCATGCACATAAGGAAATTTCTGGAGATTTTTAAAGAACAAACGCCCTATCAGCATCCCCTTGAAATTTTTGACCATATGTATTATTCGCATGAAATTCATTTGAGAAAACCGGATAAGGAATGTTTTCAATTTGTACTTGATCATGCCGGATTTAAAGCTGAAGAAACGCTCTTGCTGGATGACAATTCAGATAATATTTCCACGGCAAAATCTATGAATCTTCATACCCTTCAGGTAGATGTAAACCAGCTTAGACCCACCATGCTACCCAATGGAATCAGCTAAAAAGCAATATATCATTCAGGCATTGCTTTTTTTGCTTACCCTGGTCTGTACAACCCTGGCAGGTGCGGAATGGATATTTGGAAAAAGTGTGCTCTATGGCGACTCTCCATTGACATGGTCTGAATTTTGGTATGGATTGCATTTTTCCCTGGCTTTTCTCGGCATACTTACTGTTCATGAATTTGGGCATTATTTTACGGCAAAGTATTATAAGGTAAGTGTTTCCCTGCCTTATTATATTCCCCTTTGGCTGGGGTTTATGCTAACCCCTTCTATTGGTACAGCCGGAGCCTTTATTAGAATAAACGAACGAATAAGACGGAAAAAGGAAATATTCGACATTGGCATTGCCGGCCCCCTGGCAGGATTTGTTGTGGCACTGGGCGTTTTATATTATGGATTTACCAATTTGCCACCTGCTGAATATATTTTTGAAATACATCCCGAGTACCAGCAATATGGGCTTGATTATGATCAGCATGTGTATGGAGACGACAATGGCCATGGCCTGAAAATTGCTTTGGGAAAAAACCTGTTGTTTACGTTTTTTGAAAAATATATTGCTTCTGATCCCAATTTGATTCCAAATAAATATGAGATGTATCATTATCCGTATTTATTTGCCGGATTTTTGGCATTGTTTTTTACAGCACTGAATTTGTTGCCTATCGGGCAGCTTGATGGAGGCCATGTTTTATATGGTTTACTTGGGTACCGGCGGGCCAGGATCGTGTCGCGATTGCTATTTGTGCTTTTAGTCTTTTTGGCAGGCACCGGAATCCTGCGTTTTTCTGATCCTCCCGGCGAGCTTGCCATCTCGATACCCCTTTATACAGGGTTTTTGTATCTGGTGTTTTACCGAATGGAGCCTTTTAATAGAAAAAAGCGCCTTTTATATAGTATAGCTATGATGCTTTTACAAACACTAGTCGGACATTGGGTAGGGGGTTCTTTAGGATTTGAAGTTTACCTTTTATTTTGTCTCTTGCTGGGAAGAGTACTTGGGGTAGAGCACCCGCCAGCCATCTTTGATGACAAATTAAGCACGACCCGCAAAGTGTTGGGTTGGATAGCGCTGATTGTTTTCATAATTTCATTTACACCTGCGCCACTTACCATAGAATAAAAAAACCGTCGTTTTGTGCGACGGTTTTGATTTTATACTTTTCCACATTTAATTTTCATAATTGCAGGGGGGATGATAGTGCTTGAGTAAATCATCTACGATTTTCTCACGGGTATCAGCGTGATCCTCCCAATGAACACAAATGCAATTGGCAATTTCTCTTTCAAAGCAGGTCAGGTGCTTATGAGAAAGAAATTCCTTTGAAATATTGGCCGATTCTCCAACGTAAAGTAATATATGCTCAACACTGGCATCAGCTTTAATGGTACGTCGGGTCACAAAGTATACAGCTTCCTTTTCAGTAAAAGTGTGACTCAACGGATATACGTTAAAGGTATACTTGTGACCCGAAATACCCGTGAAGTCTAAGGTTCCTATTTTTGGCATGCCTCAAATGTTTAAAGTTCGACAAAAAAATGAATGATTCAGTGACAAAATCTCGCCATCTGTCTTCGAATCTTAAATTAAGAATTTTTAATGAAAAAGTACCGAATCGAAGATTTTTTTTGTGAAGAATTGTCGATAATTGTTTACTCTGAAACGGTATCTCAGGTTTTTAAATTGACAATATCTTGTTTACCATTATTAATCTGTAAATTCATTCTGATCTGCGAACAAAAGGAAGTGTATTGAGGTTTATATTTGAATCTTAATTAATCATTAACAATAAAAATATATGGCTCAAATAACTTTAAAAGGAAATCCTGTTCACACAACAGGTAATCTTCCCGTAATTGGATCTATTGCACCTGATTTCAGACTAACAAAGAGTGATCTTTCTGACGTTAGCCTAAGTGATTTTGCAGGAAAAAGGGTAATTCTCAATATTTTTCCAAGCATAGAAACCAGTGTTTGCAGTGCAGCAGTTAGAAATTTTAATGTAAAGGCATCACAATTAAATAATACAGTAGTCTTATGTATCTCCAAAGACCTTCCTTTTGCCCATAAACGCTTTTGTGAAGCAGAAGGTATCGAAAATGTAATAACGCTCTCTCAATATAAAGACGGTAATTTTTCTAATTCTTACAATGTTGAAATGGTGGACGGACCTTTTACAGGTTTGATGTCAAGGGTGGTCATCGCTTTAGATACTGAAGCGAAAGTTATCTATGTGGAGCAAGTCCCGGAAATAGGACAGGAACCCAATTACGAGGCTGCAATTAAAGCACTTTCCTGAAATAGCTCAATTAATACATAAAAAAGGGCTGTTTGAAAACTTTTTCAAACAGCCCTTTTTGCTTTATATCATAAATCAAAATCCCTAAGAAGCGGGTTTAATTTCCTTTTTCTCATGGAAAAATAAAATAAAGTATATCAAAACGGCAATGGCTATAGCAGCGGGTACAAACCATATATTCATCCAGCCATAAACTCCATTGTCTGTATAATGTTCAACTGTCAGCCCTGAAAACCAGGTGCCAATCACCATACCGACACCATAGGTGGCCACTGTGAATAAACCCTGGGCTGCATTTTTAATTTTTTCTCCAGCCTTAACTTCTGTGTACATGTATCCGGTGATAAAAAAGAAGTCATAGCAAATACCATGAAGGATAATGCCTGTATACAGCATCCACAAGTTGGCATCAGCATCGCCAAAGGCAAAAAAGATATAACGTAAAATCCAGGCCAGCATGCCCACCAATAGAATGTTTTTTACACCCCATCGATAAAATAAAAATGGCAGGGCCAATATAAATATTGCCTCAGACACCTGTCCCAAAGTCATTTTAGAAGCGGGATCTGCCATGCCCACGTCATTGAGAAACAGGTTGGCAAAACCATAATAAAACGACAAAGGAATGCATACTAAAATAGCTGCAATAAAAAATATGAGGTAGGGTTTGTCTTTAAACATCACAAAAGCTTCAGTACTAAGCGCTGACGACCCATCTTCACTTCCTTTTGGCGGCACATTGGGCAAGGTTAAGCTAAAAATACCCAGGGCACCGGATAAAAGAGCAGCCATTAAAAAAGTGCCGGAAGATTTTTCTATGCCCAGTAAGGTAATCAATAAACCGGCCACGATCCATCCCAGGGTGCCAAATACACGAATCCAGGGAAATTGTTTTCCAGGATCGGTCATATGGTAAAAGGCTACACTGTTAGATAAAGCTATTGTTGGCATATATACCAGCGAATACATCAGAATCACCCAGTAAAAACTGGTGCTGTCTGGCATCTGTGTTGCCAGAAAAAGCAATCCCGCACCTACGATATGGAGTAGGCCCATAATGCGCTGGGCTGCAAAAAAACGGTCTGCAATCATTCCCACAAAAAACGGAGAGATAATTGTTGCTACAGCCAAAGCACTGTAGGCCAAACCGATGTTTACACCGCTTGCACCCAGGTTTTCGGCCATATAGGTGCCCATGGTGACGTACCATGCACCCCAGATAAAATATTGTAAAAACATCATTGCAGAAAGCTGCAATCTGAAAGAAACGCTCATAATATCGACATTTTAGGGTTTATTCGCTATCATACACAACCAGTGATTTCATGTCATAAGAATTGAATTTTTCACGGCCTCTCAAAAAACTTAATTCGATTAAAAAAGTAACCTGCACTACCACTCCACCTGCTTTTTCTATCAATTCACAAGCAGCACGGGCTGTACCTCCGGTAGCAAGCAGGTCATCATGAAGTAAAATTCTTTCTCCGGGTTCAATGGCATCTTTGTGTATCTGTAAAGTATCTTCACCGTATTCAAGTTGATAAGTCTGACTAAACGTTTCAGCAGGTAATTTACCAGGCTTCCTTACCAGCACAAGGCCGGTACCCAGACGCTGTGCCAGATAACCACCAAATATAAAACCGCGCGAATCTATTCCGGCAACTTTCTGAACCCCCATATCCTTCGAAAATTCGTAGAGTGCGTCACCTGCTTTTTTCAGGGCTTCCGGGTGTTTAATTAAGGTGGTGATATCTCTGAAAACGATTCCTTTCTTGGGAAAATCGACAATGGTACGAATGTGAGACTTAAAAAATTCTTCCACGCAAATGCACTTTTATTTTCAATTAAAAATCTTTAATTCAGTGCAAATTATGAAATGTATTTAAAAAAAATGTAATGCCTGCAAGAAAAAGATGTGAAGTTGTAGAAACTCAGGAAGGGAATAAAATGTGAGGCCACACTAAAGGAAACCTTTACGATCTTAAAAAGCGGCCCGTGCTCATTGCAGGTTTGCCGCTCTTTCTTTTTGCTGGTCTACCCACTGAACCGCATTTTTTAGATGACTGATTAAAAACACAGAAGTATTCTCATCACCTTCAGCAGATTCACGCTCTTTTAAATCATAAGCGTTGGAAATGTATCGCTGAAGAAAATTGATTTGTAAAACACTCGATTTTGTTTCAATATGGTATTTTTCTGAATGTTCCTCCTGTAATTGCATGATCTCCTGCAATTTGTTTTTATAAAAGTGCTGATGTTTCATATCATTGACAATAACAAGGGAGGTTAAAAGACCAATGATAAGTAAAATATATCCGGCTCCCGAGTCAAATATACTTTTGTTTTTGGTGTTCATAAAGTTGAATTTACAGGTTAAAAAGATGTTCACATTGATCTATCCAAGTTTTGTGCCATAAATCGTAAACATCTAATAATTAGATATATATATGACTACAGCCCTGCAAAAAGTGTTCGGTATCGTTCAGAAATGTATTGTAAGCGTACAAAGGCAGATCTTAGCTCATAGCTGGAAATGTTTTAGATGTGAAGGTTTGAATTAATGCGGAGAGGATAGTTCGTAGTTCGTAATTTCTTTTCCCAAAGTTTAAGCATCTTAGGAAAAGTTTAGATTTGAAGTATTAAGTTTTATCAGAGTACAACTCGTAGCTGCTTTGTTTGTGGCTAAAAGCACAATGACATGAAGACTTATCGGGATTCATGATTATTTGGTATTCTGTCTCAGAATTTTGTCCATTTTACGGCCTTTTGCCAGCTCATCAACCAGTTTGTCGAGGTACCTGACTTTTCGGGTAAGTGGAGTTGAGATATCTTCTATGCGATAGCCACAGATGACTCCGGTGATGAGGGGTGCATTTTGATGTAATTTGGCTTCGTTAAAAAATTGTTCGAAAGTCGCCTTTTCGTCAATAAGCTTTTGCACTTTTTCTTCCTTGAAGCCAGTTAGCCATTCTATTACCTGAAGCAGTTCTTCCGTTGTCCGGCCTTTTTTCTCAATCTTTGTGAGATAATGGGGATACACTGATGCAAAAATCATTTTCGCCATTCTTTCATCGTGATCATTCATCTTATTCATGGTTTTCAGGTCTGTTTGAAGCAGAAATATATAATTTTTTCAGAAATAGCCTCAATTAACTGATGACAAAAACACTTTTTACCGATGTCAGGTAAAAACAACTTTGTGGAAGAATGAAAAATTTATTATTACAGACATCAGTGTCTTTGGTCTTTCTCATATTATTTAATGTCATGTGAATTCAAAATTTCAATAATATTTTCATTCAAAATTGGTTTGTGATAAAACTTCCTTATGAAAGGATACTCTTTAGCTTTTATGATGTCGCTTTCATCGGTAGAAGAGGTAACTATGTAAAGCTGAAGGTTATTAAATTTCATATTTCGCAGACCATCCAATACTCCCCAGCCATCTAATACCGGCATATTGATGTCTAATAACACAAAGATGGTATCTGCAGAGGTTTCCAGGGCTTTTAGCGCTGACAAACCAGTTTCCCCATTTTCATACGGGTAACAATTAACCGATTCATCAAGTACTTCAATCATTTTTTGGATCAATATTCTGATAATCGGGTCGTCATCTATAATCAGAAATTTTTTGTTCATTTATTCTAATTTTTGTGCTTGATTAATTATTTTTTTTATAACCTCATCCATCTCATTTGCCGAATCCCTCAAATGTTTTAACCAAAAGAATATATCATTTTGTCTTACCTTATTATCCTCTAAAAAATTCATAATTCCCAACATTCTTGCAAGCGGAGCCCGCACAATATGTGACTGCGTCCATGCAATCTTTTTAAGTTTTTCATTCTGCATTTCAATTCGACTAATATATTTTTCCCTGCTAATTGCGAATTCAATACTTTTATGCAGCAAAGCAGGATTTATTTCATCTTTTATCAGAAAATCGTAAATACCCATCTGAAGGCTCTTTTTAGCAAGGTTCAGGTCAGAGTATCCGGTAAGAACGATGATAGGAATTTTCGTACTGTGTGATAAGATATTCTCAATAAGTTCCAGACCGCTCATATCAGGAAGATGCAAATCGAGTAAAATAATGGAAGGGATTACTTCTTTACTTTGAGATAAATAGTTAATGGCCGACTTGCTATCATCACATTGGGTGATATTCACTCGATTAAATTTTTCGATAAGATAGTCTTCGATCAAAATAAAATCTCCCAGATTGTCCTCAATTACAAGAACTGATAAATCATTTTGACCCTCTTGGTTTGTTGACATATTTTTAATCAGCTAATGTTGATAATTGCAACCAAAACTCCTCAATCTTTAGTATTGCCGTTAAAAATTCATTCATATCCAGTGGCTTTTTAACATAGCTGTTACTATGGTTTTCGTATGCTATTTCAATATCCTTTTTATTGGAGGAAGTGGTTAGCATAATTACGGGGATTTTTTTGAGTTTAGAATCTTCTTTAATTTGTTTTAATACTTCGTGCCCGTTGAATATAGGAATATTGATATCCAATAAAATCAAATCCGGTTTTTTGGCATTTTTAAATTCTCCTTTTTTAAATAAAAAGTCAATAGCTTCCTGGCCGTTTTTAACCACACTTATTTCAGTCTTTATTTTACATTCTTCAAAAGCATCGAGGGTAAGAACGATATCTCCCTCATTATCCTCTACCAATAGAATATGTGCTGGTTTCATTTTAAAGATAAATTTAATTTGTATTTGAAATAGTGAAATGGAAAGTTGATCCTTGACCAGGTATTGATTGAAGCCCAATTTCACCACCGTGCAATTCTACGATTTTTTTACAAACAGACAGCCCAATACCATTACTATCTTTATTTTTACCAAGAGTTCTGAAAATTTTAAATATATTTTCATGCTGATTCTCCGGAATACCAATTCCGTTGTCTTTGATATTAAAGATAATTCTTTCCATATCCTGTAAACAGGAAATTTTAATTTCAGGGGGATCATTTCCTTTATATTTTATAGCGTTGCTTATCAAGTTGGTTAGCAATCGCTTAAATAATATCGGATAAATATAAATACGTTTAACTTTTATTTCCAGTATAATCTTACCATCTGAGTTTGTTAAGTCATTGTTAAATAGTTGCAATACATCCTTAATGATTGAATCAGTGTCAATCATTTCTCTTTCTTCCTGTTCTATGCCAGTTCTGGAATATTCCAACAAATTTTTAATCATTTTATCCAATTCCAAAGCAGAGGAGATCACAATTTTTAATATTTCTTTTCTTCTGTGAATATCAAGGGAATCCCCTTTCATATCAATTATTTCCAAAAGGCCTTTTATATTGCGCACTGGTGTTTTCAGATCGTGCGAAGCAACATACGCAAATTCTTCCAATGCCTTATTTGCCTCTGTTAATTTGTTGTTTTGATCCTTGATCTTCTGATTTAAAATCTGTATTTGATTTAATTGTTCCTGCTCTCTGGTTATGTCATTTTGAATAGAGAAAAAACCAATGAAGTCATCAAATTTGTCAAAGAGAGGTTCGGTTTTAATATTTGTGATGTATTTATAACCCTGCTTGGTGTAATTGATGATATTTACATCAAAGCCTTTTCTTGATTTTATTGACATTGACATTTTATGAATAATTTCAGGATCGCTTTCTTCCCCTTGCAGTATTTCGCCTGGCTTTTTCCCCAATACTTCTTCTTCCATATACCCAGTCATCTTCTCAAAAGCGTTATTGGTAAATGCAATCCGCCCATCTTTGTCAGTGATAATAACAGCACTGCTTGTTTGCTCTGCGATTAGGGAATTCCTTTGATATTCTTCTTCCCGAATTGATCGTTCCTGAACATCCCTAACGGTCATCAAAATTTTATAATCCTTGGTCTTTATCTTATTTATTGGTTTTAAATTTGCCTCAAACCAGTGCTTTTTACCCTCGTTTAGTTGAAATTCAAATTCGATTAATCCGCTTTGTTGATTATTTAAAAACCCGGCTATCGCTTTTTTTAATTCGTTTGTCTGTTTAGCATCGGGAATTCTGCTAAATAGATTCATTTGTAGCAGTTCTTCGTGCGCATAACCGGTAAGTATTGAGGTTGAAGGGGTACAATACTCTATTTTTCCATTTTGGTCTATTATAAAGACCATATCATTTATATTTTCCGATATGAGCTCGAGTATTTCTTTTTGATCAGCATGTCGTGACTTCAGGTCAGATAAAGCATTGTCTGATAATTGAATTTCCTTTCTTATTTTTTTGGCTTGAGTTAAGTCTACAAATACCAATATTACTCCTTTGATCTCATT
This sequence comes from Cyclobacteriaceae bacterium, assembly GCA_020832305.1. Classification (GTDB taxonomy): domain Bacteria; phylum Bacteroidota; class Bacteroidia; order Cytophagales; family Cyclobacteriaceae; genus JAFIEV01. Next base: position 26,325 of record JAFIEV010000067.1, on the reverse strand, counting down.
TCTGCTGGTTCGAAAGGGTGATATTCTTAACAAATACTCCTTACCTTTTACATCTTTCACATTGGTTTCGTAGGGCATTAATTTTTCCAATACGGTCTCCACATGTTCCATAAAATTTTCCAACTGAATTTTCCCTCTGAAATGACTCACGTTTCGTCCTATGTCATGAGGCATTAAGTCCATTATTTTTCTTATTGTGGGGGTGTATCTGCGAATGTTTAATTGTGAATCCAAAAACAGAATGGCTATTTCTGTACTTTGAATTAAGTTGTTCAAATCATCGTTGGTTTGGGCCAGCTCTGTATTTTTTTCCTGATATTCTGAATTGACAGTGTAGAGTTCTTCATTTACTGATTCTAATTCTTCATTTGAGCTTTGCAGCTCTTCGTTGGCCGCCTGAAGTTCTTCATTACTTGACTCTAATTCTTCGATGGTGGTTTGAAGTGTCTCCCGGTTAATTCTAAGTTCCCGCTCCAATATATGAATGTGGTCATTTGAGGCCTCACTAATGTTGATTGTTTCAAATCCTTCCTCCCGATTTTTGCCACCTTTAGACTCAAAGGTTAAAAATAAATATTGAGTATGAATATCAAGCTTTTTACTCCTAATATGAATTTGAAGCAATGCTTCACTCCCGTAAAATGGTTTTAGTGCTGGTGGAATTTGAATATCTGTCAAAGTAACCGGCTTAGCTTCATTCAGTACCTTAATTCCGACAACTTCAATTGGCATAGACAGACTTTCAGGCATCATTTTAAGTACATTGGCACTGACTTCTCCAGATGGAAGACTAAGCCAGCGATGGGTATTGCCAGTGGTATGCAATAAATTGAAATGTTCATCAATCACCATAGTATCAGGCACATATTCCTGAATTAAGGCGTGCTGTATTTCATTTAAAACCTGGTTCTTTTTTTGACTTACCGGATTGTAAAGAATTTGAGTGTTGAGATTATTACCACCTGGCCTATTGCTAATCCCAAGTTTTGGTCGTTGAATAAATTTTTTATTTTCCTTATTACTGTAGATTTTATACTTTTTATCAATTTCTAAAAATTCGTCATAAGCAGTTCCCAGCGTTTCACTAGACCCCAAAAACAAAAAGCCTTCAGATTTAAGTGAGTATTGAAATAAACTAAAAAGATGTTGTTGAACCGGTTCATTCAAATAAATGAGAAAGTTTCTGCAACTGATTAAATCAATCTTATTGAAAGGCGGATCCTGAATCAAATTATGACATGAAAAAACAATCATTTCCCGTATTTCTTTTGCAATGGCATAACCACTTCGTTGAGCAATGAAATAGGTATTAAAGAATTCAGGCGGAACTTCTGCGCTGATGCTCTCCGTAAAAATTCGGTTACCAGCAAATTTGATGGCTTCTTTATCTAAATCTGTTGCAAAAATGCTGACATTATACTGCATCTTATTTTTCCTCAAATGGTCTTTTAGTAAGATGGCAATAGAATATGCTTCCTCTCCCGTCGAACAGGCAGGAACCCATATCCTAATCGTTTTTGTATCCATATTTTGCGCTATCAGCTGAGGAATCACTTTATGTTTTAACGCTTCAAATGCCTCTTCATCCCTGAAAAATCGGGTTACGCCGATCATTAATTCTTTGGAAAGGAAATTTGCCTCAGCAGGGTTATTAGCCAAATGCTGATAATATTCTTCCATATTGCCAAAGTTCAAAAGACTTATGCGGCGCCCGATTCGTCTCGAAACGGTAGTGTGCTTATAGCCTGTAAAGTCAACATCAATGAGTTGTTGAGTTCGCTTTAATATTTTTGTAATGAGTTCATTTACACTTCCGGAACTCATTTGATTTTGTTCAAATTGTTGTTTGTTTTTAAAGAAAATGTCGATTTCCTGATGCATACTTTCAATGCCACACACTTTGTCAACGGATCCGGTATTGATGGCATTGATTGGCATTCCATTGAATTTAGCCTCATCAGGGTCTTGCACCAATACAAATCCTCCTTTTTCTTTGATAAACTTAATGCCATCAGTGCCATCACTTCCAGTACCAGATAGAATAACGGCACAGGCATTTTCCTGAAACTCACCAGACAATGAATGAAAAAAATTACTAATAGGGAAACTCAGTTTACGGTCTTCTTTTTCACTTAAAACGAACCTGCCTTGTGAGATTTCTACAAATTTTTTAGGGGGGTTAAGATAGATATTTCCTTCTTCAGGCTTCATGCCATCTTGAATAATGTGGATGGGCAACTGGGTATGCCTCGCCAAAAGTTCATCCATTAAACTTTTGTGATTTGGCGCCAGATGTTGAATAATTACATAGGCGAATTTGGTATCAAGTGCAACATGTTCAAAGAAAATCTCAAGTGGCTCTAAACCACCTGCCGAAGCACCTATGCCGATTATTGGAAAGGCTTTTTTCATTGCTTTTGTTTTAACTCATTTTTCGGAATGGTAAAATAAAAGGTTGATCCCTCTCCCGGAGTAGATTCAATCCAAATTTCCCCACCCATTCTTTCAATACTCTTCCTGACCATAGCCAGTCCCATGCCAGTCCCTTCATATTGCTGAGCAGTATTCAGGCGTTTAAATAAATTAAAAACCTCCTGCTTGTGATTTTCCTGAATGCCAATCCCATTATCAGATACCTTAAAGGTGAAGTTTGAAGCACTCTCTTCTACCTGAATGGAAACTACAGGTACTTTACCATCAGGAACAAATTTAATCGCATTAGAAATAAGGTTTTGAAATACCTGCCGAAAACCTGCAATTGAACCTTTTAATATGGGTAACTTTTCACAATTGACCTTTGCATTTTTTAATTCAATTTGTTTTTGAAGCATTTGTTCAACTTCTTTTAACACCTCATTCAGGTCCACGGTTTCGGTAATACTACTTTTTTCAGACTGATGAAATTCAAGTAAACCCTCCAGCATTTGGCTCAGTCTGTTGGCTCCGTCCGATGCCATATTCAAATAAATTTGCCCTTTTTCATCTAATTTTCCTACATATTTTTTATTAAGTAGACTCAAGAATGATTTAACCATCCGCACAGGTTCCCTCAAATCATGCGTCACCGAACGCGTAAACATCTTCAGATTATCGTTCGCAACTTTGAGTTCTTCATTTAACAATTCAATTTTTTGATTTTTACGCATCAATTCGCGCTTATTGTTAATCAACTCATTATTGAGTGAAGAAAAATCATTTAAAAAAGTTTCACTCATCTCCATATTCCTGACAGCATCAAGCATAGTACCTACTTTTTTTTCAGTAAGTCTTATTTGGTTGGCCTGTTCATTATTGATCAGCATTATTTCTTCCAGAGCTTTTTCTGTGGAAGTCAATTCAGTATTACCGCAGAGCAGAACCTTATCTTTCAGTAAATAACCTGAAAATATAAAATTAATTTGTGCTTCATTATATCTCAGAGCAAGCACTACATTCTCTTCCATGGATTTTTCCAGTATGGAGATCCAGAAACTACCTAATTGCGCAATGGATAATGGAGAAACAACACTATGCAAACCCACCGGGAGCTTAATTTTTTCCAATAAGGAGGCGGAATCTAAAAAAATCTGTTCCATGATTCCCTGTTTATTACAAGACAGTATTATTTTATGGTCATTTTTTAGAGTTTCCATCTTATTCTTTTAACAATTCATTGGCTCGTGTAATTGCCTGATCTGCATTTTGGGCAAAAGCATCTGCTGCTACTCTTTTCCAGAGTTCTGGGTTTGTAATAAATGGATAACCGCCAACCATGATTTTTAGCCCGGTAAAATCTGAACGTTCCCGAATCTTTTTTATTAAGGCAGCTGCTTTGCTAACATGTGTAGAAAGGGTCACCGACAGCGCGAGTACATCGGCCTTGTATTCTTTTAAGGATTCTTGTAATTGATTATCTGGCATATTGGCGCCAAGGTAATAGGTATCCCATCCATCCATTTCAAAAAAATCGCTTACCATTCGTATGCCCAATTCATGCAATTCTCCGGAAATAGAACAGGCTACTAAAGTTTTGCCCTTTCGTTTTGTGGAAAATATATGGGGGTATAAACCCGACATAATTTGTTGCGTGGCAGCTGTGCAATAATGCTCATGGGCCACAGTAATTTTATTGCATTGCCATAAACGACCAACTTCATACTGTGAAATCTGAAAGATAAACTCATAAATGTCTTTAACCGAAACTCCTTGTTGAATTAATTCATTTATCAAAAGTGTTGCTTCGCGTCTTTTTCCTTGTAACAAATAATCCAGATAAGCAATCAATTCTTTCTTCAATGGATTGGAATCAGTGATATAGGATGAGTTTTCTATTTTGTTATCCTTCAGTTTTGCCTTGGCAATGGCGATGTAATCTTTGGTCACAGCAGATAACTCACTACCCATGATTTCATGAATGGCATGTTGAACAAAATTCAGATTGTCCTGAAGGTCGTTCTCGGGGATATTCCTGGCTTGCAACATGGCTGCCGCCCATAGAATATAGTTGGCGTACATATCTGGCAAATTCATTGTTAATGATTCTGCCAGGAAATTGAGGTGAAATACAGCATCTTCATAGCACCGAACTTTGCCGGCTGCTCCATAGCGTTGCATAAGTTCAGGATGCTGCTCAAAGTGTAATTTAGTGATGTATTTTGCAAGCTCATCAGACTTATTAATAATCTCATGTGCATCGAGTGTGGTCATGATTAACTGCTTATATGTTCGTATTTTGTCAGCTTCCAACTTTTGGGAACCAGTTTTAGTCCTTTGGGAATATGTTGATGAGACTCCTTTAGATGGTGCCGATGCCAGTATTCAAAATCTTCATCACTTTCCCAATAGGTAATCAGATGTAGTTCAGCAGGGTTGTCTAAAGGACTCAATACATCCAATTTTAAAAATCCTTTGGCCTTTTCAACAAGTCCCGGACGGTTTTTAAATGCTTCCTTCACCTGCTTTTCAAACCCATTTTGTATTTCAAATTTACTTATAACTGCTATCATCGGAATAAATTTATCAATATAACACGTTTGATGTTTTCGTGATCATTATGACATCATTCTGTTGTTTAGGTATTGTAAAATGAAAAGTTGACCCTACTCCAGGCTTAGATTCAAGCCAAATTTTACCTCCCCAGGATTCTACATGTTTTTTTGCAATGGATAATCCTATCCCAGTACCATCATATTTATCTCTGTTGTGCAATCTTTGAAAAATAATAAAAATCTTTTCATGAAACTGCGGGTCTATTCCTATTCCATTATCTGCAATTTCAATTTCCCAAAACCCTTCACGGTCAAAAACAGAAATGTTAATTTTAGGAGCTTGTCCTTCTCTGGAATAATGAATAGCATTATCGAGCAAACAGTGTATTGTCTGGGTTAGGGGTGCTTTGTGAGATTCTACTACCGGTAATCTATCAAAGCTTATCTCTACAGATTTTTCAATGATTATCTTTCTTCTTAAAAGTTGATAATTTTCCAATAAGTCATACAGATCTATCTTTTCAGGTTTATCTGTAAATTTGCCAGCTTTTGAATACTCCAGGAGATCAAGGATGATTGACTTCATTCGCTTTGCCCCATCAATAGCGAAGTGTATATATTGATTTGCTTTTTCATCCAGTTTATCTCCATATTTTCTTCTAAGCTGATCCATAAAACTGGTGATCATCCGCAGTGGTTCCTGAAGGTCATGGGAGGTTATAAAGGCAAACTGCTCAAGTTCTTCATTAGAAATTTCCAGTTCACGGGCATACTTTTTCAACGATGCATTTAGTTCAAGCAGCTGATACTCAAAATTCTTCCGCTCTGTAATGTCGTTCATTGCACCAATTACCCGCACTACTTTTCCTTCGTTGTTTCGTAAAAATGTAGCACGGTCAATTACAAATGCAAAAGAATTATCGGCCTTCAGGAAACGGTATTCTTCATACCAGTCTTTCAGTGCCGGGTCAGTCATAAACCGTTGCGCCTGGCTTATAATGCGTTCTCTGTCATCTTCATGAATGAGCGATTCCAATAATTTGAACGATGGCTTTGTCTCTTCTGCATTATATCCAAACAATGTATAAAAGCCATTTCCCCAAAAAAGATGATTGTTCACTACATCGTAATCCCAGATTGCATCATTGGTTGCTTCGGTTACTTTTTCAAAACGTTCATTGGCCTGCAACAGTCGAATATCTGCTTGTTTTCTCTCTGTTATGTCTTTAAAATATATAGATAAACCATCTTTGGAGGGATATGCCGTCATCTCTAGCCATAATTCGAGCCCTGAAGGATTTTTGTAAAAATCCTCAAAATGAACGGTTTCTCCTGTTTCCATGGCCTTGCGATATTGGCGGCCAAACTCTAAATCCATTGCGTCAGGATATAAATCCCAAATGTTTTTACCTATGATATCCTCTCTTTTGTGACCCACTAAGTTTTCAGCCTCTTTATTCCAATAGGTGACAATCCAGTTTCTATCCAGTGCAATAAAAGCATCACCAATGCTTTCCAATATTACCCTGATCTGATTTTCAAGCGATTTAGAAGTATGAATGTCCTGAAAGCTCCCATATATTTTCAAACATTTGCCATTGACTCGCTCGCTTTTACCTATGGTTCGTACCCATTTTTCTCTTCCTTTGCCCGTAATCAGCAGTAATTCCTCATCAAACTCTCTTCCTGCCTTGATTAATTCTTCAACAGCCTTTTTTATGCGCTGTTTGCTGTCTTCAACATAAAACTCTAAGCCTCCGGTAAGGGATGGGTTGTAGCCTTCATCCACTTCTAAAATATCCCTGGTCATAGGTGACCAATACATGTCATCGTTTTCCTCATTTACCATGTCCAGCTCCCAACTACCTATTCGGGCTAATTGACTTGCCTGAGCCAGAAGCTCTTTATTTTTGGCATCTTGGGTAATATCTAAAACTATTGAGTTGAATAAAATTGTACCGTCTGGCAAAAAGTTGGGTGTACCACTTCCTAGATGCACCTGAACATCGCCATTTGGCAATACACTTCTGTATTGTGCCGCCCATTTTGTTTTTGTTTTTATAGCTTCTTGTATACTCAACTTTACGACCTCAAAATCACCGCCAGCTTTGGTCTGATTCCATACCAGGTGGATATCATTGGTGACTTCTTCCGGGCTGTAACCCCAAATCTTCATAGCACCTTTGCTGACAGATCGCAAGGCATCTAATCCATCAGGTAACAGCAGGTATTGAAATACAACCCCTGGGATATTGTCAGACAGATTTTGAAGGCGCTGTTCGGCTTCTTTACGCTCTGTAATATCTTCGCAAATGGCCACAGTACGTGTTGGAGCGCCCTTCTCGTCACGAATAAATGCTAAATGAAGACGAACCCAAACAATTGTACCGTCTTTTTTTATGTAGCGTTTTTCATTTCTATAATCTTCTTCACCCCTAACTGCTTTGCTGAATACTTCCCAATCTTTTGCCCTGTCATCGGGGTGAGTGAGTTCCACAAAAGTCATTTTGAGGAGTTCATCAACCTTATATCCCGTAATGGACTCATAAAAAGAATTGACCAGTAGTATTTGACCATTAGCGGGGTTAACCTGTGCAATACCCAGAGAAGCAATCTCAAAAATGGTCCTGAATCTGGCTTCACTCTGGCGTAAAGCTTCTTCTGATTCTTTTAGTTGCCTGAACTGTTCTTCCTCCTGAGTAACATCCTGACAGACCACCATTATACATTTTTTGTCGAGGAAATCCACTTTGTGGCCGTTGATTTCCATGCGGATAAGTTCACCAGTCTTTTTTTGATGGGTGAAGACTCCGAAGAAAATGTTGCCCTCCCGTTTATCTATGTCTGTATGTGCTGAAATCAATTTGGGGATTTCCTCGCTGGGGCGAATGTCTTTGATTGTGAGATTTAAAAATTCTGTTTTATTGTACCCGTAATGTGCTAAAGCAGCCTGATTGACATCAAGGATTTGAAAAGTCTTCAGATCATAAACCCATGAAGGCAAAGGATTGAAGTAAAAGAAGCTGCTGTAGTCGGGTTTATTATTCATTTTTTACTTTTTTCGCAAGTGACGTATATGTATATGTATAGATATCAGCATTTTATTAAAATTAACTGGATTTTATTCACAATTTAGTCATTAAATTGCCAAAAAGTATATTTTGTAAAAATGGTTTTCAGTAAATTATAGAGTTGGTTTGAATAAAAGTGAATAAATTGATTGATTTGCTTCTTCTTGTGTTTGTAAGCGAATGGAAGGTTTCAGCGTGCGTTTTAGCTTCAATCTACATAACCATAAAGGATGATCAGCTTCGACACATTTTAATTCCGGGGAAATTCTATAAAAAAAGTCAGATCTACTGATCTCCCATTAATACAACAGGTAAATTTGTTTTAAGTATGAGGTATAGTTTAGTTAATGTCATTTTGATTATAAAGATTTCCTTTATGACTGCCCTTCCATTTTTTTCTCAGTTGGCATTATATGGGATGAAGGTTAATTCTCACCATTTAGCAATCAAGATTATAATTGTTACTTTACCGAAAAATACCCTTATATTAACCTGTAGCTTTTTAGATCACCTTTTCTGGCCTTAATACCTGCATTTTTGCGTACTTTTTTGTTTTGATCACAATGATTTTTAAAAAGTTTAAAAGTTATTATTAACAAACATTGCATCGATTCGGGTTTGTAGTTCCTTGATTTCTTTTTTAAAAGGCAGGTTTTTGTCGAGCACATGAACCACAATGGTTTTTTTCTTGATGACACAGCTGGCCGTACCTGGCAGCAGGCTTATTACCCAGGCAAGAATCAGTGTTTTTAGCGGATCACGTTTATGTTTAATGGTAACAAAATCAGGATCCGTCGGAACAATTCGCAAAAAGACTCTACGTGCTACATCCCAGCCACCGCGTAAGGCCATTAGGAGAAAATAGAAAAAAAACCGGAGAACAGGCAGGGGTCGAAACAACCATTGACCAGGGCGCACGCTGTATATACTAATCAGGGTGGTAGCGATTAAAAAGAGGGTTACCATCCATAGGTCGCCGGGTATTTTCCCGCCCAACAAAATCACCCAACCTGCGGTGAATAATGCCAATCGCCAAAAAAAGCTATAAAATAGGAGGCTAACGTGTACATGCTTAATGCCAGTTTTCATCTTCGTATTATTTATCGGAGAAAGAAGAACAAGGTCAGAAAAAAGATAAAAAAGCCGATACCGACAATCTCCCATCGCCTGAGTAAGGCTTCTGCAGAAGTACTTATTTGTAAAGTTCTTTTATCATCTAGTATGCCATAAAAAATTTTCTCAGCACTGTGTCGCGATTGCATGAAGGATTGCAGCAGTGAAATTCCTTTCTGAAGAAATTTCACAACCATATATCCAGCCAGCAGAATTATGTAAAGAAAATCGCCCGGTGGCACAAGGGGCTTTTCGCCTGGCCACCTGTTGACAAAAGCTAACTTGAGCAAAAAAGCCATTACAAGCGACCCGGCTGTGATTAAAATTGGCCAAAGTGCACTCCAATTCGTTAAGGGATGCCAGAAAAAGGTTATTATGCCCTTTTCTCCTAATACGTGGCTCATTAATTCTGCAGATAAAAGGGCAGGTGACATCGTCCACCAACCTCCAGCGATCAGGAGAAGAATCCAGGGCAGGAAAAAGGCTGGCACCTTATTTACAACAGGCGCTTCAATCCGGTACAAAAGATGTAAGAAACGGCTCAGTAATAAAGCCGTTCCTATGGCCGAAAAGGATAGCAAAAGCAAAAAAAACTGAGCACCAGGCAGGTTTGTTTTGCCAAGGAAGGTTTTAAGCATGTACTTCGTCCAAAGCCCACCGGTTAGTGGCCCCCCGGCTATGGCTAAAACACCTAACCCCAACCCGGCCCACATAAGTATTCGCCAGGCACCACCGACCTTTGCCGGCAGCGCCGTACCCAGAAATAAAAGAGCCTTGGCTGTGCCATGGTTAAATGCATACAGGGCAATTGCCGGAAGAAGGAGCTCAGCAGGGATGCCGCCATTTAGTCCAACACCAAGAAAAGCGGTCATAAGCCCCATTTGACTAATGCTTGAATACGCAAGATTGGTTTTCGGATCAACCTGAGCCAGACCGATAATTACCGCACCCAACGCCGCCGCAAATCCCAGGCCCACCATCATCAGGCTGATGGAATGCCATTCCACCAAGCCTATTGGAGCAAAGTGCATCCAGCCAACCAATCCGGCTTTAATCATGGCGCCGCTAAGTACAGCACTGGCTGGAGCGGGAGCTGCCGGATGCGCCAGGGGAAGCCAGAAATATAATGGGATAGCCCCGACCTTGACTCCAAAACCAATCAAGCCGAGCAGGAAGATAAACGATCCATTGGGGGCTTCAGCCAGAGCAGGGGGGATGTCGGCAAGGAGCATACTGCCGGCACTTTGCACAGCGAGAAATAATGCGCTGATAATAAACAACTCGCCAATAATCGCCATTACCAGATAAACCCTGGCCGCCTTACGGGCAGATGGAGTACCACTGTGGATGACCAGGCCATAAGAGGCAAAAGTCATCAAGGCAAAGAAGGTGTAAAAGGAAGCTGCATCTGCCGAAATAAGAAGTCCGAAATTCCCCGACATAGCAGCGCCATAGTAAAATGAGAACTCACCCTGCCTGGCGTCGTCCTTTAAATAAGACCCGGCGAAAAGACCGGATGTGGCCCATAGGATACCGGTCAGCAACAGGATAATTCTTCTCGTTGGATCAAGTGAAAAGTGCGTCCCTAAAATTAACCAATCTATGGTGACCCCTGTTCCATCTGCCAGTCCAAGCCAAATGGCGGGTAGGGAGGCGATAATAAAAATAAGTCCTGACCTTCGCTTTCCAGCGGGGTTGAAAGCAGTGAATAGGGCAGCCATCAGAGGCAAAAATATGACTAGTATCCAGATCATGGCAGGTAAAGGTAAAGTCGTTCGGCTATTTCACGGGCAATAGAAAGTGGACTGTTGGCTGAGGCAGCAAATACTCCGGCGGCAAGGGAGAAAAGTCCCGTAAGCACCACGGGAATTAACAATAAAGCAGGGGTCTCAAATCGACCTGGCCGCCGGCGATGAACCATCTCATGCCCTTCTTCACAAAACCACGCCCGGTAAACGATGGGCAGAAAATAAGCCGCGTTCATGGCGCTGCTCGCAAGCAGAACCAAAACTACCCAATAGCTTTCGGCTTCAATGGCACCAAGGCCAAGATACCATTTGCTTACAAAGCCGGCAATCGGAGGCAGGCCAATCATTCCGAAAGCAGCAATGGTGAAAGCCCCCATAGTGAGGGGCATGCGTCGCCCGATCCCGTTGAGCTGACTGATTTTTTTGTAACCATAGGTTTCGGCAACATTTCCTGCAGCAAAAAACATGGTAATCTTCATGATGCCTTGATGCACAAGATGAACTACCGCTCCGGTAGTACTGAGAACACCTGTAATGGCCACCCCAAGGGCAATATAGGAAAGCTGACTTATGGTGGAGTAGGCCAGCACTTTTTTAAAATCATCCTGAAATAAGGCCTTGAGTGAACCATAGATAATGGTAAAGGCGGCAAAAACAGCCAGCGGGGTAAGCAGGTTCATTTGTTCCGATGTATCGATGCCATAGACATCGTAGACCAGTCTTACAATCCCAAAGGCACCGGCTTTGACAACGGCTACGGCATGTAAAAGTGCGCTCACAGGTGCTGGGGCCACCATAGCGATAGGTAACCACCCGTGAAATGGAAAAATTGCCGCTTTTACCGCCAGACCCGTCAACATAATGAAAAAAAGAATGGTCAATTGCAGCTCATTTTCGGCAACCAGGTTTGCGATAATTTCAGTCTGGCCAAAATAGACCGGGCCAGCAACCACAAATAAACCGACTACGCCCAGAAACAACACCGTACCTCCACCTATAGTATACCAAAGGTAGGTCCTTCCGGCTTCCACAGCAATATCGTCCCCCCGGTGAACCACCAGCGGATAGGTAGATAGCGTGAGGAATTCATAGAAAACGAAAAAAGTAACCACATTTCCCGACAGCGCAATGCCGGTACTGGCAGTTACACAGAGGCTGAAAAAAGCAAAAAAACGTCTTAGATGCTTACCCCCTTCCAGATATCCTATAGCGTAAATCGTGGTAACCAGCCAAAGGACGGCTGACAGGGCAGCAAAAAGAAGTCCCAGATGATCTACTTGCAAAGCAAAGGTCAGGTCCGGCGCAAGGCCGAAGATAAATACATATTCCTCACCGCTATAGTAGCCGGCAAAGACCCAGGCCACCAGGCCAACTTTTACAACGGCTCCCAAAAGATTTAAAAAACTGCGCATGAAAACCTGTCGCTCGTGCAGTAATAAAATTAAAATGCCGGGAACAAGGGAACTGAAAAGTATTAAAATCAGCAAAAGACTATTCATTTCCATGAACACCTCCTTCCATTATCGATTCAATACCAGTGCCAAAAGATTCAGTGCCTCCAAGAAACTGGATCAGATTTTCTGAGGGTAAAACGATCAGGAAGGAGCCTAAAGCCAACAATAGAGCACAGACCTGCAGAATATGAGGGACGGGCCTGAAGGCTATCTTTTCACGGGCAGGGGCGAAAGCCAGACGCAGAAGCATAAAGACATAGCCCGCTGTCAGCAAACTGCCTAGCAGTACCGCCGGCGCCCACCACCATTGACCACTGAGGAAAATCCCCTTTAATAGCATCCATTTCGCCATAAAACCTCCACTCGGCGGAAGTCCGATTAAGCTGACTCCTGCAATGCCGATGGCCATGGCCGTCATTGGCTTCCATGCCACCAGGTCTCTAAGGGACTCTATGCGGTCGTGACCCAGCGCAAATACGATAATACCAGCAGATAGAAAAAGTGAGGATTTAGCAAAAGCATGAGCCATTACCTGATAGGCCATGCCCGTCCAGGCCGGCGCAAGCCAATCGGCGGAACCCGAGGCTACTCCGGGAGCCAGAATTAACAATGGGAAAGCCATTAGCAAATAGCCCATTTGTGAAATGCTGGAATAAGCCACAAGCATCTTAAGGTTTGTCTGTAAAAGCGCTTGCCAGGCGCCCCAAATAACAGCCACTGCACCGGTAAAGCCAATAAGCTGTCCCGCGGCATAGGAAAGGGAAACGCCAAATACTTCAGTCCAAAGGCGGAGCATTATGTAAAAGGCACCTTTAACCACTAGAGCCGAAAGTATCGCACTCACCGGAGCCAGGGCAGAGGAGTGGGCCGGGGGAAGCCAGAAGTGAAAAGGAAAGGCGGCCTTTTTGATCATTAAACCGAGTGTAATTATGATCAGGGAAAAAGTGGCAGTTGCTCCTGGTTCTAAAGCCTGGCCCATAAGTCCAAGATCCAGTGTGCCGGTACTTCCGTAAAGTAGAGCTACACCTAAAAGATAGGCCATAGAGCCGGTAATCGCGGCCAGAAGATACCTTAATCCGGCGAAAAGAGCGACTGTTCTCCCAGACAGTACAGCCAGGGCTACCGCGGTGATAGTGATGACTTCTATGGTAACATATAAATTAAACAGGTCGTTGGAAAGAAAGAGGCCATTCAATCCCGCCCAAAGAAAAAGCCACAAAGACCAGAATAGGGTGAATTTTCCGTCAGAAACTTTCCTGCTGCTAAAATACCACCAGGCATATAGGCTGATCAAAATCCCAACTACCGCGGTAATTCCGATAAATAGTGCCGCCAGAGAATCCATTCTAAGTAAAATGCCCAAAGGAGGTTTCCAGCCACCCAGTATATGGATAAGGGTTCCCCGCTGCGTCACTTCAGCAAAAGATACGATCCCCAAACCTCCGGTGAGTAAACATCCAATCAGCCCTGCCACAGCATTACCTCTGCTCTTAAAAAAGAGGCTGATGGTTGCCATCAACACTGGCAAACCTACCAAAAGCGCCGGATATGATGATGTTGGCAGATCTGTCATTTTTCGTCAGGAAAGGTTTTCTCACCAGTGAGTTGGTGAATACGACGGGCCAGAGAAAGAGCAAAAGCCGCAGAGGTAACGGCTACTACGATGCCGGTGATTACCAGAGCGTGGGGAACCGGATCTGCAAAAGTAAGGGCATCACGTTGTGCAAAACTTACGAAACAAAGAAAGACCCCGCCTCCCATGATAATTGTAGCAATGATCTTTTTTAAAAAATGCTTCGCCATTATTACACCGCCAATGCCAATTGCAAAGAGTACTACGGAGGTTAAACTGTATATTTGATGCGTTTCCATACTTTTTGTTCCTTTGGTCAAATCAATTGCATTTGATTACTCAATTATTTGGTTAAATACACATATATAGCTGTCAGGGCTACGGCAATACTTATGGCTGCCAGTGTTTCCGCGATCAAAATCAATATTCCAGCATATGCAGGCGGGTACTCAAACATGGCACCACCTGCAGCCATTAAAAGAAAGCCCAATATAAGGAAAGATCCAAGGCCCATCGTCAGGAGAAATTGACGCAACTTGCGTGGTATCATCGCAAAGATTGGCCAGCCTCCCAGATGAAATAAAATTCCAATTGAGCCCCATAAAACCGCAGCCTGAAAAGCGCCCCCGGGACCGGTTTTCCCAAAATATAATAGAAAAGCGCCAAATAAGAAAAGTACGGGAATAAAAAACAAAATCACCTGACGAAGTAAAGGATCTACTGCAGTCATGGAGGGCTTACGGTAATTCTTCACGCCTCCTGCCGCAAAAATGGCCAAAAGGCCCATGAGAATAACTCCGATTTCCAACCAGGTATCATAAGCGCGGAAATTCAATAAAACGGCCGTAACAGGGTGTTCGACCCCTGATTGTGGCAGCAGCTCCTCGCTGACAGCGGTCAGTCCACCACCCTCTGGCGTCTTCCAGGTCGCTTCCATGGAAATGAGCAGAAAAATCACAAATCCAATACCAAGGGCCAGTCTGGGCAGCAAGAGTGATTTATTGGATTCCTTAATAGTGAAATTTTCAGGCAATTCAAGATTTTTTGGATTTTTTGATAATGCGTAGGAAAAGTCACGCAATGAATCAAGTAACAAAACCCCCATAAAACCAGATGCGATCGCCGCCTCTGCAATGGCAACATCCACAGCCTCCAATCGAATCCAGGCCAGTGCCAGCGTTAATCCAAACGCAAAGAAAGTAAATATAGTCTTGCTAAGTTCGGGAGCAAGCATGCACCTCAAAGCCAGATATATTAAAAGTATGGCCATTAATATGTCGATTACAACACTCATTATCCTTCTTTACCATTCTTAGGGTTGTTCTCTTCTCGCCGGAAGCGGGCAATCAAATAGCTGGATGTAGCACTGGAAAGTAGCGTTAATAGCCAGATTAAAAAAATCTTGATTGCTGTCCAGGGGGATCCAAAATGCAGGGCCATGCCTGCAGCAATAAAGCCCAGTCCCAAATTGTCGGCGTTGGTTAAAGCATGCAGGCGGGTGAATAAATCCGGAAAACGAAGGAGACCCAGGGTTCCCGCGAGAAAAAAGAAACACCCCACTACCAACAGTATTACAGTTATTGCCTCTATTATCATCATGGGGTATCTCCTTTCTTTTTTTTCCAGACCTGAACCAGACATATTACCAATAAAATTGATAATACATTAAAGGTGATTACCACATTTAATAGCGTAAGGTCCTCCATATAACCGGCCAGCACCATTAAAATGGCCATTCCGGCAGTACCAAACAATTGCGTGCTTAGCAAGCGGTCAGCAACGGTTGGCCCACGCAACAAACGAACCAAACCAAGGGCTATATTGAGCAGGAGGAAAACAATAACAATGATAAAAAAATCGTCCATATTAACTTTCCTTTAGGTTATAAGCTCTATTGTAATACCTGCAAAAATGTAAGATCCCATCGATTAACATAATCGTAAAAAAGTGAATAATAAAAATAAAAAAAGGTTGTCAAAAACCTGTTTCCATTATTTCTTAATACGGATAAAAGACGAAAAATGACACTTTTTAGGAAATTTTTTTGGTACTTTTAGTTGCATTTCCAATCAATAAACATGCGCTACTTATCTAATTATTGTTGAAGTTTCCAATATAATCACTAAGTATTGGGTATAGTGTTCTTTCTTTATTTTGGTTGCGTCTAAAATCACTTGTCTTGTTGATTTATTTTATCTGAATATTCTGAATTTACATAATAGATGCGTGCTTTTTCAGCAGTCGACGTTTTTCACTTCAGTGTCTGCATCAAAAGGATTTTCCAGGAGGGTAGGAGACGAGCTGAATTCTGAATGTACCTATTCTGCCGCTGAATGGCCGGTCAGCGGCAAAAAGGCTTGTGTAAATTTCTTACTGTACAAGGTGAAACAATTTCTAAAAACCTAAAGATATGGGTTAAGTAGAGAGATAAAGCTTTATTCAGGTGTGTAGTATAGACAGCCTAAGGTTTGGCGCTTGCAGAGGAAGCGCACTTTGGTCACCAGATTGTCAACCTGGCACAAAGCTATGTGCAGAGGAGCAAGTGCAATTAACCCCATGGCCCACTTTTTTACCAGGACTGTATACTACCTCATTCACTTGTCACCAGAAATATTACAGATACCAAATCCATTGCCCAATGTGCAATAATAAGAGGGAATAATCTCTTAATTTTTAAATACAATAACTGCATTATAATAGTAAGAGGGAAAAAAGTGAACAACATCCAAACTGAGTGAGATACACTTATATACGGTAAAAAGCTATGCTGCAATGCCCAGCCAAAGCCAACCGTCAGCACAGCAACCCATTTTCGCCGGCTTATCGCAAGAATTCTAGGCAAAGCATATCCCTAATAGGTTAATTCTTCAGTAAATGCCCAAATTAACCACCAAACAAGACGACTATACAAAACCGCCCATAAAGGCAATTCCCTGATATAAGCTCCATCTGGTAAATTTGGCTGTAAACTTCCATATACCAAAATGCTGGATGCAACACTCCCAATTGCCATGGCCAAAGGAAAAACAAACACGAATAATCCGATCCCAATTAGTAAATCTGAAAAAATCTTTTTTTTGTTAAAAGAGAGCAGAGAAAACAAGTTTTTACCCTCTTTTTTAAGGAAGAATATCAATAAAGCTATACAGGCAACATCAATGAAGGTTCCATAAACTGTCCACCAGGCAGTTATATTATAGGATGGTTGGTATAGGGCAATTAGCAGTAATACCATCAAGTCCCTGAACAAAAAGTGCCAGCATTGGTCTTGCAAACACCATTAAAAAAGGTGCAATTTTAGTCACTACACTTTTCCCTTCATTTGTTTATTTTTCTTTTCAGCGGTGAGAACCGGCCCCGATTTTTCGGGGTGGAACCTTTGACGACTAACCCCGAAAGCGTTCGGGGCATTGCCCTGTGTGTCTAATGATTATTTTAGTCGTGTCGTTTTCACTGCAGGAGCTTTTTTTTTAAAAAACATTCCTTTTGTGCATTCTGGTGTTAGATATACTCTTCCAGGCTCATTTGCATCGTCACCCTTAAACACATCGGCAAGAAATTCCATTGGGAGACCTTAAATTTTTTTGAAAATTTTTTAGCTTATTCAACCCCTCCGAAAAATTTTAAAACTTTACTTGCTTCTATGGAACCCGCTTCCAGAGATTTATCAATGTCTTTCGATTGAATCCATTCTATACAAAAGGCTGCCTGAAATGCGTCACCACAACCTGTTGTATCAACAATGGCATCAACTTCAACAGCTTTGCAATAATGTATTTTACTGTCAATGAAAGCCATACTTCCCCTGGCACCTAATGTTGCAACTATCATTTTTCCTGTTTGCATAGAGAGCTTTTGCAAATCATCAAGCATTTCCTTTTTGCCGCTCAAAAAAACTATATCAATATCCTCAATAAATTGATTAATATAATCCAACCCAAAATAATCAAGAAAGTCAATTATAACTAATTGGTTTTTGTGTCTTTTTTTTAGTAGCTCCTTCAAGTTTGGGTCTCCGGCAGGCATTGCCACTATGGTGCTATCTCTGATTTGCTGCCAGTCCTTTTCAGAAAGCCGGAATATGTCAAAAGCACCTCCATTCCAGCTATCAGCTTTAAAATACCTGTCTCCGGCTTCATTAATAAAAATCTTGTTTGATGCCGTTGATGCACCTACTCTATATAAATGTGAGCGATTTATTTTCAATTTATCAAAATGAGCTTCAATAAGCTTTCCAAATCTATCATTTCCAACAGCGCCAATTACATATACCTGTTCAATACCCGAAAGTTTGCATTGCGTTGCAAAGTTTAATGAATTTCCACCAACGAAAATTTTATCCTGCTCAGAAAAAAAATCAACACAAAAAGAAGTCAATGCCGTTATTTTCATCTTATTGAAAATTTTTTTTTGATGTTTGAAATACTGTAGTAATAATCAGAATAGCATTAATTTTTATTCATTATTTTGCCTATTGATTTTTTTGTGGTTTTATATGGTTTATTAAGTTTTTCTACTCACCGCAGTAGATGAAGTTTGCCAGGTCGTCCGATTATATGCTATACCCCTTAGCTACCGGCCTTTTTAATTTTCAGACTGCGACTGATGGTTCAGTATTAAATGGCAAAGTAAATATAAAATCACTTCCTTTGCCAAACTCACTTTCAACACTGATTTTGCCACCGTGTTTCTCTACAAATTTTTTGCAAAGCAATAAACCAAAGCCTGTTCCTTTTTCCTTGGCTGTTCCTTGCGATGAATACAATTTTGTAGTATCAAAAAGTTTTGATAAAACTTCGGGTGCTATTCCATTTCCATTGTCAGAAACAGAAATGGTAACTTCTGAAATATTTTGCTAACGCAATTTAATGTATGTCTATCAAATTGTGGGCTACAATTCAACGAATCCTTTAACTCATGTTTGTGTTTAACGTGAAATCCTTTGTGTGACTTTAATTCTTTAGTTGCTGAATGATTAATTTTTTACTTTCATTTTTACTCACGTTGGCATTTTCTTAGCCTTTATTACCTTTTTCTAAAATCCATGATTCAGCCTGTGAGATGGTTTCAACCAGGATTGTTGTGACCTTATTATTTCTTTTTTGCAATTCCAGGGAACTAAGTTTTGAAAAAATGTCTGGTGACAGAATACTAATATTGAACATCAATCCATACTTGTAATTTTCGGGGAAGAAGTAATTGCTGATCCAATCAACCAGGCCTGCCCACGCACCTTCAATTTCTTTGGTGTCGTGAACATGAAACCTGCATTGGTTTCTTACTCCTTCTTTTTTCTGCCATTCCAACATCCTGAGTGAACCTGTTTTAACTTCTTCCTGAGTGCATGGGCCAATCCATTTCATCAGCAAGTAATTTTTTTTCGGTTCATATATCAATTTTGCATATATATCACCGGATGCATTTCTGATAAGGTCAACAACAATCATGGTCTTATTCCAAATAAATTTTAATTTTATTCGTGTATAAACTCAGGTAACACAAATTTAATATCATACTTTGGAGCATACTTAAAAGCAGTTCCAATATCAAGTTTTTCCATTAAAGGAACCTCGTTAAGGTCAGGAATTTCCTCACTTTCATTTATTACTGTCCCGATTTCTCTGAAATAATTTAACAGGTTACCGGGCGAGAGCAATACCACCATCAGTCCTTGTGTATTACCTACATTCTTAAATGTATGCAATGCATTTGAAGGCACATGAACCACACTGCCCGGCAATGCTTTGAATGAATTGGTAATTTCGTTTAGAATAAACTCAAACTCACCCTCCACAACATAAAAAATCTCCTCATCAGGATGGGTATGTGGTGGTGGCCCACCCAGGGGCGGTACCCTTTCTTCAAAAATGGCATATTTTCCATTGCTATCCCTTGAATCAGTTATAACAGTAATTAAGTCTGTAAGAACCATTAATTGTTCTTTTTTATTCTCTGTTTTCATTTTTTTAAATTTTTAAAATTAAACCATCCAGAAAGTTCACTTTGCTTTTTCATTGGCGCCTTGAGATGAAAAATCAAAATCAACGATATTCTGTTTTTGTGAAAACAAAGTTGAGGACAAAAAACAAAGAGTCACTTGATTCAAATCAAGAACGTTCTTCATTGATCTTACTTCGATAACGGCTGAGTGTTTCGGGGGAAATGTTTAAATAACTGGCAATGTAGTGCAAAGGGATTCTTTTAAACAGTTTTGGATGAATTTCAAGTAGTTGCCTGAACCTTTCAAATGGCTGTAGCTTTAACAGTGATGCTTCCCTTGATTCTGACCGGCTCAGCTGCTCAGTTAGTATGAAGTTTGCAAGTTGTTTAAATTTCGGTGAATAGTTATTGAGTTCTTCAACTGCCTGGAATGATATTTTGAGAAGCAAACTGTTTTCAATGGCAACTATGTTTGCAATGGAAGGGGTTCGCGAAAGAAAACTGGATAATGAACAAACTACAGAGTTCTCGAAGAAAAAATCATTGCAGCTTTCTTTTTCAGCTGAGTCATAATATAATCTCAAACTTCCTTTCTCTACAAATGCAATGAAATCTGCAATTTGTCCTTCTTTCAGAAAAAAATCGCCTGCATCCAGCTCAGCAGGTTCCAGTTTATTACCCAATACTGAAAACTCTTCCTCTGTAAGTTTAAAAATGCTGTTGATATGTAGCAGTACTTTGTTCACCGGGTTTAATAAAAAAGACATTTTGTTAAAAATCCATCTAAATTCCTGTCTGATGAAAATAGTCCGGAATTATCTACTCCTGATAGATGTAAGTGTAAGAGCTTTTCATCCTGCCAATAAAGGTCAGGCCAATCAGTTTGTAGATTGATATATAGATCATTTATTCTCCGTCATTATTTGCGGCAAATATAAAATTTTTTCTCAGCAATGATTATTCAATTATAGAAAATGCACGCTAATGCTGAAAAAGGAAGCACCTGTAATGTAAATTCAGACGCCTATAACTATTTTGGTCTCAATAATTTCAGCTATTTTTTATTCAGCTTTTGCAAGTCATTTATTGTAAAAAATCTATTTTCAATAAAATTAGCGTTACAATATTTTAATGCTCTTTTCCCTTGCGTCAGTTCAATGTCATTTTCAATACTTGTTTTTGCAATAAAATAGCTTGTTAATAATTTTTTTGATTGGTCAATAGCAAGGATTTTATCAAGTATTTCCAACGCTTTTTTAGGTCGATGTAAATCTTGCACTTCATTGTAAATTATTGATGGTAGAAACTTAAATATTTCTTTGTCTTTTTCTTCGATGGCTTTTTCAAAATATTCAGAAGCTTTTTCGGGATCAATGTCAGTTAAAATATCTCCTAAAATTAAGTTTGAATATAGTTGATTTTCCGGATTTTCAATTTCATTCCATTGTTGGAATATTTCAAAGGATTTCGTGTTAAACACAATCGTTTGAATAATGTCTTCATCTTCTATAGTCATTTCATAATCTCCATATTTTTTGGTTTTCTCAATTAAGTTATTTTTAGCTTGCTGATAATTTTTTGTTTTATTCAATTCGATTTGAAAAGCATCAAAGTTTTTATAATCATCGAATATAAACATCAATGCATCTAAAAGTGATTTTCCAACAAGACTGTTGTGTTCGGCAGAATATAATTGATGTTTAAAGTTGATATTGATGTTCAGACTGGTTTCATAAAGACTATCAATAATTTTCCCGGCTTTTAGTCTGTGCCAAATATCGTATTTGCCACTTGCAATAAATAATGTAATGGGTTTTCCGGAATATTCTCTGAAGAATTTCTCGTATTTGTCACGACTTTTATAAAACCAACTTTGATCCATATAGGGAAACAACGCGTTTAATTCTTCACTAATGTTTATAAATGCGTTGAATGGGTTGTCTTTCGAGAACATTAAATGGTGGTTGTATTCTGAGCCATTTGAGTGTCCAATAATTGCTTTATAGTCACTTGTTGAATATGTTTTGTTTATGTGTGGAATTAACTCTTTAAAAATGAAGTCTTGAAATTTAGCATTGTAGATTGTCTCTTTGTTCAAGCCAAAATCTGCATTTCTATCGGACTGATAAATTCCAACTAAAATAGTTTCTGGGAAATTCCTGAAATTTGATTGTTGTCTTATTGTTTGTTGAGCAATTTCAAAATTAGATAGGTTTTGAGCGTCACTTATATATATTACCGGATATTTAGTGTTGTTAGAGTAGTTTTCAGGTAGCGAAATGTAAATTTTCCTATCAATATTTAATATCTTGGAAAACAGGCTTTTAATTAAAAATGTGTTAAAAGTTGAATAATTATCTATTCGATCAGCCCATCCTTGTATTTTGTAATGCTGAACTTCATTTGGTTTCTCGTTTAAGGTGAAATTCGGCTGTTCATTAAGCTTGTTTATAATTGCTTCACTTCCCCAACTTCCACGAGTAAATTTAAATTCGGCTGGAAATATTAAATTCACAGAAATTTCTCTTTCATGGTCGGAAATTATGTTCATTTTGACGATGTCAGGTTGCCAATCACCAAGGTTCTTTTGGTTTCCTGCTATAAATACTTCGTCAGTTTTATTTGGAACTGAAACTTTGATAGTAGTCAATTCTTGACCATAGGAAAAAATAGAAGTCAGTACCAAAATTTGAGTTAAGAATATCCTCATATTATTTTCAGGGTTTCAAATGCCTTAAGAGTTATATTTTTCCGTATCATAGGAAACATATCCATATCAAATTGTTGTTTAGGCTCAACATTTGTAGCGAAGAAATATGTTTTAGATGACGTTTCAATGTATCCGACAAACCAACCATTATTATTACCATTCCTGATTGACCAACCTGTTTTTCCACTCAGTTTGTATACTTCATTTTCTTCAATTACTAACATCTTTTTCATTATTGATTCGGTCCGTTGAGAAATTGGGAGTTTAGATTGATAGAATCTTCTTAAAAAATCTATTTGTTGAAATTGAGTTATTCGAGATTCACCTTCGAGCCAAAATATATTAATATTGCTCGAATCAACATCCATTTTTCCATATTCAAGCGTGTCAAGGTATTTTATCATTTTTTTTACACCAATTTTCTTTGCTATTTCCTGATAACAAGGAACACACGAATAATGAAAAGCGTCCCGAAATATTAAATCTTGTTCCCAGGTCTTAAATCTTCTTTTCTCTCCGTCCCATTTCAAGAGCGTATTTTCATTTTCAACTGTTCCAGTTTCAAGAGCTATAATTGAATTCGTTATCTTGAAAGTAGATGCAGGCAAATACCCTTTTTTTGTCCATACAAAGTCATTGGAATAGTATTTATCTTCTTCTAAATCGTAGATTAAAACCGCTCCTTCTATGCTTGCAGTGTCAATAATTGCTTGAAAATCTTCTACAACAATCTTATTTTCAGTCATTAAGCTTTGGTTATTGTCAGAACCGTTCTTCTTACTTGTACAGGAAAAGAAGATAATAAATGTTGATATGATGCAGGTTATTTTCATATTGTCTTTATTGTATTACAGTTTTAATTTAATCACTCTTAAAATTTCTGTGGAGTTATATTTGCATGCACCACAACGGAAATGGCTATAAGTTGGTGGACAAAGATACCTGCATCTGTGTAAAAATTTGCATACAATCAACTGATTGAAACTGATTAACATATGAGAATTCAGTTTCTGGATTTCTTTTGAAAATCTTTTCGACCTTTAGCTTCACATTTATTCTAAATTCTTCACTGTCCCAAAGTGCCTTAAGAGTATAATTAGGATGAACATTTTTAACAGCAGTTCCAAATATTACTAAGTACGCTTTTTTAATAATTCTTTTCGTATTCTTTCTGCTTAACGGCATGCAATAACAAATCCAACCGATAGAAAGTAGGCTTAATAGAAAAAGCATGTGCCATATTTATTTATATAGTGTTTGTAAGGGCCTTTCATCATTTGATTAAAAATATAAGGTCAGCTATTACAAGAACCTGAATTACAAAAATTAAAACACTCATTTTCTTTTCATACTTGAATGCCAATACAGTTACAATAATTAGTGCCAAAGGAATAATGAGACCCGATAAAATCCGTAATGAATATATTTCACTCCTTTCTGAGTTGGGCAATCTGTAACTGTTAATTTCTTCGAATATAGGCGAAATTGCTAATTCCATTTTTTGAGTAATCTTTAACTTTTTGGCAAAATCTTCTGTAATGGAAAAGCTGTGAATACTTGTGAATGCCTTATATGAGTAATGATAATTTCGTGCAGCATTGTAATATTGTTGCCTCTCTTTTTTAACTTCAACAATTTCATCGACCACCAGCCTTCCTGGCAATAAAAAGTCAGCCAAAATTAGTAATGAAGCTAAGGTAAACAGGCCATGCCAATATAAACGCAATTTATTTCGATTTTTAATCATTTTCCGGCTTCGTATACAAACCTGAATACAGATTCTATAGCATTCTTTTGCGCTGCCATATCACCATTCTCAGTTCCTTCAGCATCAAAATTATAACTTTTTCCACTAATCTCCATTTTACCTTTGCTCATTATGAAAAGTATGTTGGGGTTACTATAACTTAAGTGACCCGTATTTCCTTAATTTGATGTTTTCAAATTCAAATGTGAAATGGCTATTTTTTATTTTAATCTTTATCATAAAATGCATTATTGCACTTTCTTGTTCATTTGGTTTTTAAGTTGTTAACAATCGTAGTCTGTCTAAAAACCCCGGGTCTCCTTTCATTGCAGCCCGGAAGACATAAATTTAAAGCCTTTTAAGCACATATTCGACCAGCTTTAAAAAATTTCTATCGACAGGTCACAAAATTTTCGAGATTTCCTGGAGGCTTAAAAAGGCCTCCATACGGGTTATATAGAGATAAAAACAGAGGATGAGCATTCTTAGATACGCTGTGAGCGCTTTTTTGTCAATCAGGTAAGGTTATAGGCTGTAAACATAAATCCCACATCCGCTGAAGCCCTGTCTATGCCCCTTTTGGTAATGGATCATAAACAAACTCAGAAACATTATATGCAGGATGACCAGCACTACTTACCGCAGGAATGGCTAATATAGGCCAACGGTTTTCAGCTATACGCAGGCAGGTCTTTTAACCAATGAACTTCCTGCCTGGACCTGAACTTTATATTTGTCACTTTCCTGTCTTACAAAGCGCATAACCTCTGCATGCGTATAGATGAATGTTAGCGGTTCGGGCTTCTTTCTGAATCATTTGGATCGGTTATTTTGATTTTCATTTCTGTTGTCGGTCAGCCAAAGTAGTCAGCAAAATATTTGTGTTTAAATAATATGATTAATATTACGGTATATGTCACTAGTTCTGCTACCATAGCAAAATACTTAGTTGGACTATTCATAAATCCAAAAGTCTCAATGACGCAGATTGTGAACAGCATACTATATGTTGCAAGCATAAACTCAGGAGTTTTGCTCCATCCGGTAAAATAGCCAAGTAAGAAACCTGTCGAGGTAATTATTACTGAACCCCAATGAATCGGAAGTAGCCATTTTGGAAAATCAAGGTTTGTGTAGGGAGTCCAAGGCACTTTAGAAGAAATCAATTCTATTAGACCACCTGTCGACCAAAGGAAAAGAAAAATGTATACTAGCACTAAAAGGTATCCAATTCCAACCTGTGGCCAATGGAATTAGTGAAGGTGGAAGCATAGCCGCGGCGAAATAGAAAAATTCAAGAATCGCCATAGCAGTAAAAAGAAATTTTAAGTCTGTTAGTCTGTTCAAAATGTTAGTTGTTTTTTAAGATTAGTAAAATTGATTTGTTGGCAGCTCTTGTCACCAATGCAACCGTCAGTATTCCTATGAGTAAATCTCCCAACGCCAAGAGCAGTATAAAAGCTCCCATTGTATGATGGTAACCCGCTCCTTATGCCACCGTTGCAAAAACAAGTCTAATGATGCCATTCCATACAGGAAAGGTTGCAAAAGCGGACAGGCCTGTCCATACACACCTTGAGGTATTACGAAAACTATGGTCTTTTTGAAGGAAAGGCTGATGAAAAAGTAAAAACGAACAATTACAAGCAGTATGATGATAGTCTTGTTGGGAAGATTGAACTATTGAAGAATTGAGCGCCAAGTACGGTTACACAAGAGAATATTTTTATCAGGTGTTAAACAAACTAAACATCCAAGGCAGCCAGTCTTTAAAAGATTCGCCCACTGGCCCTAAAACTAATTACAAGAGAACACCTGAAGCTACAAAGCAGGTGATAAGGCACCGTTTTCTTGATCTGGCCGCAAGCTGTGAGGTGATCGCCCAGAAAATGAATCAATCCGGCCACCCTATAAGCCAGCGGAGTGTTGAAAGGGTAGTCCAGGAATATGGACTACAAAAAAAGGGCTACATAAAGCAAATCCGGCAAATGAGAAAAAATTA
>JAFIEV010000065.1 GCA_020832305.1 Cyclobacteriaceae bacterium | reverse complement strand
CTTAATCCTATTATAAATTTACATCTTATTTTGATCCTGGAAAAGGTTTACATTTAATTTGCAATGAAAGCTGAAATTGTGGAGCTCGTGGAATAATTGTCCGGAAGGCAACGCAAATGGTCAGGTGTTTTTGTCTAGTATTATTTTTATTTCATCAATCGAAAGTTCTGAGGCTTCGGAAATCTTGTCAAGACTTACACCTGCTTTAAATAGCTTGATAACCATTGTTGTCATGACTTCCTCTCTACCTTCCTCTCTGCCTTCCACTCTGCCTTTCTCCCTGCCTTCTATCCTGGCATATTCCAGTACTGCATAATTATCCCATATGGTTTTTTTGTTTTTTATTATAAGCCTTCATTTTCAATCAAATTTGCAATATCACGCCGACTGAAATCCCTCGAATGTTTAAACAACTTCCAGGTCTCCCGAAATGACTGAACCTTTCCGGGTGGCAGTATAGAGGTCGGGCTGCACGGTTCCATCTCAGCAAAGATACCATTGCTGAAAAATATGCCGGTCATATAATCGCTGGCGCTATAATCTTTCTCTTTCGACACTTCAAACTCCTTTACCATTACCAGTCCTTCATGTACATAAACCATCCAGCCTTCAAAAGCATCGACACCGGCTTTGATCACTTTGCCAACGGCATGGAATTCCAGAATATCGTCTGCGATAGTAATTCTTTTATCCTTTTCCTTTGCCGTCACTACACGATTTGGATTCCATAAAAACCGGGCAAATCCATTTTTAAAATAACCCGAAAATCGCAGCGGCATGTATAGCTTTCCATCGGGTTTTACCAATGTGCGACCCCAAAAATGTGCTTTGATATCCTGATTACTGATATTTTCTATGCTTTGGTCAATATGTAACACATTATTCCCTGTCTCCAGTCTGAAAATCCTGGTGGTGCGCAGACCTAACAATGTATCGGGTTGACTGGTGATTTTGAGTGTGTAATCGTCAATAATTTCCGTTTCCCATGGCCCCATCCAGGTCAGGTCATGTTTTTTGACCATAGCTTGTTCAGGGCCTACATCAAACCTGCCGCCATCAGGATCAAATCTTTCATTTTGCCAATCCTGATAGGTCTTGCCATCAAAATCTGCATTTTCATAAATTATATTCTGCCCTGCCAAACTAAAGGACATAACCCTGCCCCCCGTTTCCGGCAAAATAATGACTTCACAATGACCGTTTGAAATCACAAAGCAATTTTTCCAGCCGCGATATTCTTTTATAACTATTTCTGCCATAACCGTCAGGTAAAAAAATAAATTAACACAGGTCAAAAGGACTATTCTCAGCATCTGTTAGCATTTTAAGTTTGAATTTACAGAAATTCAGCCGGTATTTCCAATAGATGTATAAGCATCCTCTTTTTTGTTACCTGCTATTGACAGAAAACCTGCTAAAAGGCTAATCTCTGCTGTAAATTTCTAAGCAAACGAGAAAATCAGATAAAAGCGCCTGATGAAATTTTTATAACCGTTTTTTACATCTAACTTAGATGCGTAAAGGGGAAAATGAAATGTTACATAATGCCAAAAAAAGCACTGATTTACAAGGCCTTAATCATTTAATCAAAGATGCCACACTGGGTATAGTTGATTTGGTAGAGGTCATGCACCAAAGGGCCATCCACCCACCTTTTTTGCCATCCACTCCTATTCAGCGTCTGATCAGCGCCATTGCAGATATTACCTATAAAAGCATAAAATGGGGCACACATTTCATCGGCGGAGGACTGGACAAAGCATTAAGGCATTTAACCCCTTTACTTGGGGGAATAAAAAGCACTGGTCAACTGGAGGCGTTAAAATCTGTATTAAATGGGGTTATTGGCGATTATTTACATGAAAAAGACAATCCGCTTGCCATTACAATGCAATTCAGGTATAATTCAAAGGCCATACCATTGCACCATAAAGCGCTTGATGAAATATATCCCAATATCAATGGCAAAATTCTTATCATGGTTCATGGCTCATGTATGAACGATACTCAATGGACCCGCAAAGAACACAACCACGGTTTAGCCTTGGCTACAGCATCAGATAAAACACCGGTTTTTTTACATTACAATAGCGGTCTGCATATTTCTTCAAATGGCAAAAATTTCAATGAATTGCTCGAAGAACTCGTATTGCACTGGCCGGTTCCCATTGAAGAAATAGACATTTTAACGCATAGCATGGGTGGCTTAGTGGCGCGCAGCGCATTCCACTACGCTTGCCGGCAGCAAAAAACATGGACAAAACACCTTAAACGCATTGTTTTTCTGGGCACCCCCCATCATGGCGCAGCCTTAGAGCGAATTGGCAATTTTGTTGGATCAACCTTAGATTCTGTTTATCATACAAAACCTTTTGCCCGCCTGGGCAAATTAAGAAGCGCGGGTATCACTGATTTGAGGTATGGAAACCTGCTGGATGAAGACTGGTCGGGCTTTGACCGGTTTGACAGGAAAGGAGACCATAGGATGCATATACCTTTGCCAGAAGGTGTAGAATGTTATGCCGTAGCTGCCGTTATTGGAAAATCGACTGATAATTTATCCGCCCGCATAGCAGGTGATGGCCTGGTCGATGTAAAAAGTGCACTGGGGCAACATGATAATCCAGCTAAGCAGTTGTGCTTTAAAAAGGAAAATACTTATGTCACTTTTGAAAGTGCACATTTAGATTTATTGCACCAGCCTCAGGTATATGCTACATTAAAAAAATGGCTGGGTTAACAAATATCATGCTTTCTATTTAAAACGCCTTTGGTGAGATTTGTACAATCTCTTTAAACAAGTTAAAAGCTTGAAGCAGAATTTACTGCTAAATTAATCAAGTGGTTATCGTCTGCTCAACTGGTTTTTAATGCCTAAAAATATCTATTATTAAGTACACATATTTTGTATGTTTTTTGTAACTATTCTAACTTTTACAATTATGTGACTTATACTTAGGTAATTAATTATTATATTTCAATACAGATTTGCATGAATTTCAATCAAGGCTAATTAATGTTTAGAATAGAATTCTAAATAGCCACGAGCTCGAATCGGACAATTCTACTGTTCAATGTTTATTTTGATGTTACAATTGCCCACATACCCGAACCATGACAAGGAGCTTATCTATAATGCGGCAAATGCCAATTTAATCCTGAAAATTTTCCTCATGGTATAAAATCAGCAGTTTTCATGATAGATGTCATAATTTCTTACCATAACAATTACGAAGTTTGCACCGGATAATTAAAATTCTTCAGAAGTACACAGCATTTTGAAGAAATTTGATGTCTCGTTCTAAACACAATTTTCATTAGAAAAGTACATGGAAAAACTGGAATTAGTTCAAACTGAAGCGACCAAAAAACAGGAGAAAATGACGGTATCTGAAAAAATAGAATTTTTAAAGAGAAAAAGAGAGCAAGTCAAGCAAATGGGTGGATCGGCAAGAGTTGCCGTCCAGCAAAGTAAAAAGAAATTAACGGCCCGTCAAAGAATTGACCTTTTGTTTGACAAAGGCACTTTTCGTGAAATTGATATGCTGGTTAAACACCGTTCGTACAATTTCGGTATGGAAAAAGAAGAAATTCCATCGGATGGTGTAATTGTAGGGCATGGAAAAATATTCGGGCGAACAGTATTTGCTTTTTCTCAGGATTTTACTTCCAGAGGAGGCTCATTGGGCGAAATGCATGCTGCAAAAATCTGTAAGATCATGGATCTCGCCAAGAAGGCCGGCGCACCGATCGTAGGTTTAAATGACTCCGGCGGAGCACGTGTGGAAGAAGGCGTAGATGCTTTGCATGGTTATGGAAATATTTTTATGCGCAATTCCAGGGCATCAGGTATTATTCCTCAGATTTCAGCCATAATGGGCCCATGTGCCGGTGGTGCAGTATATTCACCTGCCATGACAGATTTTGTGTTCATGGTGAAAGGCAACAGCCACATGTTTATTACCAGCCCTTATATCATAAAAACCGTAACCGGAGAAGAAACCACCTTTGAAGAATTAGGTGGGGCCATGGCCAATAATGCCAAAAGTGGAAATGCCCACTTTGCATGTGACTCTGATGAAGAGACCATAGAAGCCATTCGAGAATTGCTACAGTACATGCCCAGCAACAACATCGAAGAACCACCGGTTGTACCCATGCAGGATGATCCGCACAGGTTGTGTCCGGAATTAGATACCATCATTCCCAATGATGCACGTATGCCCTATGACATGAAAAATGTAATAACTTCAATTGTTGACCAGGGTGTTTTTTATGAAGTGCACGAACATTTTGCCACCAATGCCATTGTTGGCTTTGCCAGAATCAACAACAGGTCGGTTGGTATTATTGGCAACCAGCCTTTGGTAAAAGCCGGATGT
Organism: Cyclobacteriaceae bacterium; assembly: GCA_020832305.1. Lineage (GTDB taxonomy): Bacteria > Bacteroidota > Bacteroidia > Cytophagales > Cyclobacteriaceae > JAFIEV01. Next base: position 3,107 of record JAFIEV010000065.1, on the reverse strand, counting down.
CTTGATATCGATGCCTCAGATAAAATAAGCCGTTTTGTAAGAACCTGCGATTGCTTCAATATACCCCTGGTGACTTTTGTTGATGTGCCGGGATATCTGCCTGGTGTACAGCAGGAATTAAATGGAATCATCAGGCATGGAGCCAAATTGTTATGGAGTTATGCTGAAGCCAACGTACCTAAATTGACGGTAGTTGTGCGAAAAGATTATGGCGGCGCTTATCTGGCCATGTGCGCAAAGCCGCTGGGCGCAGATATGGTATTTGCCTGGCCAACTGCCGAAATTGCCGTAATGGGTGCCCGTGGAGCTGTTGAAGTGATCTCATCAGTCAAAAAGGAAATAGCATCGGCAGAAGATCCGGCAGTGAAGAAAGAGGAAAAAATTCAGGAATATGAAAACCTTTTCAATGTTCCCTATCTGGCAGCCCAAAGAGGTTTTGTCGATGATGTAATCATTCCGAGTGAAACCCGAATGAGACTGGTGGATGCTTTGGATGCGCTTCGCTCTAAAACAGAGGTTTTAACTCCGAGAAAACATGGTAATATTCCTTTGTAAATTGTTCAAGGAAAGTAACCCATTTCAACATGACAAGACAGGAAAAAATCAAAAAAGTAATTGCAATAGCCGTAGCCTATTACATAGATCAGGAAAAAACTGCTTTGAATGCACAGACGTCTGGCAGATCTGGCAAACAATGGAATAAAGCCGGAAAAGCCTTCCAGATGAACATGAAAAAGTTGATGCAGCAAAGGGGAAGCCTTTCCTGATCTCAGGCTAGCTTTACCCACAATTAGCTATGGATTTGCGATAAAAATTTAATGTATCATACTGAATCTGGTACCAAAATCAACATTCATTATCAGACTCAAAGGACCTTTTAATTTAACGAAAATGACTTACGAAAAGCATGGAGTATTGGAAATGACCCCAATCAACTACAGTGTAGACCGTCCAATTGCTGAAAATCCAATAAAAATCAATGACGTAACGCTGCGCGATGGTCATCAGTCTCTTTTTGCTACCCGCGGCAGAACAGAAGATATGCTACCGGTAGCTGAGATGATTGATGAAGTAGGCTACAACGCCCTCGAAACCTGGGGAGGTGCCAGTTTCGATGCAATGCATCGTTACCTGGGCGAAGACCCCTGGGAGCGACTGCGCGTACTGAAGAAACACATCCCAAAAACACCTTTTTCAATGTTGTTACGCGGACAAAATGTGGTTGGTTATCGCAATTATCCCGATGATGTAGTTACTGCTTTTGTCCAAAGGGCTATCGATAATGGCATGGATATTTTCCGTTGTTTTGATGCACTAAATGATTACCGCAATTTTGAAACAGCAGCCAAAGTTATCAAGGATAACAAAAAGCATTTTCAGGGAGTAGTTTGCTATACACTTACCGAACCACGACTGGGCGGTGATGTATATAATATGGATTATTACATCAATAAGGTAAAAGAATTGATAGCATTTGGTGTGGATTCTATCTGCTTAAAAGATATGGCCGGCCTTATGGCGCCATATGATACCTACAATATGGTTCGTGAAATAAAAAAAATCACGGATATTCCAATCAACCTTCATACCCACTTTACTTCTGGCATGGCAGATTTGGCAATATTGAAAGCCATTGAAGCCGGCGTGGATATAGTTGATACCTGTATTGGCCCTTATGCCTACCGTACTTCTCATCCTGCCGTGGAGCCTCTTATCATGTCATTGCTGGGCACTAACCGTGATTCAGGAATGGATGTATATAAAGTTGTCGCCATCGCAGAAGAATTAGAAAAACATATACCTAAATATCGTCATTTAGATAACAATCCTAAATACTCAGTCATTGACATCAATGTACTGTTACATCAAACTCCGGGAGGAATGATTTCTAATTTGGTGAATCAGCTCAATGCCATGGGCGCTCTGGATAAATTAGAAGATGTTTTCCATATGTTGCCTAAAGTGCGAAAAGATTTGGGTAGTATTCCATTGGTAACGCCCACTTCCCAAATTGTCGGTGCACAAACGGTAAACAATGTTCTATACGACAAAGTAGAAGGTGAATATTCTCAAATTACACAAGAAGTGAAAGACCTTTGCTTTGGTTTGTACGGCAAGACTACAAGAGAAATCAATCCTGAAGTGTTAAAAAAAGCGCTTAAAGATTATCCAAGGGGTGAAAAGCCCATTCATGTGCGACCTGGAAGTATTATAGATCCGGAAATGAAAAACGTAAAAGAAACTTTCAAGGATATCGCAAAAGATGAAGATGATCTGATTTTGTGTGCGCTGTATCCTGTAACCGGAAAGCGTTTCCTGAAGTGGAAGTATGGTCTTGAAGAGGTACCTGCCGATGTGAAGCCTAAAACGATGGAGCAGATCAATAAAGAAAAAGAAATGATCAAAAAGGCACTTTCAGGAGAACTTACAGCCAGAGCCAAAGGCAATGGACAGGCCCTCGAAGTAACCGTAGATGGAGAAACTTTCACCGTTGAAATACATGATCCAAGTGCGGTTGGTGTACAAACATTTGTAAGGCCTGCCAAAAAGAAAGTTGTTGAACAAGAGGCAGAAGCAACCGGAGTTTTAGCAGCCAGTATGCCAGGAATGATTGTAGAATATAAAAAGAAAGTAGGTGAGAAGGTGAAAGTGGGTGATACCGTCGTAGTATTGGAAGCCATGAAAATGATGAATAACCTGACAGCCACCATCAACGGTGTAGTCAAAGAAATCAAATACGAATCAGGCGATTCTGTTTCCAAAGGCGATGTTTTAATGATAATAGAGCCATAAACAAGACTTATCATTTAATAATATAATATCTGAGGGCTGTTGTTTAAACAGCCCTTTTTTGTTTTAAGACAGCTGTGTTTTAAGACTTGTGCATTTTACTACAGTAGAATAGGATCGGCTGAAAAAGTATGCATTTTTAATTGAAAAAAAAGGAAGGCAATCTCTTGCCTTCCTTTTTTTTACAGAACCAAAGATGCAGGCTTTATTTTCTTTTAATCATGCCGCATCTTCAGACTTTGCTTTTTATTAATTCTTTTTCAAAAAAGCATATTTATACTCCATCGGCAACAGTTCGTTGTAGCGCTCCACAGTAG
>JAFIEV010000059.1 GCA_020832305.1 Cyclobacteriaceae bacterium | reverse complement strand
TACATAAACCGAACGAATACCCTTAACGGTTTTGCCCGCAGTTTTTACTGCATTTTTTACTGCATCTTCCCAGCTATTTTCAGAAGACGAAAGTAATTCAATAACTTTTAATACTGCCATGATTTTCGGGTTTAAGATTTTATTTAATAATATATTGAAATACAGTATGCTATGTGTATTGCTGCATTTAAAAATGAAGCGCCTGACACAACATATAAATTAATTTTGAATAACTTGATTAAGACAAAATTACACTGCTACTCCTGTCAAATGCTTACATTTCATTTTGAATAATTTACATTATTCACATATTTTTTGCGGTGACTCAAGGCAGATCAGCTTTCAAAGAATCTGGCAATGCAGATATTTTATTCTAAAGTTTTAAATCCGTCATAGCATTGATTTTTTAGTAAAAATGAACAATATGCCAGTTTTAGAGAAATGGAAGCTTATTGTCCGGCAGGCAGACCTTCAGAAAAACCATGCCTAAACCTTCTATTCATGATTGATGGAAGATAAAGCGCTGCACTGGATATTAGTTTAACTGCATGTAAGAGGTAAAACTCACTCATGATCACCCATGCTGCAAGTGACTTCAATTCTGTTACCTTCAGGGTCGAGGGTCTCAAACTCGTAATACCCATCTCCTGTAATTCTCGGGCCACGCAGAATGTTGTACCCGGCATCTTTTAATTCACTTGCTTTGAGATCTACTGCTTCCTTACTTTGTACAGCAAAAGCCAGGTGAGCCAGTCCGAAGTACTGTAGCTTACTGTCTTCATTTCGATGCCCGGCAATCCCGGGCATTTGCATGATTTCAAGTCGGGCCCCTCCTTCGAAACGCAGGAAATAGGTTTTAAGTCCAGTATTGGGGTTATGGTATAAATCGTTAGGCATTGCGCCAAAATATTGTATATAATATTGCTTTAGGTCTTCCAAATCTTTGGCCCAAATGGCCATATGCTCGAGTATAATCATTTTTATTTTTTTTGATTGTCTATCCCTAATATAAGTATAAACAAAGAAGAAGCTTAGCACCAAAGGCCAAAAGGTGCCATACTTCTTCTTTTGTCTTTTTTTAAAGTAAAAATAGTTTCTGCGCTCCGGTTCATTATATCAGGATGCACAAGTATTTTATCAATAATAATAATACTTCGTAAGTTCTTCTCCGGCGGGTCCTCTTAACTTTCGTTGGATTACTTTTCCGTCTCCTTGCACTGCATAATCCATAAAATACGTATGGCTTGTTCCATGCTCTTGATAAACGACCTTTCCCGGCATTTTGGGCTGATATAACAAGCCAGGGATATCGCTATAGTAGGGTAATGGGTTTTCGTATAGAGTGTAATTCGAATATTCGATGCGCTGTATTAATTCCACCTCAGCAGCAGAAGTGTAAATGTACCATGAGATGCTTTCCACATTGCCATTGCTAAAATAGGTAAACAAGCGGTAACCGGTCAATTCTTCCAATCCATTGGGATATCTTTTTTTATAAAAAACAGATTCAAGCAGCCCATTTTCATTAATGCCATAGGCCTCAATATCGAGTGCATTACTATTTGCCGGCTTCTCTCTGCTTGTCAATTTGCCGGCGCTGTAATGTAAATATTCTGACAGGTTCTCCGGCGCCGAAACGATTTTAAAAAGATGCCCGCCTGGATCATAAGTGTAAGTATATTGGCCCAACTGACCAGGATTTTTGCCATTTTGCCAGTGCATACTCTCCAGAAGCCCCAGAGCATTATAAGAAAATTCCTGTTTGTAAAATCCCGTAGCACTTTCTGTTTCAGAAGCCTTAAGTTTGCCACTAAGCTCATCGTCCAGAATGGTCAGTTCGAAACTATCAGCACTACCTTTGTATAGTTTTCCATTGACTGATTTTATTTGAAACATGATCTCCTGATGCCCGGTAAGCATCTCATCATTTACAGGGATTACTTTGAACATGATTTCAGTGCTTCCTTTTATCACGGGAATTGTAATCACACCTTCTGGTGAAATCTGCGGGATACATGTAAATGGGTTAAATGAACCCCTGTTTATCTGCTGTATATGTACCTCAGCGTCCTCATATGCGGCCTGACTTAAATGGAGTCTGATCCACAGTCCGTCCAGATTATTTTCATTCAACGCCCCTGAGGGTGTGCTGAAATTTACCGTGGAGGTCTTTTCTATGGGCAACACTTCCCCAGGTTCGCACGCGTAAAATGTAATATGAAGCAATAAAATGCCTGCCATAAATAAAATGTCTTTTCTCATATAGGTTATTTCAATTGATTTTAAAGGCCTGATGCTTCAAAGCTTTTGACGGTTGCATGGAGTTGCAAATAATTATTGAAAAGAAGAATCTCGGGGGCTGTATTCGAGATTGTAATTAAAGGAATAACTATTTGGTTTGACAAATTAATTTCCGGATAAACGGGTTAACTGAAAGGACAAAAATAAGTATCGAGCCATGCAACGAATTTCCGGACTTTCCCATCATTCAAAAAAATGAACCTTAAACCACAAAAAACATAAATCCCTTTACTGATGGAATCCACAAAATTCCTGAAGAAAAGGGGTTTTGTTGTTTAAACAAAAAATTATATCTATGAAAAAACATAATAATCAGATAGCCGGTATTTTTCGCCTTTTACATTTTATATGCTGGATTCCCATGATGATGGCATGTATTTCAGACCCTGAATCTCCTATACAATCGGATGTGTTGGAAGATAAATACATCGTATTTGAAATTTTCGCAGACAGGGATTTCCCTCTTCCTCAGTTTGAGCATTACGAAGTAAAACTGGATATGGGGGTTTCACTCATTTCAAAGAACAATGGTCAGGAGGAGATTATTTTTTTGGAAAGCACGGGATGGCTCCCATTCTCCGAAATTCCGCATCCTGGCAACGCAATAGTCCATAGCGTAAATCTTCAAAAAGTAAATACACAGCAATATCTGGTGAATATTGGTTTTACCTATCAGTATAGAATTCAGGGTACATTACAGATGTATGCAACCCATGAATTTATGAAGAATGGTGAGTTGTATAAAAACGTTCCGTTGAGGATTCAATGACAATTTGATGTAATCACATGTATTAGTCCCAGGGGATGGCTTGCCATTCAATTATTGGCCATAAAATTTGAAAAATCAGATCATGACACCTTATTGGAAAAGGTTGATCATTTTACCCATGAAATCATTCAAATCTTTCATTTTCATGATGCAATATTGGCTGAATACATTGTTTTTTTGCCTAATTTGCTTTCTGCTTAGGTAAAACATGGAAGATCTGAATCAAGATGCCTTGTCCAAAATCCGGCAGGGCGAAAAGAAAGCATTTGAACATCTCTTCAGAAACTTTTATGCGCCTTTAACAAGCTATGCCTGCAGATTTTTGAATGATACAGAAGAAGCCGAAGAGGTAGTACAGGACCTGTTTTATAATCTTTGGAAAAACAGGGAAAGATTTCATATCGAGGATTCTGTGAAGGCCTACTTGTACAGGGCGGTAAGAAATACCTGCATCAATAAAACCAAACACGATAAAATTAAACGAGCCTTTGCTGATTTAAATCTTCAGCAAATCAATCAGGATGAAAAAAGAACGCTGGACGAGCTTGAGGCCAAAGAACTTGCTGTATTGATAGAAAAAGGGATTTCTGAAATGCCACAAGAGAGAAGAAAGGTGTTTTTGATGAGCCGGGAGGAAGGGCTGAAATACAGGGAAATTGCTGCGGAACTGGGCATCTCTGTGAAAACGGTAGAAAACCAGATGGGTAAAGCACTTCAACACATGCGGGAATTTCTCAAAGCATATTTGTCTGTTTCTCTGTTGGTTATTGAAAATTTAATAAAATATTTGATATAAGAATAGGGGCGAATCTGCTTTGGATTGTCTTATTATTGATCAAGAATATGAAAAGACCTATACCAAATTATCCGGATGAGCTGATTGCGAAGTTTCTATCAGGAAACGCTTCTGCCGGGGAAACCCATGAGGTGTTGGAATGGGCCAGCGCCCACCCCGACCATGCCAGGTTATTGGAAAGCATGAAGGAAGTTTGGAGAGCAAAATCAGATTTGCCTGAGGTAGATGTCGATAAGGCCTGGAAAAATTTTGAGCGCAAAATTTCTTCATCAGAAGGTGGCGATAAAAAAATCGTTTCCATGCCTTTTAGATGGGGAATGCGCGTTGCGGCAGTTTTATTGTTGGGCGTTTTCATTATGATAGGTTACCAATTGATAAAGACCAAACCCTCAGAAATCAATTTGCAAGCTTTCTCCGGGCACCTCGATGCCCATTTACCTGATGGTAGCGCCATTTCATTGAGGGATGGGTCTCAATTGAGTTACGTCGATAATTTTAGTGATACAGAGCGCAGGGTAAAATTGAGCGGTGAAGCTTTTTTTGATGTAGTTCCAGATCCTGTAAAACCGTTTATCGTTGAAATGGAGGCACTGGATGTTGCCATTTTAGGAACTTCTTTTTATACACTGGAAACGGTAACTTTTGCCGAGGTTGGGGTGAAAAAGGGACTGGTTGCCGTTGGCCGGAAAAATTCTGATCAATGGCGAGAAGTGCGGGCGGGTCAAAAAATCCGGTTTGATAAAATCTCAGAAAGCTTTGAGGAAATCGCCCAATTTGAAGAAAATCGCGTGTATTGGAAAACGGGACTTTTACTATACCGCAATACTTCTTTGAGTAAAGTTATTGCCGAGTTAGAGGATATATTCAATGCCACAATACATACGGAAGGCAATGTCTCTGATTGTAAGCTCACCGGAAGGTTTGAAGGAGAAACTTTGGAGCAAATCCTCAACGCCATAAAGTTGCACTTCGGATTGGAAATAGAGTACGGCGATACGATTAAAATCACTTCCAAAGGATGTTGATATGCCCCGGTTTATTTTTTTATTCCTGTTTTGCTTCCTGGTAACCATTGATTCCTTTGCACAGGAAGATATTCTGAAAAGAAGGATCGACCTTTCTGTTGACAGACTTCCTTTGGATGAGTTTTTACTTCATATAGCTGAACAGGCAGGTTTTAGCATCTCTTTCAATCAGGCTGCCATTGATCCGTCAATGTTGATCAGCGCCAATTACAAAGAAACAAGCATCAGGGAAATTCTTTCCAGGCACTTGTCGGATGCTGAGATGCAAATTACCGATAATCATTTGGTGATACTTAAGAAATCGAGCCAGGGTGAAGTCACCAGGCCGGTAAAGTTGGTAATCAGTGGTTTTGTAATGGACATGCAAAGTAAAGAGGGCCTGGAAGCAGCGGTAGTGTATGAAATATCAGGCTTGCAATCCGTATTGACCGATGCAGCCGGTAGATTTGAACTTGTTTTTTCAAACAGGTTCGACCAATTGGTCTTAGGCATTGCCAAAAGAGCATATTCTGATACCCTTCTGGTATTGGATCCGCAGGATCAAAATCTAAACATATACCTGCATAGAATGGAGAAGGGCCTGTTGATGGTAAATGGAGAGGACCTTTCTACGCTAATGTATCCTTCCACCTATGGTCAGGGTGTGGTTTCACGAAAATTGACGATTCGATCCCAAAATATATCTGGTTTTGTTAGAAGGCCGCTGCACGGTGCGTTGACACCAAAAATAAATACTAACGGCAAAATGGCCGGGTCAGTCAGGAATATGTTTTCCATAAATCTCGCCGGAAGCTATAGCCATGGCATTGGGATGTTTCAGATTGGCACTTATGCCATCAACCGTTATAATGTTGATGGATTTCAGGCCAGTATTCTTGCAAATTTTACCGGTGGCAATGTGAAAGGAGCTCAGATTGCCGGAGGGATTAATCACACATCCGGAAATCAGGAGGGTTTTCAGGTAAGTATTCTGCAAAACCGGGTGGCAGGAGATTTTAAAGGACATCAAATAGCGGGAGTTTACAACCTAATTTTTGGCAATGTAAAAGGATTTCAGACGGCCGGACTGATAAATCATGCACAGTATGGCGTTAAAGGCGCGCAATTAGCCGGAGGAATAAATGTTGCTCCGGATACAAGCACTGCCCAAATTGCAGGAGCTGCAAACCTAAGTACTTATAATCAACTTTTGCAGTTTTCCGGTTTTCTGAACCTCGCTCAATCGCAAAGTAAAGGAATGCAAATCGGCCCTGTAAATATAACCAAACACCTGCAAGGCATGCAGCTGGCCGGCCTGATCAACAGGGCTGAATACAATGAACACGGATTGCAGGTGGGAATCATCAATTCGAATAAAAACAACCTTGGCCGACAAATCGGTCTGATCAATATCACAGACACTTTGCACACAAGCGGGAGACAAATTGGTTTAATAAGCCTTGCAAAGCATGGAGGTATCGTGAATTTTGATTTCAGTTCCACCGAATTGTTATGGGCAAATGCCGCATTGATCCTGGGGAACAGGCATTTTTTTAATATTCTTTCCATAGGGGCCGGCGTGCCAGCCAGCAGATTTACCTGGGGTATTGGTTACGGTTTTGGATGGCACATGAGAGAGGGTAAAGATCCAAAAATTGATCTGGCTCCTGAATTCAGCTTTCACTGGCTCACAGATAATGAGCCATTAACTAACAACTATCTGCTTTTCAGAAATGCCTGGATGTATCATTTCCCGGGAAGGAAAGCCTACAGCTTCTCTTTGGGGCCAGCCTTGAACCTCATGCTCTCGGGTGTTGGAGGTAATTTGCCCCCGGAAAAAAGCATAGCCCCTTATAAAATATTCGCCACTGGCATAGGAGAGACCCGGCTGGAAGGCTGGATCGGGCTAAAGGCCGGTATAAAGTTTTAAAATAGTTACAATTTTTTCAGCTGAGCAATAGGGGTAAATGCCCGGTGATTTGTCATATCTGTGTAATGCCCAAAGCGGCACTAAATCAAAGAATATACCACAATTATGTTAATCGTATTCACAGTCAGTCTGTTGCTCAGGTGGTTGTTATTCAATTCCCCTGAGAGCACGAAAAATGAGGAAGAAACTTTTTCCATCATTAAGAAGGAAAAACAAATGGAGCTTGCGGAAAGGTGGATTCACCTCGATGGCAATATCTCCAGCCGGGAAATCAGAATGGTTATGATGGTTTCAGCGGGACACTCAAGGATTCTGGAGGTGCTCAGGGATGAAGAAAAGGGCAAACAATGGAACATCAATGCCAAACGTTTCCATGTTGAAAACAAAGATGCGCTTTCGTGGCTCAGCTTTGTGGAATATCAGTTTCCATTCCCTTTATCCAACAGGGGATGTTATCTCAACCATCAAGCCCAGTTTGCGGGCAATCTCACCGTGGTTCGTTTCACTTCGGGAGAAAGTGATCTTTTTACCAAAGGACAAAAGCTCGATATCATTAATGGTATACAAGGCAAATGGGTAATTGAGGAATTTGATGACTTTTCGCGTTTGAGTTACCACGTCATTTCTGTACCCGACAGATCTTTGCCAAAATGGGTGGTGGATCCTATCGTTCGTAAAAATCTTTGGGCCACTATGGAGCGATTGAAAACAACCATTGAATCAATCTGATATGAAAACAACAAACCAAACCGCTAAGAAGGCCCTGATTACAGGGGCCAGCAAAGGCCTCGGAAAAGAGTTCGCAATCCAGGCAGCAAAAAGAGGCTATAATCTTTTTCTCGTTGCATTACCCAATTCAAATGTACATAGATTGGGTAAAGAAATTGAAGATAGCTACGGAGTAAGGGTGACAAGTTATGAATCGGATCTCACCGATTTTGCGCAAATCAAGGAATTGGCATCAAAAATCAACGAAAGTGGAAACCTCGACTTACTCATCAACAACGCCGGATGCGGTGGAAGTGGCGAGTTTGAGAAGTCTACCCTTGATTATATCGACCTTGTATTGAACCTAAATGTAAAAGCAACGGCCTTACTTACCCGATTGCTGATACCTGCATTGAAAAAACCAAATGGCAGAAGCCATGTACTCAATATATCGAGTATGGCCGCTTTTTCACCTATTGGCTACAAACATGTATATCCGGCCTCCAAAGCTTTTTTGCTTTCATTTACACTGGGTCTGCGACAGGAATTTAAAAATGCTGGTATAATCTTCTCCTCGGTACATCCGGGTCCGATGCTTACGAATTCAGATACCTCCAGAAGGATCATTCAACAGGGCTTTATGGCCAGATTTTGTACCCTGAATACCCCTGAAATTGCAGCTATTTCCTTGAATTCAGCCTTGAAAGGTAAAGCAGTTATCATTCCGGGTTTTGGCAATCATTGCCTGTATCACCTTATGAAGCAACTTCCTTCTGAATGGGTACTAGGGCTTGTAACCCGGAGCGTGCAAAAGGAAATCAGCATGTATCAGACAACACCTCAATTTGCTTTTTAAACCAACATCTGGAAATCATGAGAGTATTAGTAACAGGAGCGAGCGGATTGCTGGGAAATAATCTGGTAAGGGCGTTGCTAAAGCAACAGATTAAGCCTGTTTGTTTTGTGAGAAAAAGTACCGATATCCGCTCCCTGGAAGGAATTGGCTGTGACTTTACCTTTGGAAATTTAGAAAACAGGGATGATGTATACAGCGCAGTGCAGGATTGCGATTCAGTTATTCATGCGGCATCTATATTCACCCATCCTGAAAATGATTATAAAGCCTACGAGACAGTAAATATTGTGGGAACCATGCATCTTGTGGAAGCTGTGCTGAAGTATGACCTTGCTAAGTTTATATACATCAGCTCTGCCAATACCATTGCCCCGGGAAACAGGGATACACCGGGTATTGAACTCAACGGTTATGATGGTTTTCATTTCAGATCGCATTACCTAAATAGCAAATACATCGCAGAGCAATATGTATTTGAGCAAGTAGAAAAGAAGGGCTTAAATGCGACTATTCTCAACCCTACTTTCATGCTTGGATCCTACGACACTAAACTGAGTTCGGGCAGGTTGGTACGTTATGCGCTGGACCGGAAATGGGTATGGGTGCCGCCGGGGGGTAAAAACTTTGTTCATGTTGAAGATGTAGCCCTGGTGGCAGTAAAGGCGCTAGGGCAGGAAAACAGGGGAGAAAAGTACCTGATAGCGGGTGAGAATTACAGTTATATGGAGTTTTTCCGCATGCTCAACGAAATAACCCGTACAAAGAGGATATTGATAAAGATTCCGCGGTTTATATTGTATTTAGCCTCTGCATTTACGCAGCTGATCGGTGGAAAAAGGATGGAATTTAACCTCAGCAATGCCAGGGTATTGAGCAGATACAATTACTATTCAGGCGCCAAGTCTGTGAAAACATTTGATATTCAATACAGACCCTTGAAGGAAGCCCTGGAGGATTCGGTGCAATGGATCTTTAGCAACTTCAACAGCCATAAATGAATAGAGGATGAAAACCAAAGGATGTTTGCTTTTAATAGATGCTTGAACTTGAAAAGTGAATAAGCTTCGATTTTATAATCCTTTGTCTCTTCAGTTGATTTTATAGCTAATAAAGAAATCCAAAAAGCCACAGGGGAATTTTATTTCCCCTGCTGTATGTAATTCCGTCTGATACTATAAAAGCATTTGGAATGCCATGAACCTGCTCCTTGCTTTTTTGTGGCCCGCCTATTTCGAAAGTAAAGGTTTCATTTACCATAAAATCGCCAAACTTAGGCATGGTTACTACATGCTGGTAAGCTAACTGACTTAAAAAGAATTTTTCACGGATATTTCCACGGTTGGCGGAGGCATCAGATAAAGCGAATGCCAGATTGGTGTTTTGTGTAAAACAAATATAACAAATGTTTTATGTGGAAAACAAAATATGATATTGTTTTGTGTAGAAAACAAATTCCACAGACAATGCCTGTTTCTGGCATTATTGTGCTTTGAATTATTAGGTGGCGTTTATTGATAGCGATGCCTTTATACTGTGGAAAAATTATAAATTGAGCTGTACTTAGTCCATCACATCATCAGGGTATTTTTTTTTGAAGAGAAATAAGTATATTGACCGTTCAACAAATCCGTTTGGAAATTGCCCTCAGGGAATTCATTTTCCCAAGAGGATGGCCATAGGATGTAACCCCAAAATATATGAAACGTCGCGATTTCCTTCTCAAAGCCGGCCTTACCGGAGCAATTCCATGGGTAGGTCAAAAACTAAGCAGTGCACCGCTCGTAATGCCAAAAAATGTAAAATCGGTATTGATCATTGGGGCGGGGTTTTCAGGCCTGGCAGCAGGGCTTACGCTCAGCCGGGCAGGCATCAAAGTCACCATACTCGAAGCAAGAAACCGGATAGGTGGGAGGGTTTTTTCCTTTTCACCAAAACAGTCAGGGGATCAGATTATTGAACTGGGCGCAGAATGGGTGGGATATTCTCATACAAGGGTCATAGAATTGTGTAAGGAATTTAATTTGCCCCTGGATAACAATCAATTTGAGACAGATCTGCTGCTCGAGGGTAAACATACCAGGCAAAACCAGTGGTCATTTAGTCCGGAAATGGAAAAATTCTGGAGCCAGCGAAAAGATATTTGGGATAAGATGTCCGATGGAGAGAAGGAGAAATTAGACAGAACAGACTGGTGGCGGTACCTTTCTAACCTTGGTTTTAGCGACAGGGATCTTTACCTGAGGGATTTGCTTGATTCTACCGATTTTGGGGAAAGCATTCGTCATACTTCGGCCTATGCCGCCATGGCTGGCTATGCCGAAGGCAGTGAGAAAAATGAAATGGATCTTAAAATCAGAGGGGGCAATGGCCAACTCGCATCAAAAATGGCCAACGAAATAGGATTGGAAAACATACTTCTCAACCACAAAGTAGCAGCCATTTCGCAGAAAGGAAGCAGCGAAGTAATCGTAAACTGTGCCGATGGAAAAAGCTTTACCGCTGACAAACTCATCTGTACCGCTCCAACCTATTCCCTCATGAAAATGAACTGGAGTCCGGCCTTACCCGATGATATGACAGATGCATTGAATGAGCTTCAGTATTCGAGGATAGGAAAATTTCCTATTGTGTTTTCAAACAGGTTTTGGGGAAGAGAAGATTTTGATATGGTCACCGATACGCCCGCACACTATTTTTATCATGGCACCAAAAATCAACCAGGTAAAAAGGGCGTACTGATGTGCTATGCGGTAGGAGAAAAAGCCGACACCCTCGGTTCTGTAAGTGCTTCGCAGCGCAAGGAAATCATTCTTGATGCGCTTAAACCGGCTTTTGGCAAGGTTTCTAAGTATCTAGTGGAAGATTTGAAATATTATTGGGGACAAGATCAGTTTTCTAAAGGAGCGTATGCGATATATGGGAAGGGGCAATGGTTTGGCCTGATGCCGGTCTTAAGGCAGCATTTTATAAATGTTCATTTTGCCGGCGAGCACCTGGCCGACTGGCAGGGTTTTATGGAAGGGGCGATTGACAGTGGGGAGGAGGCTGCTAAAGCGGTTATGATCTCCTGATAGTGTAGTTGCATTGGCTTTTTTGACCGGACAATCGTTTATTGATGAATGGAAAAAGGCACGGAGCGTCAGACTGTCTAAAAACCTAAAATAGGATTTCATAATTTCTATTTGTTCTATAGGATGTATAGATATTGTTTTGTATATTAAGGCATGAAATTTATACAAGGCACAGACAGACATCAGCTCACCCTCTTTCCTACCTGC
>JAFIEV010000054.1 GCA_020832305.1 Cyclobacteriaceae bacterium | reverse complement strand
TTTACCTAGGAGCTAGTATCATGCAATTGAATGAACCTCGTATTAGTTTGATGGAATACAACCGACATTATGCCTTGCTTGGGCATTACCTTTTTTCGGTTTCCGAAAAAATGCAACTTCAGCCTCAGTTTTTATGGTTATTTAATAACGACATCAATATGTTGCGCGTCAACTTAAAAACCTACCACAATAACCGCTTTTGGTGGATGATTAGTTCTGGCTTAAACATTCAATTCATGGGTGCAATTGGTGTGCGAATTTGGGAAAAATTAGACCTTGGTTACGGCATTGACCTGTTTCGTAAGCAAAACACTAAAGTTTTTGGTGGTTACCTGCATGAGGTGGTACTATCGTATCGGTTGTGGTAAGGGGTGGTTTTGAAATGAGTTATTTTGTGTCAGTCACATTACTTCAAAAATCTTATTTGTAAATTCAATTTAAAGTACTGTTTATTTCCTTCTTTGTAAACAGTTCCAAAGTCATGTCTTGTGCTACTTGCTGTTTCGAGTTTCGTATTGTTTAGCAAATAGTCTTCAAATTCATTTCGGTTGTATATGTGGTAACATAATATTTCTCCATCTTCCTTTACAACCAAATAACCTCCTGTTGCATCAAGTTCTCCTGTCCAAACCTTTGATGGCATCATTCCTAAAGCAATGTCTGTTAAAAATCGTTTTATCTTGTAGGAATAGAAAGGATGATTTGTTTCGAGATTGAAACTAAGTGGATTTAGTTTTGAAATCTCAGCAACTAAATCTACCGTCTTTGAATGACCTGATGTAAAAAACAGATATACAATTTCTGCAAGAATTTTTGGCAATGCACTATCTATTAAAGTTAGGTTGTTTCCGAAAATAGAGCTTTCCGTCTGAATAAAATTTAATATGCCTGAAAATTCTTTAATTTTCTCAATCCTATCCTTGATTTTACTTCTCGAGTCAATTTCATTGATTTCCTGTATCTGATTGTTTGATAATACAGATTTCTCAATTTCGTATATAAAATTTGTTGTTTTACCTGCATTTAATAGTGTTGATGCACCACCTAGTTGTGATTTTATACTAAAACCGAGTTCGGGGGTTGTTCCTGTTCTTTGGTCGTGAATTACAATTCTAATATCACTTTTTACTGAAGATTTGGCTTTAAGTGAAACGCAATTAAATGAATTGATGAAGGTTTCAATTTCAGGAATTGCAAAAGATGCTGACGTTGTTTCCTTAAGCTTTGAAAGTAATAAAACTGCCTTTTCTTGAAATTCTGTTATTGGGATTCTAAATTCTTCCTCTGAACCTTTTATGATAACCAAATCGCTATCATAAGCATATTCGTAAGTTCCATTGGATTCATCACGCAGAATTTTAATTATCGGAAAAATCAGGCTTTCAATTTTCTTTAAGTCGCTGTCTCCTGCAAATAGCTTTTTATCTGATATGATTTTTAGAAGTGTGTATATTTCACTCCACTCGCCTTTATTACCTGTTAACATTTTTCAAAATTCTTTTTATGATTTCATTTGCAGTTGCCTGAATTGCAGGAACTGCGACTGAATTTCCAAATTGTTTATACGCAGAAGCGTCTGCAACTGGTATAATAAAATTATCAGGAAATCCTTGGAGTCTTGCCCATTCTCTTGGTGTCATTTTTCTAATCCCTTGTCTGTTTACTTCTCCTTTAATATGAGTAACCGGGGTGAAATCTTCAATTCTATCGTCATAAACCAAGTTTCTTTCTCTGCCCATGCCGCCACAAACAACTGCGTTTGCTGTTCCGTCATCCGGAATGATTTCATAACCAAAACCATTGCCTTTGCTTTCGTGTCTTTTCTTATGGTTTACAAGCGTGTTTAAATATGTGTTGGATAGATAGTATTTAACTGAAACAGGGTTTTCTTCTTTTACCTCTTCAAAAGTTGCGCTTTGATTAGTTGGTTTCGGGTATTCAAAGCTGTCAATTCCTAAGTCTGATCTGAAACCAACAATGAAAATTCTCTCACGATTTTGCGGAACGCCGAAGTCTTTCGCATTTAATACTTGTGGTTCAGGAACGAAATAACCAAGTTCCTCTCGCAAAACATTCAAAATGGTTTTTAGTGTTTTACCTTTATCATGATTACGTAGACCTTTTACATTTTCTAAAAATATAGCCTTTGGTTGTTTATTCTTTATGATTTCTGCTACATCAAAAAACAATGTTCCTCTTGTGTCTTCAAAACCACCTCTTTTTCCAGCTATTGAAAACGCTTGACAAGGAAAACCGGCACACAAAACATCAAATCCTTCAGGAATAAATTTTTTTGTTTCCTCCTTGGTTATGTCACCAAATGGAACTTCTCCGAAATTCGCATTATAGGTTTTTTTTGCTTGCTCATCCCATTCGCTCGTGAAAACACATTTACCCCCAAGACTTTGCATAGCAATTCTAAAACCGCCAATTCCAGCAAACAAGTCAATGAACTTAAATTTTGGTTCTGTAGGTTCAGGAAAAGGCACATCATTCTTAAAATCGAAAAGCATATATTGTAATGCTTCCTCTGCTACTATCGAAGAAATACCTTCATTAGGAAACTTGTACTCTAAAGAACGCTTCACGTGCTGTATGGCTTCTTTTTTATAGATCTTTGAAGCCCCGTTTTGATGGTTGTGTAAATAGTGAGTAAATGCTGCTTTACCATGTTCAAGGGCTTTCGCTTTTCTGGTTTTATGGGTCTGTCCATATACTTCTTCAAGTGATATTTTCTTTTTCAGCTTCATCTATCGTATTCTCAATTTTTTGAACGCAAGTTAATAATTCTGTTTCGATTTAGCGATTCTAAATATGAAGTTCTTTCCAACTCGTTTTAAACTAAAAGTCTTTTGAACTCGCTTTCTCTTTCATTATTCTTTTATGAATTTGGACTACTTCAATATGTGTTTTTTGAGCTTCTTTAAAATACAATTTCTGTACCCCATAATAGTTCTAATAATGAATGATGGATATTGCAATACTCAAATAGCCTCATTTCTCATTCCCAACCACACAAAACAAGCAGAATTAAATCTATCTATTTTTACATTTTTGTATCAAATAGATGGTTTTTGGTAGAAATAAATGCTTATTTATACAGCTTGATGATTTACTGTCATAAAGGATTGGGTAAAGACCGATGATTTGTTTTTTCGTTTAGTGTGGTCGCTCCAATGTTGTAAGCATATAACGCAGCGGGCAGAAAAGTAAACTTTATT
>JAFIEV010000051.1 GCA_020832305.1 Cyclobacteriaceae bacterium | reverse complement strand
TAATAAACTTTCAAGCGGGAATTGAAATGATTTCAACTCAATTTAAAATTGATGTCATCATCATAGCGCTGTAGGCTCGGCATCTTTGTAGAAAAATAGTCATTTACAGCTATAAGCGCCGCAGGTGCGAAACTATTTTTTTATAAATCAAAGCATTAGTTGTCAGGTAAAAGGTATCGCCCCTACAGGGCTCTACCTACTGCTTATTTGTTTTTTCTACAAAGATGCCATCCCTAACGGGATTTTCATTTGGATACCCAACCTTTTATGGGAAGTATAAAAAAAGATTTTTCATCAGCCCACCCAACGCTAGCGCACACCTGCCGCGTGTGCTGTCTTCCCTACAAATACATGAAAATCAAGGATATAATACAAAAAGCATACAGTGTCACGTGGGGACACGTGCCACGGCGGTAGCCTTTAGTCACACACTGAATTACGAGCCACCCTTGTTCAGATTACTGCGAGTTCCGAATCATAAATAACTCCAGGAAGATTAATGAAAGTCTTAACTGGTATTATGCAGGTTTTGCAAAGCAGTCATCCGTACTTTAATTATAGGCTACAACCACCATTTCATGCAAAACATGAGATATGGCAATTTTTTCTCCTGTTTCCTTCAATTTAATGCTGAAATATCCACGCTCATCTGTAAAAGTGCCCTCATGGGTGCCTTGTTTTACCACATTGGCCATAGGTACAGGAGAATCTTCTTCATTGGTCACCCAACCTGTGAGATAAGATTCACCATCTTTGGTTTCAACCTGAGACTTTACATTCATTTTACTGCTTTTGTTCTTGGCTCATCAGGCTCAGTCACCCTCGGGGCCAAGGCGAAAGGTTATAGGAAGAATCATCCTGACATTTACCGCCTGCCCGCGTTGATAGCCTGGGATCCAATTAGGGGAAGAAGATAGTACGCGTGCCGCCTCCTCATCGCACCCACCACCGATGCCCTTTAGAACTTCCACATCCTGTATACCCCCCTCTTTATTGACCACAAATTGGACAAAAACTTTACCTTCAATGCCATTTTTACGGGCTTCAGCAGGATAGATAATGCTGCTATTAACGTGCTCATACAGAGCTTTCATACCCCCTTCTGGCTCAGGACGCTGTTCTACAATGGTCCACGTTTCATCAGAAATTTGATCAGAAATCGATAAAAGCTGATCTGATTTATTCATCACCAGGCCTGATTGTCCTGTTTCCGGATTATCATATGTTCGGAAAATCCGTTGCGCCGATTTATTATTTGATATGGCTTGCCGTAATTCTGCACCTGAACCCTCTATGTAAATAAATTCTTTATCCGGATGTTCTTTCTTTAATTCAGTAATTATACTCAGAACCTCTGGCGGGTATTCCATAACATTTGCTGAAGATTCACTGGCGACTTTCAAATCTTCCTTTATCTGATCCTGGCAGGCAAGCACAAACAAGGCCATGGCAACGCCGGGAATCAAAAAAGCAAATTTCCAATTTCTGATTTTTTGCATCGGTTTTTTCATCATTTTTAGTCTTTTAAGGGTAAGAGAATTGTAAAAAGTATGGGTGTAATTCAATGAAAGGCCGTGCTTGACATCTTTGGCGATAAGCCGGCTGTATTGCGTTAGAGGCGTGCTGCGGATTGCCTTTCGATCGGCCTGGTATTCATGTATCTCCCGTAACTCATCTTTAACATAATAGCAAAGCGGATTTATCCAATGGATAGCCATTACGATTTCTGCCAGTAGTATATCGAAAGTATGAAGTTGCTCGGCATGTGCTTTTTCATGTATGACTATTTGCTTACGGTCTTCCGGGTTGTCATAGTCTGCAGGATTGATGTAAATAAAATTGAAAAATGAAAAAGTCGGCATGGAGCCGGAAATTTCGGCAATCCTGTATTTTCCATCCTTTACAATTGCTGTTTCTTTTTGACTGACAAATTTCAAAAGCTTGAACAGACGAATCGCCATCAATAAAAGAAGTAAGCCTGATACGACCAGGTAAACCATATAAACAGGTGAGAAAGTACTGGAACTTGCCATTATTTCTTCTCCTATGATGGTGCCTTCAGCTCCAACCACTATTTCGGGAAGCAGATATACCGGTAAGGTGCCGGCCAGCTTTACCGATGCTTCTGAACTTAACATGGCAGGCAAAGAGAGTAACGGAAAAACAATCGCTCCGATCAAAACAAAAAGCAAATAACCCCGACGGAATGCAAATTGTGTTTCGCGCCTGAAAAGCAAATAAGCCATGCCTGCTATCAGTAACCAAGCCTGGGCTTTTATAAAATAAAACAATACATCACTCATCTTCTTGTTGCTTATGGTTGTCACTGAGCTCTTTAAGTATCTCTTCCATCTCTTTCATGTTTACACTATTTTCCTTAGCAAAAAATGAAACCAGATTTTTAAAGGAACCATTAAAATGTCCGGTAATAAGGTTGTTGAGATAAAACTTTCTGTATTTGTCCCGGGCTATCAAGGGATAATATTCGTGGGTTTTACCATAGGCCTTATGCCCGATAAAGCCCTTTTTTTCAAGTATTCGCACAACGGTGGATACTGTATTATAGGCGGGCTTTGGCTCAGGTATTTGATCTAAAATGTCTTTGACCAGGCCCTTTTTAAGCCGCCATAAAATTTGCATAATTTCTTCTTCGGCCTTTGTAAGTTCTCGCATATCAACTAATCCTTTAATTAATGAACTAAATATATAGTTTATTATTGTGAATGTCAAGTGAAACTGAAAATTTTTTTTTCCAATTAACCTGTGATTGCAAAACCCAAGTCCAGTTTCTCTTTGCACAGGGGAGGCAAGGAGCTGGCTGCCTTTTGCCGTACTTGGAAGCGGTAACTCCAGCCAGTGATGTTTTACGCTCGTTGTCCCGCCAGAAGTTGGTAGCGTTAAGCTAATACCGAATTAAAATTTTCTATATCATCGATCGATCAGGTTTGTGGATATGTTAAAAACAGTTATCCGAAATCTCCTGTGCGAAAATGCTAATAAACTTTCAAGCGGGAATTGAAATGATTTCAACTCAATTTAAAATTGATGTCATCATCATAGCGCTGTAGGCGCGGCATCTTTGTAGAAAAATAGTCATTTACAGCTATAAGCGCCGTAGGTGCGAAACAATTTTTTTATAAATTAAAGTATCAGTTGTCATGAAAAATGTGCCGCCCCTACAGGGCTCTACCTACTGCTTATTTGTTTTTTCTACAAAGATGCCATCCCTAACGGGATTTTCATTTGCACCCCGAAAAGTACCAGCAGATAAGCATGTTATTTCAGTAAAAGAATCGCTTCTGTTTCTGCTCCTCGTATGAGGCAAGGACCATTGACTTTTTACCTATGAGATTGTCCCTTTACGCATTCCGGCTTACGCATCGCCCATTGCGCATCACTTTTCTCGAGCTCCTGGCCATCATAATCTCCTCGACGTTGTGCTACACATTTACTATATTTTTCCTTATTCTGGGTTTTTTTTGATTCCTCATAAAATATGCATAAAATTGTTGACCCGATTAAACATATCATCATTGCGTCAGAGAATTTTAAACTTCGTTTTTTGGGTTTGTGTAGTACAGGGGATAATTATACCCTGTCAGGCGCAGACCAATCATATTATAAAGGGAAGGGTTGCAGAAGAAGGTTCTAAAGACCCATTGCAGTTTGCAACCGTGGCTTTATATAACTATGGTGATACCAGTCTTATACACGGGGTTGTTACCGATGAGCGCGGTAACTTCGAATTAAAATCTCAATCCGGTCAGTATCACCTTAAAGTTGAGTTTCTTTCCTATCAGCCGCTGTGGATATCCCCGGTAGAAATTAAGCATGACTCAAAAACAACAGACCTCGGTACCTTATTCCTGCAAAGTGACGTATCAACCCTCGATGAGATCATAGTTAAAGGGGAAAAGGAATACATGACTTTTAATCTCGATAAAAAAGTATTCGATGTGCAACAAGACCTGGCCAATGCGGGGGGTACAGCTGCTGACATTCTTGCAAATATTCCGGCCATAAATATAGGTGCAAATGGAACCATTACACTGAGGGGCAGCAGCAATGTACGCATTCTCATCGATGGAAAGCCATCTGGTATAATAACGATGAACGGTGCTGAGGGTCTACGGCAGTTACAGGGAAACCTTATCGAAAGTATTGAAGTCATCACTACACCCTCTGCCAAATACGAGTCTGAGGGACAAGCGGGTGTGATCAATATTGTGCTAAAAAAAGACAGACAATCTGGGCTCAATGGCTCTTTTGATGTTGTTATGGGTGATCCTGTCAATATGGGAGGCGCTCTTAATATCAACTATCGCAAGGAGAAACTTAACTTTTTTGTGAATTATGGTTGGTTCAGAAGGCACAGACCCTCCTTCAGAGATATTTATCAGGAAGTTTACAACGCCGATTCCATTTTAATATCAGAACAAAAGGCCGACCGGCTGATGCGGGGTACTTTTAACAATGTGCGTTTTGGAGCCGATTATTTTTTTAATGAAAGTACCATCCTCACCACATCCCTCACTTACCTGCATAGTAAGGCCAAACGTTTTTCAGATATCGACTACATCGACTATGTAAATACGCCCAACCGCCTTCTGGGCACAAGTTTTCGCACCCAGGATGAAGATGAAGTAGAGCCCAGCCTTGAATATGCCGTCAATTTCAAGAAAGAGTTTGGCCGTGAAGACCATTTCATTAATGTGCTGGCCAGTTTTATTGATAACTGGGAGGACTCAAGACAAATATTTACCGAGCAGATACGTCCGGTTGATGCTGACATCATCGATATCTTGCAACGATCTGATAATTATGAAACAGAAAAGCAATGGCTTTTTCAGGTTGATTATGAAATGCCATTTGGCAATAAAGGAAAGCTGGAGGCAGGCACGCGCAATGCCTTCAGAAGACTCACCAATGATTTCTTTGTTGAAGAACAAGTGGAAGGTGGTTGGGAAATAGTCAACAACCTAAGCAATAATTTTGTGTATGATGAAAATATCCTGGCTGCCTATGCCATCGCCGGCAATGAAAACGATAAATTGTCGTATCAGGCTGGGCTGAGGGTTGAGTATACGGATATAAAAACGGAGCTTTTGCAAACAGGGGAGGAGAATCCCAGAGATTATCTCGATTTGTTTCCCAGTGCTCATGTTGCCTATAAATTGCCGAACAAAAATAAACTGCATGGAGCCTACAGCCGGAGAATAAGGAGGCCGACCTACAACGACCTGAATCCATTTATTACTTTTTCTGATAACAGGAATTTTTTCAGCGGAAATCCAGACCTGGATCCTGAATATACCCACTCCGTTGAAATTGGTCATGGAAAGGAAACCGAAAATACTTCATTGCTCACCTCTGTGTATTATCGGTACACCCGGGATAAAATTTTGAGCATCAGAAGAGTTGATGAGGAGGGGATGTCTGATACCAGGCCCGAAAACCTCATTGATGAAGATGCGCTGGGTATTGAATGGATCGCCTCTTTCAAACCTTTGAATTGGTGGAAGTTCGATGCGAATTTAAATGTCTTTTACAGCGTCATCGATGGCAGAAATATTGATGAAACCTTTTCCAGTGAAACCTTTAGCTGGTTTTTACGCCTGACCAACCGTATTAATATAGCCAAAACCTATGATCTGCAAGTTCGGGCCAACTATGAAGGACCGCAGATTACTCCGCAGGGAAGCCTTAAGCAAAATTATTTTGTGGATGTTTCGATGAGCCGCCGTCTGTTCGATAACAGAGGTACACTTGTACTGAATATCCTTGATTTATTTAACACCAATCGATTCCGGGCCATTACCGGGGATGCAGGTTTCATGACTTCAGATTGGGCCAGAAGACAGGTGCGACAAGTAAACCTAACCCTGAATTATCGATTTAATTGATAAAAACTGGCTATTGGCAATTGCTTTTTGGCTGTTGTCTGTTAGCTATTTGGCCCAATATCTAAACAACTAACCAATTACTGTGTAATCGTTAAGTTGAACATCTAAACACCCATCAGGTTTCGTGGGTGTGGGTTGTCGTTGGAGAAAACCTCAACTACAGGAAGGGAGAAAATTAACTGATCCGCGGGTGTAAGTTCAAACATCATGTTTTACGATACAGGGGCTTTGCACTGTAGGTGCGGCATCTTTGCAGAAAAAATTCATGTAAAAAGATGAGCGCTGTAGGTGCGAAACTATTTTAATGAAACACATGTTATGCTTGTGCTACAAATAAATGGAGAATAAAACTTGGGTCTGATCAAAATGCATCCATTCTGGTTCGGTTTCTACTACATGCCATCCTATCTAATGCATTTCAATACCTTTCGTATGTAAAAAAGACGGAATGGGCAGTTCTGACCTTGAAAAAGCAGTAATTTTATGGCGTAAATGGTGCAAGGTTAAAATTTAATAGGATATGGAATACGTAATTATCGGACTTGCTTTGCTCTTGTTTTCGCTGGGTTTCATAGTAACCACCAGGAATGCAAAATACCTCTTGTCAGGATATAATACCATGAGTGAGGAGGAGCGCGAAAAAGTTAATATTGTTGAGGTAGTTTCATTTTTGCGCCGATTTCATGTTTTTTTGGGATTAACTTTTTTGGCCATAGGTCTTGTGTTGTACTATTTTATCAGCTCAGATGTTGCAGGCTTTTTCATTACTGCTTATCCGATTCTTGCCTATATCTGGTTTATCTGGAGGTCAAGAAAATTTTATAAAAAGGTCGATTCAGGTGGGTATAAAGCTGGAATCATTGTACTGTTCGTCACACTTGTTTTTGTCATGATCATTTTCGGCCTTGGTTATAGAGACAATACATTGGTGTTGACAGATGACGGTTTAAATCTGACCGGAATGTATGGTGTGAAGCTGAAAACAGAAGACTTAATCAGTTTTGAGTTGGTAGAACAATGCCCTGCCATGAAATCCCGGTTAAATGGTTTCGCCACCGGCAATATGCGTAAAGGGATTTTCAAATCAGCTGAGGGAGAGCGGGTGCGTTTACTGATTAATGATCCTGAAAAGCCAGTTATTAAAATTGTGCCTGTGAGGGGTAGAACCATCTACTATAACAGCCGAAAATACGACAGCGCCGGACTTTTTAAAAAATTACAGGAAAATTTGCCTCTATCAGATTGATTGTTTTAGAATTCTGAGCTTTTTACTCAATGCCTGAGCGCTTCGAAGATATATAATGTAGATATCCTCACCAAGCAAATGACCTTCCGTAAAGGTGATTTGATTAATGCCCTCAAGGGCACTGAAATAATACTGGAATATATTCTCTCCCCTTAGGTTTAAAAAGTTTAATTCAATCTCTCCCTCATGGGCCGAGTAAAAATTAATTTTTAATTCACGATGGAAACGGTTGGGAAATACACAAATAATCTGCAAATCAGACATGGTTTTCTGAATGCCTTGTACCCAGATTAGGGGGAAAAAATGTTGCGTTCCGTCAAAATCGGTTTGACTCAGGCGATAGTAATTGTTGCATTGATTTGGATTTTCATCCGTGAAGTTATATTTCTGTTCAAGCCGGGTACTTCCTTTCCCGGGTATGTTTTTCAGGGGTTGAAAATTTTTACCATCCAGGGATTTCTCTAAAGTGAAATAGTCATTATTTATTTCACAAGAGGTGGTCCAGTAAAGGATGATGTGTTGATTTGACTGAATGGCGCTAAAGTTTAACAATGAAACGGGCAGACCTGTAAGATCACCGAAAAATACTATGCCTGTAATAATCTCGTCATTATCCAGAGGGGTCATCGGTGAAGTCCCCGAAGATGTACAGTCTGTAAGATTGCAGTCTCGTCCATTTGTGCCGGGAGAGCTTGCTACCCTTATATTATTATGATCAGGGATTGGACTCTTCAGTTGGATAATGCCAATGCCACCACCTCCACCAGAGCCATGTGCCGCACTATTTGCTACTGAGCCTCCATGGCCTCCATTGGCTTGTATATGCAAATGCTGACCTGCTGACCATTTGGTGCTTTCAATTTTAATAGTTCCTCCTGCACCACCTCCCCCGGCGCCATCATTTCCGGCGTTTTCTCCATGGGTGCCATTGGCCCTGATACTTATGCTGGCAGCCTCAGTTGTTGTAATATTGCCGGCTCGGATTACAATGATTCCACCACCATTCCCACCACTTCCTCCGGCATTGTTATTTTGCTGACCAGAGCCACCACCACCGCCTAACATAATCCGCTGCTTATGGATTGAATAATCAATACTTGCGCCACCTATGCCACCGGTATTAGCATTGACTCCTGCCCCTGACCATCCGTTACCACCATTCCCTCCTGCTGTACTGTTTCCACCACCACCGCCACCACCATTGTGTGTATTTCCACCTCCACCTCCAGTTGCATGCTTGCCCTTGGCGTAATTTTCACCTGAAACAATTAAAGAAATGCTTTCACCTTTCATTCCGAATTCATTGGAGCTACTTTTAATTGTTGTGGCATTGTTATTGGCGCCACTACTGCCACCTTTTACACCACCTCGGAACCCTTTTCCACTTACATCAATATCTGCATTTAAACTAAGGGTGCCGCTAACTTCTAATGCGAGTACCCCACCTGTGCCCGTTGATGGATTCCAATTGACGGCAGTCAACGGGCTGCTAATGTTTACATTTTGATAGATGGGCACACTGATAACCTGAACCAATGCCTCTGTTGAATAGGTATGAATCAGATCGGCATAAAGGATATCATAGGTCGGACCGGTTCCTGATAAACCTTCTGCTACAAGGAACTCATGCAGGCCACAACCGCCAATATTGACTATGTTGCCATATCCATTATTACTCTCCTGTTGCATGGTAGCGCCTTTCATCTGCAGAATCATCATTTTTTTGCCTGGATGAAAATCCAGAATGTTTCCTTGTACCTGATCAATGGTTATATGGGTTTCTGTAATGTTTGTTACCCTTGCATAGGAATTGATGATGCCGGAAATGTTTTTAATCTCTTCAGCCAGAACCACAGATGGATCACAAAGGAAAAAGCTGAAGAACATAATGCATGGTATATTGAAAATTCCGCCAAATAATGTCAATAATGGCCCTATATTTAGAACCATCGTTTTACAATTCATTATATGTTTGCAGAACCTTTTTTTCATAGATATTTCCTAAACTTTGCTATCTCTTAATGATTCTCGTAGCCTGTGTTTGCGTTATTCCATTTTTAAGATATATCAGGTAAACGTCAGAAGTCAGATTTTGACCGGCATTGAAATGATATTCATTTTGTCCGGGATAGGTTTTCAGATCATCCTTATAGACTTCTTCACCCTTTGAGTTTACCATAATCAATTGAACATCGTCTCCATCGGCGCTATACTCCAGCGTAAACTGGTTTTGGAATGGATTCGGATAAATTTTCCGAATGGAAAGCACTTCATCTGCAGCAATATGATTAACCGTTACAAGCGGGAATATTTCAAATTTCCCATCGTAATCGGTTTGCCGCAATCGATAATAGGAAGTACCTGAAAATGGATTGCGGTCGGTAAAGCTGTAATCTAATCTGTTTTTGCTGGTGCCAGCCCCATCAATGGTAGCTACATGTTCGAAGTTCTGACCATCTTTGGTTTTTTCGAGGGTGAAATAGTCGTTATTGGTTTCGGAAGCCGTGGACCATTCCAGCAATACACCGCTTTCCCGGCTACTCGCAGTAAATTGAATAAGCTCAATGGGCAGAAAGTTAACAATAATATAGCTGAAAGAAACGCGGTTTCCACCTGATGCTTCATAGTATTCCAGGACAAACTCAATGACGCCACCCGGATGTTGGTATAAATTGGGATTGCTGCTCTCGCGATAGGCATGATTTGACCAGTCGGAAATCAGCCATGAGTTTCCACCATTGACACTCAGGCGTACACCATCATCGCCACCGATGGTAAAAGTGTACTCGCCTGCCGGCAGGTCTTTTCGCATGCGATATCTTACGGCGAAATAATCTGAATATACAGGACAATCAGATGTATTAAACCAACAGGTACTACCACAAAATGTCTGGTTAAATTCATCGCTCTGGGTGATGGTGCCCCGGTAGTAACTGCTATTGAATAAATTTCGGGTATGCAGGTTACTTGTATAGTGTACCTGATACACGTGACCTATCCATTCATCGTCTCCCCAGGTGCTTGCATTAGCGCTATTGTCGTAAATTTGAACCGTAACCGCATTACTAAATGAAGTACTGATGCCATCGGTAGCCGCCCTTCTGTAACATCGCTGGCCTGAAAATGAAGCCGCAGGGATGTCGTAAAATGCATTATTGGAATTGCTGATATTGATCCAGCTCCCCGAGCAGTTATTTCTGTATTGCCAAAAGTAATTGATGTTGCTGTTGCATGAGAAGGCTGCGGATTGATTATTAAGCCTGGAAGGTGTAAGGTCGCCACCGCATACAAACTGAGTGCCGGATATACTACCGGGAATTACTGAGTTATCGGCATTTTGAATATTGAAAGAAACCCGGTTATCGCCGGTATTTTCATAGTATTCCAGAACGAATTCTTTAATCCCTTGTAAGGCTATGGGCATAGATCTTGTAATGTAGGATTGAGTCGCCCAACTTGACAATTCGGGTATCAATACGCCGTCTATATATAATCTGAATCCATCGTCACCTCCCACAGTAATGTTGTATGGCTTACATTCTGCCCCAAAATCATATCGCATGCGAAAACGCACAGAAAATGTTGATCGTTCCACAGCGCAACCGGCCTGTGTATTAAAGGTTGTGGCATCTCCTGCACCTCCGAAATTGATATCGAAATTTACCGGATTGGAAGTACTGAAAAAGGAGGCTGGCAATTTTCCTTCGTATAGTGTTGTATTCAACGATGTACCATCATATACATAGCCTATCCACTTTCCGTTACCATATTCATTTTGATCATCCCCGGTGGCTGCTACGCATTTGCTAAGGGTGGCAGTTGTACCGGTAGCCAGGTCAAAAGGATTACTGGCTGGGGCCGACCCATTGGAAGTAAAGGGAGTTCTCGATCCTCCACCGGCATTCCAGGTACCACCCCATGCAATAATACCTGTACTGCTGCTGGTAATGGTACTGTTGTTATTGATATTTCCAGTGACATTTAAAAAGCCATTAATTGTGGCT
This sequence comes from Cyclobacteriaceae bacterium, assembly GCA_020832305.1. Lineage (GTDB taxonomy): Bacteria > Bacteroidota > Bacteroidia > Cytophagales > Cyclobacteriaceae > JAFIEV01. Next base: position 3,048 of record JAFIEV010000051.1, on the reverse strand, counting down.
TCTGAGCTGCCATTCAAATTGAAGTTACCTCCGACCTGAGCATAGCCTTCGGTCTGGTTAAAAGTACCTGACCCGCCGACTGTTAAATTATTATTCACAATTAACCTGCCACTGGTGCCAACATTATTGGTGCTACCTCCGGTGATATTAAGATTAGTGGTTGTAAAGGTACCTGCATTTTGTATAACACTATTACTACCACTAACCTGGCTATCGCCATTGACGATTAGTTCTCCGCCTTCTTCAATTTCAATTCTTCCTCCACTTCCTCCCAGGTTCAGATTTCCGTTGATGGTTACCTTTCCGTTTGAGCGTATGTACAGGCGGCCACCATTAGTTAAGGTCAAATTGCCATTGATAATCAATTCGCCATCAATTATGTCGAAATGGGTGATGAAAGGAGGGTTGCTGTTTTCAATGGTGAGCATGGTTACAGTAGCGGTTAATGCAGCTCCCTGACGAACAGCTACAGCATGATACCAACCATTGAAATTTATGTCTCCACCAGTAAGCGTTACATTATGTTCGATTTGTACATTTTTTTCCGTAGCAGGATTCCAGTTATCGAAATTTGGAGCCGTGCCTCCGCTCCAGATGGCATTGTTTGTCCAGTTACCGGCAGATATGGTGGTAAATTCCAGGGTATTTGCCTCTGCATCTGAACTTTTAAATATATTGCCAAAAAACATGATAATGCCTGCAGCTATGGCCGTTAGGGTAAGTCCAATGCCTGTATAGAGCAAGATCGTTTTGGTTTTTATCGTTGTTTGGTTTTTTACAATCAGTCGCATACTATAAAAATTAATATTTCATATTGCAAAAATTAAATATTTACATGTATGAAACCATATGATTATGCTTCCGATCTTACGGGAGTTCGGTTATAGGCTTAAATGTAGCAATCTTAAACGCAGTAAAAAAAATTTAAAATCAAACCATATAAGTGGCCTGAATTATGGGTTTTTGGTATTTCACGGGGCTGGACTTGGTTAGATTTGAATTTTTCAATTCAAGACAACCGTATTTGACAAAGCTTTAGAGCCTTACAGGTGCTGAAAAAGTTCGGAATCTGGGATAAAAGTTACCTGTTGGGCATAGTATTAAAAACAATCAAGGCGCCGTCTTATAAGACAGCGCCTTTTTTGGTGTGCCCAGCATGGGTAATAACTTGGTGGTGAAAGTCCACTATGAGCTTGGTAGTAGGAATCATTAGCTGAGGGCAAGGGTGTCGCAGGTGACTGCGAATCTGAAAGAAGCCTCAAGGCAAAGTCTCGGCCTGACGAACAGAAACTACATAAGGCTTACTAAAGGCGGACGAGTTTGCTAAACAAAACAAAGTCCCATACTACCCGAACCTTTAGGAGTAAATGTAGCAGGTATATGAGATGAAAGTTATTATTCTTACCTGGGGAGATCTCTGGCTTTGATGCTGATATTTTTTTTTTTTTAGAAGCAACAAATCTTGTAGTGATATAAGACTGAAGTCAGAGAAGTCAGCAGAGGCCGTAGTACCCGCAAGGGGAAGGGCTAAACGTAAAGAGTCTATAAATTTTGTTGTACTCATGGGAAAGCGTAAAGAGCAGCCAAACTTATTGAAAGATAAGAACTACCGGTCGGAGACAGAGGTGGAACCTCAAGGTATGCCCGGAGAGCGGAGCAATTCCAAGGCGTCAGCAGTAGGAAGAGACGAGGAGAATAAGCCAAATGAATTACTCGAACAAATTCTTAGCCGTGAGAATATGAATCTGGCATATCTGCGTGTTAAGGAGAATGGAGGCAGTGCAGGAATTGATAAAATGCAGACAGATGAACTTCTGGAACATTTAAAACAACATGGCAAGGCCTTAATTGAGGATTTATTTGCAGGTAGGTACAAGCCACAAGCAGTTAAGCGGGTTGAAATACCTAAACCAGAAGGAGGCAAACGGGGTCTGGGTATTCCCATAGTGGTCGATCGGATGATACAACAGGCCATTTCTCAAATACTTACACCAATATTCGATGTAGGCTTTTCAGCACACAGCTACGGGTTTCGCCCAGGTAGGAATGCACATCAGGCCATTAAACAGGCTAGAGAGTATATCAATGAGGGTTACCAAGTAGTAGTAGACATTGATTTGGAGAAGTTCTTTGACCGTGTAAATCATGACAAGCTTATGCACCTTGTTTCGAAGAAGGTACATGATAAGCGGGTCTTGAAATTAATTCGCAGGTACTTAGAATCAGGTATAATGGAGAAAGGAGTATTTACAGAATCGAATGAAGGCACACCACAGGGAGGTCCATTGAGCCCGTTGTTATCCAACATCATGCTCGATGAGCTGGATAAAGAACTGGAAGGCAGAGGCCATCGGTTCTGTCGTTATGCTGATGATTGCAACATATACGTCCGAAGCAAGCGAAGCGCAGAGCGAGTAATGTCAGGCATCAGCAGGTTCATAGAGGATGAATTAAGACTGAAAGTAAATCAAAGCAAGAGCGAAGTTGGCAGCCCTAAACAGCGGAAGTTTCTAGGCTTTAGCTTTTATCAGAACAAGGAGGGAGTGGCTGTTCGCATCCATGAGAAATCCTTGAAAAGGATAAAAGAGAAGGTAAGGAAACTCACCAGTAGAAGCAGAGCGATGAGTATGGAAGAACGGATACTTAAATTATCCAACCTTATTATCGGTTGGACAAGTTATTTCAGGTTGGCTCATATGAAACGCCACTGTCAGGAACTGGATGAGTGGATGCGTCGCAGGCTTAGGATGTGTCATTGGAAAGACTGGAAGAAGATTAGTACTAAATACAACAACCTGATAAAGCTAGGTACTAAAAGAGACAAAGCATGGGAATTTGCCAACACTCGCAAGAGTTATTGGCGTACCGCCCACAGTCCTATTCTTCATTGTACGCTTACCAATGCATATTTTGAGAGGCTACATCTTCATACTTTCAGCAAAGCTTATTCGAAAACTTAGTAACTTTACGAACCGCCCTATGCCGAACGGCACGTAGGGTGGTGTGAGAGGACAATGAGTGAAATAATCACTCATTTCCTACTCGATT
>JAFIEV010000037.1 GCA_020832305.1 Cyclobacteriaceae bacterium | reverse complement strand
AACCAAACACACCACCCCGGTCCCACCCCCCCCCGGCGGGCGCCCCACGGAAACCTTTGTGAGCATTGTTGCCAGGGAGGTTCAAGCTGGTGCGGTTTCCTCGCAATGACGGTAGTTAGGCGATTTTTTCGAGATGAGGGTAGGGGGTTTGGTTGCACTCTCATCTATGGGGAGAACTTGTCCTGAGTTTCGGGATACGTGGGGTACGCAAGCTCTAGTTCAGACAGTGATTTATTGGGAAAGAAAGCACGCGTGGCAAAGGCGCTCCAGCATTCGATGCGCTAGCGGTTTAACTGACGATTTTTTCAAATATGGCTGTAAGTTGTACATCATCATCAGGTATGATTTCAATTTCTTCGTTTTTGTTATCCAACTCCGCCCAGCGTACAAAACGATAACCCGGCTTTGGAATGGCTTTTAAAGTAATGGGAATGCCGGAAAAGTATATGCCTGACCAAGGATATGGGTTTAGTTCAATCCCAGGAAAATCTGAGCTAATCGTTAATGTATTCACTTTTACAATGCCAGCTTCTTGGTTATTTACATTTACCAAAAGATTATATTGATTTTCTATACTAAAAACGTCCATAATATGACTTCTTTGGCATGCAGGTCTTTTCTTTGCAAAATTGATCATAATATCTATATCTGAATGCCAAACCTCCATGCTTTTTGGTTTTTTCCATCGATTAATGTGTTTTCCTATCTCAGGTTCATATTCATTTTTTATTTTTGTGATTATTTTAATAACCCGATCCGTTAAGAAAGTGCTATTAAGCAAATCTGAAAACCTATTAATAAATTGATTTTTGTACGTATTGTCTTTTAACAACACACTTAATATATGTTGTGAGCCATAATTGTTGGTTTTTTCTCTATACGAAATGCATTCATCCAATTTATTATAGCTTTCATTCATGAATCCGTAATCTAAGTCATAAAAAATCCATCTCCATTTACCATCATTTTCTGGAACTATTTTATCTAAATTATCATCATATGAGCTTCTCCAGAAATCTATATTATTATTAGGCCAATCGGAGTTATTTGAAAAAATATTTGCAATGTAATAGTCAAAAAAATTCTCAATATCAATCTTTGTTTTTAATAATTCTTGTATATTTATATTTGCAAATGAATTATTTAGTGAATTGATTACTTCAAAATATTTAATATTATCGCCATGTTTTTCTTTTCCGTGTAGAGTTAATAGATCAATCAGATTTCGGTCAATACCATATTTATTATTGAGATAGTATACATCAATCTTATCTCTAAGGTTTAATAATCCCCAGTATTCTCCATTTAAATAAATTATTGCAGGTCGATAAGTTTGTGTATCAAAGTTTAAGTGCTTTACAGCCTCTTGTATTACTATATCCTTTATATTAGCAGTAAGTGCTTTGTCATTTCCTCCATTTCTAAGAATGATATTTTTATGTATTTTAGGTGATAGAGAATCATGAAATATACTTTGGAAACCCGAAGAATTATAATAGAGTTCGTCTGATAATAATTTAAATGATTTGTTATTTGACGTTCTACTTCCTTTTCCATGTATCCTTATCCCTGAGAGCAAGTTTATTTTTGTTTTTTCACTAAATTCTTCTAAAAACTCAAAATTAGATCTTGTTTCTGATATATTTCCTCTTCTTGAATAATTCGCATTCCTGATTTGATCTAGTAGTGAGCCTTTGTTTTTATTCATTACATAATCATAACCTGCTACATAAATGCCATAATGATAATCAAAAAGTCTGTCTTCAGGCACGGCAAGAGAAATTACGGGTAGGGTATATGGATTTTCACCAATAAAATAGGTATGTGTTTCTATGTTGCTTGGCAAAGAGTTTTTCTTCGTTGCCATCGCCCTTACAACAGTGCCTTTGTGGACAGGTTTCTTTGGGAAATATCCTGGAAATTTAGCCGGATTTGGATGATAGGTTGATGAAATCTGGGTGAGTTTATCCGGTTCATCAGAGCGGTCATAGATGCTTATTGCTCCTTCATATATATAGGATCGGTAGCTTTGGCTTAAAAAGTCGCCCGATTTTTGCCAATTATACCATTTGTACTGATTTAAGTAACGATAGGTAGTCCCAACCAGATTATTGGGGTCTGGTTCTGAGCCATCCAGGGTATAATAAATTTCGACCTCAGGATCGGGATGGGAGAGGGTCAATTCAAATGCTTCGGCATGAAACCCGCCAGTATGTGAAAACTGAGGGGGTGCCAGACTACTGATTGCCATAGGCAATACACCATGTTTTCTGTAAAATATCTTGTTCCAATAGGGGCGTATGGGTGCGTACGGGTCCCGGTCCATTTCAGGCCTGGCATTGTCTCGGATATCGAGATAGGCTTTTACATCCTGATCCCAATTGTCCTGTAAGGCGCCGCGTGCCATAAGGTTAGCCAGTGGCCGGGTGTCTGATATCTGGCAATTTCTGATATTTAATCGCTGAAGGGCCGTCAGGTTTTCGATGAACTTCAGATCATCTCCAACAGGAACATTGCGCAATATGAGGGTCTTGAGTTGTACCAGATTGCCAACCGGAGCAAGGGAAGGTATCTCCGGATTGGAATGCAGGTTCAGATACTTCAGTGCAGGCAGGGATTGAAGCGACTCTATCGATTGCACCTGGTTTTCCCGCAGGTTGAGATGTTCCAGGGCTCGCATCCCGGCCAAAGGGCTTATATCGGTGATCTGATTGCCCCGCAGGTACAGCCTTTCTAAGTTCAAGAGTGATTGTAATAGTGAAATGTCGCTGATTTCATTCTTCAAGCCATTGGGATTTTCACTTTCAAGGTTGTTGAGGTTTAGCCGTTTCAGAGGCAGTTTCGTAAGTGCATCGAAGCCAATGGCTCTGAGGTTTTTTATTCCGGTATTTTGAAGGTTGAGCCGCGTAAGTTTATCAAGCGATGCCAATGGATGCAGGCTTTCAATCGGATTGTCCTGCAGGTTAAGCTCGGTGAGTTTGCTGAGTATTTCTATTCCATCGAGTTTTTTGATTCCAGCATTTGAAGCATCCAGCTTGTAAATGTTTAAAAGATCGGTGCGGTAAAAGATGCCTTCGGGCCGGTTGATTTTTTTACGAATCACAGCTTCCAGCTCAGGGTTTTCAGAAAGGTCCACCACCGGATTGTAATTCCCAGCAAAGAACAGCAGTAAGAGCAGCATTGAAATACTGATCAGAAAAGCAGATATTTTTTTAGCGGATATATGTTTTTCGATCATGAATTGCGGATTTATTAACGTACTGTGACAATACCCCCCGGATGGTAAAGGTCTTTACGTGCTATCTGTATGCCCTGGGTAAATTTGCTGTTGGCTACAACCCTGAGGCCATATTGATGACTCAGTCGGGTTACCCATTTAGGAGGGTCATCAGAAAACTTGATTTCCAGCACCACACTATTGTGGTTGTGCTCTTTGTAAAAAGCATGTTCCGGAAACAGACTTTCGGCATGGGCACTTCTTACATCGTGGTCAAAGGTAATGCGTACATCGCTGTTGATCCGGGTTTCATAGCCTTCCCTGTAATATTGGGTAATGATTTTTGGCTGTAGATCCTGAAGATAAAGGTATCTTTCAAATTCTGTAAGTACGGGTTCATTAGCACTGATCCAGTGGCCTGTTTTGATAAAATGAAGGTATTCATCGGGGCTTACCACACAGCTTTTTTTAATCACCAGTCCCGATTTTCTTCCTTTAAGTTCGACCCGGATGCGCGTATTTTCCTGCAATTGATGGCTATAGGTGCGTATTCTGAATTTGACACGTTCATTGTCACCGCTCATTTTTTCATGATAGGATCGGTACTGATGGGTGTCGTAATACAGGCTGCGGACCAGGTAACCTTTGTCCTGAGATGCCCTGGTGTATTTATCCTTTTTCATATACGCCATCAAGGCATTGCGCATTCGCAGATAGATATGATACTGTATGCGGTATTTAAGTTCGAATCGGGTATTTACTGCGGATATTGGCTGCATGGTTTTCAAAAGGGCTTATACCGGCAAGGCGATTTGTGGTGCCAGCAGTGATACTTTTTCTACTTCTGTCAGGCTTTTCAATTCTTTGATCAGGTTATCGGATTGTTGTCCGGCGTTTTTATCGAAGCGCACTTCAAAAATCACTTCCCAGTGCTGGTCTTCGGTTTCTTTGGTACGCACCTGATGTTCTTTGGTGTATTTTTTTATCAGGTTATAGACCTGGTCGGGCATGTAATCAGAAGTGCCGGAGATCGCCAGTACATAATCGACCTGAAAGGTTTGTCCGTATTTAATAAAGTGTAGCACAAACATAATAATGCTGATGATGATGGAGGAGAGTATGACGATGGTCCAGTTGTAGGTACCACAACCCAGTCCGACGGCGATCACCCAGAAAAGAAAAACCATATCCCGTGTATCTTTGATGGGGGTTCTGAATCGAATAATCGAAAGCGAGCCAATAAGACCGAGGGAGAGCACGAGGTCACCGCGAATGAAAAGCATAACGATAGAAACGATGGGTGCCAGTACGACGAGTGTTGTCATAAAAGAAAGCTCAAAACTCAAACCCCGGTGGGTGTATTTATAGACCTGTGAGATAACCATGGCCACGAGGGTGGCGATGATCAGGGAAAGTAAGATGCTGAACAGGTCGGGTTTTGGGAGCGTAAGACTGCCTTTGACAAATTCTAAGAGTTGATCCATTATAGTGTGTCTGTTGTATTTTTTTCAGGATGCTAAAATAGAGCTGAAAGCTGAAAGCGCAAAGAAAGAAGAGGAAGATAGCTGGTGGAATGAGGGATGGGTGATGCGTAATGCGTAATGCGTAATGCGTAATGCGTGATCGGTGATGGGGGATGGGTTAAGTGTTAAGTGTTAAATGTTAAGTGTTAAATGTTAAGTGTTAGCTTGTAGCGGGATACGTGATCGGTGGTTAGGTGTTGAATCGTTGAATCGTTGAATCGTTGAATTGTTGAATCGAATAAAGCTTGTAGCAAGTTAGCTCGTAGCGTGATACGTGATGCGTAATCCGTAATGCGTGAATGGTGTTTAGGTGTTGAATTGTTTAGGTGTTTGGTTGTTGAGTGTTAAGCCCGTAGGGAATTAAAAGGAATTTCTTTACCCTCCCTGTTGTTGGAGTTTTCTCCAACAATATTTATTTCGAAACTGGAAAAAGCCAGAGGCTCACACCCACCGCCGTGGCACGTGACCCCAGGTGACACTGATTGCAAACCCGTGGCAATTCCGATACATCGGAACAGGTTCTCCTCTTTTTATAGGTGTGAATGTTGGTTTTTATTGGCCATACTCTCTTAGCTGGGGGATCGCCACAAAAATCGCAGACTAACATTTAGGTAAAAGGGATGCATACTGGTGCGATTTTTTCGCGATGACGGTTGTAGGTGGCCGTACTCTCTTAACTGGGGGAACTTGTCCCGACCCTCGGGATTGCCACGGAAACCTTTGTGAGCATTTTTACCAAGGAATTTCATATAGGTGCGGTTTCCTCGCAATGACGGTTAATAGCGATTTTTTCGCAATGACGGTAGGGGGTTGACTGCACTCTCGTCTATAAGGTCAACTTCCTCCCGTTTTCGGCATTTGGCACCCGTGCGATGGCACTCCAACAACAGGGAGGATAAAAAATAAAGCGAAAAAACTGATCACTCATCCCGGATCACTCATCCCGGATTACGGATCACGCATTACGCTCCCAACTCTCTATACACCTCCAGGTACATATTGGCGATGGTGTGGGGTTCGAAGCGGCGGATGTTTTCACGGCCTTTGCGGATGAGGGTTTCGCGGTAGGGGGTATCGTGGATGATTTTATCCAGTCCCTGGCGAATGGCGGCGGGATTATAGGGGTCGACCAGGCAGGCGGCATCAGCAGCTACCCAGTCCATGGGGGCAATATTGGAACTAAGGACGGGCTTACCCACCAGCTGGGCCTCGATAATGGGCATGCCAAAGCCTTCGTACAGACTGGCAAAGCAAAGGATATCGCAGCGGTGATACAAACGGGCCACTTCTTCATAAGGTAGATTAAAGTGGTTTTCATAGGAGATGGCCTGGTCCTGTAACAATTGCTGCTGCGCAGGGCTAAGCTTGCCCAGGATGATTACATGGCAGGAGAGGCCTTGCAGGGCTTCGATGGTGCGCTCCAGGTTTTTGTTTTCCTTGGTGCCAATGTGAAAGATGACCGGCTTTTTGGGCATAGGGGCGGGGAGGACATCGGCCTTTTTACCGATGACGAGCTGCGGGTTGTAGGGGTTGGGGATAACCCGTATTTTGTGCCGGGCAAAAGGTATGACCTGCAACAATTCTTTGCGGGACTTTTCGGAGATGGTGGTAATGCGGCGGACGATCAGGGCGGGTAGGTAAAACCAAAGCACGCGAATGGCCAGTTTTTTAGCGGCATTGCCTTTTAGGGCGCTATAGGCATCGTGTATGGTAAGGACGGTATTGCGACCGGTTGCCAGGGCAATATAGTGAACATCACCGCTGATGTGGTTTATCCGACCCCGGTGCTCCCGGGCGTAGCGCATATTCTTCCACAAGGTCTTCCAGTCCGCACCGGAAAAAGGCAGCTCTATTTTCCGGTATTGGGCACTATAAGGAAAAGCCCAAAGTACCGTTTTAAACAGCTCTTCAAAGCTATTGTATTCAGGGCGTGGGTAGCGGAAGAAGATATGTGCTTTTATACCGGCCATTTAAGAAACTTTCGGGCGGCCCAAAGAAAAAGAAAAACAAAGATCAGTGATTTTACCAAATGGTTTAGCACTACATATAATTCTGTCTCAGACTTTATTACCTGCAAAAAGATAAGGGGAATAAATACCATTAATATGGGTCTGTGAAAAGTTTTTTTGATCAGAAGTTTAAATATTAAACCCAACAAAATGCCCCATATAAACATGAAAAGCCAGGCTCCACTTTCACCAAAATTTGCATAGGCTTCACCTATAATACTAGTCCCCATTGAAGTCTTTCTAGTTAAATACAGGCCGGTAAAGCGCTTAAAGTTTTCCTGCCCACCGGCTAATTTTTTATCCGGAGCTAGAAATCTGGGAAGCAGGGCTTCACTAAAAGCTGTTTTAATAGTTTCACCATCAGCAAAAGGTTCGACTACTGGGACATGATCTAAAATTGCGCTGATTATCCAGCCCTGGTTCAACCGCACATTGGAATCACCAAGAAAGGAATCCCCAAGAAATTCAGCCGGGTTAGTTAAACGGTCGGCGATTAAAGAGAAAAATAGAGAGAGTTGTCCTGAAGTACTATTTGTTATAAATGCGGCTGTCCTGTATTCACTTTTGATGCTCTGAATACTAAAAGCAAAAAGAATCCCGATAAGAAAAAGCGATAATTTTTTGACAAATGATAGTTGCCATTGAACGAATACAAAACTGCCGAGTAGTGCTGTCCAAAGCAGTAAATCGTGGAATAACCCTTTGGCAATAGAATTTATAAAGGTCAACGCCATTATCGCACCAAAGATCAGCCATTTATTCTTGCTGTTTTTCTTAAATAACAGCAATGCAACCCCTGCATACATTACATTGGATAGCAGATATGCGACAAAGCGAAATGTGGCAGGTAAAAAGGAAAAAATAATTGGCCCAATAAAACCTAATGCGATAAGCATGAAAGGCAATTTTGGCATTTTCTCTATGAGTTCCTCTAATTTTTTGTTGATCGAAGTCAGGGAGTAGGAAGGCGCAAATAAAAAAATCCCTATTGCAAAAGCCAGCAAACCAGGCACGACGAAAGCAAAATACCTTTCAAATTCAACATACATAAAATATTTCCAGTGCTCATACTCTAATTGATAAGCAATATAGGCCCCTAATATCCATTGCAAGGCAGCCATAAGCAACATAAGCTCAAGAATAGGTATGGTTTTGCCCAATTTATCTATGTAATTTAAAAATAAATATAATGTAAACGCCAGACCTACTGAGACAAGGAAGGGGTTAAAAGCGAGAAGAATCAGAAGCACTGAGCCGCAAAAAACCAATAACAAACTATTAGTTTTAGTGCCGTCCAAGGGTACTGAAACTGTTTGATAAGGTATGGATGACCTGCTCATATGAAAATCCTTGTACATGAGCTAATGTGTTATTTGCTAATTTATCGATATCTGAATTATACAAAGTTATAAAATTATCCAAGACTGATTGGAATGATTTCAAATTGTCTGAGAATATTGAATTTGGGTTACTTTCAATTTTGAGATCAATACCAGCGCCACATTTATTGCTGTATATAACCGGAATACCACATGCCATGGCTTCATTCAATGCCAAACCCCATGTTTCGCTTTTCGAGGGCAGGCAAAAGACATTGGCAAGTCGATATACCACAGGCATCTGCGACTGGTTTTGAAAAGGTAAGAATTTGATAAGATCATTTTCTTGGCTCATTTCACGTAAACGGTCTTCCAAAATCCCATTGCCCAGAAGCAATAGATGCAGTTTTTTAATGTCTTGCTGTTTTATTTGATTGAAAGCGGTTATTAAAATCTCCAGGTTTTTTACCGGTTCAAATTTGCCTGCATAGAGTACAACGAAATCATCATCGCTATAGCCCAATTCACGCCTCCATTTTTTAGCCATCGCTTCATATTGCCTTTCTTCATTGTCTGCAAATCGATCATTATCCACGGCATGCGGGGCATAGACCAGTTGTTCTGCTTTTAGGCCGTGGTGCAGAAAATAGGCTTTGTTATGCGTACCTACATAAAAGGCTTTGTCGACATAGCGGTAGATAAAACGGAGGAAGAGGGTGCGGGCTTTAAAGAGGAGGTAGCTTTTTATAGCTGGAAGCTGGAAGCTGGAGGCTTGAAGCTCCTTTATCGTTTTATAGTCATAATCGAGCAGTGTGGAGTCACCGCGGAACCAGATAGGGATTTTGCCTTTGAAATGGCGCATAACCTGTAAATGGCTTTTGTGGTTCCAGCCAAACACCAAAATGGCATCGGGATTAAAGGTTTTGATTTTGGGGATTAAGTCCGGATTGTCGATGCCGTAGAATTTTTTGTTATCGGGTTTTTTGGCCACATTTTCCACGAATTCATAGTCATAGCCTTCCAGCAGGGGTATGTCCCAGGAAATGCTTCGTTTAAATCCTTTGTCTTCCACTTTTTCCTTTGCCTGCGACCAGGTATAGAACACCTTAAGCTCAATGTTGCCACTTTCAGCGATCTTTCGAAACAGCGGCGCATTGTACTGGATGGGGTGGGTCGATATAATGACTAATTTTTTTTTCATTGCATATCCTCAATGTGATCAAATAAATCGTTCATTTGAGGGTTGGTGGATTTAATCAATTCTTCTTTCCAGGCTCTCTTCCATTTTTTTAACTTCTTTTCTCTTTCAATGGCTTCTTCAATAGAATCAAAGAATTCATAATATAATAAGTCGATACATTTATATTTAGACGCAAATTTAGAACCTTGTAAATACTTATGATCATAGATGCGACTGTAAAGATTACTGGTCACACCAATGTATAAGACATTTCGGTCTTTGTTTGCAATGATGTAAATATAGCCGCCTTTGGCAATCATTTAATAAATAGGTGGGTATGTTGTACTTTTCGTTTTTTCTAATGCCTAACTACCCTTTTGCCGTCATTCCGGAAATTACGGAGCTTGCGGAGTAATTATCCGGAATCTGTGTGAAGTGTGAAGGTGTCAGTGAATATGGTTTTAATGAGTATTGTGGTGCAGTAGATTCCGGAACAACGATAGTGTAGTAGAGCTTCCGGAACCACCCTTTTGCCGTCATTCCGGAAAATACGGAGTTCGCGGAGTAATTATCCGGAATCTGTGCGTAGTGTGAAGGTGTCTGTATTCCTGGTATTTATGAGCATTGTGGTGCATTAGATTCCGGATAGCCGTTCATTGCTTACTAATGACTGTATCGTTAAATGTTACATTTGGTTTTCTTTGATACTATAAGTCTACGGCTTCCGGAATGACGATAAGGTGGTAAAGTTTCCTCGCAATGACGGTAAGAGACTGACCTTCCACTACCGATGACGGTACTAAAAAAACATCATTGTCTAGCCCCCAAGACCATCTCCATCGCTTCCACCAACTTCGTGGCGCCGTTGCGGGCGGAGTAGTCTTTTTCCAGCAATTCCAAATCGGGGGACCAGACCGCTTTTTGGTCTATAAAAGACACAAGCTTTTCCTGCAAAGCCTTATCAAAATCTGCTTCCGGAATGGTTTCATGCCAGCCCAAACTGTATTCCACAGCGCGGACGTTATGTAGCAACTCATATGCACTGCTCTCACGGTGGAACATGGCAAAGACTGGCTTTTTACTCAATACAGCCTGGAAAACCTTGCTGGCGGTATAGTGCTTTTCGGTGCTGCCGATTACCATAACTCCAGTCGCGGCGGACAGGAAATTCAATACCTGTAAAAAGGGATAGCGCGCTCTGTGCTCATGCACGATGTCCTCCAAATCATACTCCCTGGCATAATCCGCAATGCTTTTGCCCGGATAGGCACCCGTACCCAGGAAAAACAGCCTGATCTTGTCATCCCATACTTTATTCTGGCGCAATGCAGAGATACTGGCAAAGAGTTTATCTATAAAATACCTTGAATTGGGTAGAAAGGCTCCCGCATATACCCATGGCTGACAGTCAGGGATGTCTTTCCAGGGATAGTTGATGTTTTCTAAGACAATGCTGTGGTCGTGCGGGTCGAAACCGTAGGGGAAGGAGGTGTGGAGAGGAGCTCGGAGTTCGGAGCTCGTAGCTCGTAGCTCGTAGCTCGGAGATGGTAGTTCGTAGTTCGTAGCTCGTAGCTCGGAGGTCGGAGATGGTAGATCAGAGCTCGTAGTTCGTAGCTCGTAGTTCGTAGCTTGAGGCTTGTAGCTTGAGGCTTGAGTGTTGAGTTTTAATATCTTCGAGGCGGTGGAACGTGGTGAAGTTTCTTTTAAGGGCGGGGAAGTAGTATTCTTTTGCAACACCGGTGATAAGCGATGCTTTTTTGATGGCGATGGGTTCAAGGAGCCTGGCCAGGGCATTGCTGAGTATATGTCGCCAGTCGCGGCGGCCGCTGATGTCCCGTACCCAGGGGTCTATATAGTCGATGCCATAGGGCACCTTGGTTTTTCGGTGTATTAACCTACCCATCAGGGCGGTGTAAAAGGAGGGGATGGGAATCCAGATAAATTCTATATTTCGTGTACGGATGATTTCCAGGGCTTTTTTATACAGAAAAGGAAAAGCACGCAGGCCTATATCTCCAATGATACGCGGACGGGTAATTTTATATGCTTTTACACGGATGACTTCTGTATCTTCCGCGAAAGTTTTATTAAAATCAGGATCCGGGCTTTCTTCGAAATACTGAGTATCAACGGTGAGTATGATAGGCTGCCAGCTAAGTTCTTTCAGGAAGTTGGAAACCAGGCGGGGACGGTGTACACCGGCTAGGTTTACCGGATGCCAGTGAGGGTATATAATGAGGATATTGCGAATTAGTTATCTTTTTTATCTGGATTGATTAAATATTTTTCCTGGCTAATAAATATATCCACCGGCATGAATTTCCATGCCGTTTTTAATCCTTTCCCTGACAAGGGCCACATCTCTAAGGTAAAGAATATTTGCAGATTTAAAAGGCCAATCGATTTGTTCTAATTTTCTTTGAAACGGGTAGTATGTGTAGGGTTGAAAACCGAATTTTCGAAGAAATTTATCAATTTCTTCGTCTTTGTAGCCATATTTAGCGCCAAGTCCGTTAAGTTCTAATATGATCGCTTTTAGAATTGGATTGTTCAACACCTGATCAGCGCCTTTTAAAACTGGAAATTCAAAACCTTCCACATCTATTTTCATTAAAATAGGACAATGTAATGATTTGGCTAACAGATTATTACATGTTTCTACAGAAACTCGCAAAGCATTTGAATTATTGGGGTTGGTTACATGGTTGACCGTGTCATGATGCTGAGTGAAAAACAATTCGCCAGGTTTATCTGATAGACCTATATTCAATGAAATCACTTTATCTTCAATGCTATTTATATGAATATTTTTCTTAAGATAGTGAAATGTACGGGGAAGCGGCTCAACAGATAACACATGTGCATTTGATATTTTACCAGCTAAAATGGTGTAGGATCCTATATTTGCACCTAAATCCCAGAAAGTATCAGCTGATTGCAGTAAATGAAGCAAAAAAGACATTTCCATAAAATCATGAAGAGGAGCATAATAGTTGCCCGTAGCGCCATGCATGCCTTTTTTTATAATTAGAGTTGCACCATGGATCCATTTTGATTTTATTCTTGTCTTTACAAATAAGTTCCTGAGTTGCCAGAAAAAAAATTTACTCAGGTAAAGAAATTTTCTTCTTTGAGTTAATGGGTGATTGTTTATAAATCGAATGGGGGTATAAAACCGCATTAATTAGTGATTTTTAAAAATAAGATGTAAGAACTTTTCACCTTCCTTTTCCCAGGATTCAAGTTGTGCGTTCTTACATCGCATTTCTACATCCCTTAATAGATGATCTTTACTCTGTATGACTTCACTTAAGGCATTTTCAATTTCTAAAACGCTTTGGCCAGATAATATGCCATGATCTGGTCTTTGCTTTATAAACTCAATCTGAGCCGGCGTATTGGTGGCAAGTACATACAAACCTGCCTGATAATAGGCCCAGATTTTATTGGTCAGGCAAATTTGACGGTTGTAGTCCGCTGAGTTTAACTCCAGGGCAAGGCCTATATCAAATTCTGAAAGTTTTTTGTGCAATTCCTTTTGGGATAGGGGTGGAATAATATAAATGTTGTCGTATTTACTTAAAACATCACTATAAAAATCCTGATATAAATTACCGATCAGGTATAAGGAAACCTGATCTTTAAACTTTTCAATGGCAGGGAGTATAATTTCAAGTCCCCTGCCCGGGGTTATGTTTTGAGAAAACCAGACCAGTTTAAGCGGTTCTGCCGCTGCTTGTTTTGTTGTTTTGGGAGCTTTAAACTCATTGGCGTAGAATGAATTGTTAATAAGAACAGGGGTTTTAATATTTTTTTCACCTACCAGCTTAAGCGTTTCTTTCTTAATCAGGGGAGCAGCAAAAGAAACATATTTAGACTCTGGGAGTAATTTTTTCATAAGAAATTCCCGTCGATGCTTTTCGTTTGCAGCATCTATACCAACTTTCTCTCCGGGATGGTAATCTTCAACATCAAAAGCGAAAGGAACGTTGATTCTTTTTGAAAGCCACCAGGCAGGGTAGAGGGCACCCAGGTTATGTGCTATAATTAAATCGGGTTTTTTCTGAATTTTGCTGAGTTCGTTTATCAATAATATCGTTCTCTTATTATGTGCAAAAGCATTGATTAAGAGGTTGGTTTTTGCAAAGGGATAGAGCTTGATGCTGAGCCATTGGATTACACTACTCCAAAACCACGGAAAAAATGGTTTTCGGGTGGCCGATAAGTATTTAATTCGCAGTGGATGTTTTTCTAATATTTCCTGATCAATTTTATCACTCCAGTTGCCTTGATAGAAGGCTATAATTCTGCATTGTAAATTCTTCTCTTTCAAAAAAATCACTTCCTTTAACAGCCTTGGGTTGGTCGAAAGGTTTGCAGTGGTAAGGAAAATAATATTTTTTGACAACTAGGAAAAATTGTATTTAAGCCAGGTGGGAAATTTCCAACCGAAAATATCCATCAATAGATTGTGCAGTTTTCCTTTTTTATAAGGAGGCAGTGAACTACCCCCAAGCGTAGAGATTTTTTGCTCTGATGTTTTAATCAGGTCTTGACAATAGGGATAAGCTCGATAAACAAATTCCTGATACATATTGGCCACAGCCAATCTTGTTTTAGTACTATCTTCTAATGGAAGCAAAGTTTTTTCAAAGGAAATACAGGTTTTATAAAATGATTTTAAGGCCAATGTTCCTTTGATGTTAGATGTGATGGAATTATTTAAACCCGATCGATAATACACTTTTGCTGTTTCACAATATTTGACTTCTGTGGCCTGAGCTATTACCCTTGTAAAAAACTCTCCATCCTGGTTTTGGTGAAGCGTTTCATCCCATGCCCCTGCTTTTTCTATCAATTTCCTGGGGGTAAACCAGCAAGATGTTTGGGACATACGGTTTTGACAGAGCCAATCTACAGGGCTTAGGTCTTTTTGTATGGATGTATGTGGGCCCCATTTTATTTCTTCCCTTAATGGTTCCGAGGTATAAAAACGGCCCCATTTACCATTGGAAATTATGTCATTTCTTCCATTGAGTTGGGCTACTTGATCTGCAATTTTATTGGGTGAAAGTAAGTCATCAGCATCCAGATATTGTATAAAATCCCCTTTGGATACCGCAAAACCTCGATTTCTTGCCGCACAGGCACCAGCATTTTTTTGCTGAATTAATTGAACCGGATATTTCTTTATAATTTCAATAGAATTATCAGTAGAGCCATCATCCACTACAATTACTTCAATATCAGAATAGGTTTGACATAAAGCTGATTTAATCGTGTCTTCAATAAAATATGCCGAATTATAACAAGGAATAATAACAGATACCATCATTGTATTAACTCATCTTTTAATGCTTGTATGCATTTTTGCTGATCGCACTTTTCAAGAAATCTTTGGTAAGCGTTGTTTTGGTATACTTTGGGCTTAGATTGATATTTCTCAATAAATTCAATCAATTTTTCGAGGATTTGATCATCTGATAAATTAGGACTGACTAAGGTTCCTGACGTATCGTCAACAATTTCACTGATACCTCCCACATCTGTTGAAAATACCGGTATTCCCGCTGCAAGGGCTTCCATTATTGAAACTGGAATACCTTCTGAGTCGCTTAAAGATATAAAGAGGTCAATACTGTTTTCTGCATAATATTTTTGTACTTCATCGGCTTCCATCCATCCAGGAAATTCAACATTGACATTATCTGGTAATTGCTCAAGTTCCTTATCGACCAAATACTTGTATCCACCATCGCCAATGTGCGTCCATTTAACAGGATAGGGTATTTTTTTAATAATGGATGCAATTCTTTCAACCCTCTTCAAGCGAATTATACGGGCACAACTTACTATATGCACATAGTTCTTATTTGTATTTTGTGTTCTCCCTATGTCTTTTACTCCCAATCTTAAAACCAATGCCTTAACATCGACATTGGGATATTCTTTTTTCAGATAGGTTTCACCGTAGCTGGAAATGGCAGCGGCTGTACTAAGCGTTTTTAACAATGGCCGGCGAAAAGGTTGGTATCCACCTAACCTTTCTTTATACAAATCATAGCCATGAAAACGCGACAATATTTTTTCATATCCTACTTTTTTCAGAAAGGGAACCATAAGGCTTTGGTTGTTCCCCCAATAAAAGTATAATACTGTATCGTTGTGGTTGCCAGGCAGTAAAAGGCTTTTATAGCGTTTACTCTTTAGCAAAAACTCAGTTTTTTTGATGGCCTGTAACCAGCCCTTAAACCAGTATGAAGAGCTGAAAATCTGCTCTTTGAAAAATTCGGCGAAGTAAAAAAATATGCGTGGAGATAAAATGTAAATCCAGTCCTTTTTAATGTTAAACGGCAAGTCATTATCTAACAAAGGCTTGTCAATAAATACATTCTCAGAGAATGTTATGTGCCTTGCCTGTTGGTTGCCTTCATAGGCATAAGGCATTATAGTAATCGATTTAAAAAACGAAGAGAGGTATTCAATTTCAGGATCCAGCCAATTGTAACCATTGCCATATGGATATGAATTGGTGAATATTATAAGTTTCTTTTTAGAATGACCCATTACAATGTTACAATTCTTTTTATCAGTCCTCTTTTTGCATTTTCATGGCCATTTACAATGGACTGTAGCTTTGTAAGACTCAGGGATGGGTTTACAGGAATGCGTGGGAGAGCGTGTAAATGATGCTGATGTGCAGAAAATAATGTACCCAAACGCGTAGTGGTAGCAGTTTTAAAGCCCAATGCTTTAACAATATCATGCTCTCTGCGATTGATTTCATGTTTACTGCCAAAGGGATAAGAAAAGTGCTTCACAGTCTGATCAATATAGTTTTCAATCAATTTTTTAGAACCTTCGCATTCTTCTATGATTTCTTTTTCAGTGAGCTGGTTTAATGCAAGATGACGTTGGGTATGCGCGCCTATGCTTACCAATGGATGTTTTGCAAGTGTTTTTATTTCTGACCAGGTTAGTGAAAGCTCCTGCGTAATATGATAAATGTTTTCTGTATGAGATGAAAATGCTTTTTGCAAATATTCTTCGTGTTTCAGCATGGGTGTTGAAATGATTACCCTTCTGATTTCATTAAATGCAAGCTCTTTTTCTTCGGCTGTCTTACATTGAAAATTAAATTTTTTGTCTTCCCATTGAAATGAAAGATGGGTTGAATGTAATAACACGTTTTCAAGCAGGTACCACCAAATGCATATGTTAGCATCCGGGAAGCCCGTACAGACATAAATGGTAAAAGGTGCATTGTATTTTTCGAAAACAGGCAAACCCAGTCTTAAGTTGTCTTTATAGCCATCATCGAAGGTAAAAACCACAAAAAACTTTTTTTTCGCATGTAAATATTCAGGAACCTGATTCAGCGAAATAATATCTATGCCCTTTGTTTTGTAAAAGCGAATAAGCGCTTCAAGTTCATCTGTAAAAATTTCATTTACAGGATTATGGATTCGCAAATCAGCAGTTCTTTCCACCACCCTATGCAGCATAAGAATATGTCCTTTGCCTTTGTAGTAAGGAGCGAGAAGTGCTGAAAGGTTTTTTTTAATGAACTGTCGAAGAGGCATTATTTAAGATCAAGGATAAAAACTTCAGAATAAAGCATATCCATCAGAACCGGATCAATTTCAATATCTGATTTGTATAAGATGGATCTTTTTTTATAGTATTTTCTGCCTTCTGTAAGACCATACTTTTTTATATAGCGGTTGGGTATAATTACGCCCAGCCAGTTTTCTTTTTTACAAATGGCTTGAATGTTTTGTTTAAAATCTGTAAAAAATAAACCCGGATCAGAAGTATAATGAAAATGGCCCAGTTTCAATTGAAAGGGAAGGATCTTTTGAAGCCAGATCAATTTGGCAGGAAAGTAGGGTACCTCCTTAAAAACCTGTAATGCAGATCCTGCTGGCTTTCTAAGGGTATTAATTTTACATTGGAAGGTTTTATGATCTTCAGCAATTTTTATCCCAGATTCGCTAATTCCCTCAAGGTTCTGATTGTCTTGATATACCTGTATATTGCCATTGACAAGAAACCTTAAAGGTTGGCCCCAAAAAACAGATGCTGAATTGTCAATCTCTTTCCATTTAAGCTGCTTGTAGATTTGAAATGTTTCACTAGAAGCAGAGAAAATAGTCAGAATGTGATTTTTTAGTTTATGGATTTTGCTTAACAGCAATAGTCCTTTGCTACGGTATTTTTCATCAACGATCCAACTGTGGCAATTGCAAAACCTGAATTCCTCCCCATCGATAATCCTGTTTGAAAAAACAGTGCCAAAGAAACCCACCGTTTTTTCGTCATCCTTCAATAAATAACCGGGGGAAGCACCCGTTTTGAAGACATCTGAAAATACCAGGCCCCAGGTTTTTTGGTCAATCGTTGTGTCGTTCAGAAGCTTTAGCAGCCCATATACATCATCGAAATCCTCTTTTGTCGCTTCTGTCACATATATCATGACTGAACCTTTTCCTGCAGAGTTAGAAGTATCAGTTTATAGTTCATCAAACTCAGCATTTCTTCTTCATCGAATTCTATATCAAAAGCTTCTTCGAGGGCGGCCACCAGGTTCATATGATGAAGCGAATCCCATTTCTCAAGATCACCCGCAGCAGTATTTTCATCAATAACCGAGGGATCTACATTGAAAACAGCACCCATTATTTCCTTTAATTGTTCTTCCATATATCCACTTTTATGTAATCAATATGTGTATGATATTTGTAATCAGCCACATTCAACGAATAATTTACTCCTACATCCTCTGCCGAATTTATACGGATAAAGCCAAGCTGGTCATAAAAATTGCTTACCTGTATGTTTTTATGAGTGGGAATGAATTGAGCGTTGACCTGTTTTTTGTTTAAAAGGCGTATAATTTCATCCATAAATACCCATTCCACATTTCGCCCCAGAACCCTGCAACTCAAAAGTAAAGTATCTATAATGGCAGCATTATCTTTTTTTTCTATGATGGCCAGACCGGTTATTCCACTATCGCCAAACCTGTCTTTAACCGATAGTGTATAAAAGTCAAAGGTATCAGAATTCATCATAAACTCGATATCCTGTTCAGAATACCTTTTTGTGGTCAGATTAAACTGATTGGTCTTTTGTGTCAATTGTGCAATTCTCGATATTTGTTCAGGTTTGTTTTTAGCTATGATGATGTGCAATCCGAGTGTACGGAGGTAGTCTTCTACCGAATGGAATGACTTCATAGCTTCATTGCGCTGAGCCTGAATGCGGTATTGTTCTGTCTTCAGCCCATCATCAGCGCTGTTATCAAAATGAAAAAACTGCGCTGCGATTTCCTCCATCAGGGCAGGGTATTCGGTAATTTTCTCAGGAACCTGATATGCGGAAACCTGGGGTAAATTTTGTTTTACAAGATTAATTTCAAAGGAGGAATCATCAAGAAAAATAAAACTACTCAAGCCCAAATTTAATTCATCAGCAATGGAAAGAATATTGGTGACCTTGTCATCCCAATTGATTTTTTTCAATACAATATGCTGGTCTTTTAGGATCATATGCCCATTGCTTTCCAGAACCTCCTGTACATCATCGGGATTGTTTTTGCTGCATAGACACACCAAAACGCCTTTTTTGTAAAGCTGCACTACAATAGATTGCACCATTTTGTAAGGCGTACTTATTGAAATTTTATCTGTCCCGTCTTCGCCTATGATGCCTCCCCACAAGGTATTGTCGCAATCAAGGATCAGAACCTTCTTAACATTTCCTGTTAAGGCGCCTATAAGGGGGATGATACGTGTACTGTATAATCTGAAAAAGTCTATAGTATAGAGCGCTTTGGAAGAGAAAAAATTTCGCAAATCAAAAGATCGCTCCAAGCCGCTTAGTGCAAAAATACCATCAAGTTCAATTTTTATAAAGTTGTCAGGAGCCGTTATACTAAGCCAGTTATTCATTTCATCAACAAATAGACTGTAGGGCCCAGGCATTATACCATTTTCAAAAGGCCTGGCATGAAAGGAATTGATGAAGACTTTTTTCTGATTTTTCAGACTGCTAAATACGATAGAAAGTTCATTTTTTAATTTTTCCTGGTAAGCCAGCCTCTGTTCAGCACCTAAGTTTTTAATCAAATAATGAAAGCCATCGGTGATGTTGGCCACTTCCCAGAAAATTATTACTACTTCTTCACGGGATAATGTTTCAGCGTCCTGTATAATGTTGTCATAATTTCCAATTACGAAATTACAAGGGATATTACTCTTGCGCAGATAAAAATCCAGTATTTCTGCCAGCTGGTTGACAATGATATTAGACAGTATTCTGATGGTAAGTAAGGGCTTGTCACCCTCAGCTTTCATTTTATTAAGTTCCTGAATAATCTGAAAATATTTCAGTTGCTCCATGCTATTTCATAATTAACCCGCCATTAACGCGTAATGTCTCACCTGTAATAAAATCTGAATCAGGGGAAAGTAAAAACTGTATGGCATTTGCAATATCTTCCGGTGAGGCTATACGCCGCAATGGAGTTTGGGAGGCAACCATCAGTTTAGCTTTTTCTGACCAATCGAGGTTTAGGTCGGTATCTGTCAATCCCGGTGAAACCATATTTACCCTCAGTCCATATCTGGCTACATCGAGTGCCAGTGACTTCACCAAACCTTCCATAGCAGATTTTGCTGTTGTATAGGGCATAAGATTATTCGAAGGCTGATCAGTAACCTGTGAACTTATGGCCACGATTTTTCCATACCTGATCTCTGGCTGGAGGCCGATCAGTGATTTTACCAGTAAAAAAAGACCTTTTACATGCACATCGAGATGTTGGGTAAAGTCAGTCCATTCCAGCCGGTCAAATGAAATGGCAGGCAAGGGACCCGTTGCTGCGTGTACCATTTTTTGTAAAGAACCCGCCCTGTTTATTGCATAGTGCAATAATTCAAGTACCTCCTTTTCATTTGAAATATCTGCCTGACAAATGTATACCGACACCTGATAAGTCGATTCCAATTCATTTTTCAGTTGCAGCGCCTTTTCTTTATTAGAATGATACTGCAATATCAAATCATAACCCAGTGAAGCCAACTTTCTTGCCAGGGCTGTTCCTATCCCTCCGGTGGATCCGGTAATGAGTGTGCATTTTGAACCATTGCTTTCAGCCTCTTTTTTTTCAGGTAATAGCTGTTCTGTGACCTTAACTTTAGCCGTGCCGCCTATTACTTTTTGTTTATGCTGGTTGAATATCTCAGTTTTAAGCTCAATGGCATGCAAGCGATCGATTTTTTTTATGACTTCAGCTTGTACGGTAATTTCATCTCCCACCCTTACGGGCAGAATAAATTCCAGGTGCTGTTCATACCATAGTGCGCCATCTCCGGGAATCCTGGTGCCTATCAGGGTACTGATAAAAGAGGCACTGATCATTCCATGGGCTACAGGTTTTTTAAAGGATGTAGTGGCCGCGTATTCTTTATTTGTATGCAGTTTATTATCATCGCCGGTAAGCTTGACGAAAGCCTCAATGTCCTTCTCACTTATTCGATGGGTGATTTGAGCTTTATCGCCTACTTGTATATCTTCAAACTTCATGAACTGATTTTATTTCTGATTTGATATATCCATAAAAGTATTTTAAGGCGAATTGCCTTTACATTCCAGCCATGGTTCATTAGACCAAGCATATTTTTATGATATCGAAATGCGTCATCTAATTGATGATCCTTCGCATATAAGACTGCCAATACATAATAGTGATCAATAAGCCGCTCTTTTGCGAGAGGACGATATTGTGGTTGAAAATGCCTGTAAAGGAATTCTGTGGCTTCTGTTACTTTAAGTTTTTTCTGAAGATATGACTGACCCTGAAAGTAATTCGTATTGTGGATGCGATAGACGCCTGTAATCATGGGCAGGCGCTTTATCTTTCCAAACTGTGCCAGCATAGCAAATAATGGAAAGTCCCCTATGGCAAGGGACTGAAAATCTTCAGGCATTTTTAATAAGCCATTTCTAAAAACGGCGGTAAGCGTCGTTACATAGTTTTTATTAAACAAATCCTTTAATGATACGGTGTCTACATCCTTCTGGATCAGATCAATAAACGTATTGTCTTTTTCATGATAATGTTGTATGTCAGTATAACATAATACATAATCGGGGTTTTGATCCAGGAAATCAATCTGCTTTTGCAATTTTAATGGATCTGTCCAGTAGTCATCACCCTCGCAGATTGCTATATATTCTCCTGACGCCTTTTCTAAGCAATCAATAAAATTATAATTTGCACCAATGTTATTAATTCTCAAAATAGGACAGATAATGTTTGGATGATTTTTATGGAAATTTTTTATAATTTGTTGACTATTATCTTTTGAAGCATCATCTCCGATTATAAGTTGAAAAGGAAAATTTGTTTTTTGATTTATTACACATCTTATTGATTCATCTAAATACGATTCGTGATTATAGACCAACATAATAATGTTTACTTTCATTGTAGATTTAAAGAAAGTATTTTTGAAGTTTGAGATTCAGAAGCATCCGTAAAACCAAGCGAATAATATAATCCTAAAGCATTTTTATTTCTATTATCTACTTCTAACTGAACTTTTTTGAATCCACGGTCAGATGCTGTAATGATTACCTCATTTAAAAGATTTCTCCCATAACCTTTTCCGCTAAATCGACTATCAACACAAATAAATGAAATATAGGCTAATTCTTTATTTTTATCATTTAAATATGAAGCGGCGAATGCAATAATTTCATTTTCATTATATATTGCAAAATGAACGGCGAATTTGGCTAATTTAGCAGTGTATTGACTTAAATTTACTTTTTGGTCGAAAGGAGGTGAAAAAACATATCTGTTTTTATAAATGAATTCGTATATTTCACTTTCTTTCAGCTTTGCAATCATGAGCTCAATTACCAGGAATTAATTTGTATTCTTCTAACATTTGGGCTGTATTATTTTTTCCACAATAATAAAGAGTGTCAATGATTGATAATTTAGGAATAAAAATATTATTTTTTAATTGCTGAGAGTATTTCAACTCATTTGACTTAAGAAAGAGTAATTCAACTCCCGCATTTTTAAACCTTTCTTTATTGTATAATTCAATACCACCAATAGAATTGATATAAGTTGTTGCATTCTCCTTGACACAAATATCAATAACCCTATTTTCCCCTCTTAATGCATTATTTCCATAATGCGCACTCGTTCTTTCAATTTTAGTATTAACTTCTAATAAGTCCAATATTTTAATAATTGAATTTACAATAACGTCAGATAATTTTTTACTATCAAAAAATAAAATTTCCTTTATTGTGATATTTACATCATCGAAGTACGGAGCTTTACTGTAATTTTGTTCTATTTTTTTTAATAACTTTGTTTTCCATATTGGATTTGTGTTAATTTCAATTTCTCTTATTTTTTTATTGGGGCTGGCCCCATTCATTTCTATGTTGATATAATTAGGTTGCCCATTCACCAGAATCCTATTTCTGTTAATCCATCCTCCTTTTATATAGTTAACGTCATCATATATTATAAATTTATCTACTGTATTAATTAATTGAAAATAACCAATGTATGGAAAAAAATATGGCTGCATTATTGCTATTTTCATAGTCTAATATCGCAACATTCTTAAAACTATTCTACTTACCATTTCCAGTTCCTCTTCAGCATAATGATATGACATGGGTAGACATAAAATATGTGACGCAATATCTTTGGCTATTGGCACATTTTGTTTACGAATATATTCTAAGGTATCCAGGGAAGGATAAAAATATCTTCTTGGGAAGATCTGATGCTTTTCAAGCTCTGATTTTACCTTTTTTAATTTTTGTTCATTCTCAAGGAGTAATGGAAAATATGCAAAATTGTATTCTGCATCAGCTTGTATTTTTTGAAAAGCAAAGCCTGGTCTTTTGGCAAACCAGCTCATGTAGTAATTATAATTACTTTTGTATCGTGCCAGAATATCATCAATATACTTTAAGTTGCACAATCCCATGGCTGCGTGAAATTCAGAATTTTTACCATTTATGCCTATACCATTAAAAGCTTCTGTCCCTTCATGACCAAAATTTCTAAGATAGGCCATCTTTTTCAATAATTCAGCATCTGTTGTTACAACCGCGCCACCTTCCACGGTATGGTACAGTTTGGTAGCATGAAAACTCAATACACTAATATCACCATAATCTAATAGAGATTTATTGTGATACTTCACAGAAAAACAATGTGCGGCATCATAAATTACAGCCAGGTTGTTTCTTTTGGCTATGGCTTCAATTTTTTCGATTTCACAGGGATTACCAAAAACATGGGTGGCAAGAATCGCTGTTGTTTTTTCTGTGATGGCAGATTCTATTTTATCCGGATCAATATTGAAAGTTTCCGGATTAATATCAACAAATACCGGGGTACAGCCTTCCCATACCAGGCTTGATGAAGTTGCTACGTAGGAAAAGGGGGTTGTAATTACTTCTTCCTTAAGCTTTAAGGCTTTAATGGCAATTTGTAAACCCAATGTCCCATTGGCCAAAAACAGCAGGTGATTTACCTTAAGATAATGCTTTAGCTTAAGTTCAAGATCATTAACAAGTGGGCCATTATTGGTAAGCCAGTTGCGCTTCCAAATGCCTTTGAGATAATATTCATACTCTTCCTGAGGTGGCAGAAATGGTTTAGTCACTGGAATCATTTTTCTACAACATATAAAACAGAGCGTTGATGAATTCCATGTTTCATAAACACTTCTGAACCGAAGGTATCGATATTGTATTGATTGACTTTAAAACCGGCTACTTTAAGTTTGTTGATGAAACCTGATTTGGAATACATTCTAACGTGGTCCCCCTGTGCAAAATGTTTCCATCGTTCATCTTCTGATTTTATTTCCGGGTTTTCATAATCCTCCTTTAGTGAGAGTAGAATAGGAGCCATAACAATTCCCATACCTCCAGGTTTCAGGATTCGATATAATTCTTTCATTGCCCTTAAATCATCAATTACATGCTCTAAGACATGTGAACAGATAATAAAATCGAAACTGCATTCTTGATAAATGCCCATATCTGTAATATCTATCTTATCGTCCACATCATCGCTCATCAAATCGGCAGAGCGATAATCTATTGTTATAAAACGATTTTTTAAAAATCTTTGCAATGATTTAGATGGGGCAATATCAAGAATTTTAATACTCTTGTTTACTATTTCACTGTTTTTAAGTAAAAAAGTTGCATATAAACGCTCTCTATCAGTTGCTCTACAAACTGGACAGCTATATGCCATTATATTTAGGGTTTCTATTTGATAAACAGGGTGAATATAAGCAACTTCATCCAATTTCTTCATATATAAATCAGGCATCCTCTTGAAAGAGTTAATTTTCTGATCGCAAACAGGACAATGTAATTTTAAATTCTGGGAAGAAATAACTTTTTCAATAGGTATTGCCTTCGCACGACCCAATAATACATTAATACTGCCTTTGATTCGATCTGGGATAAATTTTTTGATTAAGTTAACTGTTTCCATTTTTTTTATTCAAAGTGCATTTTATAAGTTTTGTGTATGTCTAGGATATTTAAATATCAAAAATACTTTTTATAAGACTATAAAAACTTAGTATTTCGTTGTGACCTTTATACATATTTACATTGAAGTTTGATATAAAAATTTTTACCCAAAACGACTCTGAGCCAAATTGTATATATAATCTGTTGCCAACCTATACCATAAGACTTTTTTACTTTTAAAGTAGTTGGTATATCCAGATGTAAAACGTGTTTCATTACCTTTAATGAATGGGAAATGTTAATCAATTCTAAGGCTTTGTATTTAATTTTATCATCGAGCGGGCAATATTCACTCATTAAATGATTTTTTTCTATGGTTCTCCCTGTTTTCAGATAGTGTTCTTTTCCTTTGATTTTTTCCTGATCCCCATGACTACGCCATTCCGCAAGTGGATGCTCGGCAACTATAAGGCCACTGATTGCCGTCATTTTTAACCACATATCCAAATCGCCAGAGTATCTGATTTCTGAAAAGCCACCAACCCGATCAAAAACATCTTTTCTCATAATGGCGCTGAGAGGTGAAGCACCAAAAACGGGCCTACTAAAAAAGTGCAATCTCCACGCTTCTTCTGAATTATAGTAAAAAGGACCGGAGTTTTTTGAGTTTCTTTTAAAGCGATTTAATCCCAAACCCGCTTCCGGAAATTGTTCCATAGCAGATACCATAACGGCAAACCAATCTGGGTAAATATAATCATCGGAGTCTACGTATTTAATATATTTTCCCTTGGCGTAACTTGCCGCTTTGTTTCTGTTGGGATAATCACCCAGGTTCTTGGGATTTTGATATACTTTTATACGGCTATCTTTCGCCTCATAGGATCGCGCAATTTCCAGTGATTTGTCAGAAGAAACATCATCAACGATGATTAATTCCCAGTTTTCATAGTTTGCATGTAGAATGCTTTCTATCGCTTCGGCAATGTACTTTTCGCGATTATAGGCCGTCATAAGTATGGAAACGAGTGGATAAGAATTCATCTTAGCACAGTTTGTTTATCCCTAGTGGAAAGATTCCCCTGAGGAGGTATTTGGATTGTTTCACTAAATTTTTGATCTAAATAATTCTCGCCCTTTTTAAGCCAATTATTGAAATCTTTGAATGCTTTTCTCCGGGCCCAAATTATACTATAATTATGCCATATCCATTTGGGTGAGACTTTGTATTTAAGATTTCTGTATATGATTAATAGGTATTGTTTTACGTTTTGGGTAAGGGTAGGCGCAAAATGGAAAATTTTGTATGAAAAATACAATTGCGTAAGTATGCGTTGATAGGTGTAGTTGTAAGACATATAATGATAGTGGTATACCCTTGCAGCGGTGTCATATACCAGTGTATAACCCGCTTTTAGCGCATCTTGCGCCCACATGGCGTCTTCTGCAAAAAAGGCATTTCTGAAAGGCAGCTTTAGAAGTACAGATTTGCGATACATGGCTGTAACATTATCCCAGCTGCAGGCTCTTTTTTTTTCGGCCGGGGATAGTTTTTCGTATTCATCCGGTGATTGAAAATGCACTTTACGGCTATTTGGCGGATTTACCGGTCTGAACCACTGATGCGGATTCTTGTCTGTATCATGCGCTACGATTTGTTGACCACAGACACCCGCCACATTTGGGTCATCAAAATGCACAAGCATGTTACTGATCCATTGATCATTAGTAGCGGAGGCATCCTGAACTGTTAAAACGACAAATTCACCACGGGCAAATTTTACACCTATATTACGTGTGATTCCATGATTAAAGGATTCGGGAGTTATTTGTTGTAGCATTACACCTGGTTGATTTTGCAGGTATTGCAGAGAGCCATCTGAAGAACCGGAATCTATTGCAATAATTTCACACTGTGGGTACAGGCTTTGCTTTCGTATGCCTTCCAGACAGTCCGGTAGTGTATGGATGCCGTTCTTTACTGGAATTACTATGGATATCAAAGGGTTTTCAGCAGGCAACTTTTCCGATTTTTGTTTCCGGCAAACTTTTTCCTATTCGTTTTTGTGCCATTCTTTTTAATATTGTCAGTCTACTCATGTAGCAAAAGCACGCTAAGCTTAATTCAAATATCTTTATTAATGCTAAAACAGAAAAAGTGTCTTTTCTGAAAAATTTAGAAATAAAAAATCTGAAGTTATGAGCTGTTAGGGCGCTAAAAAGTATGCTTATGAGCATCACTTCTAGACTTTTCCCATACTTTTGTTTCCAATTCTCGTCAAAATCAAGAAGGTTTTGAAACACTTTGGTAAATATCTGCCAACGACTTTTTAGCTTTTCCGGTGTATTAATTCTATTTTGACTTATACTACCTTCATTGTGTCGACGATAGTAGCAATCAGGAGGCAGGTCATATAACTTTTTATATTTAAAGCCACTTAATAAAGCTTTCAAATGTAGATCTACATCCTGCCAGCAATGCAGGTCTTCTGAAAAACCTCCAATTTTTTGCAGTGTTTTTTTTCGCCAAATTGGACCTGTGGTTTGCCAAACTGCATCAAGCCGAAGAAAACGATTCAGGTCATCTTCTTCGCTTACCACATTCCAGAAAAACTTTTCATTTTCCTTTTCAAGTTTAAAAATAAGCATGGGAAAAACCGCAAAATCCAGATTAGGGTTTTCTTTCATTATTTTCACTCTATGTTCGAGGCAATGAGGGGCTAATAAATCATCGGAATCCAGAAAAATGATTAAATTCCCTTTAGCGTTTTCAATTCCAATATTTCGGCAATTTGCTGCTCCCCTCGGTGTTTTACTTCGCTTTATAAATCGTAGTCTCTCGTCGATATTGGCAATGTTTTCGATATGAGCTAAATGTTGCGAAGTAGAGCCATCATCAACAATAATGCATTCCCAATACTGAAATTTCTGCGCTACAATAGATTCTATTGTAGCCTCTAAATAGAAAGTCCTATTAAAGGTAGGAATTACAAGTGATACCAGAAGGTTGTTTTTTGACTCCAAATTTCATACTTCTTTATATGACTTTATATACTTACACTCCTTTTTTATTAATTTAAATCCTATATATATGGTTTATTACTGATGTTCATAAAGAATTTTGTTTACAGGTAAAGGTTAATGGTTCAATTTTCCAATGATAAGTCCAATCCTATAGGAAAATGGATATATTACATTAACTAAAAATGTTTTATAGTCAATTTCTCCCCTAAAATATCTGGAAATGTTTATTTTGAATCTGCCTAATAGCTCTTTGCATGTTCTCCAAAATAGTAGTATAATAGATTCATTAAGACCAGATATTTCCGAATTTGTCTTGCCCTGTATAAATTGCGATCTGATAAACCAGCCCGGCTTAAGTTTATGCACATTCACCAAATGATCAATTTTAAGATCGGGATCAAACCCAATTAGATGACCTTTCTTTCTCATTTGAATTTGTAGATAATCCTCTTCACCATATGCTACCCTATTACCTTTCATACCTAAGTGTACTGGAAAGCCTCCAAGCTCCTCCAGAATATTTTTTTTATAGAAACTAACACTACCACTTAAAAAACCAGTCTTTATTTCTCCAATATCATCCCTCAGATTTGATTTTGAGCCAAACCAGGAAGGAACCCAGTCTGGTTTAGGATTTTTGTACCATGCCAGATAAACTCCCCCAAAACAATCAAAGGGAAAATGGTTAATTACATACTGTGCCCTGGTTAAATATCCTGGTTTAGCTTTTGCATCATCATCAAGATATGTGATCCAATTATATTTAGCCTCTTTATATCCTCTGTTTTTTGAATAACTTAGCCCTTGGTTAAATTCAACAATATACCTGAAGTTATCATATTTATCGATATATTCCTGAGCGATCGATTCTGTTCTATCTGAAGAATTATTATTGATAATAATTACTTCATATTCATTTTTAGAGAATTGAATAAATTCAGGTGTTAATGAGCCCAGACAATCTTTCAAAAGGTTACTACGATTGAATGTACAAACAATTACTGATATCCCTTTTTCCAATTTCAAAAGAAATTTAAAAATCCAAATTTTAATTTATAATAAATAATGAATGGAAATTTTCTTTTTTTAGACGTATTTAAAAATTCCGATAGAGAAAGATATTTCGGATACCTTACTGCTTCTTTCTCATAGTGTTTTATAAACTTAATGTCTCCCTCATTTCTTGCGAACCATAAAAGTTTTGAATGATATTTGTTATAAATTTTCGGTTCAATTTTAGCTTTGTTAGCGTTAATAAATTTAATGCAAGAATCGAAATGGTAAGTAACTTTATTTTCTTCCCAGTGTATAATTATTGTTGGTTCAGCATCTGGGAATAATTTGTAAGATTCACTTAGCCTTACAATAAAGTCGTAATCTTGGTGTCTTTTTAATTCCTCATTCCAAAATATATTTTTTAGTGCCGAATTCTTAAAAAAAAATGAAGTTGTTTGGGCAAAACCGTCTGACAATAGATAGTTTATAAATGACTCATTAATTTTTAGTTTTCTGCTTATTCTATATGTTGTAAACTCATTATGAAAAATCTTAGCGCTACCAAAAATACCGTCACACCTCCATTCTTGAATTTTTTGAATTCTGCGTTCTAAATGAAAGGGCATCCACTCGTCATCAGAGTCTAGAAAAGCGATATAGGTGCCCTTTGCTAATTTCGCACCTAGATTTCTAGCCACATTTGCATTTCGCTTTTCAGAAAGTTTATGGTAAACCAATCTTTCATCTTTAAAGACTTCAATTACTTTTCTTAAATCATAGGTAGAACAATCATCTATTATTATAACTTCAAAAATCTGATATGTTTGAGAGAGAACGCTTGAAATGGCTCTTTTTAACTCTACAGGTCTATTGTATACTGGAATTACAATGCTAATCAATGGTTCGTTCATAATAATTTCTTTATTCAATGTATAATCTGAAATACAATTTAACTCATATATTTATATACATTTTCAAAAATCATGCAGCAAGAATTATAGAATTATTTATTGATCATAAAGGAATAGGATTGATCAGGTATTAATGTATTTTAAGTGTTTTTAATTAAGCTTAAATATTAATTAAAAAATGCTAATTAATAATTGTTTAAATTTGTAGTTCCTATTTTGCAATATTTCTTTTTTTATTTATTATTTTTGTTAAAATAGAAAAATATCATATTTTATCTATGCAATGACAGCTAAAATATCTTTCCACATTTGTTCAGAGTTTATTTTAAGTTTAGATATAGTTTTTACCTCTGGTCTGAATTTATCAGGAGTCTTTAGTACAGAGTTGATAATATCTATTGTTGAATCTGGTTTGTTTATATTTATTATGTTACCTGGTAATCTATAATCATTTAGTAACTCCTCATACTTGTGGCTCCAGCTGGTGCAAAGTGTCGGAATACCTTGGTTAAAGCCACTGACTACTCCATGAAAACGCGAAGATATAAG
Organism: Cyclobacteriaceae bacterium; assembly: GCA_020832305.1. Lineage (GTDB taxonomy): Bacteria > Bacteroidota > Bacteroidia > Cytophagales > Cyclobacteriaceae > JAFIEV01. The sequence goes on along the minus strand of JAFIEV010000037.1, from coordinate 4,787 downwards.
GAGTTTACAGTGCCCGATCACGGCTTTTATTTCAAGAGCATCGAGTCCATCGATAGCCTCTATTATTTCATCTCGGTCATCAAATTTCTTAAGTAAATCCTGAATTAACACCCAATCTCCAGGACCTTCGTGATTAAGTAGCACAAGTTTTTCTCTCCTATTTAAAACATAGGTTGCAACTTCATACAAAAATTTCGTGTAAGCATCTGAGATTTCCTTATTAGTCATATCAGTCATTCGAGCATTAGGTATTATACATACTGCATCTTTTACTCTGTGATAAAGTTTAAGTGGCAGATCACATTCAGCAAGAGAAGTGAAGTCAGGTGCTAGTCTGATTTTATCAGACTTACCAAATAATTCAATCAGGTAATTGTAGGAAGTTTTTTCACGTGCATAAAGAATATCTGCAGCGTCATAGACAATTTCTATCCTCTCTGTTGATAAGGGTTTTGTGAAGGGACCAAAAGCCTGTGGCAGAAAAATGATTTTACATTGCCTCTTTTTGTAGTATGCATAATATTCTTTTAGATTCACATTTAGATTATTTTGATTATACTTTTCCCATTGGTCCCCAAATTGAAAGCCCCCGGCATCTAATAAGACAGATACATCTCTTTTATTCACAAGTCCGAGTCTCGAAAGCTGGCCTGTGGTAAATTTTTCATGAAACTTGATTTTGTATCGCTGAAGATAGGGAATTTGGTACAATCCCGATTTTCGAATCTGCATTTCATTGCCGTAAATTTTACCAGCAACAAATTTTGCATTTATTCCAGGGTCACCTTCAAGACGTTGCATGATGGCATACAACATCAATTCTGCACCTTTGTTGAGAAAACCAACGTTATCTATTTGAATAAATGTATTTTTCGACATTTTTTTTAATATTCCGTAAGTAAATTCCTATTTTTAATGATATCAATAATTCATAAAATCTGATTTTTAACGATTTTTTATTTTTATACAAACTACCGTATAAATCTATTTCAAAAGACATACTTTTTATGAAATATGATAAGTCAGATTTTTCTTTTGATTTTATATAATATCTGAAACTTTTTTGGGCAAGTGTAACCCTTTGTCTATAAATACGAGCCCTTTTTTTTGTAATTGTTGTTAAATCAATATGGGTTCTTTTTTTAGGGTACCAATGACTTTTTTTAGATTTAAGTGCAAGTCTTACTGACAATCCTTCTCTTCTATGTCTATAACCGGCTTCTTGTGATTTATATAATTTTTCAGGTTCAATTTCATCTAAAGTCAGCGCAGATTCATGATATTCATTAATGATATTTGTGATATTTTCATTTCTTGAAGCAATGATACTTGTTCCGGAACCTAGATATTCAGGTAGCCAGGCATCTCCTATGGATATATCTGCTGTTTCCGCAATTACATCATCGCAGTAATCGCAAGCATTATATTTGAAAAAGCCGTGTCCATAATTTGTGCCAAAGATATTTTGTACAATTTCTGCTTTTGAGGTAAAACCAGTTATTGATTTAGCTTGAACGCCTTTTTCATTGGCTTTCTTTCCAGGGATTTTAACTCTAAAATCAATATGCGATAACTCTTTTGGTTTCACACCCAATTGCCAACCTATCATTTCAGCATAATATTTGCTTTTTAAGTGGCCGCAAATTATACCTATGCAAAATTTTATCCTTTCAGCAAAGATGGGTTCATTTTGTTGTAAAAGCCTGATACCTTTAATAAAACAAGGAACACCGGTTATGGCGTATCTACCAGGGTTCTTTTTAACAAATGACAGCACTTCAGACATTTCAACCGGATAATATACAGATTTAGAGCCTGCGTCCACCTCATCCAAAGTATTTACTACTCTGTACTCAAAGAGGTTATCCGGATTGCCTTCATTATTATAGACTTGAATTACATAATCAACAAGATTTTTTTCAAGTAATTTTCTTAATAGCCATTTTGCAAAGCCACCTGAACTGCCTCTTAAAAAATACTCATTATCTTTAACCCGTCCAGCATAGATGTTTTGATACCATCCAATTTTTTCGTCGTATGAATTGTCATGTTCAAAAAGTTTCTTTGACAAAACATCTTCATTTAGTTGACTTTCATAGAATGGACATACCTTAAGCTCGGCTTCATCTGAAAAGTTTTCGGTTGGAGCTCTGAGTTTTGCTTCATAACAGCCTTTTTCATTGGTTTGTATTGTGTAAGGTGAGTTTTCGCTGGTTGTACACGCTCCACAACCGATGCAATAGCCACCTTTAATAACTTTATCCAGAAGTTCTAAACTCATTCTTAGCTAATTAACGATCCACTTTTGATCTATTAATATTTTGTTAACCGATGAAGGCGGAATTTTACCCGTACCAAAGAAATCACCATTTTCAACAGTAAGCCTGAAAGCATTCCTTACTATATCTACACTGGAATTTGTATGATGTAAGGAAATATTAAAGGTGTAATTGCCTTCTGGTAGTGGTAATTTATCGAAATGGCATGTAACTATACCTTTTTTCTTGATTTTACGCTCATCAATTTCTTTAGAATATGGCGAACCTAGATGTAAAATTTTATCTCCGTATCCATTATATACGCCAATATAGAAATGCAGCGGTAAATCATTTGATTCAGCCACATACTCTAATTCTATAGATAAAGGCTCACCAGCAATTGCAGTGTTTATATGTGAACCTTCTTTGTTTTTTACACTTGCCCCAGCATAATAGGCTATAGGCTTATTACTTTCATTAAATCTATTTTTAAAATTAAACCCTTCAAAAGCAACTTTAGCATTTAAATATTCCTGTATAACTTTATCGACATTTCCTGTAGTGGTTACCTTACCATTTGTGAGAATAATTGCCTTAGTGCATAGTGCGTTTACGCTCCCCATATTATGACTCACAAAAAGCACCGTCCTTCCCCCACCTTTGCTAATATCCTGCATTTTGCCTATGGCTCTTTTTTGAAATTCTGCATCTCCTACGGCGAGGACTTCATCTACTATTAAAATTTCCGGTTCCAGAAAAGCAGCCACAGCAAAACCCAAACGAACCGTCATCCCACTGCTGTATCGTTTGGTTGGGGTATCGAGGTATTTGGCTACGCCGGCAAAGTCTACAATGTCATCGAGCTTGGCGGTGATTTCCCTCCGGCGCATACCTAAAATGGTGCCGTTCATATAGATATTTTCTCTTCCGGTCATCTCAGGGTTAAATCCTGTGCCTACTTCCAGTAAACTGGCTATACGTCCCTTGGCTTTGATCTCGCCGGTGGTAGGAGAGGTGACACGACTTAGTAGTTTTAGCAAGGTGCTTTTTCCGGCGCCATTCTTTCCAATAATGCCCAGTACTTCGCCTTGCTCCACTTTAAAATTAATGTCTCTCAAGGCCCAAACGTGTTCGCCTTTTTCGGCTTTTTGTGTCCGGTCGTTCACGGTGCCTACTTTGGCAAAAGGATCTTCTTTTCCTCTTACCTTTGACCACCAGCGGTTAAGGTCGTGGGATATGGTGCCGGTGCCCACTTCTCCGAGGCGATAGAGTTTGGAAAGGTTGGAGACCTGTATGACGGTGTTTGACATATGTTAGTTGGTAGTTAGTAGCTCATAGTGCGTTGTTCAGAGCTCGGAGGATATTATAGTTCGTAGCTCGTAGCTGGTAGCTCGTAGAGCTGTGTTTAGGAGCATTATCCTATATTTAGTTATTACTCTTTTTTACTGAGTTAATAAGTCCGTTAAGCATTTTTGCTAGTTCTTTTGCTTTTTGTTCAAGTTCGAGTTGTATGTTTTTATCGATCCATTTCATTTCTGCAAAGATATGCAGTAAAGTTACTGTTTCGAATAAAGATCCTCTGGCGATATAGAGGTATTGAACAAATTCTTTTTTTGAATACCTTCCTTTACCCTCGGCAATATTCATCGCTATAGATGATGCTGAAGATTCTGCTTGTTCTAAAAGACGGAAATGTTTTCTTTCAGAATGGTTTGCTTCGACTGTAATGATAACATCTTTAGCGTATTCTACTGCTTTTTGCCAAACAATGAGTTTTTTAAAGTCGAATTCTTCCATTAGTCGGTTAGTTCGGAGCTCGTAGCTCGGAGTTCAGAGCTCGTAGCTCGTAGGATATTTTCTACAGTCTGTAAACTTTGAACTATCATCTTTTTGCTTTATTGGCAGTTGAGTGTTAAGGGTTAAGCGTTAAATGTTAAGTATTAAGTGTGTGTTAAGCGATTAACGTTTAACATTTTTAACGTTTAACGACTAAAAAAGCATCTTGCATTGTATCGTTTCTGTATTTTACCTGAAAGATCATTTCTACTGTTCAGTTCAATCTCAAAAACCCGGGATTTTTTGTTCATTTTTGGGTCAAATCTGGTGGTTTTGGTGGTTGATTATGCAATATGTAATGTATTGAAAATCAATGAATTGTTGTTTTTGAATGTGTCCACTCTTTAAAGCTCCGCCACGTCAGTCCCATTTTTGGGTATTGGGTTGACCTGGCAAAGTGAGTAATAAAATTGCTCAAAGAAATAATCTTTATGTGATATGTGCAAGGGGAGAGGGGATTTTTTATCGTGATGGGTATTGATGGGGATGGTTTTGGGTGTTTAATCATTGGTTTAGTGGGTTATAATGGAGGCACACACCAGAAGTGATAATTAGTCTCTGCCCGAAAACGCAAAAAACGTTTTTTTTGATAGTTTCTGCCGGGTTTTTGGCAAAAATTATTATTTGAATCTAAGGCAATAATTTTTGGTAGATTCATCAAAAAGTGCTATTTTAAGGTTTATTAAGTGATTT
>JAFIEV010000029.1 GCA_020832305.1 Cyclobacteriaceae bacterium | reverse complement strand
AATCGGGATTCCGGCAAAGCCTCCGCCCCGAGAGTCGGGGTTTCGTCAAAGACTCAATTTCTAACGAGGGCGTAGAAGTACGATTATTCCTTTAAATGAATGGCTATTGTTGTCAGTCCTCGTTGCAAACAAGGACTATAGACAGTTTTTACTTTGCACCATCTAAGCGCTGTAGGCGCGGCATCTTTGTAGAAAATAGTCATTTACAGGGTTGAGCTCCGTAGGTGCGAAACTATGCTTTTATAAAATAAAGCATTGGTTGTCATGTAAAATGTGTCGCCCCTACAGGGCTCAACATACAGCTTATCAGACCTTTCTACAAAGATTTCATCCCTATGGGATTTTCACTTGAATACAAAACCCAAACTTGGCGGAATTTGCAACCCGGCAAAAATCTAATAGGTTTAGCTCCATGGAATTTGATCTTCAGCCCCATTACCAATAAAATGTTGACCAGCTCCAGGCTTTTGTTGAAGTGGATTACAAATCCCGAACAGTGCCTGTTATGATTATTTTTGGTAAAAGAACAGCTTCTGTTTCCGGTCCTCGTTGCAAACGAGGACCATTGGCGCAAATGTTGGTCGAGGAGCAGGGATGTGTATGTCAGATCAAGGTGGTATTTTGCATTTATGTTTGGCGGTGGTTGTTGGAGAAAACTCCAACAACAGGGGTGGGTGCCACGGCGGCAGGGAATAGCCGGCTATGCCTCCATGTACCAACAAGGGAGTAGAGATAAATTTGTGCTAAAGTCACAATTCCGTCTTCAAGCTTTTTTTATTAAAACAAGGCTTAATATGATAAGCTGATCAAACTTATCCATCCAACATTTTTTTTAGACAGATGCCAGAATCGTAATGATTCCCATGTCTGTAGCAGATAGGTCGCCATATAAAATCGACCCTGAATGGGTCCTAGCCTGTGGTTTTTCCTGAACTTAGTCAGAAGGACTATAATCAGCAGACCAATACCAACTATTTTTAAAAAAGAGGACGCAAGCTTTTGAATAGTCACCATTTAGCCTTCAGCTTTCACCTAACTCCCCATCAAGCTAAAACGTTCTCCCCGAAAGAAGCTAATCTCCTGCACTTTCCTGCCGGTAACTTTTGGGATTAACCCCGGTTTTCTCCTTAAAAAGCCTTGTAAAATAGTGATTAGATTCAAAGCCCAAAGAATAGGCGATCTCTTTGATTGACATAGAAGGACGCATCAACAGCTCTTTTGCCTTTTGAATTCTAAGGTTAATCTGATACTGACCAGGCGCCATTCCGGTATATTCTTTAAACAATTTTCTAAACCGTGAGTAACCTATCCCAAGCTCCATCGCAACATCATGAGGGTTTAAACCAGATTCGAGGTTTTCTAAAAATAAAATTTTAGCCTGTCGTACAATTTGCTGGATTTCACCGTTTTCAAAACCTTTTTCTTTCCATTTGCTGTAAATAAAGCCCATCATGTGCATTACAATACCGGATGCCTCCTGCTGATAACCGGAGGGCTCATCCCTGATGGCCTCAATAATTTCCATAAATAGGGCAACCAATCTTTCATGATGCCCGATTTGCAATACGGGTTGCAGAGGGTTAAAAAATCCTTGCTGAAACAGATTGTCTGCCTGATCGCCATTAAATCCAACCCAATAGGTGTCCCAGCCCTTGTCGTGTACTGGTTTATAGCGATGCCACATACCGGGGGCCACCCAAACAACCGATCCTGCTGGCAGAGGTTTTATACCCCCGGTTTTTGATTCAAAAACACCGGCACCGCGTACTACATACAAAACCTGATATTCATGAAGCACACGACCTTTCTCCCAGGTAAAGTAATAACTTGAAGGATGCGCAGGATCGGGATAGGGCTCATCCGGTAAAATATGAGAGGTACCTGCATCAGCTATATAAAGTCCCCATAGCTTGTCTTCCTCACTGGCAGATACATATTTGAAATAGTCCTTTTTCATGTGGTCCTGTGTTTTATATCCTTAACAATACCTCGCCATATTTTGGTTTTTACCTTACAACCCGCAGTCACTATTTAATCGACAAAACGATCGGTGTTAAACATTAATCCGATGAATCACGTTTCAATATAATATATCGCTGTTTTTTTAATACAAAATTTACCTTTATGAGGTTAAAATTACTTTTAAAATTATGCTTGCTGTTCATTTTTACAGGATTATTTACATCTTGTCAGGATTTCAGTCAGGATTTTGAAATTCTTCGCTTTCCACTCATCAGAGCTGATGTTGAAGGAGATAGCTGGACAGCCCTGGAGCATAGCGTTTTCAGCCTTGGCAAAATCGTTGCTTTCGATGAAAGTGCAGGTGAAAGCGAAATAATACTCGAACGGATAATACTTACTGGTTTTAGCTCGGCAGATCGCATTGAGAAATTGCAAATCACCCTCGACATTTCAGACAGAAATGCCCTGAGGGGAACCTTCACATCGCAATTGGCTGAAAATGGCAGGATTAGGGCTGTGGAATGGGTGATGGAAAATCCTAACCGGGCAGGTTCTTACCTGACCTACCAATTGTGCAATCCCGAAAATGCCAGGTTTATCATTGAAAGGCAAAACCGTACAGAAGAAATAATTTCAGGAACTTTTGAATTTGACCTCTGCCGGATTAATATTCCGGAAGAAAGTATTCGCATCGACAGGGGTGAATTCAGGGACTTAAGCTATAAACTCCGCTAATATGAGCAGAAAATATACTTTTTTATTAGGATTTGTATTGATTGCTTCCACCTTTCTAATGAGCAACGATGCCCTTTCGCAAGATGTAATCATTCTCAAAGACGGCAGGATCATTCACGCAAAAGTGCTTGAAGTGGACCTTACAGTAATCAAATACAAAAAAGCTTCTTATCTCGAAGGGCCACTATATAGTATACTTCGAAGCGAGGTCTATGCCATCGCCTATGACAATCATTCCAGTGATTATTTCGACAGCCCATACTCAACAGGATTTGTCGCTCCACCGGTAGCAGTGCAGGATCCTATCGATACTTTGCTATTCAGGCCCCGCTTCGTTGACCGGCTTTTTAGCGAAGGAATGTATTTCAGCGTAGGCCTGGGTATGCTTACCTCCTACTCCAAGGCTAAAGATGGCATGAGCGATATTTCCAAACAGGCTTCTTTTCCGCCTGTCTTTATCAGGGCTTTTACCGAATACGACGATCGTCTGGATTTTGGCGTTCAGCTGGCTTTTACATCAATGGATTTTGTGGCTGGTGGGTTTAATGAATACGACGCCGTACTATCATCAAGTGAAATTAGTGAAAGTGTATTTTCGCTGATTGCCATGGCCAAATATAAGTTTGGAACCGGGCCCATCAGACCTTACAGTTTACTTGGCGCAGGTTTTAATAATTCCAGAATAAATACACGCAGAAACCTCAGGCTTGTCGAAGATGGTACCATCTTTTCTGTGCGTTCAACCGCTCGGGTCGCCAATTTAGCCATTATGTTGAGAGCAGGTGTCGACGTTGGCATTACACAAAACATCGATTTGTATGCAGATTTGGGTACAGGAATCAGCCTAATCCAGGCAGGTGCATCATTCAGAATAAGATAAATTAAAATCAAAAAAATATGAAAACGTCATTCCACATTCTGTATATATGCATTTTCATGATTATATCCACTAGCGTTGCAGCCCAGAATGGAAGAACATTAACCGACGAAGATATTGAAAGCATCATCTCGGCCACCCGCAATAATGCACAATGTCCTGAACCAACAGAACGAGTCGTATACCGCAATCAGGGCTCATCTGCAAAGCTTAGTATCATGCTGTCCGGAGGCCTGAATTATATGCAGGGCGCCTATTCGAGAGATTTTAATTTCGAATCAAACCGGGTAGGATGGCATGGTGAATTAATGCTGGGGTATTCTTATGTTACTCCTTCAGGCAATGGAGGCAGCACACTGGGACTTTTTGGCCGCATAGGCAATACCAATGCCGAGGCACTGGAAAGGTTCAATATCGATGCTGGTATCGATGAAAATATGATCTACAATACCGATAATTATTTTGTCAACATCGAAGGCGGTGCCATATTGCTGGAAGTATTCAGGATCAGTACCGGAGTTGGCGTACAGGAATATGCCACGCCCAACTCAGATGTTAACAGGGCTTTTTATTACAGCACTACCGCCGGACTCCACCTGGGGAGCCGCAATTTTAAATTTATGATAGAAGCCAATTTCAACTATGGAAGAAATATAGGTCAAACCATTGTCAGGCCACAAATTGGGCTGGGACTTCGACTGTAGACCCATTCCTGTTTAAAGATTTATATTCAGAATATTTGTTTTGAGGGGGATCAGATTTGCACAGTCTGCCCCCTTTTTCCATATTTAACTTTTAGAATAGAAATTACCGGACTTCATGGCAAAAAATGACAAAAAATTGTTTTTACTTGATGCAATGGCATTGATATACCGTGCGCATTTTGCCTTCAGTAAAAACCCGAGAATCAATTCCAAAGGACAAAGCACGGGGGCCGTCCTTGGTTTTACCAATTCCCTGCTGGAAATTATCAATAAAGAAGAACCCTCTCATATAGGTGTTGCTTTCGACACCCATGCGCCTACCTTTAGACATATTGAGTTTGAAGCCTATAAAGCCCAGAGACAGGAACAACCCGAAGACATTCGCATAGCCATTCCTTATGTAAAAGAAATTGTAAAAGCCTTTAACATCCCTGCACTTGAACTCGATGGATTTGAAGCCGATGACATTATAGGTACCCTCGCCAAAAAGATGGCCGATGAGGGATTTACCGTATTTATGATGACACCAGACAAGGATTATGCCCAGCTGGTGAGTGACCGCATATTTTTGTATAAACCGGCCTACATGGGCAATGCAGTAGATGTACTGGGGGTAGAAGAAGTACTTAAAAAATTTGATATTGACAAGGTTGATCAGGTTCGCGACATACTGGGTCTGCAGGGCGATGCTTCTGACAATATACCAGGCATACCAGGCATCGGAGCTAAAACCGCCGTAAAACTTCTCAAAACCTATGGCTCGGTAGAAGATATCATTAAAAATGCCGAAGATTTTAAAGGCAAACAAAAAGAAAACATCGTCAATTACGGGGAACAGGGCATGCTCTCAAAAAAGCTGGCCACCATTATTACGGATGCCCCTGTGGAATGTAGCAGTGATGACCTTGAATATACGGGCTTTGATGAAGAAAAACTCAAAGGCATTTTCGAAGACCTTGAGTTCAGGACCCTGGCTAAAAGGATATTCAGCAGTGAAGATAAAAAAACCGTAAAAGTTGATCAGCAGCTTTCACTGTTCGACAATGCCGCTACTCAAAGCCCAGTCCCTGAAACGGGAACTGAAGTGGCTGAAAATGAACAAAAACAACATATTGGCACCGTCCTTCACCATTACCACCTGCTGACCGATCCAGATGAAATTGAAGAACTGGCCGAACACCTCGGCAGCCTGAAAGAATTTTGCTTCGATACAGAAACCACAGATATTAATGCATTGGAAGCAGAACTGGTCGGGCTCTCATTCAGCTTTAAAGCCCATGAAGCATACTATATTCCAGTGCCCGCTGATCCTTCGGAAGCTGAAAAAATAGTAAATATTTTTAAATCTGTATTTGAAAACCCCGTCATAGGAAAAGTTGGCCAAAACATAAAATACGATATGTTGGTGCTCAAGAAATATGGTATTTATGTGAAAGGTGCACTTTTTGACACTATGATCGCACATTATCTTTTTGAGCCAGAAACGCGGCACAGCATGGATGTAATGTCAGAAAATTACCTCAATTACATCCCGGTGTCTATAGAAACCCTTATAGGTAAAAAGGGCGCCAGACAAGGTAATATGCGCGATGTGGAACCTGAAAAAATTAAAGAGTATGCCGCAGAAGATGCAGATATTACCTGGCAGCTTAAAAAAGTTTTTGAACCTATTATAAAAGAAAAACAGCTCTACAAGCTTTTTTATGATGTAGAAGCCCCCTTGATAGAAGTACTCGCCGACATGGAAAATGAAGGTGTAAGGGTCGATAAAGAGGTGTTGGCGGAACTGTCGACTACCATGGCGGCTGAAAGTGAAATCATTGAAAAAGAAATTTATGAACTGGCAGGAGTCGTATTCAACATCGGTTCACCTAAACAACTCGGTGAAATACTCTTTGACAAGCTCAAACTGATTGAAAAGCCCAAAAAGACCAAAACAGGCCAGTATGCCACTGGAGAAGAGATTTTATCGGACCTGGCAGGACATCACCCCATCGTTCAGAAGATTCTCGATTACCGCGAAATACAAAAGCTCAAGTCTACCTATATAGATGCACTTCCCAACCTTATCAGTGCCCGCGATGGCAGGGTACACACTTCCTATAATCAAACCATTGCCGCCACCGGCCGGCTGAGCTCTACCAATCCTAACCTGCAAAACATCCCCATACGTACGGCAAAAGGAAGGGAAATCAGGAAAGCCTTTGTCCCCAGAGACAGTGATCATATACTTATGGCCGCAGATTATTCGCAGATAGAATTGCGGATTATGGCTGCTTTTGCCAAAGATGAAAGTATGATTGAAGCTTTCGAAAATGGAAGGGATATACATGCAACTACCGCAAGTAAAATATTTAATACCCCCTTAGACAGCGTAGATTCAGATATGCGCCGAAAGGCCAAAACAGCTAATTTTGGCATCATTTACGGCATCTCGGCTTTTGGATTATCACAACGACTGAGCATTCCGCGCAGAGAGGCCGCAGAAATTATCGAAGCTTATTTTGCCGAATTTCCAGGCGTGAAAAAATATATGGATGATGTGATAAATAAAGCCCGCGAACTAGAATATGTGGAAACCATTCTCGGACGAAAAAGATTTTTGCGCGATATCAATTCGAGAAATGCAACCATGCGGGGATTCGCAGAGCGCAACGCTATTAATGCTCCCATACAGGGTAGTGCAGCCGATATGATAAAAGTTGCCATGATAGAGATTCACAACTGGTTGAAAAAGGAAAACCTTGCCTCCAAAATGATTCTTCAGGTGCATGATGAATTGGTATTCGATGTGCATAAAAGTGAAAAAGAAATTATGGAAAAAAAGGTGCCGGAAATTATGAAAAATGCACTGAAGATCGATGTGCCAATGGAAGTTGAAACTGGTTTTGGCGCCAATTGGCTCGAAGCCCACTGACAACCAATGAAAATAAAACCAATGAATACAACAGGAATAGGATTTATAGGCGCCGGAGGTATCGCAAGGGCACATGCCTATGCTTTACAGGCCATAAAATATTACTACAATGATGCCATGCCCATACGCTGGGTATCGGTAAATGCCGCACGGGCAGAAAGCAGAACATCTTTTGCCAGTGCTTATGGGTTTGAAAGGGCTGAAACCCTTGATGAGTTTGTGCAAAACCCCGATATAGAAGCTGTTTTTATACTGGGGCCCAACAGCGTTCACTATGAGCATCTCATGAAGGCATTGTCAATGCCAAAGGTTAAAGCCATATACCTCGAAAAGCCGGTTTGCGCATCCAAAAATGAAGAAGAAGCCTTACGTAAGGTGCTGAGTAGCCTCGACCCTTCCATAAATATACAGGTGGGTTTTCAGTACCTGCAAACTGCTTCGGTACGAAAAGCCCTTGAATTCTGGAAGAGTGGCGTACTCGGTAAAGCCCTGCATTTTGACTTGAAATATTATCATGGCGACTATCTGCAATCTTCTTATCGCAGTAAACGCGGAAATCGTCTCACCCCTGCGCCCGATGGAGGTGCGATGGCCGATTTAGGTTCACATGGCATCAGTTTGCTTATGGCTTTTTTCAATGAAAGCCTTCAAATTACCGGCGCGTTGCAATCTGGCAGCTTTGAAGATGTGCCCAAAGGTTCAGACCTCTTTAGCAGTATCAGTCTGCTGGATCCTTATAGTGAGGCCGTAGGCACACTGTCTGCCAGCCGAATCAGTGCAGGCACAGGAGATCTCATTGCACTGGAAATCTTTGCAGAAAAAGGATGCCTGAAATACAATTCCCATAATGCCGATTATTTCGAATACTTTCTGGAAGAAAGTGGACAGTGGACCAGGGTGCCCGTTGGCAGTAATTATGCTCCATTTACCAGCTTTCCATCAGGCCATGTGCCGCCAGGTTGGCTGCGCTCTATGGTGCATGCGCATTATATTTTTCTCACAGGCCAATCGGGTGGTTCTTTTGTCCCTGACCTGGCACACGGACTGGCCGTACAACGTATAGTGAGAGAAACAGCAGAACATTTAAATGTTTTTCGTCATTTGAAGGATAAGTATAAAAACTGATGCCATGAAGACTATATTACTGGCATGCATTTTCTGGGTCTGTTTACAACCTGTCCTTTTTGCGCAAAGTCCTCCCAGAGATGGTATTTACCTGGTGCAAAGGCCGGGCGATTTTTCACTTCCCTTGCAGGGAAGTCATGAGCTGCTGTATTTTAAAAAAGAAGCCATCGTAACACAGAAAAACATCTTAAACATTCAAAGGGTGGCGGGGCAGAGCAGCGCCGGAGAACCCGCCATCAGAATTAAGCTCGACCCCCAAGGCGCAGAAAATGTCAGGCAGGCTACCCAGTATTACCGTGGTGAACGTTTTGGCCTGATTGTTAAAGGCCGGCTCCTTGCAGCCCCAGTCGTCGATTATGAAATCAGCAGCAATGAGTTTATTATAACCGGCGACCTGGAAAACCCGAGAATTATTGAGGTTGAACAAGGACTTTGAGAACAGTTAGCCTGGTGGCAGATTATATCCGGCAGGTATGACTATGGAGATAATTTTTCTTTACAATGTTTACTTTTATGATTTTTTTAACTTTTATCTTGACTTTTATCTTATTATTTTTTTAATAGTAATTTGATTAATACTGACCCTGATTGTGCACTTATGAAAACATCGACTTCTGATAACCCTCATTTTGACCTTGCGGTGCAGTTTGTCAATCAAACCTCAAGACATGTATTTCTCACCGGAAAAGCAGGCAGTGGTAAAACCACCTTCTTAAAACACATTAAAAATTACAGCTTTAAAAAACTGGCCATTCTGGCCCCTACCGGTGTCGCCGCCATCAACGCCGGTGGTGTAACCATACATTCCTTTTTTCAACTGCCCCTGGGCAACTTCCTTCCTGACCTCAGGGAAATCCCCTCATGGATGGAAGGGCGTTTTTACAATAAAAAGTCTATTTTCAAAAATTTCAGGCTTGCAGAAAAAAAGAGAGACCTGATAAGCGAACTCGACATGCTGATCGTCGACGAAGTATCTATGGTAAAAGCTGACCTCCTCGATGCCATGGACGCCGTATTGCGATCGGTTCGTCGGAAAAACGATGTCCCTTTCGGAGGCGTGCAAATGGTTTTTATCGGCGACCTGTATCAATTGCCGCCGGTGGTACGGGAAGACGAATGGGAACTCTTGCAACAACATTACAACAGTCCGTTTTTCTTTCATGCTAAGTGCCTGCAACAATGTGATCTGATCTACCTCGAATTAAAAAAAATATACCGGCAAAGTGATCCACGTTTTATAGACCTTTTAAATAATTTGAGGAATAATGAAGCCAGTGAAGATGACATCCATTTTCTCAACAGCTATTACCGTACAGACTTTAAGCCAAAGCCGGGAGAAGGCTATATCATTCTCACTACACACAACCACAAGGCCGACCAAATCAACCAGCGTGAGCTTGAAGACTTAAAATCTACCCTGTTTACTTATACAGCTGAAATAACGGGAAACATAAATGACAACTCCATTCCGGCAGAACCTGTACTGCATTTAAAGGAAGGAGCTCAAATTATGTTTATTCGAAACGACAGGGGGGAATACCGACGCTACTACAATGGCAAAATGGGCACGGTTAAAGAACTCGATGAAGATAAAATTATTATAGAGTTTAGGGATGGCGGGGAATTTGAACTGGAAAAAGAAACCTGGGAAAACATCAAATACAACTATGATGCAGAGATCGATGAAATAAAGGAAGAGGTAATTGGTACTTTTACTCAATATCCCATTCGGCTGGCCTGGGCCATCACCATTCACAAAAGCCAGGGACTCACCTTTGACCGCGCCATCATCGATGCAGGCCGGGCCTTTGCCCCCGGACAGGTATACGTAGCGCTTAGCCGACTTACTTCACTCGAAGGATTGGTACTTTTTTCAAAAATCCATCCCGAAAGCATCAGCACCGATGAAATGGCTGGCGCCCTGGCACAGACCGAGATGGAAATCCCCATGCTTGAAAAACAACTTAAGAGCTCACAGGATATTTTCATACGCGAAAGCATAAGCGCCACCTTCGACTGGTATCCATTGCTCAGGGCTGTTCAAAATTTTATCAAAGAATTGCCTGCACGCGACATCCCTGAAAAAGAAGAAGCCATAGTACTTGGCAAAAACTTGCTTGAAAAAACCAGATACCATTTAGAGGTGACGGGTAAATTTGTGAGAGAGCTCGACAGGATGTTTTACCATTATCCTGATGACCTGTATCAAAAAGTCTCCGGAAGACTGGAATCTGCCAAAAAATATTTCGATGATGCCCTCCAGAAAGAAGTTTTACAACCCATACATCAACATGCTGATAAAATCAAATACCGAAGCAAAGTAAAGCAATATCTCAAAGACCTTGAGTCATTGTATAATCTATTCAAAGTCAAAAAGCTTAAAATCGCACATGCCGGCTACATACTTCAAGACCTGATGGGTAAGACAAGCCGGGAAGTTTTGATAGAACAAATCGCTCAGGAAAAGTCAAAAGACAATGCGATTCCAGCAGAAGCAAAAGAGAAAAAGCCTAAAAAGGTAAAAGGTGAAACGAAAAAAATCAGCCTGAATTTATTGAAGGAGGGTAAAACAGTGGAAGAAATTGCCACACTCCGCGGACTGGCCACCGGCACCATCCAAGGGCATTTGCTAAGTTTTCTGGAATCAGGTGAAGTGACACTGCAAAACATTGTGGCTGATGATAAAATCTCTGAAATACAGGCCATGCTAAAAAAACTGTCTGCCGATACCGCTACGGGGTTGATAAGGGAGGCCCTGGGAACTACCTACAATTATGCTGAAATCAATGCCGTTAAAGAGTATAACCGCTTACAGGAGCTGAAATCAGCCGGATAATTTGTGAGGTGATTCCTAGTTTAGGGCGCATTAATCAATATGAGATATACCTATCATTACAGCAAATCAGCCGCAGATGTGGTTTTTGATCCCTCAAAAAAACGTTCTGTAAGTATCAGATAAGCTAACCATTACCGTATATATTCGCGATGTGCAGAGGTAAATTCTTCAATATCTTCAGGCTTTTGGCCTTCAAACCATTCTATTTTCAGCTTTCGGTTTTCCACCATTTTTATTACCAGGGTACCTGCCGGATCGGGATCCTGCATTTTCAGAAAATCTTCCGGTGCCGCCACCTCAATTTTCAGCATCCCGCTTTGTATAGAAACGGTATCAGGATCTATAGAATTTCCAACGATCCACCATAAGTTGTGATGGTTTCCATCCCTCAAAGAATAACCATCTGAAATGGTAAGCCGATCGGTGTACCTGTGATGCCAGACAAAAGCCAAATGCCTGCTTTTATCCTGATTAGAACCTGAACCAGCCAGAAACCAATTTCCACTTAGAAAATTATCAGCATCATAATTGAAGACTCCCGATCTTGGCTCAGCGGTCCTTTTATTTAAGGACCATATGCGCTGCCTTAAGGCTGGATCAAGATAGTCGGTCCAGGATTGTGCATATCGGTATTGATCGGTATAACGTGCAGGGCTTATAAAACCATTATCCCTGACCCTGTCATACATACCCACATCAAGTCTTGGGTGAAACCCTGCATATCCAATCAACTGACCTGATTTCACCGGTATATTCGTTCGGTTACTACCGGTTCTCAACCCTGGTATTGCCCGGTTTATGCTGTCAGATAAAATGGCTATATGGCCATACCAGAACCTGGCTGTGGTAGCCACTGAAATTTCAATGGTAAAATCGTCGAAGGTAGTTACCGGCATTTCAGTAAGGTCATTATCTTCAGCTGTCCAGCTACCCTTGTTTACTGAAACGATAAAACCATCCGTAGGAGCATATACAGGTATATCAGGTGTCGATCTGTAGGGATCTTTTAGTAAAAAACTTACAAATTCTACGGGCAATACATCTGCTCTTCCCAGGGGAATGTATTCGTCTACCTGTAGTAAGGGCACAGGAAGATTTTTATAAGTAGGGCTGGTTGGGAGTCTTATGATGATTTCAGGCTCCTCTTCAACACATGCACTTAGCAGCATTGAAAATACAATCAACTTGTATACATACAACTTAAAAGTGTTCATAGGTTCGACAATGTTGTGGTACAGGTCGTCTTAGAAAAGTTCTGTAAAACTATATATAAAATACAATAAATCAATACGATTGTTTTTAATAATCTACTATTTTTTTGCAAAGCTATCTTGCTGAATGCAGGAGCTGTTTTTTTTAAAACCCAGTCAACTTCGCAATATGACCTCTAACGTCCATAATTGCGCATATAAGTGTTCGAATTTGATACAACTCTCTGATACATATTATATATAGACCTAATTATCAATTGATTACATTACGGGCATGATTTTTACTATTTAGTAAGATGACAGCTGTATATTGTCAGTGTGCATTAGGAACCCTGCAAGCAATTAAGCTGCGATTTTTATAAAAACGTTGGGATTTTTAAAGTGAAATGAGATGAAAGCTTTGAATTGGATAAAAGAAACCGGACGGTTTATTCTTTTGATGGTACTATATTGTATACTTATGATTTTCGGCTCTATGGCTGTTGCAGAATATATACCAGATAATACATCAGACCCGGGCCTGGTATCACCATTGACCGGGCTGCTGATTATTGCGGCAGCAAATACTGCCCTGGTGGTAGCACTGATTAAAAACTCAGTTTTAAAAGGCCTGAAGCTCGCTGTTGTACTATCTGTTGTTTATTATGGACTCAATACCGCCTTAACCCAAATTGAAACCTGGTACTTTCTGAGCGAAATCAATGTTTCTGAGAACCTGTTAGGTGGATTATTTCTGATGGGCATTCCAACTTGTTTTGTTTTTATTCCTGTAGCAGTTGCCATTACGCATAATAAAGTCGGAGCAGAGAGGAAAAGCTTTGATCTATCCATGCCGCTTTCTCAATGGATTTGGAAATTGCTATTTTTAATTTTATTGTACATTACCTTTTACTGGCTGGCAGGTTATTATATCGCCTGGCAAAATCCTGGATTGCGCTCTTTTTACAGGGGTTCAGATGAAATTCTTCCCTTCTGGGAACATACGCTGCTCACACTAAAAAATGATCCCGGTCTGTTTGGATTGCAATTTTTCAGGGCATTTTTATGGATAGGCCTTGCCATTCCTATTATTAAAGCTTCACGATGGAATGCCTGGTGGACTGCCATACTCGTTGGTGCGGCATTTAGTGTTCCTCAAAATATTGGACATATTATAGAAAATCCTATCATTCCGGATGCTACCGTACGCATGAGCCATTTGATAGAAACCAGTTCTTCAACATTTTTATTTGGCATGGCTGTAGTATGGTTATTGCACAGATGTCATTCTTCATTTAAGGATCTGTTTGACATCAGCAGCCAGCAGGAAAAAACACCGGATTCTTTACCTGCGCAGTCAAATGACCAGGAAATGGACGACCTTTTTGTGAACCGATCTGAATAAAAACATTGCACAGTTTGCTGAATTACAAGCTTTCATTATAAATTGCGAAAAAATTC
The DNA here is from genome assembly GCA_020832305.1 of Cyclobacteriaceae bacterium. Classification (GTDB taxonomy): domain Bacteria; phylum Bacteroidota; class Bacteroidia; order Cytophagales; family Cyclobacteriaceae; genus JAFIEV01. Next base: position 3,682 of record JAFIEV010000029.1, on the reverse strand, counting down.
ATGCAAAAAGTTCTCTTGTGCCTGATCCCGGCACTACTGTGCTGGACTTGTAAATCCAGTCCGACAACGGATGGATCCAACCTAAACAATGTGCCTGATCCGGCACATAACAGCCGTAATTCCATTGATTGGGATGGCACCTACCGGGGCATTATGCCATGCGCCGATTGCAGTGGCATCAAAACAGAATTAACACTGATGGCCGATGGGTCCTATAGCCTTGGCATGCTATACCTTGATAAAAGTGAGAATATATTCAGCGATTCAGGGAGTTTCATATGGAATGAGGCCGGCAGTGCCATAACCCTGCTAAAAGAAGGATTGACCGACCCCAGTCAACAGTATCAGGTTGGTGAAAATGTTCTTTTCAAACTCGATATGGAAGGCAACAGAATTACAGGTGAGCTTGCAGAACGCTATTGGCTGCATAAGGCAGAACCTTCTGAAGAATTGCAGGAGAGGTACTGGAAATTGGTCGAACTCAGGGGAAAATCCATTGATAAAAATGAGTTTTCCAATAAAGAAGTCCATATTATATTAAAGAAAGAAGATTTCAGGGTTTTTGGCAACGGTGGCTGTAATACACTATTGGGCTCTTATGAGTATGATTCAAAAGCCACAAGCATCCGCTTTTCCCGTATGGCGTCAACCTTAATGGCTTGTCCCAACCTTGATGAAGAGCAGGCATTTAAAAATGTACTTGAAATGGCAGATAATTATGCCATCAAAAATGACACGCTGAGTTTGCACAAAGCCAAAATGGCGCCCCTGGCCAGGTTTGTAGAAGTGTACCTGAGGTAAGCGACTTCTATCCAGACATAAATTATAACATATTTACCCTAATAAAACTGAAAATACCACGCAGGTGGCCGGGTCTGTTTTGTATAATTCTATCCTGCATCTTCCGGGATATTCCTATACATAAATAATTATGAAAAAGAAAAAGCTTAAAAAAACCTTGCGAAAAGCAAGATATATCGTCTATAAAGAGACCAGGCATAATCCTACAGACAATGCATGGTCTTTTTTCGGAGGATTTATAGGATTGAGCGCTATAGGCCTTTTGCAAAAGGCGTTTCATACAGAAGATAACACAGATATATTGTTTTTAATCGGCGCTTTTGGGGCCACCTCGGTTTTACTATTTGGAACGCCACATAGTCCGCTGGCACAACCCAGAAATCTTTTTTTAGGCAGTATTATATCTGCGGTAATCGGTGTCACAGTTTACCAGCTTTTTTACATTGATTCCCTGCTATGGTTTTCGCCCGCCCTGGCCGTTTCTTTGTCAATATTAGCTATGCAGTATACCAAAACTTTACATCCTCCGGGTGGCGCTATCGCCCTGATCGCCAATATTGGTTCAGAGGAAATTAAATCCATGGGGTATTTCTATGTAATTAATCCCATCTTAACAGGTATTGTTATACTTTTTGTCATGAGCCTGCTTTTTAACAACCTCTCCAAAAACAGGATATATCCTTATAAAGAAGCTGAAATACGTTCCATGAAATATTGGGAAAAAATCTTGTTTTGGAAAAAAGTAAACCTCCAACCTGACACCGATCGCAGCTTTTAGGTATCTTAAATACCTTAATCAATTCAATTTTTGCTTCCGATCAGATAGAGTATTTTTGAAGGGCCTGATTTGACTTTTCCAATTTTCCAATCATACTTTTCCGCATCTCTTAGTTGATTTACAATGTCTTTCATTTCCTTAACGGAATATGTCCTGAAAGAAGAAACAACACCATCCCAAAAAATAAACAAGGGTACGACAGGAATTATATAAGTAAAAATTATTCTTCCCGGTTTAAAGGGCCGGATAAACGGAGTAGTAAGTAAAACAGTTACTGGCGAAAAAATCATCGCTAATACACTGGAGAAGCTTCTTTCCTGGCCTTCAAATATTGCAATTGAACTTTCTGCATCAACGGCGTTCTGCAAAATTGATTTGGCATCCCCGGGTTTGAAATGATGAAAGGATAAAAATTGTGTCCTAAGCCCTTTGAGATCGGAAGGAACATTTCTAGCATCAACCGGATTCATTTCATATTCGAAATTGTCAGCAAGTTTTTTAGTGTATTCAAAAGCATAAAGGTTTGGAAAATAATCTGTCATCACAATTTTGAGACCCGGTATTTTCTGCTTCAGATCTTCATTTAACCTTATGAGTCCGCCACCACCACCTGATCCCAGGTCAATTATTGTTTCTGTATTACTTTCTCTTAAAACCTCCTCAATTAAGGGCAGGATAGGCTTATACATCGCTGTTTTATTTGAAAGGAATTGTAAAAAATCCGTTCCATAATTTCTTAGAAAGGCTGGAAACCAACTTTGGTCTTCAAACTCAAACAGATGTATACGGCCCATATAAGTTCTTGATTAAATTTTCTATCAAATATGGAAATCCACCACCGATACAGAAGGCTTTAAATTGGTTTGAGGCGGAATTTTAAAACCTGCTATTGCACGAAATGGTCTCCGTGACTGAACTTCAATAAAATGTTTTAGTACAATTTAGCGAAATGTTCTGAAATCACAAACAGCCAATGATTCGTGTAAATGAATGGCTTCTGTTGCCAGTCCTCGTCGCAAACAAGGACTATTGGCCTTTTATTGCAAAGATCGGCGTTTTGACAGTGCCTTCATGTATAACCAGAAAGCCCTGAATCCGAAGGATTCTAATGTCTATAGCATAAATGTCCATGCTATGCAATCGACCCCGAAGGGTGTCGCATCCACTAGAAAAGATCCCCCAGCTAACGTGCCATGTGTGCTATCTTCCCTGCAAATACATTGAAAATCAAAGACATAAAACATAAAGGTACATCGTGTCACGTGGGGATACCTGCCTAGAGTTAACCGTTCACCACATTCGGCCACAGCGCAGCAAAAAGCCATTTCAATGTACGTCGACCTATAAGGTTTTCAAAAATCCTTATAGGTCTTTAGCGTTACCCACCATCCCTCACCCCTGTTGGTATTATTCCACCAACAAATTGAGGTGAAACCGAAATCCCGAAAAGCATAGCGTTCGGGATACATCTTTACCCACGAGATTATCGCTCTTGTTTTATTAACGAGGGCGTAGATGTACAATTATTTCAGTAATATGTATAGCTGCTGTTGCCAGTCCTCGTCAAAGACAAGGACTATAGACATTTTTACTTTGCACCATCTAAGCGCTGTAGGCGCGGCATCTTTGTAGAAAAAAAGTCATTATCAGGGTTGAGCTCCGTAGGTGCGAAACTATGCTTTTATAAAATAAAGCATTGGTTGTCATGTAAAAGGTGTCGCCCCTACAGGGCTCAACATACTGCTTATCAGATCTTTCTACAAAGATTTCATCCCTAACGGGATTTTCATTTGAATACACTACCCAAACATGGCGGAAGTCCCTGCCTTGCCGGAAGGCAGGTGTGCCTTAACAATGATAAGCAGGGTTTGAAATCCGCTGGGCAAAAAGAAATGTTGTGGTCGAGGAGCAGGGATGTGTATGTCAGATCAGGGTGATATCATGCATTTATGTACGGGGGTGGTTGTTGGAGAAAACTCCAACAACAGGGGTGATAAAAAAGGACATTCACTGATGTTGTTAGTCCTCGTCGCAGATTGAGGTGAAACCGAAATCCCGAAAAGCATAGCGTTCGGGATACATCTTTACCCACGAGATTATCGC
>JAFIEV010000028.1 GCA_020832305.1 Cyclobacteriaceae bacterium | reverse complement strand
AAAATTACTTATCTTTAAGCGCCCAAGAAAGACCGACGGTGATTATTTATACCAATGGCAATGTAAACTTCGAAGGGGTATTTAACCCCAACGATGTTTGCCCAAGAGAAGAACCTCTGGCTCATAATTGACCGATAGATGTAAAAAGATTTTTAACCAAAACGGTCAACGTTATTTAGGGAAGTACACTGAGCTAACAGCTAACAGCTAACAGCTAACAGCTAACAGCTACGAGCCAACTTTACCAACTCCCGCTCTTTCTTCAACAACTCCATCGCCTTTTCAGGTCGGGCTTCGCCAAAACGCATCTCATCACCGGGCTTTAACTGTGCCGCCCTGGATAGTTCCCCCTGCGCCAGTACCGCCATCCGCGCATAGCCCCCCGTCGTCTGCCGGTCGGCCATCATTACAATAGGCTGCCCCTCCCCCGGCACCTGAATCGTGCCCTGTGGTATTCCGGCAGAAATAATATCGGCTCCTGCACCTTTTTTAAATCGAATGAGCTCCCCCTGTAAACGGTAGCCCATTCGGTTGCTTTCCGCAGCCAGGGTATACGGATTGGTAAGAAATTGAAAAATACTGTCCCTGGTCAGCCGGTACAATTCCGGTCCGGGAAATATCAAAAAAGGCTCTTCCCTTTTCAGCCAGTCCACCCACTCCTTACCAAGCTTTCTGTCTATCACCTTGCCCGATGGCTCCGCATATTCCAATATATCTCCTTTTTTAAGAGCCCTTCCCTGTATACCCCCAATGCCAGCGGGCAAATAAGTTGCACAACTGGCCATAAGCCCGGGTGCGATAAAGCCCCCGGCAATGGCTATGTAGCCGCGACAACCCCAGGCTGCATTGCCCAGACGCAGCACATCGCCGGCCCTGACCGGAATGCTCTCATACATGGGAATTTCATTGCCATCGATTTCCGGGGACATGTCCGCCCCGCAAATGGCGATGCAGGTATCTTTCTCAAAAACCAAAGAAGGACCGCTCAGGGTAGCCTCCAGCACCGGCGCTTCGGGCGCGTTGCCCAGCAAGGCATTCGCAACGCGCATAGACAAGGCATCCATCGCGCCCGAAACGGGCATACCATAGCGCTGGTAGCCTGTTCGCCCCCCATCCTGCAAGATGGTCAGCAAACCCGCGGCGGTGAGGTATACCTTAGCCATCCTTTCCCCTTTCTTTTAAAGATTTTGACTTTAATAAATCGTCAGGAGCAGACAAAGGCTTTTTTATATTTTGCCGTGAAGATTGCGTGATAAAACTTTCTGCTGTATAGGTTCCCGAAGAAAACTGCTGCACCAATTCCATGTGCTCCTCCACTGAAACAGGATAGAAAACCATGGTATATCCGGGTTCCGCCAGAAAATACGGCGCTTGATGCGCATTGAAAAATGGCAGTGCCGTACGTCCGATGATCTGCCAGCCACCCGGACTCTCCAAAGGATAAACGCCCGTTTGCTTTCCGGCAATGCCTACCGATCCGGCGGCAACGCGCAGCGCCGGTTTCTCCTTTCTCGGGCAAGCCAGTGCCGGCGGCATCCCTCCCAGGTAACAAAACCCGGGCGTAAACCCCAGCATATACACCCTGTAATGCACCCCGCTGTGAAGATCGATTACCTCCTTTTCCGTGCATCCGCAATGCCCTGCCACATGAGACAGATCAGGGCCATATTCCCCGCCGTAACATACCGGCACCCGCAGTACGGTACTCGTTTTGGCATTCTGCTTTGCCGGTGGCGGCAGGGCCATGATGGCAGATTGCAATTGCCCGGCATCTGTACAACATGGGTCGAAAAGTATCATCAATTCATTGTAGGAAGGCATAAGGTCCAGTACCCCCGGCAGGGCTGCCGATTCGATCTGGTGCAAAGCCGCAATGACATGCCTATTCACTTTTTCTGAAATGGAATTGCTCCATTTGATGATCAGTGCAGCGTCGCCAAAGGGTATGTATTGCATGGCTATGGGTTGTTTGAAAAGGGATGAATGGATATAGCGGCATCATCCAGTGATTTTTTCAGTTTCTGGGCAAACTCCAGCGCGCCGGGATGGTCGCCATGGATGCACAGGGTTTGTACGCGTACCGGAAGCAGCTTACCATTCAGGGAGTAAAGGCGTCCGTACTGGAGCATCTGCAAGACCCGTTGTATCATGGCTTCATGATCGAGCAAAACCGCCCCGGGAAGAGATCGGTCCACCAGCAAACCCTGCTCATCGAAGGCCCGGTCTGCAAACAGCTCGGCTGCGAATGACAGTCCCGCTTCCTGTGCTGCTTTTTCCATTGCTGAATTGGGCAAGCCCATCAGGGTCAATTGAGCATCCAGATCTTGTATGGCCAGCACCAGCACCCTGGCCGTGGCCAGGTCTGCCGCCGCCAGGTTGTACAGGGCTCCATGTGCTTTCACATGGCACATACGGGCTTCCTGTGCTTCTGACATGCCTTTCAGCGCAGCCATTTGATAAGATATTATGGCATAGAGTTCATCCGGTGACATCGCCAGGTTGCGGCGGCCAAAACCTTCCCGATCTGGGTATCCCGGATGCGCTCCGATCTGTACTCCGTGCTGCTTTGCCGAGCGAATGGCGTGCAGCATCATGGCGGGATCCCCCGCGTGAAAGTTGCAGGCTATGTTGGCCGAAGAGATATAAGGCATCATGGCATCGATCCAATCCCTGCCTTCTGTTCCCCGTCCTTCTGCTATATCACAATTGACATCTATTTGCAACTTTTCCATTAATCGAATGGCGTTTTCACAAAAATACAGATTTACTGCTCAATATTACGCATTTTCCAGGCCTGTAAGGAGCGCATAATGGCGGTGCCTCCCAGGCTGGTCAGCGCGATATGATCTCCTTTGACATGCGTCTCCTGCAGCTGCCGGGTAATGCAGTATCTGCCACCATTTACAAATACTTCCACAAATTTTTTATCCACAAACATGTGCAATTCCAGCAATTCTCCCGGTTTCCAATCGTCCAGTGGTACCATCACACCATCCACATTCAGCATATTCCCGCTCCAGTTTATAAACAAGCCCCCTTTCCCGTCTGCATCCGAGAGCACATTGATGCCGCAAAAAGCCGCGTGCAGCAGATCGAACTGTACCATGATTTCCAGCTGATTTCCCTGCAATTCCTTTAACACCTCAAACGATGCCATCGGGCCGTCGACCGGCAATTTTATATCTTCCAGCATATACGGATCGCTTCGAAGTTGCCGGAGTGTTGTGACTGGTTGCTGGATCAATCGGCCTGCTGTATCCAGGGATAGCTTTCTGGGCAGGGCAAAGCAACCGTTCCAGCTTTTATTTTCATTTTTCAGGGGTTCATTCATGTAGGTCGGCAGCCAATCCCGGTCCCAGCCCGGCATCCACCCCATCAGGTGCAGATTGCCCTGATCGTTAAGTATACTTTCCTGCGCGTAATAATGCCCGCTGTAGTCGATGATCCCTTCATTCTGAAGGCTGAAAGTAAGGGTGTTAAGGTCAAATTCCCCGGTAAAATAGATACAGCGATCGACCGGTGCATCGACCGAAGCCATAAAAATCCAGGTATCGCCCAGCGGTCGCAGTTCAGGCACCTCCAGGTTGCGGTATTTGTGTTTCGGGACGGTCAGCAGGTTGCCTTTGTATTCCCATTCGCTGAGATCCTCGTTGAGGGCTTCGAAAATGGGTACCGGCACGAAGTCCTCTTCCAGCAGGTCGGCGCAGGCGATAAGAAAAGTGCGGCCACCGCTTGAAAAGACAAAAGGATCGCGCCAGAAGCCATCATATGCAGGCAGGCCGGGATGGTCCAGGCTGAGGATGGGGTTTTTGCCTTTGTGCTCCCATTGTGACAGGTCGGGACGGGTAAAATCAGCCTGCCAGAAATGCATACCTTTTTCATTAGGCCGGGATGCCGAGTACCAGGCGCGGGTGATACCGTTTTTGAGGTGCATGGTGGAGCCGGAGCCGACGTTGTTAAGTCCCAGGTCGAATGCCGGTGTGAGGTTGGGCGGCATATGTTCCCAGTGCAGCAGATCTTTGCTGCGGGCATGGGCCCAGAACCAGGCCCCCGGATGCCATGCAAAAGGCTGCTGACCATAAAAAATGTGGTACCAGCCATCGTGAAAAATACCCCCATTGGGGTCGCCCATGCAGCCCGCCGGCGGGGTCAGGTGAAAACCCGGACGGAAAGGGTCCAGTGCCAAACTTTCGGCTACTTTATCATAGGCTTGCTGGATATTTTCGGGTGTAAGCTTCCAGTCCTGCTTCGGTGATGTACAGCCCGACAGGAATATCATTACGATCAGGTAAGATACATATTTCATAAAGGCGGCAGGTTTAAATGACATTGATGCAGAAGGATGATGAAACCTTTAAGATAGCAATAAATTATCAAAGCGTAAGGTTAAAGCAATAGGCCGTATGCAAATTGCGTAGACTGCATGGCTGTGATCCGAAATCTTTTTGAATGTTGTTTAATTGTTGATCTGTTGATTTGTTGATTTGTTGATTTGTTGATTTGTTTAATCGATTTTCAGATGAGATCTGCATTGCTTCACCGGCAAACTTACTTATCTCACATCAAAATTTTAACCATTTTACATTAGAAAAAAATACCCCATTACTTTAGGTTCGCCCTCAAAATGGGCATAAATTGTTAGGAACAATAGGCCATTTTGCGATTTATCTTAAAAAAAACGCAGCCAACCCCAGAGCGTCATCGCGAAGAAAAGTACCTGAAATGCCTATGTAGAACAGAAAGTAAGTATAAGTTTCTGTGGTGGTCCCGATGGACGGGACAAGGAACTGCGGATTAATCAATCAACAGAATGTAAAGTAAGAACGGGTTTATTATTTGATGGCTTTCTGATACTTTTTTGCTTCAGGTAAAAAAAGTAACCAAAAAACCCCGCCGTCCCGTAAGCGAAGCTAAACGGGACCCTGACCTAAAATGAAGGCCTTACCCACCGAAAACAAAACTCGCTGCGCTCAAACATTGTTTGCTTCCTTCCCAACCCTTCGCCTTCATTTCATCAGATTTGTGTTTGTTTTTCAAAGGCCTGATGTAACCTCGCAATTTGACTTCACTCTTATATGATTGACATCAATGCATTGCTCGGTTTGTTAACGGTCAGTTCTGCAAGGCAACACCCCCCTAACCCCCCTTCCCGTTTATGCGGGACAGGAAATGGGGGATTTCATCCTTCTAACGACAAGCTTTCCTGGCATCCTACTATAAATGGGCTTTAGAACTATATGATTAGAAATTCTAGATGTTGCCGTTGGTCCGAAGGGCAATTTTGAGGGGTTTTCAATGAAAATGCTAATAACATTGAAGATATGGAAGCACACTACAGCGCGTATACTGGCAAAGAGAAAGCCAAAAAAAGATCATAAATCAATACAACTGCTATTGACTAACATAATGGTAATAACTACCAGAATGTAGTCCCCCTTCGAAGGGGGATTCAGGGGGATGTTACAATATACACTTATATAAAGCAATAAACACACTTTTTTACAAAACAATGATAGTGAGATGGTATCATGCCTTATTTTTCAATATGACCATAATTCCTTTAATCATTGCATCACTTAGCAAATAAAAACCGAAGCCAACCCCTTACCGTCATCGCGAAGAAACTGTACCAAGCTTGGCTGTAAGCCAAAAAAAGATTGCAAACAAGTACAATTTCCATTTACTAATATCATGGTAATATTTACCAGAATGTACTCCCCCTTCCCTAACATTCGTCCGGGACAGGTTTGGGGGGATTCAGGGGGGTGTCATATAAAACCCTCTTAAAAACACAGAAAACCCACTTTTTCACAAACAATTCCTGCTACGCGCGTGCAGCGCGCACTTTTTTTAGCCTGCCAATGAAAACTAACACAAAAACCTAATCCAATCACCCGATCATTTTCCAACCTGCACCATGCCACCCACAAACCCAAGCCATCACATTAAAATAAAGTTAATTTTATAGACAGAAGGTTAGTGATATGGAGCGTCTAAAAATAAATTCAATTTGCCGAAAAAGTTCTAATACACTAAATAACGATGAGTAACGCGAACCTTTTTTGAAAAATAATAATCGGGGTAAGAGCAGATCATGTAATATTTTTATAATATTTACACTTTTTTCTACAACAAATACCTAAAAGTAAGTATTGGAAAATTAATTATATGCTCGTACAATTGTTAATCAAAACTGCTTACTATCTGTTATTTACACAACCTATAAAATTCGACAGAAAAGTGAAGAGGGCATAAGGTATACACAATGACAGAAGTTGAATAATGAAGTAAGATTAACATTCAATTTCGAGAAGTGTGAAAAATGTATTACTCGCCAACAAGACCCAATTTCTAAGCTATTCGCTGGGAAAGTTATTGCCGAAACAGGAATATGATGCATCGGTGTCATATTATAAAGAAGAGCTTTTTCCGGAAATTCCTACAGACCACATACATACCATTGGACGATTCAGCAATTATATCATAGACTGGCATAGTGGTATGATTCACATACAGCCGGCGCCATGGCTCCGTCATTTACTGGAAAAGGAAAGAGCCGAACAAGCCTACCGTCACCAGAATCTATTGGAGCGTATATGCGAACATCCAGAGAGCATTTGTCATTTTTATCGCAAATGGCAAGCATTTGTACAGGCTCATGCTGATAAAAAATTTCACATATCATTTGATTTTGTACTACATTTTAGTGATGGAAGCCAATACAGAATCCTTCAACAGATATTACAGCTGGTCAGGACAGATAATGGATCCATACTCTTTGAGCGAGGTATATGGACAGACGTTAGTCCTTTTAGAAGCAAAGCACCCTTGTCTTTATCGATCGTAGCAGAAAACGGACAGGAAATTTTGCTGGAAAACCCACCAGAAGACAAGAATGAGTCTCAACCAGATATATCAAAGCGGGAAATGCAAATCCTGGAACTTATTGGCAAAGGCTTAAGCAGTGAGCAGATTACCGATCAATTATGTATTAGTAAAAAAACATTATATACACACCGCCGGAATCTTTTAAAAAAAACCAGATGTAAGAATATGGCGGAGGTGGTTTATAGGCAAGTCAAATTTTAAACAATTTATAAAAAAACATCTGACAAATCTCAAATATATCACTAAATAAAAACTTTAATAATCAACTACTAACAAAAATGAAAACAATTAAAATTTCTTCTTTTATTTCAGTATTTATTTTTACCCAAATTTACTTTGAGGGTTATTCGCAAAAAAGTAATTGCGATAGATTAATCCAACATGGAGTTAGTAATGTTGTTAATGTTCATTCAAGTCGCGCACTTAACGAGACCAGATATAGCTATCTCTCTGATGTAGATATAGAAAATGCAGATGAAAGAACAATTGTACAACTTGAAGCTAAAGTTTTTGGTGTAGGGAGTGGTGGTGGTGGACTAACTATTGAAAAAAGACGTCAAAGACTTTTGGAGAAAAAACAAGAATTATTTATGCAAATGGGACAGAACGCTGTGATAGATATGAAAAGCAGACTACTATATGATCGAGCTTTAGCCGCTTGGGAAAGATGTCTCGAATTAGAAGGGAGGAAGGAATTTGTGACTCAGTATGATTTTGACGATTTAGGAAACAAGGTTAGTATTAAATTAACATATATTGGAGCCGCTGGAGAAAGTGGCAGATCTGCATTAAAATGGTATGGCTCTGATGTAGAAGGGTTCTCTAATCCAATTATAAAATCTACTGGTAAATTTCAAACTGATAGTTTAATTGATAATCGTTCTGCTACGTTCATTTTTAACAGAAATGAACCGGAAGAAATTAATCTAGATGGATATTCATATAAAAGATACAAAAGTGGATCAATTATATTAGCAGTTGCAGGCCACAATAATGATATTCGTCTGGATTTTCCTGAAATAATTCAAGGGCCGTTAAACTCTCCTACTCGGCCAGGAGTAGGAGATATCGTTGCATCTATTCTACCTATTGATGTTTTCTTGAATTTAAATAATAATCCAAATTTACACATACATTGGATGCTTGCCAATGGAGACCCAATTGACATAAGTTATGCTTATAACAGAGATCTTGGATTCGCAAACGTTCCTGATTTACGTGGTCTCTTCTTAAGAGGGAAAAATTACGGCAGATTTCCCGCGAACCAAGTTACAGAAATGAGTCTAAATCAATTTCAAAAAGATTTAACAGCGAAACCAACAAACTTTGCAATTGCTGAAAATGGAGCGCATGATCATTACTCAGGTATAGTAGGTAATTCTACATTAGCCCAAAGCTATCCATATAGCAAAACAGAAAATCAAGGTCTGGGGTTCTATGTAGCAGCTTTTGGTAATGCTGCGACACATTGGGTCTATACTGGACTAAAAACTCAAAGTGTAGGAAATCACAACCATACTATTTCAGGTTGGGATCCTGAAACCATTCCTAAAAATATAACAGTTAATTATTTCATAAGAGTAAATTAGTAGTACATAATATTGATAATAATTTATTTAAAAAATGTAACATGTAATTACAAATAGTGCATTTGTACAGGCTCATGCTGATAAAAAATTTCACATATCATTTGATTTTGTACTACACTTTAGTGATGGCAGCCAATACAGAATACTACAGCAGATATTGCAGCTGGTCAGAACCGATAATGGATCCATACTCTTTGAGCGAGGTATTTGGACAGATGTGAGTCCGTTTAGAGGCAAGTCACCTTTATCATTATCGATCGTAGCAGAAACCGGACAGGAACTGTTGATGGAAAACCCACCGGAAGACAAGAATGAGTCTCAACCTGATATATCAAAGCGTGAAATGCAAATCCTTGAGCTTATTGGTAAAGGCTTCAGCAGCGAGCAGATTACCGATCAATTATGTATTAGTAAAAAAACCTTATATACACACCGCCGGAATCTTTTAAGAAAAACCGGATGTAAGAATATGGCTGAGGTGGTTTATAGGGTTAAATATGTGGAGCAAACTAGTTAACAATATTACTTTATATAAATTTTAAATCTATGAAAACTCTAATTGCTATAATATTATTAGGACTTATTCAAACTGAATTATTTGGCTGTAATGTTTTCTATAATGAAAGAGATTCATTAGAAAATCAAATTGCTAATTTATACCAATCAACATTAGATTCGCTGCAATTACTTAAAAATAATTTCGAAAATATAAACTATGAAAATCTAGGAAGAAGAGAGCAAATAGAACTTTTAAAAGAAAAATTTGAAATTCATAACAAAATACACGATTTTAATAATGATATGGAAATAAAAAATGTATATACAAAGGCAATTAATTCAATTGAAATTCTGAAAGACATATATGTGGAATTAGATAAATTAAAGCTTATCACAGAGTTAACTGAACTAAATTCCGCACTCAATAATTATATTAATCCTATAAACAATAATATATTTAATGATGGATACAGATCCTTTTATGAACAATGGAACAAAAAAAGATCGATAACTGATAATATGGTAAATTTCTTTGAAACTATTAATGGAACTTTAAGCGAAAACTTTTTACCTTTATTTACTGGACCAGTTTTTTCATTATTTAGTATGATTGAACAAGAAATTCGAAATGACATAAATAATAGAACCAGAAGAAATAATTGGATCCACGCATTTAATATTTATACTGTATTATGTAAAATTAAAGCTGAAAAAGATCTTATTGATCATGAAAATGTATTAGTTATTTCGAAAATCAATGAACTAGATTATAAAATAAAAAAAACCACAAACAATATTTCGAAGTATTTAAAAATCTCAGACACCGTCAGATTTAATAACTTTATGAAACTATATAATAATGTAGGTGAGATCACAACTTATAAAAGCGAAATACTTAGACCAAAAATAAATGAAAGAGCTATAGAAAGCAGATCAGATTTGTTCAAGTTTAATGATTGGAAAACTGATATAAATGTAGTATGTCTAGATATATACGATATTACATTGGATTTTAGCAAATTGAGCAAAGATATGGTAAATCTATATAATAATTATAGAAACATAGTTCAAAACAATCCATTAGATAATAATAGAATGATTGATTCAGATAGATTAATAAAATATATGGATGATTTCACTAATAAACTTAGTGATAATACCTTTATTGACAAACAACTTTATAAAAGTAAAAGAAATATTAGTTCCAACTAATATTATGCCTTAAGCTCTACATATTTTCTAACTAGGCTTTTTTTAAAGCAGAATTTCCTATAATTGGTCTCCAAAATAATAAATTGTAAAAAGTAAATATTAGCATTTGATATAATTCGAATTTCGGAAGCGTTTTTCAACCTCTGATAAGTGTTATGAATATCTTTCGGAGCTGAAATGTAGCAAGGGATACAAATGCAAAAAATTTAATCATGATCATAATTGCCAAGACCACAATCAATATGACTGACAATGTACACGATGCAGACACATAGAATCCCCAACTTCTGACACCCTTTTTCATAAGCTTACATTTCCAATATTAAAGGATTTCTATATATATATATACTATGTTTCTACCTCCAAAAGTGGCATTAGTTCTACAGAATTAAGTCGTAAATTAGAGTAAAACATGTTGACTTTTTGAGCAAAAGGTGATGAAAGCCAAGTAAAGCAGCAAGACAAACTTAATGACAGGTAAAGTAGATGTATGGGTAATGTTGATGTTCAAAGCATGGTTAAGGGGTATTCATCACTCAGTAAAACATTTCAGATATTGATGAACATACATATCGCTATAACAGATATAAAATGAAAGAAGGCATCTTTGAAAATCTGATTAATAGAATGATGGATCGACCTCTCTTTACATATGAAATGATTACAAGCTAATAGCCTAATCCAATTATTAAAATTTAATTTCTTCGTTTATTTACCCAAATCACAAAGACATTAACAACATTTAATTATCAACAGCTAAACAAATCGTTTGTAATTTTAATATCATATCCATAGTTATAGAATATAATATTCTTTAATGTTGTGCTAAACCTACCAAGTTTATTAGAATCTATACCAGCGTTCTTACCGATTAGTATATCCTTAATTTTAATTTTAGGTCTCGTAATAAAATAATCTTCGGGTAACTCCTGCGTTCGGCGTAGTTCATGTGAGTTAGAATCTTTTAAAACCCAGGCATCGTTATCAACCCATAAAGGCAGATTTATATAATGGACTATCCGATTTCTTCCTTCTGTAAGTCTAAATTCTGGTTTAGAATACTTTAAATAGCCATTTATATCGCTGAATGGATAATATGTTAGTAATCTAATCTCTTTTTCTAATAACCAATGAGGCTCTTTGTGAAAAGCAATCAATTTACTAAGGTCACATTCAGCACTTATATTGTATTTCTTCTCAAAATCCCTTTTCAATTGAAAATATTTCTTGAATTTATCAGAAAGGCCATATTTCATTTCTGCCATATGGTAGTTTTCCCATTGCAATGGATCATTCTCAATTGTAAAAACAATAGCTGCTCCAGAATAATTTCTTCCATACTCCATCCATACTTTATCATTTTCAATTTCAGACATAGGACAAAAGGAAAAGGTATATAAATATTCCTTTTTGTGATTAATTTCATCCTCGTCCATACGAAACAGCTCTGCTATATGCTTATATTCTTTTTCGTCATTGGAATTATGAAGATTATAAAAACGAAATGACCGTTCATTAAGAATTGAAAGTAAATTTTGAATAGATGTTAAATGAAAAAATTCCAGTTTTCCATTATAAAAGTATTCTGTCTCACTAAAACCTTGGTTGTATTTAGTAATATCTGCTTGAAACCTGTTTCCACTATTCGCGTGACCCTGTACAAAGGTATTTGGAAAGCAGTGATGAATGACTCTGTCAAATTCTCTGTCAATCTTTCTATAATATTCAATTTCATTTTTAAATGATTCATTCATGGCTTTAAAATAATATATTCATTTTTTGTTGAAGGTTAATATATCTAACAATAAATTTTATTGTTCAACCAAAGTCATATACTGTTTTAATCCCCTACGCATGCACACTATCAAGAAATTAATTCCCCGACCAAAAAAATCAAAACAACCTTTTTTATACAAACCGCAAGCTTTCGATTATCTTGTCGTCTCCTATCACCCCTCAACCATCTCTATCTCCTCCTCGGTTAAGCCATACAATACATAGACAAGACAATCGATTTGATTTTCAAGCCCTTTGATGCCGGCAGTGTTTTGCGATCTATCCTGCACAACAATTTCACTGACTAAGGCATGTATTTTTTCTTGAGTTACCCTATCAGGTACGTAAATCGGTAACTGAGACACATAAACGGGTTTGTATTCAAAATATCCATTTTGCTTAGTTGAAGCGATACTTTTTAAGTAAAAATCAACCACATTAGAATTGAGCAGCCCAAGCAGATAAAGGTCCTCGGTGGGAATTATAGAAGTTTTGTCATTACTATAATACTTCCAAGTATCATATGCATAAGATGCCCACCGGGTTATAGCAGGTATAATAATCTTCGACCTTTCAAATTCCTCATAATAATCACAGGCCCTTAACTCCCACCAGTATTGACCTTGATCGTATCTTGCTTTGGCTTTCGTCTCGAAGTTCAGCAAATGTCTCATAATAGAAGGAAACAACTCTTTCATTTTATGAAGAGCTTCTCTTTCGGCAAATTTTTGACCAAGTATTTCATTCGTTTGACCATTCTTAAACAAAATCAAATACTTCTCCACCTTCGGCCTTTGATATCTCTTAATATCTCTCCCCGCCAGATAGGGCTTAATGATTTCGGCACTCCTAGGATCCTCGGCAATCAGACGATCACGGGTTATCGCATCAATCACAAAGGCTTCATTTAAGCCGGTCAGCACACCTCTAAATATTTTACCTCCGACATATTCGGAAAGTGGTTTTCCTTTTGATCTAATCTTTTGTAAGAGCTTCTGCACCCTGCTATCACTAAGCGTCCATCCCTGATCCTGTAATTCGCTGGTCAATACATCAATTTTATTTTTTGACACATAGTGCTCCAGGCCTTTTACAAAATTCAGGGTGGAAATATTGGCTGCTTCAAAGAGATCACGGGCTTTGCTTTTGCACAGTTGCAAAATGCAGGGATAGGTGGTAGCCTCTTCAAAAACAGGTAAATCACCAAAATCCAGTATCTTCTCTATGGTATGATTCTTAATAAAAGTCCGCAGGTTTTTCCCATATCCGGCACGCATCCATTTATTGGGTACAATAAAAATAAAATCGCCGCCTTCACGGAGTAATTTCATGCCCAAGTCGATAAAATAGACATATAAATCTGCCGTTCCGGCAAAAGTACCGTAGGCAGATTGCAAATAGGGTTTTACATGGCTGAACTCTTCCTGTCTGATATAGGGCGGATTGCCAATCACTACATCAAATCCCACAAAATTTCCATGGTTGTCGAGGACTTCGGGGAATTCAAAACGCCATTCAAAGGCATTTTCAAAAATCTTGTTGGTCTTAATCTCTTCGATTTTGGCATTGATTTTTTCAATTTCATCCTCCAATTTCTTTTGCTCGGCCTTTCGCTTTTTCTCTAAATCACGCGAACCTTTCCCATAAGATGGCTCGGGCTCAAATAAAAATGTTCCTGTAAACCGGTGATACAATTCATTGGCAAGTTTGTCTAATCGCTTTTTCAAAGGATCGTTCATTCGGATTTCCGTAGAAAAACCTTGCTTGATTTTTAAAATCAAACTTTCCATATCCCGTTTCTCTTCTTTGCTTTTAGCGTTGCGATAGGTTTGCACGGCAATTTTATAACTTTCAATGTTCCAGTTACTCTTTTTGAGGGCTTGTTTCAAATCAGCATCAATCGCAAAACGACTGACCAGGGAATTACCGCATTTGATATTGATATCAATATTGGGCAGGGTTTCTAATGACCTGTGGTTGATACTACCATCTGTACCAGGATAACGGTAGGATTCGCGAACATCTTCATCGCCGGCATAGCAAACCGGAGAACTGTTTCTGGTTGCTGCCTGTTTTTCTCTATAATACGCACTTTTCAAAAGCTCGATCCACAAGCGCAGGCGGCATATTTTTACCGAATTGGGATTGATGTCGACCCCGAAAAGGCAGTTTTCTATAAGGGTTTGTTTTTCGTGAAACAGGGTCTCCTGAATGCGTTGGCTTTCGCGGTTGCCGGGCCGGTATTCGAAAAATTCTCCATCTTCATCAGTGACTACCAATTCATCATTGACCACCTCTACATGGTATTCTTTTAGCCTCCGCCCATGCCTGTCCTGCAAAATCTTCAGGTCGTTTTTAATGGCAATCAGTTCATTAAGGGCCGATACCAGGAAATGGCCGGAACCTACCGCCGGATCGCATACCTTAAGGCTGTTTACAATCTCATTGGCTTCCCTGCGGTCTTCTATCTTGTCATAGAGTTCTTCCAGATTGTTGCATTGCCATCCTTTCACTTCATTGAATTTCTGTACCACGGCCTTTCGCAAGGTCTCCCTGCACATATACATGGTGATAAATCCAGGGGTAAAAAAGGATCCGTCTTTGTAGCCGTTGATTTTCTCGAAAATCAGTCCGAGTACCGAAGCATTGATCAGGGTTTTATTGTCTTCCTGAATCTCTTCCGACCCTTCACTGCTAAAATCATAGGCATCGAGAAACCTGAAAAGATATTCAAGGCTGTTGAGTGTACCATTGAGCTTTCGGCCTTGTCCGTCTTTGAGTACCGTTTGCGGGTGTAGAGAGAGCTTTTTGTCGTCTTTCAGGTTACTGATAAAAAGGGTGTCATGTTCGATATCAGTCGGCTCAAACAGGGAACTGTTGAGGTAGGGTACTTTGCTGAAGGTGTCCCGCACATCAGGATGGCGTTCTTCGGGAAGCCGGGCCAATACCTGAAAAAACAAGCTGTTGAGGTCGTCGTAGTTTTTGATTTTGCCGAGCTTGAGGAAGGCATAGGAACCATCGGACCTGGTGGCAGTTCTGCTGTCATTCCTGTCATCCCCGCCATGCCGGTGGTAGCTGAGGAGCTGGGCTTCGAGTAGTTTGAGAAAAAGGATGCGGTTGATCCAGGTGATGCAGAGCTCGAGGGCTACGTTAAACAATCGCTCGGGGTGACTGCTGCCAAATTGGGATGGCTTGTTGAGCCGGCTGATTTTATCGAGGCTGTCGAGCTGGATAATGGTATCTTCGAGCAGGGAGCCGGAGTCGCGGTCTCCTTCATTTTTGCGGCCAATGACTTTTTTGCCACCTTCTTTGCTTTCTTCCAGACCTATGATGTGGAGCAATTCAGTATAAAAGCGGCGATCGAGGCTGTTGCTGTCGTTGGCGAAAGGCAGCTTCAGCAGATGCTCGGGCGACAGCAGCTTGTACAGTGCGATCAGAAGGTTGTCATCACTGCGATTGTCGCTGTGCAGGGCTTTTTCATAATCAGCCAGCTGCACAAGGGTACATTCGACTTCTGTATCGAGCTGGGCGATGAAAGGTTCGGCGATTTGCCTGTAAAAGAAATCGGTTTTGGTATCGGCCAGGCGGCCGGCTTCAAAGTCGGCAAATTGCTTAGCAAGGGTTTTGTTCTGGGCAAAAAGACGATCAAACACCGCCACATCGAAAATATACCATTCGTGCAGGTTGGTAATGACCAGATGCTTGATTTCAATGTTGTTATGCTGTACGCGTTCACGGAGGTAATAGAGGACCAGTTCATGAAAGGCTTTGGTATTGACCTTTCCGGGACTGATCATTTCATTTTTGTTGGAAGGCTTTTTGGTTTCGAGGATCACGCCTACCGGGCTTTTGGCATCCTGACCATTATGGATGACCAGGTCATTGCGCCCTTTGGTATTTATGTAGTGCTTTTGTTTGTACCAGGATTCATTAAAAAAAGTTGTGAGCAGGTTTTTGTGGTATTCCTCTGATTCTGATTCGTTTATGCCTTGGAGCAGAAGTCGGAATTGCGATTTAAACCGTTCGATATCAGATCGGTTGGGTTTTACCTTTAGGAAGGCTTTGTTGAGTGCTTTTCTGGGTTTGAGTATATGCAGTTTCATGAATGTCGGTAACAAAATTGAAATATCTGATAATTTACAGAGAAAGTAAAATAAAATTGGTTTGGAAAAAGCGGAATGGGTTAGGTGTTTAATTGTTGATTTGTTTAATTGTTTAATTGTTGAACTTCCCGTGAGCTTAGTGAAATGGGATTGGTAGCTTAGTTGCTTGTTGTTAAAAGCTTGTTAGCCTAATTTCTGGCATTGGTTTCGGCAGACCGCGTTGCAAACGCTGATTGTTGTATCATCTAAAGAAAGACTTAATGCTTTATGTCTTGAGCTGCGCCCTCGTTTTAAACGAGGGCGATTTTAGTTGTGTACCTTGGAATAATATTTTTTTAATATTTGACGAAAGTCATTAATCAAATTCTTTTCGTCTAATCCCAAAGTACACGTAGCAAAAAGCTTACAGCCTTTTTGCAGGCATTGACAGACCGCGTTGCAAACGCTGCTTACCGCATTAAAAATACGACCTGAGATTCTGTATCTTAACTTCCGTCCGCGTTTTAAACAAGGACGATTTTGGCTGGCGAGCAATAGCTTGCTTAATATTCAGTCATCTATCTTAAAAAAAATCTGCAGCCAACCCCTTACCGTCATCGCGAAGAAACTATACCTCAAATGCTTCTATAGTACAGATAGTAAGCAATAGTTTCTGTGGCGATCTGCCGATCTAAAAAATAAGCGGAGCAAAGTGCTGAAATGCCACTTTACCCCGCTGTTTCAAATTGTCGCTTTCAAAACTAAGCGCTTACCTCCGTTCAATCGCCAGGTTACTTATCATCAATTTCCCCGCAGTTTGGCAACATCTGAGCTTTCATTCAGGCCCGTTACAGAATCGCAATTGGTTATATCATCGTCCAGCTTGGGGAAATTGCTCGCGGTTGTCTGCTCTTTATTTTTGTCAGGCATTTTAACTACAGGATTATTTGAAAAGAATCCATAAGGCATCCACTCAAACTTCATTTCATGTACATTCATGATGGGCCACTCTTCAGGCCGTACCATATGGGTAACGCCCGCCACATACCAAATAACTATATCTTCGTTTTCAATATCCCTGTCAGCAGCCGTCCATGTGGGTAAGCCGGCATTTTTCTGGTTGCTGGCGGGGTAAGGTCCCGCGGGATATATTTCATCGTCACTGTATTTCGTAGCCCAAAAATGATTGTTCAGAAAGCCTGCCCTGTTGAGTAAGGAAGAACCCTCACCTACCAGGGGTATGACCCCGGCGCCCGGCATCAGAACATATGCAGAATGATGCCCCCACTTATTTTGTTTATTGTGATTCATGACTTTCCAATGCCTGCTTGAAGCGGCATTAATTCTTCTTTGCGCTTCTTTCTCGGTCTTGAAGTATTGCATTTCATTAACAATGCTATTGGAATATGGATTTTCTTTGCTCCTTGGCAGGGACATGGCATTCATTTCTCCCGCGGTATTGCCGGTGCCATCGACATCCATATCCATTCTGTAAACAAAGAAATGCTGGTGGTTGCCGGCTTCAACATGTTCATGCACCAAAGTGCCGTAGTAATACTGCTTCTGATACATTTCGTCATTCCAGCCGGGCAGATCGTTGGTTCTGTTTACTGCTCTGATGTGCACAATGCCGGTAAGTTCGGTAGCTACTTCTATGGTGCCGTCTTGCTTAAATATCCATTTGAAAGCATAATCATAATTGCCAATGGTGGTATAGTATTTTACAACCAGGTTGGTAGCCCTTTTGGCATGCTTACCATGCCGCCATAGGGGGCCGCCATATTCTTCATAAATGGCCACCGCATTATCAAAGGGAATGACTTTGGCCGTGTCATTATGAAAAACCGCCGGAAGGTAAACGGCATTTTCCGGAGCATCTGACCCTGGCATCATGGGCCTGGCCCGGTTTTGACCCAGGCGATAAACACCCACGTCGAAGAAGTTATAGGATGCATTGACAAGATCGGGAGAGCCATAATTCACTACCATTTCGGCCATTGAGCCCCGGTACATGACCGATCGCCAGTTTCCCTGGTCATTATAGCTTGCCTGATAGATCACCAAACCTTCCCTGTTAGAAACGCCATACCTGAATTTCCAGTTATTCCATATCACCTCGTGACCATATACATTGAAGGTTGTTCCTTCGGGCTGGGCAATATTGAGGGGTTTGGTGTCTTGTATAGTAACTTGCGCCGAATCACCATTGAAATAATTTACCTCTACCGGATCGGTAATGCCAAAGTCTTCTTCCACGATCTTAAGAATTTTCTTCTCGGTAAGGTCGACATAGGCAAATAATCCCGTGATGCCCATGCGGTATTTTTTGTTTTTGTACTTTGGCGATACGATTTGCTCCCGGCTTCCCTTTGGCCCCAGGCCCATATCGGCAGCAGCATTGCCACTATGGTTCACCGAATCAATGGAGATGCCGCGTTTGGCCAGGGCATCTATCCATTCCTGTGATGAAGTCATGATTTGATCTAAGGTAGCTGAATCGGCTTTGAAATTGCCCACCGGCTGCTGATCTTTAAGTGTATCGATCTGGACAATCTTTTTCCCCTTTAAATCAAGTACAACTTCGAAAAGGATGTTATCTGCATAATTATAAATACTTGCCAGGGCCTCTCTTCTGAATGGCTGTCCTTTTTCGAATGACAACACTTCAGATTTAGGTGGCTCTTTGAGGGTGATAAATGAATAGTAATGCCATTCTCCCATTGCTAACTTGCTGGAAAGATGTTGCTTTACCAGGGCTATTTCCATGCTGTCAAGAGGATCTAATGGATGGGCATATTCTAGTTTGTTGATATATTCCGAATAATTTTCCAATGGCTTGCCTTCAGGTTGGGTACACTGATAAAAGGCAAAGGTCATAATGAGCAAGATGATCGGCCGGGTCAGAGAAATAAATGGAATGGAGCTTATTGGTTTTTTCATGATCATTAATTTTAAAGTGAAAGGATTCCCCTTGCCGGGGATAAATAAATTCAGAAAGCTTATTCAATCGAATAAGCTTTCTCTGAGAATTTTGTGGTAGACCATTTTGGCATGGTCATAGGCGAGTCTGGCCTCATCTAATTCAGATTCTCTGATGTTGTCTTTTTTGGCATCCCAGCATACATCTACCGCATCGATACACCATAGCGCACTTTTACGACTGGCCCTTATGGGTTGATCATCCACAATAACAAATACCGGGTTGGTATGAGAAGAAGGCAAAATCCGCAAGGCTACCCAACTTGATTTTTCTATCAATACATCAAATTTTACATCCTGAATACTGCCATCTGCATCTATTTCTATTCTGTCTACTGCATGCCCGTTAACAATCAGCTCCACTGGTATTTTGCGGGTATCGCCTATTCTGGCTTTTTCCAAATGCCAATATGGCTTTTCATTCATGGGCAGGTATCTGTATTCGAGTTTGGGATTTCTCCTGGCCATCGACCTCGAATTTGTATCAAGATCGCCAAAACGCTCGGCTGTTTCGGGATCTTCTTCAAGCCGGGCAGCTACTTTGGCACTTACCTTCACTTTTTGTGGAGATTTTATGTCATATTGCGAAAAATCCTTGCCTTTGTTGGTTTTCTCGCCTACTGGCACCCCTCCTACCGTAAAATCGATTAAATGACTCATGCCATCTGTGACATAATTTCTTCCTTCTTTCACTCCCTGTATCCAGTTATCATAGGTAACAGGCACCCCTTTCATTTTTACATAAGACCTGCCAATACCAACACGGCTATCGAAAATACAAGGGAAATCAGTCTCACCGGTAATGCGTGTCCTGAAACCACAATTTAAGGTATGGTACCAGATATTTAATTCATAAATCGGTTGTGTATTTACTGTAGCCAAAACATCCACTACATCGTGGGTCACATCCATGATGTATTCATTGGCGCCAATGGAATTGAAAGGCGGCATATTGTAATTGGGTAAATATTCACCGGGAACTTTTAAGCCCAATCCGCTGTGTGTAAATCCTGTTACTGCCCCTTGCTCTTTGGCCCATTTTAATATGGGCAAGTCCCAGCTCGGCCATTCTTCGATGCTTTGAACCCCATTATAATCGTCATCTGTAAGTCTCAGGAGCGATAAATGACCTGCATGTGATGATGGAAAGCCGGATACTTCTACATCATAGCGCATTATGTGCTTATTACTCGACAACTTATTGGTGGAACCTTCAAAGAACTGTTTTTGAAAATACCATGAAGGACCCCATGAAAGAATAGAGCCAACCCTAAGATCTTCACCCATTATCTGGCGAATCATATCTTCAGGAAGAACTCCTTCGGTTGGGCTTTCATAATGGGCGCATCCGGCAGCATGAATGTGTACATCTCCTGATATCCAGTCCATTTTTTCCAGGTTGATCCAACGTTCAAACCGGAAGCTTTCTTTGTGGGTTTTAGCCTGGGGAACGGTAATTTTCCGGGTGCTTAACAGGTATTCCGGTCCGCGTGTATAATCTACTGTATATTCCCCGGGAGGGAGTAAAACCGTTTCACCACTTTCACGATAGATTTGATTTTGAAAGAAAAAATCCGGGGCCAGACGGCGGGATGGCGCTGGATAAATGCGGCCAAATTTATCTTTGATCAGCAATGAACCAAAAACACGTGTGCCATCGTAATCGATTAATTCTACTTCCATTTCCACTGGCACTTCTATATCGAATAATATGGATGTTTCACTTCTGAAACCAATATCCTGCGTGCCCTGTCCTACATTGAAATCAAATTTGACTTCTTTTTTTCCGGCTTCACGGGAGTACAGCTGAATGATCCTGTATTCCAGGGCCAAACCGGAAAGGCCTTCTTTTAATGGCTGCTTATCATATATTGCAACTTCTAAAAACCGATTGGGCACTTCATGCTCGGGAACCGTTACGGGTGGCCTGTGCCTGCCCGGGTAACCCGATTGATGAAATAGCGGTTCGGTATTGGGACTCTGCACTTCAAGCGGAGCGGTTACATTGCCTTCGTTATGGACTTTTACGAGAAAGGATGTCCAGCCATTTTGTAAAAGCTTTTTATCAACCGGCCCGTCTTTAACCTTGACCCTGCTTTCGGGATTAATATGCACGGCCACCAGGCAGTATTTATCCAAAATAGTCTGAATACCACGTATTACATCTTTCTGGTCAGGATTTTCAAGCAAGGATTGCATCGCCTGCATATCCTCGGGCACTAAGGGATATCCGATATAATTCATGGCTTCCAATAAACGTTCGGTCGCCGCCACCAGGGGCTGATATTCCACTTTTACCACTTCATCTAAATGGCTGGCAGAGAGCGGAAATACAACGATTATAAATAAATGCGTCAAGAGTTTTTTCATGATATTATCAACTTTGAGTATGAAATAAGTAGTCTGTAAGGCAAAGAAGCCCGATTCAGGAAGTTAAAATGAGCAAATAGCTATCTGTAGGCACTGTTTTGTACCAGGTTAAAGTTTACGTCCATTTCTATGGTGGGAATGGGGAAAACCTGTCTGTCTGGGTTTGAAAGTGAAAGCAAGGCGCCCGGTGATTGTAATCGGGTAAGGTTGTTTATCACATCTACGGTGCGGCCGGTTCGCATAAGATCAAACCAACGGTGTCCTTCCTGCATAAATTCAATGAGTCGTTCTTTTTCTATGGCCAGGGCCAACTCAATCTGCGTATTTATTTCAATGCTTTCCAGCCCGGCTCGGTTCAGGATTACATTCAAATCTGCCAGTCCCTCTGTAATCATCCCATTGCCTGCATATGCTTCTGCACGATTCAGGTACATTTCTGCCATTCTCAGGATATGCATATTGTTGATCCCACCCAATTTGTTGTATTTAGTTGGGTAATATATCAGCCGGCTCACGTCTGGGTCAAATTCTATCAAAGCCCTTTTATCCTCTGGTCGCGTTGTCAGCACGGCTACGAATTCATTGTGCAAAGCCAATACTGAAGTCCCGCCTAATGCTGCCGGAAAATAATTACTACGCATGTTGTTGGGGTCTGCGGCACTGAAATTGAGTTCAAATATAGATTCACGGGTAAACTCGCTGTCAAATATGTCTGCAAAATCAGAAACAAGACTAAAACGGTTATCCTGAATCACTGCTGTGCTAAACTCAATGGTTTTGGGATAATCTTTTAAGTATAAATACAGCCGGGAAAGCATTGCCCGTACGGTTGCTTTGGTGACCCTTGAGCGGTCGAGAAAATCACTGCCAAAGGACTCAGGAAGTTTTTTGTAGGCTTCCAACAAATCGCTCTCAATCTGAAGATAAGAATCTGCCAGACTGCTTCTGGCCGGAAAACTGCTTTCGTCAATTCCCCTCGATGGCAGGGTTACAATGGGGACGCCGGCAATGCCCACCATTCCAGGCACCCCGCCAAATACACGGCTAAGATCAAAATATACCAGGCCGCGTATGAAATACGCCTGACCGAGTATTACATCAAGTTTAGCCGGCGTAATATCGGTTATGCGAGGTACCTCAAAAATGATATTATTGGCATGATTGATGGCGGTGTAGGCCCTGTTCCAGAAATTGCCGATGGCTGTGTTGTCGGGCGTTACTACATAGGTATCAATTTCTCTGTTGTCGTTACTGATGCCTGTGGTTTGGGTAACATCGCTTGAGATATCACTAAGATTTTGCAGAAAACCCCCATAATATTGAACGGATTGAATCTGGTCATATAAACCATTGAGTGCCACTTCAGCGCTTCTCAAATCACTGAAAGCCAATTCATTTGACACCTGCGTTCTGGGTTCCTGATCCAATACATCACAAGAAATCAATAAGAGAAATGTGGCGGAGATTAAGTATATCGTTTTGGTTTTCATAGTATTCAATAATTTTAATTGTGTAAGTGCGTTTCAAAAAAAACCTGACTGTTCATGTGTATTTACCGGTGGCAGTCATATGTTGAGATTGCTGAAACTTATCATTGATATCAGTTAATGGACTTAACAATCCATTTTTTAAAATGAAAGATTGACACCTGCCATATATAGTCTGGGTTGGGGTGTGGTATTTAAGTCTACCCCTTGAGCCAAAGGATTCGTCATATTTCCACTCAGCTCAGGGTCTAATCCGGTATAATTGGTAAGCGTCCATAAGTTTTGTGCTGCAACATATATGCGCATTTTACTCACTCCGATGGGGTTGATGATATTCATTGGCAAATTATAGCCCAATGAGATGTTTTTTAATCGCAGGAATGAAGCATCCTCAATAAAACGGGAGGGTCGAAGATTGGAAGCATAATTCTGAAGGGTCATCCTTGGCACCATGGTAATATCACCGGGTTGCTGCCAGCGATCGAGTTGTGTGGCAAGGAAATTTTCACGCGTCGTTCCACCGTGCTCCTGATACATTCTTGTTTGGTTAAACATCCGGTTGCCATACACAAACTGAAAGAAGAACATAAAATCAAAGTTTTTGTAATACAGCGAATTGGTGAATCCTCCAAAGAATGTCGGATTGGCATCACCCACAACTTTTCTGTCAAGATTGGGATTGAAATTTCGCTCAGCGTCTAGAACAGTCCATATCGGATCTCCGGTTTGAGGATCTACACCCAACTGCTCATGTGCATAGAAAGAAAACAATGGATAACCTTCTTCGATTCTGAAGATCGACAAATTGCCGGTGTTGAAAGGTGCCGCAATATTGAGAATTTTGTTTTGGTTACGGGCAATATTAAAATTCATATTCCAGGTGAATTCCCTGTTTCTCACAACATCGCCCATCACACCGAATTCAACTCCACGGTTACCGATCGAACCATAATTTTGCACCAGCGTCTGAAATCCTGTAGTAGCGGGAATGGGTACAGCGAGCAATAAATCTTTGGTGACTTTATCATAATAATCCAATACCACATTGAGCTTTCCGCCAAACAAACCCATATCTAATCCTATATCTAACTGATAGGTCGATTCCCATCGAAGGTCTGGATTCGCCAGCTGGGAAGGCCTGGTCCCGGGATCATCCACATAATTTGCGCCCCCTATCCACAATCCCATGGCCTGAAAATCACCTATGCCATTTTGGTTACCGGTTACACCATAACTCGCCCTGATTTTGAGGTCACTGAGGGTTTTATTTCCTTGCAGAAATGCCTCTTCAGAAACTCTCCATCCTAATGCCATAGAAGGAAATGTTCCCCATCGGTTGGCTTCCCCAAATCTGGATGAACCATCCCTCCTCAGGTTGACAGTAGCCAGGTATTTATTGCGGAATTGGTAATCAACACGGCTGAAAACCGAAGCAATACCCCAACTGGTTTGATCACTTGATGATAGTTGGACAGCTGCTGATGCAATTTCCCTGAATTGATTGCTGGGAAATCTCTGCCCTTCTGCATATTGTCGGGTAAGTATTGATTCCTGGTAACTCAATCCGAATAATCCATTGATTGCATGGTCCCCGAAGTTTTTGCGATAGCTCAATAAATTCTCAAATATCCAATTATCATCTTCAGCACCTGCTACTTTACCCCAACCTTCACGCGCAGCACCACCTATTAGTGCCGTCGAGAAATACTGCCGCTCTCGAACATTGCTATAATCCACACTCATGTTCGACTGAAAGGACAAGGCCTCTGAAAATTCGTATTTGGCCGTCAGGTTTCCCAGGAACCGGGTATTTTTCATTTGCGCATCACTCTCCCGTATTACTAAATAAGGGTTTTCATACTGGTTAAGTCTTGTTATGGAACCATCCGGTTGATACAAGGGTTCATTTGGCGGATATACCTTGGCGGTTACTACCGCACCTATTACCCCACCATCGAATACCCTGTTTCGCATGGATTGGGACAGCATCAAACTGGTTCCCAGTTTTAACCTGGAAGTAGCCATAAAATCAAGATTTGCCCTTACGCTGTTACGATCAAAATCCTGGCCTTTCAATATCCCTTCCTGATAGGTCTTGCCTCCCGAAAGAAAGAACTGTACCTTTTCATTGCCTCCCTGAAAAGACAGGTTATAATTGTTCACAGCACCCGTATTCCAGACAAAATCCTGCCAATTGGTCGTAATAGCCTCATCGGGATTGGGGAACTGGGGTACGCCTCCATTATTAACTGAGTATTCATTTAACAAACGTTCATAATCGGGACCACTTACGCTAGGCAGTTTGCGCCAGGGCTCCTGAAAGCCATGAAACATATCGAAGTTGATTTTCACCTTATCCTGAACACCACTGCCCCTCTTGGTCGTGATCAGGACAACCCCATTGGCCGCCCTGGCGCCATAAATTGCCGTGGCAGAAGCGTCTTTTAATACCTCAATTGACTCTATGTCGGCCGGGTTGATATCTGCCAGTGGATTGGTAGGTCTTGCGCCGAGTATTCGTGCATCAGATAAACTATTGGACTGAACCGGAATTCCGTCTATTACATATAACGGATCGCTACTACCTGATATGGAGGTGGCACCTCTTACTCTTACTACAATACCTCCACCCGGTTCACCGGAATTGGTGCGCACTTCTACTCCGGGCGCACGGCCCTGCATAAGCTGATCAGGACCTAACATTGGAATATTTTCGATGCTCTTGGCATCGATGGAGGCTATGGATCCGGTAACCGTACTTCGACTCTGTTCTCCATAACCCACCACTACTACTTCTCGCAGTATTTTGTTATCGAGGGGCATTACAATATCGACAATGCTCTCATTAGATATAGGTATCTCTCTGGTTCCATAACCTAAAAAAGAAAACACCAGTACGGCGCCTTGTTCGGGGATATCCAAATCATAATGCCCTTCCACATCTGTGACAGTGCCTTTGCCAGTACCTTTAATCATTACATTTACACCAGGAATGGGTTCCTTATTTTCCTCAGCCAACACCGTTCCGCTTACATGTTTGTCTCCTTTTGAACCGGGTGTGTCATCATCATCCGATGAAATGATTTTAGATAATGACTTGGAAACCCACGATTCAAAACGATTCATCTTACCTTTACCTGATAATCCAGAGAGATCCTGGTCAACCGATTTGATATGATTGATATCGGCTGATTTTTTCCTGATGATTATGTAAAAATCCTCCTCTGCCTTCACATGCCTCAAATCAAAATCTGAAAGTAGTTTTTCGAGCTTTTCATCGAGCGACAGGGAATTTTTTTGCAGCCCGGATTTCTCTGACACCAATTTGCCTTCAATGAGTTTGCTATTGTAAACAATTGAAATATTGAACTCATCCTCAATGCTTTTTAAAGCATCTTTTAATGAATTCATTTTTTTAATTTCCTGAGTTTTTTGTCGCTCATTCCATTTAGAGGTAGTTGAAGCCAATGCTTGTGCCACAGAATTTTGATAAACAATAAAGCAACAGAAACAGGTTATACATAGTAGTCTTGATAGTCTCATGATTGTTGTTGTTAAAAGATTATTAGATTCGATTTGAGTTGTATTGGCAGAATTAAAGGCAATATTATAGCACCCTCACATTTTGGTGAAGTATAAACATACCCGGTCTATGTCCTATGAAGGCATAAGACAAGCACTCTCCAAATTAAAATTTGGATAAACCCTTAGCTTGTCCCGCGAGGCTTCTTCCGGCCTGCAGGAAATAATTTAAATTTTGTGATTAAAACTTTTGATTTTGATCGGTAATGATTTTGTGTATCAATCCTGCATTTTCAGTATTAGTTTTTGATTTTGATTAATAATTTCAAGTCCAAACGTAGTAGTAAGCGCCATCAAAATGTTTTCAATGTTTTTGGTTGGCACCGATCCTGTTAGTTTGTAAGCTAACAGCTCATTGTCATAGGTTTCTATTTTTACACCATAAGTGACATTCAAAATATCGATCAGTTCAGAAACCGATGTATTGTCCAATATAATTTTTCCAAATGTCCAGGAAGTATACTTTTCTGTTAATACAATTGAAGTTTGTGTGGTGTTGGTCCGCTTGTCATAATCCAATAATTCACCTGGCTTAAGTACAGTAATCCCTCCTTTAACATCAGAAACCATTACTGACCCTTCACTTAGCACAACTTTGGTTTTACTGCCACGATCTTTTACATTAAATTTTGTACCGGTTACTTCAATGGTGGGTCCTCCGGACGTTTCAACAATGAATTTTGATCTCATGTCCGTTTTTTGTATATCAAACAGTGCCTCACCATTCAATTTCACTTTCCTGTCCTGTTTATTACTCCAATTTTTGGCATACTGGATGGAGGAATTTCCATTTAAAATAACAGATGAGCCATCGGGCAGTACAAGGGTCCTGATTTCTCCATAGGTGGTATGTTGAACTATGTCCGCATTGTTTATAAGAAAGAAAGTCAAAGACAGCCCGATGAGAACCATGGCAATTACTGCTGCCAGTTTGTACCATGAATTTACTGAAAGACTGATCAAGGAAAGATGTTTGCCCTCTTTTTGGGTCATCCTGTGTTGTATCTGATCATAGGCTGTTTCAAAATCCATATCGATATCACCAACATTTAAATCAACATCCTTTTCAAGAAGACAGGCAAGCAGTTCAGCCTTTATACCATTTTCATCGGAGTCTGATAACAATGACAACAATAATTGTAGTTCATTGCCAGAAATACTTCCTTCAAAATATTTGCTGATTAACCCATCGATATTTTCCTGCATGCTATCCATTGATTTAGTCATTTATTATAATATACGAATCAAAACAGGAATCACTCTGCTCATACAAAAAATTTATTGCGATAATTTTAATCTAATTACATCATTACTAAAAAACAATCAACAATTCAATGATATTATTGAATAAAATAAAAATATAAGGCCGTTTGATTGATTATTTTTAACGAATAGATATGGCGATAAAACGCTTAATGGTTTTGATGGCTTTTACCATGTGGTCACTTACAGTAGATTTGGTGATGCCAAGTGTTAGACCAATCTTTTCATAACTAAATCCCTCCTCCTTGCAAAGTGTAAATACCATTCGTCTTTGTGGTGGGAGTGAATCTATTGCACGTTGAATTAATGTATTGAATTCCGAAAAATGAATCATTTCCTCTGTTGTATTTCCCGAAGGCATACCCGATGCCTTTACTTCATACATCATTTTTTTTTCCTGGATATCTTTTCTTAAATAATCAATGACCAAATTGGTTGTAATGGTATATAGAAATGAAGAAAATGATTTACTGGTATCAATGGATGTCCTTTTCTCCCATAGTTTTAAGAATACATCCTGCAAAAGCTCCTTAGAAATTTCTTCCTTTCTGACTATTGAAAAAATTTTGGCATATAACCTCCTGCTATATATATTATATATCTTTTTAAATGCCAATTCATCTCCATTGCTCAGATCTTTTAGCAAAATAGCTTCATCATATGTTTTCTCTCCTGCCAAAGCACATTATTATTCTAAATTCAACACATATGTAATTAAGAATTATTTAAAATCAAAACTTTTTAACAATAAATTACATAATGAAATAGGCATTTTAATGCAAATTATACAATATTTTTCGGCATTTGTTAAGGAAAATATTGAGGGCAATAAAATAATTCCAATTTGCTATGATGAGCCTGAAGCTTTTTTAAAAAAAATCAAATGACAAGTTCATTGCATTGAAAAAATACCAAAACCCAAAAAAAACTGACCTGGCGTTTTTAGCAGATCAATTTGATTATTAGGCAATTAACTATTAAAATAAAAAAATGTATGCCTTTATCAAATAATCATATTGCATCCTCCGATTTTACAAAAACCCACAATGCACTCTTGTGAACGTGGTTCTAACGGTGTGACTATTTAAAGCCATGGCTTGGACCATTTCTTTAAAGTACCATCAGGTAAATTACCGGCTACAGACTTTCATCTTTTATGTTTGAGCTTTCACCCCTCACCTTACTCCCCATCACCGATCATCACCTATGCTGGAAAGAAAGAAACAAATAATAATTAGACATAGATTAAGCTTTTATATGGTTAAAACATTAAAAGTTAATCGCACTTAACACTTAACATAAATCGCATCACGGATTACCCATCACCTATCACGGTATCTTGTTTCTGCCAAACAGCATCTTAGCGCTGTAGGCGCGGCATCTTTGCAGAAACAAAAGCAATGTAGAAAGATAAGCGCCGTAGGTGCGAAAATATTTTCTAAACAAAGCATTATCACATAAAAAAGGTGCCACTCTTACGGGGCTATTCCTACTGCTTATATTGTTTTTCTACAAAGATGCCATCCCTAACGGGATTTTCAATTGTACACCTAAAGCTGGCACATGTATTGCTTTATCATCGTTGAATGACTGATTTTTTTCCAAAAAAAATCTCTACCCCTTGTTGGTGTATTTCCACCAACAAGCACTGAAACACTTACACCCAACTTTGTATGATATTTCATCCGCAAATTTTCCATCCACTACCGCCGTGGTACGTGGCCCCATGCGATTCTGTACACTTTATACTTTATATCATTGATCTTCAATGCATTTAAAGGCAAGAAAGAACATGCGGCACGCGTGCCCTGGCTGGTTTTTTTGTAGATGCGACACCCTACAGGGTCGATTGTATAGCATGGGCATTTGTGCTGTCCCGAACGCTATGCTTTCCGGGATTTCGGTTTCACCTCAATCTGCAACGAGGAATGGCAACAATAGCTTGTCTTTTACCGAAAGAATCATACCAGCCGCCGTGGAACGTGTCTCCTCCACTGTATACTTTATGTGTTATATCTTTGATATTCGTTGTATTTACAGTAAAGACAGCATGCGTGCAAGAGTTGGTGCTACGCACAAGACCTATAAGGATTTTTTGAAACCTTATAGGTCGAGGTACTTATAAACAGTTGGTATTTGAAATGTACTGTCTGCTGGCAGAGGTATCTAACGTTAAAGACCTATAAGGATTTTTTGAAACCTTATAGGTCGACGTAATTGAAATGGCTTTTTGCTGCGCTGTGTCAGAATGTGGTGAACGGTTAACTCTAGGCACGTGTCCCCACGTGACACTGTATACATTATGTTTTATGTCGTTGATTCTCAATGTATTTGTAGTGAAGAAAGCACAAGTTGCAGGTGTGCTCTAGCAGGGGTAACGCACAAGACCTATAAGGATTTTTGAAACCTTATAGGTCGAGGTACTTTGAAATGGCTTTTTGCTGCGCTGTGGCCGATTATGGTGAAGGGTTAAACCCTACAGATAATATTGGATTTGAAATCCGCCAGACTGGAAATAACTGTAATCATCTGTTTTGCAGATATATGACATGGGCCCACGCGGCACACCCCCTGCCGGGTAGTGTAGAATAAATCATGGTTCATCTCAACCCTCCCCCTTGTTGGTGTTTTTCCACCAACAAGCACTGAAACCCATTACCCATCACCTATCACCCATCTCGGATTACGCATCACGCAGTAGCCATCACCATCTAATTAATCCGCAATTCTGATTGTATTTCTATCTCGGCAATGGCAAAACGTGACCACAGGGGTTCGGACTCGTGGTTAACGCTATGAACGGTAATGGCATACCATGCATCATTGATATTGTGTACCTGGGTACCCCGGAGTAAAATTTCACTGCGAAGCAAAACTTTCTGACTCCCTTCCTCCAGAATGGCATAGCTCGTAACATTATCCTCAAAACGAATCGGCACAATATGATAAGGAAACCATGACGTAACCGGCGTTTTGGTGTTTAAACTCAAGGTGCCCTGAAATACCATCGAACGCTTTACCTCCAATTGCATATTACTGGAAATTCGGTTTTCAAGTTGATTTAATGGTATTTTGCCCACCTGTGCGCCATCAGGGTTTCCCTTAAGCACATAAAGATACTCCGCATCAATGTTAAACATAAGCTTATCGTCGGTTTTGATGCGGGCAAAATCGGTGGAATCAATCGTTATACCTGAAAATGGAAAATACAGGTTCACCGGCCTGAGGTTGTTTTTATTCACAGCGATCCACTCTTTAAAATGCGGAACCACAAAGTCATTTTTGCCGGGCTTGCTTTGTCGTTCCAGAATGGGGTTGAGGATAAATAAAAACCCAATCAGAAAGGCACCGCTTCCCCCTACCCTAAAAGCACCATGACCGAAAAAACTGTCTTTAAGTCCTCCGAGCATGTTGTAAATGAGGGCCGTCACCGATATCCCTATAAAGATGAGAAGGACGATCGGACGATGGGCAATTTGCAATAACTCGATGGCAAGCCCACTCAACAATCCAAAGGCGATGAGGCCCAGCAGAAACCATCGCTCCAGATTCGATTTTTCATTATTTGTCGACATATCATTGATTATGGTTTACAATTTCAAACCTCTGCGAATTGACCGGAAGGCTTTTTTTGCTGTATTCCCTGCACTTTTAGTAACCGATCCGGCCCCTTTTATAAATGCATTGGCAAAAGAAGCAGGCACCTTATATACAGTTTGCAATGCGCCTCCCACCTGTTGTGCGGTATATCCCGCGCCCTGTAAAATACCTACTGCCACTTGAGCATTTACTTTAAAAACATGTTGCAGTACCTGGCCTACATCGCTTGCTGAAAAACCTGCCGCTCTCATTAAACCGGCAATTTCCTGCGCTCCGGCTTTAAATACGAAAGACAGGGCATCACCCACTTCACTGGCGGCATAACCTGCACTCCGCAAAGCCCTGGTCACTTCCTGGCGGCTTCTCTTGTAACCTTTATTCAATGCCTGTCCTACCTGTCTGGCTGCGTATCCGGTTTGCCGCATCAGCCGAGCTGCATTGTCCATGTTCTGTTTGAAATGTTCATTCAGGGCTTTTCCAATGGCTTCCATGGCATCGCCGGCGAAAGTAATCACACCCGAATAGGCCGCATTCAGCCATTCCTGTACCTGATTGCCAATCGCCATCAAGGCCTTTCGGATTTCGTCTTCCACTATATTGGTAATTTTATTCAGCTCCCTCACCTCTATACGCAGCTCACCTAAACTGAAATCTTTTCCTATAAACCGAAAGCCCAGCATCATGGAGTTGGAGTATACGCCCTTTTGCAAGGCGGCGCTAAAAGCTCCTTCCAGGCGGGTATCGAGGCGCACCGTACCCAATATGCCCAGAGAAATCCGCTTGTTGGATATGCCTGCGTAGATATAAGCGCTGGCTGAAAAATCTGCACCTGACATCATCAGCTCCATTTTTCCTTTGATGACATTGCCAACCCTCGCCGTTACACGCGCGTGCAAGCCCTCGTCACCGGCCTCCCCTTCCGCAGTTCCTTCTATGCCCAGAATTTTAATAGCAGCGGTAAATGCCAGATATTCGGGCTTTCCATCGGAATTAAAAGAAAAAGCCGGTCCGCCAGGCCTGATTTTCACGCCTCCTTTATACCCAACCGGACTCCCCTTGCCATTGCCAGTAATTTGCAATAAACCATTGCCCAGCCGTATAGGATCTGCCATAAATGTACCGGAGCTGATGCCATCGACGCCCACCTGGATTTCAGCAAAAGTCTTATGACCAAAAATATTGGCAATGCAGGACAGTCCAAAAACAGGTAGGGCTATGGTACCGTCGGGCTTGATTTCTCCAAGTGGATTGTCACACCAGTGCATCATAACCTGCTCTAAAGAAATGTTCCTCAAAAAGGGAGGCAGGGCCACATGCTGGCCGCTTATGGCCTTAATGTATATTT
The DNA here is from genome assembly GCA_020832305.1 of Cyclobacteriaceae bacterium. Lineage (GTDB taxonomy): Bacteria > Bacteroidota > Bacteroidia > Cytophagales > Cyclobacteriaceae > JAFIEV01. The sequence continues at coordinate 107,800 of JAFIEV010000028.1, read as the reverse complement.
CAAGAGAAAGTGTATCCAGATATAAATAGGCAAACTTAGGAATGACCTTACCAGGTATGGCATCGAAAATGAATTTGTATTCATTGCTGCGCATGTCTGCCATGTCTTTTTTCCCTGCTTTGGTATGAGCAGCAGGAGAAGTGCTGCCGATGGAAAAACTCCCCTCCGCACCGACATTAGCTTTCCCATTGACTACACCGGCCAGTACACTGAGTGAGGTAAAGCGAATACCATCATATACGAATGGAGGTTTGAGCAATTCAGCAGCCTGATCCAATACAAATTGACCTCTTACACCATTGGTGGCGAAGGTAAAACCTCCGGGTATCTGCAGCGCCGGTACCGAAGGCAGATCCAGCTCAAATAAGCCATCAATGGAAAACTGTGGAGGCTGAAAAGGCCGGATTTTTATAGCCGGATTTTTAATCATAAATACATTTTCGATGTTGATTTCATCAGGTATCTGAAGACTAAATTCCACATTTGCCGGTCCGTTTACATTCCAGGTTAAAAAGTGAGGACCATAACCGATAACGGTTTCAACGGGCGAAGCCATTAAACGTGCTACCTTTCCAGATTTGTTAAAATCGATAAAGGCGGCAAGGTTTATACCCGGCAGTATATCAGCATTCAAAAAATTATATTCTTCAAAAGCCTCAGATTCGATATGGTCCCTTTCATGCGAAGCGAGAATAAATAACATATCCTGAACCCGGAGGATATCTAAAGGCTTCAGAAGTTCTGCTAAAGATCCGGGCAATCCGGAAAGTTTATCAGGGGTATTTTCCAGCCCGGCCACCACAAAAACCTCCAGGTCGTCATCGATCAGCCTGAATTCAGCTTCAATAATCATTCGGTTATCTTTGAAAACACTGCTTTTAAACAGAAAATCCCTGGAATTGGCTTGTATTTTCAAATGTGTGTCAGACTCACTGAGAATTTCAACTTCCTGTAGATTGGCGGGACTGAGATCAAAAAGACCAGTAGAAAGAAGAAACTTTTGGCTGTACTCTGATAGGGCGAATTGGAGATTGCCTTTTGCCGATTGTGCGATAGTTTCAGCAAAAATCTGGGATGGCTTTTTCATGGTTCAAGGCGGGTTTTGTAAATGATATATTAAATAAACAATATAATATCAAGATTTTCAAATGGTTGATATGGCATTTTCACAAAATGAAGCTAAGGCTAATGCAATTGATTGTAAAAAAAACATCAAGGAAACAACCAGTACCTGTGTACCAGCAAGGGATGATATTGGGTTTTTTTTATGAGCTGCGCTATATCAATTCAAAAGAATCACTCTTTACGATAGTCTGAATTTTTTATACCATCTTCATCAAAATTGAATGGTTTTTCGTTATTTTTAACTATGCAAATCTATTTTCAAACCAAAGAAGAAAGTAAGCAACGGCAAAGGGAAGATTTTTTACATCTGAGTCCCGAAGAACGTTTTATGGCGTTTTTGGATCTGAGCAGGAAGATAAACCGCTTTCCAGGCCAAAAATCCAAGGTGCAAAACAATAACTTTATCATTTCAAGGAAGGCATGATAGAGCATTGGAAAGCATCAATTTCAATAAACCGCGATGGAAACGCTGCTTTACGCACTCAAGAAACAAATATGTGCTGAATCCCGTCCTCGTTTTAAACGAGGACGATTTTGGTGATTGATACAATTGCAGCAAAAAAATTAGTAGATAAATATTTTAAACCTAAATAACATGGGATTTATTAGAGAACCGGAAGGAGTAGATTTTGTAATTCAAAGTAAACCACTGTCTGAGAAGCAGGAAAAAGAGCTTAGTGAATTTATTGCAAAGAGAAAACTTGAAATTAAGAAAAAATCCAAAAAGACACATACACACGACATACATCCTGGCAATTAGGGATTAATATGTTAGGTTTAACTGAACATTCCGTATCGGCCTTTTCAGAGGCGGCCCCAAAAGTTCGTAGGTAAAATGTAAAAAGGTGTGTTTTCTTCTAATATATAATGGTTAAATATAAAAATGCACGTGCGCACCAGCGTTGGGCATAAATTGATAAGATCAAAAATTTATTTCAACATTTCTAAGGTATTGAAATGGATGTTTATCATGTTATAGTAATCGATATTCGTTATTACTTCACACCATATTTTAGAAATATGAGCATGAAAATCTTTAATTTTAAGATTGCGTGGTTTTATATGAATTACTTTAGGTGGAGCGCCTTCCAGTTACAACTTTATAGAAAAATCAGCATTTTTGCTTATTATCACCAGATTGTTAACTTTAGCGAAATCCCAAAATTGCTGGTCTGACCATCTTTCATTTATGTCTTTAACATGAATATATTCAGAAGAATTCCACAAGCTGAAGTGATAAGGAAGGTTTGCATCAATGAGGAATTTGGCCATCGTTCTTATGTAGCAATGGAACTTATAGAATATTGGTGAGACATTAAATCAGCTGCAAATTTCAAGCAGGCATCAATATCTTCTGGCTGGAGAGATGGGTATTGCGCTAAAATATCTTCTTTTGTGTCCCCCGCACTTAAAAATTCTAAGATGGTCTGTACAGTAATTCTTTGTCCTCTTATAATAGGTTTGCCATTGCAAATGGTACTATCGACGCTGATTCTACTTTCCATTCGATTTGTTTTTTACCAAAATAATAAATTTTTTCTACACGTCAAATGTTTAGCAAGGGTTTGTCAGATAATCAAAATTTGATTTGTATTAAAACAGCGAAAGCTAATCGAAATTAACGCAGTGTCTCATAGATCGTGATGGTTTTTAGTTCAGAGATTGCAGAAATAAGATTGAATAGCGATCAATAATGAATTTTAATAATTCAGTTCCTTTTCTCCCTCGCTGTTGTTGGATTTTTCTCAAACGACCACCCCCATTAAATTAGCTCGTAGCTCGTAGAGAAGTTGGTTTGGTGTGGAGTGCGATTAACGTTTAACATATTTAACTACTGATGTGCGACCGCCGCGCGTACCTTTTTGCAATTTACCCATTTTACATTGGAAAAAATTATCCAATTACTCCAGTGGCGATCCCGATGGATGGCAAAAAGAACGGCGGATTAATCAATCAACAGAATGTAAAGTAAGAACGGGTTTATTATTTGATGGCTTTCTGTTACTTTTTTGCTTCAGGTCAAAAAAGTAACCAAAAAACCCCGCCGCTTCACAGCCCTGACCTAAAATGAAGGCCCTACCCGCCGAAAACAAAACTCGCTGCGCTCAAACATTGTTTTCTTCCTTCCCAACCCTTCGCCTCCATTTTTTAACGGTCAGTTCTGCAAGGCGGATTCATCCTTCTAACGACAAGCTTTCTCAGCATCCTGCCATAAATGGGCTTTAGAACTATATGATTAGAAATTCTAGATATTGACGTTGGTCCGAAGGGCAATTTTGATGAGTTTTCGTTGAAAATACCAACAAAATAGAAGGGATGGAGGCACACCTCCCGTACGTGCTCTCGCTTGGCATTAAGCCAAAAAAGATTGTAAACTAGTGCAATTTCCATTGATTAATATTATGGTAATAACTACCAGAATGTAGTCCCCCATGCCAGGGGGGATTCAGGGGGGTGTCATATAAAACCCTCTTAAAACCCCTAAAAACCAACTTTTTCACAAACCCATGCTGCTGCGCGACCGCCGCGAGTACCTTTTTATATTTCAACCATTTTACATTAGAATAAAATATCCCAACACTTTACGTTCGCCCTCAAAATGGGCGTAAATTGACAGGAACAATAGGCCATTCAGCGCTTTATCTTAAAAAAACCGTAGCCAACCCATACCGTTCTCGCTATGAAACTGCACCAAGCTTAGCTTTGCCAAAAAAACTGTAAAACAATACAATTTCCATTTACTTATATCATGGTAATATTTACCATAATGTACTCCCCCTTCCCGAACATTCGTCCGGGACAGGTTTCGGGGGATTCAGGGGGATGTCCTAAAAAACCACAGGTGCTTGTTGGAGAAAACTCCAACAAGCGGGAGTCTTCCCCAATGTACCCCCATTTTGCCGATGGAAACTACGCGTAAAATAGTTGAAAAACGCTATTTCTCTATACCAAAATAATCACAAACCGCGTCATAATCATTGAAATCCACAGGAATAGCTACTTTTCCATTAACAGGAACACCTCCGGGTATGATGATATAGCGCAGCCTTGCACCTGGAAATAGTACATCCGCACCAGACCCCTGGCTATGCAGTGAAGGCATGTGAAAAAGCTCAATTTGACCGATTCTGATCAAAACATCAATAGTGAAAACAAGGGTGGTTCCCTGATACATTCTATACGGTAACATTTTGATATAAGTCGAGGTCGCAAATTCTCTGAAATAAACAAGTACCAGACCCTGATCAAAAATTTCACTTGTTAAAGATGGCAAAAGTGCAAATAGGATGCAACAATGTAATAGGCTATATTGAAAATTCATGGTATACCATGAGATGGAGACTAAGTGCATAAATTTAAAAGAGCAAAAAGGAGATATCGCCCTTTTGACCAGGGTGTGGGGAACCTCTGGCTCATAATTGCCCGATAGATGTAAAAAGATTTTTAACCAAAACGGTCAACGTTATTTAGGGAAGTACTACGAGCTAGGAGCTACAAGCTGCAAGCTTACGAACTAACCAGCTCCTCGGCTTCTTTTTCTTGCTCCAAAAACAACTCAGGCTTCAGGCGATCAATCCTCCGGGCTTCCAGTTTTACCTGCTTCATATGGCCCAGGTTCATGGCAAAATAGATCAAAGGACTGTACAGGTTGCCAATCGAGCGGCGTAAAACCGATCCAAAGCTATAGAATTTTTTGCGGGCATTCACTTTCCCCATCTGTAAGGTATACGGGCTCATCCCCCTGGGACTAAAAACTACGGTATTGTGGTCATAATATCTCCAGTCGCGGGTGGTAAGGCGATCTTCCTTTAAAAGATCTTCATAGGTCTTCGTACCGGGATAGGGCGTGAGTACATTAAAGGATACTGTACTCACTTTATTTCTTTTCAAGAATTTCACAGCCTCATCAAAGACTTCAGGGGTATCGTCATCAAAACCAAAAACCATAGAGGCATGGATGAGTATACCCATCTTTTTAATCTTTTTAAAAGCTTCTTCCAGTTGCTCGATCTCTTTGAAAGATTTGCGCATGGTTTGCATTTGCTTCTCGGAAACACTTTCGATGCCAAAAAACAATACCTTACAACCACTTTCTGAAGCCAGCTGCAATAATTCCTGATCATTCACCAATAAGGATACAGATGCTTGTCCGACCCAGTTGATGTTCAAGGGTTTTAATGCCCTAAACAACTGCTTGGCATATTTTTTATGGCCAATTATATTATCATCGAGGAATAAAAAATTCTTTGCGCCCGATTCTTTTATATCGCGCACCACATTCTCAATGGGGATGTGACGGATCTTCGGACCAAATAAATTGGTAACACAACAAAAATCACAATTATAAGGACATCCCCGGGTGGTCATAACGGGAATGAGGTTAAACAAACGTTTTTTTATGACTTTGCTGTAATCCTTTGGAATATATTCATCAAGGCAAGGACAATCGTTATGGTATTTATCTTTAAGGCAATTATTCTGAAAGTCTTCCAATAAGCCCGGCCAGACCCCTTCTGCTTCACCTACCACCACACAATCGGCATACTGAAGCGCCTCATCGGGCAATATGGTAGGATGTACCCCACCCAAAACCACGGTTTTTCCTCTTTTTCTGAATTCCTGGCTCAGTTCATAAGCCCGTGGTGCATTGGCCGTCATGCAACTGATACCTACCAGGTCGCAGTCATGCTCCAGGTCAATGTCTTCAGATTCTTCTTCCAGTACCGTCACCTGATGCTCTTTAGGCGTTAAGCCTTCCAGGATGTACAATGCAAGCTGAGGGAGCATAAGCCCCTTATTGGTTCTTTTTTCTGCATCTATAGTTGGGGAAATCAATAAAATCTTCATACGTCGGAATGGGTTAAAAATTGAATGGCGTGGATTTTTAAATTAAATCAGTAATGAATTGAAGGCGATTGCAAATTAAAAAGTGTTTTCGTTGTGGTTGGTTGTTATTAAAACACCAACAATAGTGTTGATAACAACTTTTATTATTAAGATTTATGCAAAAATCCCATGAATTTCTGCATTCAAATCATTGCTGCATTACCTGTACTTCAGATTGGCATAGATCCGCATACAGTAAAGTTTACTATCAAATATAGTTAAAAAATCAACCTTTTGTTAGAGATTAACAGAAAGTTTTTCGGAAATGAAAACATTAGATTTTATTGCAAAACTAACTGCCAAAATACCAGCAGATTAAGGACCAGGGTTTTAATAGTCCCATTCTACCCCAAGATTGCCTTTTCTGAAAGCGCCTGATATGGCAGCGGGTATTTGGGTCTCTGCTTTGATGAGGTTGGCCCGGGCTTCCTGTACGCGTGCAAGCATTTCCTGCTCCTGTGCCACGGCCATAGCCCTTCGCTCTTCGGCCTTGGCTTTTGCGATATTTAAATCGGCCATGGCCTGATCGGTCATCAATTCAGCGCCAATATTTTTTCCAATATCAATATCGGCTATATCGATAGAAAGTATTTCAAAAGCAGTACCTGAATCAAGGCCATGCGAAAGTACCTGCCTGCTGATGCTTTCAGGATTTTCCAGCACCTCCATGAAGTTGGTAGCGGCGCCAATGCGCGAAATGATGCCTTGTCCTACCCTTGCCTTTATGGTTTCTTCACCGGCACCACCTACCAGCTGCTGCAGGTTGGTTCTCACGGTTACACGGGCAACGGCAATTAATTGAATGCCATCCACAGACACAGCCGTGATCGCAGGCACAATGATCATATAGGGAGTAACAGAAACCTGCACAGCATTCAAAACGTCCCTGCCGGCAAGGTCTATTGCGGTAGCCTGCTTGAATTTGAGATTGAGGTTAGCCTTATCCGCTACGATCATGGCTTTAATCACACTGCTGAGGTTGCCATTGGCCAGATAATGCGTTTCCATAAGTCGGGTAGTGACATCGGTCAGACCCGCTTTTACAGCAATAATCATATTACTTACAATCAAACCGGGGGGTACCTTGCGAAAACGCATGAGTATGAGCTCAAGAAGGCTAATGTTCACACCAGAAAATACCGCGGTTATCCACAGATTTATCGGGAACAGATACAGAAAAAGCCATAGCCCTACGACAATGGCTACAAGGGTGAAAACTAAAGATAAAGCCATTGTTTCAATTAAATTAGCGTTGGTGAAACACGAAAGTACGTTAATTCACTTTCAAATTTCACTTTCAGCCTGTATATTTTTTATTTATTGCCTTAGCTGGCAACCGGAATGTTAAACTGAATTCAGTTTTTTTACAGGATCGTTTTTGCGGAGGAGAATAATATTACAGGGAAGATATATGTGATACATGATACATTATGGGGGATGAGTTTTTTTTGAATCGCAACTTTGATGGAAAAAGCCCCAGCAAAAAGGTTGATTTTAAGCGCCAGAATCGTGTCACCATCTACCCGTCACAAACTATTTCTCCCGCCGGCCATGGTTCGTGGCTCCAAAATTTTCATGCAATTGATTTTAAATAACAATTAGCTCAAAAACTCAAAGGTTGAGCTACGAACTACGAGCTACCAGCTACGAACTACGAGCTAAAAGCTAAAAGCTAAAAGCTAAAAGCTAACAGCTAAAAGCTACGAGCTACGAACTAACAGCTAAAAGCTAAAAGCAACGAACTACCTCCTACGAGCTAACACCTCCTCAATCTTTTGAAGCTCTTCTTCACTGAAGTCATAATTTTTAAGACAAAGCAGTGAATCTTCCAGTTGCTCCACAGTGCTCACACCAATCAATACCGACGTAATTACCGGGTTCTTTAGAATCCACGACAGGGCCATATGCGCAAGCTTTTGTCCGCGCTCTTTGGCAATCTTATTCAAGGCCAGTATTTTATCGATTTTCTCATCTGTAATCTGATGTTTTTTCAAAAATCCATGTGATTTAGATGCCCTCGAGCCTTCGGGAATGCCTTTAATGTATTTATCTGTGAGCAATCCCTGTTCAAGCGGACTGAATGGAATGCAACCTACCCCTTCCTTTTCGAGCAAATCCAGTAAACCGCCTTCAACCCATCGGTCAAACATAGAATACCTGGGCTGATGAATCAGGCAAGGCGTACCCAATTCGCGTAAAATAGCAAGTGCCCGGGCAGCTTCTTCCGGCCGGTAATTTGATATACCCGCATACAAGGCCTTACCCTGCCGTACAATCAGGTCCAGCGCCCCCATGGTTTCTTCCAGGGGTGTATCAGGATCGGGACGATGGTGGTAAAAAATATCAACATAGTCGAGTTTCATACGTCTCAGGCTTTGATCAAGACTTGAAACCAGGTATTTCTTAGACCCCCATTCACCATAAGGCCCTTCCCACATATAATAGCCCGCTTTGGTCGATATCACCATCTCATCGCGATAGCCCGAAAAATCTTCCTTTATGAGCTTGCCGAAATTCTCTTCGGCAGAACCCGGAGGCGGTCCGTAATTGTTGGCAAGATCAAAATGAGTAATGCCTGCATCAAATGCGGCTCTAAGGATGGCTCTGCTGTTTTCGAGCACATCAACGTGGCCAAAATTATGCCAAAGACCTAATGAAACGGCCGGAAGCTTTAATCCGCTCTTTCCACATCTCCGGTACTCCATCGACTGATAACGCTTGCTGTCTGGAAGGTAATTCATACATCTAAAAAATTATATTTCATGTAATAAAAAGCTAACATACTAATATTTTATATATTTTTGAGCTCTTTTTTCTATATTATGAAAGAACTAAAGTACGCCCTGCATCAGCATTGCATTGAATATGTAAACAAAAGAATCGAAGCTGTTAAACAAGCCATGCAAATGGCCCAGGAAGCCGCTGACGAAGAAACCAAGAGCAGCTCCGGTGATAAATATGAAACAGGTCGCTCTATGATGCAACTCGAAATCCAAAAATACGAAGTACAGCTATCAGAAGCCCTCAAACTCAGGCATGTTGTCAACAATATCAGGCCCAATTTCACCTATGACGACGTTCAGGAAGGTTCACTGGTGCGTACAACACAGGGTTTATTTTACATTTCCATCAGCGCCGGTAAAATCAAGGTAGGCAATGACGAATGTTTTGCCGTTTCGGCTGCATCTCCCATAGGTCAAGCCATGATTGGATTAAAAAAAGGTAACAGCTATAACCTAAATGGCAAAAATTTTGAAATTCTTGAGATAAACTAAAATCCTATTTTTATTATTTGATGTGATTGTTTTATATTAAACGCATAATTGAAAACAGGTAAAATGCTATTCCACAGCATTAAATAACCATTGTGCTTTAATGATACAGCAAAAACTATTAAGATATTGTATAGTGCCGCTTATACTGGGGCAACTATGCATTGCCTGTACGGCAGACCCTCCGGTACATCAGGGACCTCTGATCAAATTTGTACGTTCGCATGACAATGGTATTGCCGGTGATGTCAATTTTATTAATACACCTTTTGTCACTGCCGGTGATCGCGTATATATGGTGGGCCATCAGAATGGATGGTTTCCTGAAATCGGATGGCACGTTGCCGGTGAAATGGGAGGCATCTGGAACCATCCCATCAAATTACTGGATGGCTTTACGGCATCTCTGCAAACCAATCAATCTTCTTATTGCCTCGATTCAGCTGCTCTATTTATTAATTACCCTTATGCCAATGTACATGTATATCCATCCCGGGAGGGCATTCGCATCGAAAGATTTCAGTTTGTACCCGATGGCAAAGAAGCTGTAGTGGTGGAGTATACCTTTCACAATGAGACCGATGAAAGTATCGATTTTCAATTTGCCTTCATGGTATTTACCGAACTGATGCCGGTTTGGCTCGGAGAACGAACAGGTATGATCGATAGCGAGGATGAATGGATTGAGAAAAACAAAAAATACCTCCTGGCCAAAGATCGTAAGAATGACTGGTATGTAATTGCAGGCGCCAACCGAAGCGCTGCCGATACCCTTGATACTTGTCCGGATTGCAAATATGCCCCCGAAGGAATGGGCACACAAGGTGGATTGCAGTATTCATTTAATATTGAACCCAATCAATCGGAAGTACTGCATTTCGTTATTGCCGGCTCTGCAGCATCACAGGAAGAAGTTATGGAAACCTTTCTTGATGTTCATAAAAATTCCGGTCAATATCTGCTTGAAAAAGCTCGCCGGTATAAGCGCATCGCCAACAAAGCCCGGCTTACCGTTCCTGACAGTACTTTGCAAAAAGCTTTTGAATGGACCAAGTACAACGTCGACTGGCTGATTCGGGATGTTCCCGGGCAAGGCCGGGGTCTTGGCGCAGGATTGCCAGATTATCCATGGTGGTTTGGGGCTGATAATGAGTATGCGCTGCAGGCCGCTATCGCTATCGGACAAAAAGACCTGGTCTACAGCACCATAGAACTGCTTTACAATTATTCAGAACAAGCCAGTGGCAATGGCAGGGTCGTACATGAAGTTTCTACCAATGGCGCGGTTTTTAATCCGGGAAATATCAATGAAACACCACAGTTTGCTACCTTGATCTGGAAGGTATTCTGCTGGACCGGAGACCTGGACTTTCTTAAAAAATATTATCCCTTTATCAAAAAAGGGCTCAGCTGGCTTCTGGAGGAAAACGACATAGACGGCAACCTGCTGCCTGAAGGATATGGCATGATTGAAATTCACGGACTCGATGGTGAGATGATCGATGTGGCATCCTACACCAGTCAGGCTTTCTACCTGGCAGCCGAAATGGCCAGCGTACTTGAAGAACATGAGCAGTCCGCTGTATACCTTAAAAAAGCCGATCAAATCAGGGAAATTATCAATACCACCTATTGGGTGGATGATTTTGACTCTTATGCCGATTTTGTCAGTGAACCAGAAAAAGCCGTACAGCTTATGGATTCAGCGATCCAGCGTGCCCGTTATCTGGATAAACCCTGGGCGGTAGAGGAAATCACCAATACCAAAACACAAACGCTGGCATCAAATGACCCCGATAAAAGGGGATTTGTACTGTATAGAAACTGGGCTGTAAATACCCCTATGGAAACCGGTATTGCAGATCAGGATAAAGCTTTACGCGCCCTGGAAACCGCCAGGAATTACACCAACCCATTCGGCGTTTTTGTTACAGGTATCGATCGTGATGAAAGTGCCGGCTCCGATGATGGTTCTTTCGAAGGCACTAAAGAATTTTCATATATTGGCGCGGTAATGACCCTTCCCACCGGGGTACAGGCTGTAGCGGAAAGCCAATACGGCAGGTCCGACCAGGCCCTGGAATATATTCAGAAAATGGTTCGGAGTTTCAGCTTTGCCCTGCCCGGCTCTATGTATGAAGTCTCACCGGATTATGGTATGATGACCCAGGCCTGGAACCTCTATGGATTGGCAGTACCCATAATAGAACATTTTTTTGGCCTGAAACCCCGGGCCCATTTACGGGAAATTCACATCAGCCCTTCCATGCCTGAAGCCTGGCCCCATGCCAACATTGAAAACCTTTTAATCGGTGAAAATGAAGTAAGTGTTTCTTATAAAAGAAAGGAAAAACAGATAGAAATTCAAGTATTGCAAAATCAGGAAGATTATACGATACACTTCGATTTTCCTGAAGGGAAATATGGCAATTATCATGTGAATGGAAAAAAAATAAAGGTCCAACATGAGGATGTAAATGGATCAGCACGCGAATTTCTCCGAAGCAGTGAAAGTAAAATTTCCTTAACAATGGATATTCTGAATTGAATTTAACAATTTTACCGATTGGCAATGCTTTTGCCAAGGTCATTTGCATTAAGATTTTTTAACATAAGCTCATAATATATGGAAACGCTTTCTCCTGAAGCCATGATTGAAAAGCTGGGTCTGGTATTGCCTCCAGCGCCCAAACCATTAGGCGTGTATGTTCCATACCTGATAGACCGCAACTACATTTATGTAAGCGGACATGGAACTGTACAAAATGACGGTAGTCTTATTATTGGCCGAATCGGTGAAGACATGGATATAGAGGCAGGTAAAAAAGCCGCCCGGCAAGTAGGTCTGGCCATATTATCCACCCTGCGAACCAATCTGGGTACCCTCAACCGCATCAAAAGGGTGATAAAAGTGCTGGGCATGGTCAACTGTACTGCTGATTTTACACGGCATCCTTATGTAATTAATGGCTGTAGCGAACTGTTTGCCGAAGTCTTTGGCCGGGAAAATGGCATCGGCGTACGCAGCGCCGTTGGCATGGGAAGCCTCCCCGACAATATACCTGTAGAAATTGAAGCTGTTTTTGAACTGATCTGATGCATACACCAACTTTTACAGGAATCGAAGAAATTGACAGTCCGGCCATTATCATCGAGCGCGAAAAGGTCGAACAGAATATTGACAATATGATCCGCATAGCCGGTAGTGCCACCAGGCTAAGGCCGCATGTAAAAACCTATAAAATGGTTGAAATCGTGCAAATGCAATTGGATAAGGGCATTAAAGCTTTTAAGTGCGCTACCATTGCCGAAGCCGAAATGCTGGCCATGGCAGGTGCTGGGGATATACTGCTGGCCCATCAGCCAACGCTCCAGAAAGCCAGCCGATTGCGGCAACTAATTCATAAGTACCCTGAAGTCCGTTTCTCTGCCCTGGTGGATAACCTCCATACCATTGCCATGCTGAGCAGCTTGTGGACGGGCGAGCAAAAAAAACTTCCGGTATTTATTGATATTGACAATGGCAACCACAGGTCCGGTATTCAGGCAGAACTTGCAGAACCTATTGCTCAGCATATTACAGAAACCGCTGCTTTACAGTTAATGGGCTTACATGTATACGACGGCCACACTCGGGAACCAGATCCGGAAAAGCGCAAATCACAAATTGACATTGAAATGGAGCCGGTTATTCAACTTCGCCAAAAGCTCCAAAACCGAAATGATGGCTTCCTGGAACTCATCGCCGGCGGCAGTCCCTCATTTCCGGTACATGCCCTATACCCCGATCGCATTTGCAGCCCGGGTACGACCTTGCTCTGGGACTACGGATATGCCAAAAAATTTCCCGATATGCCTTTTGTATGTGCCGCCTGGTTGCTCACCCGGGTTATTTCCACACCAGGATCAAACCTGATATGCCTTGACCTGGGCCACAAATCTGTTGCCGCTGAAAACCCTATAGAAAACAGGGTATTTTTTCCGGATCTGCCCGATGCCAAACCTTTGATTCACAGTGAGGAACATTTGGTTTTGCAAGTGCATTCGGAGCGGGTCTTTAAAACCGGTGATGCTTTACTGGGTATCCCTCACCACATTTGTCCGACCGTGGCCTTGCACGATTATGCCTGGCTGGCTGAGGAGGGTAAGATTGAAAAAACGTGGGAAGTAATTGCCAGAAAACGAAAAATCAATTTTTAACCAGGCCAAACATCTCTACCCATGTCAGCCATCAAAATACCTTCAAGGCGCCTTGATTCTATAGATGTAATGCGGGCACTTACCATGTTTTTGATGATTTTCGTCAACGATTTATGGACCTTACATGATATTCCCGGCTGGCTCGATCATGTAGGGGCACAAGATGATGGAATGGGTCTTGCCGATGTGGTGTTTCCCATGTTTTTATTTATTGTGGGTCTTTCCATACCCATGGCTATTGAGAACCGCTTGAAAAAAGGAGGCACTACAGGCGGGGTCTTAATGCATATTGGCACACGCACCCTGGCTTTGCTGATTATGGGATTATTTCATGTGAATATGGAGCATTATTATCCTGAGGCAGCATTGCTAAGCAAGCCGGTTTTTACGATCATCACCACGGCAGGTTTTTTTATGATCTGGCTCGATTACCGCAGGGAATGGAATCCGGTTTATCGCAAAGCACTGACCCTTGGTGGCATTGCGCTCTTAGCGTTTATGGCCAGCTTATATAAAGGCGAAGAGGGTGCGGAGGTAAGGTGGATGCAAACATATTGGTGGGGTATACTCGGACTTATCGGCTGGGCCTATCTCACTTCATCCCTGGTGTATGTCCTGTTTAGAAATAATTTCACAGCCATTAGTACTGCATTTGTTTTTTTCATACTCTTTAATACAGGTTGGCATTCCGGATGGCTACATTCGCTGGAAGGAATCAGAAACTGGTTTTGGTTTAGTCAGGATGGCGCGATGGCAGCCCTTACCATGTGTGGGGTGTTTACCACCTTGTTATTTCAAAAGATCTTGCAAAGCCAAAGGAACTCAAAACTTTTGCTTGTGGTTTTGTTTATAACGATAGCTCTGTTGATACTGGGCTTTTGGCTCAGGCCATTAGGCGGGATATCCAAAATAAGAGCAACCCCATCCTGGATTCTGATTTGCAGTGCCATCAACGTATTTTTCTTTGGCTTGTTGTATTACATCTGTGATATAAAGAAGAAAGCCCATTGGTTTAGTTGGTTAAAGCCGGCGGGTACCAGCACCCTTACCTGCTATTTGCTGCCCTATTTTCACTATTCGATTTTTGCCATGGTGGGCTGGAGTTTCCCTTTAGCGCTGAGGACGGGTATACCAGGATTGGCTAAGTCTTTGCTGTATTCTTTTGTGATCATTCAAATAACAGGTTTACTGGAAAAGATCTCTGTGCGGCTGCGGATATAAAAAGCACAAAATCCCTGGTATTCAGGGATTTTGGCAATAATAAGGTATTGGATAAATGTTTCTGATCAGAAGCTGTAGCCAACAGTGAGTTTGAAGAATGAAGGCTGTCTGAAAATTGCTGTATCAGTTTCTCCTCTAATATCTCCACCAGTTGTAAATCTTGCAAAGGCACCTCCTTTAGGATCAGCAAATTGAACGTAAGGTCCAACCGACTGAAAAAAGCTAAAGCCTGAACCATCTGGTACATTTTTTCCTCCGCTAAAATTCAATTGTTCATAATGTAATCCCGCTGAAAAGAATGGAGTAAACTTATAACCAATGTTAGCCCAGTAATGCAAAAAATTGCTTGTAGAATTTTGACCATGATCAATACCCATATAATAACCCAGGTAAAACTCTCCTTCCAGCTGATCATTATCGAGACCGATGGTTAAATTAGGAACAAACCCTTCTCCAAGTACCGGAACTACAGTCTGTCCAGATGGAGATCCTCCAGATGTAAGACTTCCACTCAACAAACCTATCTGAGGATTGATGTTAATGCTTTCACTTACCTGAAAGTTCACACCAATACCAAATTCTGTCCAGTTACCCCAACCTTGTGCAAATCCACCGGTTCCACCAGACCATAGTATACCATAAAAGGTAAAATCTGTATTATCGCTTACAGCATAAGACCCGGCAAAGAATGGATAAAAGCCAAAGAAGATATCAGAGTTGAGGGTAACATCCATGCTGAACTTACTGTCTTCCTGTGCCTGTGCAGTGGAAGTAGAAATAACAAAGGCAAAAGTAAGCAGCAATGCAAGCAAAAAGTTTTTCATGTTTCTCATAGCAGTAATTTTTTTCATGTGTTTTGATTAAGCTTTACAATTTGAATAATAGTTGGTCACCTCCAATTAGGAGCAATTGCATTCCGGACTCTACATTGCTATTGGTCGTTCAGTGACTTTAACCGAGCACAAAAATTCACAGAAATTTAATAGTATCCAAATTTTAGGGATAAATTTATACCTATCATGCCGTTTTTTTACATTATTTTTATTTTTATGCCTTTTTTTTAATCCTGTTGAAAATCAATTTGCGTTTTTTAAGGCAAAACAGGGTATATTTTTAAGCTGCCGGGAAATTACTGCCAGAATGCAATCAGGAATGGGGTAAAAAACAAACCAAAAAATAGAATATTATGTGTTTTTCTGGCTTTTAAGGGTCTAATTAACCCATAAATGTCGAAATTATTTACACTATAAAGAATTTTGTATTTCAATTTGACCTGGTAAAAGGCACAAAGCGCACGGCCATCAGGCTGCGTGTTTTGATTTTGCCCTTTTCTTTTTCTACCAGCATGAGGCTTTGTGTCATAAACGGTGAACCTACAGGTATAATCATTTTACCACCTTCCTTAAGCTGGGCTATAAGAGGTGGAGGTATGTGTTCGGCAGCAGCGGTTACCACAATGGCATCAAAGGGACCGGCTTCCTCCCATCCATAATAGCCATCGGCTGTTTTAACATGTACATTATTGTATTGGAGTGCAGCCAATACCGATTTGGCTCCCTCAGCAAGCTCAGGAATTATCTCCAAGGTGTACACTTCTTTTACAATCTGAGAAAGTATTGCAGCCTGATACCCAGAGCCTGCCCCAATTTCCAGAACTTTATGGTCTGGTTTTGGATCCACAATCTGCGTCATATAGGCAACTATGTATGGCTGCGATATAGTCTGACCGTGACCAATGGGCACCGGATTGTCGTGATAGGCAAAAGATCTGCCTGATGTTGGTACAAATAAATGTCTGGGTACAGTTTCCATAGCCCTCAAAGTTGCCTCATGACGTAGCCCCCTGGCTTTTATTTGTTCTGATACCATCAACTTTCGGCGATTTTCATATTCATCCTGGCTACTTGTATATAAGATAAAAATGAAAAAGAATATCCATGCAATCTTCATGTCAACATATATTAATACAAAAAAATCAAACCTGTATATTAATGTTTACGATGTAAAAATATTAGCGGATGCCATCTGGGACAAAAGATCTTTCCTCCTCAGCCTAACAACTAAACCTGTGGTTTTTGTTAAAAACCTGCTAAAACCTTTCATCCATTGAATTTTGGCTGGCTTGCATTCTTGTCTTGTTTATAACTATTTTCGAGCTAAACCAACACCAATACCAAAATAATGTCAGTGAAAGTCGAAATTTTCGATAAACTTATTTTTGAAAAACGGATTTTTTCAACGGTTGTGCTCATTACCTTTTGCGCCATCATTATAGCGATTGGGATGGAATTTTTTTGGGGTAAAAGAGCGAATGTACTCTTATTTGACACGTTTATGGCCATTTCCTGTCTTGTTATTCTGGCCAGAAATCAAATTTATGGATATTCCACAGGCTGGACCACGACCTTTTTATTTATCATAACACTCCTGTGTATCCTGGTTTACTATCAATCAGGTGGTAGTGAAGGCTCAATGGCAAACAGCCTGATGGCCATAATGATTGTTGCCATTGTAATTTTACATATAAAATACAGCTCAAAGGTACTCGCCTTATTTATGTTTATACAAAGTCTGTTATTGCTGAGTAATGTATTGGCGCCTAACCTCATTGTTGGCAAACCCGCAGGAGTAGATCCCATCAGAATTTCTGCTGTTGTAAATTTTTTAATTGCCGGTGGTTTAGGTGTATTGGTTACTTATCTTAAAAGTGCTTACAACCGTGAGCGGCGTCTGCTTCATCAAAAAAATCAGGAACTGATTGAAAAAAATGAAGAAATTGAAATTCAGAATGAAAGGCTGCATCAGCAGCAGGAAGAAATCCATCTCATAAACGAAAACCTGGAAGATCGCATACAACAAAGAACACAAAAGCTAAAAGAGCTGAACCGAAAGTTGGAAAAGTATGCATATATCAATAGCCATATATTACGGGCACCCATCTGTCGGATCAAAGGATTGTACTATCTGCTTGAAATTGATCCCCGTTACCAAACGACAAACAGTAATGAAATCATTCAGCACCTCAAATCGGCCGGGTCAGAATTAGACCGCGTAATGGAGCAGATCAATACGGCCCTCGATAAAAATGACCGGGAGGTATTCTGAAAATTGATTTTCGATGGTGAAGAAGTAACGGAGTATTGTTTCACCAATCATAATCGATGTTTAATCCCACAAACCCGAAGGAACGATTTCCAGCACATGACCATCGGGATCCTCGAAATAAACTGATTTTAGTCCGTTTGGCCATGTATGCTCATAATTCAATGCTATATTTTTCTCAATGAGAAAAGAAATTGTCTGATCATATTCATTCCTAGGCACTTCAAAAGCGATGTGCTGCTTTCCGTAGGCGTAATGCGCCGGTGGCTCATGCTGGATTTTGCTTTTTTCAGGCAAAAAACAAAGCAATACAGAGCTGCCTGCCCTGAAAAAGATATGATTATCGTCTACATGGCTTATTACCGGAAAATTGAGAAGACCATGGTAAAAGGATTTGGTTTGTCCAAGATCTGATATATACAAACAAGTCTCTTTAATCTGGAGTATATGCAAAACAAACACTAATTAAGATTGAACTTTTGTTTTTGCCGGGTTTTAATGACCTGGGAGGTTAGAATCAGAACTTCAATGATGATACCAATAAGCAGAATCAATCCGATTTGCAAGTTAGATATCAGTTGAGAGCCCGCCACCGATCCCATCGATGTATTGATCATCGATAATCCTACCTCGGTCTGAATCTCCGTCAATTCCTTTAAATCTGACATAAGCGCCCTGAACAAAGGTGCAGCCTTTTGATCAAAAATTTCAAGAGCTTGCTGCGTCTGCCCTCCCTGGGCAAGGGCCACAATGGTGAACTCAAGGTCTTTGTAATGGTTTATTTTACTTTTAAAACCATCAAAACAAAGGTATTCGGTTTCTACCTGATACGTAAGGTCAAAGGCCCGCACCAGTGAATCAATGACAGTATTATGCCTGCGCAGCACTTTTGACATATTCACCAGTGATTCCGGATCTTTTACCAAAAGATATTTCTGCACATACAAATGTTTTTGATACAGGTTTTCGGCAAAATAAAATATATCGGCCGCAGGCACCAGACGATCCTGATAAAAACTGATAAATGATTCTCCAAGGTCATCAACCCTTTTGCGCTCCACTAGATTGGTTATGATTACAACCAAGAGAACTAAAGCCAACAAACCAGCTACTTTGAGCTTTTGCTGAATAAAAAGGGTCCACTTCATATTAAAAAAATTTAATCCAACTTCTCAAATATCTTAACGATCAGGAGGCTCGGAATAGTTTCCTTTAAAAATCATTAAATTCTGTTCCTAAATTAAGCATTAAATTAAAATTAGAAAAACATATTAACCGTATTCTTCAATTTTTAAAATTTACTTATTTGACCAATTTTTTATAACCTGCAAAGATGACAGGTATTCATTTCAATATTTTGAAACAATTCAACTGTATATACATTTAATTATATGGGTTGTATATAGTCAAAGTAGAATTTCAGTAATATCACGTATTTATCATATCTGGCACAAATTCTTTGCCCCCTATCTGAAATTCATCTCTGTTTTCTGATTTTTAACCAAAACACAATACAATGCAACCGCAATTTCTTCTATCAATACTCATTTTCATAACCTCATTTTTTTACGGCACTGTGCAAAGCCAACACCTCATCAAAGGAAAGGTAAGCGATGCTTTAACAAAACAACCTTTGCCTTTTGGTAATGTGGCTTTGCTCGATCCTTCTGACTCAAGCCTCCTTGGCGGAGATATAACCAAAGAAAATGGCAGGTTCAGTTTCTCCGCTGCACCGGGGCGCTATATCCTTCAGGTTGCTTACGTGGGTTATAGCACCCTCCATAAAAACATTCATGTTAAAAACAAAGATCTTACGCTAACTGGTCTCCGGCTCCGGCCCAGCGCTGAGCAATTGGAAGAAATAACGGTTCGGGGTGTCTCAAACGCCATGGAAATTGATGTTGATAAAAGAATATTCGATGTACAAAATAATATTGTGGCTGAAACCGGCACGGCTCTTGAATTACTTGAAACGCTGCCTTCAGTACAATTGGATGAAGAAGGCAATATCTCCATGCGGGGTAGCGGAGATATTCTGATCTACATTAACGGCCGCCCCACCAACCTGATGGCCGACGATGCCGAATCGGTACTGGAACAATTTCCGGCTAATGCCATTGCAAAAGTTGAGTTGATCACCAATCCATCTGCCCGCTATGATGCAGCCGGGGTTGGTGGCATCATCAATATAGTGCTCAAAGAAAATAAACTACAAGGTTTTAGCGGCAGCGTTAATGCAGCGGCCGGCACAAGGCATAAATACAATGCCGGTGTCAACCTCAGCTACAACACCGGATCCTGGAATTTTTTCACAAACTACAATTATCAATACAGGCAAACATATTTTTTGGGAGAAACACTTAGAAACTACCGAAGCGACAGGGTATCTCCTACCCTCGATCAGGATTTCAATTCCATCGATTACCGAACTTCACATCTTCTGAGACTGGGTTCAGAATACTCAATTAATAACCGGGGTTCCATAGGCGCATTTATCAATGCCAATTACAGGCCTGCGGTCAGAAACCGGACCTACAATATCAGACATTTAAATGCCGGTTTAGCGCTCGACAGTATGTTTGTGCGCGATCTGAGGGACGAAAACCAGAGTTTTAACTATGAGGCAGGCCTTAACTTCTCCTACGACATTGACACCACCGGGCAGAAAATTTTTGCGACCTTTACATATTCAGAAGATGAAAGAGAGAGAATTGAAACCATCGATCAGATTTTCCTCAACGATCAGTTAATTGAAGACCCTGCCAATCTGGAAAGACAGCTTTTTGACCGCCCCTACTACAACAGACAAATTATAGCCCAGGCAGATTATGAAAATCCTGTAGGTGAAAAAGGCAAACTGGAAGCCGGCTACCGCGGTACCTTTTCATTCAGAAACCGTCTGCAACGATTTAATGATTTCAACTTTGAGCTGAACGAATATATACTCAATGATTTTTTCAGCAATGAATTTGACTTTACTGAAAACATTCATGCATTATATACTATCTGGCAAAGCAAGGCGGGCAAATTAGGATATCAGGCGGGCCTGCGTGCTGAATATACCGGTACCCTGGGTTATGAATACAGCCTTGACCAAAGCTTTGAAAATAACTATTTTGACTTGTTTCCGAGCTTGTTTCTCAGCTATGACCTTAACGACAATACCGATCTTCAGGTGAATTACAGCCGCAGGATAAACCGGCCGGGCTCATGGTCTCTCAATCCGGTAATTATGGCACAGGACCCCTACAACCTACGTACCGGAAACCCGGAGCTTAACCCAGAATACACCCACAGTTTTGAATTAAACCTGATCAAAGACTGGGATCAACTGCTCTTTACTGCCGGTGCTTATTTTCAACACAGTAGCAATGTTATGACAAGGATTGTCGAGTCATTCGATGAAAATGCCGTAATCATGACATGGGCCAATGCCAATCGCAGACAAACCGCCGGTATTGAAGTAGTTAATCAATACAATCCGCTTTCATGGCTCGATGCCACCTTTACTGCCAATTTTTTCAGATCAGAAATTATTGGCAGTAATATCGGTGAAGGAATGGATAATGCCACCAATAGCTGGAACCTCAATCTGATGACCAATGCCCGCATTCCGAAATTTATTACCGTGCAGACACAGGTCTTTTACCGTGGGCCCATTGTAATTCCCCAGGGACTGATCGATCCTATTTTCAGTATGAATATTGGGTTTAGAAAAGATATTTTAAATAACAAAGGTACGCTCAGTCTCAACATCAGCGATGTATTCAATACACGCATATTCAGAATTCAAACCACCACACCAAATTTTGAACAAACCCGTATGTTTAATCGCGAAACACAGATAGCCACGCTTTCCTTTATTTACCGTTTTGGCGGATATAAAGAAAGGAGAGAGTCACGGGATAGAGGCAGTGGTAACGGAGGAGACGATGATATGTTCTAAAACCGGTTGTGTCTTCGGAAATGATCGCAAAGTATACCTGTTGAAACAGCTACATTGAGAGACTCGGCCGCGCCAAATCTGGGTATGCCTATTTTATAATCTATGTATGGTTCCAGCGATGAATGGATACCATGTGATTCATTACCCAACAATAGAATGCCAGGGGTATAAATCTGGCTGTTATATATGCTCTCTCCTTCAGGAAAAGCACCGTAAACTTTGTAATGATTGTTTTTTCTGAAAAAATCTTCCAGCGAAGTATATACCAGACTGACGCGTGTAAATGAGCCCATACTGGCCTGCAGCACTTTAGGGTTGTAAAATTCGGATGTTTCTTCAGAGGCGAGCAAAGTATGTATTCCATACCAATCGGCTATTCTGATAATGGTGCCAAGGTTACCCGGATCCCGAATGTCGTCTAAGGCCAGTAAAAAAGGAGATGTAACTTTTTCAATCCCCATTGCTGGCTTCATTGCAGCCACAGCCAGCACCTGATGATTAGACTGAAATGAGCCCAGACTTTGCAAAACCGTTTCAGTAACCACATGTGTCTGATAATTTCCCGCTGAATTAAAATGTATATTTTCTTGTAAAAAACCTTCAGAACACAAAATCATCAACACTTCAAAATCTGACCGCAGCAGTTCCTCTACACTTTTCGCACCTTCCACTACAAAAGTCTGTTCCTTTTTGCGGTATTTTTTAAATTGCAGCGATTTAATGAATTTTGCCTGTTGTTTTGATAACATGGTTTATCCTTTTGAAATTGGGACCTAAAGCATACATTCTTACAGTACTTATTCTTGCCAGCCTGGTACAAGGCTGCACAGGTGTTAAACACCTGCAAGATGGTGAATTATTGCTTCGCCGGCAAAAGATCAAAGGAAACCGGGAGATTTCAAATGATGAACTGGAAGCTTTTTACCGGCAAAAACCCAATAAAAGATTTCCGCTTTTGCCTGTAGCTCCTTATGTAATGGTGTATTATCTCGGCAAAAGTCGCTATCGTCCTGAAAAAATAGAGAAGCGAAAATTAAAAGCCACAGAAAAATTTGATAAAAAAATTGCCAAAGCCGAAGGCAAAGAGCGATCGACTTCAATCATCGAATCAAAGAAACGATCAAAAATAGAAAAAATTAACAAAGCCCTTGAAGATGGCAATATGCTTATGCGCTGGGGTGAGCCTGTAGCTGTCTTTGATGAAAACCTCCTCTCGCAAAGCCGCATGCAAATGGAGTTATATCTCAATACGCAGGGCTTTTTTGATGCCCGGGTTGATACTGAAATAAGAAGAAGTCAACCGAATGCTTCTGTCACTTACCGGATATACGAAGGAAATCCTTTGATCATCGACTCGGTAGAGTTGATATCTAAAGACACGGCAGTATACGATATCATTATGGGGCAGCGACAAAAGAGTCTGATAAAGCCAGGTATGCGATACAATCAGGATGCCTTTGCCAAAGAAAGGGAACGTATTGACCTGCTGTTAAAAGATGAAGGTTATTATGATTTTAGTCGTCAACTTGTTGTATTTGAAGTGGATACATTGGCAGGAGATAAAAAGGCCAATATCAAAACCATCATCCGACTGCCTCAGCGACAGCAGGGTCATAAAGTTTTTACCATTGACTCCGTCAATTTTGTAACCGATGCGGGCCTGGCCAATCCACCTCCGGGACAAAGAAATACAGAACTTTACCGGGGTCTGGTATTTCAATATTTCGAAGATGAATATTCTAAAAGAGTCTTGAATTACAGGGTATTTCTTAAGCCGGGTCAGCAATACAGTCTCAAAAACACCCTGGAAACACAAAGGCAATTGGCCAACCTCGACAATTTCAAGTTTATCAATGTAAATTACGACACAACCGATGGGCGGTTTATTGCCAATATATTTACCTCTTCCCTCAATAAGTATCAAACCACCAACGAGATCGGCATGAATGTAAGGGAAGGCTTTCCCGGGCCTTTTTACAACCTGGCACTTAAAAGCAGAAATGTATTTGGCGGCCTCGAAAACATTGATATGAACCTTTTCTTTGGTTTCGAGGGGGTCGGCGCCGCTTCCAGGGCCACCGACGTTTACAGAAGTATTGAATCTGGCGGCAGGCTTACCCTTACTTTTCCACAGTTTGTGATGCCATCAACAGTAGGTCTACGGCAAAGAATTGGCAGGTATGACCCCAAAACCAGGCTTCGTCTTGGCTATAATTACACGCGGCGACCTGAGTTTGAAAGGTCAAATTTCAATGCCTCCCTCATTTACGCCTGGAACCGTACCCAAAAAGTATTGTACAATTTGACCCTTTCTGAGGTAAGCCTTATCAATTCGCGTATTATTACCCAGGAGTTCAGGGATTTTCTTCAGGCAGAGTTTAACCGGGGCAATAACCTCTTACTGGTATTCAACCCATCTTTTATTACTGCCATGGGCTTTCAGACAACGGTTAATTTTCGCACACCCACCGAAACCGACAGAAGGGCTTCTATCTTGCGGATCAATGCTGAAACCGGTGGTACCATATTTAACTTTTTCAGACCCATCCCCCTTGAGGAACGCAACCTTGAGTATTACAAATATGTAAAATTCTCAGCTGACTACAGAAGGCACATTCAATTGGGTGTTCATAGTGTTCTGGCTTCCCGCATAAACATCGGGGTCGGACTACCCTATGGCGAAAACGGACTGCTTCCTTATGAAAAATCTTTCTTCGCCGGAGGAAGTTCGAGTGTAAGGGCCTGGCGGCCCCGAAGGCTTGGGCTGGGTTCTTTTAATGCTGATTTATTTGAAGGAGAAGGAGATTGGGATCCTGAAAGGCTCGACAATATCAATAAACCAGAACAACCCGGAGACATACTCATGGAAGCCAGCGTAGAATTCAGAGATAAACTTGTGGGTTTTGTAGATTGGGCATTTTTTGTTGATGCGGGAAACGTCTGGAAAGCAAATCAGATTTACGGCGCAGGTGAAGACTTCGATCTGAGGCGATTTTATCAGGAAATCGCCCTGGGAAGCGGTGTAGGACTCAGGTTAAATTTTTCATTTCTCGTAATACGGTTTGATGCCGGAGTAAAGCTGTGGGACCCCGAAAGACCCGAAGGCGATCGCTTCGTAGGTCGCTTTGTCAACTGGAATCGTCTGTTGGGAAAACCGGGGCAAACCATATGGAACATCGCTATTGGCTACCCATTTTAACAAGAAATTATTGATATTTATGCTGAAAACAGATATTGCCAAAGGCTTTAAAAATATTCAAACAGAAATTTGCCATCGCCTCTCGGAGGCAGATGGATCGGGGATCTTTCAAAAAGACTCCTGGACCCGGGATGGCGGTGGTGGTGGTCTGACCCGCATTTTCACCGGAGGGAGCATAATCGAAAAAGGCGGTGTTAATTTCAGTGAAGTGTATGGAGCTACACCTGAAAAAATATTGCAAAGCTTTGGAATAAGGGAAAAATCAGATTTTTACGCGACTGGAGTTTCCATTGTTTTACACCCATTCAATCCTCATGTTCCCATCATTCACATGAACATACGGTATTTTGAAATGGATCAGGGGCTTTGGTGGTTTGGTGGAGGGATAGACCTCACACCTCATTATGTTGTTGCAGAACAGGCGCAATGGTTTCACCGGCAATTGAAGAATCTCTGTGACCGGCATGATCAAAGCTATTACAGCCGCTTTAAAAAATGGGCTGACGATTATTTCTTCATCCGGCATAGAAATGAAACCCGGGGTATTGGCGGCATATTTTTTGACCGACTCAACGATAAACCCAAAGATATTTTGTACAAATTTGCGGAAGATACCGGAAAAACTTTTGCCCCTGTATATACTGAATTAATGCATCAGAATAAAAACGAATCCTTTAGCCCTGAGCAAATAGAATGGCAAAAAATCAGGCGGGGAAGATATGTTGAATTTAACCTGGTGTGGGATCAGGGCACCAAATTTGGACTGGAAACCCAGGGACGTACAGAGTCCATACTAATGAGTCTGCCTCCAATGGCTTCATGGGCGTACAATTACCATCCCGACGAAGGCAGTGAAGAGGCAAAAACATTAGCCCTTCTTAAAAAAGATATTGACTGGATTAATATAATGTAATATGATAGAGTGGCTCGACGAGATTGATAAAGCGCTGTTTGTGTTCCTAAATGGTTTTCACAACCCCGTCTCAGACCTTTTCTGGAGTACTGTGACCAATAAATACACATGGATCCCACTGTATCTCTTCTTTATTTTTATGATGTTTAAGAATTATGGCAAAACTGGCTGGTGGTATCTCGTTGGATTTTTCCTTACGGTTGCCCTTTCAGATTATATCAGTTCGGGGCTGATGAAACCCTATTTCGAACGACTGCGCCCCTGTCATAATCCGGAGATACAGAACATTGTACACATTGTTTTGGGATGTGGGAGTAAATTCGGGTTTGTGTCAGGGCATTCGGCCAATTCCTTTAGCATTGCAGCCTTTATCTGGTTGGTTTTTGGCAACCGGCATCCGGCCTGGCGATGGTTATTTGTTTGGGCTGCCATGGTGGCATACAGCAGGATTGCCGTAGGTGTGCACTATCCTGGTGATTTACTGGCTGGGGCATTACTCGGCCTGCTTTGTGGCTGGATAGTATTCAGCGCTATAAATAAAATTAAATTGCTGGCTGCCGTTAAACTTAAAGCAAATTCAGCCGGTTAAAAAGGTTTTCCTTATAAGAGGCACCAATTGGCAACATTTTGCCATTAATCAGTACAGAATTGTCTTCAAGCAATTCAATTGCCGATGAATTAATAATGTAGGAACGGTGAATTCTAATAAATGCTTCAGAAGGCAATCGGCTTTCTATACCCTTCATGGTAAAATGCACGATATGTCGCTTATCCAGGGTCTGAATAATCACATAATCAGACAAAGCCTCTATAAAAAGTATGTTCTCTACCGGAACCCTGATAAGTTTAGAATCTGAACGGACATAAAATTCTTTGACAGAATCGCGATATACCGTTTTGCTTTCCAGGTTTTTAATGGCTTTGTTGACTGCCTTTAAAAATCGCGCGTACTCAACAGGTTTGATAATATAATCAGTGACGTTGCGTTCAAAAGCTTCTATGGCATATTCATCGGCTGTGGAAATCAGTATTACCTCGTATTCTTCCTCAAGTATTTTGATAAAATCCATGCCATTCATTTCAGGCATGCGTATATCCAGAAAAATAATGTCAACCAGATTTTTCTTTAAAAAATTACTCGCATCTATGGCATTGCCCAATGCCTTCTTCAATTGAAGGTTGCTGGTTTTTCCCACGTGGCCCGAAATAAGGTCGCGGGAAAATTCATCATCATCGACGACAATGCATGTGTATTTATCTCTACTCATAAAATTGTGTTCTAAAGTATAAAAATATTTTCAATTCACAATTCATTTTCACATCATTTTTTAGCCAATTCATTATGAATGTAAGTACTGCAAGTTTTTTGCAAAAAAACTTGTTAAAATAAAAAACCACATAAATATGCCCAAAAATCACATTATTTAGAGCCGGCGTCATTATATTGCTGATTTTCAATGAAAAAGTCGCCATTGAACCTAAACCCACCTGAAAAAATCAGCCTTACCCAATCTTTATATTTACAAATCATTATATCATTCCCAAAATACAATTAATATATTGATGTTGAGAACCTAACACAACTGATAATGTTCACTGTTTAAACAATTACGCAGCAGGAAAATAAAAGACAAACATATAAAATTGAATTTAGATTAAATTGAGTTTTTATTAGAAAAATTAATTTCTATTTTCTGAACCACGAAAAAAAAACCTTCCGGCTATAAACGATTCTAACCAACTCAAAATGATCATCTTTCAGCATGATGAAAAAGGAATATTACATAAAATTTTATACGGATTTAAATTAATATGCCCCTGCTTCAATGAAACAATATTCAATGCTTATTAATGCTCATTCAGGAAGGAATGGCTTTTTCCCGGAACAACAAAACATTAAATTTGGTGTGTATAGCGAAAAAACGCCGGATCAGCCTTAAATTTACAACTTTCAGGAGATAATCAGAGATGCTTACAGATACGTACAAACATAAAGGAATGCGCAAAGGGCTGGTTAAAAAGCTGATGGAAAAAGGCATCAAAGATGAAAAAGTACTAAAAGCCATTGAATGCGTTCCCAGGCATTTTTTTTTCGAAAATGCTTTTTTAGAACATGCTTATCAGGACAAAGCTTTTCCGATAGGAGAAGGGCAGACTATTTCGCAACCTTTTACGGTAGCCTTTCAAACTGAATTGCTCATGGTAAACCCGGGCGATAAAGTGCTCGAGATTGGCACCGGCTCTGGCTATCAATGCTGCGTACTTAACGAATTGGGAGCCAGGGTATATACCATCGAATACAATAAAAATCTATATGCGGGCGCAAAAGCCTTTTTACCTAAAATAGGCTATAACGCAGTATTCAGGCATGGTGACGGCTCTCAGGGTTGGCCATTATACGCACCTTATGACAAAATACTGGTGACTGCCGGCGCTCCCGGAATACCGGCTAAACTTATAGAGCAATTACAGATCAATGGCATACTGGTCATACCCGTGGGTGATACTGAGCAGCAACGTATGTTAAGGATTACCAAAATTTCCGAAAAACAAGTTTACAGCGAAGAATTTGATTACTTCAGATTCGTGCCCTTACTGGGTAAATTTGGCTGGAATGAATAAATGCTATGGAAAGAAAAAAGAAATTTGTAAAAGAATCTCTTGTTCTGAAATCTGAGATTCTGTTGCCCAACGACACCAACACCATCAACAACCTGATGGGTGGAAGGCTTATGCATTGGATGGATATCGTTGGTGGTGTGAGCGCCCAAAGACATTCCCAAAGTCTCGTGGTAACTGCTTCAGTAGACAATATATCCTTTTCAAGGGCCATTCCCCTGGGTAATGTAGTCACCCTGGAAGCCAAAGTGACCCGCGCTTTCAATACTTCAATGGAAGTATACATAGTCGTATGGTCTGAGGACATACCCAGTGGTCAGAAATTCAAAAGCAACAGCGCCTTTTTTACCTACGTAGCTGTAGACAAAAACGGACAGCCAATAGCTGTGCCTGAGGCCATGCCTGAAACAGACGAAGAAAAAGCGCTCTTCAAAGGCGCTTTACATCGCCGTGATCTTCGACTCCTGCTTGCCGGAAGAATTAAGCCAGAAGATGCCACTGATCTGAAAACCATCTTTTTTCCTGAAAAGCCTTAAATAATTCTGTTATGGAAATAGATGCCATCAACTATCTGAAATATATCTATCCCGAAGACCTGTATATTACTGAAGTCCCGGAAGCTGCGCCGGTACTGGCAAACGTCGATTTGCCGGAGGAGCAGGAAGTGATGGTGCAGGAAGAAGTAAAAGAGGAATTGAAAGAGGGATTTCCGGAGGAAAAGCCTCAAACACCCATTCCTCTGGTTTCAGTGGCACCAGATGACCCCCATAAAACCTATGACCTGGTCGTAATTCTGCCGTCAGTCCTTAATGACCAGCCTGCGGCTCCGGAAAATGAATTGCTCAAAAACATTATTGCAGCCATTCATATAAAATCAGACCGTACCCTGTGCTTGCATGATGGTTTGGATGATGAATATATCAAGCAACGTATCGATGCCAGTCAATGCTACATTTGTTTAACTTTTGGCACCCGAAATGTAAAAAACATACCCAAAACCGTTGATTTTTATCAGATCATCGAAATCGATGGCGTAAAATTCATACATTCAACTTCACTTGAATCCCTCATAATGTACAGGGATGAAAAAGTAAAACTGTGGGAAACTCTTAAAACCATTATATAAACCTTGATTTCCGATTCATATTTATTCAGAAGAATAGCCATTAAGGTTGGCTCAAATGTACTGACAAAAAACGACGGACTGCCCAACCTGGATATTATGCTAAGCCTGGTTAAACAAATGGCCAATCTCAATCAGGAAGGCGTGGAAGTAATATTAATATCATCGGGCGCTGTAGCGGCCGGAAGGGGATTGTTAAGTTTACCAGCCAAGACAGACCCTGTAGCGGGTCGGCAGGTTTTATCCTCCATTGGTCAGGTGCAGCTTATGCAGCATTATACTGAATTATTTAAGTCTTTTAACCTGCTTTGTGCCCAGGTATTGGTGACCCGGCAGGATTTCAAAGACAGGCAGCATTACCTCAACATGAGAAGTTGTATCAACACCTTGCTTCAATACGGCATTATACCGGTGGTGAATGAAAATGATGTGGTTTCGGTAACAGAGTTGATGTTTACCGATAACGATGAGTTGGCCGGTCTGGTAGCGGCCATGGTCAATGCAGATGCACTTATTATTCTCAGTAATATTGACGGGGTTTATGATGGTGATCCTGCGATGCCCGGATCAAAAATTATTTCGGTATATGATCCCGAAGCAATAGACCTCGACCACATAGCTTCCACCAAAAAATCGGGTTTTGGCAGAGGTGGCATCATTACCAAATGCAGAAATGCCATAAAATCAGCCGGGTTGGGAACAGAGGTTTTCATTGCCAACGGATATACCGAATCGGTAATCAGCCGCATTGCAGCAGGCGAAAACCTGGGCACGCGTTTTAAAGCTAAAAAAAGTGCCAATAATATAAAAAAGTGGATCGGTCATTCGGCGGGTTTTGCCACTGGTAAAGTGTATATCAATCAGGGTGCTGCACAAATCCTTAAATCGCAAAAAGCCGCCAGTCTGCTTCCGGTAGGCATAACACATATTGAAGGTTTTTTTCAAAAAAATGATATCATTCGTATATTCGACCACCAGAACAAGGAAATAGGGCTTGGCAGAGCGCAATATGGAGACAAAAAAGCGCAGGAGGTTGTTGGACTTAAAAACGAAAAGCCCCTGGTGCACTACGATCATTTGTATTTGTATTAAACATAATTGATAAATGAATCTTACATCGACTTTTGAAGCATGTAAACAGGCAAGCAGATCGCTCAATATGGTGCCCATGCAAACCATTGATGAAGTATTGGAATTGCTTGCAGAAGAGGCGGTCGCTCATATTCCTGCATTATTAGAAGCTAACCGCAAAGACCTCGAGCGCATGCCCATCAGCGATCCAAGGTATGACCGGTTAAAACTCAGCGAACAGCGCATCAAAGATATTGCTTCAGATTTATTAAATGTAAGTAAACTCGAAAGCCCCCTGGGCATGATAAAAATGCACCGAACCCTTGAAAACGGGCTCGAGCTTTCGAAAATTACCGTGCCGATCGGTGTAGTGGGCATAATATACGAATCGCGCCCCAATGTGACATTTGATGTCTTTTCCCTGTGTTTAAAAACGGGCAATGTTTGTCTTCTGAAAGGCGGAAGTGATGCCGATTTTTCAAATCAGGCCATTGTTACCCTGATTAAAAAAGTACTGCTCAGAAAAAAAATCAACACAGATATTATAACCCTGCTTCCAGCAGATCGCGAAGCGACCCAGGCCATGCTTAATGCAAGGGATTATGTAGATATAATCATTCCGCGAGGCAGTCAGAATCTGATCAACTATGTGCGCGAAAATGCCAAAGTACCGGTTATTGAAACAGGTGCAGGTATTGTTCATACTTATATTGATGAAAGTGCAGATCTGGAAATGGCAAAAAAAATAGTTTTCAATGCCAAGACAAGGCGCGTAAGTGTTTGTAATGCCCTCGACTGTCTTGTTATACATAAGAAAAAACTTAATGTACTTGAAGATATTGTAAAAGCTTTGTCTGAAAAGGATGTGCACATTTACGCCGACCCTGACGCCTACACTATGCTCAAGGGCAACTACCCCGAAATATTACTCCATCAAGCTCAGGAAGAACACTTTGGCATAGAATTTTTAGACTATAAGCTGGCCATAAAAACAGTAGAAAACCAGGAAGCAGCTATGGAACATATTGCCAGATACAGTTCAAAGCACAGCGAGGCCATCATTGCCGAAAATGAAAAAGCTGTTGAACTGTTTATGAAGGTTGTTGATGCGGCTGTAGTCTATGCCAATGCTTCCACCGCTTTTACAGATGGGGCTCAATTTGGCCTTGGCGCAGAAATTGGCATAAGTACGCAAAAATTACATGCCCGGGGCCCTATGGCATTGGAAGAACTTACCAGTTATAAATGGCTGGCCAGGGGTATGGGACATACCAGAAATTAATCTACATGCGTAGAAGAATTTCGCTTTAATTAGGGCTTACATTGGTCAAAATCAGAATATTTTTTTATATTTTTACCCTGAAAGTTTTCAGTAAAGCAAAGGCCTCACCCTTAAGCGCTGAAAATCAAGGCGTTTAATTTTTTTACTATGAATATTTTGTTAATTGAAGATGAGCACAATGTTGCTTCTTTTATCACCAAAGGCCTGGAAGAAGAGGGAATGAAAGTCACAGTATCCCACAACGGCGAAGAAGGCCTGGGTTTGGCATTGAAAGGCAAATACGATTTGATTATACTTGACCTGATTTTACCGGGACTCGATGGACTCGATGTCTGCAAAAATCTTCGGGAAGAAAAGGGCAACGAGACCCCGGTAATAATGCTTACCGCATTGGATAGTACCGAGAATATTGTTGCCGGATTGAATACAGGCGCTGATGATTATCTGCCCAAACCTTTTAAATTTCAGGAGCTGCTCGCCCGTATTCAGGCAATTACCCGAAGGGTACAAAAGAACTCAAATCACCGTGTTCTTACTTTCGAAGATCTTTCTCTCAATCTAGACACCAAAGTGGTGGAACGGGCGGGCAAAATCATAAAACTCACGGCCAGGGAGTTTACTTTGCTTGAGTATTTTATGCGTAACCCGCAAAAAGTATTGTCAAGACTGGAGATTTTCCAGCATGTATGGGAGGTAAACTTTGATCTTGGTACAAATATCATTGATGTTTACGTTAACTATCTTAGAAATAAAGTAGACAAAGGTTTCCCCATACGACTGATTCACACAGTTGTGGGAATGGGATACGTTATGAAAAAAGATTAACTTATTAATATGAAATCTTTTCACATGTAGCTTTAAAGCCTATGCAAATACATAAGAAAGGTTTTTTATTTAATCAGTGTGGTCAAAAATAAAATATGCCCTTAAAAGATCGTACCGGTTTACGCATCAGGACGAAAATTTCCCTGATTTTTACAGCTATGACAGCCATCGTGCTGGTCCTGCTCAGTTTTTTTGTTTACTTTTTTAATGCCCGCTATACCCGCAATGATTTTTATAACAGGTTGAGGGAAAGAGCGCTTATCACCGCACAGGCTTATCTGGAAGCTGATGAAGCCAGTACATTTATTTATTCAGACATTCTCAGAAAGTATGTAAAAAAAATGCCGGAAGAAGAGCAGTATTTTTACCATGTAAACCTTCCCACACGCAGGGTGTGGTCAGACAGCCTCGAAATGGTGATAAGGGAAGATAAAATAGATGAAATTCTCAACCGGGGTTATGCCCGGTATGCGGAAAATAAAAAATACAGCTATGGGCTGCTCTATCGCGATAACGAGGGCGATTATGTAGTAATGGTTACTGCAGAAGACCTGTCGGGTAACCGAAAACTCAACAATCTCAAACAAGTGCTGGCAAGTGGCTGTTTGCTCAGCCTGTTTTTTATCTATTTTCTGGGCAGGTTTTATGCCGACCAGATTTTACGACCCATTACCAAAATCACGCGCAGGGTAAATGAAATTGAAGCATCAAATTTGCACCTTAGAATGGATCCCGGCAGAAGCAATGATGAATTGCAGGAACTGGTACTTACTTTTAATAAAATGCTTGACCGGCTAGAAACAGCTTTCGAAATACAGAACAACTTTTTAAGTCATGCCTCTCACGAATTAAAAAACCCACTTACCGCTATTCTGGGTGAGGCTGAAATCATTCTCAGCCGACCACGTAATACAGACTCTTATGTGGCCTCTATACAAAGCATTACTAAAGAAGCTGCCCGGCTCGAAATTCTCACAGACAATCTGTTTAAACTGGCCCAGGCCAGCTTTGACGGACAAGGCCTGATACGTAAACCTTTCAGGATCGATGAAATGATCATGTTTTTAAAAAAGGAATTTCAAAGAACCAAACCCGATCGACAAATTCATTTTAATCTGGAAGTTCCCAAAGGAAGCGATGATTTCCTGACCATTAATGGCTTTGAAAGCATGTTTGAAATAGCCTTATCAAACCTAATTGAAAATGCATGTAAATTTTCCAAAGACGAAGATGTAAATGTCATTATAGTTGCCGATAAGAAAAATATCTCTTTTACCGTAATTGATAAAGGCATAGGCATTCCGGAAGGTGAAGTCAAAAGCGTTTTTGAACCATTCTTCAGGGCCAGCAATGTGCGCAGCATAAAAGGATTTGGCATTGGTCTTCCACTTACTAAAAAAATTATTGAACTACATGATGGCACCATTGATGTGAAATCTGAACCCAATAAAGGCACAGAAATTTATGTTCGCATACCGAGATCGGCTAGTAAGAAAAAAGAATATATTCTAAAGCTTTGAAAAAAATACTACTTATAGAAGATGATCCCGACCTGAACCACAACATCAAAGAGGCACTTCAGGCTGAAGGATGGCAGGTAAATACAGTTTTTGATGGCCTGCTCGCAGAAAAAATGCTCTTAAAATCAAAATATGATTGTCTCATTCTCGACATCAACCTCCCTGGCAAAAACGGTTATGATATATGCAAAGACTTCAGGCAGTTTGATGCAGGTACACCGGTAATCATGCTCACCGCTTTCGATGAACTTGAAGACAAGGTAAAAGGATTTGACTGTGGCGCCGATGATTACCTCACCAAGCCTTTTTATATGAGGGAACTCATTTTGCGCATCAATTCACTCATAAAAAGAACCGAAAATCTTCATAAATTACCGCGCAATGAACCGGTAATTAAAGCCTCTGACATTCTTATCAATACCGATTTAAAAAAAGTTACCCGTCAGGGGGTTGAAATAAATCTGACACCAAGAGAATACCAAATTCTACTCAGGTTGCTTGAGGCAAAAGGAGAACTGGTTGCCAAAAAAGCACTTATAAAAGAAATTTGGGGCACCGCTTTTGATGCCAACACCAATACGATTGAAGTGTATATAAACTTCCTCAGAAAAAAAATCGATAAGCCTTTTGGCAAAAATTCGATCCGAACCAAGGTGGGCTATGGATATTATTTTGAAAGCGATTAAGCCTTTGTAAAACCCATTATAAACAGGCTGTTTCTATGAGTATCAGAAAAAAGATCATACTGTACTTTTCAACTGCCACCATAGGGCTGGTTGGTGCAGTCTTTCTCTTTGTGTTTACCCTTTTTTCTGAATACAGGGAAGAAGAGTTTCAACAGGAACAGAAGAAAAAAATAACCTCCACACTGAGCTTTCTTACCGAAACACGGGATATTGATGAAAGCATTATACAGGCTATGGATTGGATTACCATTCATGATTTTTACGATGAAAAACTGCTTATTTACGACGAAAACAAATCGCTGATCTATTCCAGCATCGACGATCTACCTATAATGATAGCGCCACAAATCCTGGAAGATTTATCCGAAACCAATAAATGGTTTGAAACAAAAGAGGATTTATACGATGTCGTAGGCCTTTATCTAAAAAGGGGCGATAAAGTATATTACGGCATTAGTAAAGCCTATGATGCCTTTGGATATTCAAAACTCGAATTCCTTAAATATACCCTCTTCATTACATTTTCTGTGTTTTCCCTGATAATTGTAATGATATCTTCGTACTTGTCGGGCAAAATCACCTCTTCTGTTACCGATATCAGCCGACAGATAAACGAGTATAATTTTGAAGGTGATTTTATACCGATTCAGGTGAAGGGATCCAGCGATGAAATTTCGGCATTGGGCAACCGCTTTAACCAACTTATGAAAAAGATGTACGATGCCTTTTCTTTTCAAAAGCACGCCATACAACATATATCCCATGAACTCAAAACTCCTATTGCCATTTTAGTCTCCAATTTTGAAAGAATGGAGAGAGAAACAGACCTCCAACAGTTAGAGGTATTGATACAAAATCAAAAAGAAGACACCAAAAACCTCGGAGAGATTATCAATTACCTGATGGAAATTTCCAAAACCGATTCAGGCGAAAATATGGCTAAAAATCAAATCAGAATAGATGACCTGATTTTTGATCTGATTGGTGAACTCCAGATATTACACCCGGGATTTAGCTTTTCAGTTACCTATGAAAATGCCGATGCTGCCGAAGAAAATCTGCTTATCAATGCCAACGAACGCCTGATCAAATCGGCCATCCTCAACCTTATGGTCAATTGTATTCAGTACAGCGGTGAACAAAAAGCCTACATAAACATAAAAAGCAGCTATGCTCCCTTGCAAATCGACTTTATTAACGTCGGGCCTGTAATTCATGAACATGAAAAAACCTTTCTATTCTCCCGTTTTTTCAGAGGTGAAAACTCCAAAGGGAAAAGAGGATTTGGATTGGGTCTGGTATTTGTTTCTAAAACCATATCACTACATGGAGGAAAAATAGAATATTCATGCCCAGACAATAACACAAATATTTTCAGCCTTTTTCTGCCTTCTTTAACCTGATTTTTAAGCATTTTAAGGGAATTTTAAGGTTTATTTCAGGAATTTTGCGGGATTACAATTTATTATTGCAGGATTATCCAAACAATTTATTTGTATGATGATTAAAAAATCACTTCAGATTTTAGGTTTTTTGTTTTGTCTTTTTTTGGGTCTTACTACAAGCTATGGCCAAAACGACAAGCTTGAAGTCAACAAAAAGGAGAAAAAGCTTATTGAAGAACTCACCTATGAAATGCAGCCCGGGCTTCCGCTGGCTGCTTCCAAAATTTATTTCACCGACAGCAAATTTGCCATCTCGGGATTTGGCGAAGTTGGCCATACCAACTACCGCGGCCCCAAGGACCGCACCAGTGGAGATATAGAACTTTTTATGACCGACCTGTACCGATTTGTAACCTATGTAGCCTATAAACCAAAACCCTGGCTCGTTTTATACGGGGAGATATTTGCCGAACTTTACCGTGATGCACAAATCAGAGAGACTGATTATGAGTTCTTTTTAGAGGTATTTGCCGATTTCCTGTTGCATAAAAACTTCAATGTAAGAGCAGGAACCGCCCAGGTACAAATCGGCTATGTCAACAACAATGATGAACCCATTCAGTTTTTTACAGTTAACCGCTCGGAGGTTGAAAGGCTGATTATTCCTTCACAGTGGATTGACCTGGGCATTATGACATACGGTGACCTTACTGATAAGTTAAAGTGGAGCCTTTCCATATATCAGGGACTCAATACCCGAGACCTGAATGGTGGCACCTGGATACGCAGAGGCAGAGATCATGCATTTCGACATAATTTCAACGGATATATCCTGAATGGTTCGCTTGAATATAGTATTGATCCCCATACCACCTGGGCCATCAATGGCGTCTGGACCCGCGCCGGAAATAACCAGGAATATACCCTGGCTGGTGACAACGTACGGATCAGTGCCAATACAAGCCTGGTTGCCTCTTATGTACGCAGAGAAATGAAAAATTTTACCCTTATGGCCCTGGGCACCTATGGAAGGATGGATGAAACCGATCAACTGTTTCAGCTAACTCAAAAATATGGCATGCAGGGTACAGGTGCAGGGCAGGTTCTCGGAAGCGAGGTCTATGGATACTATATAGAAGCAGGATATGATATTTTACCCTTGCTCAAAAAACCAGGCAGTAAAACTTCTAAAAATGGATTTATCGTTAAAAGTGGCGAAATGAAATTGCCTGTATTTTTCAGATATGATCGTTTGAATACACATAGTCAGGTACACCCCAGCCTTCAGGAAGAAACTTTCTACAGAACCGATCTGCATGCTTTATCTGTTGGAGTGAATTTTAACCCAAGAAGAAATATCGTACTGAAAAGCAATTACCAGTTCAGAAGAAATGCCGAGCCTTTGCCAGGCACTCAGGAATTTGAAGGAAATCGCTTTGAAGTGGGTATGGGATTTATTTTTTGATGTAAACAGATCAAAAATAAGATTGATCATGGTTTAAATTTAGCCTGCAACATAATTGCAAGTGCCCGGCTGTTTCCTTGCCACTGTTCAACCATAGCAGCAGGGGCATTGTCAAATCCTGCCATGGCAGCCCCAAGCACCAGGTCTATAGTTCCATCACCATTTACATCACCGATATCCATTACCAGCCAGCGTCCCATGCTGACCTCTTTTATTGTTGAAGCATCAAAATTCCAAGGGCTCACTTGCTTTAAATACACAAATGACTCCTCGGGGCGTCCATTGAAATCTGCAAAATAAGCTATCGCTGCAAGGTTTCTAAGGCCATTGGCATCAAAATCTGTAGCCATCACGCGGGTAATACCATTGATGTGAATAAATGACTTTTCTTCAAAAGTAAAGTCTCCCAGGTTTTTATAAATCCTGATACCGTGATAAGGCCTTAAACGCGGAGGATTTTCAGGGTAATCGGCATGATCGCCTCCTGCATATAATATATCCGTATGTCCGTCACCATCAAAATCTGTCAGTTCAAAATAGGTAGAACCGTATGAAGGTGGAAACTGCAGCAGGGTTTGGGCTTCAAATTTTTCGTTTCCTTTGTTTATAAAGGCAAATATCCCTTCCCTGGCTTGGCCGAAAAGTGCGACCACATCCATCAAACCATCACCATTTATATCATGCGGGTAAGCGTTCACAGCACCCGGCTGCGCCGAAATTATTTTTCTGATAAAGCTTCCATCTCCGGCGTTTTTCATCCAGCTCAATTGCCCCAGTTCTGACCCGAATTCACAGACAAGGAGATCCTCCAGCCCGTCATCATTAAGATCAGCCTTAGTGATGTGTACGGCCCTGTACAAACTATCCATTACCAGCTGCGGTCTTTCAAAAGAAAATTCGGCTTCAGATGCTATGCGAAAAATGCTGCCTACCCTATCGTTGGTCGGGGTAAAACTCCCCATGGTAAGTACATACCAATAATCTCCCAACAATGTCATGCCCACCGGCGTGCCTGGTATTTTTATAGCCCTTTTGATGTTCATTTGCGCATCGACAAGCCGCAATTCTCCATATCCTTCATCGGCGTACCATAAACCCTCACTGTTTTCAGGAATTTTCACTAAGGTGACGCCCGGTTCAATATTTTGCTTTGGTGAAAAGGTTACATTGAATTGTTCGAGGTTTTTTGAAATTTGAAAATGGTCTTTGTTTTTTGGCAGGGTTTCAGGCGCTGCCATTTCGTAGTAATGCAACATCGAATGCCATTGTTCCAGGCTGATAATGGGCTCCTCAGGTATCTGTTCAAGATAATCCAGAGATTTCACCATTTCCATGGTCATAGGAGCATATTGCTGTTGCTCGTTATAATAGTAGCCGTAGTAATTAGACATTTCCGGCATAACATGTTGCTTCCAGGAATAGCGGTCCAGCAAACCGGGCTCGGGGTAAAGGTGACATTGTCCACATAGCTGTACAGACAGTTGTTTACCTTGTAAAAAAAGTACTGAGTCTATGTTTGCTGTATTTCTAAAATCTTCCTTCGGCTTACAGGAAAGGATAAAGCAGGATGCCACAACCAGGTTAATGTTTAGAAATGCGCAATAACGGTTCATACAAGGTCTTAAATAGTGGCATTTTATAAAAAAAACCTGCCGGATTCAATGAAGAATACCGGCAGGTGTGGGTGGAAACTATCTTATTTCATCTGCAAAATTGTCATCGTGGCTTATCAAAGTTGCCCTGAGAGCCCGGCTGGTTACGCCTGAAGGCTGTGTCAGGTAGCCATTGGCTACTATGGTAAAGGCTTCCCAATATTCACGTGCACCTCCGGTATTTCTCCTTGGCGTTAAATTTAGATTATTTACCGCGAGAACCGGCTGAGATGCAGGATCAGCACCTGCAGGCCGTACTTCTGCCCTGTAAGTTCCTGCCGGAATCTGGGCAAAGGCTACCGGAGTAACATCACTGAGTCCACCGGCAGGTATGCTAAGGTTGCCACCACTCGATTGCCCGTAGGCAATATTTCTGATGATTACAGGATCTCCCGCCGAAGGAACAAGATAAACATCAACGGCTGGTGCGCCTACTGCAAGATGGATAAAACGCACTTTGGTACTTCCGGCCGGCGCAGGTGTAAGGTCGTCTTCGATAAAGATCATACCTACGGGTGCGTTTCCTTGTGTGCTGCTGGCATCTGCATTGGCAACCAGGGCGGTATAATTTTTCCTGCCTTCGATTTCCGGCATACCTGATATAACCTCAGTTGCCAATTCTCCGGCTGCGGCAGGTTGAATACCTACCCTGAAAGGAACACCTGGTGTAGGCGTTCTTGATGCGAAGGCTGCAAAGCCAAGTCTGGGATTTTGCGTAGTATTATTACCAAAGAAAAAATCTGTATTGAGATTATCCGCCAGCCCGAGAGATGGCGAAAACTGGCCAAAAAACACCCTTGCGTTGGCCGGCGATTCCAGTATATCATCTACTCCGTCATCGGTACAGCTGGTTAAACCCAAAGCAAATGACAGGAGCATTATCGATAGAAATTTTATATTTTTCATTGTATTCAATTTAAAGTCTACATAGAATTTCTTCAGGAATTTTCAATTGGCCTGCCGTAAAGCAGGCCAATAACCTGGTTAAATTACAAACCCTGATTCAGTTCTCTTTCCCGCAATGGAATTGGCCAGTATAAACTTGGAGAGTTCCATTCGACACTGCCAGAACCACGGTCGCCATTGGGTATATTTACCTGATTGGCTTGCAGATAATAAGTCCTGTCACCTTCAAAAATGAACTCAAACCATCGTTCATTATGAATCATCTGAGCTGTTACCTGGTTAGCTGTGATATTGGTATAAGGCTCGCCTGCGGCATCTTCATCCCATGCTCTTTTTCTTACCACATTCAGGTCATCAGCTGCCCCTTGAGTATTGCCAGATTCAAACCTTAGCAATGCTCTGGTCAGATACATTTCAGCGAGGCGAATTTGAGGAATGGCTCCCATACGCCATGCAGATTGGGGGCCTCTGTAATATTTGTTATTCCAATAATGTCTTCTGGGAACACTAGAAAAAATCGGATCTCTGCCAGGTACATAGCGAATAAGCTGTGTGAAACGTTTATCATTCAGCGCAGCCTGAGTCGGCGTTGAGTCGGCATTGATAAAACCCAGGGTATTTAACATACTAAAACTTACTGCGAGGGATCTGTCGATGGTTCTTACATTACCTCCCGGAGGATTGCCAGGGTCTGATGCATTGTTTGATAATATTGACCAGTTGAAAAAACCATATCTACGAGGCACTTTCCAGTTGCTGGCAGAACCACCAAGACCATTGCGCTGAGGAGTATCTCCGGTTGCATAATACCAAATGGTTTCCATAGAACCACCATCCCATCCTTTGTTCCAGGATTCTATCGGGTCTTCGTCCATACTGTACTGGCCACCATTTTCTGCAATGACAAAATTAGCTTCTGCGAGTGCTTCGGTCTTTCTGCCCATTTGCAAATACACCCTTGACAATAAAGCTGCTGCTCCAAAGCGGTTTACCCGGCCATATTGATAAGAGCCAAAGGGATCGCCTGCAAAAGTAGTGGGCAGCAATCTTTTTGCTTCGAGTAAATCATTTACCATCGCCTGATATATTGCATCTACTGTTGCAGCAGGTGCATTGGCATCATCCAGACCAGTAACCGGTGAAAGTCTGAGTGGAAGAAGTCTCGCATCATTTGACCCTCCCGGCTGGTAAGGCGGACAAAACATTTTAACCAGTGTATAATATGAATATGCCCTGAGAAAATAAAGTTCTCCTTGCATCCTCGGCAACTGACTTGCGTTTTCCAGGCCTGCAAGTTCATTATTTTCCAAAATTTGAAGCCACTGGTTGGCATTGGCAATGGTTGCGTAAGAAGGACCAAATGCCGAGTTCAGAATAACATTGTCGATCTCGTTATTTCGTATATACAGCTCAAGTACCGAAGTGATGTTACCTGCCAGGGTTACGAAATTACCATCGTCTGCAATAGCAGAACCTTTTAAAGCAAGTACATCAAAATTGGTTGCATTCCCCGCGTTACCGGACAGTGCGTAGTATGTACCCGCCACTGCCCGGTCCATATCGGCCACCGTAAGGATTGGTGGGTTGGGGGGAACTTTAAGCGTAAAGAATTCGTCGTCATTACAAGCGCTGAACAAAATTAAACTTGCCCAGGCAATCATTATTTTTATATTATATGATTTCATTGTAATTTCATTTAGAGGTTATTAAAAGGTAATACTTACACCACCAAGCCATGTCCTCATTTGAGGAACAAACTCAGTTGCTGAACCCTGTTGCAGGTTTCTGGCTTGTGCGCCTCCACCAAAGGTCAGGATTTCAGGGTCCCATCCGGGATATGCCGTAAAGGTGAGGAGATTGTTTCCACTCACAAACACACGCATTCCTTTTAAACCGAGTCGGTTAAGCAAAGGCTGTTGCAAATTATATGCAAGTTGCACGGTTCTCAGTCGCATAAAGTCTCCTTTAAAAAGGTAACGATCCATAGCCTGATTGGCGCCGCCAACGCTATAATTCTGATTGTAGTTAAAACTACCATCGGCATTATATTGCGGTAATCCTTCATTGTTGAGATGGAAACGGTTGTTCCACATTAACCTTGGAAAACGGGTAACATCGCCAGGCTGGGTCCATACATTGTCGATCAAATCAGTATATAAATTGCCATTACCCAGACCAACCTGAGTACGCGCTACCAAAGGGTTATCATAAATCCAGTTACCTCCCTGGAAGGTTAACAGGGCCGTAAGTTCAAATCCCTTGT
Organism: Cyclobacteriaceae bacterium; assembly: GCA_020832305.1. GTDB lineage: Bacteria > Bacteroidota > Bacteroidia > Cytophagales > Cyclobacteriaceae > JAFIEV01. Next base: position 65,138 of record JAFIEV010000028.1, on the reverse strand, counting down.
AATTGAAGGTATTGGTTAAGCCACCAAAGAAAGTCGGCAAGCCGGTTTTATCCTGTAAAATTCTGTGATTCTGAATATTGGCAGAGGATGCAGGAATTACATTTCCGGTTTTCACAGTCTGCCCTGTAGCATTAAAAAGATTGCGATCTATTTCATAAATGTACGGCAAACCAGATTGTGGATCGATGCCTGCATATTCGGCTACGAAAAAAGTACTCAGAGGTTTGCCTGATATATTTCTTGTCAAACCTGAAACCACACCCTGTCCCCTGGAGTCCAGCTCTTCATTTATTGATACCAATTGGTTTCTATTGGTAGTAAAATTGAAATTAGTACTCCATCTGAAATTTCCTTTGGAAACATTTACGGTATTAATGTTGAACTCAAATCCATCATTACGCATATCTGCAATGTTACCCCAAATGCTATTTCCACCAAACAACAAACCTACCGATGGTGGAATGGGAACCAGGAAAAGAAGGTCGATCACATCTTGTCTGTAATAACCAACAGAACCTGATATCCTGCTTTCAAACATTTCGAAATCGATGCCTAAATCATATGCATTGGTGGTTTCCCATGTAAGGTCAGTAACAGCCACATCCCTCAATACTTGAGAACCGGCAGCATTTCCATACCGTGGCCAGTCAATGGTGCCGATAAAGGTCACATCTGTTGGCACATTCTGGTTTCCTGTCTGCCCAAAGCTACCTCTGATTTTGAGGAAATTGATGAAATCAAGTGGTCTAAAAAATTCTTCTTCGGAAATAATCCAGCCGGCAGATAAGGCCGCAAAATTACTCCATCGGTTTTCTGGCGTAAATATAGATACGCCATCGCGGCGGAAGCTGGCACCGAGAAGATATCTGTCTTTAAACTTATAATTGGCCCTGCTGAAATATGCCCGGATGTAACGCTCACCACCAAAACCCGCTGAAGGCGCTCTGTCAATTGGAGCAGTCGGAGACCCGAATTCCTGGTTCCTGCCAGGTATACCTTCACCAAATAAATTACCACCTATCCCTGAAAACCTTTGAGATTCAGTTCCAAACACAAAATTTATACTATGATCAGTTCCAAATTCACGGTTGTAGGTAGCAAAGAGGTTGTAATTGAGGTTTCGGGTATTTGAGAAGTTTTGTGCAGCAAAATTTATTCCCCTGGGTCTCAGATCGGCGGCTGTCCAGAATATACTGTTTCCGGAGGTAATATCAGCAGATAATTCAGTTCTTACCGACAAACCTTTAACGGCTGCAATATTATAATCTGCAAATACACCACCGAGCATTCGGTATTGCTCAAACTGATCACGGAATAAAGCGCGGTCTGTTGTAGCCCGCAGATTCATTCCTGAAGTCGGATTAAACAATATCTGATCTTCACCTGGTGCAAAAATGGGGTAAATGGGTAATGCACCGGCTGTAGCCTCCCTGAATCCTCCTGATGCAACAGCATCATTGCCAGAAGGGGCACCACCGTTCATAACCCTTTGATTATTGGTGTAAGCTCCAGTAAGTCGTACGCCGGTTCTGAGATTGTTTACAGGTTCATACTCGATGTTTGCCCTGAAGCTTACCCTTTCAAAATCGTTGTTTTTTAATATACCTTCATCTTTACGATAGTTCACAGAAAAGAAGGCGTTGCCTTTTTCAAAAGCTTTATTTGTAGAAAGATTGGCTTCCTGAAAGCTACCCTGGCTTCTGAATATTTCATCAAACCAGTTGGTATTGGCGATATCGCCAGCCTTAAGTGTATTTGGTCCGACGTTAACAACAGTAAGTGCTCCAAGATTATCTTCAATATTACTGGTTAGGCCTACATTTGCCCTTGATTGGTTAACGAGTCCAAGCCATTGGCTGCTGTTGGCAAAACCCATATCTGAGGGCGTTCTGGTCAAATGAGAAACCCCTGTTTGGTAATCAATGGATATACCTCCTACCCCTGTTTTACCGGTTTTGGTAGTTACCAGCACCACACCATTAGAACCCCTGGATCCATAAATAGCAGTAGCTGCAGCATCTTTTAAAACTTCAATTGACTCGATATCGTTGGGGTTGATGGATGCCAATGGGTTCTGGGGTATGGATCCCTGCCTTGATCCGCCCTCTCCACCAACATTTACATTTATTGGAATGCCATCAATTACCCAGAGAGGCTCTGTACCAGAAGATACAGAAGATGTTCCGCGAATCATTACCCTTACAGGACCACCTGGCACACCCGTTGCCTGATTCACCTGAATACCTGCACCCTGCCCTTGTAACATTGCATCAACACTGGGTGATTGTACCTTGGTAAGCTGCTCAGATTTGACAGATGTAACAGCCCCGGTGATATCGCGTTTTGAAAGAGCGCCATAACCTACCACCACAATTTCGTCGAGGGCCGTAATGTCGGGGATCATAACCACATTAATCACCGATTGATTTCCCACCACTATTTTTTCTGATATATAGCCTACTGAACTAAATACCAGGGTGGCTCCGGTTGTTACTTCAATGTTGTAGTTTCCGCTAATGTCGGTTACGGTACCTGTGCTGGTACCTTCAACTATAACATTGGCGCCCGGCAGGCCTGAAGGATCTTCCCGGGAGCTGACCTTACCCGTTACAGTTATTACCTGTCCCTCCTGATCTGTTTCAATACGATTTGTTTCATTCACGATCCTTTTAACCGTAATGTAATTATTGACCTGACGAAAATGAATATTAGCTTGTTTAGAAAGGTCAATAAGTACACTGTACAAACTCTGATTGCGGTAACGACCGCTTATAACATTAAGCCCGGTCAAATCACTGACGTTGTAATTAAATGAAAAACCCGTTTGACGCTCTATATCCTCAAGCGCACGGGTAATCTGAACATCATTAAAATTTACATTTACCTTCACATCGCGCAAGTTTAAGCTTCCCTGCGCGTTCCCATCATGTGAAAGCAAGGCTCCGGCAAGCATCGCCTGCAGAAACAATCCCAATACAGCGTATTTTGTCATAACATACAGCTGATGTAATAATTTTTTCATAATTTTAAATGTTTAAGTTATCCAATGGTACCAGCGCTTCCGGATTGTTGTCAGCTCTCGGGGAAGGGCGGTACATAAACTTGAATCACGGCAGGTTACCTTCCGGGCAACCTGCCGCTTTTTTGTTTCCACTTTTTCAATTTCAATTCATAAGCCTAATTAAATTTTATTTCCACCACTTTATTTTCAATTTTATATTCAAAGTCCATGGCAAAGGATATGGAGTTTAATATGTTCTCAAGAGATTGATTTACAAATAACCCTGTATATGACCATTTTCGCTGATTTTGATTTAGGAATTTAAACTCAACTCCATAGAGCTCTTCCAAACGACTGAATACCTCCTTCCTGTCTGCTTTTCTGAGCATCACTTTGCCTTCCTTCCAGCCAAAGTGTTCCGAATAATCAATTGTGATTTCATTCAGAACTTTTTGCCCTTCCTTTACAAATACACCTTTACCCGGAAGCAGTGTGACCTTTATTTCAGTATTATTATCATTCATCAGGGCAACTTCTACTGCCCCTTCGGCCACGGCCACTACCTGATCGCGGTTTTTATGCGCCCTTACATTAAATTCAGTTCCCAAAACGCTAATGTTCAATTGGTCCGTACTTATGTAAAATGGTCTGTTTACATCTTTTACCACATTGAAGTAAGCCTCTCCCTCCAGAAAAACTTCTCTTTTATCTTCACTAAAATGCTCATAATACGAAATGGCACTTCCTCCATTCAAAATGACTTCTGTCCCATCTGACAGGAAAAATCTCGGACGGTGTTCGTAACCGTTAACCCGTTGAATGAGCTTCGGCTGAACTTCCCCTGCCAGCATAGCAGGATTCTTTTTTTGTTCAAATCGCAACCATAAAAAAGATATAGTGAAGGCCAATGTGATTACCGCCGCTACACTGAGCCATGTTGGAATGGCCATTCTGGTTTTTGATGATTTTTTACTCAGTGCTGATGCAGAATTGATTTCTACCACAGGAGTCATCGACTGAACTGCTTTCTCCTGATTTTCAATTTGCTGTAATATATTTTGCCAGATACTGTCAGTCTGTTTGTCGCTGATGATATAGTTTGATTCAGGTATGTTTAACAACAGCTTACGTGCTTTCCTGAGCACCTCCACTTTGCCGGGATGCTGGCTGATATATGCCGTCCAGTATTTATGGGCAGAAGCATCTTCCTCCAACACCCATTTTCTGAAAGAAGGATCCAGAACAAAATCTTCAACGCTGTAACTCTCGTGTGACATTTTATTGCTTTTCAATATATAATGACACAACCTTGTCTGAGTTATCCTCGATAAAAAATAAATTTTTTCACTTTTACAATTTTTACATACCTAATAGGCATAAAATAAAATATTATCACTAAAATATTGGTATTCGTGAAGAATTAATAAAGAAAAAAGGGAAATTCCTGGAAACTCAGTAGCGGCTTGAAATTGCATGTTTATGAATTAATTAATGCGCTCAGTAAAAAATGTCTTTAATAAAAGCTTTTACCACCATGATTTCGTCATCCGAGGCATTGATTATTTTATACCAACCGGCAGCTGCTGGCACCACAAAGGTTTCGGCATAATTAAACCGCTGTTTTATCCCATTTTGAGTTTCAATTACAATTCCTTTTCCTTCAACCAGGCTTAAAACATGGCATTTGTTTTCCGTATAAATTTCAACTTCAGTTTTAAGGTGAATACGGTGCACATCGTATAAATGCTTTTCATGTGTGGGTAAATGAAAAAGTTGCCAGTCTTTACCTGATTCAATCAGTATTGGTTTGGCAAGCAGCTTTTTTCTAACATAATCTCCTTTAATATCGTAACGGAGATTTTCTATCCCTCTCTTAATATTTAGTGGTCGCGGTTTGCCTTCGAGGTCAAGCCGCAGCCAGTCATACATTTTAAAGGTAAAAATATAGGGTGTAGAGCTAATCTCAAGCACCAGGTTGTTGATGCCCGAGCTGTGGATGGTCCCGGGCGGAATCAGAAATAAATCGTGCTTTCTGGCGGGGAACTTTTGAACATATTTCTCAATGTCGACTTCGGTTTTGTTTTCGAAGCTGTCGGTAATTGTTTTTTCAAAGTCTTTCGCGTTTATGTCTTCCTGAAATCCAAGATAAACACATGCGTTATTTTTTGTATCGAGAATATAATAGGTTTCCTCCTGTGTAATAGGCTCGTTAAAGTGCTTTTTGGCGTATTCTGTCTGAGGATGGCATTGAATTGAGAGATTGCCACCATCAAAGGTATCGAGGAAATCAAAACGTATAGGAAATTGATATCCATATTTTTTAAAGTCTTCGCCCAAAACAGACTGTGCTTCCTGAAACATAATTGCGTCAAAAGATATTTCGAGCAATATTCCCGAACTTTCAAATACCAAACCGTTTTCAGGTACAATCAGCTCAAAGGACCATGCGTAATTTGGCACTTCTTTGTTCAGCCCTTCTATATTTTGCAACATCCAGTTTCCGCCCCATGCGCCAGGTTCAAACCAGGGACGCACTCTGAAAGTATTTTGGCTTAGGGTATGCAGGCCATGTCTCAAATCATTGCCCGTTATCCAGGTGACTTCCGAGGGCCATTGACCGTCAATAAAAATATCGATATCAGGAAGGGTATGCTGTTTATGCCTGTTTAAAACCGGCCAGTCGACAAAGTAATAGCGTTTATACATCAGTTTGATGTCATCCGTTCTTGAAGCCCCCAGGTTTTTAACAGTCTTTGCCCTGGCTCTGAACTGCAACTCGTTTTTGGGTAAATCTATGTAAACCAGCAGTCCGGAAACACCTGATAAATGCGCACCAACACCGTAAATAATATTCAAATCAGCGTTTTTGTCCACCACTATTGATTTCAGCTTCTCAGGTTGGAAAAAATCGCGTAAATTCAACGTGCTGCATGTACCAAACAGGGGGTCCTCAGCGCCCATAAAAGGTGCAATCAATTGATTAATTTCAAGCTCCGGCTTCATGGCAATTGCAGTATCGATCCAGTGAACTTTAATTTTTTTAAGCTCAAAATATTCCTGCAGATTTTTTTTGATCTCTTCAAAAAATACTCCTGTAAAGCCATCCATGAGAACTGTTTGATGCTGCATCAAGGCATTGGCAAGGCTTTCAAAGCCTGTGTTTATCTTTCCGTCTTCCAAGGAATGCACCGGGTAAATATCATACTTTCCATTTTCACCATACGTTTTATTGACAGGCATCAAAAACTGACTGGTATTTCTACATTGATCTTTCATTGATGACTTTTTTCTTAGGGATATTTTTCAAACATTTGAATGGCCTTCCAAAGTACACCGGCAGAACCCCGAAATGTTCCGGATCCTTTGGGTTCATTATTCACCGTGTACCACTCAAAAAAACCATTGTTGTCCTTTACTCTTTTCACCATAGGCTGGATGTGTTCATACGCCTCCTCTGTAAAGCCGTTTTTTATGAGCTCCTGTATCATTCGACCACCAAACCAGGTCCAATCACCACCGTTTTGGTAGCCGTAAGGATACATTGACGGATTTTTAAAAAATCCTTCAGGATATGGCGGATACATGGTAAGTCCTATGGATGCTGCACCTGAGGCTTTAACATTTTCAGCCATTTTTTCGATGGAGGTTTTTATCTCATCCCTGCTAAGCAATCCGGCCTCAATAGCAATGGCTGTACCACCGTGATAATATATTTTGTTTTCATCGAAATTATCAGGAAAAGGTGAGCCAGACAGATAAATATGCGGTATGAATTTTTGATTGGCTTTGTCCCACAGATATTTTCGGCAGTTATTGAAAATTTGCTGATGAACCGAATTCCATTTTTCTTTTTTCCCGGGGATCAGATCCATAAGGTTATTAAGGGCGATCAGAAACATGGCATTGTCGTAAATATCAATGGCATAATGGCTGTTATCAGTGAAGTAAACGCCCCATTCATCCTCGGGCTGTACATCGCCCCAGTCGGCAGTAGTAGCGCCCCAGAGCAATCCGTACTTTTCGTCATAACGATGTTCCATAAGGAAATCCATGGACGCTTCCAGCCGGCTGGCGACGGTCTTCCCTCCTATTTCTTCATCAAGAATCGAAACATCACCTGTGGCCTGTACATATTTATAGACTGCCTGTACCAACGAAGATTCCTGATCAGTCTCCACAGTATTTTTATGTCCTGCATAGCGTGGCTCCAGATCTGAAAAAATGTAATCATAGCCATCACCAGCTTTGTCGGTCGGTATAAACCCATCAATGATGTTACCATCCTGACCCTGGAATCTGAAAAAAACCAACAGGTTTTCTTTTAATACTTCGGCTTCAAATACCTCAGCTGAAAGTTCGATAAAAGTGTTGTAATCGCGAATCCAAACTTCGCCGTAGCCATCACCAGCGTTAAACCCTGTTTTCACAACCTCCAGTGCCTTTTCCTTTACAAAGGGGAAGTATTCATTGTCAACTATTCTTTTCATCAGATCGTCATTTGGTGAATTTTGTGGAGTGCAGGCACCAAGCACAAATACTAAAAATATCAAAACCGGAAATTTCATACTAATTTTTCTTTAATGAATGAATTGATAACAACAGTAAATAGATTGCGCATAAAACAAATACATACATACCTGCTGTAATGTTGAAAACATCTGAAATAGCACCTGCAATCGGAGGAACAATAGCGCCTCCGGAAACGGCCATAATCATTAAACCAGCGATTTCATTGATACGTGTGGGGAATTTTTTTACCGTCAGGGTGAATATTAGAGGGAAAATATTTGAGGCGGTGAGGCCGATCAGGAACAAGAGTATTTGGGCGGCCAACGGGTTTGGAGAAATGATGAAAAGAAGGGTTGCCAACAAGGTTGATGCGGTTGAAACGGTTAAAAATTTTTCTGGTAAAAATTTAACCAATAAAACAGCCCCAAGAAATGTTCCCAACATTTTTCCAAAAAAGTAAAGGCTACGGCCCTCTTGCGCTGATTCAGGACTCATTTGCATCTTAATCAGCAGATACTGTCCTGAAAAGGCATTAATGCCCACATCGATGCCCACAATAAAAAAAATACCCAATACCATCAGAGAGATATATCCAACACCCAGCAATTTAAAGCAAGACAATAGCGAAGCTTTTTCTTCGCTCACCAAAGACTCGTTGATTTTAGTAAAATACAACCACCCAGCCGATAAGAGTGAAACAACACCAAAGGCCAGAAAAATAAGTTTCCAATCGCCAAATCTCATGGCTAAAAAAGTGGCCAAATAAGGCGCTGCCATAGATCCGACTGATTTCACGAACTGCGAAAAGCTCAGAAAACTGGAGGCACGACTGGTCGGAACCACATCGAATAGCAATGGATTTGCAGAAACCTGTATGATGGTATTGCCAATACCAAGCAGTGCAAAACCAACCATTACCATTGTAAATGAATACATAAAAAACGGCAGAAACAGGCCAAGCGCGGTGAGTAGAATGCCCAGGTTGAGCATATTGCGTTTGCCAATGCGATCTTGCAGCAAGCTCACCGGAACCGACAGCAGAAAAAACCAGACAAAAACCACCATCGGAATCAGCTGTGAAAGGGTATTATTCAACCCAAAATCAGCTTTTACGTTGTCAACCCCAATCCCGACAAGGTCAGCCATACTCATCACAAAAAAGGAGAGAAGTACAGGGGCTACATATGCCCAGACTATTTTATTTGAGCTCATATTCAAATGATTTCATTTTTTATTAAGTCGGCATAAAATGATTCGTCGCACAATTTCGCACTGCCCAACAGGGCAGCCTCTTCTTCCAACCTGGAAAGATAAATGGCAGGGTTTACTCTACTCCTTTTAAATTCTTCTTCCATTTCGGTGCTAAAGAGCCAAAAACTTTTTGAAATATTACCGCCAAGAATCAGACAGTCGGCGCCGAATATTTTTATCCATGGTACCAGAAACTCACCCAGGTTACGACCAAAATCCCCGAACATTTCAGAAATAATACTCTCATTTGTGGCTTTTTCAGCCAGTTCTTTTACCCCTTGTAAATTTTTACCGGTTTTTTCGAAATAGACTTTCAAAAACCAACGTGTTGAAAAATAATCGTCGGTAATTGAATCTTTAAAAGGAATATGGTACAGGAACCCATCCTTCGGAACTCCGTCAGTGCCAGCAACGGGCCGTTTATTTTTTATAAAAGTAGTTCCAAAACCCGTTCCCATGGTGATGGCTATAATCCTCTCATATCCTGATGCCCCGCCAGCCCAGGCTTCACCAATGCCGAAACAAGTGGCATCGTTAAGAAACAAGATCGGGAACTTCAGCGGTAAGCGCAGTCTTTTTCGAATTTCTTCCCTCACATTCACCCCATACAAATTTTCAAATTTCTCAACGCCTTCAAACCAGGCAATGCCATTCCGGTAATCAAATGGCCCAGGCATGGCAAATGCGATTCCGGAAAGCATGGAAAGTTTGAGGTTTTGTGCTGCCAGGCGTATGGCAACAACCCATTCATCCAGTATTTCATCTTTAGAAGCCCGGCTGTTCACCGCAATTCTGTGCCTTGTACCTTCAGGCAGGTTGGTGTCGAGGTTAAAGAGCTGGCAGGTAATGTGACTGCCGCCAATATCGGCGCCTAAAGCAAGTCTTTTCATTGACGACGGATTTCGATGGAGTAGGTGAATTTTTCAGCAATGTAAAACCCGATATTGTATTCAATAGGTCGGTCACCAGGGTCAGATACAAATCGCTCCCGTATAAGTAAGGGTTCTCCTTTTCGGATCTGTAAAAAGTCGGCGATAGTCTTCGTAGTAAGCCGTGCTTTAATTTTTTCCCGGGAAATAACCGGAACTACCTTGAATTTTTGTTCGAGTAGTTCGTATAAAGGCTGATTGAAATTCTCATCGGGCCCAATTCCAATCCTGGGATGAAAGTAACTTTCGAAATAAACAAAGGGACCGTTTTCATCCCCCCGCAAACGAGAAAGCCTGACTACTTTGCTATCAGCCGGAATGCCAAAGAATGTGGCAATTTTTTCTTCAGGCCTTACCCATTCGGCGCTAACCAGATAGTTGGTAAAGGCAATGCCTTTTTCATTCATTTCCTGGGTAAAGGAATGCCAGTAGCTTAGTTGGGTAGTAAAGGATTTTTCAGCCACTTTGGTGCCAAAACCTTTTTTCCTGACTATCAGTCCCTCGTTCTCCAGCTTGTTGGTAGCCTGCCTCAGGGTATTTCTGCTGATTCCCAATTGATTGGCCATATCCATCTCTTTGGGCAGAAATTCACCTGACTGATATTGGGGCAATTCAATCAATTCGCGTAGAAGCGCCTCTACCTGGGCGTGCAGAGGGATGGGGCTGGAATGATCTATTTTCAATTGCATTTTAGTGTATATGTTCAAACATATGTACAAATATATAGCATTTTTTCAGAACAAAAATTTTCAGGGTTGATTTTTCAATAAAACATATTACAAGCATCAAGTTGTTGCTACATGACGATTGCTATATCAGATTCAGACTGTAAACTTTGCGTGAAAAATACTCTTTTCAGGATAGGGCTACATCCTTCGGTGGTTGGTGTAAAATGCTTTTAACTTACAATAAAAGTTAAATCAGTAAAATTTCCGGCTAATCAGCTCAAAAAAGCAGCAAGGAATTGTTTACAAGTTTATATTTTCCTGATCTTATACTTCCTGACCCTGGATTTGTCCACCTCTACTTTAAACCCTTTAGGCACCTGAATCAGACTATTGACACCACCGCTTTCAGATTTTTCATGACTGATCAGCAGTTTGCGGCCATCCGGTAAGGGATAACTTCCTTCCACTTTATTGAGGTGTCCCAGGTTAGGTGAAATGCGAAGTGTCAGTGAGCCCGGTTCAGTTGCTTGTACACCCAATACATGCTGGCTCATCCATGCCGTGGGGCCTGATGCCCAGCCATGGCACAGGCTATGCCTGAGCTTTTTATAGCTGAAGTTTCCGTAAGTTGCATGGACATCGATTTTGCCTTCCGGAACAAAATCATCAATGGGTGCTGCGTTATCCATCCATTGAATATTAAAATCTTCCCAAAAAGTGGTGGCACCCAGCTGGATCATGGCGCCCCAATAGGTTTTTATACTTTCCATCGCTTCTGTATACCTTCCTGCCCCGGCGAGGGCCTGTAGCATGTAATAACCGTAAAAAGTAGAAAAGCGATGCACACCGTCTTGCTGAATGATATCCGCTGCCTTTTGTGCATCCATAAGACCGACCAGCGACAAGAGTGCCGCTGCCTGTTTTGAATAGACATCCTGATGTGAATAATCCTGCATCTCGCTGATGACCTTGCCGGTAAAATTTATCATTTCCCGGTTTCCGAGCGCCTCAAACATTTCCCGGGCCGAAATTAAGGCCCTCAGGCTCAATGCCTGCAGACCGGCATGAGTAGCAAGGCTGTCTCCGTTCGATGGCCAATCCAGAAATCGCCATCCATCGAGTTTTTCAATGCCATTTTCAATTTTAGAAGCAATCTGTCGGGTAAGCCTTGACAGATAGTCTTCCTGTTCCTTCAGATAATTCAGGTCACCATGTTGCATATACCAATCGCGATGCAATATCACCCACCAGAGTGAATATGAACTTATGCCATTCATCCAGGCTGGCAAGGGTGTGTGCTTTTTGATGAGGTCGAGGCTGCGGGGCACCGCTTCGTTATGTCCGAAAACTGCATGAATGCTTGCCACTTCAGGATGTAAATCGCCAATCCATACCAGCCGATCTCTTTTGATGCCATCCCAGACATAATCCTGCATATTCAAAAAGACGGTGTAGGCGCCTACATCCCAGATTTGATTAAGCAGCTCGTCATCAGAATGAAAAGATCCAAGCCAGGGGACATCCTGCACTACCAAAACGGCATTAATTTCTTTCAAAACCAGCTCTCTGTCCCTGTCAAGCAATTCAATCCTGGCAAATCGAAAGCCTGAGTTCCCGGTTTCTATCCAACCCAGCCATGGAATTTCAAGTACGAAATCGCGCATGGCATGGTCATTGGTTGCGCCATTTTCTTCTGTAATCTCAGACATAGCCTCAGTTACAGATTCACCGAGTACAACACGTACACGAACCGGTCGTTTATCTTTAGGCTGGCCTGAAACAAGCTGAATGGCGCCATGCAATTCTTTGCCAAAATCCAATAAGACAGAAGGATTTGAACTTCCATCGCTCTTCATACTAAAATATGAAGCATTTGAACCCAGGACGGCCTGTCCGGTGGCTGGCTCAAGCAAGTATGCCGGGTTATTGATAAAGGGTTCTGGATGTGACTTCCATTTAACAACCCGGGGTGCCATTAAAAACCTCGATGTGAGCGTACCCTGGGACGATGTTTCCCTCCATGAGGGTTCCTGCGAGATTACAGGCATGGAAATCAATATCCCTGATGCCAGAAGAAAGGCCATAAACAGGCCATTGTTATAAGTTGGAAACATAATAAAACTCAGGCTAATTCTTTAGTTATTCAGAATACCCAGGATGCGATGGTAAATACTATGCAAAGAATATTTTTCTTCAAAGTGGCAATGGATTTCCAGGCAAGCGTGTATACTGACCGAAGGTTTAAATCCATTATTTTCGAAATCTCTTCGTAACTGTATTTTTCGAAGAATAATAGATGCAGTACTTCCTTTTGCCTTGCGGGAAGTTTTGCAAGGGCCGTAAATAACTTCATCTTTCTTTCTTCACCCAGTTGCTCCCGAATCAGGATTTCTTCAAATGGCAGTACATGCTCGCACAAATAAGTAGCTTTTATCGAGTTTAACTGTGTTACCCTCCTTTTTTCATTTTCAGCAAGCCTTATGATTTTAAATCGCAATGCCTTTAAGAGATAAAAGTTGATGTTATCGGTTAGCGACAATCTCTCGCGACGTTCCCATAATTCGACAAATAAATCCTGAATGGCTTCTTCAACAAGCTCAGAATTGTCCGATACTTTCATGCCATAATTGTACAGGTTTTTTACACTATTTCGATAAATAACTGCAAAAGCTTCCTTATCTCCTTGTACAAAGGCACTCCAAATCTCCAAATCCTTTTTCTCAACTGCATAATTTAATAAGCGTAATTCCATAGAGGCAGGTATTTTTTACAATCCTTGTAAGGAGTCGAAAAGACGAAAATAAATAATTACTTTAATATTTTGCAAAATTAAAATATTAAAATTTTCGTAATTCGAAAAACAGTTAATGATGAACTTAGGTATATTGGAAGCTTTGTAAGCATTTAAAGCCAAAAAAGACAAATGCTCTTTAAGGCAGTATTAGGCAATTGAAGTACAATACTTACATTGTACAAACTAATTGAAATCCGAAATGTATATGGCACAATTATTGGCTTAAATTGCGCTATTAACCAAATCAAAAAATTACTATGGGACTTATTGCAAAAAAACTCAGTGGCTTTTTTCTGGCTGCCATTATCTTGTTTTTACAATTCTCCTGTTCATCTGACAAAGAAAATCCCAGGCTTGACCTCCCTCCTAAAAGTTCGATGAGCATGGATTATGAAATGGGCACTTCCGCTAGTTCCGGTGGAAGGGTTGAAAATGGATCCTTGTATTTTGCGGTGGCTGCATTACATTTGGGATTCTGGTCAGGAGTAGCTGCCATACATACTGCTTTGCCGGTTGCCGCTTTTGAAAAAGCCTTCGACCATCAGGCGTCATGGAGTGATGATGAACAAGCCTGGATATGGCAGTATAATGTAGCATTGGGATCCGACAGTTATTCAGCAAAGCTGACCGGTGAAATTGAAAGTGATTCAGTAAAATGGCAAATGTATATAAGCAAATCTGGCAATCCGCTTCTGGAGAATATCTTATGGTTTCACGGTAAATCACACTATGGCAGGCGCGGTGGTTGGTGGGTAATCAACCATCCTGTCATTCAAAATATTTCACTTAGTGTACAACCAGCAATAAAAGTAGACTGGACCTATGATAAACAAGATATTTTTTCATTGAAGCATACATATGTAGCCAACCAAAGGTTCGATGTACTACAGCAGAAATATGTAAATAATGCTTTCAAGGGCAATTATATAGAATATGGTAAAACCTCGGAAGCCCCATTCGATGCATATTACATTATATTTGCTGCCGACAAAAATGAAAAATATACAATACGCTGGAACAGCAATACCAAAGAGGGTAGCATTCAAAAAGAGGGTGCCTGGAGTGGCTGCTGGAATGGAAGTTTTCAGGATATGAATTGTGACTGATAGAAATGGATTAAAAAAAGCTGCTTAGAAAAATTTTAAGCAGCTTTTTTTTATTTTTTTAAGCCTCATTCGATGGCTTTCCAATGGTCGCCAGAATGCCACCATCGACATACAGGATATGACCATTTACAAAATCAGAAGCCTTTGAAGACAGGAAAATGGCTGCACCTGCCAGGTCTGAGGGATCACCCCATTTACCGGCAGGGGTGCGCTGAATGATAAAATCATTAAATGGGTGGCCATCTACCCTTATAGGGGCCGTTTGACTGGTGGCAAAATAACCCGGACCAATACCATTGACCTGAATATTGAACCTCGCCCATTCAGTAGCCATATTTTTAGTCAGCATCTTCAAACCGCCTTTTGCAGCTGCATAAGCACCGACAGTATTTCGACCCAACTCACTCATCATCGAGCACATATTGATGATTTTACCTCCCGATTTACGGGCAATCAGGCGCTTGGCCAGATGCCTCGATACAATAAATGGCGCTGTAAGATCTACATCAATCACCTGCTGCCATTCTTCTACCGGCATATCCACCATTGGAATTCTTTTGATAATTCCTGCATTATTAACCAATATGTCTATGGGGCCTACCTCTTTTTCAATGGCGTCAAGGCTATTTATAACTTCCTGCTCTTTAGTGACATCAAAACGATATACCTCTACATCAAGTCCTTCTGCTTTATAATCTGCTTTGGCCTTTTCAAGTCTTTCCTGAGAGGTGCCATTGATTACAACTTTAGCGCCTGCCTTACCCAGGCCAATGGCTACCGCCATACCCAGACCATGTGAGCCGCCTGTAACCAATGCGATTTTTCCTGTAAGATCAAATAGTGAAATCGACATAGTTTTGATTATTTAATGACGTCCATTGTAACCGGATCCATATCGGTAAATTCCATATTCTCACCCGCCATAGCCCATATGAAAGAATAATTGGTAGTGCCTGCACCACAATGCATAGACCAATTGGGGGAAATTACTGCCTCCTCATTGCTCATGAAAATATGACGCGTCTCTTCCGGTTGTCCCATAATGTGACACACCTTTTGATTTTCAGGTAGGTCAAAATAGAAATACACCTCCATACGGCGGTCGTGGGTGTGGGGAGGAAAACTATTCCATACGCTTCCCTTTTTCAATTCAGTAAATCCCATCACCAATTGACAGCTTTGTATGCCTTTGAGGTGGATATACTGATAGATGGTGCGTTCATTGCTGGTAACCGGAGAACCCATCTCCAGCGGATTGGCTTCTGACTTTGAGGCCTTCGCTATAGGATAGCTCTGATGCGCCGGAGCACTGCATGCAAAATACCTGGCCGGTTGTGATGCATCTGCACTTTTAAAAGAAACCTCTTTTACGCCCTTGCCAATATACAGACAATCTTTGTTGGCCATTTCATATTCCTGACCATCAGCAATGATGCTGCCCTTTCCTCCGGTGTTTATTATGCCAATTTCCCTGCGACTTAGAAAATAATCCTGCTTGGTAAAATCTTCAAAAGCGGGTAACTGGATGGCATAAGCCTCCGGCACTATACCGAGCGATATCATACGGTCATAATGGGAATAGGCACCTTTTACCTGCCCTGGAATCATAAGTTGGCCGATCAGAAATTCCTTGCGCAAACGGGCGGTATCAAATGTTTTTACATCTTCAGGGCCCAGTGCATATCTGTTATCTAGTGTCATAATACGTGATTTTGAATAGAAGAAAAAATACGATAAATCCAAAATTGGATATCAAAAACCAAAGTACAAAAGAAATGACTAAAAATGCAAACGTTTTCAGTCATTTCAATTACATCATTCAGCAGGTTCCTGCTGCATCAGAAATGCCTTCATATAATCATCCAGGTCGCCATCCAGTACATTTTGAACATCTGTTCTTTCGACGCCGGTACGATTATCTTTTATAAGTTTATAAGGATGGAGCACATAATTTCTGATTTGTGAACCGAAATCCACCCTGAGTTTGCTGTTTTCAACTTCAGCTCTTTTGGCATTGCGTTTATCCAGTTCAATTTGGTAGAGTTTAGACTTAAGCATTTCCAGCGCTTTTTCACGGTTTTGGCCTTGCGATCTTGTCACCTGGCACTCTACTACCAGGCCTGAAGGAGCGTGTCTCACCCTTACAGCGGTTTCAACTTTGTTTACATTCTGACCACCAGCGCCACTCGATCTAAAGGTGTCCCAGCTCAGGTCAGCAGGATTGATGTCAATTTTTATCGTATCATCTACAACAGGATACACATAAACCGAAGCAAAGGATGTGTGCCTTCTTCCTCCACTATCAAAAGGTGAAATACGCACCAGTCTGTGCACGCCTATTTCAGATTGAAGCATACCATAGGCAAACTTGCCATCAAATTCAAGGGATGCTGACTTAATGCCTGCTGTATCACCGGGTTGATAGCTCAGTTCTTTTACTTTAAAACCATTGCCCTGACCCCACATTACATACATACGCATAAGCATTTCTGCCCAATCCTGACTTTCTGTACCTCCTGCCCCCGGATTAATTTCCATAATGGCATTGAGCTGATCCTCCTCACCACTCAGCATCTTTTTAAGTTCCAGATTTTCAACGGCCCTGGCAACTTTAGCGTATTCCCTGTCCATTTCATCGTCCTCGACATCTCCGGCTTCATAAAACTCATTCAGCGCTTCCATGTCCTCAAATAGCGTCTGCACTTCTTCATACGCGTCTGTCCAGGCCTTTTTGGTTCGGATGGTTTTCATAACTTTCTCAGCCTCCTGAGGATCGTCCCAAAAACCGGGTTGGGCAGAAATTTGTTCCGCTTCTTCTATTTCAGATTTTTTCTTGTCGTAGTCAAAGGTACCTCCTCAAGGCATTAACGCGGGCCTTTATATCTCTGAATTGTTCAGTTGTCATTTCGTGATAAATTATTTGTGAATTGCAAAATTAGTAAATTCAATTGAACTCAAAGTTTAAAATATAAAAAACACACTGTCGACTTGTGTGTTTACACTATAACAGAAAAATTATACTTTACACGTTAAACGAATTGTACATAGTGAATGTACGACCAAGCGATTCATGAACCGTTACCTAAGCTCAGTCAGAAATATCAATAACTGGTTTTCTTTCTGGAAATATTACTATAAGATCAAGAATAAAGGATCTGATAAATGTGACATTTTCTATCCGGAAATGAAAGATGATATCTCCCTTGAATTACCTCCGGGCATGATGGCCACTTTTGATGAAGTCTTTCTGCGGCAGGTGTACAAATTGGGCGATTATAGCTCCAAATCCCCTGTAATTATTGATGCAGGAGCCAATGTTGGTTATTTCTCACTGTATGCTTTTTCAAAATTTCCAAATTCAAGAATTATTGCATTTGAGCCAATAAGCAAAAACCTTACTTTACTACATAAGCATGCAGCGTTAAACCCCAAATATGATCTCACCATTGATGAGAATGCTGTATTTGGTCATCAAACGACACTTACAATGAGCTATGTCGACAATGACCTCTATACAACGGGCGCTTCTGTATTTGAAAGAAAAAACACCGACGCTTTATTAGAAGTACAGGCCATATCCCTTGCTGATATTTTTAAAAAATATCAACTTGACACCGTCGACTTAGTTAAACTCGATTGTGAAGGGGCTGAATTTGACATTTTGTATAATTGTCCTGACGAAATCTTTGCAAAGATCAAGTACTTAACCATTGAGGTACATAATTGGGTTAAAAGCCATAACATTAATGATTTGCAAAAATTTTTACAAAGCAAAGGATATAATACAATAAATAGTAAAAATGAAATACTCCATTGCCATAGGTTGGGCTGATTTCAAGGTTTCTGGCAATAAAATTCTTTCTTTTCACCGGCTCAGGTGATAGAAATGGCCATCTTCAGCACCGACCAATAGATCCCATATTCCATTTTTATTCCAGTCTACCAGGGTCGGACTAGTAGTATGGCCTGCCAGTATTTTATCTGAGAGTTGGCCTTTATACTCCATTTGCACCAATCCATCTTTTTCACCAATATTTTCAAAAAGTGAAATATTCACGCTATTGATCAGTAAATCGAGGTCGCCGTCACCATCCCAGTCTGTTAAAAGAAATTTCCTGCGTCCACTTCCACCGGCCTCCCGTGTATTGAGTCTCAATAATCCAGGCTCATCCACACTCATGCGGTTGGGCCCCTCAAATCCTGAAGCATTCACACCATAGAAAATGCGCTTGCCGGGCAAAAGGTATAATTCGCCATCTTCTTCAATTCTTTCATAAAAGGCCAGGTAACCTTCATGGTCGAGCATAATAATATCCATGAGTCCATCTTCATTCCAGTCAATCACAAAAGGACAGGTACGCCATTGGGTTACCAGTTCATCTTTTTCCGGGTACCACCAGTTCCAGGCGGGTCTGGGTATTTCGCCATTGGGCCATCTTGCCTTTACAGGCCTCGCTTTATCCAGAACGGGTTTACCTATTTCTCCAATATTTTTAAACCATTCGATTTTTCCCCATATGGAATTGAAAATAATATCGGGTAGTCCGTCTCCATCCCAATCGGCAACGGACAAAACTGTATAACCCCATTTGGCTTCTGCGGGTCCCTGAATGGAGCCATTGTCTCCTGCCTGTATTCGGATGGTTTCTCCACCAGCTTCTAAGAGTACCGGGTTGGCCCAGGTGGGTGGATTGCCCCCATCGAGGTTTTCAATAAAGGCAAAATAGCCTGCTGAATTGCCACTGATAAGATCAAGATCACCATCATTATCCCAGTCATAAGCGACCGGAGTAGCCAGGGCGCCAAATTTAAGATTATCGGCTTCCTGCTGGAAATAAACCGGGCTTTCAAATACCGGCATCCGGTTTTTTACCTTACCAGTATTTCTGATTAAAGCAACCCTTCCATCTTCATCACCCACCACCAGGTCTGTATGTCCATCGCCATCCCAGTCAACCGAAACCGGCACGATCATTTGCAAATCCATTTTAATGATTCCACCATCATTTTCAAGGAATCTGCCAGGTGCATAAACAGGGTTTGCCCGGGTTCCTGTATTTTCAAACCAGGTAAGTTTATCGAGAAACTCACCACAGATGATATCATAGTCGCCATCGCCATCGAAATCCGCAAAATTGGGTGAGGGAGCACCAAATACATCGATGTCCTTCCCTCCCGCCTTGATCCTTCCCCTATTTTTATATGTGCCGTCTACATTTTCAACCAGGTAAAGATATCCATGTAAGGGGCCTTTGTACCAGTTGCCTTGAGCATCAAAGGCATTATCCCATCCGTAATCACTCCAGTCATCAACCCCAACCACTATATCAAGATCACCATCTCCATCATAATCTACCATTTTCCACTGATTAAAACGGGGGTTCCTGCTAAAATCTTTTAGAATAGAATCTACGGGAAAAAGATGAAGGGTATCTGCGCCTAACTGCCGGGTAAAATCGGCAAGCTCTGCACCGGGGATTAAAAACCTGGCCTCACCTTGTACATGCGATACCTGTATATTTCTGATGGCATCGGTGAGCCGTACCGGTGGCGCAAAAACCGGAAAATCCTCTCCGGATACATTTTCAAAAAAATAAATGCCATTGAAGGGTTTATCAGGACATGACACCAACAGATCCATGTCGCCATCACCATCAAAATCTACCGGAAGTGGCCATGCCCACAGGCCAACACCCAAATCTGCTACCGCTCCCTTATTATTGTACTTCACAATGGTAAAATCGCCATCGCTCTCTTGTTGAATTTCCGTTTTTGGAGTACACGTTTGTAAACATACAATAGCGAGTATAGCTAAAAAAACAGTATTGGCTTGGTTTCTCATAACAGGTTTTTTATATTCATTAAAAAATCATTATCTATTTCGGTGGTTCATATTCATTATACAAAGAGTCACCGATTTCACGCATTTTCGACAGCATTTTTATGGTAAGCAGTTCCTTCACCATTTCAATTTCTTCTTTAGTATCTTCAATAAGGTTGTTCATTTCCTCCGGATCTACAGCAAGATGATACAATTCATCCCTTTTCGGGTCGAGAAAATCTTTGACCAGTTTCCATTCCGGCGTTCGATAACAACGCAAATACGCACGGCTGTAATGGATCATGCTATACTCTCCATAGAAATCGTTGTCCCAAACCTGATTGAGATTTCCCGTCAGCAATGGCACCACACTCCTGCCCCTGAGCGTAATATCTGCTGGCAATGGGCAACCCACCATATCAAGCAAGGTGGGAAACCAGTCAACCGAACTCATGGTCTCGTGAATGACCTGACCTGGCGAGGTTACCCCCGGCCATTTGATAATCACAGGGACACGCAGTGAATGATCGTACATATTGGGCCTCGAATTGGCAGCCAGGTTTTCTGTGGCTGGAGGAATTTTGTTGGTAATCCACCATCCATTCCCTTTGTGTTCAATGCCATTATGACCCATATTGTAACCATTGTCGGAAGAATAAATCACAATGGTATTGCCCTGTATATTAAGATCCTGCAATGTATTCATAATTCGCCCGAGGCTTCTGTCAACACCACTTACACTGGCAAGGTATTCCTTCATCCTTCGTTTGGCCTTCTCTGTATCGAGGTCGGGAAAATCGGGATGCGGCAGCTGAATGTCAAGGTTTTCAAAATGTGCCCAGTCCTCATCCGCCACGGGCAGCCATTTGGTATGAGGCTCACGATAGTTTATACATAATAAAAAAGGCTGCTGTGTGACTGTATTTTGTAAAAATTCAATCGCCTCATCAGTTATTATATCTACGGTAAGGCCTTTGAAAGGCTGAATCAGTCTGTCTTTTTCCAGAATGGGATCCACCGGACTCACGCCTCCTCCGGTAAGTCCCATAAAATAATCAAAGCCATGGTTTAAGGGATGGTATATTTGCGCAGGGTCGGTAGTCCAGTCGCCAAGGTGCCATTTGCCGATGAGTCCGGTATAATAACCCTGGCCTTTCATTGCCTCTGAAAAAGTAATGGAAGCGGTATCGAGACCAATATTGCCGCCTTCATCAAATAAACGATGCCCTGCCTGAGGGATAAAGTCGTAAATTCCCCATTCACTGGCATAGCGACCAGTCATTAAAGCAGCCCTGGCCGGACTGCAAACCGGAGTTGTGACAAAGGAATTGGTAAAAACAGCAGCTTCAGCAGCCAGTTTGTCGGTATTGGGTGTATGTGCCTGAAGATTGCCGGAGTTTCCGGTAGTCCAATAAGCCTGATCGTCGGTGTAAA
Organism: Cyclobacteriaceae bacterium; assembly: GCA_020832305.1. Lineage (GTDB taxonomy): Bacteria > Bacteroidota > Bacteroidia > Cytophagales > Cyclobacteriaceae > JAFIEV01. Next base: position 43,625 of record JAFIEV010000028.1, on the reverse strand, counting down.
TGAAAATTATATTGGGCTTTACCTCCACAGGCATGGCACAGGAATACATTGTCAGTAATGCGCAACAAAAAGACATCAAAAAATGGATGGCAGAGGGAGGCATTATTTTCTTTTGTCGTGGGAAGCCCATATATTAAGGATGGAATTTATATAAATACGCTGAATTGCATGGGACTGACTATTCACTATTCAGGACAATTGAAGTCAACTGAGCTTATAAACCCGCTTCTGGAAGATATTGCCGAAATTGCAGGTAATTACGATTGGAAATTCGATTTCCTGGATTCGAAAGAGCCCTCTAATGGCGAAAATGGCAATTTGCGAGGTATCGTTTTTCAACCACCAAAATGTGATGCCGTTTTCCTTTTATTTGATGTCAAAGGCCAATTGATTAATCCGGTATTTGTTGACGAAGAAGACTATGACGAAATTAACAATTTACACAATTTACGGACGCAATTGTTTGTAAAAACCCAATTTGCAAGTCCGGCTTTACATATCCAGTTGGTACATATATTTGAATATCTGGCAAATAAATACTTTCAGGTATTTGCTGTTTTGGATGATGGCGAATATTGGGAAACCAAAGATGCTTCCCTCCTGGCCTACAACTTCAAAAAGAACCAGGCGCTTATAGATCAATTTGCACTCGGACTTGAAACCATACCCATAAATGAAGGAGAAGATTTGACGGATTTTCTGGCAAGGGTGGGTGAAAGGGTCAAAAGATATCTGGAAGGAAAAGGGACCTGATTCCATGTCTGTAAAAAGTTATTGTAAAAAATTCGAAAACCACCATTACAGTACTGGCAGCTTCCATAACCCCATACTTTTGTCAGCATAGGTTCCACCGGCTTCTGTACATTGTTCATTCAAAAGCAACAAAGGAGGGGGAAAATGAAAAGGGGCCAACTGCAGGTTGAGGATGCGCCAGTCGCCGGTTACGATGTCATCATTCGACCTGCATTCGGTAAAAGTAGTGGTAAACAAATAAGAGATCCCAGATGCCTGGATATTTTTTATCGACTTGAAAATATCCTCAAAGGAAAAGTGAACCCAGCAATCGCGACAAAAAACCAGATCGGCTTTTGGCAAAGGATCTTGTAAAAGATCGAGTTTTAGAAACTGTCTTTGCCGGTTTTGGAAACTTTCCCTGTTTTTCAATATCAAATCTTCTATGATATCTGCACCAATATATTGCACCTGCTCCAGATCAATGTTTCGCATCCATTGAAAATCACCACAAGGAAGGTCAAGAAGGCTTTGTACGCTGTATTTTTTCAGAACCCCGGGCAACTCCTTTTGAAGTACCTGTGTTTGAATACCATCTGACCCCTGACCTGAAAGAGACGCCTCACCTTTCCAGAGATTGTTTTCATAAATAAAACGGAATTTTTCAGCGGCTGGCATTTGCCTGGCGGCCTCCCCCATTTTAGAGAAATACGAAGTATCAAAACTGAGCGGCTCTCTTCCCTTTTTCACAAGTAGTCAATTAGTTAGGCACTTTGCATTTTTAATATATTGATATACAAAAGTTTTTACTCCGGCAGAAAGGATTTTACGGGTACCCATTCAACAGGTCCAAGTAAACCTGAAGGTAATACAGGCCATTCTCCGGCAGTGTACACAGGATCATAATGAATGGTTACGATATTAGCGTCATGCATGATTTTCCATGGAACCTGCATCCTTTCGAGGTATCTGATCCGGTTGGCAGAAAGGTTGGTAACCTCTATTTCCAGGCGATTCTTTTCCTGCCACAGGCTGGAAGGTATTCTTACTTTAAAGGGCAGGGAAATCAGAGTACCCAGGTCATGTCCGTTAAGCCTAGCCCTGGCACTTTCGCGAACATCACCGAGGAAAAGCCAGCCATCAGCATCGCTATTAACCAGTTTATCAAATTCCAGGGTGTACAGGGCAGTACCAGCGTAAGCCTGCGCCATAGTATCTTCAGCCATTGTCCAGCTCTCGAGTTTTTCGGTACTGTAGGCAGCGAGTAGTACGGGGCCGCCTTCCACAAACCTGATATTCCATGTACCCTTGAGCGGTATTCCTGCATTATCAGCTTTTTCATAAGGAAAAATGTTCTTTCGATTATTTTGCTTACCTACCTGAATGATCACAGATGCACCGGCAGGTATTTGGAGATACACCATAGTTCCACCTGGGTTCTCTTTTGAAATTAAGTTATATGCCTTACCATTCATCGGGTCGTAGCCGTGTACCTGAGTCCCGGAAATAGTGAGAGGAACCCATTGATCTATGTCCTTTTCTGAATTATTGGCAATGAAATACCAGTGTGCGTCATCGATCATTCTGCGGATAAAGTGCAGGCCCATGTCTGTCATTTCTTCCCGGGTGACGCCATTATTTTCAAGCCAAATAGCCGGTTGAACGTCAACAGCGAGCCTTTTAGAGGCCTTTTTCATAGCTTTTGAAAATTGCTTTCTATGCGCTTTAAGCTGGCTCATTCCCGGCACGTCAATTGGCAGTTGTGATTCAAAAACTACGGGGATGCCTGCTTCTGCCAATGCTGCAAGGCGGGCCAGTGTTTCGGCTGGCATATACAAAGCTTCCGGAACGACCACTGCTTTATAAGTGCCACCGGGGGCTGTAATACGGCCATTGGAGACTTTAAGCTTTTTGATCATGTCATCAGAAATAAGGTCGAAGGAATAACCCTTTTCCTGAAGGGAAGTGGCTACCCTGCCTATTGATTGGCTTTTAATAAAGGTATAATCATGTACGGTAAGGTTTTGCCGCAGTCCCTCAGAGGCCATCCACAAGTCGTGAATTGGCCAGTATACCAGCAGGTCGTTATCATGTCGCCCTGCCTGCAGCATAGACTGACACCGGGCTATATAGGCATTCAAAGCGGGTATGTCACGCCAGATGCTGTTGCGGGGATCTGCTTTGGTACTGGCATAAAAAAACCAACCGGGCCATTCCACATCGGGCGGTGAATAACAATTTCCGTGGTAAAACATATGATTGACGCCGGCCAGGAAAAACAGATCTGCTGATAATTTCATCTGAGCCAGGTTGCCATGCCAGTTTTCACGGAGCCATGTAAAGCTCTCAGATGTTACCCACTGGCGACCTTCGGGCTTCATGATATGAGCAGCGGAGGCAGCCATTTTCATCACAATGGGATTATTGTCTCCTTTTCTAACAAAAGGATCTTCATGCCGAAAACCCGGGATTGGGAATGTAGGGGAACCAAACATTTCTATTTCAGGGATATCAGCAGCAGCATATACATCGAGCAGGTTGGCCGGTGATCCATGGGCCTGATTGCGGGTGAGCATACCGCGGGAAGACGACCAGGCAGACCATTTTTGAATGTATTCGAGATGCAATTCAGCCAGGGTCCTGCGATAGTCGTATTTTATACGCTTTTGCTTGTCAGTCTGGTTCCCTTCATGATCTTCGAAAAGAAAGCTTAGATTGTCTTCAAGGGAATAGCCTCTCCGGCTTTTAAATTGTCTGTATAAATCAGGACTCCAGTTGCCTGAATACTCATAAGAATCATGATATTGGGCCCGTGGTAATTTGCCTGAATATTGTGCAAAGGCGCTGTCAAATCTCTTGAGGTAATGCTCCATGGCCTCCGGTGAAAAGGAATTGAGCATAGCTCCTTCACCACCCGGAGCGGGTCTTTTTACCATTCGCACGCCGCGAATGCTGTCAAAGCTTATGTCCTTTGCCAATGGATTCCATTGGATCCGCATATCCTGAAAGGGATGGGGTAAGTCCGGACCACCGAAGCACCAACCGGTACCTGTTGTCATATCGAGCTGCATGCCCAGTTCGTCTGTTTTATGAGCGGCATAGTGCAGCATATCCATCCATTCCTTGCTGAGATATTGTATGTAACGATCTTCGTAGCCCCTGGCGCCATAGATAGGAATTATGTGTGCCGTTCCTATTCCTGCCTTGTGCATTTGTTCAAGATTCCAGTCAATACCTGCTGAGTCAAAAGCGCTGCCGGGTACCCACCAGTAAGTTCCTGGCTTATGAATGGTTTGGATTTCAAAAGGCCAAGTGGATGCTCCATCGGATTGTGCCGAAAGCCCGGAAAAACTCAATTGCATACACTTCAGGATGATGCAGGTAAAAAAAGTGTATCTGTTCATTAAAAAAGGTTTTTTTTATAAATATATGTAATCTGTTATAAAATCGCGATTTGCGTACTTTGAAATTTATTCAGTTTTAATTTCCTGAATTTACATTATTGATGCATACCTATTCAGCAGCCTCTTTACCCCAATTTTCATTCGGATATTTGCCCATTTCCAGCACTAAACTGCCTCCTTTTAAAAGTTCACTGGCAGGAAATTTAAATGAATTGAGTATTTTCCCATTGAGGGTGGCGCTTTGTATGTATTTATTTGACCTGCTGTTATTTTTCGCAATAATGGAAAATGTTTCACCGCGGCCGTATTGGTTGCCCAGATCGATTTCAATTTTCTCAAAAAGAGGGCTACCCAATTCGTAAACAGGTTCAATACTCGTGCCTCCATCTGTTTGAAAAAGGCCGATGGCAGACATAACGAACCATGCACTCATTTGTCCCTGGTCTTCATCACCCAGGTAAGCGTTATTGATTCCATAACCATAATATCGATCCATAATAGCACGGCTCCATTTCTGGGTTGACCATGGCTTTCCGGCCCAGTTGAAAAGAAAAGCAAAATGCATAGATTGCTGGTTTCCCTGCACAACGGGGTAGTCCCAGTATTGGTCGTTCATCCCGTTAAACCGCCAGGGGTCACTTTGTTCAAAGCCCCATTCCAGGCGGTCTATAAAACGATCCTTACCAATTGTCGCAACAAGTTCAGGTACATCCTGGGGGACAAAAAAAGTCAATTGCCAGGCATTCCCCTCAACATAATGATGGTTTGCTCCAGATTTAAAAGGATCGAAATTTTCATGCCATGTACCCTTACTATCCCGCATCTGTGCATACCCCGAATCAGACATCACATTTTTCCACCAATAACCTCTATCATTAAAGCGTTCGTATAAGGAATTATCTCCCAATGCCCTGGCGAATTGCCCAACCGTCCAATCATCAAACGAATATTCCATGGTATTAGAAAAACGGCCTTTGTCATATGGAACATACCCATGTTTAAGGTATGTTTTCAAGTCCCTGTTTCCGGCATAACCATTATGAATTTTTCTAGCGGGTGTAGTTTGCATTTTAACAGCAGCTTCAAGTGCCTTCTTTGCATCAAAATCCCTGATACCCATTTGGTAGGCTCCGACAATTAAAGGGATTTCGTGCTCTGCCACCATCACCGGAATGTAATTCATGCCTGCCGGGCCTTTTGCAAGCCATCCGTAAGCATCATACATGGCAAGCTGTGAATTAACCCAACGACTACTCCATTCGGGATATGCTAAATTCCACAGCTGGTTTAAATTCCAGAATGTATTCCAGAAAGCATCGCAACCCAGCGCCACATGATCCGGATCTTTCAGCTTTTGGAGGGCTCCGTCTGTGCCAATCCACTCGCCATTTACATCACTCCAGGTATTGCGACTGCAAATTGACCTGTATACAGCATTGTAAAAACGGATTTTTTCCAGCCTGTTTGAGGAATAAATTTTAATGCGATCAAAATATTCATTCCATATTCCTTTCTGATTTTCCCTTACGGCTTCAAAATCCCATCCAAAAGGCTCTGATAATTCTGTATTAAGATTTAAAGCGGCATTTTCAATGCTTACCATTGAAATTCCTGCGCGAACCTGTACAACTGGAGTTGATCTGGTATCGAATTCGAGGAATGCTCCGGCATCGTCTACATCTTTTTCGGAAAGAACATCACCATAGCTTACTTCGCCATTTATCCAATAACCCATTCTTTTTATCGGTCGATCAAATTCCAGAACAAAATGCAAGGTATAATCCTGATCTGCATCTTTGGACCATACATTTTGTGAATACTGATGCGCGTAACCCTCAATTCTATTATCATTTGTTTTTTTGATATAAGCTTCTTTTAAGATGTAATCATACTCTGCCGGAATCTGTAAGTCAACTAAAATTCTTGCACTATCACGATTATCAGGAAAGGTAAAACGGGTCAAAGCGCATCGTGTAGTGGCAGTTAGTTCTGCTTTTATGTCATAATCCAATAAATGAGCCTTATAATATCCGATAGGAGCCTCCTCAGTGTTCTTATCAATGGTTGATCGATAACCTGATGATGGGTCCAATTCATTACCTGTTTTTGTTTTTAGTTCTCCATTGCTTGCGAAAATTCCCAATCCAGCCATTGTCCATTCATGAATATGACTGAATGTGCCAATGCTTTCAAATGAAGGCTGATATCCTGCCTGCCATCCTGAATCCTGATTATCAGGACTAATTTTAACCATGCTGAAAGGCATCCAGGGGCCCGGGGCGATCATCCAGCGCGAGTGTCCGCTGCCAATACGGGTATCTACATAATCTGCGAAAGTCTGTCGTTCCATTTTATTGCGTGAAACTTTCCCTTTCTCAACAATTTCACTTCCTAGCCTGACCTCATAATTACTTATGGTATTCTTTTCTACTGATGGCATGGGTACTTCGAATTGATACCTGCCTTCTTCAATATTCTCTTTGAAAATTTCCTTTCCATCCAGATAAACACTGAGCTCAGGAATTCCATTCAAATGTTCAACATCAACGAGTAATGGCTGAAAAGACAGTCCATTCATCTGCAATTCATAATCTGCCGGTTGTACATTTCTGATAAAAGCCTGTTCAGGTTTCACCAACTTCAATGACGGTCCTTCCAGCCTTATCTGATCAAACATAATCCATGCTCCCTCCAGCACCATAATAGTAATATGATTACCACCAGGTCTTAAATCTTCATGGGTTATAATCATTTCGAGAGTCAAAGGTGTTGCATTAGCATAATTGCCCTTTAAAGCAGTCGTATCTACAAAATCCTCTGTTAAAGTGGGCTTATTTTGCTTTTTCAGGTCATATCCTTCAGCCTCCAGTTGATACTTCAGGCTGCGGCCATTAAAAGAGACTTTTACAAGAGGCAGAAATTTCTTTGCAAAATCTGTAAGCTCAATAGTTAATCTATATTGACCAGGGGGTATTTTATCTTTAACTCCAAAAAGAATATTTATTTCATTTGTCCTCAATCCTGCCGTGCCCCAGGTTCCTCCCCAGGTATCGGCAGGACCAGGCAGGACATAAGGAAAATCGTTTTTCGTTTCAGAATGATTTATCAGAAAAAACTTATCTTCATATCCAAAATCATTTTCCAGAAAAAGCGTAAAACCTTCCGGAGCCAATGCAAATTCATGGGGAGAAGCATCCTTATTCCCGATTTGCCAGATTGTTGTAGTATCTGAACAAGAAGACAATATGGCAATTGAAACTACATAAAACAGGTACCTGATTGTCATGAGAAATGTATAGATTTATTTCAAAAATATCCGAAAAAATTAAATTATAAATATTTGGATTTTAAAAAAATCGAAAAAATAACCCTTTGATTACATGCTTTCGGGACTCAATATACATTACTCTCATTTGACCACAAAGAAGTCATCAATCTTGAATATACCTTTTTAAAACCATAAAGGTTGGCCCTGCCATTCAATGTCTTTCACATAAAAAACCTTCGGGCTTTTAAAAAAACAAAATCTCAGTCTGTCTCAACTGACTATACTAAAAGAATATACAACTCACCAAATAAACATGCAGCTGTGAGCTTTCCATTAGCTTCGACCTGTTTGACCATTACAGATTAAAAAACCCATACTTCACAGCTACATGTTGATGCTAAGCAGCATTTTCCCTTACTCCTTTAAAAGTTGCTGTGCCGCTAATACCAGAAACATAAAGTTAGATGCGCCACCACCCATTACGTATTCTGACTGCTGCCATAGATATGGAAACATTTTCAGCTCCGGGAAATCGGGCCGTATAAGCGCGGTTCCTGAAACTACGCCACCTGGAATAAAGCTGTAATCCATTCGGTTATAGCCATAGGCCACGGTCATGCTGTGGGCGCCGACACCAGAGGCAAAAGAGGCTGTATTGACCCCTGGGTGTGCCCCCAAAACAAAATTAAGGGCATTGATCATATATGACTTGTCAACCAGGTCTGGAAAGCCTGTATGGAAAAAGTATTGGTCCACACCAAATTTCTGAATGCCCCAGCCTGCACCCCAGATATGTGGACGGTAAGGCACGCCATAAGGTGTTTCTTTCTGTTCTTCAGCTATCTTTTTGGCATGTTGGGCTACGGCATTCCGTACCGCTATGGTAAACCTCCGGTTGTTGGATAAAGATGGCATGACCCTGCCGATCACCCAGCCAAGGCTGGAAATGTTATCTACAATTTCTTTTTGATGGTTCAAAATAAATTGCCGGTATTCATTTTTTCCGGTACTGATGTACAACTCAATGGCAGCATGAATCTTTGCATGCAAAGCCCTGGGATTTAAAGTGCGTTCAACTTTCCACAGTTCTTCAGCCACAGTGATGGTTTCCCGGGCAAGTTCATCGTTAAATCCTTTCAAAGCGCGATGACCTGCAGCGATATAGGCGATGGCACTGAATTCCCTTGCCGGATTCTCTTCTGTAAAAACCCATCTGTCATCAGGTTTCCATGAATGGGTGGCAGTCCTTTCACCTTTGCGCAGGCCTGCATCGTAGATCAGGTTATCGGTTTGGGCAGCCACATCCCCTGCCATAACGTATTGCTCAAGTGTCGGACTGATGATGCCTCGGTACAGCCTGCCTAAACTTTTATATCCGCCTATTATGGATATCAGTCCGTGTTCAATTTGCTGGAGCAGATCGGGCTTGCCATCGGGCTGATGTATTTCTACATGCTTTTCTTCCTGACTGATATAGGTATTATCATGGGTAACCTTAAAGGCCTCCCATGCCAGGCTCATTATGTATACCTCTCCGGCCTGTGATTCAATCCTGAGGTCATCATCACCGGCATCGTGCCAGCCTCCAACGTTGAGACCATGTACATGCTCACCCGGCTTGTATTTTGTGAGGGTAGAAGATCCTTGCACATAACCATCGAAATGGTTGAGGTCTGTGGGTGCCATCAAGGCATCATCCTGATGACAGAGGTCGTGCCAAACTTTATATTTCTCATTCACCCGCATGTGGCACATTTGCACAGGCAGAAAATATTCAAGGGTAGGTTGCCAGACATGCCGGTCAAAAACCTCTTCAGAAATTAAAAATGCATGTGTTTTAATGTCACCATATTCGAGCATGTAGGTGCCTTCTTCGACGATTTCGCTGAAATCAAACTGAAAATATTTAAACCTGAGAAAATCACCCCACTCCCTAGGTTTTGCATATTTAACCACTTTGTGTCTGCCCGATGGATCGAGTTTATACAAAAACATTTCTGGTCTTTTGGGATCGTTGGGGTCGGTTTCGACATGGGCAATTTTACTTTGGCGGGGATGATAACCTACCTGTGAGATCTGAACGACCGGGTTTTGTATCCAGCCAGGTATGGCATGTGGACGAATAATCCATTCTATTGCATTTTTGGTAGCGCCTGAAGGTATGAGGGAGCGTATTACAAACCAGCCATTGTTATGATTGGTGCGGCCATCAAACAGCAGTAATTCAGACCCCAGGCTTTCAATAACCATGCGTTGTGCATCCGACTCCGGGGCTATGGTCAGCATTTTTCCACTCGCATATGGAATGGGCTGTACCTCACCTTTATGATCTTTTGTAACCGGACCGTTGGCTTGTCGCGGGAATTGACCAGGTTGCCCATCCATCAAAAAAGATTTGCCGAACAAGTCAACCGGATACAGCTCAAAATTAAAACCTGCCTGTCCAATAAAAGCCTCTGGTAAAGGCCGGTCCAGATCAACGCTTATCCTGATGGCGTTACCTTCGGCCTTTACTGTAACTGTATAATTGAAGTAAAGATCGGGGTAAACCAAAGGATTAAAACCGACTAAGTGCTTGCTGGAATCGGGATAGGTAAGCGTAACCCGTATTTCATTATTGTCTTTGTCAACAATGCGCTCTCCCTGTTTGGGAATAGGCGCCCATTGCCCGGGGATGTGCTCAAGACGAATATCTCCATTGGTGGCAACCCTTACTCCATTTTGAATGATTCCCAATCCACCCTGATGCCCTTCGGGATAAATGTCCTGAAAGACCATCACATTGAGGCCTTGCATTTCAAAATATTCTTTATCATTGATTTTAAGCTGACTGAATGCAGGCAAAGTATACAGTGTGATACATAGCAAGAGGGAAAGAGGATTCTTCATTTTTACCTAAGGATTTAGCTGTTTAAAAAATATAGTTTGGATGAGCGAATGTATGAATATTGCGAAACATTTACCAGCGCGTAAGTGTATTTTTTACAATTTGATTTTTTTAAAGTTTGCGTATATTTGTGTATCGCATAAATCAATAATTTCTATGGAACAAGGCAAAACTGGTGAAGCCAGGTGGAAGCTATGGCTTAAAAGGGTCGGTATAGGTGGTTTTTTCTTTTTTCTTATCAAAGGCCTGGTTTGGATAGGGGTATTTATCTTTCTTAAAAACTGCAGCGGCTTATAGGCATATATAAGTGTGTCGTAGGATAAATGCTGAAGATTTTAATCTTTATTATGGCTTAATCTTCCATATTTTATCTGCTGTTTCCAAATAGGATGCCAGCGCTGCGGAACCATACCAATTAAACAATTCGGTTTCCAGTAATTTTTCTCTTATGGCCGGATCGGATTGCAACCATAATCTGGCTGTATCTGTATGATCGGTATTCAATACAAAAATACCTCTGTATGATACATCATTTTTACCCAAAGGACCGGCAAGCAACAATTTACCTTGTTCAGCCATTATATTAATATTATCAAGATGTCCTCTGAACAATTCATTGATGGTTTTTGCATCTTTAATTTCACTAGAGCCCGATTTCAAGATTACCAAAACATACATTTTCATACCATAATCATCGGCCCCATAAAAATCTGCGAGCTTTTGGTCGTAGTTAGGGTTGCCATCCTGCGCCAATACATTACCCAAAAACATCAGGGTGAGCAGAACAGAGATTAATAGTTTCATTCCATTATTTTATTTATAAGTGTCTTTTCATAATCAGCATTATAAGCGGGGTTATTCATTTCAGGTACGGGAGCATTGTGCTTTGTACGCCATTCTACCAGGGTGTTGAGCAGTTCTTCTGTCTTCTCCGGCATCATGCTTGCCAGATTATTTCTTTCGCCTGGGTCGTCCGACAAGTTATACAGCTCCAGGTCGCCATCTTCAAAATACTGATGAAGCTTCCATTCACCCTTCCTTATTACTGAGCCGGGTCGGGTCCTGAAAACCGGATCCTTAGCGTCATCTTGTTTTGGATCATAAGCTTCCAGATAAATCGGAAAGTGCCAGAACAGGGTTCTCTCATCCTGAATTTTTTCCTGAAATAAAGGATGTAAATCCATGCCATCAAAATTATCAGGCAGGGGTTGGTTTGGCTCTAGAATTTTGTGAAGGGTCGGAAAAAAATCCATTTGGCTTACCGGAAAATCGGAACGGCTTCCCGCCGTTATTTTTCCGGGCCAGCGCATGATCATGGGCACCCTGATGCCCCCTTCATAGTATGAGCCTTTACCGGCCCTGAGCGGATCTTGTTTTGAAATTTCCCGAATGCCTCCATTATCTGAGGTGAAAATCAATAAGGTGCGGTCTTTCAGGCCAAAGCCTTCAATCGCATTGAGCAGTCTGCCCACATTTTCATCTACCGAAGCAATCATGGCAGCATAATCGGCCCTGTCATGCCCTTCTGATCCTACTTTTTGCTCAAACTTGCTTACAAGTTCCGGCTTTCCCATTATAGGGGTATGCACGGAATAAAAAGGCATGTACAAAAAGAATGTCGTATCTTTGTTTTGCTCTATGAATTTCAGGGCTTCCTGCGTAAGTCGGTCGGTAAGGTATTCCCCTTCCGGTCCATCCTCAATGTTGTCAATATTGTAAGGGCTGAAGTATCCATCTTTTCCCGGATGTCCAAAATGGCTCCCACCTACGTTGACATCAAAGCCCTGTTTTTTCGGATCTTTTGTAATATGCCATTTGCCAAAAGTTCCCGTAACATAGCCCTGATCCTTCATAAATTGCGGCAGGGTGTAAATAGAATCCGGCAAAAAGATTTGATTATCAACAGGTATAAGTTTTCTGGTTCTTTCATCTCCTCTTGCGGAACTACTGACCGTATAGACGCCATGCTTAGGGGTATTGAGGCCTGAGATCATGGCAGCACGACTGGGCGCACAATTCGATGCCGGGGCATAGGCATGGTAAAAAACCATACCTTCCCCTGTCAGCTTGTCAATATTTGGGGTTTCATAATATGGGCTACCCATATAACCCAGGTCCTTCCAGCCGAGATCATCTACGTTGATGATGACAATATTGGGTTTTTGCAAGGTCCTCTCACCTTCATTTTCTGCTTTACGGCATGAAAACAGTATCAAGAAGCAACAGCTCACAAATAGTACCGGTGGCAGCCTGCGTTTATACATCAGGGTAATGCATTGGTTATTTTAAATACCCAGGCATGTTCACAAGGACTATTACCCGGATGGATTGAAGGTGGTGTAATATTGAGTTTGTTACCCGAAACATTGTATTTAATCCTGGCAGTAGAACCCAGCAATTCGACTGTCCGGGCTTTGGACACTTCGGCAATATTTAAATTTTTGCCTGTCCATTTGGTAAGATGAATATACAAATCTTTACCCTTAGTGGTAAAATACACATTGTCCAGGGTTTGGTTTTGCTGAGCACCATTCCATTTTCGGGTTCCATAAATGGCTTCTCCGTTTACATCGAGCCATTTACCTATGTCGAGCAATCTCTGCTGCTGTATGGCAGGAATATGTCCATCTGCTGTTGGTCCGACATCCAAAAGCAAATTACCTCCACTGGCCACTTTTTCAATCAAAAGATGAATGAGTGCTTCTGAGCTCATGTAATGCTCGGGGGTCTCTAATTGATTATAACCAAAGGATGTACCAATCCCTCTGCACTCTTCCCAGGGATGATCAGGATTGGCGATTCCCTCTCCATCATGTACCAAATCGTATTCGGTAGTGTAAAAACCACCCTGCGCTCCACGCGACTCTTTGCCCCATCGATCGTTTACCGCTACCCTTTCTTTTACAGGAGATTCATTATACAACCATGCCAGAAACTCAGTACTTCTCCATGTTTCACTGGGATGATCCCATTCTCCGTCAGTCCATACAACATCAGGCTCGTAACGGTTGACCAGGTCTTTCATCTGAGGAATCATATGCTGATCTACATAAGCATCTACATCCTTGTGATACAGAGGGTTAAACCATTCGTATAATGAATAATAAAATCCCATATGGAGTCCGGCATTTTTTACCGATGTAGTCAGGTCGCCGCATAAATCACGGTTTGGGCCAATATCAACACTGTTCCAGTTCCAGCTTTGCTCGCTGGGCCAAAGGGTGAATCCTTCGTGATGCTTTGATGTGAGGACTACATATTTTGCTCCAGCCTTTTGAAAAAGCTCTGCCCATTGATCAGGATCAAAATGCTCTGCCTTAAATTGTGGTGCAAAGGCCTGGTACAGAAAATCTTCACCATACATGCGATTGTGGTACTCTCTGAAGAGCTGCCCTGCCTTATCGTTGGCATTCATAATTCGCCACCAGTACCACTCAGAATATTTGGCATAAATGCCTATATCCGCGCTGGCAGGTGCCCATGCCGGAACAGAATACACCCCCCAATGGATAAAAATACCAAATTTCACATCGTTAAACCATTGAGGTACCGGACGACTGTTGATGGATTCCCAATTGGCTTCGTATTGTTTTTGGGCAAAAGCCATACCACAGATTAAAAATAGCGTGGCGGTAAAAAGTAATGTAAATCGATGCATATCATTATTTATTATTGTTCAAAATACTTTTTTAAGGTGTATTCAGGTTGCCAGCGATCAGGTTTTCTTATGAGGCTATTATGATCATATTCCAAAGGCAATGTTTTTGCTGACGTTAAAGAAATGGTATCACCTGCGATGGCTTGCTCTTTTTTCATTAAATCCATCATTTCCGATACTTTGTTCTGATATTCATCTTTAGGAGCCAGATTATTCAATTCCAGTGGATCATTTTCGAGATCAAACAGCTGATGGTGGTCTCTTTCAGGGTAGCGGATAAACTTCCATTTATCAGATTTTACCGCTCTTACGGTATGTCGATAGGCATGAAAAACCGATGACCGAACACCATTCAACTCGCCTTTTAATACCTGAAGCAGGCTCTTACCATCCATGTCTTCAGGAGCCGAGAACCCGCTCATTTCTGCCAGGGTAGGAAAAAGGTCATACAGGTAGACCAATGCTTCGGAGGTACTGCCCGGTTGTATATTACTTCCCTTAATGATCAGCGGTACTTTGGCGCTGTGTTCATAGAGATTTTGCTTACCCAGCAGACCATGGCTCCCTATGGCCAATCCATTATCAGCCGCGTAGACAATAATGGTATTATCATATAATCCCTGATCTTTTAGCGTATTAATAATTTTTCCGATGGCTGCATCCATATGGGTAATTAAGCCGTAATAATCGGCCAGGGCTGCTCTGACCACTTCAGCCGTTCTGGGCCATGATGACAGGTTTTCATCGCGTATGGTGAGATCATCAAAAACAAAAGGGTGTAAAGGCATAAAATTGCCCGGTAAAGGTAAAGCTAATGGCGGGTAATGATCGATATAGTCTTCGCGCGGGGAATAAGGGTCATGTGGTGCCGTATAAGACACATAGCAGAAAAAAGGATTTTTTCTGTCTGATTGGGCGTAACTGGCAATGAATTCCATGGCGGCCGAGGAAAACAGATCTGTCGAAAAACCCTCTTTAATTACAGGTTCCTGCAGACGGCCATCCGTTCCCATGTCGCGACATGGCACTTTATAATGATCGCACATACCTCCCAGAAAAACATTTTGACCCTGAGAAAAGCCTGCTTCAAAAGCGCTCTTTTCGTTATGCCATTTGCCGGTGCCAAAGGTTTCATAGCCTTGTTCCCTGAAAAATTTTGGCATGGTTTCAACACCTTCCAGTTTGTCATAGACCCTGAAAAGGCTTTTACCGCTCATCAACATAGCCCGGCTGGGTGCACAAATGGCACCGTGATGCCCTCCCATAATACAGGCGTTGGTAAACCGTATACCTTCTGTGGCCAGCTGATCAATATTGGGCGTTTGTATGTAGGGATTCCCACTGCAACCCAGGGCATCGGCACGCTGGTCATCGGCAAACAGAAAGAGTATATTGGGAGGTTTTGTCTCAGGGACATCAGGTGATGTGCCACATGCTAACAGAAAAAAAAGGCCCAGTCCGAGAAAAGCAGGAATAAATTTCTTCATTTTTTAAGCTTGTAAAACAAAAATCATCTACAGAACTCCAATATAGGTATTGTTTAATATACTAAATGACTGTTTCGGGAAAAATTTAATATTTACAAGCCACAGTGCATTAGTGAATGGATTTCACCAAAGACTAAAAGGATTGATTTTGATTGCTACATTAAAAAAATGATCAAGGTGTAATCATGTAGAAGTCAATTACTCATAATGGGTTCTCCTTTATAATTTACTTCCCGGTATGGAACCGTACCCGTTGCATCCACCACATATCCCCATTGATTGACATATTCCATGCCTGGCAGGAACGAATCATGGTTCTTTTTAAGCAAAGCCTGCAACTGATCTTCCAATTTTTCCATTATTTCAACATGGCCTTCATCATGCACCAGGTTGTTCATTTGATAAGGGTCTTTGTTATTGTCGAACAACAACCATGCACCATTGAGGTCACGCACATAGGTAAACTGCTTTGTTCTGACGCCCCGGTATTCCCTGCCGCCCTGGTTTTTATTCCATTGCCCGAATGGATGCAGACAACTGATCAGCACAGCTTCGGTGTAATCTTCTTTTTCACCGGTAATGATCGGAGATAAGTCATCCCCTTCTACAGATTCAGGTATAGGCAATCCACACAAAGACAGCAGGGTGGGCATAATGTCAGGTGTATTCATCAGCATATAGGTGTCACGCCCCTGGGTTCCAAAACGTTTGGGATGTCGCAATACAAAAGGCACATGAATAGACTCTTCATAAGGTTTCTGTTTAAAATTTTCATCATGCGAAAATACCATATGGCCATGGTCGCTGGTAAATACAAAAATGGTATTCTCATCCAGTCCTGTGCTTTGTAAAGCTTTCTGTAACATCCCGATGCAGTGGTCTAATGCAGAAATATGGCTGTAATATCCTTTGATATCATGCTGATAGCTATCGTATCTATGTTTTGGAACGTTAGGTCGTACCGGTATTTCTTTGTCTGCATATACGGCCAAATATTCTTCCGGCGCCGGGTGAAAAGGTGTATGGGGAGGCCCCCATGACAACACCAGGAAAAAAGGCTTATCACTGTCTTTTTTACTTTCTATGTATGAAATGGCGTCCTCAGTTTGGGCAAAGGCATCATATCCATCCCACTTTTTTTTCTCATCGTTATTGTCCCAATAATAAGAATTATAATAATCATGTGTGCACTCCAGTACTTTCCAATAATCAAATCCCTGCCTTCTCTCCAAAGGGATCATATTTGACCTGCCATGACCATCGAGATGCCATTTGCCAATATACCCGGTATCGTATCCGCCTGCTTTAAAAGACTTGCCGATGGTCTGTGCCTCAGGATTCAACAACACATCGTTTAAAAAAACGCCGTTGGTAAGTGGATATTGACCTGTAAGAAAACTGGCACGCCATGGGCAACATACCGAAACACCGGAAATACAATTTCTGATCACTATACTTTGGGAAGCCAGTTTATCAATATTTGGTGTCTGCACCACCTGGTTGCCTTCATAACCCAGTTCCTGGGCTCGCCATTCATCGGCAAATACAAAAACAACGTTGGGTCTTTTTTCTTCTGCTTCTGATGCCTGCCTGCATGTGGTAAAGCAGAAGCTCACAAAGGCAAAAGTGATCAATATAGCATTTTTCATGGGGTCGGTAATTTTATTTTTTAATATAGTGCAGTCCAAATTTTACATGCCGTGCAAAGGCTTACAACATTGATTGGTGGACATAATCTAATCAGATAATTTAACTTTGCCTTCAATACCTATCGGAATATTTCCTTCAAAGCCTCTGGTCCAGTATACAGCCGTCGGATTTTCAGTAAGACTACGCATATAATTGGCTAAAACGGAAGTATAAATAATTTCCAGGCTATTGCTCCCCTTTTGTAAGGCATTGCTAACCGGATATCTTAATTTACCATACCACCGAAGGCCTAATGGTTTTCCATTCAGCATTACTTCAACGATTCCTCTGTGTGCATGGTCGAGTTCCAGCCATTGGGCGGCCCCTGAACTTTCAAAGGCAATAGTATATCTTACCACACCTGCAAAGGAGCTCAGCTCTTCATCTCCGGATTGACTAAAATCAATCAATTCATCGAAATCCCTATTGAAAACGGCTCCATTATGATGTTTAAACTGCACTTTCCATGGCCCTGAGATCTCTGTTACCTGATTACCTGCTTCTGGTGTGCTCATTGCAAAAGGTTCATTGCTTTTATCATCTTCAAATATCAGCAGCAACGACTGTAATGGCTCAAGCCGGATCAGGTATTCGCCATTATTTTTCTCAAAAGCAGCGATATGGCGGGTGCCACTTTCCGGATCCCATACCCATGGCACTTTTCCGGGATTATAAAAATCAACACGCATCTGCGCGTAATTTTTACGGTGGGCATTCACCAGAAAAAACACATCCTGATTCCTATACTTTTTCCGGATTTGATATACAAAAGGTTCCGGATTATGAATGTTTATATCGGGCTTTACCTTCGTTTGACTTAAAAGATCTTTCGTCCATGGTAACAATGCATCAACACTGGGAGGTCCGCTGACAAGGATTACATTTTCAGGATAATTTTTGAGCATCCGTTCAAATGCAGATTGCACTAAACGATCATTTTCAGTGGCATTCATTCTGGAAGGCGAACGGGCAGGCACATGATTACACAAGATCAGCTTACCCCCATCTGCTGCAAACTGTGATAATTTGCGGGCTGTCTCCGGATGCAGCGAATGCACATCGGCCAGGAAGATGACTTCATAGGACATAGGGCCATAATTGAGCCTGCCCTCTGAGACATTAGCATCCCTGATAATCTGTTCATTTACATAATCACAAGAACTGCCTACATTGCTTAGGAACTCCCACAATTTATGAGCATACCATGGGTTTTGATGAAAAGGGATACGGGTGAGTCCTGATTCTGACCAAATATCACTGACGGGCGCCATGATGGCGAATTGTTTTACGGGTTTAGAATGTTGAAACACAAAGGAAAGCCTGGCATTATAATCTGCCCAATGGCGAAAATAGGGCCACCAGGTATTTTGCTCGCTGAAATAGGTTCCATATCTAACCCATCCGGGGAATCCGGCCTCTACCGGGGAATAGTTATATCCATGTAAAACCGCATGGTTCATGCCGGTGATGAAATTCATATCATCGTGCTGTTTGATTTCCTCCAGGGAAGCTTTGAAAACACCACGGGTATTGGTCATTGATTCACAGCTGATAATTTTTCGTCCTTTCAGATGACCGGCTGATGCAGCATACATATTCCAGATCATGTAGCCATGCGTTTGGTTCCAGGTCCAGGCAGGCGCATCCATGTCGGTGGTATACATCCAGTTATTGCTTTCGGGTATATCGGGGATAAGATTGCCCTCCATGAGTCCCATAAGAAAGGGCGTTCCATAGGCCTGATACCGGCATAGCAGCTCATGATCGCTACAATATCGCTGGAAAGGCTTCACAAAATTATCAATGAAAACATCTACCAGAAGTTTGTTGTAATCGTATCTCACCCTTTTGATTTCATCGTTGAGATGTGATGGGCCTGATAATGGCTTGTATCCAGTGCCTGGTTCATAAAATACGAAAGGAAAATAGGGCTCCAGGCGATATCCGTAGGTTTGATAAAAAACATCTGCAAGGTTATCTGTCCAATTGGCGCCGGCCAGCTCTATACTATCGCAAAAAAGTGCCCGAATAAGCTGATTAAGGGGCAGGCCGGTATCTTCTTTTAATTTTTCAAGTCGCTGTAAATAGGCTAGGGTAACATCTTTACGGTAGTGATCCATCACAGGCCCTACAGCGCCTTGTGCCCCATGCATCACTTCCCGGTGACCGAATTGCAATATCCCATAACAGAGTTCATACTCGCCCGGCGGGACGACAAAATCTAGTTTGCCTTTGGCCTTGAATTCATCCAGCAGATCGATACTCTGATCCATATTTTCAATATTGGATGGCACCAACCGCAGGTAAAACAATATGTTTGCAAGTGGCTCATCATCATGTTGCCTTTGAATGTTGGCTTTGGCTTTCTGATACAGGCTTTCAAGATCTTCCCTGATGTGATTTCCTGATCTTAGGGGCAGGGCGTTGGGCAAAATGCGCTGTATGGTTTCGTCCATTTGCAAAAACTCTCCCCCAAAAGGCCAACCTGAGCCTACGATGATATCGGCAATCATATCGCGTTTTTTGACCTCCGCTGAGGTGAATTTTAACATTTCGTTCCATTCCCTGCTAAGCCATGTCAAAGGTTGAGCGCCGATATCTATAGCGCCATTGGGCATGGCAATGGGATTGATCTCTACGCCGCCGATACCAGCTTCTTTTAGAATATCCAGCTGCCGTATGATTTCCTCTTTATCCAGAACATTTCCATTCCACCACCATCGTATCATAGGCTGCGCATCGGCAGGGGGATTGACAAAACCGTCAAAAAGATAATCGGTAATTTGTTTTTCATGGGTGGGGGTGCATTGCAAAAAGAATGTGAGTAACAGCAGGTATAAACTTTTAGATTTTAAGAACATTCTTTCAAAGGTTTGGTACGCTTAACAAATGTATTAATTAACTGATATTTAACCCAATACTACTTATGAAGTCTTATATTATCAAGCTTTTTCTGATCTCTTCTTCACTTATGCATTTGGTGGCGATTAGGTTTGGCAGACAATACAATACATAAAGCGACGCTTCATGCCCGGCTATAAATTCTATGAGTTCTTTTTCCAACAAGCCATTGCCTGAAAAGCCCATGTTCACAACGGGGTAATCGATTTTCCTCCTCAGGATGTTGGTCCATGACATGGCAGGCCGGGATGCGCAGGCACCCTGAGCAATGGAAGTTCCATATACAATAATGGGGGCTTGACTTTCTGGAATGGAAAATATCAATTGATAATCCTCCTTCACGCCGATTCTTAGGTTTTCAACCTGATTGTACAGTGGCAGAAACAACCTGAATTTCTCAAATTTCCTTGCATTATGGTAAATTGTAAACTCGTACCGAATGGTATCTTTAAAGCTATAATTTCCTTTAACCCAATCCCATTTCCCATGCATATCCATTGCATACAGATCGACTCCGCTTACGCCTGTGGCAGGCATATGTGGCATGCTCGATGGTCTTGAGACCGTGTATTCAACCATGATGGAGGGTGACCTGGTGGTAAAAACAAGCGAAAGGCCAGCCGATTGTCGGGACAAATTCCAAACTTCGGCACGAACTTTCTGCTCCATATCGGGTGGTAAGCGGGCAAAATCAGGGCCGTCATACAACCTCCCTTCAAGGATTGAATGATTTTCTTCTAATGGAATCAACCATTTGGTTTGGGCAAATCCATTGAAAGAAATGATAAAGAAAATGGCAATAAGAAAGTGTTTGTTCATGTTTGTGAAGTTAAGTATAATCTTTATGTAATCAGGGATTCAGACATAAATATTATCCCTGGCTACGAATTACAAGCTCTGAGCTTATACATGGTTGTGGTTGGATTTATTAAGATAAAGGATTGAATGACAAAAAAGATTATTGTCATATTGAAAGGACAAACATGGTGTGCACGCACTAGCATGGATTTGTTAAAAAGTGGTCATTTTTAGGTTTTTAAATGGTTTTTTAGGACACCCCCCTGAATCCCCCCTAAATGGGGGACTTCATTCTGGTAATTATTACCATAATATTAATCAACGGAAATTGTATTGTTTTACAATATTTTATGGCTTACAATCGAGCCGGCGTACGCGCGGCATCCCTTCCTATAATCGTCTTTATCCCGAACGCTACGCTTTCCGAGGTTTCGGTTATTTTAAACAAGGACACTGGCTAATACCCCCAATATCGTCCTCGTTTAAAACGAGGACGGAGCCAATACACTATACATAAAGTCAATTTTTCAACTCCGCTACGCAGCGTTTATAACGCGGTAAGTCAAAACGAAAATTCCGCTCTGAGCTACGAGCAGATTGTACGCCTTAACCAATGAAAAACAGGCTTTGAAACCCGCGATCCCGCTAAGGCAAAATCGTAACCTAACGAACTCAATTGGTATGGCATTTCCAATATCCGATGTTCAGGTAATACCCTCTTAATCAAGCTCAGGGTGGTTGAATGTATCTGATGCATTCACATAAAAATAGCGTATGCGGCAGGCTGTACCTGTGCTCAGCGGATTTTTATCTCTCCTAATGCGCAATTTCAGGGTATGATGGCCATCGGACAAAGCAGCTCCCAGTGTAAAATACCAGGGAAGATGCAGGCTCTTACTCCATTCGGTAAAGAGATCTTGTGTTAACCATTCACTGTCATCAATCTGATATTCAATAATTCCCGCATCAGGTCCGGCGGCCACGGCTATGCCTACCGCATTACCGCTAAAACGAAATTCAAGCAAACTGTTCTCACCCTGGCCAGTCAACATAGGAACATTCACATAATTCGGCCTTGTTCCTTTTCCATCCTCTGGCTTCCAGTTTTCCATCATTTCCCAACCCTGAATGATGCCTGCCTTTTCTGCTGGGATAAGTTTCCCGTTTTCATAGCAGGCCGCATCCAATGGCCCCGGCTTAGGATAGACCAATATTTCATCACCCTTCACCGCTGCTTCCTGCCAGGCCTTCTCGAGAAAACTTATGATAGACCGTGCATAAATCCCCTGCCCAAAAGGCGAAGGATGCAGGTCAATGAAATCATCCTCCCAGGTAAATTCACCTTTATCAATTCTTTCGGTTACCTCCTTTGCGAGATTGATCGTTGGCAGACCATAATGGGCAGCCACTTTTTCATGATTCAGGATTACTTCCGGCACTAGCCCTGAGCGATAGGCTTCCATTTTTGGCGGATCTGCAAAATGCATGATAACGATATCTGTGGCCGGGTTTACCCTTCTGACATGCCGCACGATGCCTTCCATAGCCCTGATTTGCTCCTGACTGCTCCTTCCGTTGGTCGCATCGTTGACAGCCGCCTCTTCAAATAATAAATCAACCGGGCCGGCGCCAAGTATATCGCGCTCAAGCCTGAATGCCGCCGGGGTGCTCCCCATGGAGGGAATTCCTGCATTGACAAATTCAAATTCGACATCAGGAAAACGTCCTTGCAGATAATGGCAAATGCTGTCCCGCCAGCCACCATTATGAGTTATGGAACCCCCGAGAAAAGCCACCCTTCCTGTTTTTTTCTGTTGAAATTTGATAACGCTGTTTCGGATGCCCAGGCGGTGATGGTGATATCTGGAAAAATCAAGAGACCCACCAGGCACTTCAGTATATTGCTTTATAGTATCATCTTGATGTCCCATCCTTAGCTGAGGATGCGGCTGACCGAACCGGACAAAAGAATGCGGATTTCCCTGTGAAATCGAATGGAAAGGCAGAAATAGAACCAAAAGCAGAGCATTGAAGGTTAAAGCCTGTAAACCAGATCTGTAATTCAAGCACGGGCCTTTAAAGATCTTTGCGCTAATTCCGATTAGCAACATTCTGAACAGTATATATTTACTCATGCTTTTTTTGCATTATTAATGAATAACCATGACTCAGCGTGTATGTAAAGGAATACACCATGATGAATTTCTGTCATCACAAAACAATATACTAATAATGAAAATATATTAAACCATTCAGTGCTAAATTTATCCATTACCGGTATTTTATAAATTCGAAAAATGCCATATTCAGACTTTATATAGTTGATTATTAATTGAAATGACTGTTTCCGATGGCCATTTACATGTGCAATTCGAATTAAAGAATCTTGCATATTTACGATTTAATAAGCAGGAAGAATACAACAATATTGTCGGTCCGTATTCCCTTATGTATCTGATAACCCAGGGCAAGGGTCGGGTTATTGCCGGCAACCAAAGCATTGAACTTGAACCAGGCTATTTCTCTACGAGCTATGGGCTGCAAGCTGCAAGCTACAAGTGAGTTGTGGTAACAATCACCTACGAACTATGAGCTAACTTGGGGGTGGTCTTTGGAGAAAACTCCAACAGCAGGGAGGGTAAAGAATTTCCTTTTAATTCCCTACGGGCTTAACACTCAACAACTCAACACCCATCACGTATTCTAATGCTAAAGCAAGAGAAATAGTACAATTTTTTTTTATAATACATCACGCTCCCTACCGGGTAGTGTAGATAAAATCATGGTTCATATCAACCCTCCGTCTTGTTGGTATTTTTCCACCAACAAGCACTGAAACCCTTACACCCAACTTTGCATGATGTTTCATCCGCAAATTTTTAATCCACTTCCGCCGTGGCACCTGTCTCCACGTGACAATGTACAGTTTATGTTTATATCATTGATTTCCATTGTATTTACAGGTAATTAACAACAGGTGGTATGCGTGCCCTGGCTGGTTTTTTTATAGATGCGACACCCTATGGGGTCGATTGTATAACATGGACTTTTGTGCTATAGACATTAGAATCCTACGGATTCAGGGCTTGCTGCCTATATACAAGTACGCTCAAAAAGTCGATCTTTAGTCCTTGTATGCAACTAGCCTTGGAAAAAGAAGCCATTCTTTAACCTGAATAATCATACCTGGTACTGTTCGGGATTTGAAATCCCCTACCACAGATTAAGCGGATTTACAATTCGCCACCAGGCTGAAAATTCTTGTAATCATCTGATTTATAAATATATAACATAGACACACGCGGCACGCGTGCGCCAGCGTCTGGATCTCAACAATTCAACAATTCAACAACTCAACACCCACACTCCTCAACGAGCTACGAGCCACGAGCTACGAGCTGCTAAAAGCAACACAGCGCCAATCAAAAATTTTATTTTTTTGCAAAAGCTTATTTTATTGTAAATTTTGAAGATCAATAAAAGTAATCAATAATTTCGGGGAGCCGATTGCCCATCACGACAATCGACCTACTGATAAAAGGATGTTTAAGTAAACCAATTAAGATAAAATGAAAAAAACAGCAATAATTTTTTTAGCATTGGCATGTTCATTAAGTGTACATGCTCAAGTTACATCCGATGAAGCTGCCGGCACTAACTTCAACAAACCCGAGCGGGAAGAATGGTTGCGCGATTTAGGATTTGGAATGTTTATACATTGGAGTTTTGACTCCCAGTTAGGGGTCGTTATAAGCCATTCCATGGTAGGTGCTTCGGAAGATTATATGAATCGATTTATCAATGAATTGCCACAAACATTTCTGCCCGATGAATTCGATGCCTATAAAATTGCAAGGCAGGCAAAACTGGCAGGCATGAAATACGTCGTTTTTACCACCAAACACCATTCGGGTTTTTGCATGTGGGATACCAAAACCACCGATTTTAACATCACCAATACGCCCTATGGAAAAGATGTTGTAAAAGAATATGTTGAAGGGGTGCGTAAAGCAGGATTGGCTGTTGGTTTCTATTATTCACCCGAGGATTTTAAATTTTTGTACGAAAACAATATAACGGTCAGAAGGAGGGGATTGAATCTGGATGATGCATTTCTGGCTAAATACAATGATTTCATTCGTCAGCAAACCAATGAGCTGTTCAGCAATTATGGCGAAATAGATGTGCTGTTTATCGATGGAAACCCTAATGAAGCATGTAAAGATGAAGCCTGGAAATTACAACCGAACCTGGTAATTACGAGAGGCGCCGTAAACACCCCTGAACAAAGGCTCCCTGGCCTGGCTGATGATAATTTATGGGAGTCCTGCGTGACCATGGGTACCCAGTGGCAATATAAACCTACCAATGACGAGCTGAAATCTGCCGGCAGATTAATTGAAATCCTGATCGAAACCCGCGCCAAAGGAGGCAATCTCCTGCTGAACGTCGGTCCGGACCCATATGGTAAAATCCCGGATCCTGAAGTGAGAAACCTGACTGAAATAGCTGCCTGGCACTTTGTTAACCAGGAGGCTGTAAATGCAGTACGTCCATGGATCATTACCCACGAAGAAAACATTTGGTTTACATCATCCAAAGACCGCAAAACTGTCTATGCCATTATTACAGGCATTCCGGATTGGCCCAGGGGCGCCCGCAAAGAATTTGTCCTGGGGTCGGTGAGGGCAACCTCAGACACAAAAATCAGTGTACTGGGGCAAAATGATTTAGTTGTAGAGTATAATCCTGACAATATTCCAACATCCCGGTTTAAGCAGACAGATGGCGGACTGACGATTTCGGTGGTGAGGGCACAGCGCCTGTACAACAACCACAAATGGCCTAACCCGATAACCGTAAAACTGGAAAATGTGGTACCGGCGCTTGATCCTCCGGTTATTGTAACCGGCGATGCCAGTGTTTCAGGAAAGACCGTTAGCCTTCAGGGCAAGCTCGCAAAAAAAGGAAATGTGGAAACCATCAAGGTTGGCTTCGAATATCGCCTGTATGCCGGATTTACAGAGTATTTATATGGCGACAAATGGGAAAAAACGTCATTTATCGACATAGCTGAAGAAAAGGAATATTCAGTAAAAACAGACAAGCTGGAGCCTGGTAAAACTTACGAGTACCGCGCTGTGGTGGTGCATCCACAAATGAGTATATACGGTGATGTCAAAAGGGTAACCGCCGGCCAGTAGATTGAGGATGCATGGTGGTGCCAACGCGCAGCATGTTTCCTTATTATATTACTATATATCAATACTTTAACATGAAATATCGTCCTCGTTTGAAACGAGGACGCAAATTAATATACTGAAATTTTAATACCATAAGCAGCGTTTCTAACGCGGTCTGCCAACCAACGCTGGCGTTCACACGCCACCTGTGCCTCTATTATCATAACAATTAGCTACGAGCTCTGAGCTTTTTCTTTGGGGGTGGTGGTTGGAGAAAACTCCAACAACAGGGAAGGTAAAGAATTTCATTTTAATCCCTACGGGCTCAACAAATCAACAATTCAACAAATCAACAACTAACCACCCACCCCATAAGGCGCACGATACTCCCTGGTAAAAAGTTTCATGGCTTCCGGATCATCCGGTATGCTTCCTGTCATGGGATTCCAGCTAACCTTTCTGCCTCTGCGTATCGCAATATTGGCCAGATGGCTTAAACCATCGGAAATAATAGCATCTTCCAGCGGACAGGTTTCCTTTGATTTTCCGCCCTTTATGGCGTCGACAAACATCTGCGCCATATCGGGAGCGCCGCTATTGGGAATGTCCTGCAATTTTCTGTGTAATTCGGGCACATCCGATATGGCCTTTCCACGACTCAGCGAAATTGTGCCTTTGCTGCCAAAAAATGTAGTGCCGTTTTTATCATCACGTAAAGGATTTTTGAGCAAATCTTTTTGCTCCGCGATATCATGACTGAAAAAATGCATTTTTAAACCGCTGTCAAATTCATACTGCACATCCCACGACATTATATTATTGTACATGCCTGCGGTGGAATCCCAGAAAGTGCCGGTGCCATTACAGCTGTAAGAACCCTTTACCTGGTCTTTTAAGGCCCAGACCAATACATCGAGGGGATGAGCGCCCCATCCTGCAAGAAAACCGATGCTGTAATCCCACTGAAACCAGGAACTGTTGTTGGTGGCCCTGTCGGGACAATAAGGATTTAAAGGCGCCGGCCCGGTCCATCGATCAAAATCAAAGCCACGTGGAGGTTTTTCTTCTATACAAACCGGATTCGGCACAGGGTTTAAGCCAGGGCACCATATCTCAACGTGTTCGATTTCTCCGATTTTCCCTTCGCGGATCATATCAATCCCTGCCTGCATATGTTTCTGGGCCCTTTGCTGCGTTCCGTAATGAAAACGCACATCGTGGGCGGCAATCTCTTTTTCCAATACCTTGTAGTGGGGATAACTCAATCCCAATGGTTTAGCCAGCCAGATGTGCTTACCTGCTCTTGCCGCCTTTATCGCCATAGGGGTGTGCCAGTGATCCGGACTGTTAATCACAACGGCATCAATATCCTTTCTTTCAAGCAGTTCTTCAAAATCAAGATAATCCCTGCATTTCGGACTGCTAATCTGATTGTCTTTATAATAAGCACGGATGAGTTTACGGGTATCCTTTCGGCGATTTTTCCATACATCACTTACCGCTACAGAACGCGTGAAGCCAAAGGGAAGAAAATAGTTTTTCAGTTCACCACTTCCATGGGCACCCACCCCTATATGTGCCAGCCGTATATGATCCTGCATATGGGCTGAGGATCTAATGATGCCGGGAACAAACATTGCACTGGATACGCCAAGTCCGGCTTTTTTCAAAAAATCTCTTCTTCCTAAATTGCTCATGCGATTCATAGTTAAAAAAATTACACAATCGGTTATTTCTGGCCGGATATGAACTTCAGGTATTCATCATCTAATTTGTCTCTATCCACCATGCCTTCTACATGTAATACTCGGTATTTGAGATGAATACTATCATTTTTCTTCAAAACGACAGGTTGATGATAAAGATAGGCCGGAGAAAAGAAAAAGAAAGGCATACCTGGTGAGTTTACCGAATACCATGCCTCTCCGGCGCCCCTGTTTTTCGGGTGGATGAAAACAGCGCTTCCTGCAGTTCGCCCGTCCAGGGCATCAAAGCCCATATAATACCAGTTTTCACCGGTCTTATCAGGAGACGTATGTTTATACCTGGTTATTTTTAACTCATCTGCCCGGGGATCCCAGTTATGTGCAAAGCTGCTGAATTCATAAATAAGTCCGCCGGAAGCCAGTGCTTTACTGTTCATAAAATCCTGATTAAAGCGAATGGACAAACCGGCATATCCGCCCCATAGTTTGCCTTCGGGGCCTTCTGTCGGGGGAGGCGTACGGTTAAGCTCCACCTTTTTTGCCAGTGCTCTGCATGTTATATCATAATCCATGACCAGATGGCCTTCAATTTCAGGGCTATGTATGCGGATTTCAGTCTTTTCTTCCAAAAGCCCTTGTCTGCCGGAGCTGTAGATCGATGTATAGCTTATCCTGGCCGAATGATCAGGATTCTTGTAAAATTCCACATCCCGTATTTCTATGCTTCCTTCCATTGTAAAATCAATACGGTCTGAATACTCCCAGAAATTGATGCCATTGATGTATTTCCATGAAAACCATTGGCCCAGGTGCCAGACATGGTCATCAGGACTGAGGGCCGTCATACGTATATCGTTGACATAGACCGGATGCATATAAGGTTTAAGGAAGCGGTCATGGTAGTTGAATTGCCAAACGATACGATTATTTTTTACAAGTGCCATACTGCTGTCGGATTGATGCCAGCTGTAGTTGGCCTGTGTTGCTGAATCGCCAATACTTAGTTCCTGAGGTATTTTTATAGTCACCCCATTGTTGGCAGCCCATTCGGTGCCTCTGAGCATGAGGCTTTGAAATCCGGTATTACGCATAGCCCTTGAGTCGTGACCCAGTATGGTATGGAATATTCTGCCTTTTCCATATTCTTTAATCATCACCGCTGCCTGCTGCGGATGTCCCTTTGATTTGGCATCTTCATTAATGGCATATGCAAGCACTTCAAAGTCTGAATTCTGCTCCGCGTTTATCCATAGTTCATCAAAAATCACAAAATCTTTCATGCCACGGGTGATGGGGTGTTGCTGATTTTCTATGGATACCTTTGCCGGGGCGGGCCTGCCATGCGAAGTTTCATCGATCCAGGCACCCGTTGAAATATTTTTAAACTCAGGCCAGCCGTAAAAAGCAGAAGTAGCTGCATGAAAAAACACCATACCCCCTCCTTCTTCAATATATTTCAACAAGGCCTGCTCCAGTTCTGCCGGCCATCGGTATTCATTTTCAGGCCATGAGTTGAAATTGCTTACTATGGCATCATATACCATGAGGTCATTGTAGGTGAGCGTATCGGGCTGATAGGTATAGGTCGCCTGGAACCTATGATGGGCATTGAAAATTTTCTCAAGCAAAAGGGTTGTCTTATCCCATTCATGATTGTTTCTTCCACTCAGGATTAAAATGCTGACAGGATCTACATTCGCTAAAAGGTTGATCTTAGCACTTAGTATGGTGAGAAAGAGCATGAAAAAAAATTTCTTATCCATTTGCTTATAATTAAAAAATATTCTGCCAAAAATAATTGTATACCGGGTCAGTAAGCAAATGCTTTTACCAACCTAAGGAAACATAACCCGGGTATTTTATACAATACTTTTTTTGCTGACCTTAGCACCACAGATATCACAAATATTTCATACAAGCAATTTCCAATCAATAGCTAACCTACTGTAGTGGGTCAATATTCCAGATAAATTTATCTTCTGAATCCGTTCGTCTTATGGTGCGTGGCCAACCCGGCATTTGTTTAACTCCGGGCTTGGTAACATCAGTAAATCGGTCCCAGCTTTCAAAAGTTATACTCTTCTCTTTTTTATTCAATCGAACGAATCCAAAACCATCACGAAGCAATTCAGGGCCTTCTATGTTGGCGTATGCATGCATGGTTATTTTGTTACCTAAACCATCAAAATAATCGCCTGTAAAAGGCAATGGATTTTTAGGGTCTTTGTTTTTACCTGACTGCTCATTAAGCGGATGCCACCATCTTCTGTAATAAGTATTTACAAGTGCGGGTGCAACGAATGCAAAGGGACCGTCACGGAAATTATCGATTCCGTGCTGAACGAAAGTTGCTAAATGCTGATCTCCGGCTAAATGTATTGCCCCGGCATCTTGTATCAATCGCAATGCTTTATTTCTGCCTGTTTGCGGCCATCCGTTACAATCCAAGTCGGCATGTAAATAATTATCAAACCCACCATGCCTGTGAGCATTACCGCTAAATGCGGTTTGTGAAAGAACAACTTTCATCGAAATGCCATCGTACCGTTTTCCCCAATCCTCTAAAAAAGCAAGTTGGCGATCGCCTAAAAGCTTTAGTCCTTCCAAATCAATCGATTTTGGATCATAATCAGGGTTAAGGATATGGTCTGGTCGTGGTCCCTGTTGCGGAATTTTTCCAGCCGGACCCGTTTTAAACTTCCGGTCTTCTATGATGGCAAAATCAATACCTCCCAAGGTTAATCGTGTATAATAAACACCGATACCTTGTTGAATTGGAGTAGGGTCATAAGGATCAGGCAGATGGGATGTTTGGCAACGTTCCACCATTTTCACATATTCGTGGTGGTAGAAATATCCACCATCGTCACCTGCTGTAGTTGAGGCTATCTTACCTTCTTCGCCCCATATATTTCCCTGGCCTATATCGTGATCATCTGGAATAGCTATGCCAGGTCTTTCCCTGAAAAGTTCGCGAAACTGAAGCCCAAAAAGTAGCCATGCTGCTGTATGTTCTGTATGATCGTAACTCTGATCCCCTGCAAAAAATATCAAATCAGGATCAAAATGGTTTACGTTTCTCGTATATTCTTCGCGTAATCCTCGCTCTTTGTTTGAATTACAGTTTAATATTGCCACTGAGATTTCTTCTTTATCGATAGGGTTTTTTCTAATTAAGCCCTGAAATACGGCATTTTCACCATGGCGTAACCGGTAGGGAACATCTTTGGTTTCATCCCAATTTTCAATTCTGAACAATGTTGACCAACCGATATCATTAACCATTTCTCTGGCTACTTCTTTCCAGGTACCATTTTGTTTCAGTTCCAGCCGAACATCCCGCGTTTCTTCTGGATAAAGTGGAAATAGCTGGGCGGTCATTTTCATGATCTTGTTATGAGTGGTATACATACCAAAACAAATAACCTCATCACGCGGAACTTCTACATCAATGATCAGGCCGGGGCTGTCTCTTACCTTCCTGGCATAATTCCACCAGTCATTGGTACAATATAAGTCAAGATCTTCAAATGGGGCTCGTAATGGTGGATCTCCCACCTGCGCATTGGCATTAAAAAATAATCCAATAAAAATTAAAGATAAAGCGAAGTGTTTCATTATTTTAGGTTTACGATTAAAAATAAATTTTACAGGGGCGTAAAGGAATTGTTAAACCATTGACTACGATTTTCGAATAGTGTCATTTAATAATCTAAAAGTTTTCCTTAGCCTATTTAATTCTACTTTGTTACATTCAAAGCACTCATTTTCAATGTAATACATTTTTATATCAATATTTTATTCTTTAGTTAGAATCTTTAACTCCTCCAGGATAGCCATGCCAAAAAATCCGGTGGTGTATGCACAACTGGCAGGAAAGTATTCACGGATTCCAACCATTGAGGCAGGCGTACTGCCAACCAGCCCACCGATAGCTTCAATATCAGGACCTGTGTATTGATTTTCCAGACACCAGGATAATGCTTTGCGTGCTGCTTGTAGGTATTCCGGTTTTTCTGTGGCATTGTAAAGCTGGTAAAACAATAAACTCCATAGAGCTGTGCCTTTTTCAGAAATACCAACTTCCTCAGCATCGCCATCGAAAATATAGGACCAGGAACCATCTGTATTCTGATGCTTTATAAATTGTTTTGCCATCTTTTCGGCATATTCCAAATAAATAGTATCGGGATACATACGATTCATTGCCAGCAGTCCTTCCATTGCCCAACCCAGGCCCCGGGTCATTTTAATTGTTTCTACATGTTCTCCGATTGTCCAGTCATAGGCACGATGCCAAAGTCCGTCCTCCCGTTGAAATGCTTTCATGTGTTTGTCCATAAATTCTTTGCCAATCTTTCTGAAACGGTCATCACCTGTTACTTCGTAAAGCGCTGCATGCCCTTCGGGATCCCATCCGGTTTCATCCAGTATTCGTTCATTAAAACGGTCTTCGTCATATAGATAGTAATGCGGCAGCACATCGAAAGTATCAAGCATAGAACCTTTTTGCAGGCACCAGTGTATGGAAGCCTCCAGGTAGGTGCTGTCGCCGGTTGCCTGAAACAAGGGAATTAAGGCCCAGCGAATCATTACCCCGGAATCAGAAGTGCCGATCCATTTGGTAAATCTGTTGAAGCGACGCGACCAGATAACCAGAAAGGATCCTTCGCTTGGATGGCCTTCTTCCAGCAATTGATATCTCAGAATATTTCGCCCAACTTTATCCACTGCGCTTACTAACTCATCTGTATCGTATAATTGTTGAATTTCAGGCATTTCAATTGCATCCAACACCATTTTCACATATTGGGTGCTGGCCCAGTTCCAGTAATTCGTTCGATGAACTTTTGCTTCCAAATCATAAAAAGCATACAAATTTCCGTAAGTTGGGCTATATGGATTATTGTTTTGTCTGCGTAATCCATCTTCGATTAATAATTCCAATGAAGAAATTAGTCGCTTTCTGGAGATTCCACTTCCTTTCATCTTTTCAATATCTTTTGCTTTTTCATGAATTTCATGGCTCGATTCAATTCGGGCAGAGGCTAATTCTATCGTTTCGTTATCTACCAAAGCAACAATTCTAATTTCCCCGGACCAGTCTTCAGACAACAGGTTAAAGGTGTGATTAAAATTTCGAAGAATGACGGGAAAAGTTTTTCGTAAATACACCTTTTCAATTCCGGGTACATTATGGTCTAGCATTAATGAATTTTCCCAGTATTCCAATTTATGGGCAGGCAACGTAATCTGCTTTTTTAGAGGCAGGCTTTCTCTAAAAAACGGGCCTCCGAATATATATTCACCTTCGGGTTCTTCCTCAAAAACGCACACTCCATCCATGCCGTATTCCAATTCAACATCTACAACAGGATATCTTACATCAAGGGAAGATATTTCAAAATTTGCAGCGCGGGCTGCAGGGTCGGGATCAGATGGAATGATATCACGTGCACTTGAAACCGGGTTGTTTCTGTCTGACTCAATCCGAAGTTCAAATTCCGTTATTCCCCGTGGTATATACGCTTCAATCAATAATTCCTTTCCCTGTTTTGTTAATTCCAGCTTAGCGCTTTTCACATCAATTAATACCTGATTTTCCTGCGCAATAATGGCAATGGAAACCAGCATAAAACAAATCGTAATGAGGCAGTATTTCTTCATCCTATAAATTTTTATTTCAGGCCGAATTATGTGCTTTATTATCCGACAAAATGTTAATTGCTTGATATTTCCAAATCCTTCAGTAAACAGCCCGCCTTAAATCCAGCAGTCCCGCCAATGCGCAATGCAATATGGCCAACCTTCAATGGTTCGGGATCAGTGGTTTCAAATAACTTATCACCGAACCCTTACATATTTTTGCAGTTTGCGTGGCCCGGGTTCACCTCCGTAAATGTTTCCATATTTATCAACTGCTACAAATTCAGCCCCGTTGGTTCTTGTATTTCGTGGGTCTCCGGTTTGCAACTTGATGAAATAATGCACCCATCCCATATTTGCTTCTCCAATTCTGATCCCCATTTCCCATCCGGGGTTTTGAATATTGTCCGATTCAGAATCTGCAACATAAATGTTGTCATGTTCATCAAAGCACAAACCGCTTGGCATTCCAAACTGTGACCATTCGGTAATAAAGTTTCCCTCCTGGTCGAATATCTGCAACCGCTTATTCCCTCTGTCGGCTACAAATAATCTACCTCTTTTATCAATGTCCAATGCATGCAATGATCTGAACTCGCCTGGCCCATAACCTGTTTTTCCCCATGACTTGATGAATTTTCCATCCTTCGAGTATTTCATCACCCTATTGTTGGTATTGTGGCTATGACCATCGGCAATAAAAATATCTCCATTTTCAGCAATGGCAACATCGGCAGGAGCATTAAACTCATAATCTCCGGTGCCGGCAACGCCAGGAGTGCCAAGCACCATTAACACCTCACCTTGCGGGCTGAACTTAAAAACCTGATGCCCGCGCTTGTCACCTTTCGGTATGCGGCTATCGGCAACAGACTCTGTTACCCACACATTTCCTTCCTTGTCAATAGCAAGACCATGTGGCCAAATAAACATGCCACTGCCAAAACTTTGCACAACATTGCCGTCCTGGTCAAACTTGATAATGGGATCCAGGTCAGAATCAAGGCATTCACTGCCAAATCTGTCTCTTTCAGTGGCATCGCAGCGGATAACTGCCCAAATGTGTTCTCCGTCAGGATCTACGGTTACTTTTCCAACCGCTCCCATTATTCGTCCATCCGGTAACTTGGCCCAATCTTCCACCAATTGGTAGGGATTTGGATAGGGTTGACCAAAGGCATTAATTATGCCACCAATAAACATTACATATAAAATAAATTGTTTCATTGCTTATTTATTTAAAATGATTACTTAATGTTATACCTAAATTCATTTTCCTTAGCAAAGGCACCTACAACATATATAAGGAACATATTTCCGCACAAATAATGCAGCCAATGTGCCAAACATTCCATACATCCAATAGGAGAATTCCTGGTTAAAAATGTTTTTTACTGAATAATTATACTATATTAAAAGCAAAGTTATTTACAGGCAATTACCAGACTTTAATTTTCCTTATCCCATTTTCTTTAACTTCAAAAGGACCAGCCATAGGATTGTTTTTATCCCTTTTGTTTCCTAAATAATCTTCATCAATTTTCAGGGAACTACCATCCGGATTTTTATAATTTTGCCCTGGAATTTTGGCTTTTCCTAAAAGTTCTGTGGTAATAAGCTGCGTTTTTATCTTTCTGAACGAATTATGAAAAAGTATATTCAAAAATACATTTTCGCCTTGCTCAGAGATACTGACTTCCGGATGTAAAACCGATTTCACAGAACTTTTTTCACCTGTGAAAGGATTTGCACCGTTTAGATAAACATTGCCATCAACATACATGGGCAACGCCACGTCATCGTATATTTGTAGTCCCGAAAGCCTTCCACGATCTTCTGGAGTATCACCCACAAAAATATTATTGTAAAACCGGTTGTCGCCGCAAAATATTTGTCTTAGTCCTAATACTTTGGTTGAATGAGGTTCGTGGAAAGGAGTAAGACGACCTTGTAACCTAACCTCAATATTACCAGCAAACAAGTTATGAACATAAGCTCCCCCCTGAGACCAATCGCGCAATGAAAGTTCAGATAGGAACAGATTATTTTTTACAAGGAAGGGGCCATGGTTTACTTCCATAAAAAGATCTTCGGAGGTATTATTATAAAGAAGATTTCCTGAAACAATAGCTCCCTGAGCCATCCAGTCCAGCCAGATGCCCCTTCCGGTATTCACCACACGGTTGTTTTTAACAACCATATCAATGGATGCATGGATTTTTATCCCTCCCATTTCTGCCCCACGAAATTGCCGTTTGGTCCAGATGTTGTAAATATTGTTGTTCTCAATAACACTGAAAATACCCCCCATACTTCCGCAAATACCGGTTTGTTCGCAATCGAAAATCGTATTGTTCCGAATGATGTGGTATCCAATGGTTTCTTTATTCCAACCATTCTGCAAGGCTCGGTTGATAGTTTCCACATACCCCTCGGCCGAATTCTCAGAGGTGTTATCCCATTGATCTCCATATTTGCCGAGAGTAATCCCGGAGCATTTCGAATCACTGACAATGTTGTTTTCAATAATCCATCCCTTACTCCAGTTTGTCCCTATCAATCCTATTTGTTCGGCAGTAGGCGGCGCCCATTGGGTAGCGGCCTGGCTCATTGTAAATCCACTGATTGTGATGTAGTTTATATTCGTTGTATCCGGGTAAAAACAACTTTTGCGGACATTAATTTCTACCAGTTCCTGATTTGGATCTACACCATGAAAATTGGCATAAATAAAAGTGTTTTCTTCGTTACTTTCACAGTACCATGTGTACGTTGAACCTTCAGGATCGAATCTGTCTGTGTTTTGTTTAGGGTTGAACACATCTTCCAGGACAGCAGCTTCCCATAATGATTTACCATTCAGATAAACCTCACCGGTATGGTGGACTCTCCCCATAGCATTGAACCAATCCCCTTGGATTAGGTCTTTGTATGGATTATAATCTCCGAAAAAAGAATTTGGGATAACAACTTTCCAGACAGTACCGACAAATTTTTCCCAATTTTTTATTATTTCCGAACCTTTAATATTAACTTTTTCCCCTTCGGCAGTCCGGTAAATGATTCTTTTCGTTTCCGATTCTCCACCACGCGGAGGGGTAATACGTTCGCGGTAAACGCCCTCGTACACCGTAATAATATCGCCAGCTTGGGCAATATTTGCTGCTGCCTGGATAGTCAGAAAAGGTGATTCGGATGTTCCGGGGTTTTTGTCGTTTCCTGTTTTTGCAACGTGATATTCTTTTGCTGTTAGCAAGGAGGATAATAAAACAAAAAACAAAATGAACTTGAATTTTAAAGTTTTCATTTTTAAATATTTTCTCAGTTATTCTTGTACTTCCACAATCATTTCAATATCACAGGCAATACCAAGAGGCAGTGATGCCATACCAACTGCTGCCCGTGCATGTTTGCCTCTCTCTCCAAATACCTCAACCATTAAATCAGAAAAACCGTTGACTACTTTTGACAGTTCTGTAAAATCAGGAGAAGCATTAACAAATCCATTTACCTTTACTATCCGGACAACCTTGTTCAAATCGTCAATTTCTGCCTTGAGTGTTGATAGCTGAGCAATTGCACAGGATCTGGCAGCCTCGTAACCTTGTTCAATACTAAGGTCGGCACCGAGTTTACCTGTTATTAGTTTGCCATCTTCGTCTTTCGGAATTTTCCCTGACAGAAATATAAGATTTCCGGTTTTAACAGCCGGAAGGTAGTTAGCTACCGGTTTTTCGGGATTCACAAGTTCAATCCCCAATTCATTTATTTTTTCCTCAATATTGTAATTGTACAATTCTTCTTTTTCGGATATTTTAGATGTATTAGAATTGCATGATGTTAATGCAATTGCAAAAAACAGAACGGCTATTTGTTTCATAATATTTAATTCCTATTAGTTGTCATTAAAATCGTCAACATTAAGCTTTGGAAATTCAGATCTATCAACGGAAGAAAATGTATTCCAGAATTTCTCTCCCTGATTTCTTGTAAATTCAAACGCTGTGTTTCCGTCATTCAGGTTTTCCTTTTCCAATTCAAGCAATTTTCTCAATTCATCCAATGGCAGGGTATATTCCCGATTTCCAGCCAGATTATTCAACTCTTCCGGGTCTGTTTTCAAATCGAATAACTGGGTAAACCGCTTTCCGTGCACACAATACTCAATCAATTTAAACTGGTCGTTACGAATGGCCCTTTGCCATGACATAAATGCAAAGTAGAGATGCTCCCGGTGAACACCCTCTTTGCCGTCAATTACTTTATTTAAAGTCTTAAACTGAACTGTTTCGGGAGTAGGCAAACCTGCGCGTTCGCAAAGTGTGGGATAAATGTCGTAAATATAACAAAGCTGATCACGCGCTTCTCCTCTTGGTATTCCCGGGCCGGAAACAATAAGTGGAACACGCACTGAATGCTCATAAACATTTTGTTTTCCCATCAGGCCATGTTTTCCAACCGCAAGCCCGTTGTCTGAAGCAAAAACAATAATAGTATTATCGAATTTTCCTGATTTCTGCAAAGCGTCCATTATCCGGCCAATCTGGTAATCATCGTGCGATATCATTGCATAGTAATCAGCAATGTGTTTTTTCACTTCTTCAGGAGTGCGAGGAAAACCGGCCAGATTTTCATCCCTGATATTCAGCATTCCGTTATCGAAGGGATGTTGAGGCAGAAAAGAGGCAGGCAATTCCATTTCATCATCATTATACAGTTCACGAAATTTATCCGGTGCCTGACGTGGATCATGTGGTGTTTGAAATGCCACATACGCAAAAAAGGGCTGTTCATTTTCCGTTTGGCGTTCCAAAAATCGGATGCAGGCATCGGCATAAACTTCTGCCGAATGTGTTCCTTCATGAATCACCTCCTTTTCACTTGAATAATTGCCCTCAGCCGAAAAAGGACACAGCGGCAAGCGGTATTGCGATTCTGTCATTCCCCGGAATAATATTTTATCGCCATCGCTGAAAGACCTGGCAAAATGCCCTTTGCGTCCGGGCTCGTTCTTACCTGTGGCAAAGGTTACATATCCGTTTTCGAGAAATACCTGCGGCAAGGTTTTGTGTTTCTCAGAGATTTCAAAACCATAGATTCCCTGGTTTTCCAGGTTCCATAGAGTTAATCCGCTGAACAATGAAGCCCTTGAAGGCGAACAAACAGCAGGAGAACTTCCGCCCATAATATACGCATTTCTAAAACTGACACCACCCTGAACCAGCTTATCCATATTGGGCGTTTTAATCTTAGTGTTACCTAAAGCATGTATGGTTGAATAACTCTGGTCATCAGTAAAAATAAAGAGCACATTGGGTTTTCGCTTTAATTTCTCCTTAACGCAGGAACTGGCAATAAATACCCATAGCACGATAAAAATTAGTTTGAAAAAAATTTTTAGCCTCATTATTTTTCGTTTTTACATTATTCAACAACTTTTAAAGGCATTATAATTATCTGCCTTATTTTACTTTTTGGTTTCCACGTCCCCTGATTAATGGCCTTAAATTAATGCTGATCAGATACTATTTACACTCATTGAATGTACAGGTTTAAAAATCTGATAATCTGATGGTTTGCTTTTTACCCTTTTCCAGGTTAAGTGTCATTTCTTTTTCTTTATACCTGATTTTTGCCGCCTCTCCTCTTTCTGATCTTATTTCTGCCATGGTTAATTCGTTGTTTTCCCACTTTAAATCAATTTCAAACCCTCCTCTTGCTTTTAGTCCTCTTACATCTCCTGAAGGCCAGATTTCAGGTAAAGCGGGTAAAAGTCGGATCCCCCCAACATGACTTTGAATCAGCATTTCTGCAATTCCGGCAGTTGTTCCAAAATTTCCGTCAATCTGGAAAGGCGGATGTAACCCGAACAGGTTGGGAGCAAGACTCCTCTCCAAAGCGGTATTCAGGCTTTCAAGGGCTTTTTCAGCTTCATACAAACGTGCATACTGGAGGATCAGCCAGGCCGCACTCCAGCCGGTATGTCCTCCTCCGTTTTCGATACGGTAATCCAGTGACTTTTTTGCCGCGGCTGTCAGTTCAGGTGTCTGTTCCCAGTTTATTTGTGATCCCGGATGCAAGGCGAACAAATGTGATATATGACGATGACCTGGTTCCGCTTCCTGAAATTCCTCAGGCCATTCCATCAGTCTGCCATCTGAACCAATCTCTGGTGCCGCAAGGTTCTTCTTTGCTTCAACAACCAGGTTTAACATTTCATCTGTTAATAATTGATTTCCAGTGGCCAGAACCTGCCCCGATTTTTCGGGGTGGAACCTCGCATATTTATAATCATCTCTCTGTGTGACGCTTTCGTCATGCTCGGTTTCATCTTCGATTGCCAACTCTTTTGACAGGGCAATAAAATCAGTAAATAGCTGCCATATTACCTGCTGATCGTGGGCGGGTCCCATACAAATCTGACTGTGACTGCCGTCGGGCGCTACAAACGTATTTTCGGGAGATACGGCAGGACCGGAAACCAGTTTCCCGGTTTTTGGGTTTGTAACCAGCCAATCCATGTAAAATTCCACCGCCCCTTTCAAAACAGGGTACATTTTTTCGAGAAATGCCATGTCCCCTGTAAAACGGTAATGTTCGCCAATATGCTGGCAAATCCAGGCAGCTGCACCAGTATGCATCCCCCAGCTTGCTCTTTCACCGGGCGAAGTGTAACCCCACACATTGGTAATGGGATGTACGACCCAACCCTTTGAATTGTATTGAATTTGCGCAGTTTTGCTACCGGGCTGCACGATCGATGTAATCAGGTCGAACAAAGGAAGGTGCATTTCAGAAAGGTTAGTTACTTCGGCTGGCCAGTAATTCATTTGAATGTTAACGTCGGTGTGATAGTCGCCGTTCCAGGGCGTCTGTATCTTGTTGGCCCATATCCCCTGCAGATTGGCCGGCAAAGTCCCCGGCCGGGAAGAGGAAATGAGCAGGTATCGGCCATACTGAAAAACAAGTTGGATTAAATGATTGTCGCTTTTTGTCTCCCGGAAACGTGAAATTCGCTCATCAGTCGGAATGGTATCGGGCAAATTGCAGAGGTTCAGTTCAACCCTGTTAAAATAAGCCTGATAATCGGCTTTATGTGTATTCAATAAAACATCGTAGGATTTTTCTGATGCTTCTTCGATGTTGATTTGTGTAACTGTTTTATAATCGCGTCCTTTATAAGCAGGGTATTCCAACTTATAATCGGTGGATGCTGATAAAAGAAGGACAACTTCGTCAGCGTTCTTCACTGTTATTGCTGAATCGGAATATTCTACCGTTCCGTTTTTATTGATGGCCCTTAACCGGGTCATGTATTCCAGGCCTTCGCCGGCTTTTCCATTATTGAGTACCCCCGCCATTACCAACTGTCGATTTTCTGAAAAAGTGTGGAAACGCTCGGGCCGGGTCAACGAACAACTGAATGAAATCTGTCCGGGCTTATTTGCTGTGAACCGTGCAACCATTACCTGATCGGGATAGCTGGTAAAAATCTCACGCTCATACTTTACACCGTTTTGGGTATAGCGAATCCGAACCACAGCATCTTTTAAATCGAGTTCCCTATAGTAATCATTATAATCATCGTTTCTATTCCAGTCAATCCATAAATCGCCTAACGTTTGAAAACAG
This sequence comes from Cyclobacteriaceae bacterium, assembly GCA_020832305.1. Classification (GTDB taxonomy): domain Bacteria; phylum Bacteroidota; class Bacteroidia; order Cytophagales; family Cyclobacteriaceae; genus JAFIEV01. Next base: position 2,634 of record JAFIEV010000028.1, on the reverse strand, counting down.
CCAAACGGAACATTGGCCCCATTCCCTCGTCCTGAACCAGGACCAACGCAGATTTGAGTTGCATTGGTCAGTTCTGTGGCTTCCCGGTATTTCCCATCAAAAAGCAGCTGACGGATTTTATCCTGATGCAGGGCAGCCTCAGGATTATCGCTGTCGTGAGGGCTTCCCGACCACATGCTCTCTTCATTTAACTGAATACGTTCATGGTTTATGTCGCCAAAAACCATTACTCCAAGGGAACCGTTTCCCAAGGGCAAGGACTTTAGCCATTCAGGGTCATCTTTCCATCTATCTGGACTGTCGGACACCGATGCATCAGCGGGTTGCTTATACCAGAGTTTAAGGTTTGATTCAACATTTTGTCCCTGTTTACAGGCTGTAAACCCAAAAAACAGTAACAAAAGCAAAAGCAAAATATTTTTCATCATTCGAATAGTTTATACATTTTTATTCTTCAAATACACTTAAATCCCATTGCTGTGACCATTGCAAACGTACTTTGTCACCCTCAAAATAGATAGGCAACCATATGTATCGACCATCAATAGGATTTTCAGGTACCCACCGGTCAGCCATGAATATGAAAGCATCCTTTTTCCCTTGAACTGGAATAATAAAGGTGCCTTGCGAATTAAAAGTGGTTAAAGAATCCGGACCAATGCATGGGTTTCCTAATTCCTTCCATGGACCAAATATGTTATCAGATACAGCTGATCGGGCAGCATTTGGAGACCAGCCAGTACAATCCGAGGCAATGAAATAATATTTCCCTTTACTGGTCTTAAAGATAGTAGGTGCTTCCATGTATCTGTGGATAAAAAATCTGGCGTATCTTCCTGAATGGGTAAGATAATCATCACTGAGTTCAGCTATATGTAAAGTGCTGTTTTCTTCAGAGGAATATAAATGGTAGGCTTTTCCGTCATCATCAACGAACAAAGTCATATCTCTGACCATTTGACCATGCTCAAAATCCCGGCCTAATATATTCAACGAATCTACATGACCAGGAAGACAATCTGATCCTCCGCAGTAATTACTTTTTATGGTATCAGAAACAGGAAGTTTATGAAATTCCTGAACGTTAACAGGCCAGACACCTTTGTTTGGTCTCATCGATTCAATGAATACAAATGGTCCTGTTGGATTATCGGCTACGGCTACACCAGATCTTGCAGAATTATAATCCTGTCCTTTTAGTTCCAGGTGAAACCACATTACAAACTTCTTAGTTTTTTCATTGTAGATTACTTTAGGTCTTTCCAAAATGCAACCCTTTGCAATATCTGAGTCAGCATCTAAACTATCTACCGATAAAGCGATTCCTTCATCCTTCCAGTTATATAAATCTTTAGATGAATAAACATGAACCCCTACTTGTGCCGTATTTCCGATATCACCTTCAATCATATGTTGACCGTACCAATAGTAGGTTTCATTAAAAAACAAGATCCCTCCTCCATAGGCATTTATATGAACACCATTATCATCTTTCCATTCTTGTCCTGGATAAAAAGCGTTGTATGCTGTTTTTTGGTTATTACAGGAAAAAAACAGAGTCAATCCTATCGTAAAAATTATTATTCGGTTCATCTGCTTATTTTTTAACCGTTGGTTTTCTAATCATAATCTGCTCCCCTCGTGCTTTCTGCACATGAACGAACAAAGTCATTTAATTGGGATTTCATTTCGTTAACCTTCTCAGGATTTTCATTGGAAATATCAGTAGTTTCAAAAGGGTCTTCCAACAAATCATATAGCTCAACTTCATCCTGGTTTATATATAATTTATACCGGTCATCAATCACAGCTTTTTGTCCGCCAAATTGAAAACCAATGGGAGAAGATCGTAAATTCATATTTCCATTGAATACATCCATCAGAGAGATTCCATCTAAGGGCGAAACAGGGAACTGATTTTTCTCGCCAAAAACTTCGAGTATGGTTGGAAAATAATCGGAGGTAACTGCCGGAAAATCCGTTTGCAAACCGCTTTGAATTTTTTCTGGCCAAACAACAATGCCTGGAACACGAATTCCACCTTCGTATAAACTTCGCTTTCGTCCTTTAAAACCACCGGTACTTCCTTGTGTCCTGCCTTCCTGTTCTTTTCCTTCAGGGCCGTTATCACTTGTAAAAAATATCAATGTATTTTCAGTAGCATTTAATTCCTTCAGTTTATTATTTAAGCGACCAATCTGCTCGTCCATTGCTGAAATCGCTCCGTAATAATGTTGAACATCTATACTCTGTCCTGCATACAATTTACGATATTCTTCTCCTGTAAGAACAGGTAAGTGCGGTGTATGGAACCAGATTACAGCAAAAAAGGGATTATTGCTTTTTGTTTGTTCTTCTATATAAGGAATGACTCTGTCCATAATTATACGTGAATCATCTCCTTCCAGATTATCACTGACTATTTCTCCCGGTCCACTCCAGTAATAAGTACCAAAATGTGTTCCCGGAGTACGGTTTCCAATATCTTCAGCAGTACTATCAGGCGTAATCATAGGGTTCCATGTAGGCACTTTTGACTCAGTGGAAAAACAAACATCGAAACCATTGACCCACGGTGGAGAATAATGTTCAGGATTTCTCCCGCCACGGTTTGCATCAATAATATCATTGGTA
>JAFIEV010000026.1 GCA_020832305.1 Cyclobacteriaceae bacterium | reverse complement strand
TAAGCTTTTTTGCTCAGTCCGCTTTGCTGCCATTCATTGTAGGCTGACTGCATTTGCGCTTCAGTGTGTCGTGTCTTTTTCATAAGACAATTTTAGAATAAATTGCCGGACAGTTCTAGATGGGCTTAGGCGACTGCTTACTATTCAATTATAGTTTTGTCAATACTGACAGCCATATTAATTGGCTACTATGTAATTACTAGAGCATTTCCAATGCTCATTCCAACCGAAGAAGTTTACGGCTCATACTACTTTCCAAGGGTATTTTGGGTATTCCCTCATATTGTTTTAGGCATAGTCGCTACTATAATTGGTCCTTTTCAATTTATACCAAAAATCCGAAATAAATATCTAAAAACTCATCGACAATTAGGCCGTGTTTATATTATTTCTACAGTTTTATCTGGAATCTCTGGTATATATATGGCCATTACCTCTAGTATTAATTTACCATACGCAGTAGGTTTGTTTATGATGGGGTTTGCTTGGACAACATCTTCTATAATGGCGTTTATGTCTATAAAGAACAGAAAAGTGGACCTACATAAAGATTGGATGATTAGAAGTTACGTGATAACGTTTTCTTTTGTCTCATTCAGATTTGTTGAAGATATCTTAATGGCACTAGAAATGGGAACTCGTGGAGAAGTTTTAGCTTTAATGAGTTGGGCTTCCTGGGTAGTTCCATTATTCATTGCAGAGGTCTTTATTCAGGGAAAAAAGATTAATAAGTAATAGGCGAAATATAAGTAAATCAAGGCTTTTGGCTCCTATCAAAGTTTGTACTTAACCGAAAGTTTGATGTTTGCAAACGGCCTACTTTTTTATACTAACCATTAAATAGAATAATTATATGAAACCGAGCATGACAAATTTTAGTCACACACTAGGATGATTATAAATATGCGAAGGTTCCATCCCGATACTCGGGATAAGTAATGGCCGCTGAAAATAAAATATAATTATATGAAATATAAATTCATTTTCATCATAGCATTTTTTTCGCTTACAACTTCATGTAAAAAGTCGAGGGATTCATCACATCCAAAAATCACGGATTTAGCTGATGGATATATTGAATCCTATTTTAAGTACCACCCTGAGTGGGGTACATTTTTTGGCTATGAACATACAGACCATGGCAACTTATTCGATAACTCGGAAACGGGAATTAAAAATTATGAAATGGTGGAAGATTCAATTTACCACCTATTACAAGATATAGAAATTGAAAAGTTATCGATAGCTGAAGAAACTACCTATGCCATTCTTAAAGAAAAATTGGAATCATCCATTAATTCGAGAGCTTGTCAAAAGCATTTATGGTCTATCAATCAAATGAATGGGTTCCAGGTTGAACTTAATTATTTTGCCAATGCTCAACCCGTAGGCGATTCGGCTAAAAGACAAAAGACAATTGAACGATGGAAAAAGATAAGCGAGTTTATTGAGAATGATCTGAACAATAATAAAAAAGGGTTGGAAATTGGTTACGCACTACCCAAGGTAGTTGTGGAGAGAGTTATTGAGCAATTATCATCAATAATAACAAGCCCCACTACATCCAGTTTTTTCTATATCCCAGCAGCGAAAGATACTGCCTCATATTTTCAGAGAGAATTGAAAGCAATCATAGAGGGTGAAATAGTTCCATCAATAGAGAAGTACAAATTTTTTCTGGAAACTGTCTATTTACCTAAAGCCCGAGAAAACCTTTCGATTACCTCAATTCCCAATGGAGAATCTTGCTATGCAGCTTTGCTGAGGGAGAATACATCACTTACTATATCTGCTCAAGAAGTATTTGAATCTGGTAATCGAGTATTAGAAGAAAAAGAATCAATCATTAAAGAAATAGGTAAAGATGTATATGGAGTATCCGACCTTGCTGAAATAAAACAATTATACAAGGCCGATTCGTCAAATTATTTCTCAAGTAAGCAAGAGCTTTTAAGTTTTGTGACTGATGCGATAAAACGGGCAGAAGAAAAGTCAAAACAGTACTTCCTCCAACTTCCTGTTGCAAATATTCAAATAGAGCCTATTCCTGAGGCCGAAGAAAAATCAGGTTACTCTAGATATTTACCAGCTCCCGATGGCAGTTCAGAACCTGCAAGGTTTCTTCTACAAACATATTTGCCTAGTCAGCAAATGAAGGGTATAGCAGAAAAGGTAGCATTCCATGAGGCAATTCCAGGCCATCACCTACAGTTTGGTCTTAGCATAGAGATGGAAACTGCCCATCCGATTTCAAAATATTTTTATAATTCTGGCTTTTCAGAAGGCTGGGCTACATACGCAGAGACATTAAGCGATGAAGCAAATCTATATTCATCGGATAAAAATCGCTTAGCCATGTACATTGCTTCCAATGTAGTCGGGATGATTTTAGATGTAGGAATTCATCACAAGAACTGGTCAAGAGAAGAAGCCGTGGAATATATCATGAGTAAGAGAGCAAGTTATTCATTACTTGATGCGCAAAGATTGGTTGACAGAGTGGCCGTTATCCCTGGGCAAGCTACAAGTTATGGCGTTGGGGAAATATGTTTTCAACAATTAAAAGAGAAAAGTAAGGAGCGTTTAGGAGAAAACTTTAATATAAAGTCGTTTCATAATGAGTGTTTGCAGTACGGATCAGTTCCTTTAAGCTTTATTGTCAATAAGGTTAATGACTGGATTGCAAATAATCAATAAACTACATCTATGTGACAAATGATGAAAAAACTAAAAAACCAATTAACCCTATTTTCAATATTTATTGCCTAGGCTTTTGGTTTAAAAAGTTATAAATCCCCTATGAAAGCAAAACAAAACGACTACCAGAAAGCAGTTGAGCAAATCAATAAAATGTTTCAAAACGCGTTCGGGACTCAAAATGATAAGACTATTAAAAAACTATATACAGATGACCCGAATGGCTATAAGTGATTGCATATTCTCTTTTATCCTTTAAACAGCGCATGAATTTTCAGCTTGGTGTATGCTTGCCAAGTTAATTACTACTATATGCAGCTACTTATAGCCAAGAACGTTTAGCCAATTATAAATATGAAAAATCTAATTACACTCCTGATTATTCTTTCAATTTCCTCATATGTTAGAGGACAAGCAGACAAGATAGAATTTATAAGCGAAGGTATAAAACTTAACACCTACTTCTATGAAGGAGTGGGAGCAGAAAGCATGCCTACATTAATTTGGCTTGACGGCAATCCGGGGGGCAAAGAAGAAGGTAAATCCAGATGGGCTAAAGAACTGAACCAAAAGGGTATTCACGTTTTGATATTTAATTATCGGGGTCTCTGGGGCAATGAAGGTGAGTTTACTCTGGGAAATTCTGTCAGGGATTTGTATAACGCAATGGATCTGATGACTTCTGAACAAATGCTGACTGAATACAGCATTGATACTACGCAGATTTATGTTGGTGGCTTTAGTTTTGGTTCATCTGTTGCATTGGTT
>JAFIEV010000046.1 GCA_020832305.1 Cyclobacteriaceae bacterium | reverse complement strand
GGCACCAAGCTTCTTAATCCAATAAAAAAAGACGCTTGGTACAATATTATTCTTCAAGCAATAAGCTTTTTTGCTCAGTCCGCTTTGCTGCCATTCATTGTAGGCTGACTGCATTTGCGCTTCAGTGTGTCGTGTCTTTTTAATAACACAATTTTAGAATAAATTGCCGGACAGTTCTAGATGGGCTTAGGCGACTGCTTACGGTTGATTGACATTCTGTAGATGAATGATTAGTTGCATTAATGGGACTTCTGTTAATTATTTAATTCTATCTTGAGACACTAGTTCTGAGGTCTTTCAAAATCAAGGTGGGTTCTATGTTTTTGTCTGAGTTCCTCTTTAATTTTTGGAACTATATGGTTGGCTACCAGCAAAAAATTCTCGTAGTCATTGAAATATTGTTCAATCTGCTGCAATTGATGGGTTCTAAACTCTCGCTTTATTTCTACTGTAAATGTTTGCTTCTGCCCATTTATGACCATTTCCAAAACACCATCAAAAGGACCTTTATTTTGATCAAAAGCATTTATACCAGTAAATTGATGCAGATTCCTGATGGCTATATTTACAATTTTCTGTTCCATTTTTATTGTTCACAAATAACCACTGTTCATGATACTTGAACAAATCAGTATTTAATGCTCAGTTAACATTTATCCATTGACATGTTGGCTTTAGCGTTTTTGATTATGCTGGTTATCATGCGACCAACTAAACTGGGAAATCGCCGAAATTGCTTCTTCTTATATTATATTCTCAGATTTAACAGATGGTGTCTGTTGTTTTTCATAGGTCTGGTAGAAATTTCTCATTTGCCGCATATTGGTTACGGAAAACCCTATGCCAAATACTTAAATCAAAATCTTCGATAGTTCTTGGATCAGGTGTTTTCCACAATCGGCTCTGTCCTTACTCTTTTGGCTCGCCTGTCAAAATGATTTTTGGTAATGACCAAAAAACTATTAGCTGATGAATTAAACGCAAAATTTCGGTGGTACTTAATTTGGGGATTATTTCAGACCTAATAATCAATTAAAAGGGCTTGAATCCCCATTTCTTTGCTTTTTCTATGTTTTTCTGAGTAAAATATTTATTGCGATCAGTTAATTCCTTTTCGCCTTTGAGAATTTCATGCATTAGCTTAAATTCATAAATTTGCAATCTTTTATTTTTCTTGTCCCAATCAACCAATGTCTTAATATCTTCCAATGTGACTTCTATTTGCTCACTTTCTTTTGAATGATCCTCTCGTTCAAAGAATTCATCCATATCATAAAACAATTCAGGTGCTTTTTTAGTGACTATATCAAGAATCTCTAGACCATTTTGTCTTTCGCTTTCAGAGAATGTTCTATTATTTCTAACTTTTCCTGATAGACTAAAAGCTATATTACCCAAATGGAGAGATAGTTTACCTGTTTCTCTCCCCCATGCCTCAATTTTTTTCCAAGTATTAGAGTGGATTGACTTTAGAGTTCCATCGATTGCTTCAGTTTCGGCTAGTTGGGTTTCTTCCTGAGACAATTTTTTTCTCTTAGAGTTCAAATCTTCGAAATCACTTTTTAATTGAGTAAGATCAATTCCAAAATCTATGTCTTTCATAGCATTCCAGCATTCTTCTTTCTTCGCCCATTCACCATACAAAGAACCAGGAGCGTTACTTTTGATAAATGCTTCAATTTTAATCATAACCTCATAAAGCACTTTCTTCATAGGTTCACTTATGGATTGAGTTCTCCATATTTTCCCAAGGTCAATTTTATAGTTGGTATTTAATGCCAGCCAAGAAATTGCATATGGAACTGTGATATATCTCATATCACCAATAGAGTTGGGCTTTACTCCATAAATTTTTTCTGCACTGTTAAAAATTATGGTCTTGGCAATTGCATCTTCAAACCAAATATTGTCTGGCTTAGAAGAAAAATTATAATTCAGAAATTGAGAATAGTTCTTTTGGCTCCCTCTAACGACAAAATGAGGCCCTATCAATAATTTTTTACCACTGTAAACTTCCTTGTATGCATTGACATATTTTGCAAGAGTTTCCTTGGTAAACATTTGACCACGAGGGTTTTGTTTATCGAATTGCTTCCTTCTTGCTGGTGTAAGTCCATACCTTTGCCTTTCATTTTTAAACTGACCTCTTGACCTCTCAAAAAACCATCTTGTCTGAAAGTTTTCTCCTGCTTTTGGAGGTGCCCAAATAGATCTTGAAAGCTTTTCAATAATTACATGGTTTTCCCTATTTGAACTCAAATCTGATGCTGAAACTCTATTTTGCGTGTTTGCATACTCTGCTATTCTTCCAACTATTTCTGAGAAGTTTTCTTTATCCTTTACAATGGTAAGCTTTACTGGTACAAAAATTCCCGAGACGTTTGCTTTATCCTTTTTCCAGGTATGATAAATGGAGGCCGTTGTTTGTCCTCCATTCACAATTTGAAAATCTTTTACTGATCCAATGGCTTTTCCTTTATTTCCGGGTAAATCAATAATGGTAACTTCATCAGCAGTGGCGGCAATACCATTGTTGAAAGCCATAAACATATGTGGTTCTTCTAAAATGGTTTTTCGGATCCCTTTATTGATTTTTCCGGTAAATTGAAGGAAAGATCTTACGTTTTGCTCCAATAATCTGGAACCATACTGCTCATAAATATCGACCAAAACATTTCCGGGAAATATTGCTAGGTAGGATTGGTAATCATTATTATCAATTTGGTTATCAATACAGGGGATTTTCCAATTATTTGCAATAAAATCAATCTCAATAGCAACACCAGATTTTTCAGATAGATTGAATAAATAATTAATGTCTATTGCTCTATAAAAAACAGGATAACCACCAACTTTATCAGTTGCCTTCAAATCTGACTTAATCTCTCCATTTGTAATTACAAAAACATTAACTCTTGTCAGGAATTCTGTTATTTCAGAAGAACTGGCTAGGGTATGGGCTAGGTCAAAAACTTCAGAACTCTCTTCAATTTCATTTACATATTCCTTATATACTGCATTTCTAAAGAATTTCGATAATTTTTCTACAGCTTTATCAACATCAGCTTTTGGAATTGAAACTAAATTATCTCCGCTTGAATATATAGTAATGAAAAGGTCCAAGGTCTCGTAGTTCTCATAAAGTGCATAAGCGTTGATTTTGTGTTCCACACCTCTTTTGCTGATCTTTTCATCATAGCAAATCCTATAGTTCTCCGTTTCACCAGCATCTGCCAGCAAAGCCAAAACATAATCAGTAAATAATTGCTCTGGGTTACTGCCGTCTTCCTGGGAAATAAGTGATGCCTTTACTTCTTCCTGGATATCTGTAAAAAACTTCAATAATTCTTTATTCTCCATTGTGTTAGTTTAATTCATTAAAAAGAGATTCATGGTTAATTCGCCATTCTTCGGATTCTGATAGTACTATAGAATATTTTACATCACCTACACCAATCGGTATTTGCCTTTCTGTAATTCTTGGAAAATCTCCTGATACGGCATAAATATTTTCTTGCCTAATGGAATACCCTCTTTCTTCATAGAATGGTTTGTGTACATCAAAATATCCTGTTTCTATGAGTTTTAATTTGAATAGATTGAGTGCCATGGTCGAATCAATCAATGAATTCAAAACATCTTCAATCAACTCATTTAAGGTTTCACCATGACCATTTCTGACTTCCAAAGATATATGAAACAAGAATATTCTTTCAACTATTGAATCATCTAGCTGCCGCTCACTGGCTATGTGGATTTTTTGGTGGTTGTTTCCATGTGTGGTTTTTACCTCAACTGCCCAATTTGAATATTGAAAATCCTGAATTGATCTCTCAGGTCCTGTCCAAGCTTTTATGCATTTATATTTATCGGGGGAAGTATTCAAATATTGTCTAAGGAAATATACTTCTCCATATATTCCCCTTTGCGATTCTTCAGATAAACCCTGCCTACCGGCCATTTCAAACAGGGATTGCCATTTGGCCAATCTTTCAAGCAATTTTTCAAATAAAATCTGCTCTGAATCCACCTCGGCAACTCCAAAAATCAAATCTTCACAAAGAGTTGAAAATATATCTTTAAGTTGTTTGTTCAGAAGCAAAACCAAAAGAAACTTTTTATTGCTGCTATTTTCGTCAGGGACTGTTTCAATTTTTATATCCTTGAGTCTATTCCATTGATTTACATCAAATTGAAAAGAAGCACTTACTTGAAACGATATACAACGTAGTTTTTCTGGAGATTTAAGTGCAATAAAAACATCAGGTTTTACTTCTGCTGAATATCTTTTGTAAAGCAAACTTGAATAGCTTGTCGTATCAGACTCTAATGATTGCCAAATATTTTCAATTTTAGTCATCTCCATATTCTTCTGGATCTTCTTCCACTATATCAAACATTAATTCTTCATTGACAGCATAGGATACCTGGGCATTAAAATTACTTTTCGGAAAACTTACAGCATACCCAACGAATGGATTGGTTCCTTTAGGCATTGGGTACTTAATAAGGCTTTCCTCGGGATCAAGAAGATATATCAATAACAATGGATTTTTAGGATCACGAATCTCATTCCTGACTATTTGACCGCTTGGGTAAGATGCTGAACCTTCTTTCTTCCTGTGAAAATTTGTCAATTCCAAAGCCCGATAATATTCTGGTTCTGACAAATCAATAAATTCGTCTTTTGGACTGATAATATGAGATTTTTTCAAATAATAAATATGCTCACTGGAATTGCTATCATCTTCTGTTCTTGTCCAATTTCCAATTTCAATTGGTTTTCCGCCTATTTCAAAAATGGTATTCTTTGATGAATTTCTTTTTGACATTAATGCTATCCTCCAACTATTTAATTCCTTATTTTTTAATTGAGCCTGTATGAATTGAATAAGTTTTCTTGGTTCGGCCTTTTTCAAATTCTCTACTGATTGAATACCTTCAAAAAAACTGATCACCAATTCTGCCGATATATTTCTCCATAAAACTCCATTGTCTTTTTCCTGAAAATCAATTGGGAGGGAAGAGATAAATTTTTTCGTATTCGATAGGTTGTGATTTATTAAATCTATTTCCTTTTTAAACTCATAAGACTCAACCAACCTTCCTGCCCAAGATATTTGAACTGTTATTGCAGACCTCATTTTGTTTGTAGCGGAAATTTGTAAAACCCCCGGGTGTGTTCGAACTTTTAATGCATACTGTTCTGGTGTTGACCCAGCTACATCTGACATGTAGTCAAACTCTTCCCTAAGTTCTTCTGATGCATGAGTTATGTGGCAAAACCATTCATTTAGCTCTCTGCTGGTAAACAATCGGCATAAATCGACGTATCCAGGCCTATATCCAAACCACCTTCCCATTTGCATTAATGTATCATACATTCTTGAAGCCCTTAAATAATAGCTTACAGAAAGACCTTCAAGTGTTAATCCTCTTGACAGTTTATTTCCTCCAACAGCTATAACTGAGAGCCCATTTTTATGATCATAATAATCAAGAGCCTCCCCTGAACCTCCATGAATCGATTTTACAGTAATTCTTGAAGCCGCTTCATATAAATGTTCTAAAACCTCAACCCACGTATGTACCTGAATTTGGGAATCTAAATTTGATAGCTTTGAATTCAAGATAGAATTCGAAACTGTTTTGTAAGATTTGTATCCAGCTTGATCTTCTTCAAATGTTGATTTAAATTCCGCAATAATCATTGGATCATTTTGGTCAATCCCTCTCCTGTAGTACAAAAATTGATTTGAAACGAGCTCTGAAATGTGATCTTGCCACTTCATAAATCTAGTGACATGAACAAGCATAGAGTTATGGACATTTTTTTGACCCCTTAATCTCCTTATTGCACAAGTAATTATAAAACAGCGAATTGCTCTTTTCAAAGATTCCGGAATTGAGGAGGGAAGTTGATCATCTTTTTTATGCCGGTCTGGCACAAATTCCGAATAATCATCAATTCGATTAATAATAGGCAAAACAGAATTAGAATTTTCTCCTTCTTCCAACGGACTAAAACCAAAAACTTTTTCAGGCCCAATATAATTTGAAGGTGCGGGAATATTTTTAATAAAATTCCTTGGAAAAAGATTCTGATCATCTAAAGGGATAAAAATATTGGCAAAAGGGGTAGCAGTATATCCTACATAAGCATTTTTACCAAACAATGATAATATCTTCGTTATCCAATCATTGATAGAACTTCTTTTTTCAGGATCATTGGAAATATTTATAGATGCATTATCCGCTTCATCATCAATTAACAATAAAGATTTATTTCTAATTATTTTTCCAAGTTCCGTATTGTCACTGGCTTGAGCAGACAACCAGACATGAATCCTTTTTAAAACGTGAGGATTTTTCTTAATGACTGCAATTATAGGTTCGGAAGTATCAAAGTTTAATCCCAATGCATTTGCAGCCCCTTGTGTAAAATCTCCTTTTTCTAAACTTGAAGTAAGGGAATGAGCAACAATGGGTTCTCCATAATAGGGATCCCCAACTCCTATCTTTATACTTTTAAGGTCTAAGGCTCTTGTATGCTGTGTATCAAATCCCAAGAAACTCTCATCTATTCTTAATTGAGTTTGACTTCTAAGGTTGTTATGGATTCCAGCCATAATTACTATCAGCTTAAATCCAGCATCAGCTGCTTTACAAACCAACCCAGTGTAGTTTGCTGTTTTACCTGACTGAACCTGTCCTACAACAAGCCCTTTTTTATTTATGGAAATTTTTAAGGATGGATCAAAAAGACTATCTAAAATATTATCTGTGAGCCTATCAAGCTTTTGAACTACATCCGGAGCAAAATTCTTTTCATTAACAAGGTATTCCTCATATCGCCCCCAAAAACCATTTTTGAAATCTATTTCTGCTCTCTTGTCATTCAACCATGGATTATTTTCATCTTTTTTGTCAATAGACTTAAATTCATCTTGCCTTATTGTGTAAATTTCTTCGACTCTTCTTATCAGTCTTTCTCGGTCCTCATCTAAAAAATATTTCATCTTTAATACCTCATCAACAGCCTCCTCAATTTCTGCTCTGGTAAAAGATGAATCACCTAACAATAGCTGCCTTACATTCTTTAATGGATCTTTTCTATTCATCGGAAAGGAATTCTATGTATTCTGGATAAAAATTGTATGGTTCTGTATTCAGTATTCTGGACTTAGCTCTATCCGGAGAAAAACCTTTATCTAGAAAGGAACTATATAGTTTCCGCATAGTCTCTTTCATGGATATATGATCAATCCCTTCAAATGGTTGGGCATGAGGCTTTTCATCTTCACTTTCTTGTAAAGTGATCAAAGGAACAGGGATTGTTTCTTCAATGAATTGGATAACTTTCTCTATGTCTTTCTTTAAATCTCCTGATTTTAAGAGTAATTCCTCCAATATTGGATGGGCACGGTTTACCCTATAAAAACGCTTGCCATGGCGAACTCTTTCCTCCCAAAAAGGAGAATAATCATCAACAGCTAATTTTCGCTTCAACACTTTCCCCTTATGCCTGTAAACTTCCACAGCTTGATTTCTGACTTCTTTTGCTACCGAAAGAATTTGATCCTTAAACTTGGACGGTGGTCTGGCCACAGACTTTTTAATATCAATTTGCCAATCATCATCAAAGTTATTTGGAAGGTCAATCAATACCCTACATAAATCATAGTGAACCTCTCTTTTAAATAAACCCAACCAATCCCCAGCCACTAATAATCTTTTGTTTCTATACACATAAAATCCTTGGTGCGCAGTCCAACTATCTTTTGGACCTTTACCATTTTCATATTGTTCTGCGGAAATTTTTGAACGATGGGGTAGGACAAATCCTTTAATCCTGATATTTCCCTGTTCTAAAAATGTATCAGGCTTAGGTTGAAGTCCCTCAGAACCGAACATAAACGGATCCCAAGCCTTAATTTTTCGATCTCTAAAATGAATGGTTAGGCCATCTTCTAAAAACCTGTGAAAAACCATCGATAAGTGTTTTTTAACTTTATCCATGGTTTCCAAAAACTTAGATTTAGACGATTCACTATCTACCGAAGTTCCTTTGGTCAACCGATCTATATCCCACCAAACAACAGCAGTTCCAGAGTTTATTTGGGATAGTTTTTCCTCAAAAAAGGCTTGTTCAGGGCAATATTTAATCAATCTCCATGATTTTATCTGATTGACAAAATCAAGATCCCACGACCAGAAATCAACTTCTGAATTGTCCTTTTTTGAAATCAAACAGAATTTTCGGCATTGTGAGAAAGAAGCTGTTTTAAGTCCCAAGCCAAATCTTCCTAAATCATTCTTCCTACGTTCCACAAGTGGACTGATAGAACCAGGTCGCATCGCTTGTATAAGTTCATCTCCAGCCATACCAACGCCATCATCCATTACCCAGAAAATGGTATCCGGTCCTTTCCAATCATAATCCACCCAGATATTTTTCGCCCCAGCAGAAATCGAGTTATCGATTATATCTGCAACCGCAGTCTCTATAGAATAGCCAATAGCTCTGAATGTCTCTATCATAGAGGAGGCTTCAGGTTCGGCAGGGGTGGAGGCTATTTGAGTGTAATCAAGCATTAATCAATGATTCATAGACTTCATCAATATTGAAGTCTGGGGATCCCTGCCTTGAATAATAAAAAGAAAATCTTGCTATTATATCTTTTGTAAAAGTACTATTGACGCAAGCTATCCGCTCAAAATCATTTAATGTATCTTTATTAATTGATTTTAAAGATTGAAAATCGATTAGGCCTCCCGATATTTCTTTATACTTAGGTAAGAAATGATACTTTGGAACGTTGTTTTTAATTAAATTTTTTAACTTGTTAGCAGCGTTGTTTTTTCTATCTCTTCCTACATTGTTTCCATTAATTATCATTTTTAGATCATTAATTTCCCCACTGTCTGATTTTACAATTTCTCCAATTAATATGTTCTCCGTCTTCCCTTCGTGAGCCAAGTCACAAGAAGGAGTCAATACAATAAAGTTTTTTTTGGACTCCTTTTCAATTAAAATGTCTCCAGTGAAAACTTTATCCTTTACAGGTGGTGTTATATAGATTTCCGCTGGATGATAGTTTTCAAAATCAGATTCTGCTGTAAGCTCTAAATGTTCTTGAATATGAAATAAAGTATATCTAAGCAGAGATTTTTCTTTTTGCTCAGGACTTCTTACTCTGTCTGTTATCCATAAATCCATAGAATTTGATAAATGATTCCAAAAAATATCGGTTATGTACTTTTCAATCGTCCCCTTTCTGTTTAAAATTCTTGTTATTCCCGTATTATAAATTGAAATCATTTCTTCAATAAAATCAAACCCTTCATCTCTATTTCTTACTTTGAAAAAAGATGATTCTTTATTTAATTCTGGATCAAGGTTGTGTGCTGTACCAGAAATAACAAACACAGGAAAACGAAGATTTTCCACTACAGCTTTAATAATTTCATTACCTGAACTATCCTCGCCTCCTGATTGCCTCAAATCTAAATCCACAATTGCTCCATCAAAACTGATGTCGGAATCCTTTAATCTAATTAATGCGGCATCTTTGTTCCCTTCATAAATTGGGGTTATTTGAATATTATGTTCATTAGTTTTATTAAAGGACTTAATTGAGCTTTCATATCCTTCGACTACATTTGGATCATCCTCTACTATAAATAATTTCAATTCTTTCATATCATTGAGTTATTTCAATTTGAAAATAAGCCCCTTTGGGATATTTAAGAGCTTTAAGTTTTCCATTAAGTCTTTCAATTGCTTCACCCGCTATGGCCAAACCTAATCCAGTACCATCCAACTTTTTACTATATCCAGGTTCAAAAATCACATCAGACTCAATCTCCAAATCTGTCAATCCTGGACCATTATCTTTGTAATCTATGATTATGGAATTAGATGATTTAGTTACTTGCATGCTTATTCTTTTTTCATCATTTCTTGATAGACTAAGCCAATAAATACTATTCTCAATCAAATTTGTAAGGGCGGTAAACAAATCATCTTCCCAACCAAAAACTGTAATTTCAGGATCACATTCATTTAATACCTCTATACCTATTTCGTTTAGAGTTGATCTGAAAATCTTGAAACTTTCTAGAATTGTTTTATTGAGTAAAAAGTTATTTTTATTGCCTCTTTTCTGTTTTGCTAGTGGATTAATTCTATTAAATAGCTCAGAAATCAATTTACTGTTTTTCCTAAACCCGTCTATGCTTTGATCTAAATCTTCAAGTAATTCTTCATTTTTGGTAATTTTGAAGTGCCTTATATATCTTTCAATTACTTTAGTTTCAGAATTAAAAAATTGTATAGGTTTTCTTCCTTCATGCAAAATAAAGTTAACAATTTTTCCAAGGGTTGCTTGGCCTTGATAAATAGCGATTGTTTTAATTAATTCTTCTTTTAGTTCTATTTTACTTTGTTCTTCTTTTTGAAGAATAGAATCAATTTCATTAATCGTCTCTTGGTTTACATTTAAACTTTTTAACGTTGTTCCTATTGAGTTTTTTAAATCTGAAAAACTAAAGAGCTGTTCAATTGTGCCTTGAAAACCCTTTTTCTTTCCTCGACTTTTTTCACTTTTGGTTCGGTAAGCAAATCTCCTGTGCTCAAGTTCAGCTAATACTCTTTTTGCTAATTCTTTAAGTCCGAAATAGTAATCATTCTCTTTTAATCCATCTCTAGCACTTTTTTCTTCGAGGTTTGATAGTTCTTCAGGTTGTATAGTAATAAATCCAACGATTTGATTGTTACTAATCCTTAGTGAAAAATTTTGAATTCTGTCTTTGTCCAAATCAAGCCAGTCAACTCCTGCATTTCCATATGGTCTTATCCTAAAAAAACTTTTATAAATATTTACACCATAAACTTCATTCAAAAGCCTCCTTGCCTCATTCTTCCCCATATACTTCTGAGAAATTGGATCAATTAACCCCTTGTTGATTAAATTATCTATTGCATCTGTCTCTCTATCAAAAACACGAAAGTCAAATTTTATATTACCACAATACTTGCCATTCCCTTTTAATTCAAAGTGAGTTTTTATTTCTTCAGTTTGTTTAAATCTAGGATTAACATTGTTCTCAAACAAAAGAGTAGCATTCCCTTTTTCATCTACAGAGCCACTAATTCTATAATCATAAAGTTCGATTATAGGATATGTTTCTATCGTATAATAATCTTTTAACTCCGTAAAAGGAGAATTTGTAAAAGAGATGTCAATTTGAAATGTATCATTAGTA
The DNA here is from genome assembly GCA_020832305.1 of Cyclobacteriaceae bacterium. GTDB lineage: Bacteria > Bacteroidota > Bacteroidia > Cytophagales > Cyclobacteriaceae > JAFIEV01. Next base: position 274,969 of record JAFIEV010000046.1, on the reverse strand, counting down.
AACTGCTCAAATGGCGAAATTAATTTTCTAAGTTCTAAAACTAGATTCTCTATGGCCTTTTTATCCCAAATAGAAATCTTATCCTCACTATTTTCTTTTTTTGCAACAATTTCAAGGATTGTTCCTGAAAGTTCATTTGTTATTTGCTTCTCAACAAGTAACTCAACATTTTCAAGGAAATCATCAGTATTAAAAATTCTCCAATCAATAACAACAGTTGTTTTTTCTCCGGATTCATCAACCGAAGATAAAGTCATCTCTTGACCTAAAATTGATGCTGCAAACCTTCCAATACCTTTTCTTCCTTGAAAAGCCCTTTTCTTATTCGGGCTTTTTTTTCTTTTTAATTTATCATCCGTTGCTGGAACTAACCATTTATTTATTACAGTATCAAAGCTCATTCCGTGACCATTGTCCTTTATAGTAATTACAAGGGCATTTTCATTATCAATTACTTTGAAATTGAAATTAATTTCAACTTTTGTTGCATCTGCATCATAAGAATTTTTCACTAATTCAACTAAGGCAGAATAGGAGTCACCAATTAAATCACTTCCTATAGTGTGGATAATCCTAGCAGCCGGCCTAATTTTATAAACCCCTTCATTCAATTGGTCCATCATAATTCCGGTTTTAGATATTTAGCAATCTTCTCTGCCATCAAAGGTGGGACCGCATTTCCAATCTGTTTAAATGCAGCTGTCCTATTGGCCCCTTCTCTAACTCCTTCAAAATAAAAGTCATCCGGAAATGATTGAAGCCTTGCAGCCTCTCTCACCGAAATGGATCTATTTTGGTCTAAGTCGGGGTGGATATAATAGTGCCCGTCTTTAGCAATATGGGCTACTACAGTTTGAGAGCTACTTTCATCTTTACCAACAACTTTAAACCTATCTAAGAATGAATGCTGATTATTGTGTGTTTTTAGTCTATCTGGCAAATCATTGTAGCTAAGTCTTTCTTTCTTCTCTGACCACTTATCCACAGCAATCTTATAAATTTCTTTATCTTGGTCATTATGTGGTCTGGTGATATGTTGGGTCAGAATTTCTACTCCATTTCTTATACCTGACTGGTTTAAATAGTTGTTTTTTGGATTTGCATACGCTCGAAATTTATCAAGCTTATCCCCATCCTTTACGGTTGGAAGATCTTCAAAAATATCATTTACCTTTCCAGAGAGGTTGATTTTTGGATTGGACAAGTCAGAAATATTGGGCACAAAATCTTTAATCCATCCCACTATAAGAATCCTCTTTCTATTTTGTAATACGCCATAGTCGGAAGCATTTACATAAAACTCAGTAAATGAATAGCCCTTCTCATCGAAAATCCTTTTCATGTTTTCCAAATAAACGCCTCCACCGGCAGATCTAAGACCCATAACATTCTCAAATACAAACATTTTTGGCCTGTACCTTTCAAGATAATTAGCGTATTCCAAATAAAGGTAATTCCTAGAATCGCCTTTCATATTGTTAGCAGATCTCGCCCTTCCTACAACGGAATATGCCTGGCATGGAGGTCCACCGATAATCAAATCCACTTCTCCACCATCCAGTTGCTTTTCGATGAGTGAATGGATTTGACTATTATATTCAGGCCCAATGGGCTTATTTATAATTGAGTTTAATATATAATCAGGAACAGAAGCATACAGTTCTTTCCTGTTGATTTCACCCTTTAGGTACTTAAAATATATGTCCTCTTTCTTGCTCTCTATGAGATAATAATAAGCTGCACGAGTCCGTAACGTGAATGAAGCTGCCTCATCCCTTTCAACGTGAGCAATGGGGTTAAAGCCTGCTCGTAAAAAACCTTCAGATAAGCCTCCTGCTCCAGCAAAAAGATCTATGTATTTTGAATCACTCATTTTCTCCCTTTATTCGTTTCGAGATAAAGTCCAACTTTTTATTCCTTTGGTCTGGCTTCAATTCACACTCCCATACTGTTAACATTTTCCATCCTCTTTGTTGAAGTTCCAATGTACACTCCAAATCTTTCTCCCTGGTTCTATTTATCTTATCCACCCACCACTGTGTCCGTGTTTTCGGTATTACAAAGTATTTACACCCTTCATGTCCATGCCAGAAGCACCCATGTACCATTATTATAGTGTTGTATTTCGGTAAAACTATATCTGGTTTCCCGGGGAGTTCTTTAACATGCAAACGATACCTGAATCCATTAGCATGAAGAAATTTCCGGACAAGGGTTTCAGGTTTGGTATTCTTACCCTTGATTTGTCTCATATTGTGACTTCGTACTTCCGGTTTATGAACATCAGCCATCTCACATAATTGAAGATTTACAGTCTTTTGGCTATATTAAGAAAAATCAGCAATAAATAGTATCTGGGAGTCTTTAAAAAATTATGACTGAGAATGAAAAATAAAGTATTATTAAACAGGCTGAGGTATTAACTTGTCCATTGCTGTTTCCTGAAGAACTATTTTACTCATAAAATCATATATATCAATACCATTTTCATCACACACTTCGAAGCATTCAGCCATTAATGCATTTCTGACTTCCGCCTCCTTAGCAGTATATGTTGGCTCAGCTGTCTGAATATTGATGTAGTTTATAAAATCTTCATCAGGATGAAAATTCACACTTTCTTTAACTAATAGTTTTGCAAAGGCACTTACATCGTCAAGATTAGCAATTTTTGTTATCATAATTGTATTTAAAAGTTTAAAAAAATTTTGACCGGACATGCTCAATATTCAATGATTTTTAGCACTACTCAAATATAGTAAATTGAGAAAAAAATATCAATGGTTATAACTCTTAAAATTTTACTGCAAGTTTAGTTTTTTTTAAAAATCTGGCTGCCAGCAATTAAGAAATCATTTTCTTAGCTTCCACATGAAATCTTTAAAGCAATCTGAAAAATATTAAAGCTAAAATATGTGCAGGTATCAAAAAATCAGAAAAAAATATTGAGCTGTTATCATAAACATCTAATATTGAGCGTTTTTTAATTTTTTGGCATTAACCCAAGCTTTTACTTTTTAGGGAAACTCCTGTCAAGAATCTTACTATCAGCTTTAATGAAAGCGCTGTAAAAACAAGTGTGTTCACTCTTTATATCCGGATTGCAAATCCGGCGATCTGTGGTTCAGGATTGCAAATCCTGAACAGGATGAGTGAATAAAAATACCAAAAGGCTCCAAACAACTTGCCCATTTATCATCAGCCTAAATATCTTCTGTTCATTAAAATTGCTATTAAATAAATTCCTGCCAAAACCAGTTTCCCTCCACTCAGTCATACCTCATTTCTCTTTCTATGAGCAGAACCTCAGTTCCATTTTCATCGAGTTGAAAAAGTCCATCGAAATAAGGGTTCTCTGGCAGGTGTTTCACTTTTTGCAAAAAGGGATGATAAAAATTTTCATAGCCGCTTTTATAGCCACTTACTACTACGGGCATATCCTCCGGGAATTCCTGAAGTATTTTTATCAATTCCCCAACAGTGTATTCGAATGGGTTCTTATCTCTCATTATCCTTCATTTCAGGTAGTTTACTTAGTATTTCAATCGCAGGCACTTCTATTTTTTAATGCCCTTTTCATACATATCAATCCATTCGTCCACGCTTATTTTCTGCATTAATTCACCAATAAGTGAATAGGGAATTTCATCAAACTTTTTAAAGCGGACACAGCTTTTTCCCATATCGGGCTTTTGCCTACTGTGCTTTGGGTATTCTGCAACAAACCATTCCAGTAACTTTGGGTCGGAATACATACCCATATGGTAAAAGTTAATAGAGTTTTTTTGCGATGCGATTCCTGCAAATGGAAGCGGTTCAATGGGTTTACAATGATAGCCCGCAGGGTATATACTGTGCGGAACTACATAGCCTAAACCACCATAACTCATGGCTGCTTCAAAACCTTTGGGCAGGTTTTTCACAATAACTTCATGAAGCTTGTTGAAAGGTTCCACTCTGTCACCTTGAAGGTTGGTCAAAATTTCAATTACTGTTTTTCCTTCGGCTTTCATATATCCCTGAATTTATTTTTGCAGGTCAGCTGTAAATTCAAAAATACAATTTTTTCTTCATCAGAAAAAACCCGGTTTCCAGGCATCTACTCAAATATATGAAATAAAAAAAGCCCTGAATCGCTACAAACAAGGCTTTTTATAAATTTGATGGCTATTGGTGATCCCGCTGGGATTCGAACCCAGGACCCCCTCCTTAAAAGGGAGATGCTCTACCAGCTGAGCTACGAGATCTTATTCAAAGCGTCGTATGGCTTTTGAATAAAACAAAAAACCCGATGTACATCAGGTTGGTTAAACAATTTGACAATTTTCAAACCGCTTGTGATCCCGCTGGGATTCGAACCCAGGACCCCCTCCTTAAAAGGGAGATGCTCTACCAGCTGAGCTACGAGATCGTGAGAATAGTTTGCTTTTTTATGAGCTATTCCCGTAATTGGACTGCAAATTTAGCGGGATATGTTTAAAAGGCAAAACAGCAAGGTAAATTTTGTAATAATATTTTTTATCTCATTGATATTCAGCGTATTGCAGTCCGAGGCGCAGACACAGCGGCAGAAATTGCAACGGGCAGACTCTTTGTTTGCTGAAAAACAATACACCCAGTCTTTTGAGATTTATGAAGATTTACTCAAAAGCGGAAATGCCGTTACCCCGGCGATGCTCCTCAAAATGGCCTATATCAAAGAGGGTCTCAACGACTATGCACTGGCTTTGTATTATATCAACCTGTACTACCTCCAGACTTCTAATGACAGGGCCCTCAGGAAAATGGCTGAACTGGCCGAAAAGCATAAACTTTCGGGATATGCCTACGATGATGTCAGGTTCTTTTTGAACCTCTACCATAAATATCAGGATGAATTTTACATCCTGGTAATGGCGCTGGCCGTAGTTTTATTCCTCCTGATGATCTATCAGAAAAAGGTCACCCATAAAAGGCCAATTGGATTTGGTATTATTTACCTGATTATACTGGCTTGTTTGTTTTATCTGAATAATTTCGCCCTGGACCGCCCCCAAGCCATTATAGATAAGCCCCAGGCCTATCTGATGAAAGGTCCATCATCTGCCTCTGGAGTGTATGATGTAATAGACCGGGGACACAGGGTTTATGTGCTGGGAAAAGAAGATGTATGGATCAAAATACGATGGCGGGAGCAGGAAGTCTACATCAGAGAAAATAACCTACGCCATATTCAATTATGATATCCAAAGAATAGGTCTGCAAAAACATATATCATCAGTTGCATTCGCGTATATTTGCGCAATTTTTTATTCAAGATCAAATAATCCAAAACAAGCAACTGAAAATGAAGCCTTTATACACCATCGTACTGCTGGCCTTGTCCAATACCTTTATGACCCTGGCCTGGTATGGCCATTTAAAATTTAAAGACCTTAAATGGTTTGAAAACCTGGGATTGGCCTCCATTATCCTGATCAGCTGGGGTATTGCGCTGTTTGAATACATCCTTCAGGTACCTGCAAACCGTATCGGATATAAGGAATATGGCGGCCCCTTTTCCCTGGTAGAACTAAAGGTGCTCCAGGAGGTGATTACTCTTGTGGTTTTTGTTATTTTTACTACGATTGTATTTAAAAATGAAACTTTCAAATTCAATCATATTATTGGTTTTATTTTTCTGATTTTGGCTGTATATTTCGTTTTTAAGAAGTAACGGATTTTTTTATGGATTATGTAAAAATGGTATCTATAAAATGCCATGATCCGTTTTTGTGTTCATTTATAGATACCTATACTTTTTGCGAATTCGAAGGCGCACCTATGGGTGAAACGGTCAATTTACCTCCTTTGGGCTTTCCGGTAATACAGTTTCACTATGGCCTGATCAGCGATTTTTATCTGAAAGAAGAATGGCATTGCCACTCACTGAGCATCGGGCAATTGACGCGGCATGTAACGGTTAAACCCGCCAGCGGTGTAAAACTGCTGGGCATTGATTTTAAACCCTACGGATTATATAACCTTTTGGGTATATCTCCTCAGTTACTGAAAGACCACGCCATACTTTCCTGCAAGCTCTTTGGCGAAGATGTCATAGCCAGGGTTGTAAATCAATTGAAAATTCCCCAGTGCTATGAGACCATGGTGGTGGTTACTGAATCTTTCCTGAAAAAAATGGCAAAGCAAATCAATCGCCAAAAATGTCATATTTATGATGAGATTGTCGATTTGATGGTTGAGAGGAAAGGACTTATCCTTCTGGAAACCATCTTGAATGAAAAGGTCAAACTGAGAAATTTACAGCGTTACTTCAAAAAACACATTGGCATTTCCCCAAAACAGTTCCTGCAGGTCTTGCGGCATAAATATGTGGTAAAGAAAAATTTTGCTCAAAGTAAAATACACTGGAACGATCCTGACTTTGACGGCTATTATTACGACCTTTCACATTTTAACCGGGATTTTAAAAAGTTCTCCTCACAAATGCCCATCGAATACAAAATGGCAGATTATAAAATGGCCGAATTGCTGGTCTGATTGTCGCCTTTTTACAGCTTTCTCATTGGCAAATTGATGAAATTTGATCAAACATTAAATTTTTTAACCATGAGAAACTTAGTATTAATTTTCGGCTTTATTGCCATTTTTTGTGTAGTGAATTTTTCGATCGCTTTTGCTCAGATCAGAACCGATCGCATCCTCAGAAACACGCAGAGAAATACCGAACGAAAAGTTGAACAGCGGGTTGAAAGAAGATTAGACCAGGCCGTTGATAAAACCCTCGATGAAATAGAAGCGGGTCTCGATGCGGAAAATAACGAAGCAGAAAGTGCTGAGCTGCCACCACAACGATCAGAAGCTACAGATCAGGAGGTACTGCCCGAGCTAAGGCTTCCGGAAGATGAACTAAAGTGGATGTCATTTGACTTTATACCCGGAGATATTATTTTGTTTGAAGATGATTTGTCAAGCGAAAAAAACGGCGAATTCCCAGGCAAATGGGACCTGGTTGCCGGTACGGTTGAAAACGCGCAATTTGGAGATGACAATGTCATTTACTTCCGCCAGGCTACATCGAGACAAGGAATTGTGCCCCTGATCAGGGAAAATCCAAAAGATTATCTGCCAGATGCATTCACCCTTGAATTTGATGCCTACTTCGAAGCCGGTGTATTTAATCAAACCTACTATGTGAATTTTTACGACATGAAAAACCAGCGTCGTATACTTAATGATTTACGTGTTTATATCAACAAGGCCGTTTATGACAGGAGCGAAGGAAATTATCCGAATGTAAGGCGTAGCCATATCGACGAAGAAGCCAAATGGCGAAGGGTTTCCATTTCTTTTAACCAAAGGGCACTGAAGGTCTACCTCGATGAAACCCGGCTTCTCAATATTCCGAATCTTGCCGAAAAACCTACCGGTATTACCATCAGGGGCAATAATCCACAAGCCGACCGCAAATCATTTATAAAAAACATTCGTATCGCCAAAGGGGCCGTGCCCTTGTATGATAAATTTTTGACCGACGGAAAAATTATTGCCCATGGTATTCGCTTTGATGTAAACAAAGCTACGCTGAGACCAGAAAGCATGGGGATTATAAATGAAATTGTAGATCTGATGAAGCAAAAACCGGAACTAAAGTTCAGTGTTGAGGGTCATACCGACAGCGATGGTAATGCTGAATCAAACCAGCGTTTATCAGAAGCCCGCGCTCAAACAGTTAAAAATAAAATGATTGAAATGGGCATTTCGAAAGATCGCTTAAAGGCGGATGGTCATGGCGCCGGCAAGCCAATCGCCCCTAACCAAAGTGCGGAAGATAAAGCCATGAACCGCAGGGTAGAATTTGTAAAGATGTAAATATTCCATTAAACCACCTCAATGCGGCTATGCCCCTGGGAAGCTCTGTAAAGCCTCACCTGGCAGCTGATTCTCTCTTTCAGTGCATCTACATGACTGATGATGCCTATGAGTTTGTTGCCTTCTGCCTGCAGTTTTTCCAGGGTGCTTATAGCCATATCAAGAGTTTCGGCATCAAGGGTGCCAAAACCCTCATCAATAAACAAACAACCTATTTCCACATTACTGGAAGCCAGATCAGACAAGGCAAGCGCCATAGATAAACTCAATAAAAAGGTCTCTCCCCCACTCAATGTCTGGATGGACCTGCGCAAATTGCCCTGATATGCATCTGCTACCTCCATTTCTTCGGTACTGCCATCGGGTGGAAATAGGCGGTAGCGCTCACTGAGTAAAGCCAAACGGGCGTTGGCCATAGCTATCAGCTGCCGCAAGGTGATTTCCTGTGCTATATTGGCGAAGCGGTTGCCTTTGGCGTCACCGATCAGCTCATTGATGATATTCCATCTTCGTGCTTCGACCTCCAGGTCCATCAATTGATTTTTCAACAGTGCATGGCGCTCGCGATTTTGCGCATCATGTTCAAGGCGTGCACGCAATCCACCCCTTTCATCACCGGTAGCATTGATTAAGCGCTCCAGCTCGCTCAGTTCATCCTGTACTTTTTCCAGGCTTATTTCCGGCTTGTCCTGTTGATTAAGTTCGTCGATCAGATTTTCACATTCCTTTATAGAGGTTTGAACAGAAGACCTCTGCTCCTGCAAATATTGTTTTTGAGCTTCGATTGATTTTACTTCTGCTGCATTTAACCTTGCGAGTCTGGCGTTTTGGATGTCTGAAAAGCCGGCGTTTAATAAGGCCGTTTCAAGTCGGGTTTTCATGTCGCGGTACTTATCCCGCAAATCGCTAAGACTGGCTTCCAGTCCCTGCTGCTGTTGAATATAAAGCCTGATTTCATTTTCTGCATTTGCCAGTCCTTTTATCCATTTATTGAAGTCTGCATCTGCATCTCTGCCCTTGTACAATTCCTGCAGCTCAGTCAAAGCTTTTTCCGCCTCACTCTGGTGTTTTTCCTTTTCCTGATACATCGCCTTCCATTGCATCAACTGATCGCGGGTTACCCTGTCTTTCAGATACCGGGCGATCTGGTCGATGGTCGTTTCTGCTTCTATCAGCAGGGATTCGGCCTTCTCCAGATCGCCGGGTACGGGCACTCCGCTGCTCGTCTGCAGGTTATGACATTCATTGGCCCTGGCGGTGATGTTTTCCTCAAATTGCGCGATCTGCCGGGCAGCTTCCTCCAATTGATGGTTGTACAGCCTGACGGCATCATACAAGGCAGCCTGGGTGCGGTTTAATTGCATTACCTCCTTTTCGAGTATCTGTACTTTATGCTTCAAAGCATCAACGGAGTTGTCATAGGCCTGTAAATACGGATGATGTGTAGAACCACAAAGCGGACAAGGTTCGCCCTGTACGAGTTCTTTTCTATGGTCTTCAAGACCCGCCTTTTTCAATTCCAGGTCACGCTGAGCCTTTTGGTTTTGAAGCTCCTCATCCTTCAATCTGAGGAGCTCTGTGGTATAGTTGTATTGTGCCTGGTCATTGGCAAGTTTTTGGTTGAGTTCCGCCGATTTTTCCCGGAGTATCTGAAGGTTATTTTTCCAATCTCCGATTCTGGCCAGATTATCACGCATGTTGCTTAAGACTTTGCGTCTCCTCTGCCAATTGGCGCCTTCCTGTTCATAAAATTCAGATGGTTTGCTTTCATCAAATCCGCTTCCCTGCATTCTTTGTACAAACTGGATCAGGAGCTTTTCGGCGTCCTGGACGGATTGCAATTCCTTGCTGTAAGCAGCGAGGGACTGCCCTGTTTTCAACAGACTCTTTCCAGCGTTTTCGGCTTGATTCGTTGAAAGTGCGTACCTGCCCCTGACCTGCTGGTATTGTATATACACTTTTTCCAAAAAATCTACTGCCGTTGATGCTTCTCCCCTGAATGCTGTGGCGCTTTGAATGGCCTCGAGCATATTGTTTTGCACATGCTGTCGCTGAAGAAGCTGTTGATTGATGCCATCCTGATCCCTTTTGATTCGCTTTCCTTCCTCTTCCAGGTTATCGAGTTGCAGCATAGGCTCGAGAAAAGGCTGAAGTTGCTGGTATTTTTGAAGTTTATCGGATTGGGGTTGAAATTCTTCTTCCGCTTGTAGCAGTTGCTGCCAGTTGTGTTGCCATTGCTGCTGCTTTTGCCTGGCTTTCATGATTTCTGACTTAATTCTGGCCAGGTTTTCCTTCTCTTTGCGAAGCGATCCTACCCTGATCAGCTCAGCCTCCAGGCGCTCCATTTGTTGTTTGATTTCGCCCAGGGCTTCTTCGGGCAAAACCTGAACTTCTTCCAGTCTGCCTTGTATATCCTGCACTTGACGTTTTATATCCCGGTTTTTTTCAAAGGCCCTTATTCCGATGGCCCTGAAAATGCCTGTTCCGGTGATTTTTTCAAGCAGGGCGCCTCTCTCATTTTTTTTTGCTTTGAGAAAACGGTCAAAGGCGCCTTGAGAGAGCAGGATCGACCGGGTAAATTGTTCATAGCTCAGGCCAATGATTTCTTCATTTTTATCAGGAACCTCACTTTTCTTCTGTGTCAGTATTTCTCCGCCGGGTAATTCGGCCACAAACATTTCATAATCATTGAAATTGCCATTTCGATTGATTTTGATAGACCAGTTAGAGCGATACTGCCTTCCCTTGCTTTCATATTCCGTTTCGGCAAAGCATTCTGTGGTGTTCCTTGTGAGTACGGCTCCATTTCGGGCAATACTTTCCCGCGACAATCCGGCCTCGAAACGGGGGATTCGATTAAACAATGACAGGGTGATTACATCGAGCAAGGTAGATTTTCCTATGCCCGTTGGGCCGGTAATGGCAAACAGTCCCGCTGCCTGAAAAAGCGCTGCGGTAAAATCGATTTCGTGAATCCCCTTTAAGGAATTGATGTTCTGAAAACGTATTTTTAGGATTTTCATAACCGTTCTTCATTTTGCATTTCCTGATGGATCTCCTCTTCAAGGCTTGCGAAAGTGGCAAGCAAATCACCTATTTCCTCCTGCGGGTAGCTCTTAAGCAATATTTCAAATACATCTGCCGGTTTGATTTCGTGTATGGTCTCAGTTTGTCGCAATTTTTCCCTGACCATCTGTTCCTGATCCGCAAATTCAATGCGCGTTGCTACTACTTCTATGCCCGTTTTTTGTTTAATTTCTGATATAATCTGGTCCCTTTCCTGCAGGAATTCGGGCTTGTATACCTCCTCTGATATCTTCAATTCGAGCAAAATTGGCAGGTTTTCGGCATTTTCAAGATTTTCCGCCTGTGTTCTTACCTCTGCCAGCGAACCTGCAATGCTTCTTAACTCCGCAAAAGCGGGCACTTCCACCGTACGGATGTCTATTTCCCCATCGACGATATCGATGCGCACCATCTCTTTATTATCGTCTTTTTCAGAAAAACTCAGTGGATAAGGTGATCCACTGTAGCGCATATTTCCTTTTTCGCCAAAGGCTTGTGGACGATGGATATGCCCAAGGGCGATGTATTGCAGGTCTGTGGGGAAATTGGCAGTGGAAAAAGCTGCCTGGTTGCCCACCTGAATTTCCCTTTCACTTTCAGATACCACTGAATTTTGTACAAAAAGGTGTCCCATAGCTATGGTGGGTACATTGGGATAGAGGTTCCGGGCCCTTTCTGAGAGTTCCATATACCTGAGTTTAATGCCTTCCCTTACGCTTTCGATGCGCTCCTGGTAGCCTTGTCCGGCTACAGAGCGACGGAGATCGCGGTCCCTTAAAAAAGGCATTCCGATTACAACCGCCTCCACATCGCCTTCAGGGTTCTTGAGTGGAAAGATCATTTCATCGATATTTTCACTGAGGCAACCTACGACAAAGACTTGCATATAATGAAGCAGTCTGGCCGGTGCATTTAATACCAGAGGCGAATCGTGATTACCCCCGGTTATGATGAGCCGGGTACCGGTTTGCATGGCTGTGTGAAGAAATTCATAATACAAGCGAAGGGAATCGGAAGAGGGATTGGCCAGGTCAAATACATCTCCGGAAATCAGCAGGTAGTCGACTTTTTCGCTTTTCAGATAATTTGCCAGCCAGTCGAGGTATTGGGACTGGATGCCCGAAAGGTCATAGTCGTACAGTTTTTTACCCAGGTGCCAGTCGGCGGTATGAAGAATAATCATGGAAAATACACTATTGTTGATTCACCATGCATAATACTAAATGCTTCTTTTATAATGAGATTTTTTGGATAAAATATGATACAACCATAATCATTTTATCCCTTCCATATAACAAGATTTAATTCCCACCTACAATAAGTACCCTCTGATCAGCGCTTCTTGCTTTAAAAATCCCCAGGCCCTGTTGAATATTGTTAAATACCAGCACTGGTTGTGATAAAAAATCACCTCGATTATAAAATTGAAGGTCTGCTGTGTCATAAAATCGATAATACGCTTCTGTGACATGAGACAAAACAACATTTACCTCTGCTTCTGTATTTGCAGGAATCCGTATCCTGAATACTACTTCAGGGTTTGCTGTATCTATAAAAACATCTTCAAATAAAAGCACATTCCTTAAAAGATGATCTTTACTTATGGAGCGGTTGACCGGATCGGGCCTAAGTTCATCTGCATAGAAAAAAAAGATCGTATCTCCCTCACTAACCACATAGTTTTTTCCCAGAATACTTCCTGAAATTTCATAAAAATTCACTCCCGGCGGATCATTAAATCGCAAAATTACTTCATAGGTATTCGAAAACTCAGAATTCGGGGTAGGGCCTAAGTCTGTAATATTGATGGATGTTATGGGAACTACCTCAGGAAGTTGTTGCGTGCTTTTTACAGAGGCATATCCCGGAGCCTCAGCAGTAATTTCATAGGAATTACCAGCTTTCAAACCAGGATTGGGTAGCTGATAAAAATAATCTTCGAACCAGGGCAGACTACGATCTACGGGCTGAAAAACAAAAGTATTCCCTTCTTCATCTTTTAAGGTAATCCTTGCATTTCGAACTGCTGGAAAACCTTCATCGTTGAATTGACCACCTTCAAGAACACTCCGGCTTCGGCTCAGGAAGACCTGTAAGGTGTCTTTATTTTCCAAAAGGGCATTTAACACAAGCCTGGGCTCCTGATCTGGGAGTTCAACTTCCAGAAATCGTTCACACCCCCATAAAAAGAGTACGGGAATGCTGCAAAGAAAATAATATCTGAGGTATAAGATCATGGTCTAAAAGGTAAATCGGTATGAAACAGAGGGTATGACAGGGAATAAGCTAAACTGACGCAGTTGATTTCGTTGCAATTGCCAATTATAGGAAATATCCATGAAGAAAGGATTCAGCCGGCTATACACATTATAAACTGAAACGTTCCAGGTTCTTGTGCCCCATCTTATATCTTTATGAAAATTCACACCCAGGTCCATGCGGTGATAATGTCGCATTTGAAAATTATTCCGGGAATCAAAATAGTCTACAAACAGACCCCCAAAACGGGTGAAGCCATCGTTGATTACAGTCATGGAATGTTGGTATCGCTGGGTAGGTACTGTTATAAAATTTCCGCTTCCAAATACCCAGGTTCCGGATATGTCAATCCTGTCTGACCACTTGTGAACCGCGGTAAAACTGATATCATGTCTGCGGTCGTACCTGAAAGGAAACCATTCTCCGAAATTGATATCGTCAAATCTTCTTTCGGTTTTAGAAAGGGTATACCCTATCCATCCAGTCGTTCTTCCGGTCTTTTTCTGCAAAAACAATTCCAGTCCATAGCTTCTGCCTTCTCCCGAGGTAACTTTGTCTTGCCAGTCCTCTGTAGTATTCAAAAAGGATGCTCCATCCTTATATTCCACCGCTCCATCCATAGTTTTGTAATACGCTTCGGCACTAAACTCAAGGCCATAGCCGATTTTCTTAAAATAACCTGCGGCCAGCTGCCTGCTCTCCTGCGGCCCGAATATATCAGTTGCCGGCACCCATAAATCAGTTGGTAAGCCCAGACCAGCATTGGTAAGCAGATGTACAAACTGTGCCATTTGAACATAGGAGAGCTTAACAGAAGAGTTAGGATCCAGCAGGAAACGAAGGGAGAGGCGTGGCTGAAGGGATGTATAGCTTTTTTCATCAGCCAAAAATCCTGAAAAGTGTAAGCCGGTATTAAATTTCAGCCGGCTTCCAACATTAAAATCATCTTCGATATACACAGAGAACTCCTGACTATCATATGGCTTGGCGCCCTCTCTTATTTCAGGTCTTTGATTTTCCCTTGAAACAAAAACCCCCGGTGTGAAGCGGTGGTCGATGATCATTCCTCCCCAACGAATGTAATGATCGGGATTGGGGATATAATCAAAATCAGCTTTAAAAGCAAAATCACGGATTCCAGACATATATCTCGCTGTAAAAACATCTCTTACAGGAGCGCCCTGATTTGGTGTAAAGACATCTTCATAATCACTGAAAAGATTGAAATGATAACGCGTGAAAGTACCAGTAAAATTGGCAAATAGTCTTTTATTGATGATATGGTTCCAGCGAATGGCAGCAATATTATTGCCCCAACCCAGACCTGCCTCTTCTTGAGATTGGGATCTGCCTCCATTTGATTCCCATGAAGAATTGAACGAAGAATAAAAAACATCATTACCTCCGTAATAACTCAGGTATAACCTGTTTTTATCGTTGAAAATATGATTGATTTTGGCATTAATGTCGTAAAAAAAATAGCCAACATCATCTTGCCCCCCGGTTTGGTTACGGATAATAGGCCGCGCAATCAGGTCAAGATAGGTTCTTCGGCCAGAAAGCAAAAAGGAAGTTTTGTCTTTTTTAATCGGCCCTTCTACAGTCAATTTAGAGGCTATTAATCCAATACTACCTTCTCCCTTAAACTCCTTCATGCTTCCCTCCTTCATAGTAATGTCAATTACAGAAGAAAGTCTGCCGCCATATCGTGCCGGAAAACCCCCTTTGGTTAATTCCACATTGTTGATCGCCCCATCATTGAAAACGGAGAAAAAGCCAAACAGGTGACTGGCATTATAGACCGGTACGCCATCCAGAAGAATTAAATTCTGGTCGGGGCTACCTCCCCTCACATACAATCCTGAAGCGCCTTCCACACCTGACTGAACCCCTGGGAGTAATTGAATGATCTTAAAAATATCAACCTCCCCCAATAAGGCAGGCAGGTTTTTGATTTCCCGCAGTGGCACATTGATGGCACCCATGGCAGTGCTCTCCTGAATAGGATCAGATCGTTCTCCTTCTATAACAACATCTTTTAAAAGACCAGAAGGAGAAAGCTCAACAGTAATTAAGGTATCCTTCTCTAGTTGCAGGGATAGTTGAAATGGTTTGTAACCAACATAACTGAATATCAATTCGACATTTCTATCAGGAGGGGTATAACTAAAAAAGCCATAATTGTTGGTAGTGGCGCCCTTTCGGTTTTTTACATCATAAACATTTGCGCCGATCAGGGCTTCTCCATTGCCGGCATCCCTGACAGTACCACTTATAGTTATTTTCTGGGCATTTCCCAAAGAAAAAAGCAGCAGTAAAAACTGTGTAAGTAAAAATATTTTCATAAAATACGGTTGGTTGATGTTACATGACACTATGCTAAAGCTCTCAGAAGTACATTAAAGCAGAAAACAAAAATTTTGCGCAACTCAAATACCTCTCTATAAGCGACTTAATTACATATAATCATGTGTTCAGGCAGAACTATAAAAATATATTTTTGCAAATTTGCTGAAATTAAAAATATCTACAAAATTTTTTTTTAAACTATTTATATGTTAATAATTTCAGTAATTCATCATGGTTGTTGAAACCGCTTGTGTAAATTCGCAAATTGGAGCTAACTCCTGTAATGCACTTTTATCCTCCCTCTTTTTATATTTTTTTCGTTTTGTCAAAGTAAACCCATTACACTCATACCTATGTTTGAAAGTAATTCACATACATGTTTCAATAAAAAAAAGACGGCCTGATTACAGACCGTCTTTCAGTACACAGGATTGTTTACCTGCTATATAATATCAGCAGCAGATTATACAATCTGCTGCGGTTTTGCATTATTATGCCAGATCAAACCTATCGAGGTTCATTACCTTATTCCATGCAGCCACAAAGTCATTCACAAACTTCTCTTGTCCATCAGCACAGGCATACACTTCAGCTATGGCGCGGAGTTCTGAATTTGAACCAAAAATCAGGTCTACCCTTGTGCCAGTCCATTTTACCTGACCCGTCTTGCGGTCGCGACCTTCAAAGATATCATCAGATTCTGATGTAGCATTCCAGGTTGTTCCCAGATCAAGCAGGTTCGCAAAGAAATCATTGGTAAGTGTTTCTGGTTTATCAGTAAATACACCATGCTTTGATTGATCATAATTAGCATTCAACGCCCGTAAACCACCGATAAGGGCTGTCATTTCAGGTGCAGTAAGGCTTAAAAGCTGTGCTTTGTCAACCAAAAGTTCTTCAGCAGATACTGAGTATTTTGCTTTCAGGTAATTCCTGAAAGCATCAGCTACAGGCTCCAGTACTTCGAAAGATTCGATATCTGTTTGTTCAGGGCTGGCATCAGCACGTCCCGGTCTAAAGGGAACCGTTAGATCCTGTCCTGCACTTTTTGCAGCTTTTTCAATGGCAGCACATCCGGCCAGAACGATAAGGTCGGCCAGTGAAACCTTTTTCCCATCGTTCTTCGCGCTGTTGAATTCTTTTTGAATCCCTTCCAATGCAGACAAAACTTTAGACAGGCGGGCCGGGTTATTGGCCTCCCAGTCTTTTTGAGGCGCCAGGCGTATGCGAGCACCATTGGCTCCACCGCGCTTGTCAGAATTTCTGTAGGTAGAGGCTGATGCCCATGCTACCGATACCAGGTCTGATATGCTGAGTCCACTATTGAGAATTTTTCCTTTTAATGCAGAAATATCTTTATCATCAATCAGCTTATGGGTTACCGCAGGAACCGGGTCCTGCCATATTAAATCTTCTTCAGGTACTTCAGGTCCCAGATAGCGGGCCTTAGGCCCCATATCACGATGGGTGAGCTTAAACCATGCTTTGGCAAAAGCGTCGGCAAACTCATCGGGGTTTTCGAAGAAGTGTCTTGAAATCTTTTCATAGGCCGGATCTACCTTGAGGGATAAATCAGTAGTGAGCATAAAAGGCGCATGTTTTCTTGATGGGTCGTGTGCATCGGGCACAGTACCTGCACCGGCGCCATCTTTGGGTTGCCATTGCCAGGCACCGGCCGGGCTTTTTGTGAGTTCCCATTCAAAACCAAAAAGGTTTTCGAAGTAATTATTGCTCCACTGAGTCGGCGTGGTAGTCCATGCACCTTCGAGTCCGCTGGTAATGGTATCTTCGGCATTTCCTTTGCCGTAGGTATTTTTCCATCCTAAACTTTGCTCCTCTATACCTGCTGCGGCTGGTTCACGGCCCACGTATTTACCTGCATCGGCGGCGCCATGGGTTTTTCCAAAGGTATGACCACCAGCGATGAGGGCTACGGTCTCATAGTCATTCATAGCCATACGGCCAAAAGTTTCACGGATGTCTTTAGCGGCGGCCAGAGGATCGGGCTTGCCGTTAGGTCCTTCGGGGTTGACATAGATCAGACCCATTTGCACGGCGGCCAGGGGATTTTCCAGCTCACGATCGCCGGTATATCTTTTATCGCCAAGCCATTCAGCTTCAGCGCCCCAGTATATGTCTTCTTCTGGCTCCCATACATCTTCCCGTCCACCTGCAAAACCAAAGGTTTTAAAGCCCATTGACTCAAGTGCGCAATTTCCGGCCAGAATCATTAAGTCGGCCCATGACAATTTTTTTCCATACTTTTTCTTGACAGGCCATAATAAAAGCCTGGCTTTATCGAGGTTGGCATTATCGGGCCAGCTGTTGAGCGGGGCAAAACGTTGTGTTCCCGTTCCTCCTCCGCCCCTGCCGTCGGAAATTCTATAGGTACCTGCACTATGCCATGACATTCGAATGAAAAATGGACCATAATGGCCATAATCGGCAGGCCACCAGTCCTGAGAATTCGTCATTAGGTCATATAAATCTTTCTTTACTGCCTCAAGATCAAGCGATTTGAATTCTTTGGCATAATCAAATTTCTCCCCCATAGGGTTTGAAAGTGTAGAATGTTGACGAAGGATGCTCAGGTTTAACTGATTGGGCCACCAGTCGCGATTTCTGGTACCACCTCCTGCCGGGTGATTAAGGATACCACTGGAAAAAGGGCATTTACTTTCGCTATTTGTATTATAAGCTGTACTACCCTGAGATGTGTTATTTCCCATATTATATATGATTTAATAAATTGTTTGAAATAATAAATTCAGATACTTTGTAATTTTTTTGTTTAGTCCCGGCCTGTATTACAATTTAAGAATAAAAGTTAATCTAAAAGTGGCCGAATATATTCTCTGCTAAATAAACCTGTCTTATAAAAAACGATTCGGCAAGTCTAATGTTTGCGTTTTCTCATTTTTTATGCCTCTAATTTATCCCCACATAACAAATCATCTCACAATGAAATAATCCCCTTGATTTTATAGGCTTTTTCATAAACAGCTACAACTTCATCGCTAGACTTCATCATTACCCTTGCCGTAAAGCTTACGTAGTTGCCTGCTTTTGAAAGTTTTTTTTGGAAAACATCCCTTGAGAAAACCGAATACATTTCATCTTCCCTATGCCTTGGCACAATAAACTTAAACAGATATTCCGTTGGGAATTTGTGCTGGCTTTCCAGTTTTTCTTTAAAATTCTGATATGAAGACATAAAAAATTTAATAAAACCAGACGAATACTTATATAACGTTACAAGACAGTACTTGTTTACATACACGTTTGGGGCCTTAGTTCAAAAATGAAAAGGCCAGATACTGGCCTTTTCATTTTTTTATTTCTCAAAGCTATAAAGCTTGAGGCTAATAGAATCTGTATCTTCTGTCTTTAATATCGGCTTGATCTCTAATGGCCTCCCCTATGCTGAAGGATGTACGGTTTTCGAGTTGTTGTTCAATTTGATTTTTATAGGTCGAATAGTCAGCTATGGCAGGAGCTTTTGTTTTAGCAATCATTTCAATAACCAGTACGCCGGCCTCTTCGGCGAAAGGCTGGGTACGTTGTCCATCATTGAGCCCGAATGCTTTACCGATGGCTGCGGGTACAAAGCCTACGCTGGGCAGGGTATTGCTGGAAAGTTTAAGACTGTTAGATGTATACACCCTGGCGTCCTGTCCGTAGGATGCAGCTATTTCCTCCAGGCTTCCGTTTAATTCGCCAAGCTTTTTAATAATTAATTCACCCTTTTTCTTATCCTTAACCGCCTGCTCCAACTGGTCTTTTACGTCTTCGAAGCGGGCAATGCCCTTATCTACTTTTTCTCTGAGAACGGCGACCACAAAATGATCATTTACTTCAAAAACCTGTGAAACTTCATTTCGGGAAGCTTCATTATAGGACCAGCGTATGATCTCTCTGGCATTGGCCAGGTTACCTACTCTCCTGTCATTTTTACCTAATCCATCAGCGGTAAGGATAATGAGGGAATCTCTTATGGCATTTTCGGTAAATTCGCGGAAGTTTGAAGAAGTGCCGGCAAAGTAATCGGCTTTTCTAAATGCCCTGTCGCGGGTTGGGTCACTCGGTGTAATTTCTCTGGTTACCTTTGCAACGTGGTAAAGCGTATTATCTTTTACCCCTGTAACATTGATGATATGATAACCAAACTGACTTTCGACGAGGTTGGGTACAAGGCCTGTACGGGTAGCGCCAAATACGGCATCTTCAAAAGGTTTCACCATTTGACCTTCCATAAACCAGCCAAGGTCACCACCTCTTACAGAAGATCCCGGATCTTCGCTGTTTTCCCTGGCAAGTTGTGCAAAATCTGTACCACCTCTCAGTTGCCTGAGCAGGCCTTCGGCGCGGTTTCTGGCTTCTGTTTTGGCAGATGCGCTTTCATCTTCCCATGTAATGAGTATATGGCTGGCTTTAGCTGAATATACATCATCCTCTGAGATGCGTGATACTTTGTATACGGTATAGTTGCCATCTACCATATATGGTCCCCTTACATCTCCTTCACTGAGGTTACTCACATTAACCTGTAAACGCTGTGGGAGCTCCGAAGCCAGGTATCTGCCAAAATATTCGGCCGCATCTGAATTCATCCTGGCAAAAACCGAATCATCATCGACCGTGCGAAGTTCTTCAGCTAACTTTTCTATATCCTGTCTTATGAAAAGGCTGTCTTCCCTTGAAGGTCTGATTGGCAGGGATATATAACTGATATTGCGACTTTCTTCTATTTGATAATCAACACTATTTTCTCTCAGGTGAGCCCTCATTTCAGCTTCAGTAACTTGAACAAGTGAATCACTGATCGAATAAAAGGGCACATAGAGATATTTGATTTCGGCAACAGAATTTTCTTCCTGATAGCGGTGTTCGGCTTCGGCTTCTGTTGCATAGCTTGTTTTCACAAGCATATTGTCAAATTTTACCCTCAACCTTGCCGGTTTTAAACCCCGCTCAAAAAGATACCATGCAGCCTGTTGCTGAGGGGGCATTTGTGATATCATCTGAAGATACTGTACCACCTGTTCCTTATCGAATTCTCCGGTTTCCGGATTAGAAAATGCAGCTATGATTTCAGAGCTGATGTTGTTACCCTGCACCATATCAACGTGCTCCTCATCAGTGACCTCTATGCCCAGCTTATCATATTCCTTTTGAAAAGCGGTTTTTACAATTATGTAATCCCAGGCCTGTTGCCTGATGGTATTCATTTCAGATTCATTGGGGTTTCGACCATAGTTAATGGTGAAGTTGTACTTAAGTTCTTCGATCTGCTCATTAAACTGTTGTACATCAATGGTTACACCTGAAATTTCTCCTACATCAGTTTTTTGTTTTCCCAATATGGCAGAATTGGGGCCCAGTATGTCTCCACCTACGACGAACAAACCTAAACCTACAGCCACAATACCTACGGCCAAACCTGTTCTTTGTCTTATTTTATTAATCAATCCCATTGTACATCTTTTTAAAGTGGGGCAAAAATAATTTTTTCGCTGTATATATCAAACTATTTAATCATCAGTATTATCCATAATAACGATCTGAACTCTTTCTATTTTATTTTCATCAATCGAAAGCACTTTAAATCTATAAGGAGGAAGTAAAATTTCGGTGTTTTCGTCTGGCATATCTTCCGTTACGGTAAGTATGAGACCTCCCAGAGTTTCGTAATCGCCTAATGGTAGGTTCCATCCGTACTTTTCATTGAGATAATCTACTTCATTCCGGGCGCTGAATACAAATGTTTTATCATCAATGCGGGTTTCTTCCCATTCTTCATCGTCATGTTCATCCTGGATTTCACCAAAAATTTCCTCAATTATGTCTTCAATGGTTACCACACCGGCAGTTCCTCCGAATTCATCCACCACCAGGGCCATACTTTTATGTTCTGTAATAAACTGGATCATAAGTTCATTGGCCAGCATGGTCTCTGGAACAATCATTATGGGCTGTATAATGTCCTGAATTTGTCTTGGTTTCTTAAACATATCCAATGAGCGGCAGTAACCTATTACATCGTCGATAGATTCGCGAAATACCAGGATTTTTGAAAATCCGCTTTCAATAAAAGCATCATTAAGTTCCTGAATACTGTCTTCAATATCAATCACAGCCAATTCTGTACGGGGCACCATACAATCCCTTACCCGGGTGGTTTTAAATTCAAGGGCATTGCTGAATATTCGGGTATTCATGAGCTCCTTCTGATCTTCTCTCGCCTGTGTAAGTCGTTTTTTGATGAGGTGATTAAGGTCGGTAAGCCTGAATACCGGCTTATCTTCTGAATATTCTTTTCGCAGAACATGAACAATGAAAAATTTAGAAGACCATACCGTAAGAAAAACTACAGGAAATAGCAGAATGTAAATTATATATAGAGGTAAAGCCAATGCATTAAGCATCTGATTGGGATTGATGAGGAATATGCTCTTAGGCAAAAATTCAGCAGTAACCAGTACAATAAATGTTGAAACCAGGGTTTGTATTATCAATACACTCACCTCTCCGATATAGCTAAGCGGTAAGGATTTCACTATAATGGGCTCAAGTACATAGGCCATAAAAATACCATAAACCACCAGGCAAATATTATTACCTATAAGGGTAGTACTAATAAAACCTGAGGGCTTAGCCAGAAAATTAGATAAAATAGAGCCGGAAATTTTTCCCTGGCCTTTATCGAGTTCAATCTGGAGTTTATCAGCAGAGATGAATGCAATTTCAGCGCCTGAGAAAAAGGCAGAAAACAATAAAGTCAGCAGAATAATTATAAGGTGTATTTGTTCCATTTTACTTTTTTCCAGGCTCTTTTACACGCTTCCCTGGTTTTTTTTCTGGGTTTTTGTCCTGCTCCTTTTTTCTGAGCTTATCACCCGCCGAAAGCAGCCGGTTCACAAGCAATAATACTGCACAAATCATAAAAAAGAAATAAGATTCGTGAAAACCATGTATAAAGGTCTGATGTACTCCTACGATAAACAAACCTACGCTCAGGGACAACAGAATGGTTCGGGTCATATTTTTCTTGCTTTCAATATTAGACCATATAATACTTATACATTTTTCAGACATCAGGGATTTTGCGGACTTACTTCCTGATCAAGCGTAATGGTTCCTCTCGAGTTTTTAACGGTATAATCAGAAAAATCCTGTTTAGCTTCAAGTCCATCACCCATCAGAATTTCACCTTCTGACTCAACCCTGACAAATTTCTCAGTAAAAACCTTCTCATCTCTGGGTCTCCAGAACAATTCTTCGGTATTTAGTTTTTGTTTATTTTCATAGGCTATGATTTCCACATCCCCTACTGCTTTGTAAAGATCTTCTTTTTTATCGTAGTAGCAATAATTTGCACGAAGGGTGTTATTGATTTCGCCGGCTTCATTAAAAAATTCCAGAAAAATCCCATCCGGAAATTCCCTGTCACCATTTTCAAATTCCAGTTGACGGTCGGCCAGGATACGCAGTTTAACCCTTGCAGAGTCGCTGTACAGCGAATTGACATTTTCGATTTCAATGACCGGGCCATTGTAGGGCTCAAATTTTGCCAGTTTATCTTCTTTATCCTGACAAGCCAGGGCCATCGAGATACAGCAGAGAAAAGCAGATATTTGATACGGATTTTTCACAGTTCAGCCAAAAATAAAAAAAGCGGTCAATGAATTATCATCGACCGCCTGTATATCATTCTTTAAATATTATCTTCTTTGTATGGTTACGGTCTCATTTACCCAACATCCGGTACTGATCTGCTGACCGACTTCCATGTTGTAGGTAAAAATTTCCTCCATCGAAGGGAATTGCTGCTGAGCATTTGCCATTCCCTGCTGATTGCCTGCCCTGCGATACATTTCATATGCAGCAAAAAACACAGCTCTGTCATTAACAGGATTTTCACCTTTTCTGCATTCATTATAGCTGCTGAAATACAGGTTGCCGATAATTGTATACGCATCTTTTCTGGAAGGATCCACCTCAACCATTTTAAGGGCTGCTTCACGTGCTTGTGTTTTTCGACCTTCTTTATAATGAATATCTGCAATAGATTTAAAGCAATCGGCTTTTTTGGTATTATCATCCGTAAGCTTAATTGCTTCCTGATAATATTTAATAGCCGTATTATAATCTTCACGTTCTGTGCTTTTAACACCTATTAACAGGGCAAGGCCATATTCGGGTTCTTTAGATTGAACAAATTTTACGGCTTCCAGAAACACATCCAAATCCAGACATTTTCCTGCAAAAGATAGTTTTATGATATTTTTTGCCATGCCCAGGTTATCAGGTTCCTGAAGATATTTAGGACCGAGGTTATTGGCAATAAATTCACAACTCACATCTACGGTAGCGGCAAGAAGCTTATCTAAATTATCCTGTATTACTTCAAGTCGCTTATCACTGGGTGCCTTTTCCTGTTGCCCTTTTACATAATTAGAGATTTGATCATAGATACTCAATACTTCTGCATCTGTGAGGGTACCACTGCTAAGTTTATACCTTCGCACAACATCCATAAAGGCAACTACATTGCTGATCCAGAAATCCTCACCATCTGATTGAAAAGCTTTGGAGAACAAATCATACATTTCTTTGTATTTTGCAGCATCATTTCTCCAATATTTATAAGCTGTGAATGCTTTTCTGTTGAGCACTTTATCCTCTTCATCAAAGTATTTAATCCTCAGATCAAACATGAGCATGGAAGAATCCTGATAAACTGCTTTTTTTGCTGCATCAGTTTCTGCATCGGAAAGCTCATCATAAATTTTTGCTCCATTGATATAAATGGAGTTATTGAGATTTGGAGCGTGTTGAAAGAGCCATACCAGATGGTCAGCGGCCCTTCGGTAGTTGCCCTGTTTAAAATTGTCGGTGTATAATGCATTTTTCTCCTGTGCTTTGGTTTGCATATCAGGATCCTCAGGCCAGTTCCATCCCGGTTGTGCATTTGCGATGCCTGCGATCAGAAAAGCAGTACATGCCAATAAAAACATATTAGGTCTCATGATCTTTATAAATAACTTAGTTAAACTTTCTTTGATTTCTGTACCATCCGTATGACCGGTCATTAAAACTTATTCCCATTGTAATTCTAAAGTAGGTTTCCTGTACCAGGCTGCTGTTATTAAAACCCATTTGACCTACCCGGCCCGATAAGTTTACAGCTGATGCGCCGCCTACTGGTAATGATGCACCAAAAGTAATGCCAATATCATCAACCTGTATATTATTTATTACTATGGGCGTTTTTTCATAGTTAAATCCAAATAAATAAGAGACTCGTTTGAAATAACTGCTGACAGAAGCATAATCGGGTATATACTCTCCGCCCACAATTATTTTAAGATTTTCGGCAAGTCCTTCATTGGAGTTTTCAAAATTACGATATTTTGACCAATCCTGATAGTAAATATCTACACCAAATGTCCAGTTAAACATTTTTTGTATTGACACACCACCGCCAATTCTTGATGGCAATATGGTTCGGGCCGGTAAATCATCTGCCAGGGTATCTGCAAGCACCGGAAAATCAAGACTTCTTCTTCCTTCAAGTCTTTCTGACCGGAATGTATTGAGGCTCGCTTCCAGGTCATACAATATTCCGGCAGATAAACTGATTCTGTTTTTAAGTTCCTGTTTGTAGCCCAGGGATCCGCTAAAATTAAAATCTGAAAATCTTGTACTTCTGTAGTGGGCTGCAGTAAGCAAAGCGGTATTCACATTGCTGTTTTGCCCAATGGTAATGGTAGTATTTTCAGTTTTAGAACCGAAAATATAAGAGGCAGATGCACCCGCGTACAAATTCTTCCAGACTTTAAGTCCAGCGTTTAAATAGGCTCTTGACATTCCGCCCTCTCCGGAGTAAATGTATTCGGCATTATTGCCGGGACCGTCTATCTGACCGACGCTTCGTACTGCATAATTCACCGTAGTATATGGCCTGACCCCGAGGGCAATACCCAACTTTCCGGCGACTACGGGCACAGCAAGGGCAAAATAATCAATAGTACCTGTACTTAATGATTCACTAAGGGTATCTGAAGAAATATTTCTGCTTTCCACTGTAATACCAATGTCGAACATAGTGAAATTATTAAGTGGTAAAAAAGCAGGGTTGACATTACTCATTATCCATGGAGTAGAATTGCTGAGCCCCAGCCCCCCCATCCCTTCGTGGTACGCATTTTGGTTGCCATTGAGTAAGCCAGGTCCAATAGCTGAATATGCAGAACTGGTTCTCTGTGCTAAAGCATCAGTTAATGCCACAAAAAAGAGCAAAGACGGTACTATTAATAGATATTTACAATTCATTGTAATTCAATATACTGTTTAACCCAATCAAAACCAGATCAGGGATTGCAAAGATGGAGGCTTTTATTTTAGATTCAAAAAAAAATGTATCACCTCCACACATTAAAGTGATCAGATCGGGATACAAAGCTGTATAATGTTGTATCATCCCTTCAATTTCGAAGCACAATCCAACAGTGGCACCAGCTTGTAAACATGTAGCAGTGCTTTTTGCCGGAATGGTCACCTCTTCTGCCAATTCTACTTCCGGCAGACTGTGGGTAAAGTGATGCATTGCCTTCAAGCGCATATTTAAACCCGGTGCTATGGCACCCCCTCTGTAAACTTTTCCTTCTTCAAGAAGGTCATAGGTAATGCATGTACCTGCGTCAATGATGAGTACATTTGAATCCTTATACAAAGCGGCAGCCCCGGCAGCGGCAGCGATCCTGTCTTTGCCAAGGGTTGTTGGTGTCTTATAATCAATGACCACAGGTAAGGGCATATCTGTGCTGAGCGTCCATACCTTAATGTCTTTTCGCAAATTCTTTAATTCATTCTCCATTGTCTCTGAAACCGAAGCAAAAAGCACCGAAGTGCAATCAGATTGCATGATTTCACAGATAACTTCAGAAAATCCGGAAGCCGTTTTCTTGTCCACCATTCGATCTTTGTCGAACCAACCTATCTTGTACCAGGTATTTCCCCTGTCCACCACTGCCTTCAATGTATGAATTCTATAGAGTTATTTAATAAAATATTCTTTAAAAACCCTCAAACTTTGTAAATAAATAAAAAAAATACAAAATATTTCGAATTTATCTTTGGTAATGTTGCGAGATTTATAATGATTAAGGGCATTTTATTCAATTTCAAACCATCTCCAACCCCAAAATTAAATCATCCTGTTGTTTCAAAAATTATTTTCGCCATTCTTTATATCTTGTAAAACCGGTTTATTTAGATTGACAAATAATTAATTACTAAACGTTGTGGAAAATCCAAATAGTATGAAAAAATTTGAAGTAGTCGGATTAATGTCTGGAACTTCACTTGATGGTTTGGATGTAGCCAATTGCACTTTCATGTGGGACGGTAAAAATCAATGGGCTTACCAAATTTCCGATGCCCTTACCATCCCTTTTCCGAAAGACCTTGAAAAAGATTTGCGAAATGCAATGCAGCTTAACGGTTATGATCTTTATGCATGCCATGTGAAGTATGGACAATGGATGGGACATTCCCTTAAGAATGAAATTAAAAACAGAGGCTGGCAACCTTGCCTGGTAGCTTCACACGGTCAAACAGTGTTTCACCAGCCCAACAAGTCGCTAAGTTTGCAAATAGGTGATGGAATGGCTATGCATGCGATTTTAAAATTACCTGTAATAAACAATTTCAGAATTCTCGATGTACATCTCGGGGGGCAAGGTGCACCATTGGTGCCCATTGGAGATAAAATACTCTTTTCTGATTATGATATTTGCCTTAACCTTGGCGGTTTTTCCAATATATCTTTTGATAATGCTTCGGGAATAAGAATGGCCTATGATGTGTGTCCTGTCAATACAGTGCTAAACCACCTGGCCGGTTTTTCAGGTTTGCCCTACGATGCAGGGGGAAAACTTGCAAGGGCAGGACAAGTAATTCCTTCTTTATTTGATGATTTAGAAGCCTTGCCATACTATAAAGAAAAAGCCCCCAAATCACTTGGATTCGAATGGGTTAATCAATTTGTGATGCCTTTGATCGAAGCCTGTTCGCATGCTCCCAACGAAGACTTGCTGGCTACCTGTACCCGGCACTTCGCAATGCAAATTGCCAGAGAGATCAAAATTCAGGCTACAGGCAAAAGCGCTTTTTCTGTTTTGACAACTGGCGGCGGGGCCTATAATGATTTTCTGATAGATAGCGTAAAGAATTTAGCTGGTGAAAACTTCCAAATCATCATTCCAGAAAGCAGGCTGATAGATTATAAAGAAGCATTAATTTTTGGATTTTTGGGATTACTGAGGGCTTTGGGTAAAACCAATACACTCAAAGAGGTCACCGGCGCTGTTGAGGATTCCTGCGGAGGCGTGATATATGATGGGCTTTGTCCTTTAAATCTATAAGCTACCGAGCTATTTGCTGCCTATTTTTTCGGCCGAAGCAGTTTTTGCGGACTCGGGAGTCTTCGACAGGTCGACAATTTCATTTGCCGCATCTTCCTCTTCTTCAAATACCTCATTTTCTTTGTCATTTCCGGCCAGGTAGACATTGATCATATTGCGCAATTCCTGCGTGGAAAGGTTATGATACATTTTACCACCTCTTACCAATGACATTTGGCCGGTTTCTTCACTAACCACCAGCACCAGCGTATCGGTGACTTCACTCATACCAATTGCAGCTCTGTGTCGGAGGCCAAAGTTAGCTGGCAAATTTTCCTGATCACTTACCGGAAGTATACAACGGGCTGCCAGGATTTTACCTCCGTAAATAATTGCAGCTCCATCGTGCAGGGGACTATTTTTAAAAAATATAGATTGCAGCAGTCTTTTGCTGATCAATCCGTTTATTCTATCGCCTGAATCTGCATAGAATTTCAATTCAGAATCCCTCGAAATAACAATGAGTGCGCCGGTATTTGATGCCCCCATGGTTTTTGCAGCATCAATGATGGGGGTTATGTTAAAGGGTTCATTATATTCACGTCGCCAGGGGAGGCTTTTTAGAAAATTTTCACGTCTGAAAGCAGTGCCTCTGCCTATCATAAGTAAAAACTTGCGGATTTCCTGTTGAAATAAAATAATTACCGCTATTACACCCACACCCATAAATTGGCCCAAAATGGCGGAAAGGAGTTCCATTTGAGCGGCATTTACCACCAAAAAAATAAGGTAAAGCGAAAGAAAGCCCAAAAAAACTTTTATGGCTATACTTCCCCGCATGAGTTTGTAAACCTGGTACAGCAGAATGGTAACCGCTATGATGTCGATGACATCAACCCAGCTTACAGACAGAAAACCTATTTTAAAAAGAAAAATCAATGGTTTAACAAATTATACAGATTAATTACTTCTACTGCTTCTTTAACATCGTGCACCCTTAGAATGTTGGCTCCCTGGCACAGTGCATACATATGCAGCGCCGTAGTTCCATTTAAAGCATTTTCAGGGTCTGTGTTTAGGGTTTTATAGATCATCGACTTGCGAGATAAACCCACCAACAGAGGAAGCTTCATAACCTTAAAATAACACAATTCTTTTAATAATTTATAATTTTGCTCCAGGGTTTTTGAAAAACCAAAGCCCGGATCAAGAATTACATCAGACACACCCATTTCCCGTAAAGTTACCACCTTATCTTTGAAATATTGCAATATTTCCATTACGAGATTCTCATATTTTGTGTTTTTCATCATGTTTTCTGGTTTACCTCTCATATGCATGGCAATGTAGGGCACCTTAAGCTCAGCAACCAATTGAAACATATTCTGATCAAGTTCACCTGCCGAAATATCATTGATTATATCGGCACCTTCAGCGATTGCTATGCGGGCGACCTCCGCCCTGAAAGTATCAACAGAAACCAAAACATCTCCAAAATTTTTTCTTGCAATTATTATGCCTTTTAAGACTCTTTGAAGCTCTTCTTTAACAGAAACTTCTAAAGCTCCCGGGCGGCTCGAATAGCCGCCTATGTCAATTATGTCAGCTCCTTCAGAAGCCATGCGCTCCAGTTGCATAAAAATGCGATCATCAAAGGTGTACCTCCCTCCATCAAAAAATGAATCAGGCGTTACATTCAAAACCCCCATTACCCTGGGTTTTGACAAATCCACTACTTTTCCCCTGGCTACCATCGTAAAATTTCTGTAAAAAAGGCTATCTTTCGCCTCCATTTAAGGGCACAATTATTAACTGTTTAACATTTTGAATTTTGACCGGAAAAACTTTCGACGAATATAGAGAAGTAATAAAGCAGTGCAAAGATGTTTTTGAAAAGAAAACCAAAGATTACGGCACCGCGTGGAGAATACTGAGATTGCCTTCCATTACCGACCAGATATTTATTAAGGCACAGCGTATTCGGTCTATTCAGACTAAAGGAACGCAAAAAGTTGAAGATAATGTGCAGTCTGAATTTTCAGGTATCATTAATTATTGTATCATAGCCATGATGCAAATTGAACTTGCCGAAGATGCACGGAGCAATCTTCCATATGAAGAAGTGGAAACTTTATATGGTAAAATCGTGAAGGAAACCATTGATCTGTTGTTCAATAAAAATCACGATTATGATGAGGCTTGGCGAGATATGCGCGTAAGCTCTATGACCGACATTATACTTATGAAAATATTTCGCATTAAGCAGATAGAAGATAATGAAGGTAAAACACTGATTTCAGAAGGTGTAAAAGCCAATTACCAGGATATCATAAATTATGCAGTATTTTGTATGATTAAACTTCAAAATTCTTTGTGATTTTTAATTAACGATTCCTTTATCCATAAAAGATTGAAACTATATGAATCTTCTTAATACCATTGCAAGGTATGCCGTAGGACTTTTATTTATATTTTCCGGATTGGTGAAGCTCAATGATCCTATGGGTACGGCCATCAAATTTGAGGAATACTTTGAAATCTTTGCAACTGATTTTTTATCGCTCTTCCATTATTTCATTCCATACTCCATTTTCTTTTCGGTGGTGTTTTGCGTGCTTGAAGTGGTACTCGGACTTGCTGTAATCATACAGTACCGCATGAAAATTACTTCCATTGCCCTTTTATTGCTGATCGTCTTTTTCACCTTACTCACCTTTTATTCTGCATTTACCGGTAATGTAACTGATTGCGGTTGCTTTGGTGATGCCATCCCCTTAACTCCATGGCAGTCTTTTTACAAAGACCTTGTGTTGCTTGTACTCATTATTTTTATATTGGCAAGCCAAAACAGTGCTTCAAATAAAAGCACCTCAATAGTTGGGGATAGTATCATAGGTATATGCACCTTATTTTGTATTGCCATTGCATTGTATGCCATTGTATATCTGCCTTTTATCGATTTCAGGCCTTATAAAACCGGCACCAATATACCCGCAGCGATGCAGCCCTCAGAACCTTACCGCTATGAATACATAATGGAAAAAGATGGTAAGGAATATCGGTTCGATATCTATCCTACCGAACCGGAATACCAGTTTAAAGATATGAAGCTGCTCAATCCGGGTGCACAGCCTAAAATTACAGATTATCATATATGGAATGACGAAGGTGATTTCACAGAGGAGTCCTTTGAAGGCAATAAATTGCTTATCATTATTGAAAATGTCAATAAGGCCCGAACTTCAAATCTGAAAGCCTTGCAAATGCTTATTGAAGAAATTGAAAATATAGCTGAAGTCTGGGTACTCACGGCAAGTGATCAGGGTACATATGAAAACTTCAGGCACGAGCACCAGATTGCCGCTCCATATTTCTATGGTGATGGTACTGTTTTAAAAACCATCATACGCTCAAATCCTGGTCTTGTATTGATACAGGATGGTACAGTAAAAGGGAAATGGCCAAATACGCGCATGCCCGACCTGCAGATATTGAAAGAAAAGCTCAATGAATGATCTGGTTAAAATATTTGCTTAAAAAATTGATTTACAGCCTTGCGGTACTTTTTGGCGTAGCACTGCTGGTGTTTTTTCTTTTTCATGCTTTGCCGGGCGATCCTGTTTCGATGATGGCAGGTCAGCGAAGTGATGTGGCTGCCAGAGAGGTAATAGCTGAAGACCTGGGATTACATGACCCACTTCACCTGCAATTGTACAAATACCTGAAAGACCTGTCGCCACTTTCCATACACCCTGATGATCCTTCAGCGAAAAAAAAATATAACTACCATGCTTTATTAAGTCTGCCATCCGGAAAAGTATGGGTAATTAAAAAACCTTATTTGCGTAGATCATTTCAAAGTAATAAAAGAGTTACAGAGATTTTGATGGAAAATATTGAAGGGACTTTCTGGCTCGCCATTGCTGCCATGGCTTTTGCTACGGTCGCCGGCATTGTTATGGGCGTAATTGCAGCCATCCATCAAAATACATTCTGGGATCATTTCTATGTAACGCTTTCAATTGCAGGTATTTCGGTACCCACCTTTGTTGCAGCCATTTTAATGGCCCTGGTCTTTGGTTATTATCTAAGTGATTATACCGGTCTCAACCTTACAGGTCAGCTATGGGTGACCGATCCAATGTATGGCAGGCAATTGCAACTTAAGAATATAATTTTGCCCGCTCTAACCCTGGGTTTCAGGCCCCTGGCCATTATTGCACAATTAACCAGAAACTCCATGCTGGAAATAATGGATCAGGATTACATCAGAACTGCCAGGGCCAAAGGACTTTCAGAGTTTGTCGTAGTATGGAAACATGGCTTAAAGAATGCCATCAACCCGGTAATAACTGCTATATCGGGTTGGCTTGCTTCATTAATGGCAGGTGCTTTTTTTGTAGAATACATATTCGGCTGGAAAGGCATAGGCGCTGTAACCATTAAGGCAGTGCAGCATCTTGATCTTCCTGTTGTGATGGGAAGCACCTTGATGATTGCTTTATTTTTCGTGTTAATAAATATTGTGGTAGATATATTTTACGCCATTGCAGACCCAAGAATTAGACTGAATACCTGAATATGCATAGAATTTACTTAACCGGATTGCCCGGATGTGGAAAAAGCTATCTGGGCCGTAACTTGTCTAAAAAATTACATCTTCAGTTTTTTGATCTGGATGATGTCATCGTTGAAAGTGAAAAAATTTCAATAAATGAAATTTTTGCCCAAAAAGGTGAAAAGTATTTCAGGGAGCTCGAAAGCCGCTTGCTAAAAGAACTCTCAAATTCACATTCAAGCTTTATTATGGCTACTGGCGGTGGCGCCCCATGTTTTCACGACAATATGGCCTATATGAATACCAAAGGTATAACAATATTTTTAGATGTTTCCCCACCGGAGATTGTAAAACGTCTTAGTGAAAAGGGACTTTCAAAGCGACCTTTGCTCAAAGATGTCGGTCCTGAAAACCTCGTTAAGGAACTTGAAATAAAATTACAAAGACGCTTGCCCTATTACAGTCAGGCCAAAATTCATGTAAACAAGGCACCTGATTATATCATGGAGCACCTGATATCAGAAATTGGCAAATACTAAAACTGCCATCAGAAGAAAAATCCTATAGTCAATCTGAAATGAAGGTCTCTGTGTTGAATATCTGCAAAGTTGGTTCGCACCAGCGCCGGATTATCAACTGCATCTACAGTATAAGGTGCGTACAAGCTGTTTGCAAATGTCGTAACGGCAGCCAGGTCTATAAAAAAAGTATTAGAGCGATACCCTCCGCCCAAAGAAACGACCTGCCGGGTGCGATTTCCATCACCTGAACCAGCTCTACTGCGGTAAGGATCACCAAAACTGGCAAAACCAGCCCTTGCCCTGAAACTGCTGATTCTCCATTCCCCTCCAAACCTCAAATTTATGGTGTTGGTAAAGTTACTTCGAGCCCTTTGGTTTTGATCGAAAAGGGAAACACCCCTTCCCCTGATGTTCATGGTCGAATAATCCACATATTCGATATCGGCAGTAATAAACCCGGATTTACCAAGAAAATAAGCCAGACCACCATTTATCCTCATGGGAGTTGTGAGGTTCCATTCAAAAAAATCACTGTCACTTATATCAGAATTTTCTGTACGCAGGGTCACATTTTCTTCATAATCTAGGAAGGTAAACTGATATCCCGGAGCAGGATCAGCAGGAATTATTAAATCTTCATTGGCAAGAAACAGATCTGCATAATCACGCATATTGAAATTGTTATAAATTGCCTGAAGTCTGCTGAAATAGGTTTCGTTAAACAGATAATAGGTTGGTGTGATTAAGGAAACGCCAAGGGTCATATTATCCATTATTCGACCGATCACACCAAAAGAACCACTAATACCGGTACCATCGAGTTCAAGAGTTTCACTCAGAGATGTACGTTGCATGATACTACCGGTAGGGTATTCCTCACGGTAAAACTTACTTTGAATAAAATTGAGGGTAGATATATTCAATCCAGCCCCTATGTATATTAAATCGTCAAAGTTACCTCCCCCTGCGAAAGACAGATAATTCTGGCTTCCACGGGTTTCGATTTGCTCAGATTGTCTTGTTGGAAAGTCTTCATTGGGAAACTCCCAGAAAAATGTACGCTCATAGAAAGGGCTGGCCACCTCTCCCTGGGGAGTAGAAAAAACATCATTAAATTCACTGATCATGTATGTATCGAAAGCGCGTCGAGGAAGCCCGCCCAATTGGTTTGGATTTACATCCTGAAAATTGGCTTGCTGCACAAACATATCGATGATGTCATTGTAAGGATTCATGCCCGAAAAAAACACGTTGCTGTTGTATTCAGCTACTTTGGAATAGGATATAGCAAAACTACCCCCTCTCCATGCGCCTGGCTTGTGATCGGGACGGGTTCGGTTAAATACCACCCCCAAATTATCGATATTGAAGCGGGTGCGCATATCATTGGTTTGATTACCCAGATAGGTCGATCGGTTATTGAGTGTATTCACTGAAGGCGTAAAAGAAAACTCTGACCGGTTGTAAAAGCCGAGACCTGCCGGATTTGAAAGGGCTGAACTTATATCACCACCCAAGGCTACCTGAGCGCCACCCATGCCTTGTATTCGGGCACTTCCTGTGTAATTGATTTGGCTGAATAAGAGCGAAAGTTCGTCATAATCAAAAGCGCCTGGTACAAATTGCGCATTGGCACGATGTGCGGGCAATATAAACCAGGCGCTCAAAATAAGAGCAAATAAAATTCTCATAAATTATTTTCTGTATTGTTATTTGGAAGTTGGGTTTCCAGGCTGAATTTTATTTTCCCCAAGGGGGAAGAAGCAGACCTAAGGTCTGCCTCTTGATCCTCCTGAAGATCTTGAAGGTGCAGAGTAACTTCCTCCACCACCTCTTGAAGGACTGCTAAAGCTCGGTGAGCTGCTTCTGCTCGGTGAGCTGAAACTTGGGCTGCTGCTTCTACTCGGTGACGAGTTATAAGAAGGACTGCTGCTTCTGCTCGGTGAACTGAAACTTGGGCTGCTGCTTCTGCCCGGTGTGCTACCACTTGAAGGTGCTACGCCAGATGATCTGGTTGGAGCTGACCTTTGCTGGTAAGCAGGCGAGCTGCTGCCTCTGTTAAAATTATTATAGCTATTGCGCTGAGAGCTGCTGTTAGCCGGTGCATTAAATGTACCGCTGCTACGCTGAGGTCTTGCACTGTTTATTGCTGATGTATTGGCACTTCTTGCCGGTGCTGAAGTAACTCCAGCTGTACGACCTGCGGCAGTTCCTGTGTTTCGGCCAGGAGTCGCTACACTGGCAGCTGATGCTCTCGAACGGGCAGAACTGCTATACATTTCATTCTGTACCCTGCCATAGTCTCTGCCTACTCTTGAAGAGGCTGCAGTCGTTCTGGCAGAACCTGTTGAAGTTCTCGCTGACGAAGAAACCCTTTGTCCGCTGCTGTTATCTGCATACCTGGTGGTTCTGGCTTCATTGCCGGTAGCAATTCTGGAAGGAGTACCTGATCCATAAGTGCTGCTCCTTGCGGCTCTGGCACCATACACAGGTCTGTGAATTTCACCACCACCTATAATAGGTCTGTGGAACCCTCCGGCCCAAAGGCCATTATGAAAACCGTGATGGTAACCCATCATATAGCCGCCTCTCCAGCCCATTCCCCAGGGACGACCCCAACCGAAGCCACCCATCATCCAGGGATTATAAAAGCCGCCCATTCCCCAGGGACGTCCCCAGCCCATACCCATCATCCAGGGGTCGTAAAAACCACCCATCATCCAGGGGTCGTGGAAACCGCCCATCATCCAGGGATTGCCGAAGCCACCCATCATCCAGGGATTGCCGAAACCGAAGCCTCCGCCCCAGCCTATGCTGACATTCATCATTCCCATTCCCATTCCCATACCAGGACCCATCATCCAGGGATTGCCAAAGCCCATGCCCATGCCCATTCCCATGCCCATTCCAGGGCCCCAGAATGGATCAAAGCCCATTCCGAACATGGGGTTCATAGCCCAGCGGCCTCCCCAACCCATGTTGTTACCGAAATAGTTGTTGTTGATCGTAATGTCTCTGTTGTCTCTCCGCTCTGCAGCTTCGAGATAGTAATCACCATCTACCGTGCCATCAATCGAAGAGGTAGAAGCTTCAAAATAGCTGGGAGATCTCATATTCGATGTGCTCTCAGCTGAACTGGCATTGTATCTGGCAAGAAACTCAGGATTGACGTTTCTCGAAGACAGATTCTCCGCTGTGTTGAAATTAGTGGTGTTGGTTTCAATAGCACTAGCAGAAGGTTCAGCAACCTGCCTGGTCACTTTTTTCCTGTCTTTTCTGCTGAAATACATATCATCATATTCCTGGGTTTGCGCCAGGGCGATCGACGATCCGAATCCTATCAGCAGCGCTAGGCTCATGCTCCATACATTTTTGGTGTTTCGCGCTTTCATGATTTTGCCCCTTTCTATAATTTAATTCAAAATGTTCTGTTCCAGTAAAGTTAACGAATAATCTGCAATTTAAGTTAAAATAAATTTCAAAAACCTATATTTGCCGAAAATTCTATCAATTTTTTTATAAAATACAACAAATTTCATACCAAAAATCAATTATGAGCAAGGGCTTGCCAAAAAGAAGTGAAGATTATGCAGGGTGGTACAACGAACTGGTAAAAAAGGCCGATTTGGCTGAAAATTCACCGGTAAGAGGTTGTATGGTTATCAAACCCTACGGCTATTCCATTTGGGAAAAAATACAGTCGGGCCTCGACAAAATGTTTAAAGATACGGGTCATACCAACGCCTATTTTCCATTATTCATACCTAAATCATATCTGAGCAAAGAAGCCGATCATGTTGAGGGTTTTGCTAAAGAATGCGCTGTGGTAACGCATTATCGCCTTAAAAATGATGAAAACGGAAAGGGTATAGTAGTCGACCCCGAAGCCCGTCTGGAAGAAGAGCTTATCGTAAGACCTACTTCAGAAACGGTCATCTGGAGTACCTATAAAAACTGGATACAATCATACCGCGACCTTCCTTTACTCATAAATCAATGGGCCAATGTGGTAAGATGGGAAATGCGTACACGTCTCTTTCTCAGAACAGCTGAATTTCTCTGGCAGGAAGGCCATACTGCCCATGCTACCCGGGAAGAGGCCGTAGAAGAAACCATTCGAATGATGAATGTATATGCAGAATTTGCCGAACAGCATATGGCAATGCCTGTATTAAAAGGAGTAAAAACAGAATCTGAAAGATTTGCCGGAGCTGTAGATACGTACTGTATTGAAGCGCTTATGCAGGATGGCCGCGCGCTTCAGGCCGGCACATCGCACTTTCTGGGACAAAATTTTGCCAAAGCATTTGATGTGAAATTTGCCACCCAGGAAGGCAGCCTCGAATATGTCTGGGGAACTTCATGGGGGGCGAGCACGCGGCTCGTAGGCGGACTTATCATGGCGCATAGCGATGACAATGGCCTGGTACTCCCACCCAGACTGGCGCCCATTCAGGTGGTAATTGTGCCTATTATGAAAGGAAAAGGCATGGAACCTGAAATGCTGGAAATGGCGAATAAAATATTAAATGCCCTCAGGGAAAAAGGTATTACCGTGAAATTCGATGACCGCGATACCCATAAACCAGGATGGAAATTTGCCGAATACGAACTCAAAGGGGTGCCTGTACGGCTGGCCCTGGGCCCACGGGATGTAGAGCAGGGAACCATAGAAATTGCCAGAAGGGATACCCTCACCAAAGAAACCGTTTCCGCTGAAGGCATTGAAAAGCGCGTGAAAGATCTCCTTGATGAAATACAAAACAACATCTATCAAAAAGCGCTTAAATTCAGGGAAGACAGTACTCATGAAGCCAATAGTCTTGAAGAATTTACTGAAATACTGGAAAATAAAGGTGGATTTGTAAAAGCCCATTGGGATGGTACGGCCGAGACCGAAGCCAAAATCAAGGAAATGACCAAAGCTACGATTCGCTGCATTCCGATAGATAATACACTGGAAGAAGGAAAATGCATTTTAACCGGCAAACCTTCAAAGCAAAAAGTTATTTTTGCAAAAGCATATTGATGTGCATTCATAAATAAGATTTATTATTACCTTTGAAAGTACAGGATAACAAAACGAAATGGATTGGCTTTCCGTAATTAGTCTCATTGTAATTGGTATTGTATTAATCATCGTGGAGGTTATTTTCATCCCGGGCACTACCATTATTGGCATTTTTGGCGCCGTATTTTTGGTCGGTGGTATAGCCATGGCCTATTCAAACTTTGGAAACCCTACCGGAACCTATGTGATGGTTTCGACTTTGGGGATATTGGGCGTAATATTATTTATAGCCTTTAAATCCGGAGCGTGGACTGCCTTTGCCCTAAAAGACACAATAACCTCAAGGGTTAATGATGAAGATGCCAATACAGTACAGGTGGGACAAAGAGGAATGTCACTTTCTTCATTACGTCCTTTTGGAAAAGCAGAATTCAATGATAAAGTATACGAAGTAACAAGCATTGGAAATTATGTGGATGCCGATCAGGAGGTAGAGGTCATCCGCATTGAAGGAAATAAAATTTATGTCGAACCCTTAAAATCATAATATGGTAGGTATCACAACACTCATCACAGTATTTGCGATCATCATCGCAATATTTGTATTTCTCTATTTTGTTCCTATAAATCTATGGATCACAGCTATTTTCTCCGGAGTAAAAGTCAGCCTGGTAGAGCTTATCTTCATGCGCATCAGAAAAGTACCGCCAGCCGTGGTGGTAAATGCCATGATCACAGCTACTAAAGCCGGACTGAACGTAACAACACGTGAGCTCGAAACCCACTACCTGGCTGGTGGTAATGTACCCTATGTCATTAAGGCGCTTATTTCTGCCGATAAAGCCAATATAAACCTGGGCTTCAAACAAGCCACAGCTATTGACCTGGCAGGAAGGGATGTTTTTGAAGCGGTGCAGATTTCTGTTAATCCAAAAGTAATTACCACACCAAAAGTGGCGGCTGTGGCAGCCGATGGTATTCAGCTTATCGCCATCGCCAGGGTAACCGTAAGGGCCAATATTCAGCAACTTGTAGGGGGCGCCGGTGAAGACACCATCCTTGCCCGTGTAGGTGAAGGTATTGTAACCTCTATTGGTTCTGCCAAATCCCATAAAGAAGTACTTGAAAACCCCGATAAAATTTCTAAAGTGGTGCTTTCAAGGGGCCTCGATGCTGGTACAGCTTTTGAAATACTTTCCATCGACATCGCGGATGTAGATGTTGGAACCAATATAGGCGCCAAACTGCAAATCGACCAGGCCAATGCCGACCTCAAGGTGGCAGAAGCAAAAGCCGAAGAACGCAGGGCCATGGCTGTTGCCCTTGAACAGGAAATGAAAGCCAAAGCACAGGAAGCACGGGCCAAGGTTATTGAAGCAGAAGCCGAAATTCCCAAAGCCATCGCAGAAGCTTTCAACACCGGCAATCTGGGCATCATGGATTACTACAGAATGCAAAACATTCAGTCAGACACTAAAATGAGGGATTCAATCTCGGGTACCGACAGCCCCTCAACAAAAGGTGGAGATAAAAAATAAATCAGTATTTAAGCATTGATTTGAACAAAAACCCTGCAACATTGCAGGGTTTTTATTTATACATCCTTTTATATTATATATGTCTAAAATAGAAATCAAATCACTCGGAGAGATACAGGAAACGCTCTTGATACCCTTATTTGGCAGGGCACTCGAAACCCAAAATGCTTTCCCTTTGATCCATGATCCCGTATCGGCACAAATAGTTGAAAAACTGGATTATGATTTCAGCAAATTCAGCGATCCCGATTCATTGAGAAGTCTTACCCGCACTACCATTCGCACTTCCATTATCGATGACTGGGTAAAAGAATGGCTCATTGCGCACCCCGAAGGTACCGTTGTGGAACTGGGATGTGGCCTTAATACGCGCTTTGAAAGGGTTGATAATGGCACAGTTCGTTGGTTTGATCTGGATATGCCGGATGTATTTGAGCTATGGAAGCTGTTCTTCACAGAAGATACAAGAAGAAAGTTCTTACCACTATCTGCCTTTGACTATACCTGGATGCAGGAGGTAGCGAATTCCTCACCGGATTCTGTATTGGTTGTTACCGAGGCATCTGTTATTTATTTTGACGATCAAATGGTTGTACCGCTCATGATGGAAATCTCTAAAAGGTTTCGAGGCAGTTTCTACCTATTCGACAGCGCGCGGCCTGATTTTATTGAGTACCTGAAGAAAAATGATGCCTTAAAATATTGTAAAACCGGGCTCAGGTGGACGCTGGAACATCCAGATGATCTGATGACCCGTATACCGGGCATACATTGGCTGAAAAGACTCAACCTCGAAGCACCGGGTGCGCCCTATCAACATCAACATGAACGCATTTTACAAACCAAAAACAAAACCGGATTAACTGCCATCGTAGATGCGCCACATGGTTATTATCTGAACATGATTGAATTTAAGTTGTTAGATTAATAGAGATACTGATTTCTATTTTTAACAATACTTACCTATTTACATGTTTTCTGAATTAAAACGAGTTATTTTAAACAAAGGCGCTTATTTCATTTCAAGGGTGAAATTACAAAAGATTTTAAAAAAAGTGGATAATAATACGCTCTTTGTAGATTGTGGTGCAAATAAAGGCGATATATCTGATTTGTTTTTAAATCACGGAGCAAAAGTTATTGCCTTTGAACCAGATCCTTTGGCATACAGACATTTCAAAAAAAGATTTTCTATTTGTGACAGAATAAAAATTATCGGTAAAGCAGTATCAGATGAGGATGGTACAGCAAATATTTACTTACATAAACATCGTAAAAGAAGAAAAAAACTTAGCTTTACTGTAGCCTCATCCCTCCTCAAAGACAAGAAAAACGTAGATGCAGAAAATAAGGTAGAAGTAGAAACCATTGATCTTAGTTCCTTTATCAAGGAATCTAAGCAAGACATTGATATTATTAAACTCGATGTCGAAGGAGCCGAAATTGATATCCTCAACAAAATAATTGATGAAAAGACTTATAATAAAGTTGGCTTATTTTTAGTAGAAACCCATGAAAAAAAGATCCCGGGTCATGATCAAATGGTAGCTGATTTGAAAAAAAGAATTGAAGTGCAGCAGATTGACAATATCAAACTCAATTGGATTTAACCTCTGGCTCTGTACCCGGTATTGCACCAAAAATCGATACAAAAGCAGTCATGATAAAAAACAAAAGGCTGAAGGCAATGGCTGTGTGTTCTTCAAGGTTTAGCTGATTGTAAAAGAGTAAAACAACAATCTCCCTGGCCCCTACCCCTCCAATGGTAAAAGGCAAAACCGCTATGATAGACGAAAACAGAAATAGTGCCTGATATTCAAAAATCATATCTTCTACATGAAGGCTTTTCAACAGAAAAAAGGTAGATAACAGTTGAATGGATTGAACCCCCATTGAAAGCCAGCTGGTACGTATAAAAGCACTTCTGAAGCTTTTGAAAAACCAGATAAATTTTAAATAACTCAATGGATAGACCAGCAACAGCAAAAGCCAGACCAGCCAGGAAAATGGGGCCAGTCTTTCGATAATCGTACTACCCAGAATCAGCAGCAGTAATAAAAAACAGAGTGCCACCATACCACTGATCCGGTCAATAAGTGTTGCCCCGATGAGCTTTTTATAAGGAGCATCGAAATACTTTTTTAACAGGTATATTTTATAACCGTCACCTCCAATACCACCCGGCAGGTATAAATTGTGAAACATCCCCACCCAATACAGCCTTAGATTGTATTTCAAAGAAATTTCCAGTCTGGCCAATTTAAAAAATTCCAGAAGGCGAATGGCCGATATTACTTTAGACAAGATAAAAAACAGCAGCGCGGTGATAAGCCATAAATAATTTACAGATAATAAAAGTTCCCCCAACTGCTGCAAGGCGATATTGCGGGCAACAATCCATAGAGCTATTATCGTTAAGAGTAATTTTACCAGCAGCTTTACTGCATTTTTAGTTTTAGGTTTCAAAAATTACGCGGTTGATTGATTTGTATATTTTTTGCAAAAGAAACAGATATCCTGCATACATCGCAAAAGAAACTAAAAATTATTACCGACTTAAAAAACTATTCTTCACGGTTGGTAAAACCTTTTTGATTATTTGTTTTTAACTGTCTCAAGCTTTAGATTTATGGAAACCTTTTTTTAATGTAAAGGCACATTAACTTTATTTTTCAACATAAAATCCAGGATTATGAAAGTCTTTGATGAAAACCATATCAGAAATATTGTGCTGATTGGAGGGGCGAAAAGCGGCATGACGACGCTTGCCGAAACCATGCTTTATGAAGCCGGGCTGCTTAACCGCAGGGGCTCGGTAGAAGATAAAAATACCGTTTCAGATTACCGCGATATAGAGCATGAAAGAGAAACGTCGATCTATGCCACCTCACTCCACACCGAATGGCGCGACCATAAAATCAATATCATCGACACACCAGGCCTTGATGATTTCATCGGCGAAATTGTATCTTCTGTTCGCGTCGCAGATACCTGCGTTATGGTGATCAATGCCCAGTACGGCATGGAAATCAGTACAGAAATCATCTGGAACTACGTAGAAAAATTCAATAAACCTGCCATAATAGCCATAAATCAGGTAGATCATCCAAAATCAGATTTTGAAATGTCTTATGACTCTGCCAAAAAGAGATTTGGTTCTGCCGCTGTACTTATGCAATATCCTGTTAACCAGGGAGAGGGCTTTGATTCCATCATCGATCTGCTGAAGATGACTTTGTATAAATTCCCCAAAGAAGGTGGTAAACCCGAAAAACTTCCCATTCCTGCAGATGAGCTCGAAAAGGCCAACGAACTTCACAATGAGCTGGTAGAAAAGGCCGCTGAGAATGACGAAGAGCTCATGGAATTGTATTTTGAAAAAGGCAGTCTCGATGAAGACGAAATGCGAAAAGGCATTAAAATTGGTATGCTGAAACGGGAAATCGTTCCGGTATTCTGCTTATCTGCTAAAAGAAATATGGGATCAGGCCGGCTTATGGGCTTTATAGATAATGTGGCACCTGCTGCCTTTGAAATGTTTCCCGAAATCTCAGTAGAAGGTGAAGAAATCTCCTGCGACCCTTCCAAACCCACATCGGTATTTGTATTTAAAACCATCATTGAACCATTCCTGGGTAAAATCAACTTTTTTAAAGTGACTTCCGGTGTGTTGAAAGTGGGTCAGGACCTGGTCAACAACCAGACCGATAATGTCGAGCGCTTCAATCAGCTATTCATTATGGATGGTAAAAACCGCCAAAATGTTGAAAAACTCGTCGCAGGCGATATTGGAGCCACGGTGAAATTAAAGAGCACGCGCACCAACCATACCTTGCACGATAAAAGTGTGAGTTTTGAGCTCGTCCCCATGGA
Organism: Cyclobacteriaceae bacterium; assembly: GCA_020832305.1. Lineage (GTDB taxonomy): Bacteria > Bacteroidota > Bacteroidia > Cytophagales > Cyclobacteriaceae > JAFIEV01. Next base: position 231,536 of record JAFIEV010000046.1, on the reverse strand, counting down.
ATTCCCCGAGCCGAGGATCAGAACAGCCGTAAGGGCAAAAGAAAAAAATGATGAGGAAAAACTCGCTGAGGCACTTAGGGAAATACATGAGGAAGATCCAACCATTCGCTTCGAATACAGCCGTGAGCTCAAGCAAATGATCCTGTCGGCCCAGGGAGAACTTCACCTTGCGGTTACCGACTGGAAACTTAAGAATGTCTATAAAATTGAAGCAGAGTATTATACACCTCGGATACCCTACCGCGAAACCATTCAAAAGCCCTCCTCGGCTTCCTACCGCCATAAAAAGCAATCGGGTGGCGCCGGACAGTTTGGCGAGGTATTCCTGAAAATTGAACCTTATTTCGAAGGTATGCCAGAGCCTACAGAATTCTCGGTGAGGGGTAAGGAAGAAGTAAAACTCGATTGGGGCGGCAAACTTGTCTTCTACAACTGTATAGTTGGTGGCGTAATCGATCAGCGTTTTATCCCATCTATTTTGAAGGGTATCATGGAGAAAATGGAAGAGGGGCCGGTTACCGGTTCGTACGTACGTGACATCAGGGTAATGGTGCACGATGGCAAGATGCACCCGGTTGATTCAAATGATATTTCCTTTAAAATTGCCGGTGCCCAGGCATTCAGCCAGGCATTCCGTCAGGCAGATCCTAAAATCCTGGAACCCATTTACAATGTAGATGTAATGGTGCCCGAAGAATTAATGGGTGAGGTAATGACGGATCTCCAGGGCAGAAGGGCTATTATTCAGGGAATGGATGGCCGTGATAATTACAAAGTGATTAGCGCCAAGGTGCCTTTGGCTGAGATGCATAGGTATACCACCTCGCTGCGATCTATAACCCAGGGAAGGGCCAGCTTTAGCGCCAAATTTGCCGAATACTCGCCTGTACCTTTTGACATACAGCAAAAACTGGCGGAAACTCAAAAAGAAGAAAGCGAAGTCTGATCGGATTGATCCATTCGAATAATTAAAAAGGTTAAAGAGGCTTTTGTTCTAAAAGCCTCTTTTTTTATTTGCTTGTTTATGTCTTTGAAACTCCTTGTTCATTGCAATAACAGCTTGATAGGCTCTGCTAAGCATCCGGCTAATCCGAGTGGAGAATTAAAATAATTATTCTGGTTTATGACATATAATTCCAATTAATTTTTTATTTGCCAATGCATTCAAAATGGTCAAAGCTGCCAGATCATCAATATCTGATATATCATGACCGGTACTATCTATTCCTGCAACATCAGGGTCGGCTATGTAAACACCCGGGGGAACAATAGGATTCTGCGCAAATAGTGTTAATAGCAAAATGAAGGCGAGAATGTAAGTGAATATTTTCGTGGGTTAACGGTTTACGCCTTTAATCATCTTTCAAATTGTTTAAGTTCTTGATGTGGTTTAGAATTGAAGTTGAGCCTCAGCCTAATCATTTATTCAATAAAGGCGGGTGATAAATCCTGATGGCTTTTAATAAAGATATCCCATGCCCGGTGAGCGTAATCACATGTTCGCCAGAGGAGAGACCTTGTACAACGGTTATTCTGTTTTCGACAGCGGGATTGGAAGATGCGGGGACCGAAACCTGGTCTTTAAAGTAAGGAAGCACATCCCAACTGATTTCGAACCCTTCTTGCAGTTCTCCGCCAAAGGTCTGCATTGAGCGTTTAATGTTCCAGTTCTCAGGGTCGATTATAATCCGCTCTGAATTGGATATAAATCGCTCATTTGAGTGTCCAGACCCGTCAAAGCCCGTTTTAGACCCATGCAGATTAAACCTGAATTCACTGACGTCATCAGAAATGTCGTGAAGGGTTACCGTCCATGTCTCAAGCTCCAATGGTGCTTTGGATTCTACAAGGGTAATGAGCGGCCATTTGGAATCGGGATAGGGAGTGGTTCGTGTAAAACCGTAAAGCCCGGGATGTTGGGAAGGCTTGCGATGATTAATCCAGATATCAATCTGATCCGTACCTCCAGGACCCGCAATCAAATCTACCCGATTTCCTTTGAACCTGAAGGATATGGAATCACTATCTGACGTTATTAATTTATCTGCATTTAATGTTTGAATCCATTCATTGTCAAACGGACTTTTGGCTCTGGGAACTTCAAGCTCTGGCCGGTAAAGCAGGTGGGGTTTTAGCAGCTCAGCCATCAAAAAATTGCCGTGGTCATTGGCATGTACATTATCAGTCAGCAATTCTTGTGGATCCAGATCATTATCAATCAGATATTGTCTCCAGAGATCGCGCTGTGCGGTAAGTGTAGCATCATACCTTTTGGCAATTTCCGGCAGAAAAACATAATTCCACCATGGCGTCCAGTTATCCGGCGTAAGATTTTCATTATTCCGCTCCTCATTCAGGTCATGATCTGCTGAATAATGGTCGGATTGAATCAAAATTTCCGAAGTTGTGCGCTCTCTTACCCTTTGGATGATATTTTCATAAGCATGATGAGAACCGTATACATGAAAAATCAAGAGATCCGGCTGATAGGGATAGAGGTCGGTTTCGGCCGTTTTTACAAGTATTTGGGAAGCATATCCTCCCAATGCAAGGTTTTCAATAATCAGATTCGCATTTGGGAACCGTTCTACAAGATCATCTCTTACAATTTTCCACCAATCGCCTTCGGTGATTGACTGCCCATAAAACAGAATGCGTACTGTATTTTGCTGTTCCGGTGTACTGTTTTGCAGTAAAGCCATTGTTCGCTGTATGTGAACCCCGAATTGTTCGGGGTCTCCAATGTTGTTCGGCATGTGAAAATCGCCGGATTGGCCAAAGCTCCGAATTGAAGAAATGACTATACTGAAAACGATTATTATATTTTTTCTCATGATTACAATTTTGATGGACTGTTTATGGTAAAACATTCAAAATCACTCTCTGGTATCTTGTCAGAGCCGGTGTGCCGGAATCAGTAACTTCAAGAATGATGTGGATTTCCTCAGGGCGTGATACTTTAGGTGCGGTAAAGGATGCTACAGGCTTTTTATGTCCTTCAATATTGAGAATAAAGCTTCGGCCGTCAACCGTCATCATATCCCTTTGAAGCGACCAGGTGCCGGGTTCGAGGTACATAAACCAATGGAAGTTGAGTTGATCCCCATCAGGGTCTGACGACGGGGATGCGTCAAAATGTACGTTCTGTCCGCTTCTTACCGTAAGTACATTATCGTGAGCCAGTTTTGCAACGGGAGGGTGATTGGCATCAGCATAACTTTTGGTAGCCCATTGAATGCGGGCAGCAAAGTCGTTCTGAATTGCCTCACGCCACCTCCATATGGTTGCCTGATCAGAAATATATGAAACTCCATCCACGATAACCATATCTTCGATGTTGGTCCAGATGGGCCGTGTTTCCGGCTGGTGGAAGAACTTGCGGTAATGAGGGATATATAATTCGTATCGCCCTCCCCAGGATCCGTAATCGGGTCTTTCGGATACTCCCAGCCCATTTTCGACAAGGTGAAGAAAAGACGGTGAATCACTCTCCATAATATATTCTGTGTATTCATATTGCGCACCCAAGGGACCTCCCATGGCATGGATATTCTCTTTTATCCACTGATTGCTCACAATGGTAGTGTCTGCTCCACTGGGGAAATCGTACCATCTTTCGCCTGAAATTCCGATCCATGTGGCATGGCGGTAACCCCGCTCGTTGCCTTCCTGAAAACCAGGACTTACGATATAAAACAAATTGGGAAAAGTTTGCCTGATCCATGGGGCTGCATTGTCCTGGTCTGAAATGGCATATACCCTGAGCTTGCTGATCAGATGATCCCGCTCAGCCCGTGGCATGGTCTGGTCTATTTTCCATAAAGCCTGTGCAAGCGTATTCGAACCACCCCACAAAAGCACCCATACAGGCCGCGGATCTGGTTTTTTAAGCATGGAAATGATCCATTCAGATCCTTCACTGTCTTCACCTTCACCCACTCCATTCATTCCGTATTTGGTACCTCCTTTTTTTACCACGCTTTTCAGGAACTCCTGTGTGGGATAGCCAGGTTCGTGTTTTATCAGGTTGCTGTGTACCTTCCCATAAGCTTCAAGTATTTCATAAATTCGCTGGTCGCCAATCTGGTTGTGCAGCCAAATGCTTGTTGTGGCCACCAATCCCTCCACATCCCACATGTGGGCATAGGTGAGAAAACGTATCAATGACTGCGCATCATCGGGTTCGTTGGTTATATCTGTGAGAACAATTATCCGATGCTTGCCAGAGGATTGAGCATGAATACCTGTTGACAGGACCAATAATAAAGCCAGAATAATCAGGTTCTTAACTTTCATAATATATTTATTTAATTGTAATATATCACATTGCCTTAATCATTGCGTATAATCACAGGATTTTTGCCATCTAAAGCCACAGTCACTTTTTCTCCTGGTTTTATGGGCCTTAGGTCAGTGCTGGCCCCGGGAATCTGTATATCCCCTTTAACACTGGAAATACGAACCGGTTGGTTGAGCACAATCCTTTAATTGGTGGAACACTGAACAATTTACTCTAAACCACTGTAACCACAACACGCTGAAATCTGGTAAGAGGATTTTTCCCTGAATCTGTTACCTCAAGAATTATGTGGAAAGTATCACCTGAAGCAGCATCAGACGGAACGACAAATGAGGCCTCTTTGGTTTTTGGATTTTCAATCGCCACCTTATTTTCATAGGTGCCTGGCTCTACATACTGCCACCAGAGATAATTCAAAAGGTCTCCATCCGGGTCAGTAGCGGTACCGCTTAATTTCACTACATCACCAATGCCTGCATTCAGTTCATTGGGATGATTCAGTTTCACAATAGGAGGATGGTTGGCATTTTCGTAATCCTTGACACACCATTCAGCTCTTGCTGCAAAATCGTTCTGAAGCATCGGTATCCACCTCATTTGGGGATAGGAAGAGTTCCATTCATCAGTGAAGGAATTATAATCGGTAACCGTTGATACATCTTCCCAAATATCTGCCCATACACCGGGGTTTTTTTGAGACTGGACAAAACGGCCTCCTAAACCTCCGTAACCCGGATTATCAACATGTCTTAGTCCAACGCGAAAATCCAATACATTCAACCAGGCGGGAGTATCCCACTCCGAAATCAAATCATACCGGATATGTCCCCTCTCAACATAATTAGGAGCTAAATTAAAGTCGTGGTAATCAACATCATAATCGCCCTCAACCCGCTGTCCATCATCATAGGTAAAATACCTTGCCATTAAGGGGCCACGGTTATATTTGATATTCTCCCTGAACCAGTTTCCGTCCATATACTGATGAAACTGCTCCGGTGCAATTTCGCGCCAGCTATAAGCAAAGCCCGCAGGTTGGGAGCGGTTATAAATAGTTTTTATCCCGGGCCAATTTGGGAGTATGTATTCTTTGAAGGTAACATCCTGGTCCAGGATAATATAAACAACTGCCTTATCTGATACTTTAGTGTGGATATCCTGCCAATGGGCTGTACCCTTATACTTCTCCTCAATCGATTTTAAAGCACGGGCCAGGGTATTGGTGCCGCCCCATGCCTGAACATAAACCGGGCCTGGTTTGTCATCAAGCAATATCTCCTTTATCAGTTCCGATCCCTCTGTTACCTTCTCCATTTCACCTTCGAACTCAATATTCCCAACTCTGATAAGGCTTTTGAGATAATCCGGTGATGGGTAGGATTCGTCATGCAAAAGGAGATTATCGTACACCTCAGCATAAAGATCGATAAAGTCCTGCATCCATTCTGTACCGGTCCATCTCAGTTCAGTTCTTTCACCGTAACGACTTGCAGTATTGGGCATCCCTGATGTAAACAGTGTTCCTTCACCATCTCCGGCATAATGCCATTGTGAACTGCTATAAACAAGCCCTTGAATATCGAACTCATTGGAGTATAGAAGAAATCTGAGAAACCCGTTCATATCATCAACCTCACCATCAGTGGTTATGAGTATGCGGGGCTTTCCCTCTTCCAGGGTATCGCTTGTTTTGCATCCAGCTAAAAAAGCTAAAACAAAAAACATTAAACCCAGTATTTTCTTCATCTTAATTGATATTATGATTACACAATATAAAATGATGTTTTCAGGTTTTCGGGATTGCCTGCGAAATTTCACCCATCCGCATTACTCCCTGACCCCAAGATAAAAACCCTTTAAAATAAGCGCAGCCACTGTGGCTCCGGCATCTGTAACCCCAATTGACTTTTCCTGATAGTATGCCGCCCTGCCGTGCTGTGCCTTCATGCTTTTCGTATTCTCAACACCCTCCCGGGCTGCCGTATAGGCCATTTGTATCCCATCAGCTACATTTTTACCCTCCACTGAGGCTTCTTCCAGGGCCTTGGCAGCAGGATCCAGTGCGTCTATAATGGTCTTATTTCCAGGTTTTGTTTTGCCCGCATCCATAATGCCGTTGGCAAAGGCCCTGAAAAAGACCGAAAGTTCAGACAGGGATATTTCTTCCGTTTTCAAAATGGATTTGCCTCCCTTCATAAAACCCATGGCCACCAATGTGCCCATGGTTGAGGGGGCAGCCTGCGCTATTTTCATCCCTGCTTTCAGTAGCAACTGACCCGACTCTTTGCCCGTAAATCCCTGTACCTCCGTGTGGGCAGCAGTAAAGGCTTTCTGCATGGTGATACCCAGGTCACCGTCTCCCATGACGCTATCCAGTTCAATCAGCATCTCACGGTTTTCATCCATTATCCTCTTCAGGTGGCCGAAGATGTTCTTCAAAGCATCAATGTCTATGCTTGTCATTTTTATAATTGTTTTTGTTCGAAAAACGGCGTATGTGCAGGCTTTGAGAGTAAGTCCCTTAGTTCATCATCAAGTTTTATAAGAGATATGGATGCACCGGCCATTTCCATACTGGTGGCAAACTCTCCGATATAAACCTTAAATACCTTGATCCCTTTCTCCGCCAGAACCTGGCCTACCCATCTGTACATGATATACAACTCCTCTTTTGGCGTTGCGCCCAAACCGTTGATCAGCACCGATACCTCATCGCCCCTTACGTACGGAAGGTCATCCAGGATGGGAATAAGCATTTCATCCACAATGCCATCAGCAGGTTTAAGCTTACCCCTGCGTATGCCGGGCTCCCCATGTATTCCCATGCCGATCTCCATTTCGTCCTCATTCAGGGTAAAGGAGGGTTTTCCAACTTCCGGGACAATACAGGGTGATAAGGCTACCCCCATGGTTCGTACATTGGCAGCGGCTTTTGCGGCCACTCTTTTAACTTCATCCAATGTAGCCAGTTCGGCAGCTTTTGCCCCTGCTATTTTATACACATAGAATATTCCCGCTACGCCCCGGCGTTTGCTTTCTTCTCCTTTTGGACCCGAAGCCACGTCCTCACCGGCTACGACCTGCTCAACCCTTATTCCTTCAACATCTGCCATCTCGGCAGCCATGTCAAAATTGAGTATATCACCACCGTAATTCCCGTAAATGTAGAGTACACCAGCACCTTGGTCAATAGCCTTTGTTACCTCGAGCATCTGTACAGAACTGGGGGATTGGAACACCCCGCCCACCGAGCAGCCGTCGAGCATGCCATCCCCGACATATCCCAAAAACAAAGGCAGGTGGCCAGAACCGCCGCCGGTGGCAATACCTACTTTACCTGCCATTTTATTTTTATTCACCACACACCTCAAATCGTCGGCAACAGTAGCTAATTCACCGGGATTGGCTGCAAGTATTCCTTCAATCATTTCATCTACGAAATCCTCGGCTTTATTCATTATTTTTTTCATCGCTGTATAATTTTGAATGCTTACTAAAGTTTTGCAATAACAAGAAGGGATAGTCCCAAGATGAAGAAGGTAAACATGGCTACAAGCAGTTTATTTACGCTTTTAGGCGCTGTTCTGAATTCTTTCCAGATAAATACACCCCAAAAAGCGGCGATCATGGTCGCTCCCTGGCCCAATCCATACGAAATGGCTGCCCCGGCCTGGTCCTGGGCGAGGGTCATAAATGAGAACCCCAACATCCATATTATCCCGCCCAGTAATCCCGCAAGGTGGTCCTTCCGTGTGCCAAGCGTAAAATAGTCCTTAAAACTTACCTTAACCCCGACAATTGGCCTGCGCATCAGATAAAAGTTCCAGATAAAGGAGGATAGGAATAAACCCAGGGCAAACATTACAATGGCTGAATAAGGGGTTAGTTTTCCCACTTCCGGGTTAACCAGGTCCTGTGATAAGGATGTGACCAGAATGGGATAAAATACCCCCATAACAATACCTACAACCAGGGAAATCAGGATGCCTTTTACCACGGATTTATTCCCTTCGGAAGGTATTTTACCATACGCGATCCCATCGATAATAATGGCCAGGATAACCCCTGCAAGGCCTGTAAAAATCAGCACCGGATTACCTGCAGGGTCTACAAAATAACCCAAAGTAACCCCGACTACAAGCGCAAGCCCTACCCCAATGGGAAAGGCTATGGCCATTCCGGCAAGGTCAATTACGGTAACCAGCAGTACATTGGACAGGTTAAAAATAACGCCTGCCAGGAAGGCCAGAAAAATATAGTACAGGTCTGCCTGGGTAAGATCTGTGAGAAAGGGTCTTCCGCTCTCGCCAAAGCTTCCTGCTGTAAATGCAAGGATAAGCGACAGAAGCAAAACACCCAGCGAATAATCCCAGTAAAACAACTGGAAAGTCCATTTGCTTCCCGTGATCTTCATGGTGTTGGCCCAGGATCCCCAGCATATCATAGTAATGATACACATGATAATGGCGGTAGTGTAGGATTCGATAATTAACATAATTGATATATTTTAAGTTAATTATTTAGGTTTATGACATATAAGCTCATCAAGTAAAACCCAAAGTTCTTTACGAGTTTTAGGTTCAGCATAGAAATACCTGTGGTTTTCCCTGTTTTTAGTTTCCGACCATCTTAATTTGCTATCCTGATCTATTATAAAAGACCCCTTGTGAATCTGAGTAAATAAATGGTCATTACTTGTGAGCAAATAAAAAGCGCCTAAACCATCGCCATAATTACTTATTGAATCAGGTATCTCATTTGAACCATGCCATGGAGGTGGCGTTTTTGAATAATAGTGCTGGTAAGCTATTTTAACAGGGTTATCATCTGACTGTTCCCACAACTTAGTTGGGAAATGTGCATCTTGAACAGTGGTAGTATTTCCGATAAGCGAATTTTGGTAATTGTCCAAAAAATACTGAAGCTTTGAAACATCCGTTGAAGGTTGATTGCTCCAGGCCGGACAATTGTCTGATACACCCTTGTTTGGCAAACAAGGAATAAAGGAAACAAACTTATCAACTTTTGCATTTAAAAGCTCCCATCCGGTCAGAGGGGAAATCGCATCAGCACCTGACTCCAAAAAGGATGCAATGCTTAGAAAATCATAGGTCGAAATACAATCTGCATGTATATAGATAACAGTATCATTTTTAGATACCTCTGATAGAACTTTTCGCAACAACTCTGTTGATGAAGGTGCGTCTATGGTGCGCTGTGTATATTTAAATTTGCCGGAGATAAGCCTGGCATAACTGTTTTTATCTTCAACTATCCATGAACTACCTTCTTTGAGTCCAATGGGTATGCCAGGGTTGTTATAATAGGTATTTATAGCATCAATCATTTCAACTACCTTATTCGACCGAGAATTAGTGACAATAGCAATAATTTCAATTAATTTTTTATTTGCCAATGCATTCAAAATGGTCAAAGCTGCCAGATCATCAATATCTGATATATCACGACCAGTACTATCTACTCTCGCTATATCAGAGTCAAAAATGATTTTAGGGATTGCAAGAACTGGATGTTTAAGAAAGAGTGATAATAAACAGATCCAAAGTAGTTTATGACGCTTTATCATGCCGATTATTTTAATCGTTAAAAAAGATATTTTTTAAAAAATTAATTTAATTTTACCGAATTATACGCTTATCACCTTTGTAATTTACCATTTCAATGTTCACTACTTCCTTCGGAACCCTAAAATATCGGCTGGAATGAGACAAATAACCCGAGCCATATTGAAATTCCACTACTGAAAACCGATGATGATCGTAATACAAATTGGCCTTATAATCATCAGGTTTTGGATTAAAGACCCTTTCTCCCCCATCATAGTTGATCATAAAAGTTGCCAATGAATCTTCATTAGAAGCTACCAAAATAAGCCCGGTAAATTCATCTACTTGCAATTCGGCCATCCCTTTGGCATCTGTGTCAGCAAAAAAACCTGATTGACTATGATGAACCGGATCAAAATTTCCTTTTCCATCTCCACGGAGTAACAGCCCCTTTCCGGCATCGTACCAGCCTGAATGAATTTCAGTAGCATAGCTGTTACCTGCAATCAATACATCCGGGTTACCATCGCCATCAAAATCCCTTACAAGGAGGCCAAAAACAGGAGCAATCTGCGCCTCTTCAGGCAGGGCTTTGAGTGAAAACATCCCATTGCCAAGGTTTTCCAAATAAGCAGACTCCATAAAATTGGCCTCCAGGCTATAAGAATTTCTAATTTCATCTTTGGTAAGTGTGGTTGAAATATCTGATTCACCATATATGTGGTATTTTGGAAAGCGCCTTTTCATAGAAGCAATTTGTTTAATGAGGTTATCTCTGGGATGGATCACATGCTCTCTGCCCTGTATGTATCGGCTCATAATGGGATCGATGCTGCCGTTTTGGTCAAAATCATCGGCATACATTCTCAAAGGCATTTTGGCATCAGCTTTGAGCTTTGTGTTGAGTCCGAGATTTCCTACGATATAATCCATTTTACCATCTTTGTTGAAGTCTCCGGCAGCTATGCTGTTCCACCATCCTTTCAGATGACCTGTTCCTGAATTACCGGTAACATTTTTAAAGATGCCATTTTCATTTTTAAAAAAGGTTACGGGCATCCATTCACCTACCACTATCAGATCAATTTTTCCATCCTGATCAAAATCGGTCCATATAGCATCGGTGACCAAACCCAACTGCTTCAACTGGGGCAATACCTGTTCACTGACATCTTCAAAAACCCCATTGTTATTACGCAAAATATAGCTTCTCGCCGGCAATGGGTATTCACCGGGAATGATTCGACCACCCACAAACAGATCAAGATCTCCGTCGCCATCAAAATCGGCGGCTGTTACCTTAGACCCACTGGTAAAAATATCAGGCAACGCTTCCGGTTGCCATGTGAATTTTCCTGATCCGTCATTGAAATACAATCTGTCTCTGAATTTCTCTTTTTCACTTTTGTGATAAGAGTTGCCACCACTTACCACATAAAGATCGGGAAAACCATTTCCGTTTGCATCGAAAAGTAAAACTCCCAAATCTTCATTTTCAATATGCAAATCATGACTGCGCTGCTCAAAGCCATTTTGGTTTCTTATAAAGAATGTACCCGGAAAACCTGCCGCACCTCCGATATAAAAATCTTCCAGTCCATCTCCATTGATATCGCCAACTGCAATGCCCGGTCCGTTTCTTGAAAATTTATGCGGCAATAAAAACTGATCGTAGAAATCAGCATAATTGATTACCTGATGTTTGTAATCAAGCCCTGAAAGGCTGTGTCTCTTAAATAATTGATCTCCAGTCGTTTCATCCAGTTCATTCTCATCAATTGATTTCTCTGAAGCATCTTGATACGATATTTCAATCCTTTGATTGGCATTGACTCCATTTATCTCAGTAACTTTTCCATCGGGCCAGACAACCATAAGGTGATCAACAACATTCGTTTTGCCGAGGCCAAAATGAATCACATCGGATACGGTCGATTTATAACCCCGGTGGATGTAGTGTTCATAAAACTGTTTTGTATTTCCGGTCTGCAGCGTCACTTGAGATCCCAGCGCCATGGTGTTTTTATCAGAACCCAGTAGCCTTATTTGCAAATAGTTGTTTTCGGATAACTTATCTGAATGGTTTTTGAACAAAGAAGCTTCAAGGTCAATATTATTGATGATCAAATCGAGATCGCCATCATTGTCGAGGTCGGCAAAAGCGGCGCCATTGGAATAGGTTGCTTCGCCAAAACCCCAGTCATGAGAAACGTCTTCAAAAATAAGAGAACCCGGGTTTTTGAACATGTAGTTATGAATATGTGCTCCCTGCAATTTCGCCAGCTGGCGCATGGCTTCCTCATGTTTGGCCTCTTCTGTACCAAACACTTTTTGCTCCATATTGTAGGAAATAAAATCGAGATTGGTTACATCTTTTCGATAGCCATTGGTAATAAATAGGTCTTTAAATCCGCTATTATCGAAATCGGCAAAAAGTGGCGCCCAGCTCCAATCGGTTTCATGGATACCCGCCATTAGACCTATTTCACTAAAAGTATTGTTTCCGTTATTGAGTTGCAGGGTATTTCGCACGTATTGTGGTGTATATCCCAGTGATAAAATCATTCTGAATTGGTTGTAGTTGATATCAGGGAACATGGTCTTTTGCCTCAAATTGTCAGGTGGCAACATATCCATTACCACAATATCGACCAGTCCGTCATTATTAAAATCAGCAATATCCACACCCATACCATTAAAGCTTTGGTGTTTGAGGTATTCACTTGCCTTGTCTGTAAAAGTGCCATCCTGGTTGTTGATCCAAAGCAGGTCATTGGTGATGAAATCATTGGCTACATAGATATCCGGCCATCCATCGCGGTTGATATCGGCAATGGCTACACCCAGACCGTAACCCTCTATAAGTATACCTGCCTCCCTTGAGACATTGGTAAAGGTGCCATCCCCGTTGTTGCGATACAATCGGTCGGTGCTGACACTTTCTCCATCGGTTTTTTTCTGGCGCACCACATTTCTATTGGAGCTAACATAGGCATTCGTGAGAACATACACATCGAGGTCTCCGTCACCATCATAATCAAAAAAGGCGGCATGGGTGCTGTATCCTGCATCATCAAGACCATACTGAGCCGCAGATTCTGTGAAAGTATTATCTCCATTGTTGATGAACAGGAGATTTTTACTCAGCGTAGAATCTTTGCTGGCAACACAGAGATACATATCTGTAAATCCATCATGGTTAATATCTACCATAGACACACCGGTAATCCATACGTGGGTTGATACCCCGGCAGATTCTGTTATGTCTTCGAATACAAAATTGCCTTTATTCAGGTATAGTTTGGAAGAAACCATATTACCTGAGAAAAAAAGATCGGGCAAACCATCGTTGTTGATATCACCTACCGCAACGCCACCGCCATTATATATATAGTCGAAATTGAGCGCATTGAAAGTATCGTTGGTATTTATAATATTAGAAAAATCAACATTGCTATGCCGGGAAGGGATTGCTTCAAAAAGCTTTTCTCTGTCTGAAGGCAGGTTGCATGAAAGAAAAAAATTGAATGTGATCAACAACAGACAGAGGTTTCGCATAAATTAATACATAATAAGTATAAAACCTGTAATAGGATAACAGCCAAAACGGGTGAATTAAACCCGTTTTGGCTGTATAAATAAAGATTATTAGTACCCTGGGTTCTGAGTTAATTCAGGCACCAGATCGAGTTCTCTTTGAGGAATTGGCTTTAAAAGATGTGTTTCTCTCCAGTTTTGATTGGCCAAAGTACTGCCAAAATCTATATCTGTAGGGATATTGATGATTCCTGCTTTATGCCATCTCACAAGGTCATTGTATCTATGACCTTCCAGGGCGAGTTCTACCCTTCTTTCATGCATAAGCCATTGCATCATTTGATCTGCGGTGACAGCTGAAGAACGATCAGGGAGAATGTTACCTGAAGGGTCAGCTCTCCTTCTTACCTCATTAATCAGGTCTGCCGCCCTGTCTACATTATTATTTCCAAGTAATTCAGCTTCTGCCAGCATTAACATAACATCGGCCAGACGTATCAACCTTTCGTTGTTAGAGCCGGCATTTGGTTCGCTGTAAGAAATGAAATCCCGTAGATATTTCGATGGTGTAGCGCCTGTAATAGACCATGCAGGGTTAAAGGGAGTTCCAAAATAATTTTCTCCTGCTACGAAAAAGGTATGAAAAATCCTGGGATCTCCGGGTTCGAATTCGTTTTGCAATGATTGCGTAACATGCACCCTGCCATAACCTTGTCCATTGGCACCGGGGGCACAATTCCCCAAAAAACAAGCCGCTCTGAATACAATGGTACGGCCTGTTCCGGCATGACCTACATTTTGGTTTTCATTTAATCCGAAATCCACCGGAAGCCATGGATTAAAATCTCCTCTGGAAAACTGTATTTCGAAAATAGATTCTGAGTTATTTTGCTGACTTTCAGCAAAATTAGATCCAAAATCAGCAGTTAAAGAATACCGCTGGCTGCTTACCACTTCATTGAATTCTCTTACAGCATCCTGATACTTTTCCCTGTACAGGAAGACTTTTCCCAGATAAGCAGTAGCTGCTCCACTTGTGGCGCGTCCAACATTGGCAGCATCCCATTGGGCAGGCAGATTTTGCTTTGCAAAAAGAAAATCCTGTTCAACAAAGTCGAGAATCTGACCCGGTTGGGAATTGCCAATTCTGGAGTTTTCGAGACTTGTTATGGCTTCAGTGACAAGAGGCGGTGTTCCAAATTGCGTTGCCAGAATGAAGTAAAAATGCCCGCGCATAAACCTGGCTTCTGCTTCAAACCTGGCTCTTTGTGATTCTGTTAACTCTGAGCCTGGCAGCCTGTTAAGAATGGTATTGGCCCGCATTACACCTTTGTATGATTCGGTGTAAAAATGGTTAAAATCACCATTATTGGGCAACCAGATAAAATCCACATTATTATTATTGCCTTGCTCGGGGTGTCGGCTATCATCTGAGGGATATTCCATCCCATTATAATGACCTAATCCAAACTGATCATAATAAAAATTCAACATGGTGCTATATGGGCCCAATGAGGCTGCCTCGAAATCATCGAAGGTTCGGTAGAATGTTTCAGAATTGAGCTCACCCAGTGGAGCCAGATTGAGCTTATCCTCACATGAAACAATAACAGACATGCAAAAGATGATGGTTAATAATCCTGTTTTTATCGTTTTCATATTAAGATCTTTTAGAATGACAATTGAATACCTAACTGATAAATCCTGGGTTGCGGCATGTTGCCACTATCCGTACCGGCACCGATCTGATTTGAATTCTGACCATAGGTCATTACTTCAGGGTCCATGCCAGAATAGTTGGTAAAGGTTAAGAGATTTGAGCCCCCTACATATATACGTCCACTTTTAAATCCTTCCCAGCGATTGAGCAGGCTTTGCGGGAGGTTATACCCCAACTGTATATTCCTGAGTCTTAAGAAACCGGCATTTTCAACAAAGCGGTCAGAAAATCGGTTATTCTGATTTAGATCACCAGAAATAGCCCTGGGTATAGAATTACTGGTGCCCGGTCCGGTCCACCTTTCCTGAGTTTCAACCAGCATATTTCTTCCTGCACCACCAAGGTTTAACCCATTTCGTCTGACCTCATTATAAATCTGCACATCACCAACACCTTGAAACAAGATATTCAAGTCAAAGTCTTTATAGGAAAAATTGGTACTCAAGCCATAAAAAAATGAAGGGATGGTTTTTCCTATAAAGGTACGATCGTTGAAATCGATTCGGCCATCAGGCTCACCGGAAAACTGGGTTTCTTCACCAGGTCCGTTGACATCGAGAAAGCGAACATCTCCAGGCCTTGGACCCTGCGGAGAATTCACATCCTCAAAGCCGCCGGTAAATACGGCATCAATCTCTTCTTGCGTTTGCCAGAGACCATCGGTTCTGTAACCGAAGAAATACCCTATGGGTTTGCCTATTGCGGTTCTGTAAATATCACTCGAAGTAAACTCCTCAAGACCGGGAGCAAGTTCTTCCAATCTGTTGCGAATGGTCGTTACATTACCGGAAATTTGTATCCCCAATCCATTGTTAAAAGTATTACTATATCCGATTTCCAATTCAACCCCACGGTTGCTTACTGTACCGAGGTTAACTGGCGTACTGCCAAAGCCGGTAAGAGCTGGTAAAGGTAGTGAGAATAGAAAATCTCTGGTTGTTCTGTCATAATAAGTTGCCAGAATATCTACTTTGTTATTAAACAAAGACATATCAAAACCTATATCAATGGTTTCAACCGTTTCCCAAACCACGTCTTCGTTTACAAAATTTATAGGAACCGGTGCCTGAACCGTATTGCTTCCTCCAAGGGCATAATCAGGTGTTGTGGAGACCCTGAAAACATGAGGAAAAGGCTGCGTATTGGAGTTCCCCAGCTGTCCCCAGCTGGCTCTGATTTTAAATTCATTGATGATGCCACTTATATTAAAGAAATCCTCTTCACTTACACGCCATGCACCTGAAAAAGATGGGAAAGTCCCCCAACGCCGGTTATCAACGGGTGAAAAGTTGGAAGTTCCGTCTCTTCTGACGGTACCAGTAAGCAGGTATTTCTCTTTATAATTGTAACTTATTCTTCCTATGTATCCGACAAATGCCGACTGCCCGGCTCCTGCACTGATAAATGGGTTTCCTCTGCCTGTATTTACAACACGATAAAAGTCTGGACTGGTACTCAGGAAATCATTTCCTTCAACACTTAGACCGGTTCCTCTAATTTGTTGATATTCCAATCCTCCGAGAAAATCAAAATAATGATCCCCAAAGTTTCTACTGTAATTAAGTGTATTGGTAAATACCTGGGTAACACTTTCACTCCTGGAGTCTCCAAATATATTACCAGGTCGGTTGAGACCCATTTCAGCTACCAGGTATTCTGGTCTCCAGTTATCATTTCTGTTGGTAATCAAATCGACAGAAGCAACCGACCGAAAGGTCAAGCCATCTGTAATATCCACTTCACCGTAAATACTTCCCAGCAAACGTGTTCTTCTGTCTAACCTTTCAACGATTTCATTAATACCTACCTGATTCCCAATTACCAGGCCTGCCAGGTCGTTATTACCATCAAAACCATAGCGGTTTCCGGGTATCGGATTATTAGGGTCTTCAAAAATATTGAAGAACGGAGGCATCGTTACGGCATTTTGAAGAAGAAATCCATCACCTCCACCATTCATTCCTCTGTATATTTCCTGGTGTGAAACGGTAAATGTTTGCCCTACGCGTATATTCTTATTGATTTTAAAATCAGCATTTGCCCTAAAGGTATACCGGTCTAAATCCCATTTTCTGACGGTAGCCTGCTGGCTGAAGTAACCGCCTGATACAAAATAATTAAAATTATCACCGCCTCCTGAAATACTTAAATTATGATTTTGCATTGGAGCTCCCTGATTCAGGGCTGCCTCTCTCCAGGCCAGTTCATTGCTTCGATCCAAAAAAGGACTTCCGGGTTGTAAATCGGGATGAAGAAACTGAAAATTCGGATCTCCGGGTTGCAGATTATTTTGTGCGTTAAAGTTATTAAAAGCATCCTGCGCAAGTCTCACATATTCTTCCGTTGAATTGTATTCATTAAATCGCGGGATTTGCTGAACTCCATAATAACTGTCTATGCTTATTGTTGGCTTACCCGTCTTTCCTCTCTTGGTTGTTATCAATACCACACCATTAGCTGCTCTCACGCCATAAACTGCGGCGGCAGAAGCATCTTTCAGTACTGATATACTCTCGATATCAGCTGGGTTTATTGTAGATAAAGGGTTGGTGGTGGCATCACTGTTATTCCCTACAGGTACGCCATCGATTACAAACAAGGGTTGCGTGTTACCTACTGTACCGACACCCCTGATTCGAATTGCAACAGGCGCCCCAGGTGTGCCATCAACAGCAGTTACCTGTACCCCTGAGACCCTTCCCTGAATGGCCTGATCGGCAGAAACCACCGGAACCTGATTGATTTGCTGTGCCCCTACTGTGCCGATCGACTCTGTCATGAGCTTTCTGCTCTTCTCGCCAAAACCAATAATTACAATTTCATCGAGTGCAGTGATATCTGCCGTAAGATTTACATTAATTACAGATCTGGATCCCACAGAGATCTCTTCGCTTAGATATCCGACAGAACTGAATACCAAAACAGACTGTGCACCGGGTACATCAATGCTGTAGTTACCGTTGATATCGGTCACTGTGCCCTGCACCGTGCCTTTAATCACAACGTTTACACCTGGCAATCCTTCAGGACTATCACTGGAGATTACTTTTCCTGTAATGGTTACAGACTGATCCGGTATCTCCTCCTCCACAAGTACCCGCTGTTCTATCCAGCCTTTTTTCGAAACATTTATTACATTGTCAACCTGACGAAACTTGAGATTGGTCTGACGAGATAAATCCATCAACACTTCGGCTATGGATGCATTATCTGATTTTAAAGATACCTTTTGATTTTTATCAACGTTTTGCTCGTCGTAGAGAAATTTAAACTCCGTTGCAGATTCAATATTATTGAATACATCCCGAATGGTAACCTCGGAAAGATCCAACAGCACATGCACGTTTTTAATGCTGATGGCACGCTGGGCATTACCATCATAGGCAACGAGTAAATTCATCATCAAACATTGCACTATTATGCCAAATAATGTAAATCTTGAAAGCATAATAATTAGGCTTAGTATTTTGTTTTTCATAACTTTGATTGTTTTAATGGTATATCAAACATTGTTAAAACACTTTAGAGCAAAGCAGATGGTTTGCTCTTTAAACTTTATACCGGGGTCTGGACCACCCCGGTATTTTTGGAAATTTTTGTTGTCCCTTTAATTCATAGGCAATTCAGTTTAATTAAATTTTAAAATCAATTCATTATCTTTTAACTGGCATTTTATCCCCTTTGCAAAAGATATACTTTCAGCCAGATTTATAATATTCTGATTATCAAAGCAACCGGTGAGTTGCCAGTTCTCTTCAGGTCTCCCAATAATCTTTACCTGCACATCATACCATCGCTCAATTTTTGATTTGACCTCGTCTAAACCACTGTGATTAAAAACCAGCATACCATCTTTCCATGCAATTTCATCACTGGCTTTAAAGTCTGATTTTCTATATTCTCTCGTTTTTCTTTTGTACCTCAATTTTTGATTGGGCTCCAAACTTATTTTACTCTTTGAAGTGTCACTCCCATTTTTAACATCCACCAGACCCTCTACCAATGCAATAGATATCAGGGAATCCTCAGGGTAAGATTGAATATTGAATTTGGTTCCCAGAACCAGGGTATTTAACTCGCCGCTAACAACAGTAAAATTGCTGCCAAAACGTTTCTCAACTTCAAAATAAGCTTCACCAAATAGCTCTACTTTACGGTTTTCAAGAAAATCAGATGGAATAATCAGTGAGCTCTCTGCATTTAAAACAACGTAGGTGCTATCAGGTAATCTGAAACTACTTCTTTTACCTCTTGGATTGTTGAATTCAAAAAATGTAATTTGAGATGTTTCTTCGCTTTCAGGCTTTTCATGATATCCACTTAAAAGAAAAAAACTGAAAATAGCTAAAAATGAAATGGCCGCAGCAACCCTGAACCATACCATACGATCATCTTTTTTATAAAGCTCCTGGTATGGGTACCTTGCACTTCTTGTATCCATTAATATTTTATCAAATACTCTATTAAATCGCTCTTCGGAATGATGCAATTCACGATATTTAATATTAGAGAGAATATGTCTGGCTTTAAGCAGTGTTGGTCTGTGTTCAGGATGATTTTCCATCCATTTCATCCAAAAAAAATCATGTTCTTTCGAAGGATTTTTTACCCATTCCACAAAGTTCTTATCTCCCAGAAAATCTTCTATGGTAAATTTTTTCTTTTTCACAGCATTGTATCTTATACCTATATGATGAAAAAAGCATACCAACTGACACCAAAAAAAAGTGGCAAATTTTAAAAATATGCATTATTTTAAATTTTCATTGCTAATTAATGCTATTTTTTCATGTGAAGACTGAAATTAATGAAATATCGGCAATGATTATCCAAGCTTTACTACAGCATAAAATATCGGAAGATTAAAAAGTATCGTTTTAAGGGCAGCTAACGATCTGTATAATAAATTGCGTACGGACTTTACATTTTCCAATCTCATAATATCCTGAATTTCAATATAGGAAAGGTTTTTATAAAAGTGATAATACAGTACCTCTCTTTGCCTTGTGGTCAGTTTTTTAATGGCTCTTTCCAGCTTTATTCTCTCTTCTTGTTCATCTGTCTGATGTATCCAGATACTTTCAAAAGGCAGCTCAATCTCAAATGCGGCTTCATCCTTTTCAAATTTTTGTTCCCTGATATAAGATTTTGTTCTGTAATACATCAAAATTTGATTCTTCAACGACTTAAATAATAAAGCCTTCAGACTCACCTTTATGGGTTTAAGTTGTTTTCTCTTTCTTCTCAGGTCTATAAACATATCCTGAATCGCATCCTCTACCAGCGAAATTTCCTGAGTAAATTGAATGCCATAATTTAATAACTCATCAAAATACTTTGTATAGATATACGTAAAAGCTGGTTCATCACCTTCTGTAAAATGTTTCCAGATATCAGCCTCAGAAACGCCCTGAAATTTTTCATAAAAAGCTTCACCCCCGACCAAACGGCTAATTTTATAATTTTCCGAATTGTGACCCGAAGAATGTTCTTTCTTGAAACTCATAAATAAAAGGGAATACAGATCGTGAAAGGGTAAAAATATAAAAATATGCAAATAATCGAAAGAATTTTTACCTTTTTTCAAAAAGAACCAAAATAAACAGGCCTGTAAATGTAAGTCTGATTATTATTCCAATTTTCTGATCCTTACTCCTTTATGCGTTAATTGAACCGGTTTTATAAAACCATCCTCATCAAAATTCATATATTCGATGCAAGTATGCCGGTGGTTTCGGTGGTCGGTATCTAATGGCCGCCTGTGATATATGATATACCAATCATCGGTATCTGGAATGTTGATGACTGAATGATGACCGGCACCGGTAGCAATTTCAGGGTCCTGTTCCAATACTTTTCCGATTCTTTCAAAAGGCCCGAATGGCGAATCTCCAATTGCATACGCTACACTGTAATCGGGGCCTGTCCAGCCGCCTTCTGACCACATAAAGTAATATTTGCCATCCCTTACAAACATAAAGGGCCCTTCCACATATTTCTCAGGGGTAATGGATTTAAACAGAGAACCATCCTCAAAAGGAATAAATCCTTTGAAGTCATCCTGAAGCCTTCCGATGTTGCAATTTCGCCAGCCACCATAGATCAGATAATAGCTGCCATCTACATCCTGAAAAACAAATTGATCAATGGGTTGAGCGCCATGATAAAACTTGTCGATTAAAGGCTTTCCCAGATAATCTGCAAAAGGACCAGCGGGATGATCAGAAACCGCTATACCGATTCCTCCGGGTTGCTCATCATTTTGAATATCGTTGGCGCCAAAAAACAAATAATACTTCTCCTCTTTGCGAATGATGGAGGGTGCCCATAATGCATAGGCGGCCCATTCAATATCTTTTATATCCAAAACCCTTGTGTGCCTTTCCCATGTTACCAGATCCTCAGAGCTGAAAGCATCAAAAAATGTTTGTAGTAAATAGCCATCGTTTATGGTATTTTTTCTTAATTCCTGCTGCCAATCGCTCAGTGGGGAAGGTAATTCCTCCTTGCCAAAATGCTCTGAGTAGGTTGGATAAATCCAGTATTTATTGTCAAAAATTATTCCCTCGGGATCGGCATACCAACCTGAAAATAAGGGATTGCCTGAATATTCAAGCACTTCCTTTTTCTCTGAACAGGCCGGGAAGCCCAGGGAAATGATTGACAGGAAGCACAATGAAGAAAACAGCTGATTTTGTACAATTCTTGACATGGTAAAAAGTGTTTCAATTCACTGTAAATATAGAGGATTAGATATCTTTCAGGCAATGATATTTGAAATTCAGCTTCGATTGCGATTAAGATTTATGAGATTAATTTCCCCCACCGTTTAGGAAAAACCACAGGAAAGGCCCCTTTCAGGGTCGATATTATATGTTGACTGTCTGTTATAGACACAGGAATCCTTAGGTAAGCACAAAAAGTTATTTTGTGTCATATATGCCGCATTGTTCTGAACGCTAAGCTTAGCGGGATTTTGGCTTCAACTCAGTTTGAAACGAGGACTTGCAATTACACCACATTCAATACAGCAATAATAATTATTATACACCCTAGTTAATAAACAAGGGCTATAGTCACTTTTTTTAACTGAAATAATCGTATATCTCCCCCCTTGTTATAAACTCTTCGAAATCAAATGAATCATAATAACTACGCAGAATCTTCACAATGCCAGCAGTGCCTTGCCTATATTACTTTTTACCTTGAATGCAGTTCCATGCCGGGTGCCTTCCGGAAAAGATACCTGATCTGAAACATCTGTCCAATGAATTAAGTCTTCTGAGATTACCGCTCCCATTTTTTTCTGGGTATACTTATCAAAATACACCATCCATTTACCATCCACC
Source organism: Cyclobacteriaceae bacterium (assembly GCA_020832305.1). Taxonomy (GTDB): domain Bacteria; phylum Bacteroidota; class Bacteroidia; order Cytophagales; family Cyclobacteriaceae; genus JAFIEV01. The sequence continues at coordinate 209,063 of JAFIEV010000046.1, read as the reverse complement.
ATTAATGCGGAAGGGCCTTCGGCCCAATAGTCTCCGGTAATCTGCACTTCGGGTGCTGAATATGGACCGGTAATATTGGCAGACCTGGCAAGGTGCAGATTTTTGGCCGGCGGCTCGCGGGTTTCATCTTTTAAAAACATCAGATATTCCCCCTCATGCCTTACAATATTGGCGTCAATTACGTTGAAACCAGGTTCATACAATAGGTGGGTACTGCTAAAATTTTCAAAGTCGCTTGTGGTGACATAATACATGCGGTGGTTGTATCCTCTGTCGCTTTCCACATAGGTATCGGGAAAGAGCCCGTCGATGGTCGTAGCCCAGTATATCATGTACTGACGGCCATCGGGGTCATAAGTGACTTCCGGTGCCCAGCAATTTCTGGCATTGGGTTCATGTTCCATCACCGGAATATATTTTTGATCTGACCAGTGGATCAGGTCATCAGACCAGGCATAGCCTATGCCTTTTTCATTCCAGCTTACCGTCCAGACCATATGAAATCGGCCATCTGGCGTCTGAATGATACAAGGATCCCTCATGAGTTTATCTTTACCAGCGGTTGGGATGAGGAATGAATCTCCATCTTTGAGGGCTTTCCAGGTATAGCCGTCTTCACTAATGGCAAGATGCAGGCCATCTTCACCATTGCCGGTGAAATAGCTGAAAAGATATATTTCTGGCTCATCTGCCTGTTGGCAGTTGGAAAATAAAGACAGGGTTATCAGGTAAAAAAGTATTCGGTACATTTCACAAGGTCTGTTTACAAAATGGTTTCAACATTTGCCTAAAGATAAAATAAAAAGTCCTCTTTCGCTTTTGGAAAGAGGACTTTTTCAGAGGAATAATTTATTAATTATATCCAGGGTTCTGGGTCATGCCCGGGTTTATCTGGAGTACCCTGGTAGGGATTGGGAATAAGCGCTTGTTGGGGTCGGTATCTGTTTTTATACCCCATTGGTCTTCAAATTTCCCAAAACGGATCATATCATTTCTTCTCCAGTTTTCATTGACAAATTCGCGGCTTCTTTCGGCAAACAAATCTTCGAGGTCGACGCTGGTCCAGGCAGGCTCTGTGGTTCTGATGGAGCGCAATGAATTCACAAGAGATAGAGGCGTATGGCCAAGTGTCGCTGTACCACCACGGAGGATTGCTTCTGCCTTAAGCAATAGAATATCGGCATATCTGAAAACAGGCACATCATTGTTTGCATTTCGGTTAGAAGAGGTGCTGTCAGGATAAAATTTTATACTACGATACCCCATGTTCCAGGCTTTTTCATCATTACCCAGATCAAAGGCAGGTATATTTCTAAACTCTATTTCAGGCGTCAAATTTACATGGTACGCAAGGGGCGCTGTAGGATTAGGGCCTGAGTATGTTTCATCGAACCCTCTGTTGGTCGTATTTACGATTATAGGATCACCATTAAAGAAAAATTGTTCCCCTTTTAACCACATTCTGTCACGCACGTCTCTGTCATCACCGAAATACTTATAATAAAATTCAGGGATGGTACTCATGGGAGCACTGGGGTTAAAAGGGATGCTATACTTTGCACGGGTTGATCTGGGCAGCCAGTACCTGCAGAAAAACTGAAATCCATTAGGCGCTGAGGCATCATAGGGGATGGCAAAAATAAATTCGGAAATTTGCGGACCATTATTGATAAAAAACATGGCTCTGAAATCTGGTTCGAGGTTGTATTTTCCGGATTGTATAACTTGATCACAGGCAGCAATAGCATCATTCCAACGCGCAGTACCGGTATACACCTGAGCATTGATGTACATTTTCGCGAGCAAGGCATAGGCCGTATATAAATTGGGTCGGCCATAGGTTTCAATTCCTGAAGCAGGATTGAGATCAGGTATACAAGCCTTTACTTCCTCTTCGATATAATTAAAGACTTCGGTTCTTGGACGGTTTGATATCGGACTCACATCACCGAATCTTGTGGGTATTGGCACATTTCCCCATACATCCATCATTAAAAAGGTTGCAATAGCCCGCATCATTCTCAATTCAGCAAGAGCCGTTGCTTTACCTTCCAGTTCAGGCCCTGCCTCAATGATAAACATGTTCTGATTGGCATTGCTGATTGTACTGCTAAGATAGTTCCATACTGCTTCTATATGTCCATTATCCGGCAACCATGAATGCAGGTGATGCTGCATGTAACGGCCACCGTCAAACCAGTTACCTCCCCTTGCAGGCATTATAGCCTCATCTGTACTCAATGCTTGCAGAAACCAATAAGCCACACAATAGTCTTGCCTGAACTGATTGTAGGTCGGTCCGGCAGCTGCGATAAACTGTTCCGGGGTCTGAGGAAAAATATCAGGTGTGAGTTGTGTGGTTATGGGCACATCCAGGTCATAACAGGCTGTCATCCAAACGCCTACTATAGTAATCAACATTATATTTTTAAATCGTTTCATTTCTTTACTCGTTTAAATGCTAAAATTTAATTTCGGCAGAACTTAAAAAGTTACATTTACGCCAATCAACAATGTTCTTGTTTTTGGGTAGAAGTTTCTGGCATCAATACCCGGAGCAAGTCCTCCCTGATCAATTTCAGGATCTATACCCGTGTAGTTGGTGAGCAAGAACAGGTTATTACCGGAAAGATAAACCCTGAGCATCCTGATATCCTGACCAGGATTTCTGAAAGTATAACCCAACGTGGCATTATCAAGACGTACAAACGAGCCACTTTCAACAAATCGAGATGAGTAACGGTATGAGTTAAAGTCACTTACAGGCTCATTCCCAACAGATACTGGAATATTATCAAGTCTTGCCGTATTGGGTCTATGTAAATCTGCCATGGTTACATTCATAATCTCATTGCCAAGTACTGATCTGAAGAAGACATTGAGATCCCAGTTTTTATAACTGAAATTGTTGCTCCAACCAATTAAAATATCGGGTTGCGCGTTGCCAACGATCTGGTAATCGCGTCGCTGCTGTGGGTTGATGGTTAACTCACCATTATGGTCATAAAATTGTGATACACCATCATCATTCAGGCCTGCAAAACGATAGGTAAAAAAGCTACCCAATGGCTGCCCCTGCATGATTACCCCCACAGTTTCTCCCGACTGACCCGCGCCATCAGGGCTAAATAAAAGTATTGAATCTGCCGGAAAGTTTGCATTGGTAAGGCTAACCAGTGTGTTTCTGTTATGAGCGAGGTTAAGGCTGGTGTTCCATTTAAATTCACCTTTCGTTGCCGCAGCAAAATTAAGCAAAAGTTCTACCCCTTTGTTTGTCATTTCACCAACATTGGTAGTGAGGTTTGGGTGAGGATAAATATTGGTACTTACATTATATGTCCAGATCAGGTCGGTGGTTCTTTTGTTATACACTTCCAAGGTACCGGATAATCTGTTGTTTAGTATGGCAAAGTCAAGTCCCAGGTTAGAGGTGGCCGTTTTTTCCCATCTTAAGTCAGGATTTTCGTTTTGCACTACCCCAATAGCGTTGGTTTGTGTGCCCTGGAAGTAAAATAACCCACGGGTGCCATAAATCAAACGGGTAGTATAAGGGCTGAATCCAAATGAATTACCTGTAACCCCATAGCTTGCTCTCAACTTAAGTTCATTGATAACGCTGTTATTTTGCATAAATGCCTCCTGAGAGATTCTCCAGGCAGCACCCACCGATGGAAAATATCCCCATCGGTTATTGACTCCAAAAGCTGATGAACCATCACGACGTATAGAAGCCTGAATGAGATATCGATTGTTGTAGTTGTAATTTACCCTTGCAAAATCAGATATCAATCGAATTTGTTGATAAGGGTCTCCTCCAAAATCAACCCTGAATGCAGGTACTGCATAGGGATTGCCAAGGCCAAGGTTTCGGAAAGAAACATCATCGACCGGAAAATTGGTACTGGTAGCCTGAAAACCATCACCTAAAATGTTTTCCTGCCATGAATACCCCACAACAGCATTGATATTATGATCACCAAAATCTTTATTCCACGTAAGAAACGTCTCCAAAATTGTGTTGGTATTTTGGAAAGAAGATCGCATAGCCTGGCCATTGACCCCTGTTAATGTTACAAACATCGGACTTGCCGGAGGGTCGGGGGTATTCCGCACATTGTTATACCACTCGGTATAATAACTATTGTAAAATGAACCATAATTGGTTTGTTGACTCTGGTATGAAAAATTCACATCGTAGGTCAAACCAAAAGGCAGCTGAAGCTGAGCGAAAGCTGTTCCGAGAAAAATATTGTATTTCGACCTTTCTTCGCCGTTTTCGATCATGGATACAGGGTTGAAATATCCGCTTCTTTCAAAATTATCATAGAATGAACCATCATCACGTCTAACCGGAACGGTAGGCAGGTAGGTAATCATCTGCGACAGCACTGTATTTCTATACGGCACCAATTGTGCATCATTAAATGAGTTGGAAACATTAAAACCCACTTTTAACTTATCTCTGAGTGCATATTGTTCTACAGATAAGCGGGCAATGATTCTCTTCAGACTACTCCCCTTAATGACGCCTTCCTGATCAAAATAATTCAAACTGGCGCTGTAAAGGGTTTTATCGGTACCTCCTCCAAGAGAAATATTGTGGTTTTGAGAAATCGCAGAAGCTCTTTGTACCTCATTTTGCCAATTGGTGTTGGCGCCAAGATCGTCTTGTGGTGCCAGGTTTTGATTATTTCTTTGCAAAAAATTTCTTAGCTGATTGGCATCCATCATCTCCAGCTGATTTGAAACCCGGTCTACACCCACATAACCACTGTAAGTCATTTGCATTTGGCCTTTCTCTGCCCTTCGGGTACTGACCATGATTACGCCATTGGCTGCTCTGTTTCCATAAATTGCCGTAGCTGCTGCATCTTTTAATACGTCAATAGAAACAATATCGTCAGGGGCAATAAGAGAAATATCACCTCCAATAACGCCATCAATTACAAAAAGAGGAGATTGGGCTCCTGCGCGCAAGGTGGATGCACCTCTTAAAATGATCGCGGCATTCCGGTTAGGGTCACCACTTCTTGTAATATTTAGACCAGGCACTTTACCCTGCAATAACTGCCCGACATCGCTAATGGCACCCCGGTTGAGCTCTTCAGGACCTATACTGCTAACGGCACTGGTAAGATTCTTTCTTGACTGTACGCCATAACCTACCACCACTATTTCTTCCAGAGAAGTAATATCAGCAGCAAGCACCATATTGATAACAGATCTTCCACCAACCACTTCTTCTTCAGTAAGATATCCTACCGAACTAAAGACCAGTACGGCCTGGGGACCCGGTACTTCAATACTATAATTGCCATTGATATCTGTTACCGTACCCTGTGCCGTCCCTTTTAAAATAACGTTTACACCCGGTAAACCTCCCGGATCATCGGAAGTCGTCACCCTGCCTGTAATGGTCTGTGACTGTTCCATTTCAATAATTGTCTCAATTACAGGTGTATTTAGTGCATCATCCAGTACCTGAACACTGATGTTTTCGTTGACCTGCCTGAATTTAAGATTAGCTTGCCGCGAAATTTCAAGTAGAACATCTGAAACACTGGATTTTCTGGAATTGATTGATATTCTTTTATTTAAATCAAGGTCTGCAGCAGAGTAAACAAATTTAAAATCTGTCTTACTCTCAATCATTTTCAGAACTGTTTCCAGGCTTTTATCTTGTATTTTTAGGTCTATCTTTACCTCTTTAATACTCTGAATCTGGGCAATACCCGGGCTTGCCAGCATCGTACTGAGAAAAATGCATTGGACAATTAATCCATACAATGAAAATCTTGTGATCATTGCTAAGTAGTGTAATGGTTTTTTTTTCATAATTTTGAGTGTTACAGTTATGTAATGGTTTATTTTCTTTAACCGGACTCCTTGAAAATGTCGGTTAAAGAAGAAATCAGGCCTTCGGAGATCCCCCCAGATGCTTCGAAGGCTTTTTCAATTATGGCGTGTTTTCATATGTTCATAGGCATAATTCGTTTGATTTAAAATTTGATTTTGACATTCTTATCATTAATTTCATAGCTAAACTTCAAGCTGAAAGATATACTTTGCAATACATTACTCAGATACTCACCGGCAAATCTGCCCGTAACAGGTAATTCCCGTTGGGGCAACTTTTCTACTTCGATTTGAACACCGTACCATTTTTCAAGTACAGCAACTACCTCCGTTAAAGGTGTATCTTTAAAGTATAAAATGCCATCTTTCCATAGTGTCACCAGGTCGGCATCGAATGAACTTTTCAATATTTCGCCTGTATGATTATCCAAGGCAATTTGCTCTCCAGGCTCAAGCAAAAATATTTCCTCCGCATTTTGCTCCGGTATAACTTCCACTTTTCCGCTTATCAGGGAAACTATATGCGCGTTTGATCCCTCTACTGCCTTTAGGTTAAAAGACGTACCCAAAACCCGGGCAATAAGGTTATCGGTTTTTACAATAAAAGGTCTTGTTTTATCGGTAACTACTTCAAAAAAGGCCTCTCCACTTAAAAAAACCTCTCTTTGGCCTTCGTGAAAACGTTCAGGATATATTATGTGGCTCCCGGCATTGAGAATAATGGTACTGCCATCTCCCAACTGAAGCTTTTTCTGACCAATTTCATTTCTGTACTCAATTTGGGAAATGGTTATTTCCTCAGTTGGTTGTGGCCAATTTGTAAATTTCAGCGATAAAGCAAAAATTAAGATCCCTGATATTACGGCCGCATACCGAACAAAATATTCATACCAGCGCCCATCTATGCCGTAATTCAAATTGGTATGATGCAACTTTCTAAGTTTTGGATCGGCCTTGTCGTTTTGACTTTTCAGTTGATTAGTGTGCCTGATCCTTTTAAATAATTTTTCCTTTTGTACCTGACTAAGGTTGTCTTCCTTAAAATGCAAAGTCTTGACCAGTATTCTGGCTTCCTTCACCGTTTCATTTTTGTGTGGGTTCTTAATCAACCAACGTTCCCAGAAAAAATTAGCTTCGGGGTCAGGCTTCAGTACCCACTTTCTAAAATTGGGATCGCAGACAAAATCTTCAACTGTATATTGACTGTAACTCATGTTCCGAAATTTCCACTATAGAGTGTCGTCCGGCCTTTTTTCCACTATGGTAATGAAACTTTTTTTCAATAATTAAAATTCAACCAAGTAATAGGCTTTACAATTGAATATTATTTAATAAATAATGAGGATTTATGCCATTTTTATACATCGAATGGCAAATAAATATAAAGGAGTAATATGGCCATCAAGAGTTGCACTTTGTCTTTCATTATTCCTCTGAGTTTTTTGAAAGCAGTCGAAGCCGTGTTATAAACGTACTTCTGATCAAGATTGAGCATTGCGGCAATATCATGATAACTCAGATTCTGATAAAAACGGAGATACAGTATTTCACGCTGTCGGGCAGAAAGCTGCAATAAAAAATTCTGAAGCTTTTCAGATAACTGATCACGATCTTCTTCCTCCAATTGTTTTTCTAAAAAATCAGGGGAAATCAGAAAAGAATTTTCCAATAAATCCTGAAACGGATAAAACAGTTTTTTCTCCTTCTTAAGTTTTTTAAGCAAGCCATTTTTAAGACTGGAAAATAAGTACCTTCGAACGGAAAGTACCGGGCTTAAATTATTTCTGCTGCTCCAGATACAGGTGAAAACATCGTGTATTGCATCTTCTACCTTATCGCGCTCAGGAATGATCATAAACCCAAAACGGTAGAGCTTTTCTACATATTTTTCATACAAAATTTCAAAAGCTTTTTCATCTCCGTTTATCATTGAATCCCACATCCGAAGATCTTTTTCCTCGTGCTGATCAAAACCTTCTGAAATAAGTTCTATTGCCATACGGGTAATTGATGAGGCTATTTCAAAATGAAAGCTAAGGGTTTTGCATCACATCTCAAAAATTAATGAAAAATTTATACTATGCAAAGGTTTGAAGGGGACCGTTTTCCCTTATAAGTATACCGCATAAATACTTCTGGCTGCCATTTGTCAAAATTTTTCAACCAATTTATACATTGGAGTAAATATCTTAAAAACCTCAATCTTACAAAACCAAAACACATATGAAATTTAATAAAACCATTATTCTGCTAAGTGCAGTTATCCTGTATTCCTGTGATAGCCCTTTTGCTATAAATGGCATTGGTGACCGGCAAAGTTTTCCTCTCGAACTTGACCAGATCGACAGATTATCGGTTTCAGGTGGCGCCAGAATTGTTATTAAACAAGGCAGTCCTCAACAAGTAGTGGTAGAAGTTCAGCCTAACCTGCTTACCTACGTAAACCAAAAGGTGCGCAATGGAAAGTGGAATGTAGAATTTACCCATCCGGTAAGCACCCGCAGACGAATGTTGGTATATATTACGCTTGAAAATCTTGAAGAATTGTATGGCAATTTATCCGGAGGAAGTTTAATAGAATACTTTGGGAATCCAGCTAAAGTAAACATCCAGGCAAGTGGCGGAAGCAGGGCAGTAGCAAAATGATGATGCAACCGCAGCTGGCAAATGGGCAAAACCTTTTTACCCATCAATGGGTTTTGCACTGTAAAAAGAAAGCCATTCATGCAAAAAATCAATATTTTTTGGTTCCGCAGAGACCTCAGGCTCGAAGACAATACAGGTTTGTATTATGCACTGAGAGAAGAAAAACCTGTACTTCCTGTTTTTATTTTTGACCGGGAAATACTGGATGACCTCAACAATCCATCGGATGCAAGGGTGGGTTTCATTCATCAGCGGCTTGTTGAAATTGACAGACATTTAAAAATATACGGGTCGGGAATTAAGACCTTTTATACCCAACCACTGGAAGCCTTCAGGGAATTGTTGTCTCAATACGAGATTGATTCGGTTTTTACCAATCGTGATTATGAGCCCTATGCAATCAATCGCGACCAAAAAGTTGAAGCAATGCTTTCAGAAAATGGCATCTCCTTTTACAGCTTTAAAGATCACGTTATTTTTGAAAAAAAGGAAATTTGCACCGATTCAGGAGAACCCTACAAAGTATTTACACCATATAAAAATAAATGGATAGAAAAGTTTAAGAACACCCGACTGGAGGAATTTGACAGCTTTAGTCGGCTGAAAAATACCTTAAAAAATCAGGATATCAGCATCCATTCATTGGAATCTATGGGCTTTAAAGAAAGTCAAATAGAAATTCCTCCTCTTGAGTTCGATAATCAACTCATCAAAAAATACGATCAATTGAGAAACTTCCCAGGCACCAAAGGCACCACTAGGCTTGGAATTCATCTGCGACACGGATCCGTTTCAGTAAGAAAGTCAGTAAATATTGCGGCCCACCTAAATGATACCTGGCTTAACGAACTGATATGGAGGGAATTTTACAGCATGGTACTGTACAATTATCCACATGTGGTCGGTCGTGCATTTAAACCCAAATACGACAATATCCCATGGAGAAACGATGCCGAAGATTTTGAAAAATGGTGCAAAGGAAAAACAGGATATCCCATAGTAGATGCAGGTATGCGCGAACTCAATGCCACCGGGTATATGCACAACCGCGTGAGAATGATTACGGCAAGTTTCCTTACCAAGCACTTACTAATTGACTGGAGGATGGGTGAATCTTATTTTGCACAAAAGCTTTTGGATTACGAGCTGGCCTCAAATAATGGTGGCTGGCAGTGGGCCGCCGGAACCGGAACAGATGCACAGCCGTATTTTCGCATATTTAATCCTTACAGTCAGACGGAGAAATTCGATAAAGAACTGAAGTATGTAAAAAAATGGGTTCCTGAATTAGGTACCGATCTTCAGGAAAAACCCATAATTGATCATACCTTTGCACGCAACCGGGCGCTGGAGGTTTTTAAAAAGGCCCTGAATTAAATAAAAATCGACACTGATGAATATTGGCGACAGAGTAAGACTGCTAAAAGGAAAAGAAGAGGGAATTGTAATAGCATTTAAAGATCAGAAACTGGTTGAAGTTGAGATTGAAGATGGTTTTGTAATACCTGTCATGAAAAACGAGCTGGTGGTAATCGCCTCTGATGAGAAAACTTATTTCGGTGATAAAAAATCTTATAATGAAGTTCCGGCTGTGGTGGCAGGTGCCAAAAAATCTAAAGATATAGAAGGCATATTTCTGACTTTTGTGCCTTTCAATGACCAGGAGATTACCTTGCAGCTAGTCAATAATAGTGGCTGTAAAATTCTTATTACCATTTCTGAATGGCATGGTGAAAATGTCAAAGGCATTTTTTCGGGAATGCTGGAGACCGGCACCTTTCAGAAGGTTGGGCAATGGAAACTCAACCATTTTGAGCAATGGCCTGTATTACTTGCAGAAATATTGTATTATTCCGATGGATTTATGCCCTACAAAAGTACTTTAAGCGCAAGGTTACAATGGAAGGCTTCAACATTTTTTAGAAGTAAATCCAAAGCACCACTGTTGGGAACAGAAGCTTATGTAATACGAATTGATGAAAGCCATAGAAAAATTGATGCTAAAGTGCTAAAGGAAAAATTAATGGAGCCAGCGCATACTTACGAGATAAAAGAAAAAATGCCCTCCGCTTCGGCTAAGATTTTTCAAGTCGACCTGCATGCAGAAGCACTGGGTATATCAAATAAAGACAATTCAAATATACTGCAACAACAATTGCAGGCATTCAGAAAAGCCCTTGACGATGCCCTGCTTCAAAATGCTGCTGGAATAAAAATCATCCATGGTGTTGGGAATGGAGTGCTTCGTCAGGCAATTCACAAAGAACTCGCCAATACAGAGCACATAAAATTTTTCGAAGATGCCGATAAAGAAAAATTTGGTTTTGGCGCCACAATAGTACATTTCAGATAATTTATTTTACTTTTCATTTGGATAATACAAGTTTTTAATGGATTTTTGATGGATCTTTTCTATTTTTGGCCAAATGTTGAATTTAATTAACCCAAGTCCCGTGACAAATTTCAGTCTCAACGATTTCATGGAAAGCTTTGCTGATGAGTTGGGGGGACAGTTTTCTGAATATGACAAGAAGAAATCGGTAATTATAGTGCCTTTGCACAATAATCGGTTTCAGGCTGTTTTGGGTGTTTTGCGGGTTAATCCAAAGTTCAATAAAACCAGTGTGGAGTTTTCCTCGAAGGTCTGTCATTGTTCCAACGTAAAAGATTATAAAGCCCTTGTGCAGGATAATGCAAAAACTGCATACGCCAAATTTGTCCTCATTGATGATTATCTTAAAGTTGAGGGCTCGGCTTTTCTTGAAAATGTAAGTAAAGAAGCATTAAAGGATATCATATTGGAGGTAGCCAATCTCGCAGATGAATGGGAGCAAAAATTAACGGGTCTCGATGTTCATTAACCTGCCAAAATGGATCTAAAACTTCCCTGCAAATACAGTTTAATTATTAAATACGGTAATTGAGCTTATAATCATTCTTCTGCTGTCTAAATTAAGTCGCTGTTATAAAACGCATCATACCTATACCCGTAATTATTTGATTTCTTTAAATCAGATCTAATACCAATAGATATAATCTATATTGATGCAAATCGATGGAATTCGCATTACTTCAATTATGAACTTTCAAATTTTATGTATATGGATGTTTCAAAAACTTATAAACTTCTTGATTTGGCTGAATATAGCGAAGGCAGCATAGTAAGCCGAACGCTTTTAAAATCAAAAAGTGGCAATATTACTTTTTTTGCATTTGCCAAAGGTCAGGGACTGAGTGAACACACGGCTCCTTTTAATGCTTTTGTACATATATTGGATGGTGTAGCTCAGGTTAAAATCGGTAATGAAGTTTTTAATGTATCTGCTGGTGAAGTTATCATATTACCAGCCAATATAGCCCATGCCCTGCAGGCAATTGAGAACTTTAAGATGGCATTGATCATGATTCGGGATAAAGAAAATTAAACCTGGTAAATGTATAAGCATCAGCATTATCCATTCATAATCTGTTTTACAAGAATCTATAGATATATTATTCTAATTAAATAAAAAAAGCGGCCAAGGCCGCTTTTTTCAATTTGGTTTGTATCATAAGTATTAAGAACCCCGGTACTCAAATGTCATACTATCGTTATCAGATGTCCTTTCTATAACGGCACTATTGACCCTGAATAATCTGTAACGGCTTCTGTGCGTATCTCCTCTGGCACCAACGCGTACTATAAAGATATCACCAACCACCAGATTGGAAATTTCCGAAGTTGGCGTTGCTGCATCATAAGCATTTCGAATCGTCTGGAAATTAGCATTTGCATAATCAAATGTCCTTGGAAGCCTTACAAATTGAGAGGTATTTCCAGCTCCTCTGCCAATGTTGAAAATATCTCCTTCGGCACCTGTTACTGTGAGCATCACATCTACAGAATCAGCAGACGCAGGATTTGTTCTATTGGTCAACAGGCTCAACATTGAAACCCTGTTAGCACCTGTGGCATTGGGATTAGACAACACAAGGCTGGTATTTATTACCGGCGCTGCAACTGGTTGATTTACGATGTCTCTGGTTAGTGAAGAAATCTGACCATTGACTGAAATCATTTCTATTCGGTATCTAATCGTTCTGTTTGGCTGAGGGCCTGCAAAAGACACCATCGCTTCTGAAGGGATTGTGATCTCAAAATTATCTGTCACGGTTGCTTCAGTTGGACTTGAATATGAACGGGTTAATATTGGTGTTGCATTTTCAGTAGTACCAGCTTGTATCCCAATTCTTTCATAAATATTGACTGTCGCAATACGAGCATCAGTATCATTTCTCAAATTCACCCTTAAAGTAAAGGTTGAATCATTGAAAGAAGACGGTGGGTTAATCGTACCGGCAGTGGCCGCTAAAGTAACTGGGTTAACAATATTTGCCCTGAAAATCCGACGATAGGTATTAGCTCCAGAAGTTGCGTCAATCAACAAATCTACAAATTGCCCACCAACGATCACGGGATCAGCCGGTGCCCTTAAGGCTCTGCTTAAAGCTTCAAACTGAAAACTATTTGCATTTACCTGATAAGTACCTACAACATGTGTTTTGGTACCGGCTACACCAGGAACTGTATACCTGCTGGTAACCACCACCTGCGAGATGGAGGCATCGAAGCCAAGTTTTACCCGTGTATTTCCATTGGCATTAAAAGAACCTGCCACCGTTTCGATATTATCATTAAATACAATGCTGAATGCCGGTGTATTTTCTGCCAAAGGGTCTTCAATTTCGCAACTGCTGAAAAAAATCATTACCAACAGCGATAAAGCAGAAAACTTTAATATATTTTTCATACTGTTTATATCTTTATAAGTTATCAATTACTGGGGATCCCAGAATGGTTTGCTATTTCCGGGTTTAGAAATATCTTCCCGTACCGGCGTATTCTCAGGATTAGTTACCCTTTCGAGATCTGAATATGGCAAAACTCGTGGTATTGCTGTAAGCGTTGCATCAGATGCAAGCCCCAGCACAGGATAACCGGTTCTTCTCCAGTCGGTCCAGGGTTCAACAGCAACACCAAAATTTGCCACATATTTTTCTTCAATGATTCTTTGCAGTCTCACTTCAGCATCTGCAATACCCTCCAGGCTCTCTCTGGCATTTAGGTATGCATTTATTGCAGTAGTAGCTACACCGGCATTCATCATGCTTGCACGTATACCTTCTCTGTAAAAGGTATTTGCCTGTGGCAGGTTACCCTGACGAGAAAAATGCTCAGCTAAAATAAAGTTCTGTTCTGCGAAAGTAAGTATCCTTATTGGTGCATCGCCTGCATATCCCAAAATGAGATTATCCGGATTTGTCACTGCTCCTCTGATAAACGAGTGCATTCTGGAAGTCGTGATATTATCACCTGCAACACCCGGCGTTCTTCCTGAAAAGGTGGTACCTCCAGTAAAGTAAAAAGCTCTTCTCGGATCAGAAGTGGCGTTCATCAAACTGACAATGGTAGAAGATGGAATAAATTGGTTTTGCCTTCTTCTTTCAAACTGGTCAATTGGATTTGCCCTGTCAGGGTCATTGGGAACATAGGACATTTGGAAATTATCAGCATTACTTCTCAACAAGGGTTGATTGAGAAGCGCTGTAATACCCTGATTGGCTGCCTGAGGATTGGTTGGATAATAATGCAAAAACAATCTAAGCTTCAAGGCATTGCCCAGGCGTATCCACTTATCGGTATCTCCTGCATATATAAAATCATCATTACCGGGCGCTAACCCACCGCTTCTCGCTAAATCTTGCTGAGCCTCATCGATTAAACTAACAATACCTGGATATATATCCGCCGATTTATCATAGCGCGGTCTTAAATTTGCAGCATATTGAAGCGCTTCCGTAAAAGGAACATCTCCCCATGAATCCACTGCAATCATAAATGAAAAAGCCTGTAAGGTTTTTGCTATTCCCGCATATCTGGGGCTTTCAGATCCTGCAGAAGCAATTACTCTTTCCATATCAGCAAGTCCACCTGCATATAACCTGGTTCTCCATAGGTTATTAACGTCAGTTTCTGTAAGAATATATCTGCTGAAATCTACAGTTTGTATACCCGCTGCACCTGCACCAGTAAATTGTTGTGCAAATATAGCCGAATACCGGTGGATATCAGAACCCATCATAAAACCCACATCAGCTGTTGCACTTGCCAAAATGGTATTTATAGGAGGAGTTATGGGTACGTTAGGGCTGACATTGATGTCTAGCCAACTTTCACAACTGCTGCCGGAAATAAACATGAGCAGCAATGAAATTTTTATTAAATTATTTTTATATATCGTTTTCATAACGGATCAAGTTTTTAAAATGTAACTCGTAAAAGCGCTCCGTAAGTACGGGTTTGAGGCAAAGCATTAAACTCGAGACCTTGTGAGTTGCTTTGTCCCTGTGCATTTACTTCAGGATCAAGATGCGGTACATTCGGTGCATAGAGCAAAAGGTTTCTACCAGTTAAACCGAGTTCAACATTGCCAATAAATGTATTCTGAATGAATTGCTTTGGCAGTGTATAGGTTAATGCCAATTCCCTGAGTCTTACCCAGCTTGCATCAAAAACCACAAACTCAGAACGGCCAAATCCATACAGGTTATCCCAGTATTGTTGTGCCCTGATTTGTGTCCTGTTGGGATTACCTTCTGAATCAACGCCGTCTATAACATACAGACGATCCCGTTCAGCTGTTTCAGCTGCTGCACCACTTCTTCTCATGTCACTAATATTTCTTGATATGATGTCGCCACCAACCCGAATATCCACCAGTGTGGTAAGGCTCAATCCTTTATAGGTAAAAGTATTGGTGATTCCACCAAACCAATCGGGGTTGGGGTCTCCTACGATCTGATTAGTCGGAGCAAGGTTAGCCAAACCATTTCCATCGATCAGCAATTCACCTGAGGAATGCCTTTGAAATACCGATCCAAATATTACGCCATAAGGCTGCCCTGCAATAAGTCTTGTACTCGGAGAAACAAAACCACCTAATGTAATTTGGTCAACACCAGGCGCAAGTGATAATACGCGGTTACGTATCCTGGTCCAGTTTACAGATGCATCCCATCTGAAATTTGACGTTTTAACAGGTGTTGCATTTAAAAGTACCTCCCAGCCCTCAGATTCTGATTCTCCAATATTCTGAACAACATTGGTAAAACCGCTGGCCCCAGCTACAGGAACCGTAAAAATGATATCTGTACTTCGCTGGTTGAAATAGGCTACATCAAGACTTATACGGCCTTCGAAGAATCGCAAATCTGTACCCACTTCAAAGGTAGAAGTAAATTCAGGCCCTAAAAACGGATTGCCACCAGTGTTATCATAAGTTTGTCCTAATTGATCCCTAAAAGGAAATAATATGCTTGGTCCAAAGCCGTCAACGGGTCCTGACCTACCAAAGTAGGTGTCTGTTGCATATGTAAATGGAGATTCACGACCTACTTTTGCATAATTAGCTCTAAATTTCACAAATGAAAGCACATCATTTTGCATATTTGGCAGTAATTCAGAAATTACCACACTGGTACTTACAGATGGGTAGAAGAAAGAACGGTTGTCTGGACCAAAGGTAGATGACCAGTCGTTTCGGCCGGTTATACCCAAAAACAAAGCATTTTTCCAGTCAAGCTGAAAATCTCCATAAACACCAATTAGCCTTCTTTGAAAGAAAGTGCCATAAGGGTTAAAAACCAGTGTATTGTTAATGTTATCCAGATTAACGATCTGGATCTGGCTACCCACTATGCCATTATTGACGGTTTTACGATCATTGATTTCATTTCCAACAAGCGCCCTGAATCCAAAATTGCCATCTGCAAAACGGTTATCATATGTCAGATTCAAGTAAGAACTTGTCTCTGTACTTGTGAAAATATTATCCTCGATGGTACCTGTTTGTCCTGCCGCAGCGCCACCACGGCTTCCGCGAGCCATAACTCTCTTGATAGTTTCAGTATAGGTATCTGTACCAATCCGATAATCCAGTACCAGATTGTCTGCGAGGTCATAGGCAAAACTCACACTACCTATTAGTCTGTCGACATTATCATTATAGCGGTTGTTTTTAATAGACCATAATGGGTTATCATCAACCCCATACCAGGTATTGTTTGGCGTTAAATCACTGGCACTGGCCGGGCTTCTTTGAATTCCATTAGGCCCTTCAAACGGATAACCCTGAAGATTATAGCTTCTAGGCAAAAACCAGGTTCTGAAAAATGGATTGGCCAGGTTGTTACCCTGTTGAGTCCTTACAGATTGATTGTTTGAATACATCACATTGATGCTCGATCTGAATTTTTCAGTAAATTGGGTAGATCCATTGAAGGCAAGGTTGTTTCTTACCAATTCATTATTATCAATAATACCTGTTTCTTTAAGGTTGCCATAGGATAAGAAATACGTCGAACGTCCGCTGGCGCCTGAAAGGCTAATATTATTTTGCAGGTTAACACCTGTCCTGAAAATGTCCTTTATATTGTTGGGGTATATCATCAGACTTTCCTCTTCTCCCCTGAAGTTAGTAACAGTTTGTCCTTCAGCCCTGGGTCCCCAGGAGTTAATTGATATTGGACTGAAAACACCATTATCACCCTGTCCATAAATATTTTGCCAATCAGGGAAACGATTAGCCTCCGCCAGGTTTACATTGGAAGTAAAAGTGACAGTATTTTTCTTCTCTCCGTCGGCCTTGCCTTTCTTAGTGGTGATGATAATTGCACCTGCTGCCGCACGTGAACCATAAAGAACAGCTGCTGCCGGGCCTTTAAGCACCGAAATTGATTCAATATCATCCTGGTTGATATCAATCGCCCTGTTGGAATTTGACACACCATTTTGCAAGGCATTAGCGCCACCGGCATTGCTTATGGGAATACCATCTACAATAAATAAAGGCTGATTGGAACCACTGAAGGTAGTAAAACCCCGGATGAAGATATTGGCTGAAGAACCGACCATCCCATTGGAACCCTGAACTCTTAAACCTGCAACTTTGGCGGTAAGAGAGTTGGCCAAATTGGTAGCCCTGCCCTGAACCAATTCCTTGTTCTCGATTTGTGTGACAGAAAATCCCAAAGCTTTGGCTTCTCTTTCAACCCCCAAAGCGGTTACAACAATCTCTGTCAACTGTCGAATATCAGCAGTCATCACCATATTGATTACAGTCTGATTACCGATGGCCACTTCTTCAGTCGCTAAACCAATAAAAGAAAATACCAGTACGCCTCCCGTCTGTGGGACTGACAAACTGTACTTTCCATCAATGTCCGTTACCGTACCGGTAGTCGAACCTTTTAAAATTACGTTAACCCCGGGAACCGGGCTCCTGTCTTGCTCTGCTGATACCATTCCGGTAATGGTGCGTTCCTGCGACCATACCTCAGGATTAAACGCAAACAGAGCGATTGCGCAAATGAGTAGAATCCTCTTCATTGTTAAACCATTTTTAAAGTGAAAATAAGGTATTGTTAAAGGTAATTTTCGTTGATAAATCAAAACAGCGTCTTTAAAAAATGAGATATTGCCATTTCGCGTTTCAGGAAAAAAGAGATAAAAATCCACTTTTCCTTCAAAATCTATAAAACACAGAATTCACACGCTCCTGATGCGATTCTGATAAAAAATACTCTATTGAAAATCCTGCTCGTAGTTTTGTCTCATACAATATTTTTTTAAGTTAAGGCCAAATATTTAGACTATTGACAACATCAAAGCAACTTACATGTATATTTTATTATATTTTCTCTTGCCTAATAACTATTTACATTCATAATTTTTAAAGACAGATAAAATAATAGACCAACAAATATACACACAATCAAATAAAGTACAATAAACATACATAATTTTGATTTATGCAATCTATGTCAATTTTTATTAGTATTTTTTTATCTATCACATATTTTTATTACTATATTACTATTTATCTATCTCAGAAACATATTCAATTTTCAATATAGATTTTTATATGCTATATTTTTTCACGCATACTATATAGAAATTTTTTAATGTTCAAATATAGTATAAGGCACTATTAACATATTATATTACTAATTCTATTTTGTATATAACATTTCCATTTATGTAGTTACACATTAAACCTTTTTATGGGACCTTGATATGCTACTTAATCATGAATTTACTTCATCGGGATGGATAAGGTCACTGCTCCCATTTGTCATTATCTTAAAATAAAAGACAGTGAAAACTTGAACTTTACTTTTTGTTTTTCTTAATTTACGATAAACACGTATAACACAAGGAAAAGAAAGTGCCTATGGCGTAAGATTACCCAGCAATGTTTTTTACAACTCATTAAAGCATTTTTTATTCTTGACACGTACGCAAAAGTTTTTCGTTTAACGCTTATTTTTTTGCGCATGGGAGAGATTTACAGAGAAGGAAGTCTGAATATCCATAATGACGAAACGCAATTATGGCTAAACCTACGTAAAGGCGATCCCAATGCCATTACAGCATTGTATAAAGCCCATTATCAAATATTATATAGCTACGGACTTAAGCTTTCTTTTGACAAAGAACTTACCAAAGACTGCATACAGGAATTATTTATTCATCTGTGGAAGAACCACCAGAATTTGCCTGAAGTTAAAAAAATACGGCCCTATTTGTTACAAGCACTTTGGAACAAAATTATTAAGGAATTAAAAATCAGGCAAAAATTCATTATGACAGCCGATATTGAAGTTTACAAGCAAGAAGTAGCCTTTTCATTTGAACATCTTTTAAGTGAAAATGAGGAGAAAGAACATCAATATCAAAATCTTCAAAAATCACTGAAGACACTTACTCCCAGGCAAAAACAAATTTTGTTTATGATGTTTTATGAAAATATGAGTTATGAAGAATTACAGGCCGCAACTTCATTGCAGTACCAAAGCCTTAAAAACATTATATACAGTGCATTAAAAACCCTTAGAAACGCCATGAAAGCTAAATCCCCAAAAAATATTACTTTTTAATTAAATTATTTGTTTTGTTAGCAATTCAGCATTAATTAATCGCTTATTGTGATAATTATGTAAAAGTTAAAATTTATTTAAAAAAAACCGGGTACCAAGTCGCACTTTCCGGATCTATAGGTTGAAAGACAAAAACCTATGGATTACCATCAGTTTGATACAGAAGACTTTATCAATGACCCCCGATTCAGGAACTTTGTATTGCAAAGCAATGATAAAGATTACACTTTCTGGTCTGATTTTATTTCCAGGCATCCTGAAAAAGCTGAATCCATACAACAAGCCAAAGCTTTTTTGGAGTTCTTTTATGATAAATTGCCTGACTCTGACCTCAAATATGAATTTGAAAAATTTGAAGCCATCATTCAGGCTACCAAAGTTTCAAAGGTTGAGTACCCCATAGAAAGAGTTTCGAAATACCAGTGGTTGAGAATAGCTGCAGTCTTTCTCCTTCTTTGTAGCACAAGTATAATATTCTGGCAGTGGTTTGTTGCCAATGCACCAGATCGTGTTGATGATAACACCAATAAAGAATCAGAAACAGCACTTATACGCCGTCAGACTATAAAGGGGCAGAAGTCTGTTTTAACACTTTCTGATGGTAGCACAATATATCTCAATGCCGAAACGACTATAGAATATCCACCGGTGTTTCAAAAAGGGCTTCGTCAGGTATATCTGAAAGGAGAAGCTTTTTTTGATGTACAAAGTGATTCACTGAATCCTTTCGTAGTGGTGGCGGAAAATTTTTCTGCCAGGGCTACAGGCACATCTTTTAACATACGATCATATTCAGAAGATACTCACACGGTAGTTTCACTGATGAGTGGTCGGCTTTCGGTGAGTAACCTTGAAACCCAAAAAAGCATTTCCCTGATGCCCCGCCAGAAATCCATTTGTAATCGAAAGACTGGAAATTTACAACCGGAAGATATGATCGCTGATGAAATGAGAGGTTGGAGAGAGGGATTACTTATTTTAGACAAGGTCAATTATGAATGCCTGAAAGCCGAGCTTGAAAGGTGGTTTGACATTACCATTGTAACCCAAAAACGCCCTGACATCCAAACATTCAATGCCCGTTTTGAGAAACCCAGTCTTGAATCTGTAATGGCAGGTTTGGCCTTCTCAGCAAATTTTACATATGAAATACATCATAAAACCGTCATCATAAAATAATCAGAGCTATGAGAAATATATTCGACAGCAGTTAACAAAAAAAATCAACTCCCGCACCGGTTAAACGTTTTCGCAGACAGCAAACCGACGGGGAGTTGAAGATCCGTTTTTGATTTTAATTAATTCACCAAAAACTTTTAAATGTATGAAAAATAAATTTATACGACAAGCTATTGTTATGTCGAGAATTGCCTTTATTGTAATATGCGTTCAGGCTTTTTTGGCTACCATGCTGATAGCTTCAGATGGCAATGCGCAAAAAAAACTACGAAGTATTGAAGAAATCTATTTGAGTATTGATCTCAATAACACCACCCTGGCAGAGGCTTTTCGCCAGATAAGCCATCTTACCCAATTTAATTTTGCCTACGACATGAGTAAGGTCAATACGCGTAAGCGCATATCGACCTCAATTGAAAATGCGTCCCTTGCCGAGGTATTAAGGGAAATATCACGCAATACCAATTTGCAGTTTAAGCGTGTAAATGAAAATATATTTGTTTCCGTCCGCGATAAAGGCATGCCGGATCTGATGGAAATAGGCCTTGACAAAAAACAAGATTTGCAGGTGAGCGGAGTTGTAAGGGGTCAGGAAGACAAGAGTCCGTTGCCGGGTGTAAATGTTGTAATTAAAGGTACACTAACGGGAACTGTAACTGACCTGGATGGCAGATACTCGATTAATGTGCCAGCAGGCAGTTCTCTCGTATTTTCGTCTGTTGGTTATCTCAGTGAAGAAGTGGAAGTTGGCAACAGGTCAGTTATTGACATAACCCTAACCGCAGATATCACTGCATTGGATGAAATAGTTGTAGTGGGCTACGGAACCCAAAGAAAAAGAGACTTGACCGGCTCAATTGGCGTTGCCTCATCTGATGAATTTGGAGATGTAACCGTTGGCAATGTTCAACAACTACTCCAGGGAAAAATTGCTGGTGTACAGGTTGTCAATGCCAATGGTATCCCTGGTGCCACCCCCAGGATAGTGATTCGTGGTACCGGTTCATTTACCAGTGCCAGCCCACTGTATGTAATTGATGGTATACAGGGTGGAGCAGGCGATTTCAACTCCATAAGCCCTTACGACATTGAAGATATCACTGTGTTGAAAGATGCAGCCTCTGTTGCTATATATGGTGCCCAGGGGGCCAATGGGGTAGTAATTGTTACGACCAAAAGAGCTAAAACCGGCGCTCCAAAAATTACATATAATGGTTATGTAGGTGTTTCACAGGCCTGGAATAAACTCGATTTGCTCAACGCAAGAGAATACGTAGGCCTTGTAAAGGACATAGCTGATGCACAAGGCAGCACAGTGCCGCCTAAATTAAATTCACAGGATGTGCTGGTAGATCGCACCGATTGGCAGGATGAAATTTTCAGAACCGCCAAGCTTACGGAACACCATATCAATATGTCGGGTGGAACCGATAAATCTACCTATAATATCTCTTTTGGGTATACCAGCCAGGATGCCATTATCATCGATCGCAATTTTCAGCGTTTTAATTTCAGGGTAAATCTAGAGCAAAAAGTCGGCAGCAGAATTCGCCTCGGTCAAAACTTCAACATGCGCTACACCCTGGAAAAAGGCAACACTGCTGATTTTATCGGCGCATTGAGAATGCCTCCGTATGCACCTACCAGAGATCCTGAAAACCTGGGTGGTTTTTCAAGGGTAACCACCATTGAAGATTTAAATGATGCCTTTAACCCCTTAACCAATGTTTTCCTCAGCGAAAGAAGAAACAGGGATCTGCTTAATTATTTCCAGTTGTTTGGAGAAGTTGATATACTGCCTGGCCTAACCTTTAAGTCGCAATTTTCCATTAATCCAAGCTTTTATCACGACTACAATTACATACAGGCCAATCGTAATGGTAACCTCACCAATCCCAATAATATAAGCGAAAACTACTCCTACTTCTTAAGGCCCATTTTCGAAAACTTCTTTACCTACAACAAGATCATGGGCCGCCACGCCATAAATGTAGTGGCAGGTAATACATATTCCAATGGCTCAGTACAACGCAACGTCAGTCTTGATGGAAGCGATTTTCCCAACGACGACCTCAGGCACATTGGCATAGCGCCACAAAGTCGTATCAGCGGTGGAGGAGCGGGTTTAAATTATTCAAACCTGTTGTCTTATTTCGGTAGAGTTAATTATATACTCGATGATAAATACATTGCAAACTTCACCTTTAGAAGAGATGGCTCACCTGCTTTTGGATCTGACAACCGCTTTGGTAATTTTCCATCAATAGGTCTGGGCTGGAAAATTGATGAAGAAAGCTTTATGCAGGGTGTCGATTTTATATCTACACTTAAGCTCAGGGCCAGCTGGGGCATAACCGGCAACAGCAATATAGGCTTGTTCAGAACTTCACCGGTAATCTGGCGAGGTGATCAGCAAAATATAGTATATTCATTGGGCCCCGACGCTGATATGGTACAAGGCGCCACCATAAATACAGCGCCAAACCCTGCCTTGAAATGGGAAGAAACCACCCAGATAGATATCGGTCTGGATGTAGGTTTGTTTAGCAATGCACTTTTTATCAGTCTCGATTATTACGACAGAAGAAATGATGACCTTCTGGTAGAAGTGCCGATTCCACTTTCCACCGGTATCGGCGGCCCCTATGATTTTCCGGGGCGTTTGCCGATCAACGCTGCAAGTGCCTTCAACAGAGGGCTGGAGTTGACAACCACCCTTAACGGTGAGAAAGGCAATTTCAGGTATAATATTTCTGCCAATGTCAGCTACAACATCAATGAAGTAACATCGCTGGGAACAGAAGCAGCCACTCCAATTATCGATGGCCGTTTTGCACAGGTGCCTTCCATTACCCGTACGGATGTAGGTGCCCCCATTGGCGCTTTTTACGGCTTCCGTACCATGGGCGTCGCCAATCAGTCCGATGTGGACAGGCTAAATGAGCAGGCCAGGGCAATTACAGGTAACCCCACTGCGGTTTATCAAGCCAGTTTTATGCCCGGGGATATCATTTTTAAAGATTTGAATGGCGACGGTATCGTAAATGAAGAAGATCAGGAGTTTATTGGCAGCCCGATTCCGAAGTGGAATTATGGTTTTAACGCCTTTCTTAATTATAAAAACTTTGACTTCCAGCTGGTATTTCAGGGTGTTGGTGGCGTGGATATTATTAATGGCTTAGATTACTGGATGATGGGAACCACCCGTCCGTTTAACGGCAGCGCCAGGTTATTGGATCGCTGGAGGCAAGATGGCGACATAACAGATGTTCCAAGGGCCGGGCAAAATGCCAATGCAGACTTAAACCTGAGGCCGTCAGACCGATACCTCGAAAACGGAGCTTTTCTGCGTCTAAGGAACCTTACAGTTGGTTATACCCTGCCTTCCAGCCTCATGCAGGGTTCAAAAGTATTCAGCAATTTCAGGATCTATGTAACAGGTCAAAACCTGCTCACCTTTACTGAGTACAGTGGTTATGACCCTGAAATTATGGCACTGGGTGGCGGTGATCGCGACTTCCTGTTTAGAAGAGGTATTGATTTTGGTGTTGTTCCACAACCCAGGTCTTATTTATTGGGAGTACAAATTGGTTTTTAATGCAGGTAACAAAAAAAAGATTTAAAAGATGAAAAAGATATTAATTAGTTTACTGGCATTGATGATTTTTGCAAGTGCCTGTAATGAAGATATGCTGGAAGTAAAAAACCAGAATCAGTACAGCTATGATACCTATTTTACAGGTAGCGCTCAGTTTAATGAAGCGGTGATTGCAACCTATGCCATATTACTCGGTAAAGGCTTGTATGCGCGTGACTGGTACTTTCTATTTGACCTTATGGGCAATGATGCCGAAAGAGATGCGCCCCTGTTAGGTGATTTACTGCAATTACACGATTTCACCTTTGGCAGCAGCCACATTCAGATCAGCGAATTATGGCAATCATTGTATCGAATGATCCTTAGGGCCAATCTGGTAATCGAACAAGCTGAAAAATGGGAACCTTCTGCTGAAGCTGATCGCAATCTGAAACGACAATATATTGCAGAAGCACAGTTTTTCAGAGGTTACTCTCATTTATATCTTGCCATGTTATGGGGAAGGGTGCCTTTAAAACCAAATTTTGCAAGCAGTGGTGAATTGTTTACCCCCAGAAGTCGTACTGCACAGGAAGTGTGGGATGCCGCTGAAACAGGATTTAAACTGGCTATTGAAGGGCTTCCTGTGGCTTATCCCAATGTAAACGATTCAGGAAGGGCAACCCGTGGTGCTGCCGTAGCTTTTCTGGCAAAAACCTATCTGTATCAGGGAAAATTTGCGGAAGCAGAAACCGAACTCAGAAAATTAATAACTGCTCCTTATGATTATGCCCTAACTGCCAATTATGACGATCTTTTCAGGGAAAGAATTACGACAAAAGAATCTGTTTTTGAAGTAAAACATAACTGGACAGGCTGGGGTTCCGGAAATGCCTTCTATATGTTTGGCGGTCAGGAAGCCTGGGGCGGAAGAACTACCCATACCGGTAGAAATATGGAATACGGATGGAATGACTGGCGAAATGTATTCATTTCCACAGCTGCCGTTAATGCCTTCAGGTACAATAATGAGCAGGGAAATCCCTATATTGACCCACGTGCTGCACTTACTTTCTATGGGGATGCAGCCAGTGGAGGGGATACCAATTATTGTAATTTCTGCGACGGAGGGCCCATCACCTACCCTATTTCAGAAGGATTCCGCTGGAGAAAATACAATCGATATGAGTATCGTGTAAATGAAGGTCAGCCTGAAAGTGAAATTCACTCAAAAGTAATCCGCTTTGCCGATGTCAAACTTATGCTGGCTGAAACACTGATCGAACAAAATAAAGATCTCGGTCAGGCATTGCAACATATAAATGATGTACGTGCCAGAGTAGGCGCTTTCGCCTATACCACCCTGGGCAATCAGGAAAACGCACGCAATATCATCAGAAGAGAACGAAGATTGGAGCTCAGTGGTGAACAAGTCAGATATTTCGATCTTATCCGTTGGGGTACGGCTCAGCAAACGCTAAATGCTGAAAAACAAATACAAATAGACCGACAGCCGTTCCAGCCGAGAAATGTATTATTACCTATTCCTCAGGCTGAAAAAGAAGTAAATGCAGGAATGGAAGGAGATATAGCCAATGATTGGAATTAATGCATAATCCAAAAAGGCAGACGGCTTTTTAAGCCTGTCTGCCTTTTTTTACTTTATTAGATTGGTTTGTTTCTGACTTTTTCAGTCTTCAGCCATATATCGGATATTTACATCGAGATCGATAAAAAAGCGATCAATAGCTACCCTGAACTTACCGGGATCAAACCTTGGTCTTATGTCTACCTTTGAGGATGTATCTGGTGTAATTTTCTCAAATTCTCCGGTTCCAAAGTCAACCCATACGGGCATCTCAAATTCCTCTACATCCGACTGCCAGTAGTAATGCAACATCACTTCATCTGAACTTACGATAATTTCCACAACCAATTGGGGAATATAAATATGTTGCACATACTGACTAAAAAAAGCCTCCAGGTCAATTTTCAGAAAATCGCTTATTGCCTCAACAAAATCATCGTAGTTGGTAGGTTTAAAAGCAAACTCTTTCAACATATATCCAAACATGCCAAACCACAGACTGTCATTATCTACGATGTGTCTGAGGGTATTCAGCATCAGGGCTCCTTTGTAATACATATCTCTTGAGCCGGCCTTATTTACTCCCGGATCTCCCTGCATTGGTCTGTCGTACAACACGAGTTTTTTGTAAGGCCCCAGATATTCCATAGCCCTATCGTATCCATACAAACATTCAACGTACAAAGCTTCTGCATAGGTCGTGAAGGCTTCGTGTATCCACATATCTGACAGATCTGCACAACTTACCGTATTTCCCCACCATTCATGAGCTGATTCGTGGATAATAATATAGTCAAACCAGGTGCCCGGCTCAGAAGGAGACATACCCAGGGTTCCATTTCTGTATCCATTACCATAGGCCACTGCGCTCTGGTGCTCCATCCCCAAATAGGGTGTTTCCACCAGCTTGTAACCATCACGGCTAAATGGATAAGCTCCAAAATATTGCTCAAAACAATCGAGCATTGGCAAAACCTGTCTGAAATGGGATTTGGCTTTTGGCAGGTTTTCCTGCAAAACATAAAAATCAAGCTCAGTTGTTGCATGTTCGCCCCGATGAATTTCGCTGAAATGTGCATAATTAGCTATATTAATACTCACGTTGTAGTTATTAATGGGATAGGACACAAACCAGCGGTATTCCTTTCTATTTGCCCTGAGCCTGCGAACTGACTCCAGTTTTCCATTGCTTATGCCCATAAGATCGCCAGCCACGGTAATACTTATGCGCATACTGTCGGGTTTATCAGAAAGATGGTCTTTATTAGGCCACCATGAACTTGCTCCAAAGCCCTGGCAGGCAACACCGATCCATGGTTTGCCTTCTTGATCCTTATCCCAGACAAAACCGCCATCCCAGGGCGGGTTTTCGGCCTCTGCCGGCTTGCCTGAATACACTATTTTTAAGGAATGGCGCTTTTTGCTTTTTATACTTGCTGGCGTGGCAACAAATATTGCATTTCCCTCACGTCGATAATGGGCCTGGCCTTTTTCCGTACTAAATTTTATATTATCTATCTTCCAACTTTCAAATAAATCAATTTGCATGCTGTCACTTTCCTCGAGTAGTGTAAAGAATATTTCACAAGAACCTTCCAGGCTCTTTGCAGCAATGTCAGGCATGACCCGCAAGTCGTAATAATATACATCATAACAAGTCCTGAAAGGATTTAGAGAACCTCTCAAACTATCCTGCCGTGTATAAATTGTGGTTGGGTCTTCTGCGGCCACTAAATGTACCGGCAGAAGGAAAGCGATGCTTAAGTGCAGAAATATTATATAATAGTTAAATTTTACAACTGAGCCCATAGCTTTCAAAACTAATATTATTTTTGTTTTTCTCATTGTACCATTAAGACATGAACCAAATTTTTCAAGGCAAATTATTTATTACTTTATCCATTTTATGGGCTTTCGCCTGTGTTCAGTCAAATGATGATGATCACGTTTGTTTATGTATAGTTCAAACCAGCGATATTCATGGCGCTTTCTTTCCTGTAAATTATGCTGAAGGTACAGAACGCCCTTACTCTATGGCCAATATTGCAGCCTATGTCAAGTCAATGCGAGAGGCTGATTCCTGTCATGTTGTTTTGATCGATAATGGAGATATAATTCAGGGCGACCCTTCGGTATATTATTACAATTTTGAGGTACCGGAAGTTAAACACATAGCAAGCCGTGCCATGAATTATCTTCAGTACCAGGCCATGACTCCGGGCAATCATGATATAGAGGCAGGACATAAGGTTTATGACCGCCTTCCGCAGGAAATGAATTTTCCCTTAATTGCGGCCAATATTATTGACAAAAGTAGTGGTAAACCTTATTTCAAACCCTATACGATAATTGATATCAAAGGTATAAGGATAGCTATACTGGGATTAATTACCCCAGCTATTCCGAACTGGCTGCCTGAAAACATATGGGAAGGCATGTATTTTCAGGATATGCTTGAGGCTGCATCGCAATGGGTGCCATATATTCAAGAAAATGAAAAGCCACATATATTAATTGGCATGTTTCATGCCGGTGTGGATTACACAGCCTCAGGTTATACAAAGGAAAGCGTATATAATGAAAATGCATCAAAACTGGTAGCAGAGCAAATTCCCGGTTTTGATATTGTATTTGCCGGTCACGACCATCGGGGCTGGAATGAAGTGTTTTTTAACCAAACAGGTGATGAAGTACTGCTGCTTGCACCCAGGGCTTATGCACAAAATGTTGCTGTGGCCGAAATCACCGGAAATAAATCAAAATACGGATGGGAAATTAATAAAAGAGGTTTTCTGCAGGAAATGAGCGATTTCTCTCCCGATGAGGTCTACCTTGAGGCATTTAAAAACGCAATGGACAGTATCGAAGCATGGGTTAACGAACCCATAGGATATCTCCGGGGAAAACTCGATGCAAGTGAATCCCTCTTTGGAGACAATGCCTTTACCGATCTTATTCATACTCTTCAACTGGAACTTAGTGATGCCCAAATTTCTATTTCAGCCCCTTTGTCAATGAGTATGCTGCTGGAACCGGGGGTTTTAAAAATTTCTGATATGTTTAAATTATATCGCTATGAAAACCTGCTCTATACCATGCAGTTAAGTGGAAAGGAAGTAAAAGATCTTCTCGAACATGCTGCAGGACTATGGTTTACTGAAAAAGGCGTGAATGACAATACAATATTAGCCTTCAAAAAAGACCAGAATGGCGACTTTGTAAAAAGTGTACACCATAGTGGTTATGAATTAAAAAATCCCTTTTTCAATTTCGATTCTGCCGAAGGTATTATCTATGAAATAGACCTGAGTAAAAAACCCGGCCATAGGGTTAATATTAAATCAATGTCAGATGGTGGTCTTTTTTCTCCCGACTCAATCTATAAAGTAGCCATCAATTCATACCGGGGCAATGGTGGTGGCGGCCATTTGACCATTGGAGCCGGAATAGATAAAAAGGAATTAAGTGAGCGCATCCTTTACAGTACCGACCTCGACCTGCGCTATTACCTTAAAGAATTTATTAAAAATCGAGGAAATTGGGTGCCTGAGGTAAACCATAATTGGAGAATTGTACCAGAATCTTTCGTAGATAGTAAAGCAGGCAAAGACCGGGCTTTACTTTTTGGAAATCCATAGATTCATTTCCGACCAGAATTTTTACGGTTCATCAGGTTTTTTCTGCATTACACCAAATAAATTTTCCAGTGCTTGCAACTATTTTGAATCTTTGTGCATCTATAAATCAAAAGCAAAAAAAATTACCCGATGCGACGAGAGTTAAGCCTGTATTTTTTATTGATGCTTATGATCACCACCCTGAGCTATAATCAATTTGTCAGCAGAAATCAGCAGACAACCCAAACCCTTTCCATCAACCTACAAAACAACCAATTACTGGAAATAGCCATTTCGGGCAAGGTCTTTATCACTGAAGGCGATGGTCAAAGTGTGGTTTTAGAAGGGCCGGAAAAATTGATTAAATCGATAAAAGTCATGAAAGGCAAGGAAAAATTAAGTATTTCCTACGCCAGCATTAATCCATTAACTGGCTTACGACTTCCCGGTGAGTCAGATAAACTGCATATTTATATTAATATTCAGAATTTAGACCTGCTTAGTTTTAAAGCAGAAGCCGAAATCATTTCTTCAGATTATTTCTTAATTTCTGAAAAAGAACCGGAAAAACTAGCCCAAACTGAAAATGACACTTTCTTTAATTCTACCTCCGACATAGTATTCTTTGACTTAAACAAAATCGTATCTGCAATCACTGAAAAAGTCTTTCATCATTTTTTACATTGGATTATTCCTCCACAATTAAATAGCTGTACTGACCCTGTAATAAAATCAGCTTGCTGTAACTGGGTTTGATACTTGTTTTTGATGTGCCATTATCCCTCGGACAATGAGATATTGTGCCAACATATAAGTGAGCATTATCAGAAATCCAGCATATAAAAATCCGCCGTAAAACCTGCCTATTGCTATCATCGCATCTGATATAATGAAGAGCAATGCACCAGAATAAATCAGAAAAAAGCTGTTTTCCCCTGTCTTGCCTTTACGCATCAGGGCTGTAATGGCCATAGTGCCTATGGCCAACACATAAATCGCAACAGGTATCTGTAAATCTCCCATTGCATCGTACAACCAAATATACAAGGTGAGACAGGCCACGGAAATAAGAATCATCCGGCTGATCAGCCAGGTACTCAATTTAGCAGCGCCATTTTGGTACTTAAGCCGGCTGAATTGAATAATGTAAAACACATGGGCAAGTAAAAATGACAGCAGGCCGGCCATAAACCATTGTGTCCCTGAAAACATAAGAAAAACATCGCCCAACCATGAAAAAAGTAAGGATAAAGACAAAAGCAGATACGTTTGGGATCGTGACCTGTATATAAATGAAAAATGAAAATATAAAAACAGCAAGGGCATGAGCAAGGGCTTTGCCAGAAAATCAAGGGACTGCATATGCAAGGCTCTCGAAAATAAAATGACAAGGCAGGCAATTCCATAAGCCATATGAAAAAATCTATCCATATGTGCAGGTTTACGTTTAATCATTTAATTATAGTAAGAATAAAAGTGAAATATCAACCTTACAGGTAAAAAAATATTATTTATACCTAAACCAGATGCTAAATACAACGTAAAATTGACTGCCGTGCGACACTTGAAGATTTTATTTCAGGAAAGGCAACTTTTTACACCCAAACCGTATATGTACTTATACATCAAAACAAATGATTTATTAAAATTTTATTAACGAAACAACCAAAATTCAATTAAAATGTTAAAATACATGAAAGTGAGAATTCTTGTAATTCTTTTGAGCTTTATGGCACCAGCCATTTATGGAACTGTATATGCCAACGATTTAGGTAATAAGAAAAAAGAAATAAAAGATATAAGCTTAGAGCATCCCAATTATTTTAGTGAAAATAAAATGGGTTTGCTGGAAGAATATATCAGCAGTATGGAAATGCATGGCATCAATAAAACTTTACATCCCTACAACAGTATTATGATTGTAGATATGGAATATGGTGTAATAGCTGAGGGTACTGAAGACAACCTGGTTATTAACCGTTTGATGCCAATTGCCAAATTTCTGTTTTCCAAGGGAGATACAGGTGTATATCTTGTGGGAACACGTTAAATATATATATAAATCCTAAATTTCATTTGTCTCAAAGGGGTCATCTTAATCGGATGAACCCTTTTTTTATACACAGTGGTATAGTCCTGGAATACAGGTCATAGATTGGCGCAATAAAATGAGCACTTAGGAATTGCTATTTATGTTATTTAGAAATACGTACAGCCATAATACAAACGATGTAAACAGTGGACTTTAATACGAATTTTTTGAAGGAATACTTGTTTGACTAAACTTTAATCACGTCTTGACGATCTTTGGCGAGGATGGCAATACTTGTAAATACGAAAAAATGGCCTTAAATAACCTGATGAGCTTATAAAGCTAAATACAACATCTTTGATTATCCGTCAATTAATCATGAAATGTGTTTACAAAAAACACATTTTAGATTTAGCTCACATGAATGCTTAAAAATTTGGATTTTATTGGCATATTTACATTCAAAGCACCAGGTTGATTTACCATAGGGTGCATCCGAATTAAACGTTTTTGAATGAACCCTGCATGAACGATGTGCTCCATTAAAGAGATGTAAAGTACAACATGCAAGCTCCATCAGGCCAAAGTTTAAACTAAATAGTTTTGTAATGAAATACATTTGCACATTTTTCTTCTTATTTTATTGTCTTGTTGGCAGCGCACAGACTCAAAACCCTGATCCTTCAGAAAAAACTAACATTACCATCACAAAAAATAAAACGGGAGCAATGACCGGTGGAGATGGTGAATTGCTGATCAATGTATCTAAAAAGGATGCTAAACGATTTTTAACCAGGGGTACGGTGTTCTATAGTGATTTCGGTGCCAAAGGTGATGGCAAATCAGATGATATTGATGCCATTGCCGCTGCTCATGCCTTTGCCAATGTCAATGGTCTTCCCGTAAAGGCAGATAATGGTGCGAGCTATTTAATAAGTGGTAAGGATCGTACAGCCATAATACAAACCGATACTGATTTTGGCTCTGCTGTCTTTATCATTGACGATACCGATGTAGAAAACCGGACAACACATGTTTTCATGGCAAGTTCTGATTTAAAAGCCTACAAGCCAGAGGGCATTTCTTCCTTGAAGAAAAACCAGGAAAAAATAGATATTCCGGTGCCTGGCAATTACATTATTACTGTCACAGATTCGACAGTGAGAAGATATATCAGGTATGGCTTAAATCAGAACAATGGTAGACCGCAAACCGATATTTTTAGAGTTGACAAAGATGGAAATGTGGATAATGACACTCCTGTCATCTGGGACTTCGAACAAATTACCGACATAGTAGCCATACCTGTAGATGAAAAAACATTGCACATCAAAGGAGGGCTTTTCACCACTATTGCCAATCAGGCAGAGTCAAGGTATACCTATTACAGCAGGGGGATTGCCATAAGGCGCTCCAATGTACATATCGATGCCATTGAGCACAAGGTTACAGGTGAAGGGGATCATGGTGCCCCATATAATGGATTTATCAACATTGCCGATTGTTCCAATGTAACCGTCACTAATTCTGTATTAACAGGTCGAAAAATTTATCAGACCATTGGGGCCGCGGGGCTACCTGTTTCAATGGGTAGCTACGATATTACTGTTAACAGAGCCCTTAATGTATCTTTGACAAATTGCAGTCAGACCAATGACATATTAGACAGAACCTATTGGGGTCTTATGGCATCAAATTACAGCAAAAACCTGGTTTTAGATCAATGTACATTTTCCCGGTTTGATGCCCATATGGGTGTTGCCAATGCGACGATCCGCAATTCGACCCTGGGTCATCAGGGGATCAATACCATTGGCAGCGGAATATTTACCGTTGAAAATTCTACCATTTACGGCAGGAGCCTCATCAACCTGCGTTCTGATTATGGAAGTACCTGGCAAGGAGAGTTTATCATTCGCAATTGCAAATTCATCCCTGCGGGGGGCGCACCGGTAAGTGCCAGTCTCTTCGGAGGCTCCTATTCAGGCCAGCATGATTTTGGGTATACATGCTATATGCCCTGGCGTATTACCATCGAAAACCTCACTATCGACGACTCAAGCCACCCTGAGGATTATCAGGGACCTGCTATTTTTTCCAATTTCAATCCGGAAATGCTTGATGAAACTTATCAGGAAAAATATCCTTATATAAAAACTCAGGAAGTTATTCTCAGGAACGTGGCTACCACCAGCGGAAAAAGTTTAAGGATAAGCGATAACATGTTTATGTTTAAAGATGTGAAAATAAAAACCGATTGATTCATCAGACTTAATAACCGAATTATGCATTAGCAGTACAAGTACAAAAGCCAAAAACATAATCTGGGATTAAAGGATATAATGCTGACAATTACAAATAAAAATTATCAAACATGACGCATTTCAAGCCAGGTCAGATTTAATAAACGGTGAATTGGGCAGGTCTCTCCTTAGCACAAAATGAAGTTCGTCGCACAGAGGCCTTGATGTTAAAACGCCATAAATGGTTAAAATCTTAGGTTTTTAAGCTTGTTAATGATGTTTTAAGGTTGATCAGGACAATACATATAATAGTAAAAGCCCTGAATCGATGATTCAGGGCTTTGTATTTCTATAACTTAAAACAGTTGCTCTGTTTTATTCTTATGCAATTACCCCTACATCGGCCGGAGAATCTGTGGGTATTTCATGAATTACATTGCCATTCTGGTCGTGAATTTCTTTAGTTTCATCATTCCAGAATGCTTTGATTCCCATCTTATGTGCTACTGTTGCCATGTGAGCTGCAATGGCTTCTTCGTATCCCGCAACAATATCGCAACTGGTTTTACCATTACCCCTGATGGCCTCAAGCCATTCTTTTATATGCAGGTGGCCAGAATCTACCCTTACGCCATCTCTGTAGGTATATAATAAACCTTTGGCTGCAAAGTATCTTTCGGTTGCTGTAGTTACTGCATCGAGGTTGGTACTTCCTGGCACATATGAGAATAAAGGCTCATCGGGCTTGATAATGCCTTTTTCAAATTTTTCGGCAAATCGTGTAGACCTTCTGTCTGGTTTAACTATTAATTCACGCGTGATTTCCATAGATGCATCATGGCCCAGGATGAGGTTAGTTCTTGAATATTCATTGGCCTGGGTGGCACTATAGATAAATGTGTAGTTTTTGTCTGGGTATTCCAAAGCGACATTCATTACATCAGGCACTTCACGGCCATCTTTAAAGAAGTATACTCCACCGGAACATACAGCCGATTTGGGAATGCCCATGCCAAGAATCTGATTAAAGGCGTCAAATTCATGGGTCATAAGGTCACCATTTAATCCGGTGCCATAAGCCCAGTATTTCCTCCATCGGAAGAAGTGGTCCTTGTTAAACGGCACTTTAGGTGCATTACCCAGGAACATATCCCAGTCGATGGTTTCAGGACTTGCCTGCTCATGTATTGGATAAACCCAGGCGCCATTGGGAGAGTTTCTGTTGGTATGGGTTAATACCATGGAAATCGGGCCCAAAACACCTTTATCTATAATTTCCTTGGCTTTGAAATAACTATCAGTTTGTCTGTGCTGATGGCCAACCTGAAATACCACTCCGGTTTCCTGGATCACCCTGAAAAGCTCATGGGTTTCCTGGATTTTGTGGGTCATCGGTTTTTCAACAAATACGTGTTTGCCAGCTTTTGCTGCGACAATAGACATGGGTGCATGCCAGTGGTCTGGGGTAGCAATAATAACAGCATCTACATCAGGGGCATTTACCAGATCCTCCCAGTTTTTATAGACTTTTGCATTGCCCTTTTTACCATGTGCACTGCCATTGTCAACCGTATCTTTAGCTTCTTCTGCCTTTACGGTAAAAATATCACAAACTGCGGTGTACTCAATATTGAGGTCTTCCTGCTCATAAAAAGCTTTCAGTCGGTCGTTATCAGGACCCATCTTCTCCATATTCTCAAGCCAGCGGCGAGTGGCAAATCCCGAAGCCTGCACCAGCTGTGGCCCTCTGATACCGAATCCAATCACGCCCAGTCTTATCTTTTGTCCGGTGCTTTTTGCTCCGGGGGTATAAGTCATTCTGGGAGTGGAAACACCCGCATCGATGTTAAATTCTTTAAGTATACTTTGACGGGCCTCACGCGTGGCATCGTATTTTTTACCACTTACATAGGCTCCGTAAAACAAACCTCCAACGGCAGGCACGGTAGCCAATCCTTTTAAAATATCCCGGCGGCTCATTCCGCCATTATTTTTATTTTCAGACATTCTGTTTCAAATTTTTAAGTTATTTAATAAAACTATGCAAGCTGTGGGTCCGGATTTCTTTTGTATTTACTGATATACAAAAACCTGTCTACGCCGATAATCTGGCTGGTTGGGAATACAAATAATACTGCAAGTGCAAAAAGTTCAATGAGGTTTTTATTTACCAGCAGGTAAGTTCCCTCTCCCGGGGCACCATACTCAAGACCTGCAAGTGGCGGATGAGATAAATAATACATTGCGAGCAGAGCCATACCACCTATAGCAGCGAGTCTGGAAAACAAACCAATCATCAATGCAAGGCCTATAAAGAACAAACCCCACACATTCATAAAATCAATAAATTTCAAAATACCCGGGCTTTCTGCCATCCAGATAAAAATTCCGGAAAACCATCCCTTTGAATCCAATAAATAACCCGCTGAAGTCCATCCTGACTTCGATACCTTGGTAAGACCTTCAAAAAGAAAGTGCCATCCAATAAGCACTCTTAACATGACAAGCATGCTAAGCTGTCCATTGGTGTAATTAACATTTTTTAACGACTGCATAACTGTTTTGGATTAATAAATAAAGATGTAAATTATATATTTAAGCTTGTACTACCAGTTTTCCCACATGTTCAACAATTCCATTAACTTTCATCGCCTTTTTAAAAAATTGATGACCAATATATCACGCAAAACCTAAACCTTGTCAATGATCAAAAAAAAGACGTTGATGCACTTTCGCTCCAGTAATTAAACGCCCCGAAAATAGAAATAATTTCACAATTTTCAAACAATTTTCAAACTAAAAGGATAACATGGTGTAAAATGAAGTTGGTGCTATCGCCTTATTATAAATCCAAATACATATATTACAAATATTCCAAAACTATACTGTTCTGGCAGATGGGGATTTGAATTTAAAATCATATTTTTGGATAGCGGGTCAATTATTTCAAATTTTGAAGAGCGGCCTGGTTTTTGCAATAACGAGTAATGTTTATTAAAACCTGAAAGATGAAAAGATTTTTTGCAGTAGTAGTTTGCCTGATTATGGCGATGCCACTTATGGCTCAATCAGGCAGGAAAATTAAAACCTTGTTTTTAGATGGTCGCAGTGTACACCACAAGCATTGGGAAGAATGGGTTGCACCATTAAAGTCATATCTAACTGAAACTGGTCGTTTTGAGTTGGAACATGTAAGTTGCCCGGCTCCGGGAGAGGATATCAGTACTTTTAATCCCAATTTCAAAAAGTATGATCTTATTGTTAGCATTATAGACGATGAAGTACTCTGGTTGCCCGAAGTTCGCAAAAGGTTTGAGCAGTTTATTCGATCGGGTGGAGGTCTGGTGGTTATACATGCAGCAGACAATTCATTCCCTTCATGGCCTGAGTATAATGAAATGATTGGACTTGGTGGCTGGGGTGGCCGGAATGAAAAGGACGGCCCTTATGTTTACTACAATAAAGAAGGTGAGCTGGTCAGAGACAATCGTCCAGGCCGGGGTGGACACCACGGGGCTCAGCATAGTTTTCAGGTACAAACACGAATGCCGGAACACCCGATTATGAAAGGGCTTCCCGAGAAATGGATGCATGCCAAAGATGAATTATACGAACAACTACGCGGGCCGGCAAAAAATATGGATGTATTGGCTACGGCCTATGCTTCCCCGGAGTTTGGAGGCAGCGACAGACATGAACCCATTCTTATGACTATACAATATGGAAAAGGTCGTATATTCCACTCTGTGTTAGGCCATAGCCGTGATGCTATGACCAGCGTAGGTTTTATTACAACTTATCAGCGAGGTGCCGAATGGGCAGGAAGTGGTAAAGTTACATTACCTGTACCCAGTGACTTTCCAGCACCGGATAAGGTGAGTCAAAGACCTTTTAAGGAATAAATCAGCAAACCATTTATAAGAATTTATCCGGTCTTCCTTTTGGGAGGCCGGATTTTTTTTACGGTTGAAAAGCGGGAACATGAGGATCCCCATGACAACTACCGCAGGACGTTTTGGCTTTTGATTTATACATTTTTGCTTCCTCTTTTCCATGGCAGGTCATGCACTCTTCACTTTTAGCGTCTAAGGCAAAGGCAACAACATGCTTATCGGCATATGCATTGAGGATTTCGACTGTTTTTGCGGCTATATCTGCACTAAGCCGCATGCATCTTTCAGTACGCATGGGGTCATCAGGGCTGCAAGCCGCTTTCATGCACCATCTCGATATTGAAGCATGGCAAATTACCGATTCTGTTATCACAGTTGGTATTTCATCTTCTATCAATGGCTTTTCCGGAACAAATACAGGCAATTCACTTTCTTCATACCATTTAAACAAATGACTGATCATCTGGTCTGAAGTTTTTTTATCATTACAAAAAAGCCCTATGGCTGCGGCGCCGCCATTTAACGTCCCGCAGAGCGATCCATAGGAGCCTGCTCCTCCGTGGCCATATTGAAGCATATCGAACGGAAATTGATTATAAGGTGCTCCAAAGTTATCGGCAAGCTGGCCAACTATGCTTTTAAACACAGAATACATGCAACCGCGCCCCGGGTATATTTCGTAAGCAAGGGAAGCAGTATGATCAGCATCCAGGGGATGATAAATCCATGGTGCCGTTGAAGGGGAATCAGAACCTGCACTTGCAAAACCAGTGAATACACTGGCAACATAACCAGCCCCTGCGATTCCTGCAGCCTTAAATAAGCCTCTTCTGTTTAGCCTCGCCATATTCAGCTTTTTTAGTGAACATCAAAGATAATAGCTAACAGCTTTATAATAAATGACCTGTGTCAGCTTATTCAAAATAAAAAAATTGTACAGGTTTGTAAACGATTTTTAATCATCAAACAACTCATCTTCTTTAGAAATGATCTCAGAAGGCAAAATATATGGATTGTCATCTTCCTCCTCTTCAACAGGGTTAATTTGATTCTGCTCGCGCAACTTTTTTGCCTGTTTTCGTGCGCTTTTAAACAGATCCTTTAATTCATTGAAGCTTTGGGTGTGCATCATACTGAATCCTGTAGTGGTAAGGTTTCTGTTGTCTATATTAGAGTAAACGGTATTAAACTGCGACTTACTGTAAACTTTTATGCGGTATTTGCCATCAGAGGTAAGCATATATTCTACAGTCCAGTCGCCGATAATGGCGGTAGCTTCATTGGCAGATCTTTCATTCTGGAAGCCTCCATCTCGGGTGATTCTAAGGCGACCATCGAGGAAAGAATACGACAATCGCAATTGAAAAGTATTGAAAGCCTCCTGGTTAAGAGAGCCCAGGTCGAGGTCTATCATCAGGTTTTCATCTACCTGGTTGATCCAATAACTCACCTGGTTTGAAATAAATTCACTAAGGCTATTGCCTACAGATCCACTTATATTAAATGCATCCTGCGGAGAAAAATTTCGCAGGATGATGAGTGAGAAAACCTGTCTTTTCAGTTCCTGCTCATCTGTGGCGAGTCTGTTTTTAAATGTACCTATCTGGGTTTCCAATGATACCCCATCCACCAGAAGATTTCTTGGATATTCTTCAATTGATATATCAAAATCAATTTCCGGGTTACTTAGATCCCCTTTGATATCCATCCTAACGTATGCCGGGTACCTACGTGCCAGATCAGGCGACTGAGATTCCACATCTCCAATATTGAGTATAGGCTGCAAAGAAGCTAGCTGACGATAAGATGCTCTGATATCTAAAATAGCGGCATAGGGATCCCCCATCCAGGTAATGCGACTGCCTGGCAAGATTGCAAATTCCTTATTTATGATATTTCGCAAGGTAAAATTATAGGCTCCTTCTGTAATTTCATACTCACCCAACATGGTAAAATCTGCCCGGGAATCATAGGTCATATTAAATTTTCCATTTCCCCGTCCCCTGATAATATCGCCCGCTGTAATGTCAAAAATAATTTCACAATAAGCTTCAGGAGTTATATCCAGGTCAAAATTCATGGTGATACGTGAGGGCTCTGTTCTTGATTCCACCGGTAAAAAGTCATCATCTTCTCTGGCTTTTTCCTCCTCTCGGCTCACAAAATAAATAAAGTCTTGTTGCGCAACTTCAGCTGTCCCCTCAAGGGGTATGTAGATGCGGGTTCCCCGCTCTGATCTGGCTGTGGTATTAATCTGCAAATTTTTATCTGTGCCAGTTATGTTAATGTTACCGGTTGCATATGCAATGCCATAAAACAGGTCATTGTCTGCGGGACTGGTATTCATAACCTGCAACCGGTTAAAATTTCCTCTCAGATTAAATACCAGATCATTGATACTATTAAACCGAATGGCGCCGCTAAGGGTTCCTGTATTGTTTTCAACATCGGCAATTCTCATATTTCTGAAAAGCATTTCATCGTTTTCAAACAGCAAATCTCCATCAATATTATACCTGGTTTTCAGGTAATTGAAGGTCAATGCGCCTTGATTAATCTTTCCTTTACCATTGATTTCCGGTGATACAAACCTGCCCCTTATCTGCATATCACCATCTACCGATCCCTGCATTTCTGAAAACATAAACCCCAGAAAAGGTTCTATAATATTGAGATTGGTTTTTACAAGTTTGGCATTTAATTGAAATTGATCTGTTACCTCATCAGGATCGAGATAACCGCTAAGTTCAATAGTTTGTAAACCATTTCGCACTGTATTGAGGTTTACCCTGAAACGGTTTTCTTCTTGCTCGTAAATACTGCTGCTGGTAACATCGCCGATTAAAAAGTCACTTATATACAAATCTTCTATGGAAAGGTTGCTATTGATTTCCCTTTTGGCATAATAATTTTTTAATTCAACAAAACCATTGGCCATGCCCAGAAGAGATTTATCAAGTAAAGGATTTATATTTTCCATTTTAAACCGCATGATAGACAGAAAGAGTACATCATCGGGGTCTTCTGAAACTGA
Source organism: Cyclobacteriaceae bacterium (assembly GCA_020832305.1). GTDB lineage: Bacteria > Bacteroidota > Bacteroidia > Cytophagales > Cyclobacteriaceae > JAFIEV01. The sequence continues at coordinate 168,421 of JAFIEV010000046.1, read as the reverse complement.
GCCGTCAAGTAATATACGTTGCTCCTGATTACTAAGCTCCAGTCTATACACATCTATGTTTCTCTTTTTGAAGCTTATATAATTATCTTCATTGAAATGCCATATTTTACCAATGATACCCATTTCCGAAGGATTAAACTTCATAACCAGTTCATCAGGCAGCAAATCGAGTTTACCAGTAATTTTGAGATAGCTATCACCGTTAAATTCATCAATTCTGGTATAAAAGTTTATTTGATTTCCGTACCAGTCGAGATCAAGGATAAGATCCTGGCTTTTTTGCTGATTTATATAGCCCTGCCTGTCTGAATGAAAATGTAATTGGCCATAGATCTGTCTTGATGCGTTGGATTTGTTGGTTTGAATGCTGAATTCATTTCTCCTGAAAACATAATCTTTGAGAGAAAATTGTCTGATTTGCGTATTCAGGTTTAGAAATGTGGTGGGGCCGCCGATATAAGAGCCTGTGACAAATGTATTTTCTGTTATTTTAAGATCTGGCACAAACAGGTTGATAATCGGATTGGCATTTTTGAGATGGGCGCTAATATCAAGATAGAAAAATGTATTATTTGTAGTTTTGCTTTTGGCATAATAAGTCTCAAGTTTTTTTTCATCATTTTCGATGGCCAGCTTATATTCTTCAAACATTTCTGAAATATCCTTGAAAAAAGCGGCAAATTTAAAATCCCCGAAAATACGCCCATCAATTAATTCGCTTTGCAGCTCTACCGAACGACCAAGTGTATCATAAAAAGAACTGAAATTCATTATATCCATCTCCAGTGACCGGTCTTTATATTCGATATACAAGTCGGAAACCAGGGCAGTTCCCAGCATTTCATCTAATTGAAGCCCGGTAATATCTACATCTAATCGCGCACTGACAAAAGTATGGTTACTGGTAAACCCGAGATTCTGAAGACGGGCAGAATCAAGTTGTGCATTTACCATGAATTTTTCAAATCCGTCACGCAGGTCAAGGTTGAGTTTTCCATTAAAAAAGAGGTTTGGATCTTCAATGACCAACCTTCCTTCGAATTGTTCAAAAGCCAACCGGGCATCGGTGTATACATTGCTATAGTTATACCCTTTAATCCCAATTCTCTTTATGGAAGCATCCATATCCACAACTGCCTTATCAATGCTAAAGCCTTTTCCACTTACTTTCCCTTCAAAATCTAAAAGTTGCAGAAATTCCTTGTCACCAATAATGGCCCCCAGGTTGAGGTTTTTGGTCACCAGGCGGCCAGTGTAGGTAGATTGTTCCTGATAGAGTTCATTGATTTTTAAGTTAATATCAGTGGTAAAATTCCCAACTTCAGTTACAAACCCGGCATTACACACAAAATCGCTGAAAAAGCCTGTAAACCTCCCGTTGATTTGGGTGTTGCCAAAGGTTGAAACACTTTGAAGCGCTTCATCATTAAGGTAGGGCTTCAGGTCCTGAATATGGATGTTCGCTTTATTTAACTGCGCATTAACAAAGGTCTCTTTTACTAGCGGAAGTCCCATCATTGAAAGATTTCCTTCTATTGTACTTCTGCTTCCGAAGTCCAGTTTAAGATTTTTTGTATCGAATCGATTTATTCTGCCTCTGAATTCTCCACTCATTTGAATTCTTTGACTGTATTCCCGGAGCTGAGGCGCAAAAATCGCTAAATCCTGCAATTGTATGATTGAGGGTTTAAAATCTGCTTCAATATCTACTTCATCGACAAAATAGGATAAATTTTGCACAGAATCGTATAAAAAAACCATGTCGTTTTTAATTACCGAATTACCAATGGCGATGTTAAAATCTTCAAAGCGCATTTCTTTTTTGGTAAAACTGTAAAAAGTATTTAAATTTTTAACTTCCAGCTTTGTCGCTCTATCGCGGAATTGAAGGTTTACAGCTTTGAGCTCCAAATCTCCTGCACTCAGATTGAGAGTCTTTACTGTACCCTTAATCTCTTCCAGCTCAAAGTGGTTATAATCGAATTGGCCTTTCAGGCTATCTCTGCCTGAATTATCAAGTACAAATACAGAATTTTTGAGATAAACAGCATCCACAACAAACGGCTTTGGACCCTTTGCGTCACTGCGCCGTGGTGGCAGCAACATTTGAATGCGGCTTATGAAGTAATTAATATTAAAATCATCGTCAGGGGAGTTTCGGCGCATACTCACCTGTGCTCCATTGAGTTCAGCACGGTCAAAATTAACGTTACTGCTGTAAAGTAGCTCCTTAAGTTTAAAATCAAGTACCAGGTGATCAACCAATATCATTTCCTCACTTTGGGTATCGGAGATTCTAATATCCTTGAGAACCACAACATCAAACCAACGAATATTGGCATAACCAATTTCTGTTTGATGATCAATTTTCTCAGATACCCATGCAGCCAGACGGTTCACTATTGCCGTTTGAACAAAAGGCAGGCTAATGATGCTCGTAATTAAAAAGAAAGACAACAAGAAACCTATGAGTGTTCTTAAGATCAGAACAGCTATATATTTTTTAATATCTTGCGGTGTTTTTTCTAAATTGTCCAATTTTCAATGGAGCTAATTATACTTGCAATCGAATCTTCATGCGATGAAACATCTGCATCTGTAGTACATAACGGAAAAATACTCAATAATATCATAGCATCACAGATCATTCATGAACAATATGGAGGTGTTGTTCCTGAACTTGCCTCGAGGGCCCATCAGCAAAATATTGTTTATGTAGTCGATAAAGCCCTGGCAAATATACATAAAAAGGATTTAAGCGCGATAGCCTTTACCCAGGGACCAGGTTTACTTGGAGCCTTGCTGGTAGGCGCTTCTTTCGCCAAAGCCCTTGCCCTTGCATTGGATATTCCACTTATTGGTGTAAATCACATGCAGGCACATATTCTTGCTCATTTTATAGATGAACCCAGGCCATCCTTTCCGTTTTTATGCCTCACAGTAAGTGGCGGACATACACAAATCGTAAAAGTAAATGACTACCTGGACATGCAGATAATAGGACAAACCCTTGATGATGCTGTTGGGGAAGCTTTTGACAAAGCTGCAAAAATTATGGGCCTTCCCTATCCTGGAGGCCCTTTAATTGATAAATATGCAAGCGCTGGTGATCCTATGCGCTTTAGTTTTCCGCATAGTCAGATACCTGGCTTAGATTATTCCTTTAGTGGTATTAAAACTGCTATTTTGTATTTTTTAAGGGATGAAGTAGCCAAAGATCCTGATTTTATCGCAAAAAATCTGAATGACCTTTCGGCAGGTATTCAACGCAGCCTTATTGAAATGCTTCTAAAAAAGCTGATAAAGGCCTCATGTGAAACCGGTATCAACAGAATAGCCATTGCAGGAGGAGTATCTGCCAATTCAGGCCTGCGAAATGTTCTGGAGACTGAGAGCAAAAAAAGAAAGTGGCAGCTTTTTATTCCTGCTTTTGAATACTGTACAGACAATGCGGCCATGATTGCCATGGCCGCACACTATAAATACCTCAATAAAGATTTTTTGTCACAGGATAAAGTGCCGTTACCAAGAATGCATTTTTAATTTTTAGTGTGCGGGAAATGTCTCAATAGACTTTATTCTGAAAATTCTTTTGCCCTGGGATTCGAAATATGTACGCATGAGTATTTCCGCCAAAAAACCAAGTGATATGAGTTGAATGCCTGCCAGAAACATGGTGATACCAAAAATCAATAAGGGACGACCCCAAATTTCTTCTCCTAATATTTTTAGTACCAAAAGATACAAATTAACCATTAAGCCCACTGCAAATAGCGCAAAGCCTGTACTGCCAAACAAATGCATTGGTCTTTTGAAGTATTTCTGAAAAAAAACCATTAGGAGCAGGTCACTCACCACACGGGATGTACGTCCTATGCCATATTTTGATTGACCGTGAATACGGGGGTGATGTCTCACATCCTTGTTGGTAATTCTCGCTCCCTGCAAATGAGCCAGTACGGGAATAAATCTGTGAAGCTCGCCGTACAAGCCAAGATTTTTGGCTACATCAGACTTTATGAGCTTTAATGAACAACCATAATCAAGAACCATAACCCCGGTGAGCCATCGGATGATTTTGTTGGCAATTTTGCTCGGAAGCTTTCTCAACACAAATCCATCTTGTCTGTTTTTCCTGCGGCCTGCTACGACATCCCAACCTTCTGATGCCATAAAACGCAACATATCTGGTATGTCTTCCGGATCATTTTGCAAATCTCCATCCATTAAAGCGATCACTTCTCCTTGTGCATGTTCAATACCTGCAGACATTGCAGCTGTTTGACCGTAATTATTGAGCAAACGAATAAGTTTTATCCGCTCACCTGCAAATTTATGTACTTTATCTACGGTTGTATCTTTTGATCCGTCATCGACCATAATTACCTCATAATCAATCCCCTGCAAAGCATTGTTTATACGGTTAATGAGAGGTTCAATATTATCTTCTTCATTGTAAAGGGTAATAACCAGGGATAAATCCATATTAGATAAAATTTACATTAAATATAGGAGATTACAATTTACCAGCTTCCTAATTGTACAAATGCCAATCATAGCACATAAAAATTACTCCAGTAATAATAAAATATCAACCACCTGCAAGATCGGGCAGCGTTTCCCGTACCAAATCCTGCAATTCATCATCAAATTTGGCGAGGTAAAGGGTCTTTGCCTTTGAAAGCTGTTCAATTTGTATTCCTTTGGCACCTCTTAGATCAGCTTTATATAAATTTACATTGGTAAAGTCTGCATTGGTCAGATATGCATTTCGAAGATCTGCTTCCATTAAGAATGCATTGGTAAAATCTGCTTTAATTAAAAATGCCTGCTGAAAATCAGTTTTAATGAGATAGGCATCCCTGAAAATGGCTCCATTGGCGTAAGAGCCTTTAAAACTGGCATGATTCATATTGCAGTTTTCAAAACGCGTCTGATTCAGCCTGGCTTCCTCCAGGTTGACATCCAGAAGGTTGGAGTTTGATACATTGGCATAGTTTAAATTGGCTCCCTTCAGTTTCACATAATTTAAATTGGTTTTAGACAAATAACAATTAACCAGATTCAGATTATATATTTTATGTCTGTTTAGCCTTTTAATATTCCCTACTGTACGAAAAGCGGCTTCGTCTGATTCCCATAGTCTGAAATCGTCGATTTCATCTTTATACATTCTGATACGTTGCCTTTTTTCACCTGTTTTGTTGAGCCAGTACAATAGTATACCAATAATCAAAATGTCGAAAATCATGCCATGCGCCTCTGCAAGCACTTGACCCAGAAAATCTTCAAAATCTTTTACATAGTAAGGATAGCTTGCCGAAAGAACGATTATAGTCACCAATACCAAAACAATGGTTGAGGTTAGTAAAGGTTCTTCTGCCAGTTCAGAAATTTTTTTTAAAAAATTTTTACGCCCTTCTGCTCCTTTCATTAAATGGAAGTATTTTAAAGTTGAGGCTTACTCTATAATCCGCCTTCAGTCAAATGAAGGGTAGTTGGGCCCAATCTCAGTATCATATCTTAATACATACAAAGGGTTGATTTGACTAAGGCAAATTAATAAGTTTAATTTTATTTACCATTGTTTGATTAATTTTTACATATGATTCATGGGTCCATCCGGCAACATGCGGACTAAAAATCACATTGGGCAATTGTTTCAGGGCCTCAAAGGCTGCCTTTTGGGGATCTGTATATTTAGAGAATTTTTCATTTTCCAATACGTCCAACGCAGCGCCTCTTATTTTTCCACTATTCAAAAATTTCAACAACGTTTCAAATTTTACGATTTCTCCCCTGGCGGTATTCACAAAGAAAAAATTCTTTTTAAACCGGCCGATAAAATCTTCATTTATGTAAAATCTGGTTTCTTCGGTGAGTGGTATGTGGAAACTAACCAGATCAGCCTCTTCAAAAATCTGTTCAAGGTTACACTCCAACAGGTTGGCATTGCCAAATCCTGTTTTATACTTATCATAACCTAAAACCCTGCACCCAAAGGAAGGCAGCCTTTGGGCAAAAGCCTGGCCCATAAAACCACAACCTATTATGCCTACACACATATTTCCCAGTTCATAACCCCGGTTCCCTTCGCGATCCCATATGCCACTTCTTACCTCCTGATCTGCGGTATGCAGCTTATTGAGTAATGCCAGAATCATTCCTACCGCATGTTCTGCTACGGCATCGCGGTTTCCTTCCGGTGCATTTATTATACTGATGCCCCGCTTTCTGGCATGCTCCATGTCTATTTGATCCAGTCCGGCGCCGGATCTTGCCACAAAAAGCAATTGAGTGCCGGCATCAAGCAATTCGCGGTCTATGGGTGTTTTGCTACGCACCACAATACCTTTATATTCAGGTAATACCTGAAGAATTTCATCGCGTTTGATATCGGGCCGGTAATCTGCCAGATAGCCTGTTTCGTTGAGCATAGGCATGAGGCTTTCATGAACGACATCAGAAATGAGTACTTTTTTAATCATTATTTTTATATGTTATACAAAGTATGAGCTACGACAAAGTAAACAGCCAGACCTATCAGATCATTGGCCGTGGTAATAAATGGGCCTGAAGCCAGGGCAGGGTTAAAGCCAAGTTTATCGAGAGCCAGTGGCACAAGTGTACCCATTAATGAGGCAAGCAAAACCACGTTAAAAAGAGCAATGGATACTACGGAAGCAAGTTTGAGGCTATTGGTTAAGAAGACCAGACCAAATACTATTCCAGCCAAAAAAAGACCATTAACAATGGCAACAAGTAAGACTTTAAGTAATTTAGATTTGAGTCCCGAACTGAAGGCCGAGGGATTTACAAGGCTTTGTACTACGAGCGCTGACGATTGAATGCCAACATTGCCTCCGGTAGCTGTAACCAGTGGAATAAAAAAGGCCAGGGCTGTAACAGCCGACAGATCGGCTTCAAATATACTGATAAACCTGGCGCCGACAAGCCCCCCAAACAAACCAATGACCAGCCACGGAAGACGCGCCCGTGTAAGTAGCCAAACACTGTCATCTTCTTCAACATCTTCGCTGATACCCGCCATCAATTGTCTTTCCTGCTCTGCCTGCTCGGTGATCACATCTACAATATCATCAATGGTTATTCTCCCAACCAACTGATCGCTCACATTTACTACAGGCACAGCTTCCAGGTCGTATTTTCGCATCAAATCAGCAACTTCTTCTTCATGCTGATAGGTATATACATGCAAATGATCCGATTCGTAAATATCCTTGATAAGGGTATGGTCATTGGAGAGTATAATTTTTTTCAAGGCAACCCTACCCAGCAATACATTATCATCATCTACAACATATACTGAATATATTTTTTCAACTTTTTCGGCTTGCCTTCTTATTTCTTCAATCGTTTGAACAACATTCCAGTTGAGGTTTGTCTTAATGATTTCCTTGGCCATGAGCCCACCGGCACAGTCTTCTTCATAGCGGAGCAGCTCGAGCAAATGCCTGCTTTTTTCTTTACTTTTTATATTGGCCAGTACCTCTTCCCTGAACTTTACCGGCATCTCGTTTAATATATCAGCAGCATCATCTGTTTCGAGAAATTCCACATATTCTGCCACCTCAGACGGATCTTTAGATTTGATAAAGGAAAATCTTACCTCCTCATCAAGACCTACCATTACATCGGCAGCGATTTCCTTTGATAACAGACTGAGTACATACCCCGATTCCTCAGCATTAAATTCTTCAAGTAAGGTGGTAATATCTTCATATTTTATACCATCGAGACTCTCTTTGATAAAAATATCATCACGCAACTCAACTGCTTCACTAAAGCGGTCAAAATATTCTTTACTTAGCTCAAACGGGACTATTGTATTTTCCACTGTTTTTCGATTTTTGTCACCAATTCGATAAACCCTGCAATTGAGATTTGTTCTGCCCTCAAGTCAAAGATGGTTTCGCTTACCATACCCGGCGGCAAATTAAGCTGTTTCAAGGCGTTGCGCAATGTTTTGCGCCGGTTTTGAAAACTTTGTTTTACAATTTTGGCAAAAAGCTTTTTATCGCATGGCAGTGAGTGATTTTCTTTAAGCCGGAACCTTATTACTGAAGATTCAACCTTTGGAGGTGGATAAAAGACTTCAGGTGGTACCGTAAACAAATATTCTCTTTCGTAATGTGCGCCAAGTAAAACACTTAATATGCCATAAACTTTTGAACCTTCATCGGCACATAGTCTTTGGCCTACCTCTTTTTGTACCATACAAACGATTTCGGGTATTTGCTGGTAATTTTCCAGGATTTTGAAAAAAATCTGGCTTGAAATATTGTAGGGAAAGTTGCCGATTATTCCTAAAGGAAGATTTGTAAAGAAAAGAGCTCCCAGTTTTAAAAAATCCCCGGAATGTAATTCTACCTGAGGATCTTTCAATTTTTGCTGTAAATAACGAACCGATTCATCGTCTACTTCAATAAGATACAATTTATCAAGCGGAATGTTTACCAAATGCCGGGTGAGTACACCGGTGCCCGGACCTATTTCCAGTAAATGCCTGTATGCCTTGTGAAAGGTTAGCGATGATGCAATTGCAGAAGCAATATTTTCATCCTTCAGAAAGTGTTGTCCCAGATACTTTTTAGGTCTGACCACGTAAATAATAGAGCAAGTATTGAAAATTACATTAAATTGCAGGTGCAATTACCAAGCGCAAGTTGCAGATTTTTGATGTATTCTTTTATCGAATTAAAAGAAATTTGATAACAGGCTGTAGCCTGATAATAAATATGATCTTATGAACACACAAGTTAAAGTTGCCCGTTCAGACAAACCTGTAATAGGTATAACACTGGGCGATATAAATGGAATAGGACCTGAAGTTATTATAAAAACCCTGCGAGATACCAGGCTGCTTGAAATGATGACACCTGTCATTTATGGTTCTACCAAGGTACTTTCCTATTACCGCAAAATGTACGAAATCGATGATCTGCAATATACCCAGATAAAAGGGTTTGATTTTCTCAATCATAAAAAAATCAATGTTATCAACTGCTGGCAGGATACTTTTGAAATTAAAACAGGAAGTGCTACACCTGAAGGCGGGAAATCAGCGCTTCTCGCCCTTGAAAAAGCAGTAGATGACCTCATACAAGATCAAATCGATGCATTGGTTACCGCACCCATCAATAAGCACAACATTCAAAACGAAAACTTTAAATATGTTGGACATACTGAATATATATCAGAAAAACTGGGGGCCAAAGAAAGTCTTATGATGATGGTAGCCAAAAACCTGCGGGTGGGTGTAGCTACCGGTCATGTACCGCTCAAAGATATATCGGCGAAACTAAGCCCTGAATTACTCAAGGCAAAGATTGACATTTTCCTCGAAAGCCTTAAAAAGGATTTTGGAATTTTAAAACCCAAACTGGCAGTACTGGCCCTCAATCCGCATGCAGGTGAATCGGGTTTGCTGGGAGATGAAGAAGAAAAGGTGATTGTTCCCACCCTTGAAGAGTTTAAAAAGAAAGGCCACCTGGTCTTCGGGCCATTTCCGGCCGATGGTTTTTTCGGCACCATGCAGCAAAATAAATTTGATGGCGTACTGGCAATGTATCACGATCAGGGTCTCATTCCTTTCAAGACCATTGCGTTCGAAGAGGGGGTGAATTACACAGCAGGTCTTTCAAAGATCAGAACTTCACCTGATCATGGTACAGCTTACAATATCGCCGGTAAAAATCTGGCCGATCCACAATCGATCAGAGAGGCCATATACCTGGCTTGCGATATAGCCAGACAAAGAATTTCAAGGCTAACCTATGCCGAATCCTGATTTTTAGTATAACCCTCTTCTGATCAGGATTGGTAATCCTCAATAAATTGATGGGCTAGTTTTTTAATTTTACGATTAATATCTCTAAATTTGCGGACTTAATTTAAAATAGGGTGCTGTGGTGAAAGACTTAAAAACCTATGATATTGATATACAAAGTCTTAAATACGAAGACTATGCGTATGAATACCGTATAGATGATAAGTTTTTTTCCCTGTTCGAATATTCGTTGATAGAAAAAGGTGAATTTGTGGTTAAACTGATCCTAAAGAAAAGAGAAACCTTTATTCAACTTGATTTTGATATTCAGGGAACAACAGAACTGACTTGTGACAGAAGTCTTAAAACTTTTCAACACCCAATTTCTTTTAAACAAACTATTGTGCTGAAGTTCGGTCAGGATTACGATGTTTTGTCAGAAGAGATGGAAGTTATTCCAATGGATGTGCAAAAAGTAAATACGGCATCATATATTTATGAGTTTATCAATGTGTCATTGCCTATGAAACGACTTCATCCAGATTATGAAGATGAAGATGAACCGATGTTTTTTAGTACTGAAGATGTACAGGATGACCATGATAATGAAAATGAAAATGACACTATAGACCCACGCTGGGATATTTTAAAGAAATTAAAAAACACTAAATAAATAATTGAAAAATGGCACATCCAAAGAGAAGACATTCTAAAACCAGGAGAGATAAAAGGCGTACACATTACAAAATTGCCGAGAAGCAATTGGTTAAATGTCCTACTACCGGTGAATTTCATTTACCCCACAGGGCTTTCTGGTTTGAAGGAAAGCTGTATTACAAGGGTAAAGTTGTAATAGAGAAGGAAGTACTTGTATAAATAAAACAGGGGCATGGCCCCTTCACTCCTGTCAATTTACCACTGCTGCGTTTGGTTTGATAGATCTCCGGAAAAGGGATTATTTAGACATACTTTCTTATATGCAATTTGCTGATAAAAACTTTTTCTTTCTTTCTTTCAGATTGTACTTTTTAACCATCTACATTCCACTGGTCTACAGGTAAGGATGTTTATTTTTTTTTACTATGAGCAAAATCACAGCAGCTATTTCGGGAATCCATTGTTTCGCACCTGAGGATATATTGCATAACAAGGATTTGGAATCCATGGTTGAAACGACCGATGAATGGATTACCACTAGAACAGGGATAAAAGAAAGAAGAATCCTCAAAGGTAAAGATCAGGGTACCTCTGTGATGGGCATTGAAGCTGTTAAGGGTTTGCTTAAAAAAACCAAAACCCGCCCCGAAGAGATTGATATGCTCATTTGTTCGACGGTAACGCCCGATATGATGTTTCCTGCAACGGCAAACATTATAAGTCATCATGCCGGTCTTATCAATGCCTTTGGATACGACATGAATGCGGCCTGTTCGGGTTTTATATATGCCCTGGTTACAGGATCACAATTTATTGAAACCGGTAAATACAGGAAAATTATCGTTGTAGGGGCCGATAAAATGTCGTCAATTGTCGATTATACAGACCGCTCTACCTGCATTATTTTCGGTGATGCCGCGGGCGCTGTCTTGTTAGAGCCCAATAATGATGGTCTTGGTGTTATCGACAGCATTCTAAAGTCAGATGGTTCAGGAGAGCAATTTTTACATATGAAAGCCGGGGGTTCCAGAAGGCCACCCAGCCATGAAACCGTTGATGCACGGGAACATTATGTATATCAGGAAGGCTCATCCGTTTTTAAATTTGCAGTTTCCAATATGGCAGATGTATCTGAGGAGCTGGCAAAAAAACACAACATGAATGCCGATACCATTGACTGGCTGGTTCCACATCAGGCCAATTTGCGCATCATCGATGCCACGGCCAGAAGATTAGGAATAAACCATGATAAGGTAATGATCGTAATAGAAAAATACGGAAACACCACAAACGCAACCATTCCCCTGGCACTATGGGAATATGAGTCGCGGCTAAAAAAGGGCGACAATATAATGCTCGCTGCATTCGGAGGGGGCTTTACATGGGGATCGGTTTATGTAAAGTGGGCGTTAAATCCTGTATAAACCCTGATAATAGTATTTAATTAACGTAAATGAATATACATGCATGGCTACTACAGCAGATTTTAAAAACGGACTTTGTCTAGAATTCAACAACGATTTATATACCATTGTTGAATTTCAACATGTAAAGCCCGGAAAAGGCGGCGCATTTGTACGTACCAAACTAAAAAACATCAAGACGGGAAGGGTTATAGAAAATACCTTTAACGCTGGTGTTAAAGTAACCACTGCCCGCATCGAAAGACGCCCGCATCAATACCTTTATAAAGATGATCTGGGATATCATTTTATGGACAATAATACTTTTGAGCAAGTATCACTGCCCGAAGAAATGATAGATGGTCACAAGTTTCTGAAGGAAGGACAGGAAGTTGAAGTAATATATCATGCTGAAACTGAAACGGCTTTGAGTGTGGAGCTCCCTCCTTTTGTTATACTTAAAATAGTATACACCGAGCCAGGGGTAAAGGGAGATACTGCTACCAATGCCTCGAAACCTGCGACCCTTGAAACAGGTGTTGAAATTCAGGTACCTCTGTTTATTAATGAAGAAGAAGTTATCAAAGTAGATACGCGTACATCCTCATATTATGAGCGTGTAAAAGATTAACTTTATTTGCTCATGCTTATGGCATACTTGATTATGCCATTTTTCTTTTCCTGCTAAATGCATTTATCAGCTTAGTCTTTCCTGAGATAGACAGAACTTTTGGAAAAATGCAAGGAATTGCTTTGATTTGGTTTTATTAGTTACAACAATTCTGATGAAAGTGAAAGATTTACGAGAACTTTTAGATTTTATTGCCAGCTCCGGTTTAGACGAGGTTAACATTGAAACCCCGGATTTTAAAATTTCAACCCGGAGAAATACACAGGTACAGGTACAAGCTGCACCGCAAATGATCGTTCCTGCTGCAGTAAGTAGTGCTCCCGTTAGCACTTCTTCCACCACAAAAAAAGAGCACGATCCAGTCCCAACTGAAAGCAGTTCAGACAGCAAGTATGTTGAAATAAAGTCTCCTATGATCGGCACCTTTTACCGTTCTTCAAATCCCGAATCGCCACCTTTATCGTCAGAGGGTGATGTTATCAAAGCGGGACAGGCGGTATGTATCATAGAAGCCATGAAGCTTTTTAATGAAATAGAATCGGAAATAAGCGGTCGCATCGTTAAAGTATTAGTGCAAAATGCGTCTCCGGTTGAGTTTGATCAGCCTTTATTCCTGGTAGATCCCTCCTAACGGGAATACCTGCAAAAGTGATTTTTCAACTCAAATTTAAATGACGTGTTCAGGAAGATATTAATTGCTAACAGGGGAGAAATTGCCCTCAGGGTTATACGTACCTGCCGCGAAATGGGTATAAAAACCGTTGCAGTATACAGTACTGCCGATAAAAACAGCCTGCATATCAAATTTGCTGATGAAGCGGTATGTATAGGACCCGGGCCCAGCGCTCTTTCCTACCTCAACATTCCCAATCTGGTATCGGCGGCAGAAATTACCAATGCAGATGCCATACATCCTGGTTATGGCTTTATTGCTGAAAATGCTGAATTTTCCAGGATATGCCAGGAATATAATATCAAATTTATTGGCCCCAGTGCCGAAATGATTAATCTGATGGGTGATAAAGCCACTGCCAAAGATACTATGAAAAAAGCAGGCGTGCCTACCATCCCCGGTTCAGACGGACTGTTGAAATCTGTTGAGGAAGGCCTATCCATTGCAAAAGAAATCGGATATCCAATTATTCTCAAAGCTACCGCAGGTGGTGGCGGCAAAGGAATGCGAATCGTAAATGATCCATCTGAATTTAAAAAAGCCTGGGATTCTGCCAAGACAGAGGCAGGAGCCGCTTTTGGTAACAGTGGATTATACCTTGAAAAATTTGTTGAAGAACCCCGCCATGTAGAAATTCAGGTAGTAGGAGATCAGCATGGTAAAGTATGTCACTTATCTGAAAGAGACTGTTCGATTCAAAGACGGCATCAAAAACTGGTTGAAGAAACTCCTTCACCTATTCTTGATCAGGAACTCAGGGAAAAAATGGGTGAAGCCGCCATAAAAGGTGCTGCTGCCATTAATTATGAAGGTGCCGGAACCATAGAATTTCTCGTGGATAAACATGGCAATTTCTACTTTATGGAGATGAATACACGGATTCAGGTTGAACATCCGGTAACAGAACAGGTAACTGATTTTGACCTGATCAAAGAACAAATAAAGGTAGCTGCCGGTATCCCTATTTCGGGTCAAAATTATTACCCAAGACTCTGTGCTATGGAATGCCGTATCAATGCAGAAGACCCGGCACGCGATTTCAGACCCTCCCCGGGAAGGATTGAAACTTTGCATATCCCTGGGGGTCTGGGGGTGAGGGTAGATAGCCATGTTTATGCAGGTTATGTAATTCCTCCCAACTACGACAGCATGATAGCCAAACTTATTGTCACTGCCCAGACACGGGAAGAATGCATCCTGCGTATGAAAAGGGCTTTGCAGGAATTCATAGTTGAAGGTGTAAAAACCACCATTCCATTCCACATTAAGCTTATGGATGATGAAAAGTTTAAATCAGGGAAATTTACTACTAAATTCCTCGATGATTTTGATTTTTCTGATTTGAAATAGTTGAGATCATATAATAAAACTGACCAAATAAAAACAGGCCATCCCGGCAAAAGGTTGGCCTGTTTTATGATTTAAAGGTATGGTCAAAAAAAGAAAATGCTACAGCATTTTTATTCCGGCTGAGGCCATTTCATGGATGGATTTATCAAAATCTCCCGGTTTGAGGTTTACAGCGCGGGTAGCACCGCGGTACAGCCAGGTATTAAAACCACATTTCACGGCATCAAGTGCTGTGAACTTTACACAATAGTCTGCAGCCAGACCACAAATATATACATCTGTTACTTCCAACTCCACCAGGTACCTTTCGAGTCCTGTGTCTCTTCTATGTCCATTGTCAAAAAATCCGCTGTAACTATCAAGATTGGGGTCGGTTCCTTTTCTGAATACACGGGTTATATTGGTAGTATCCAGTTCCGGGCTAAACTCAGCGCCCCCGCTGCCCTGGACACAGTGCACAGGCCATAACACCTGCTTAATACCCTGTAAATCAATAATATCACCAGGCTTTTTATCCGGATGATTCGACGCAAAACTAGCGTGGTTGGGAGGATGGTAATCTTGCGTTGCAACAATTAGTTCAAAATCCTTTTGTATTTCATTTATCAAAGGCAAAATGGCATCACCATCGGTTACAGCCAAAGCCCCGCCAGGTAAAAAATCATTTTGAACATCAACAATGATAAGTGCTTTTTTCATGATTTAATTTTATTGGGACTCTTCCCTCAGTTTTAAAATCAAATTTTCTCTGGTACGATACAGATCATATTCCAAACCTACCACGTATTGGTGAGGGTTGATAAAGCGCCGTATGCTTTTATGCAGCTGATGCACATTTTGCATAGCTGCCTTACGTATTTCGGTCAAATCAGGAGAGGTATATACCTGCCTCCCTTTCTTTATTACCGGAATTAGCAGGTCAGTTGTTTCATAATCTTTGGCAAAGATTTTTTTTCTGCGTGTAGGATCCATAGGATCAATGATATAACATTCTGAACAGGGGCTTTTAGATTCGTCAAAAATCATATCAGCCCTGAGTTCATCAGATTGAAAAAACCTCCGCACCTGAAGCCGGCCGGGAATGTTGATTTTAAGGGACTGTTCCGATAATTTGATTTTGGGTCTCCATGTTCCCGATGCATCCTTTAAGGCTGCAAGTTTATAAACACCTCCCAGCGCTGGTTGATCATAAGCCGTAATTAATTTGGTGCCAATTCCCCACATATCAATACTTGATTCCTGCTCCTGAAGGCTTTTAACAATGTATTCGTCCAGGTCATTGCTGGCAACTATTTTTGTATCTGTAAGTCCGGCATCATCGAGCATTTGCCGGGCTTTACGACTCAGATATGCGAGGTCTCCCGAATCAATTCTAATGGCGAGTAATTTCTGACCAACGGCCTGTAATCTCTTTCCGGTAGCTATAGCTCTTTCAATACCCTTTTCTACATTGAAGGTGTCTACCAGTAACACACAATTTCCGGGCATGGCATCGGCATAGGCATCAAAGGCTTTCTGCTCGTCTTCAAAAGTCATGACCCAGCTGTGCGCATGCGTGCCGCTGAGCGGTATTCCAAATAATTTGCCCGCCTCCACATTGCTGGTTGTGTCACAACCCCCAATGTAGGCAGCACGGCTGGCCGCAAGTGCGCCATCTATGCCCTGCGCACGACGAAGGCCAAATTCCATAACCGGTGCATTGCCACAGGCCTGTCGTATGCGTGCAGCTTTGGTAGCAATAAGGGTTTGAAAATTTACCATGTTGAGCAATGGCGTTTCTATGAGCTGCGCCTGAATAACCGGACCCGACACCCTGATCAGGGGTTCGTGGGGAAAAACCACCGTTCCTTCGGGTATGGCATCAACATCGCAGTTAAACTCCATCGAGAGCAGATAATCGAGGAAGGCATCTTCAAAAAGCGGCTGACCCTTTGTGTCTTTTAAGGTCGACAGATAGGTGGCATCATCACTTGTAAATCGGAAATTTGAAAGAAATTCCAAAATGTATTCAAGCCCGCAAGCCAATGTAAATCCACCTTTATATGGATTATGTCTGAAAAATAGATTAAAAACCGCCGTAGTATCTGATTTACCTGTCTTCCAATAACCATAAGCCATTGTCAATTGATATAAATCGGTTAAAAGGCTCATCGGTGTCTTGTATATTTTGCTTAGGGTGCCCATATCTTGTAGGTGAGAGAAAACAAAAAATTAAAGTCCAGTGCAGTTGACAGGTATTATAAACACAAGCCCTGCCGTTGTTAAAAAGCAGGGCCTTTTAGTCGATAAGGAAATTACACGAGCTCCATCTGCGCGTCGCTCACTTCGATATTGTGAAATACTTTTTGAACATCGTCATTATCTTCAAGGGAATCGACCAGTTTCATGACTTTTTGAAATGCATCATCTTCAAGCGAAACGGTAGTTTTAGGAACCCGTTGAAGTTCGGCATCTTCAACTTCTATACCCATTTCATCAAGCTTTTTTTGAATACTGCCAAAATCCGTAAGTCCACAGGTTACATTAACATAGCCATCTTCCACTTCTACATCTTCAGCACCGGCATCAATTATTTCGAGCATAAATGCATCTTCATCGAAATTATCAGGCAGTTTTATGCTGAAATTGCCTTTTCGATCAAATATAAACTCAAGGGAGCCGTTTGTGCCAAGGTTACCTCCGTATTTGGTAAATAATGAACGCACATTAGATACAGCTCTGTTGTTGTTATCTGTGGTGCATTCCACAAATATCGCCACACCATGAGGGCCATAGCCTTCGAAAGTCACTTCAAAATACTCTGTTGCATCGGCTCCGGTGGCCTTCTTAATAGCCCTTTCAATATTGTCTTTCGGCATATTCTGGCCCTTGGCGTTTTGAATCGCCAAACGCAATCTTGGGTTTGCATCTGGTTCGCCGCCACCCAATCTGGCTGCAATAGAAATTTCCTTAATTAGTTTGGTAAATATCTTACCCCTTTTGGCATCTATCGCTCCTTTTTTTCTCTTTATGGTTGCCCATTTACTATGTCCTGACATATCCTATGCTTTTCCTTTTTGCAAAAATAAAATAATGATAACATTTCAAGCCAATACATTTTCAATTAATTATATAATTTCCCTTTGAAAATACTATCCAGCCGTTTTAATTTAAATCGCTTGTACCAAACATTGAGAATTACACCGGTCAGGGTTAGGGCCATTCCAAGATATACGGCTACATTGAAATGCTCATCAAAAAACACAAAACCAAATGCCAATGCATATATAATACCCAGATATCTTATACTTGAAACTTTCGATACCTCCTCTGTCTGATATGCCTTAGTCATATACAACTGGGCTATATGGGTCAATATACCAATGGCAAATAAGATTAACCAGTCGGTACCTTCTGGGGTTTGCCAGTTGAACATTATAAAAACACCGGTAAAGGGTATGGTTACCAGCGGAAAATACATCATAATCACAAATGGATGCTCAGAGGTACTTAGCTTGCGAATTGCGTTAAATGCTATTCCTGAAGTAAGAGATGCCAAAATTCCCATCAACAGGTTAAAATTGCTTATTCTAACGTCGAAACCCCTGATAAATAGTACGCCTGCAAAAGAGATGGCAAAGAAAATCCATTGAAGAGCATCAACTTTTTCATTGTTCATGAAAATGGCCAGGATGGTGGTAAAAATCGGCGCCAGAAAAACCAGCGCATTTGCGCTCGCCAGGGGGATTTCCTGCATCAATCTGAAATATAAAATCAAAGAGACAGAGCCACTAACACCACGTAATATTAAAAGTTTTTTATTGTTGCCCCAGATGGGAATATTTGCCTTTTTTAAAAAACCATAGCTCAACACCAGCGTAATCAAAGAACGAAAAAAAACAATTTCCACTGCCGGAATATGTGGTATCAGCTTTACGCTGACGTTCATCAGCGCAAAAAATAAAGTGGCCACCATCATATGTAAAACGCCTTTGCTCATCGATTCTAATGTGCCGGCAATTTATAAAATGCCCTGGCATATACGCATTAAAAAAAAGAATTTGAGACAGAAGACTATCTCAAATTCAACATTTACTTTCTTTTTTGATAAATGGGTTCTTTTAAAAGGCTTTCTCCCAGACTTCTGTAAAGGCAATTTCACCCAGGGCCTTTCTGCTTCTTTCAGCGAGCTCTGCTTTCTGATATTCCTCCTTCAGCTCTTGAGGCTCACCTTTATACCCCATTGCTACAACCACTACAGGTACAAATTCAGATGGTATTTCAAACTTATCTATACATACAGCCGGATCAAAACCCGCCATTTGATGTGCATATACCTCATCTTCCAGGGCTTGCAAAATCATGGCATTCACGGCCTGACCGGTATCGTAAAAATGATGCCTGTTTTCTTTCTGGTTTCGGGAAAAATGCTTTTTAGCACAAGCCAATATAAGTATCGGAGCATTTTTGACCCATTGCTGATTCCACTCGTTTACTGAATCAAAAATATGATCCCATGTCATTCCTTCTCCCTTTATCCCAACGATAAACCTCCAGGGTTGTTCGTTGAATGAAGAAGCAGACCACGATGCCGCTTCCAAAAACTTTTTTATAATTTTTTTATCAACCTTCTCACCGGAGAACGACCGGGGACTCCATCGGTTTTCAAACAAAGGATTGAGTTTATTTTCAGTTTTAGCACGCTTATCTGTTTCTGTAAATTGCATAATTATTACTGTTTTTTGTCTGATTGTATATTATATATAAAGCAATAATTACAGTTTTTGTTTAATTGCAGAAAAAATGAAAAGCCCTTGAATTTGCTAATCCGATGCATTTTGCCTTTGCAAAACCCTCAGGTCAGATACATAATTACGCTGGCACAATGGCACCTTGATTCCTGAGTTCTGCATGAATTTTATTTATTGGTACTTTCTCTGGACTTGTGTTTAATTCTATAGCCAGCGATGCGGTAACAGCAGCAGCCTGACCCATACCCATACATGAAGCCTGAACTCTGAGTGCAGAATTAGCCATGCGATCACTGCTTAAACAGCGACCTGCAACCATCAAATTTTTACTGCCCTTTGGGATAAGCGATCTGAGAGGGATTTTTCCTACCACACCTTCCTTTAAATACTCCTGATGTATCTTTTTACCTTCTCTATGTAAATCAACCGGATAAAAAGAATATGAAATTGCATCTTCAAAATCCACCCCTTCAATATAATCTTCCCGGGTTACGGTGTAAAGCCCCAATATCCGATAAGTTTCTCTAATGGCTGTCTCACTCTTCAGGTTTGATATCCTTATATTTTCACAGCCGGGATATGATCTGAGTTCCCTGATTATTTTGAGCAATTCATTCCTGCCGTATATATTGGCTTCTGTATGTGTGACAGAGGTGGTGGAATCTGCACTAGGAACATATACATAATTATACGGAACTGTGGATGGAAAATTATTCGGCGTATTTTCACTTAATGATCTTGTAAGCATCTGTTGTCGTAACAGGTTGTGATACTTAAAAGGTATTTTGATCAGGTCAAGGTCATCATATTCATAGCCATCGAGACTAAAGATTAGAGAACCTGGCTGGGTTTCATCCTCCCTTAAAACCTCAAAACCTGCCATAGCAGTTATACAGGCATTTCCTGTGCAATCTATTATTTGATTACAGGAAATCTCTGTGCTTGTTCCCTTACCTACAGTTTTAACGAGCCAATTATTTCTCTTAAATGAAATTGAGGCAGGACTTTCATAATACCTGACTTTTACACCCGCCTGTAAACATTTTTCTTCTGCAATGAGGGTGTACAATGAACTATTGATAGCGATTTGATGGCGCCAGTGACGAATGGTAGTATTATCTGGTATCACAGAAAAGTCAGGCAACTTATCGCCATTTAATGACACACATTCACTCACCAACTCCCATCCTATACCCCCTATAATCTGTTTGCCCCAGGCGTGAAAAAGGCCCGGAAAGGATACGCCCCCCGTTGTCATGGTACCTCCCAATTGGCTTCCACTTTCAATGAGAATTGTATTTTTACCCAATCTCGCTGCCTGTATGGCTGCGATGACTCCGGCCGTTCCTCCCCCAACAACAACAATATCACAGTTGATTTTACCACTTTTATTTAATGGATGCTGCGGTGCTGAATGTACTTCAGCTAAAGATGTTGACGCCAGCCCCAGGGATACTGCTCCAACTTTTCTAATGATGTCTCTTCTCTTCATTTAAATATTATCTTTAACAATGATCTAAGCCTTCTCTAAAATTAATCCTTTTCAGAAACATTTCACCCACTATTTTCATTTGTTTGCTTTAGTTTACAATGGCAGTTATCTGACCCAGGCAATGACATTGCATTCGCATAGCAAGAATGAAAGTTAAACTTTTACTTAATGCCGATAGGATGATACAACATTTGATGGGTATAATTTAAGTATGAATAGAAGTTATGGCAATTTTTTAGTAGCCTTGTCAGTTCATGTGATGAAATAACCAGGGAAGAATTCAAATAAAATAAAACCTCTTATGAAAATCAAAGCTCTATTTATCCCCCTTTTAGTTTATATAATCAGTGCCTGTCAAACCATCCCTGAAACAAGGGCAGTTTCAGATAAATACAGACTTATCTGGAATGATGACCCCGCAACGAATATAACCCTGGCCTGGGACCAACACGAATTGGCTAATCCGGTAGTTTGGTTTGGCACCAGGGATAAAGGCAGGGCTTTCTGGAAATATGAAGCCTCAAAAAGTGCAGACCGCATCCTTGACAAATACGGTATGACAACCCATTTTACCAAACTGAGCAATCTGAAACCAGATACTGAATACTATTTTGTTATTAAAGATGATACAGGTGTAAGTGAAAGATATTGGTTTAAAACTGCACCGGATAAGCCTGAAGCCTTCACATTTATTGCCGGTGGAGATACCAAAAGTTCCGGAGATCCGCTGGAAGCAGGACGGGCATCTCACAGATTGGTTTCAAAACTGCGGCCTCTTTTTGTGATGTTTAACGGCGACTTCTGCAGCGGAGATGGCACTGACCCTGAAGCCTGGCAATTATGGCTTAAAGACTGGCATGAACTCACCACTACCGATGATGGAAGAATGATTCCGATTTTCCCGTTACATGGAAACCATGAAAACGGCGATAAGGCCAACCTGAATTATATTTTCAATAGTCCCTATCAGTACAACGACTCTTCTCATATTTACTATTCTGTATCATTTGGAGGTGATTTTGTTCATTTGATGGCGCTTAATTCATCTATAGATCAGGCAGGAGAACAAAGGCAATGGCTTGAAAATGATTTTAAAAGGAATGCAGATTACAGAATCAAAATTGCCGGTTACCACAAACCTATGTGGCCTCATACGCAAAAGAAACCAGAACAACCCTATCAGTACAATCAATGGGCTCATTTGTTTTATACATACGGTTTAAACCTTTCCTTTGATGGGGATTCTCATATGAGTAAAATTACCTACCCTTTGCGTCCCGACAGTTCAGCGGTTGATTCCTACATGGGTTATGTGAGAGATGATGAAAGAGGCACAATGTTTTTGGGTGAGGGAAGTTACGGTGCCTATCCACGTGCCAATGACGACGATAAACCCTGGACCATTAAAAGTTTCAGTGGAAATCAAATCAAATGGATGCATGTAATGCCTGCCGAAAACGATCTGCCTGACCGCATCAGTATTTATACCGTAATATCAGCTACGTATGATGAAGAGGGAAATCAAACATTATACGATGCCGAGGTGGAATCACTCAATGAAAGCAACCTGTTTGATGTACCCAAAGGCATTACACTGGTCGAAAATGGAATCTATGGAAAGGTGATTAAGTACCCATTTAACCTGAATTAAAAGATTATATCTCGCTGATAACCGGCAAATGCAAAAATTCCATGATGAAAAAAGACTTTATTTAATCTCAGGGCTCTCACATTCAAGCCCTGAGACTGATATTAGTTCCTCATACAATCGCTCCATATGATGCCATTCTACCCGGGTTTGGCCAAAACAGGCCCTGATTACATACCTGCCATGCAAGCGCGTATGACTCAGGTAGGCATGGCCACTGCTGTTTATTGCATCCAGAATGCGTGCATTCATTGCATCTGCATCATCCTCATTCATTCCTTCGGGTTGGTATCTGAAGCAGACCAGGTTTAAAAAAACCGGTGCCATGATCCTGAAATCTTTATTCCTTTGTAGTTTTTCAGTAAAAACCTCGGTGATTTCGATGTGTTTGCGATACAGACGACGGATGCCCTCAGCTCCATAAGTATTAAGTACCATCCACAATTTAAGGGCGCGAAAACGCCTGCCTAATTGTATACCCCAATCGCGGTAATTGTTTACCCTGTCTGTATTTTTTGTTTTGAGGTACTCGGGAAGTATCTCAAAGGTACGTATAAGGCTTTCCTGATCCCTCACATAATACAAAGAACAATCGAAATTGGTAAACATCCATTTATGCGGATTTGCCACATAAGAATCGGCATATTCCATGCTTTTATGAATCCACCGGTATTCGGGGAGCACGGCGGCTGTTCCGGCATAGGCAGCATCTACATGTAACCATATCTTAAAATGTTTACAAATTTCGCCTATTTCCTCTACAGGATCCAAGGCCAGGGTGCTCGTAGTTCCCAGGGCAGCTACAACCATCAGAGGCTTGAGTCCATCGGCAAGGTCTCCGTGAATTGCTTTCTCCAGTTCAGCGGTTTTCATTGAAAACTTTTCATCACATTCGATTTTCACCAGGTTCTCCTGTCCGAAACCAGCTATTTTCACCGCCTTTTCTATGGATGAATGGGCATGTTCAGAACAATAAATCCTGAATTTATGCATTGAACCAAATCCTTTGCGATTGATGGCATAATCGGAATATTTTTCTCTGGCAGTGAGCAGCGCACATAGGGTTGAGGTAGATGCGGTATCCTGAATAACCCCTGTGAAGTCTTTAGGCAGGGCAAGCAAATCCCGCATCCATTCACAAACTCTCTGTTCCAGCTCTGCAGCTGCCGGAGAGGTATCCCAAATCATACATTGTGCACCGAGGGTTGCTGTAAGCATTTCCCCCAAAATCGACGGATAACTGGTATTGGCATTAAAGTAAGCCATGAACATTGGATGCTGCCAATGGGTAATGCCTGGCATTAGTATTTGGTTGAAGTCCTCAAAGGTTTTTTCAAAAGGAATGGGAAATTCCGGAGCATTTTCAGGCATTTGATCATAAATTTCTCCGGGTTTTACCCGACTTCGCACAGGATATTTCTCTACTCCTTCAAGGTAATCGGCCATCCAATCGACCATTTTATGGGCTTCTTTTCTAAAAGTTTCTTTGTCCATCATAGCTCACGACTTATAAAACCACCCTTTTCGCTATCGACTTCAACGGCGGCTTTTCCCGTTTTTCCTTTTACAATCCAACGGACTTTTACCATAGACATACCAGGGATATTGGCCAGCTCAATTTCCTCAGGCCTGAATTTTTGTTCCCGTGTTATGCCAAGATCTTCATTTTCAACAACCATACCTGCCAATACACTGGCATTTTTGATACGGATAAAATCGGGTCGGGTGATTTTGTTTTTGATGTCATGGTCAGAATGGGTAGGTATTAATCGCTCGTTAAGCACAGTAGCGGTAATTTCCGTTAACCCCCCGCCCAGGTCTTTTTGTTTAATTTCCTGTATGGTAAGCTTGGGCATATACCAGGCATGAAAGATCGTAAAAGCCATATTTCTGTGCGCCTCCTCTTCGAGCAGAAAACCCGGATGGTTGCGGATATAGTTTTTCTTGGGACCGCCGATTTCTATATCGCCAAATTGCGGGTGCTTAAATGGCTTCCATTCAACATATCCATCGCCAAATAAAAGGTACTTATCAAATTCATAAAAATCCGTATTCTGCCACCTGCCTTCTTTTGAAGATTGTCCAAAGAGCTTATAGGAAGTCATGAGTTCATTGGTAAACGTAAAAATACCCCTGCCCAGGCTGAACCAGTCAATGGCGCCGCCATACACAGAGTAAAGATCTTTGTACAATACAAGATAATTGTAACCGGGTATGATTTTCTCTCCCAGTTTTCCTATGGCATCGTAGACCTGAATGTCGGCTTGGGAATAAAGTGGGGCATCTTCTGCCACTCCGGGGCCTCGCAGAAACATCCCTCCATAGTTGTGGTATAACTGAGCCCCTGCTATGTTCTTATTTTTCAATACATATTCTTTCATAGCCTGGGTTTCCGGCAAATAGGCAGGATAAGGCAAGGCGCCATATTGGATATAACTCGGCTGCCAGTTCCAGGCCCAATCGCGGTTGGGATCATAACTGCCAATACCATCTTCATTGACCAATCCATCGCCGTCATTATCATAACCTTCATAACCCAGTAATTCGTAGGTACCTGGCTCACCTGGTTTGGCAGGCACCATGCGATTCGGAAAATCAGGATCCTGATTCCATCGTCCTGCAGGGCTTTTACGGCGCATCATCACAATATTTCCATCACCATCCAGGTCATTGTACTTATCTTCGTCCACTTTTCCATCTCCATCATCATCGAAGGGAACCATTCCTGATCTGGGAGAATTAGGGGTATTGGGATGATAGATAAAATACTCCCGGGCATCGGGATTTACAGTTGGCGCAATGTAAAAAGTCTTATCCTGGAGCAATTCTCTGATAAATTTTACACTGGCAAAACTTTCTGCCAGGTACCATGCAGTATACATAGCTATTTCTGAGCCTTGTAATTCGTTGGAATGAATGTTGCCATCAATATAAAAACCAGGTTTTTTTCCAGGGTCACCTGTCGACTTATCGCTGATAACCAATACCCACAAGTCTCTGTTTTCAAAGGATTTACCCATACTTTCCATGGTGACCAATCCCGGATAGGCGGAGGTCAACTGGCGACAAAAATCTGTGATTTGCTGGTAGTTATGGTAGCGGTTCCATGACATTTTCACTTTGGGATTGGCGGGTGAGCCTATGGCCCGAAGTCCGGTAAGATCTTCTGCAGTCGGAGTTTGGGCTATAACAATCCCAAAAGAAAAAAGCAACCATGAGGTACTTGCAAAAATAATTCTCTTGATTTTCATAATATCTATATTTTCAAATACTGCAAACCACAGTTCATCATAATCATTGCCAGAATAGTTGTTGCCGGTAATTTGCCTGTATTGCGAATAATTTTTTTACTTCAATTGTGTTTGGTACGTTGCCTTTCCGGCAGCCGGGCTTCCGGTGCTAAGTGAAACAGCGCCTGAACCCTGGATCAGCCAGCTGTATTCCACAGATTCCCCGGGTGCCAGGGCTCCTCTCAGGTAGTGTTTCTTGCCTGAAAGCAGTGTTTGCTTTTCAGTTAAAACTATTTCAGTTTTAAGGTTGGGCATGTAGCGCAGCTTATCGCCACTGCCTGTGCCGGTGGGTAAGAGTCCGCTGTTAATTACTTTTACCGTAATTCTGAATAATTGCTTATCAATTTGTTCCACAGTGGCATCGACCAATTCTACTTTGGGCGAGGCCCAGAGTAGATCGCGGATGAATTTTTTATAATACTGACTCACAGTGTCGAGGTAAACAACCGGTGGGTTGAGCATAGCAAAAGGCCGGATTCCTCCAACCTCTACTGTTTTGCCTGGGAAGTCAGGATGTTGTATGGACTGCCATGGAACAAAGACATCGATTCCTTCACGGTCGGCCCACCGCAAAAAGTTTAGTTCATTTTTGGCGCGTTCGTCGCTTTTTACTTTTTCTTCATTCGTTTGCGTTGTATCCTTTGGCAAATTTACTTCAGGTGGCCACCATCCCTGGCTGGCATAGCTGAATCGACCCATATGAAAGTATGCAGTTTGAACAAAGTCTCCTCTTTGCAAAGGCAATTCTGGGGCTTCGTTGGTGGCCATACTTCGGTTAAATAATGCTGATACCCACTCGGCCGCCACAACATCTGCTTTTGCCGGCGATGTCATAATCCTGGCTGTAGCTTGTTTTTCATCATAGGCTGCAACTTTCGTAAGATTGTTGGATGGCCCCAGGGTAATTATGGTGTGGATATTCGGGTGTTGGTAAATAAAATCAAGCAATGCCCGGGATTCAGGTTCCGATACAGCCATTTCACCCGCACCTTCAGAAAAAGCCGGATAATCAAAGCTGAAATTTTTATCTATCCATACACCTCCCAATCCATCTTCATTAAATCTGCCATCTTTATCATTGTCTATCCCTTCTGTATAAACGAGATATTTACCTTTTTCACCTTTTGATGGATCTGCCTGAATGAGAATCCTTTCGTCTTCGGGATGAGGAATATGTGTTCCAGATGGGTCAGCAATCCGCATAAGTGTAATAAGGCCATCTCTATTCAGGTCTTCGAATGGATCTTCATCAACACGTCCGTCTCTATCGTGATCGGTCGGTCTGGCATTTCCTCTCCTCTCAAAGCGCATTTCACCAAAATAAGAACTCAGTGCGTCGGGATTGATGAATGGAATAATGTAAAGATGATGATTTAGCAAAGCCTGCCTGATGCTGTCATCTGGATTATTCAGGGTCTCTGCGGCAATTTTGAGCGCCAGCTGAGTGCCTGAAATATGTCTTCCATCAATACCCGCAACAAGAAGAATAGCAGGTTTAACTTCAGCAGGATTTTCACCCAATAAAATCACAGGTAGATCAATGCCACCATAGCTTTTTCCAATAATTCTGAATTCTGCCAGGGATGTATGCCTGCCTTGTAATTGTTGAAGCTCTCTGATGATCTGATCTGTAGTTTTGTATTGGGCAAATGCAAAGAAATGACAGTACACTAACATACCAGACAAAAAGGCAATTTTTATAATTTTCATGTATTTGTATTAGATTATTAGTAAACCATTTGGCCCTATGATAAAAAATCAGCCATTATTTTTATTTATTAGAAGCATTGCAAAAGTAGCATGTTTGACAATCTCAAAAAAAAATAAAATCCAATCTATGTGTATTAAAAAGTTTGGGCCAAAAAGATTTCGCATTAGTTTGTTTTCATTAGATATTCCGAGGTTAAAAGAATATCATGCAATAATTATTTTAACAGTCAACATTACAGGTTTCAAAAATATCAAAAATCTATCATTGTGGAAAAAAATTATGAAAGAGCACTACCCGACTTTCTGGTAACTTCTGATTCAATATTTGTCATTATTACGGATCTGGAAGGCAAATATGTATATTATAACAAGTATTTTACGTGCAGTTTTTGTCCTGAAGGCAAAAGCTTGATAAACCTGCCTTTCTCTCTTACCATTCACCATGAAGATGTCAATCAGGGTATTGAAGCCGCAATAAAATGTATTGAAAATAAAGAGTCAAAGCAAAAAGTGGTACTTAGGAAACCGGGTTTAACCAATAATGATTTTTTTTGGACGCAGTGGGAGTTTTCATATTTCAAGGGAGATCAAGTATTACCGGATGGTATTTTATGTGTAGGGTATGATATCAGTTCTGAAAGTAAGACCAAAAGTGAATTACAACTATCCGAAAATAAGCTTAGGGCCATTTTAGATAGCAGCAGCGATGGTAATATCCTCATTTCTCCAGACCTGAAAGTACTTTCTTTTAATAAAGCAGCTCAAAAAAACACCTCTGAGCTTCTGGGAAAAGAGCTTTTAGAGGGAGATGACTTTAGGAATTATGTAGTGCCAGGTACAGAGGCAGGTTTTTACAAAGATTTTAACAGGGCATTACAAGGTGAATCGATTTCTTTTGATATGGAAATCCCATTTCATGAAAATAAAATATGGTTCAGGATACTTTACAACCCGGTATATGATAAAAAAAACACCCTGATTGGTGTGACATTTAGTGCTCAGTATATTGACAGCGAAAAGAGAGTAGAGCTGAAAATGTTTGAAAACGAAGAGAAATTCAGAAAAACCCTGGAAGTAGCCCCAGTAATGGTTGCCATCATTGATTCGTCAAAAAAAATTACCTATGTAAATCCCATGCTGGAAAAAGGTCTTGGCTATGAAAGAGATGAGCTTATACATCATGATCTGAATGTTTTAATTCCTGATCATCTTCACTCAATGCATGAAAAAATGGTGAATGGGTATTATGAAAAGCCTTTATTAATATCAAAATTGAGAAATGATATTATATATGCAAAAAGAAAGAATAATTCTCACTTGGAAGTCGAGGTATATTTAAACCATTACAAGATACAAGATGAATTGTATGTGGTTGCAATTATGCATGATGTAAGTCTACTTAGAAAGTCTGAACAAAAGCTGAAAGAAAATAATGAACAATTAAAGAAGATTGCATGGCGTCAGTCTCATGAAGTTCGTGGACCTTTAGCTAATATACTGGGCTTATGCAATCTTCTGGAAAGTGCATCTGGAGATTCTGAACATGAACAATTACTATCATTTCTTAAAGTTTCTGCATCAAGGCTTGATGATATTATTAATCAGATAGTACAGGAGACCTATCGCATGTAAAGAAATGAACTGATTGTCTATACACTGGTTTTTCTCTGTAAGAACAAATTTATTTTGGAATTCTCCTTACTCAACCACCACCCTTCGATTCAACACATTCGAAAATAGGAGGCAATCTTCAAATTCTGCTTTTTCAAAAAAGCGTGTTTTAAAATTATATTGATATTTCAAAAGAAAGGCCTGAATAACTGCGTCAAGCTCAAGATTTGTTTCTATCGAAGAAACCGTTTTCATTACACCACGCAAATCATTTTTGCTCAGGGCTTCATGTATGGCCGCCAGAATCTTATCCTGCCTGCCATTGCTCACTTCTTTTTCCATAATAAGTATTTTAAGGTAAGGTTGGGGTAATCTTTGACTATTTCAATTTGCTTTGAAAAACAGACGCTTTTGTTAATTTCAAACCATACACCTCCGCTTTTTGCAATATTAATACACAAACTGTATTTATTTTCAATAATACATAAATATTTTTTTGTTTTACTGAATTAAAGAAAAATCATTTAGCCTTTTATCCATAAATAAATTTTATGTGTGGTTAAAAACATTTTTGATTGGTTTTTTTTATCCACAAATCGACGGATATCAAATAAAAGCCTGATGATTAGTTTATTATGAAAATAAAGCCAACTGATATACGCAATAGTTTACTTGGCTTGGCATTGAAAGATTTTCATTATTGCGATAAGAATGCTTTTTTTGTAGTTAGAAAACTATTACTGACACATCATGAATACCTATTCCAACTTTTTAAATGGCACAATCTCAAACATATTTTATGCCATTGTTATAGCATTTACAACAACCCTACATTTACTTTCTTGCACAAACCCATCACATAGAATGAAAGATGCAAATTTTAAAGTAATGTCATATAATATTCGCCTGGATACAGACAGTGACATCCCCAGGGGAAATGGCTGGGAAGGTCGAAAAGACTGGATGATACAACTCCTGCGGTACCATAATCCACAGATTTTTGGATTACAGGAGGTTTTGTACAATCAGCTGGTTTTTATAGATGAGCAGTTTGAGAACTTTTCATATGTAGGTTCAGGCCGGGACGACGGTGACAAAGCCGGTGAATTTAGTCCGATTTTCTTTGATAACAATTTGTTTGAAGCATTGGATCACGGCACCTTCTGGCTGTCTGAAACACCGGAAGTTCCCAGTAAGGGATGGGACGCTGCGCTCAATCGAATAGTAAGCTGGGCAAAATTGCGCCATAAGTCAAGCAATAATGAATTTTATTTTTTTAATACTCACTTTGATCATGTTGGTGTAGAGGCCAGAAATCAAAGCTCAATGCTGATTATTGAAAAAGTAAACAGCATGAGAAACGGATTACCCTTTATTTTAACTGGTGATTTTAATGTTCCGGATACTTCTGAGCCTTATAAACTAATGGCCGCGGCCTTTAGTGATGCCAAAGAAACTTCATTGAGTGGCCATTACGGACCAGATGGCACATGGAGTACATTTGATGTATGCGGCACCACAGAGCCCAGAAGAAGAATAGATTTTATATTCACGGCGGAAAATGTAACAGTTCACAATCATGCAATTCTAACAGATTCGAAATATGGCAAATATCCTTCTGATCATTTACCGGTTATTGCCACAGTTACACTTCCATAAATCGTGCTATTACGTCGTTTAAGTGAAACCATTGGTCGCTGTATCTTCAGACTTTGCATTGGAAAATAAGTGAATTTCACTTTAGCTGACAACAGGTATACGTTTAAATTCTAACGTAATGTTTTTATGAAAAACGTATTATTAGAGGACTATTGGTTTAAGTATCGCAATCAGGATTGATATTATTTGAAAATAATTAAAATATATTGGAATTAATATGCGATTCGTGCAAATCTGCATACATATTTTGCGTATTTTTGCCCTATCAAACAAAAACGTATGAGGAAGAAAACAAAAATTGTAGCCACCATATCAGATAAGAATTGTGATCCTGACTTTCTCAGGGCTTTACGCAGGGCAGGTATGAATGTAGTTCGTCTGAATACTGCTCATCAAACTCATGAAGACACGTTGAAAGTCATAAAATCTGTAAGGCAGGTTTCAGAGCGTATTGCTTTGTTGCTCGACACCAAAGGTCCTGAGATCCGAACCACATCAGCCGAAGAAAGCATACCCGTCACTTTTGGTGACAAAATATATATGAAAGGCGATCCGGCTGGTATTACTTCCCGAGAGTGCATCTACGTAAATTACGCTGGTTTTGTTGAAGATGTACATATAAGCAGTCGCGTTTTGATAGATGATGGTGATATTGAGATGATTGTTGTTGCTAAGGAAGGTGACAGACTACTCTGCGAGGTGAAAAACAACGGTTTTATCAATGGTCGAAAAAGCGTTAACATACCCAGTGTGAGTGTAAAACTTCCTGCCCTAACGCAAAAAGATATTGATTTTATTCACTTTGCTGTTGATAATGATGTGGATTTCATTGCCCATTCTTTCGTGCGCAATAAAGAAGATATAATTAAAGTTCAGGAAATCCTTTGCGAGAGAGGTTCTCAAATGAAAGTGATAGCCAAAATTGAGAATCAGGAAGGTGTTGATAATATAGATGAAATACTCGATCATGTCTATGGTATCATGGTTGCAAGAGGAGACCTTGCGGTAGAAATTCCGCAGGAAAGAATTCCAATTGTTCAGAAAATGATTGTAGACAAGTGTATCATGCGAAGAAAACCAGTGATTATTGCCACGCAGATGTTGCACTCTATGATCAACAACCCAAGACCCACCCGTGCTGAGATCAGCGATGTGGCCAATGCAATATACGACGGTGCTGATGCAGTAATGCTCAGTGGAGAAACTGCTTATGGGAAATATCCTGAAAGGACAGTAGAGACCATGAGCCAGATTGCCATTGAAGTTGAAGCTGCTATACCGCTTATGCGGGATACACCCCGGGCGATTGTTAATAATGAAGTATCAGCATTCCTGGCATATTCTGCTGTAAGAGCTTCTGTTGAGCTTGGTGCCAAAGCAATAATAGCGGATACAGAAAATGGACGTACCATACGGGCACTTGCAGCGTATCGGGGGGCCAAATTAATCTTTGCCGAATGCTATTGCAAAAGAACCATGCGTGAACTGGCACTCTCATATGGCGTTTATGTAAATTATTGTGAACTGGGCAATCAGCGTATGGGTTTCCTAAAACCCGCCATAGATTCCCTTATAAATAAGTCAAAATTAAAAAGTTCAGATAAGGTCGTTGTTATTGGCGGAAATTTTGGTCACCACCATGGCCCAACTTTTCTGGAAGTGGCTACGATTGAAATGATGGAAGAACTCCTCGAACGTGTATATAAATAGCCTTATGGGGTCAATTCTGTAGTGTCGGAGGTAAAGGTTGGTACATCAAAGCCAGTGGCCAGTATTTTGGTTTCGGGTAACAGCTTCTCTAATGCTTTTGCCCCCTCCGCATTTATATTATTGTTGTATAAATAAAGGTTTTTCAAAGCAGAATGGCCGGAAAATGGCAAAATATTGTCTTTTTCCAACTGATTATGTGAAAGATTGAGGTACCGGAGAGCTGAAAGATGCGAAATATGTTGCAGGGATGTTTCAGCATTTAAGGTACAATTTGTCAAATACAATCTTCTCAAAGATTCTAATTTGCCAATATACATGAGGTCCTCAGTCTTCAGAATCCTGTCTTGTATTTTCAGCTCGATCAACTGATCTTTTAGAGAAACCAGTTTCTCAAGTACGGAATGAATATCTTCCTGCCTGGTTACAACGAGGCTCACAGATAACCATGGTTGGTTTACAGATAAGGGAACCACAACAACGTTTAATTCCTCAAACTCTTTTATAATGGAAGCGTCGGCGAAAGGAACCTGGTAATCTGGCAGGTAATTTTCATTTATTATTTCCTCTTCTGGCCTGGCCATTGTTTCAATCAAAGTAATCAATTCAGCAGGCAGTGTAGATTTATAAATATTTTCATCTGGTTTGAGTCCGTCTTCAATCCACCACAACATCAATTTAATTTCTTCATCAGTCAATTGGGGACGTTCCCTGGGAGGCATATGATATTCATCATTAAGTGGGAGCAAAATTCTCTGGAGAATTTCACTTTCCTGTGGGTTCCCGGCAAGAACAACTTCGCCATGTTTACCCCCTTTTATGAGTTGTGCATAATCATCCATCCTGAGGCCTCCCCGCTGACGTACCGGCCCATGACAAGAAAGACATTTGCTGTTAAAAACATATTGCACCGCCTCATATACGGTGGTGTTTTCATTAAGCACAAATGATTCAGTTTCTTTAGTGCCAAACCACTCCTGTATTGGAGGAGGAACCAGAAACGACGCACCGTGTGTTAACATCCCTCCGAAATGACCCGTGATAATTAAAAAAATAGCAGAAAGGATAAATAAAAAGGACAAAATCTTTCTACCTGCCGGATATTTGTATAACCTTTTGCTGATTTTAAAAATGAAAAACAATAAAAAAGTCAGGGCAATGCCCATGAACATATGGGGGTTTATGATTTCATCGGGATAACTTTCATTTGCCCGTAACAAAAACCCCGTAGCAACTGAAAATAAAGACGAAACTGCTGAAGCCCCTAATCCCAGACGTATTACCGGTACGAGGGAAAAAGTTTTCTTCAACAAAGCCAAAAACCATAAAAAAACAGAAAAAAGTAAAATTCCAATAGGCAAGTGAACCAACAAAGGGTGGAACTTGCCAAAAAAATATAAAATATTCATATCAGCTCAGGATATCCTTTATTACTTTTCCGTGTACATCTGTCAGGCGGAAAGGACGCCCCTGAAAGTCATAAGTTAATTTTTCGTGATCAAAGCCCAGGCGGTCGAGGATGGTTGCCTGAATATCAAAAACATCCACGCGATCTTTAATGGCAGCATATCCTATTTCATCGGTTTCGCCATAGCTGATACCTGGTTTAACGCCGCCTCCAGCCATCCAGATGGTGAATGCTTCGGTATGATGATCCCTTCCTTTATAGGGATTTGTTTTTCCTTCGCGATTTTCCTGCATAGGTGTTCTTCCAAATTCACCTCCCCAAACCACAAGTGTTTCTTCCAGCAAACCCCTTTGTTTGAGGTCCATTATCAGTGCTTTAGTGGCTTTGTCAACCTGTCGGCATTTATTGACCAAACCTATGTCGATTGATCCGCTTACCCCTGTTCCGTGTGTATCCCAGCCCCAATCAAACAATTGCACAAAACGGACGCCTTTTTCAACCAATTTCCTGGCCAGCAGGGCATTGTTTGCAAAGCTGGCCCTTCCGGGTGTGGTTCCATACATTTGGTGGATGTAATCAGGTTCGTCGTTTATATTCATTACATCCGGCACAGTTGCCTGCATGCGAAAAGCCATTTCATATTGAGAAATGCGGGTAATGGTTTCGGGGTCCCTGAATTCCTCATAAGTCATTCGATTAACTTCATTGATTGCTTCTATTGAAGCTCTCCTGATGTTACGGTTTATATTTTCGGGATCTTTGATAAACAAAACAGGATCGCCTTCAGCGCGACATTGTACACCCTGGTAAACTGAAGGTAAAAAACCGCTCCCCCACACGCTTTTTCCGGCATCAGGATTATTCCCGCCCGAGGTAAGAACTACAAAACCTGGCAGGTTGCTGTTTTCAGAACCTAAACCGTAGGTAACCCATGCGCCTATACTGGGTCTCCCAAGCCGGGGACTGCCGGTTTGCATAAGCAATTGTGCCGGCGCATGATTAAATTGATCGGTATGAACCGCTTTTAGAAATGCTACTTCATCTGCAATGGACGCAAGATGCGGAAGGTGATCAGATATCCAGGCACCACTTTGCCCTCTTTGGTGAAAATTTGATTGTGGTCCCAGCATTTTCGGTACTCCACGAATAAATGCGAATCTCTTTCCTTCAAGCAAAGACGGAGGGCATGCAAGTCCGTCAAGCTTTTGTAATTCGGGTTTAAAATCAAATAACTCAAGTTGTGATGGAGCCCCTGCCATATGCAGGTAAATCACAGATTTGGCTTTCCCCGGAAAGTGGGGAGGTCTGGCAGCCAATGGCCGGTTTGCAGACGGTACTATCCCAGATACTTCGGCACTTTTTCTACCACAGCTTCCGAGAAAACCACTTAAAGCCATTGCTCCGATGCCCAATGAACAGTCTTTTAGAAAATGTCTTCGTGTGACCCACTCGAGGGATCTCAACTTTGCTTCCTGCTGTATATCTTCCTTCTTTCCCATCGTTCAGGATACTCCTTAGTTTTTAGTTAAGAATTCATCTAAATTGAGAATGGCCGTAGCTACCATTTGCATTGCCACCTGCTCAGGTTCATGAATCTTATCTTTATTAAATAACGGATTATTAATGTTTTTCAACTCATTCAGCGTATTATGGTACAGGCCTTGCAAAACCGCCAATTTTTCAGAAGAAGCATCTTGCAGCATAGCCAATTGGTAGCCTGCATTAATTGCTCTTTGTAAATCACCAGCGCCTTTTTCCATCATATGTGAAGCAAGGGCTACTGCAGCTTCAACGTATACCGAATCATTTAAAGTAACCAGGGCCTGTAAAGGGGTATTGGTTCTTATTCTTCTTGAGACACAAACTTCACGGGCCATTCCATCAAAGGTAAGGGCTGAAGGATAAGGGCTTGTTCTTTTCCAATAGGTATAAATAGCCCTTCTATATCTGTCTTCGCCTTCACTCATAACCCACTTATCAGAATTATAAGGTGACAACCAAATGCCTTCGGGCTGGTAGGGCATTACCGGCGGTCCATACATTTTCGCACTGAGCAACCCGCTTACTTCCAAGGCCTGATCTCTGATTTGCTCAGCGGTTAGTCTTACCCTTGGTGCCCTGGCGTAATAGATATTATAAGGGTCTTTCCGCATCATTTCCTCTGTATTCACCGATTGTTGCCGGTAAGTATGGGACATAACAATGGATTTTATCAGACCTTTAACCGACCATTTTAGATCGTGCATAAAATGCCATGCCAGATAATCGAGCAGCTCAGGATGCGTTGGGTCGGCACCCTGGGAACCAAAATCTTCAAGGGTTTCAACAAGACCTTTCCCCATCAACTGCTCCCATATTCTATTGACAAATGTCCGCGAAGTAAGGGGGTGGTTTTTATCGCTGATCCAAAGCGCCATTCCTAAACGGTTTGCCGGCGCTTCCTCTGGCAAGGGAAGCAGGCTTGCAGGAACATCAGGATATACTTCTTCCCCTTTTTCCAGCCAACTTCCTCTGATGAAAACGTGTGTCTTTCGTTGCATGGTTGCCGGATTTTCCATCATTACAGGCGTTGTATGTGTTTTCTGGCGAAGCAGTTCCCAGAAAGCATCAGCCATTTCCTGATTATCTTCAAAAGGCAGAAAATCTGTAAAGAAAAACCAGTCAAACATGAGGGCATTGGCATCGGGATTGGTAATGCCGGGGTTATGATAACTGAAATATAGATCCTGGATGCCATGGCTTTGGGTAAAGCTAACGGTGTCGATATACCATGAACGGTTCGACTTACCCAATGCAACAGATCTCAATACTGGTCCATCTGGATGCCCGGCCCGCATAAACCAGGTGCCGCCATCCTGCAAATTTCTGAACCTTGTTATAAGTATTTTTTTGCCATTGAGGTCTACCGAGGGCAGTCGGGCTATGCCATTATTCCTGAAAACCAGCCATTTGGTATCTGCCAATTCGCTATTGATAAAATCAGTGGCTGTCAGAGAGTTATAGGACGGCTGCCAGGTGCGTAATAGTTTCAGTACTTCAGATGATTTTTCATCATCGCAATTCTCTGTAAGCCAAATTATCAGTCGCTCAAGTGTTAGACTATCTTCGCTTCTGAAATGACGCAGCAGCGGATAATCATCGAAGGTATCTTCATCACGGGTATTATTAAAAAAAGCGTAAAATTGATAATATTCTTCTATCGTAAAGGGATCGTATGGATGGCTGTGACATTGAACACATTCAAAAGTAGTGCCCATAATTGATTCCCAGGTATTATTAACGCGATCTAATACAGCTTCAATTCTAAACTCCTCATTATCGGTACCCCCTTCATCGTTGGTCATGGTATTTCTGTGAAATGCCGTGGCAATCCATTTATTTTCATCGGGATCAGGCAATAGGTCTCCGGCAAGCTGCTCAGTAAGAAATTGATCATAGGGTTTGTCTTCATTGAAAGCCCTGATGAGCCAGTCGCGGTACTTCCAGATATTTCTGTGGCCATCACGTTCAAAGCCCTTAGTGTCGGCATAGCGGGCCAGATCGAGCCACATAGTTGCCCATTTTTCTCCAAAGGCTTCAGTAGACAGCAAGGCATCTGCCAGTTTTTCATAAGCGCTATCGTCTGAATCATTAAGAAAATCATTTGCTATTTGATCAGGGGGCGGCATACCGATTATATCCAGACTGAGACGTCTTAAAAGCGTTTTTTTATCTGCCAAAGGTGAAAACTGTAATTGATTTTCCTCAAGCTTTTTAAGAATAAAAAGGTCTACTTCTCTTAAACTGGAATTTGGTGTATTTTTTTTGCCTGCAGATGATTTAAGGTATTTAATAGGGATTTCTGGTTGCCTTACCGGTTCATAAGCCCAATGTCGTCCCCATTCTGCACCTTGCTTAATCCAGCGGGTTAAAATATCAATTTCTTCCTTGCTAAGTGGGTTTTCTTTGTAGGGCATTCGCTCTTCCGGATCATTGCTGTGCAGTCTTTTGATCATTTCACTTTTTTCAGGATGGCCGGGAATGATGGCCGCGACACCTGATTGAGTAGGTGCAAATGCCTCTTCCTGAAACAAAAGACTAAATCCGCCACTTTGCTTCACGCCTCCATGACAGGATATACAATACTTATTGAGCAAAGGTTTAACTTCGGCATTATAGTCGACCTTTTGCTCCAGATTTATCTGATAAACCAGGACCGCAAAAAACAAGAAAAGGCCGGCAAACAGCAGGTATTTAATCAATGGCTGCGTTTTCATTTCACCAATATAGCAATTGAAAATTAAAAAAAACATTTGCTTGTTTCTTTTTTGCTGTACATACTCTAAATTAGATGCATAACTCAAAAAAATGCAGAATGATTTCAAACAATGAAAAAGCCCGTGAATTACTAAATTCGGCGAGCCAGCCTGGCAGAAGAGAATTTATTAAAAAATCGGGTGCGGGACTGGCAGGATTTGCCATGTCTATGCATGTGCCCAATATTATCACCGCAAGGGCAGTAAACGATGATCCTATCAATATAGGTGTGATCGGGTGCGGGGGCAGGGGAACAGGAGCTGCACTCGATGCTTTAAATGCTGCAACCAAAATTATCTATCCTGAATTTGGATACCATACTGAATCTGCTTTAGAGGGAGCCAGAGCACAAGCCAAAAATGTAAAAATCATTGCACTTGCAGATTTATTTCCTGATCGAATAGCTTCATGTAAAAGAGAACTTGAAAAAGTCGGTATGCCGGTTAGTCAGGAGATGTGTTTTTCAGGCTTTGATGGGTATAAAGCATTACTGCAGGTACCTGAAATCAATTATATAATTCTGGCCGAGCCACCGCATTTCAGACCTATGCATTTGCGGGCATGTATCGAAGCCGGCAAAAATGTTTTTATGGAAAAACCAGCCGGCGTTGATTCAGCAGGGGTTCGTTCTGTAATTGAATCTGGCGAATTGGCTAAACAAAAAGGTCTGGCCATCGGCGCGGGAACCCAAAGAAGGTATGATAATGCCATGGCTGATAATGTTAAGCATATACAAAACGGCGCCATCGGGGAAATCAGATCAGGTGTGGCACGTTGGTTGGGAGGAGAAATCTGGGTGGTGGAACCTAAACCCGAATGGACTCAGATGGAAGCCCAGCTCAGAAACTGGAATTATTACAACTGGCTCTCAGGCGATATTATTGTTGAGCAATTTATTCATTCTATCGATTTAATCAACTGGGTATTACAATCTACCCCACTCAAGGCTGTAGGTATAGGTGGCCGGCAAGTACGTACAGATCCGAAATTATATGGAAATGTATATGATCACTTTGCCGTTCAATATGAATACCCTAACGATATAACAGTTTACGCGCTCGACCGTCAAATCAATGGTTGCACCAATTTTGTGGATGATGTAATTATTGGCAGTAAAGGGCGGGCTACTTTTGCCTACAGAACTATGGGCTATACCTCTTCTGAAGGAAACTGGCGGTTCAGAGGTGAACGAAATAACCCATACCAGGTAGAACATGAAAAACTCATAGAAAGCATAAGATCGGGAAACCCCATTAATGAAGCCAGGCAAATTGCCGAATCGACTCTTACTGCAATTATGGGCAGGGAAGTTTGTTACAGTGGCCATGAAATCGACTGGGAAACTGCCATGAATCTCAACCAGCGGCAAGGTCCAGCTGAATATAAGTTTGGCGATAATCCGGTAGAACCGGTACCTATGCCGGGCAAATATAAATATTCATAAAATACCTCCATAAATTACCGGCGTCCCAGTGTGGATTCCGGTAATTTTTATATGTATCATCATTTGTTTTACTTTGCTTGCCCTAAGCAATAACTGTATTATTTACTTGTCAGTAGTTTTTTTTGCATACTATCTAAAACATGAAAAGGCGCTATTTTATCAAAACCATTGGTGCAGCTGGATTATATCTGTCAGGCAATCAGGCCTTTTCAGAAAGTTCACCGAGAATCAGGTTTATTATTGCCTCAGACGGTCATTACGGGCAACCTGACACAAACTATGAGCAATACCATAAAGAGTTTATCGAATGGATGAAACTCGAACAAAAAAATCAATTGGATTTTGTAATATTCAATGGCGACCTTATTCACGATGACCCGGTATTTATGCCCCAATTGAAAAAGGTCTGGGATCAGCTGCCTGTACCTTATTATGTGTGCAGGGGAAACCACGACAGGGTCGAACCGGAAGAATGGGAAAAACTCTGGGGGACTCCCGTAAATTACTCCTTCATTTTTAAAAAGTTCGGATTTATTCTTGCCGATACCGCCAATGCACAGGGCAAGTATCTATGTTCTGATTATGACTGGATAAAAAGCCAATTGAATGATTTCAAAAAACTCAAAGGTGTCTTTGTAATTCAACACGTTTCACAGAGAAAATGGACCAAGCACGGTGTGGATTGTGATGAAGCTTTAATAAATACCTATAAAAATAGCAATGTAATTGCCAGTTTCCATGGGCATGATCATCAGGAGGATGACGTAAAATATTTCGATGGCAAACCCTATTTCTGGGACGGGCACCTGGGAGGAAGCTGGGGAGTAGACTACCGGGGATATAGAATTGTCGAGGTATATGGCCGCAAGGTAATTACCATGCAATACAATCCTGAAAATACCAGCATAGTAAATAAAAACAACATATCCTTAACATGATTTATCAGCTTTTATATCGTAATTTTGGATTTGTCTAAACAGGGTTCCTTACTTTTTCACAGGGCTTAGGAAATGCGAATGAACGAAATAACTACCACGAACAAATTATTGATGATTATAGTCATCCCTATCTTGTTCTACATCCTGGACGTATTGTCTTTTATCTTTATCCCATTCATGTTTGCCATATTCATAGGTATGTTGTACAGCCCGCTTATGAGATGGTTAAAGAAGAAAAATTTTCCAAAATTGATGGCGGTTGCCATAGTGATTGCCACGACTACGGTTGCAATATTGATTATTTATAAACTCGTTGTTTTATCAGGCCATGAAATCAATATGGGAAAGCGTGAGCTGTATGATAAACTGGATATAAAAATTGCTACAATATTTGCGCCTTATCTGGAAATACTTGGTATACAGGAAAACCCTGACACTACCAGTACAATCAAGAACATTTTGCAGAGCAAGCAAATAAGTGAAATTATTTTTGGTGAATTTGGCAATACAATTGCCATGCTTCAAAAAACTGCTGTAATGGTGCTTATGACCGTTTTCTTTTTGGTATTACTCCTTGCGGGTTCCCTGAATTTTAAAATGATCATACAAGAATTATTTTCCAGAGGAAGTACCCAGACCATTAAAACCTTCGTTTCGGTTGAAAAAAATATTACCCGATTTTTAAAAGTTAAGTTTTTAATGAGTCTTTGCACCGGTTTGAGTTTCGGTTTGATCTGTTATTTTTTTAACATCAACTTTCCATTATTTTGGGGATTACTCGCATTTGTTCTGAATTTTGTTCAATTGGTTGGTTCAGTGGTTGTAACGGTTCTGTTGAGCTTGCTGGTTTTTATTGAAATTGAGCATCCTGGTACATTGGTGCTGGTAATTTTTCTCTTAATTGCGGTACAGCTTATTTTTGGCTCCGTAATAGAGCCAATATTAATGGGCAAGTCATTCTCCATCAATATAGTCGTGGTATTGGTTATGCTTATGTTCTGGAGCTATTTATGGGGGGTGCCCGGCCTTATCCTCGCTATTCCTATGACGGTTCTTATGAAAACCATTCTGGGAGAATTCAGAAGTACCCGTTGGATTGTAAGATTGATGTCATGATACTCTGTAAAACAAAAAGATCGAATTTAAGTAACCTTTTTTGCCAAAATTCGATAAGATTAATTGCTGTGTTTATATATAACACCTTTTGAAGTAAAGGTAGATATAAACATTACATATGTGCTGATACCTGGAAAAGACATTTGAAAAAGCATCAGTCTTTTCATAAGTTTCGGAATGTTTCATCAAAAAAAAGTACAATGCAATACAACGAATTTAAAAATTTGTCCCTGGAAACCAAGGCCAGTGCAGTCAAGGAAAACGGGGTATTCCTGGAGTGGAAAATGGAAGGCGCCATGATGATAAAACTTTTTAAGGTAGAAGATTTCTATGCCGAAGTTTGGTTAAATTCAAGTGAATTTACACTATATGATATTAAAGCTTACAGAGCGTCGGATTACCTTTCGGTTGATGACTCATTTTATCCTGCCATAAATGCTGCTTCCTGATCCCCTTTTAACACCAACCAAATTATTCATTAAATATCCATCAATAAACCGCAGTTAAACAAATTAATGTTAACTGACGGTTTTTTTGTCTATTTGCCGCAATTGTATTTCTTTGCCCTTCTATAAGAAAGAGTTTAGCCCTATGTATTCAGCCTTATTTATGAAAAGATTTCATTTTTGGTCTTTGTTCCTTATCATCGCCATTTTATGTATAGCATACACAGGCACTTATGCAAAAGTTGAAGTGCTCTACAAACTAAGTATGCCAGAACCGCAAACCCACTATCTTGAAGTAGAAATACAGTTAAGCGGCTATGACAAACAAGAATTGCTGTTGAAAATGCCTGTATGGGCACCGGG
The DNA here is from genome assembly GCA_020832305.1 of Cyclobacteriaceae bacterium. Taxonomy (GTDB): domain Bacteria; phylum Bacteroidota; class Bacteroidia; order Cytophagales; family Cyclobacteriaceae; genus JAFIEV01. Next base: position 126,059 of record JAFIEV010000046.1, on the reverse strand, counting down.
CTCTTACCTGATCAGAGAGTTTCCACGCCACATTGAGGGTTTTCATGTAGAAACTTCAACGGGAAAGTCGCTGCAATTTTCGAAAACCAATAAAAATAGCTGGCAAATAATTAATGGCAGAAACAGTTCTCTGGTGATCCGGTACAGGGTGTATGCCTTTGACCTTACGGTAAGAACCAGTTTTGTAGATGAAGATTTTGCCTTTGTAAATGGAAGCAATGTATTTATGTATGCTGATTACCTTCGAAATCTTCCTGCCAGATTAATTATACATCCCCATAAAAATTGGGAAAAAATCAGTACAGGTCTGCAAAAGGAAGGGGAATCATCATGGATTTACAAAATTCAAAATTATGATGAACTGGCAGATTCTCCAATACAAATCGGAAATCATGAAGTATTTACCTTCAATGCTGCAGGTGTCGAACACGAACTTGCAATGGTTGGACCCGGGAACTACAATTCAAGAAGAATCATATCTGATTTGAGCCAGATTGCCGAAGTTTGCACGGAAATATTCGGAGAAAACCCCAATAAAAGATTTGTTTACATTGTGCACAATCTTGACCGCAGAGGTGGTGGCTTAGAACATATGAACAGCACTGTTTTACAGGTTGACCGATGGTCATACGGGCCTGAAAACAGTTATCTTAATTTTTTATCACTGGCAGCACATGAATATTTTCATCTATGGCTTGTTAAAAGATTGCGGCCTGCTGCTTTTATTCCTTATGATTACGATCAGGAGCAATACACTCCACTTTTGTGGGTAATGGAAGGCTTTGTCAGCTACTACGATGACCTTATTTTGAAAAGGGCCGGACTGATGTCTGAAAGAGAATATCTCAGAAGAGTGGCCCTTAATTTCAGCACCCTGATGAATACACCCGGAAGAAAGGTTCAATCAGTAGCAGCGTCTTCATTCGATACCTGGATAAAGTTTTACAGACGTGATGAAAATTCCAATAATTCTCAGGTGTCGTATTACAACAAAGGAGCAGTACTTGCCACCTTGCTCGACCTTGAAATAATATCTAATTCTATGGGTAAACATCGCTTAAATGATGTCTTAAAAGAAATGTATCAGCAATTTTATAAGAGAAAAGATGCGGGCATCAATGAAAACGATGTCAAAAAATATCTTGAAAGATATGCCGGGAAAGATCTTGGTGATTTTTTTGAGTCTTATATCTATGGTACTGATGAGATAGATTTTGAAAAATATTTTGAAAAAGCGGGCTTAAACCTTTTTGATCTAAACAGTGAAAACAAATCAGCATCGCTCGGTTTTAGCTTTCAATATATATCGGCAAATATGGTAGTCCGAACGGTGCTAAGAGACGGGCCTGCATGGAAATCTGGAATAAATGTCGATGATGAAATCCTGGCCATTGATGGTTTCAGGGTGCGAAACGATACATTTAGCAAATTAATGCAAAACTACAAAGCAGGAGATGAGGTGAAGATTCTTCTTTCAAGGTCTGGAATTATACATGAAATAACCTGCCAGGCCGAAAAAAGTACAGAAGTTGAGTACATTTTGCAAAAAACAGCCAACCCTGAAAAATTACCTTCACTCGTTTTCGAAAAATGGCTGAGCAGGTAATCTTTTTTTTCAGGGTAAGCTGCTAACAGAAAAACTACTTATTAAGATAGTTTTTGGCATCGTTGATGCTTTGCAACATCATGTCTTTTACTTCAGAAATTTTTTCATACTCATCTTTCAGGTATGCTACGACTTCATCATGCGGCATTTGTTCAAGGTCATTTCCTCTTTTAAGTTGACGCATCCACATCATCATACCATCATGGGCATTTTTCAGATCTTGGTGTAAATCTTCAAGTTCGCTTTTTTCAGCCTCATAATTTTCAGCATTTTCATCCAGACCCTCAAGTTTTTCTTTGATCTGTTTTTGCAGGTTGCTGATGGTTCCCATTTCGGGCATCACTTCATCATGCACTTGCATCATGCTTTTATATAGTGCATCGCGGTCTTCTGCTTTTTTATCAGGACCACAGGAAACCAGCCATATCAGGCTTAGAACTGATAAATACAAGGTACTTCTTAAAACTAATGGTCTCATGTTTCAGTATTTAAATAATATAATTTTAAAGTAATGGCAGTCATTTCAATATTTTAAAATACCAATGACTGCCAATATCAATATTCTACAACAATCCTCTTTTTCTGAGGAGAGGCTCAGTAGAAGGCTCTCTTCCCCTGAATTTTATATACATTTCCATAGGATCGCCTGTACCTCCTTTTGAAAGGATGTTATCGACAAAGGATTTAGCCGTTGCCTTATCAAAGAGCGAAGTTTCTTTAAATGCCTGGTATGCATCGGTGTCGAGTACACCTGACCAAATGTAGCTGTAATAACCTGATGAATACCCTCCGGAGAATATGTGGTTAAAATAGGTACTTCTATACCGGGGGATGATTTCATCGATTAAACCAATATTTTTCATCGAGACATTTTCAAATGTATTTACGTCTTTCTCGGAAAGGCTTTGCAAGGTATGAAAATCCATGTCGAGAAAAGAAGCAGCCAGATATTCCACTGTGGCAAAACCTTGATTGAATTTATTTCCACTCTGTATTTTTTCTATAAGCTCATCTGGAATTACTTCACCGGTTTTATAATGCTTTGCATACATTTTCATAACTTCAGGATCTCCTGCCCAATTTTCCATAATTTGAGAAGGCAATTCAACAAAATCCCTGGGAACCGACGTGCCTGCGAGGCTTTCAAAGGTTACATCTGATAACAAACCATGAAGTGCATGCCCAAATTCGTGAAAATAGGTTCGCGTTTCATCAAATGTAAGCAGTGCCGGTGCATTACTGGTAGGACGGGCAAAATTGCAAACTATAGAAATAACAGGAGCAACCCGTACACCATTTTCATATTTTTGTCTTCTGTAGCTTGTCATCCAGGCTCCTCCTCTTTTACTGCTTCTAGGGTGAAAGTCCATATACAGCACCCCCTGGTGCTGGCCGTCGGCATTGATAACTTCATAAGCTTCAGCTTCTTCATGGTAGGCAGGTATACCATCAATTTTCTTAAAAGTGAGTCCAAATAGTTTTTCTGTCACCATAAAAACACCTTCCTGCACGGCATCCAGACTAAAATATGGTTTCACTTCCTGCTCATCAAAAGCATACTTTTCCCTTTTGATTTTTTCGGCATAGTATCTCCAATCCCATGGTGCGAGGTCAAAACTGTACCCATCTTCGCTTATCATTTTCTGCATTTCCTGTGCTTCATTCTTTGACACCTTCAGCGCAGGAGTCCATAGGTCATTCAGAAAACCATAAACAGTTTCAGGATTTTTAGCCATGGTTTCTTCCAGCACATAATGGGCATGGGTAGGGTAGCCCAACAACTGGGCTTTTTGCATACGAAGGCGCACCAGTTTTTCAATGATTTCCTTATTGTCGTCAGCATTGTCATTGTTTCCTCTTCCCTGATAAGCCTCCCAGATTGCTTTACGCAAATCCCGGCTTTCTGCATATTGAAGAAAAGGCATTACGCTTGGATTTTGAAGATTAAAAACCCATTTACCCTCTTTACCCGATTGGCTGGCAACCTGTGAGGCTGCATCCCGTAAATCATCAGGCAGTCCGGCAAGGTCTTTTTCATCTTCAATTACCAGTTCGTAGGCATTGGTTTCAGCTAAAACATTTTGACCAAACTGCACAGTAAGCACCGACAATTCCTGGTTTATTTTTCTAAGCTTATCTTTATCCTCTTCATTGAGGTTGGCGCCACTTCGAACAAAATTTTTATAATTTCTTTCCAGAAGCTTCAGTTCTTCTTTGTTAAGGCCCAGCGTTTCCTTTGTATCCCAAATTCTTTTTACTCTTGCAAAAAGTTTTTCATTTAAACGAATATCGTCATTATGGTTTGACAACTCAGGAGCAATTTCTTTGGCCAGTTCCTGAATCTGATCATTGGTATTGGCCGAATTGAGGTTGTAAAAAACCGTTGTAACCTTACTGAGTAATTCACCGGCATTCTCCAGGGCAAGTAAGGTATTTGTGAAATCCGGATCGGCCTGGTTTTCAGCTATGGCATGGATTTCCTCTTTATGTAATCTAATACCTTCATCAATGGCAGGTTTAAAGTGCCCAACCTCAATTATATCAAATGGAGGTACCCCAAAGGGGGTATTGTACGTTTCAAAAAAAGGATTCATAGACTTCTTATCTTTTTCAGCAGGACCACAGGCATTGAAAAAAACAAACAGCAAGCCCACTGCATAAATCAAATTACGTTTCATCTTATAATTAGTTAGTTAGTTAGTTCAGCAAAGTTATAAAGAAAGAGAAAAAAACAGCAAGATGGGGTTCTTTAAATAAATCGTAAAGCATTTTAATCCTGCTCTACTCTTTGGAATAAAATGCATGAACGGACAAGAAAAAAGGTCGCCCTGTTAAAGACGACCTTATTAAGATCAATATATTAATGATGCAAAAACTAATGTGCGGAAGAACTGCCAGAGGTTTTACCCTTCATATAAAAATACAAGGGTATAAATAGTACTACCAACACCACCGGAATAATGGCCATATAACTCAAAGCCTGATTTTCACCGGCGGTTTCAAGCCAACCTCCCATAATAGGTAATACCATAGATGTCGCTACCATACCGGCACCACCCATAATCGATAAACCCAGGGCACCACTTTTAGGTATATATTCGGCAACAAAACCCAGCATAGTAGGCCAGAAATAACAAATACCTAAGGCAAATACAATGGCTGCCATCATGGTAATCACCGGTCCTACTGAAATGCTCATCCAGTACAATCCAATAGCCGATAATACAGAAGATGCCAGCAAAACACCGGTTGGATTTAATCTATGTACCAAAGGTCCGGCAAAATATCTTCCTACCGCCATTATACCTGTAATTACAACCAGAATAATCATTGGATTAATACCTTTATTTTCCAGTAATGCATTGATCCACTGGTTAGTTCCAAGTTCTGTTGAAGCTGTAAGGAACATACACAATAAAATAAAAGGAAAGAGCAGGGTAATTTTGTTGATTACGCGTCCCTCAACAAAAACCATAACAATTATCAAAGCCAAAATGCCCCAGGTTACAGGAGAAGAAAAGTTAACATTTACACCACCCATTGATGCTATTATGATCATCATAAGAACAGTTAGTATTATGGTATATGGCGCACCAACGTTTTTCAGCATATCTTTATAAGAAACTCCACTGCTTACGCGCTCCGTTTCTGGTATCGTTTGCCCGAAAAATAAGTATCCATAAATGGCCAAAGGCAAAAACAGTAAACCAACCAATACCTGCCAACCAAGGCCCATCTGGTCTATGAGGAAATAAGAAAGCAAGCCTCCTATCACGATACCACCGGGAAACCATACATGAAACTTATTGAGCATTTGCGTTTTATTGTTGGGGTAAATGGTAGCCACTAAAGGATTACAGGCCGCTTCCACTGCACCGTTGCCTAAACCAATAAAAACATTAGCCATAAACAAAGTGGTTTTATCCTTGGCAATGATAAGCACAATAATGCCTACAAAGTGCAAAATAAAGGCCGACCATACCACTGAACGGGTTTTTACAAGGTCTATGATTAAGCCTCCAACAAACATAGCAATGGTGAAGCCCCAGAATGCCGGACCAAAGGCCCATCCTACCTCTACCTTTGACAAACCATATTCAACGTTGAAAACATGCTCGATTTTTGCCCTGATGGCAAAAGTCATAGATGTCACCAACAGGGCCAGACAACTGGCAACAAAAAGTCTGTTTTTATTGATATTCTCCATCTTAACTTAAGGGTTTACATTTGAGTAAAAAATATTGTTGCTAATCTAAAAAATATGTTGATGTAAAGTAATGTAAGAGACAATATTTTCACCAACACATCATCCGGCGTTGGAATAATTATATAAAAACTTGCTATTTACAAATTTATAAATACAAGCATTTCTTCGATAACAGTTAGAAGCAAGGAAATAAATGAGTGTTTAGTCACTGGGGAATTCAGTTGGCAGATGCACTGTAAATACAGATCCTATTCCGGGTTTTGAATTCATACTAATATAACCTTTGAGTTTACTTACAATTTCTTTTGAAATATACAGCCCCAGACCAGAACCTGGTACGCCTGTATCAACCCTGAAATACATGTCAAATAATTTGTCCTGATAATCAACAGGTATACCTGTGCCATTATCTTCAATACTAATTTTGTGATATCCGTTTTCTGCCACATGTTGTAATTTTACATATGGGCTGGCTTTATTGAGATCGGCATATTTAATAGCATTGGTTATGATATTGCCCAGCACAATTTTAATCCTTCTTTGATCGGTATAAACAGCTACATCTTTATGAATTTCATTTTCCAAAACCACGTTTACGTTGAGGAATTTATTATCTTCGAGTATATCTGCTACCAGAGCATGGAGATTACATTTGCCATATTCAAGAGAGATATTGCTGTTCCGCGAATATTCCAGAAGATTTTTAACCAGGTTTTCAAGCTTGGCAATACTGCCTTTAATGAGTTGAAAATAGGTCTCCTGATTGGAACTAACAGGATCTTTTTCTATCAGATTTAGTAATCCATTTACTGATTTCAAAGGAGATACAAGCTCATGAGAGGCACTATATACGAAGCGGTCGAGTTCAGTGTTTACCTTAAGAAGCCGCTCAGTGCGCTTAATTACCTTGTTTTCAAGAGATGTATTCAGGTTCTGCAGCTTTTTATTTGATTGATCGAGCTGAAGCCTTACTACTTCAAGTTCATTTCTTTGCTGTTCTAAATTGTCTCTTTGAGACATTATTTCTTCATTCTGACTTAGTAGTTCTTCATTCTGAGCTTGTATTTCATCTTTTTGATTTTGAATCTGAAGAAAAGCTTTTTTAAGTTTTTTGTTGCTTTTAGATAGTTTTCGGGTACGCTCCCTTACAAGTTTACTGAGTTTACCATTTATTTTTCGCGTTTGGTGCGTTTTGTACAAAAACAATACAAATAAAATAGCTGCAATGAACAATAATATCAAAATTTTAAACCACAGGCTGTCCCAAAAAGGAGGCTTTACATACAATTGCACCGGATCAAAAGCAATATCCATTTCGCTTCGGTCTACGGCCTTCATCTGGAGTGTGTACGAACCCGGAGCAAGGGCAGACAATGACAAAATACGGCTTTTGTTAATACTGATCCAATCTTCATGATTTGGCAATAGCCTGTAATAGAATTGAATATCTTCGGGTCTTGTAAAGTTTAAGGCACTAAAAGCTATGGAAACATCTGATCGATCATAATCCATCGAAATTACTTTTTCCTGATAATCTAAAAGGTATTTGTTAAAGGGAAATATTTTACCATTTATTCTGAATTCCCTGATGGCTGGTCTGGTTGGTTCAACTCTGGTATAAATTTCTTCCGGTTTAAAGTAGACTAATCCCCTGCTGCTGCCTTTTAAAATATAGCCATCTGCATTCATTGTGTAAGCCCTGAAATTAAATGTGCCATCATTGAGACCGTCGCTGGAACCAAAATTGATAAATTTCAATGAATCAAGGGAGAAAAGTGAAATACCGGAGCTTGTTGATATCCATAAATTGCCATTTTTATCGTTGAGGATGCCGGTAATAATATTTGAGGAAAGGCCATCTTTTTCATTATATTGAATAAATGAATCGGAATCTATGTCATACAGGTTCAACCCCCCGCCATAGGTTCCTATACATAAAAGGTTAGAACGAACCAATACCAGGTCGGTAACATGGTTTCCGCTAATGCTATTCCGATTTCCGGGAACATATGAAAGGTTTCTGGATTTGTCTTCAAAATCAGGATGAAAATATTTTAATCCAGAATAACTGGCCATCCACAAGCCTCCAATGTGATCTGGTACTATTTTTAGTATCCCGTTTCCAAATTTCCAGGGATCAACCCATTCAATTATACCTTTTGTATGGTCGTAAAGATGGAGACCGGCCTCGTTGGTTCCTACCCAGTATTTTCCATTTCCGGCAGGAAAAATAGTTCTGATGTCATCATCGGCCAGACTTCCATTAGTATTTGCACGGGTAAATCGCCTGATGATATTTCCCTGCATATCACACAAAACCAGTCCAAACCTGTATGTTCCTATAAGTAATTCATTGTCATTTACTTTTTCGATGGCCAGTACATCACCCTGATATTGCCACTTTTGGTTGAGCGATATTTTTCTGACAACTTTCCATGATTTAGTATCGACAAAATATAACCAGGCTGCTCTTGTGCCTACTGCAGCAATAGAGTCATTAATCATGTTGAGAGAAAGCACCGAGTTAAAGCTTAATCCTGCGGTTTGATCGGTACTTTCATTTAGTAAATAAAACGGACTTGCATATGGATTAAACATGTAAAGACCCTGTGCATAGGTGCCTGACCAAATAAAACCATCCTGATCTGCATACATTGATATAAAACCTACGCCCTCCAGAGCCTGCTTATTAATTTTCAGAGCTGCAATACTCACAAAATCTTTGTTTGTAAGATCATAAACTTTTAAACCTTTATTGTCACCCATCCAGATTCTGTTAAATGTATCCCTGGCCAGCGACCAGATAATTGCATCTTCTGGCATCCACTCTACCCTTGAAACCTCAAGATCACTTATTCCAACTCTGAGTAATCCACCTCCGCGTGTTGCTACCCAATGATATCCATTTACATCACATAAAATATCAGTTACATATAACCCATGATCATTAGGGAAAGATAAAACCAAAAAATGTTCCAATCCTTCATCAATCCATCCCATACCCATTGAAGTACCGATTAAGATCTGACCATTTTGGCTAAGTTTAATATCATAAACTACCAGGTCTCCATTTTCATTAATCAACCCGGGAAAACGGTCAGACAAATTAATCAGTGTATTATTTGTCAAATCGAGTAAGTAAAGGCCCCGGTAGGTTGCAATCCAAAGGCTGTTGTTATGATACAATAAACTATTTACCGAAAAAAGTTCCATCTGTCTTATATAATCCGCTGAGACAAGACTTGATAAGTTATTGAATTTTCCTGATTTAAGATCATAATAACAGATTCCATCTTGTTCTGTCCCAATCCATAATCGGTATTGATCATCAATGGCTAAGCTTTTGATATGATTACCACAAGGGCCTTCAGATTCGTCTTGATAAAATGTCTCAAAGAATTCACCGTCATAGCGATTAAGTCCATAGGCTGTAGCAATCCATACAAAACCCCATGGGTCTCGTACAACGCTGTTTACATGAAAATTTGAGAGACCCGACTTAAGGGTATAATGAATCAATTCGTAATGATCTGTATTACTGGCGTGTAACAGATTTTTCGGCAACAGTATGCAAATTCCGGTAAAAAGACCACAAATTATGTACCTTAACTTCCCAAAACTGTACATATACTTTCTGTTTAATGCTGGCTCAGGATATCAAATAAAATTTCATTTAATGGGGCCGGCAAATTTTTGATGTAATGATACTATTTTTCGTGGTCTGTATTTTAATACTTTTCTATCGTAAGTTAAAATTCCATTTATTTCTGTTTCGACATCGCTTATTTGAGTGTAAACGGCAGCGGAAAGACCTTCTGATATTAAGGATTCCATATTATCAAACAATGAAATGTAGGCGTTTTCATAGGCTTTTCTCGATTCAAGTGTTTTATATCCCCAGCCTTCACCCTTCCATAAGTGACCTTTTACAGCCCAGCCAAGACCACCAAATTCGCTTAGTACCAAAGCCCTTCCAGGATCTGCCGGTGGCATTCCGGGGCCCGGGTATTGATGGTGATCCCGGGTATGCCCTACGGGAAAGTAATTACCTCCACTGGGACCTCCTACCAACCGTCCGGGATCAAGTTCCTGCAGCATTTGCGTAATCTCTACTGTATTAAACTGCCCCCAGCCTTCGTTAAATGGGATCCACATTACTATGGATGGATGATTTCTCCTGGCCTTAACAATGGCTTCCATTTCTATTTTAAACTGTTCGGCAGATGCAAAGGATCTGTTAATTTCTACGCCGTCTAAACCACTGGGCGGCTCCCAGGGTGCGTGAGCATCACCATTGGGTATATCTTGCCAAACCAGCATACCCAACCGGTCGCAATGATAATACCAAACCTCTGGCTCTACTTTTACATGCTTCCTTAACAAGTTGTATCCCAATCGTTTGGCCATTCGAATGTCATGTATAAAAGCATCTTCCGCAGCCGGTGTATACAGTCCATCCGGCCACCAACCCTGATCAAGCAATCCAAGTTGAAAATATGCCTGGTTGTTTAGAAAAATTCTATCTTTACCTCTTTCATCCTTATCTACATGTATTTTTCGCATTCCGGCATAACCTGTAACTTTATCGATAATATACCCCTGTCGTACCAAATAAACATCTATATCATAAAGAAATGGCCTTTCAGGTGACCAAAGCCGAGGATTAGGAACATTTAGCAAAACCTTCTCCAAAACCGGAGCTGTGGATCTTCCTACCTCCTGTGCCTGCATTCGCAATACCACCAATAGAGAATCGCCCACATTGGTGTTGCGGGTTTGCGCCCCCACACTCAAAATATTTTTATCAATATCAGCATCCAAATGTAACCTGCTTAAAGAAGCTTGTCCAACCGGTTCGAGCCAGATACTTTGCCAAATACCGCTTACCGGAGTATACCAAATACCCCCTGGCTCGGATTTTTGCTTTCCTCTTATCTGATAATGCTGATCCGTAGGATCCCAAACAGATACTTCAATTTCCTGCGCTCCTTTTTCCCTGAGTAAAGCGGTTATATCAAGACTAATAGGATCATACCCTCCACGGTGGGTAGCCGCGAGCGTTCCGTTTATAAATATATTAGTCTCCCAGTCAGATGCCTCCAGATTAAGAATAATATGTTTACCCGACCAGGTTTCAGGTATAAAAAACCTTCGCTTGTACCATACCAGGTCTTTATCAGAAACCCTGCGACCTATTCCGGAAAGTGCAGATTCAACCGGAAAAGGAACCAATATTTCCATATCATATCTGGCAGGTTTGCCAGATTGCTTAGGAACTATGGCAAAATTCCACAACCCATTCATACTCATCCATTCTTCCCTCATCATAGTAGGTCGGGGATAGTGCGAGTGAACTTTATCAACATTGATTTGCTCAGCCCACCTTGTCATGATTTGATCTCCCTGGGCTTGCCATCTGACTGATTGGCCGGAAAGATGAGTTGATATCAAACTTAGAGATAATAAAATTTTAGTGCCGAAGCGGAGGATAAATTCATTCATGGAATTGGAGCAGATTATTTTTCACCTAATCATAAATAATTTATAAAATACCAAAAAATATTTTATTTGTGCAAATATTCGTGCTTAATATTGATCAAATGAATGAAAAGAATTTAAAAAACTGATATTACAAGATCTCAGACAGCCTTTCGGATATAGGCTTCTTAAGATTTCGAGACAATAATTATTAGAAAAAAATTAAATTTTTTGATTTTTTGTTCATTATGAAACAAATAAGTTTTAGGCTCGTTCTTGATAGTAGTAGCATTAAATATAATAGCAAAACTATCATAGATACTTTTGTTTTGTATTTAGGTTAGTAGCATAGTAGTAAGTAGTAAGGTTAAAGTGGTTAATATTAGGGCCGGCCTAGCGCCGGCCTTAATTTTTTAATCCAAACTATAGCCAGTTAAACAGTCTAATCCCAGTTAAATCCGTATACCAGCAAATATGTAGCAAAAGAACCCATACTAAATGCTAGCATTATCATTTGATGTAAAGGGTCAGACATAAAAGTTAATATAAAAGTATTTACTACAAAAGCTATAAAAACCAAAAGGGCTGCAAACATCCACAACCTCACATACCAGGGGCGATACCACAACAATATATTTTTCCAGAAAGAATTCATTATTACGCCAATTGTTTAGCACAAAAATATTCAATGTGCCGGAAAAACAAAATTTAATATCAAAATATTTATAATTATTGAAATTACAGAAGCGTCTAATCAGGCAACTTTCATTTTTAACTGTTTTCGAAGCTCTTCAATTTTTCTTTTGAACACGCTATCTGTATCACACATATCTTCGATGGCTTGTACGGCATGTATGACTGTACTATGATCCCTGCCTCCAAAATGGTATCCAATAGATTTTAAAGACAGGTTGGTGTATTCCTTTGAAAAATACATGGCTACCTGTCTGGCAATTACTATATCTTTTTTTCTCGTTTTATCTTTCAATTCGTCGATGGTGACATTAAAATGATCAGAAATTTTCTTCTGAATAAAATCAACACCTACTTCAGTATCAATATCATGTACAATATTTTTTAAGGTTTGCTTCGCCAATTCGAGGTCGATATCCCTTTTGATGAGCGAAGCATTGGCGATCATAGATATCAAAACACCTTCGAGTTCACGAATATTGGTATCTACACTATATGCAAGGTATTCTATAACATTGGATGGAATAGTAATGCCTTCGGCCTGCATTTTACGCTCGATAATGGCCATTCGCGTTTCCAGATCTGGCTGTTGCAGGTCTGCGGTAAGACCCCATTTAAATCGGGAAACAAGACGATCCATAAGGCCGGTAAGATCTCTTGGCGAACGATCGCTGGTCATTATGATTTGCTTCCCTGACTGATGAAGGTGATTGAAAATGTGGAAAAATATTTCCTGGGTTTTTTCCTTACCTTCAAAAAACTGAACATCATCGAGGATCAATACATCTACCTGAAGAAAAAAATTGCTGAAATCCTGAATCTTATGACTTTTAATAGCCTCATAAAACTGATTGGCAAATTTCTCTGAAGAAATGTACAATATAAATTTATCGTTGATACCAGATTTGATTTCATTGCCTATGGCCTGAGCCAGGTGTGTTTTGCCAAGGCCAACACCTCCATACAACATAAGTGGATTGAATACAGTTACACCAGGCTTCTGCGCAACTGCCAAACCTGCAGAGCGGGCCAGACGGTTGCAATCACCTTCAATAAAACTGTCAAATGTATAGGCAGGATTGAGGTATGAACGCTGGTTGGCCAGTTCTATTTCAGGCAGGTCAAAAGGACTATTTAAAGAATAATTTCTTGCACGTCCGTTACCCTGATTAAGGCCGTTTGCCGTTAGCACCTTGTTTGGCAGGTTGATGGTATATGGCTTATGTTGAGCGTTTCCTTTATCAATTACAACAGAATACTCAAGTCGGTGGTCTGAGCCTAGTTCCTTATCGAGTGCATATCGCAACACCCGTACATAATGTTCTTCCAGATACTCATAAAAAAACTGGCTGGGTACCTGTATAGTAAGGACCTTGTTTTCAAGCCTCAGGGGTTTAATAGGGGTAAACCAGGTACTAAAGCCCTGTTCACCAACACTTTCCCTGATGGTCTTAAGACAATTATTCCATACCGTCTGAACGTTAGTTTGCATATTTCAGAAGTTAAAAAAAACTTGCCGGCAGATACCCCCGGCGGAAAAGGGAAACAAATTTGCCTAAAAAAAGGAAAACAAAAAAGTCGTAAATCAATGTACTTTTTTTAATACCATATATTATAGCCTACAGACTCAAAACAGGAAAAAATTCTTTAAAAAATATAATTTACGTTTAAATACACACAAATTTGCCCCTAAACAAAAAAGCCAAATAACCAAGTACTTAGTAAAAATAAAATATGACAATTATCATATTTACGAATGATTGCCATCATTAGACCCCAAAGCATTTGAATTTAATTTTACATTCTGATTTTTATGACGCTTCCTGTACTATATCTTAATGCAGGAAATTGCGTATTGTAATATATTCAACTACACACAATTAAATTTTATGAAAGGTAAAAAAGAGGATATACTGTTTGCAGATTTTCCTCCATTGACTAAGGAGGAATGGAAGGCACAGGTAATTTCCGACCTCAAAGGCGCTGACTTTGACAAAAAGCTGGTTTGGAAAACCCTTGAAGGTTTTGATTTGCAACCTTTATATACAAAGGAAGATATCAATGGGTTGGATTACCTGAAGAATTACCATTCGTCTGTTGCCAGAAATCCATCGCCTACCGGCGAACAAAGAGGCTGGCTCAATATTGAAAAAACAGACCTCAGGGTATCTGAAACACAAGCCAATCAAATGGCACAAAAAGCCCTGAATACAGGAGCTGACGGGATTTTGGTTGACACTACAGAAAATCATCAGGCTGATATCAAAGCAGTTGTGAAAGGCATTCACCCGGAATGCTGCGCGGTCTTTTTTAAGAGCCTCAAATCGCAATGTAATGATGTCAGAAATTGGCTTTCTGCGCAAAGAGATGTTCCTGCACTTATGGGCGGAATCATTTTTGACCCAATTTCCTCCTACACCACCAACGGAACCATTACACAGGAAGATTTTGACGAAGTATTGAAAAATATTGAATTTTCTGCTTCCATTGAAAAGTTTTTTGGTTTATCGGTTTCCAGCAGTCCGTTTGCTGATGCAGGGTCTACCATTTCCCAGGAACTTGCTTTTACACTGAGTGCCCTGGTAGAATATCTCGACAAACTCACAGCGGCAGGTTTAAGCGCAGAAACGGTGCTTAAAAACACATCATTTCACATCTCTATTGGCACACAATACTTTATGGAGATCGCCAAGTTGCGCGCTCTTAGAGTCTTACTGTATCAGGTTGCAAACGCCTACGGTGTTGGCAATATTAAACCCGGTGACTTTTTCATTCACAGTCAATCATCGAGATGGACAAAGACAACCTTCGACCCTTATGTGAATATGTTACGCAATACAACCGAAGCTATGTCGGCCATTATTGGTGGCTGTAACAGCATCTGCATATTGCCATACAACGAATATATAGGCCTCCCCGACCAGCAGTCGAGGCGGATTTCGCGAAATATCCCCAACATGCTTAAGGAAGAATCTTACTTTGATAAGATTGTCGACCCGTCGGCAGGTTCTTATTACATAGAAACCATTACCGACAAATTGGTTGATTCTGCATGGTCAATTTTCAACACTGTTGAAAGTCAGGGTGGTTTTGTTGAATCATTTAAAAAAGGTTTCATTCAAAGTGAAATTGAAGCCGTACGCACCGAAAAGGACAAGCGTATTGCAAGCCGCAGGGAAATCCTTGTTGGTATCAACGAGTATCCGAATACAAAAGAAAAAGTTGATACTTCTCTGTTTGCTTTGTCAAATGGAAAATCTGATGGCTTACAGTTGCTTCGCCCGAGAAGTGCTGCTGAACTTGTAGAAAGTATGCGCATGGATACAGAAAAATATGTCAGCAAGCACGGTGAAGAAAACAGACCGAAAGTCTTTCTGGCTAAATTTGGAAGCAGCGCAGCCATGAAAACGGCCAGGACCATGTTCTCTGGTGGCTTTTTGGGATGTGCGGGCTTTAACATAGAAGAAGGTAAACCGCTCAACAAAGTGGAAGAAGCCGTACTACAAGCCCTAGATAGTAAATCACAGATCGTGGTAATGTGTGCTTCAGATGAAGATTATATGGAAAATGGTGAAGTCTTTGCAAAGCAATTCCGCGCAGCAAATACCGAGGCATTATTGATAGTGGCGGGAAATCCGGCAGATGCCATTGAAAAGCTTCAGGCGGCAGGTGTAGACGATTTTATTCATTTGCGAAAAGAATTGGTAAGCACATTACGCAGTTTCCAGGAAAAACTTAACTTAATCTGAACCAATTTGCCCGATAAAAGGCCTTTTTGCTCCTATCGGTCATAAATAAATAATAAAATGAAACCAGATTTTTCAAAAATAACAATAGATCAAATAAAAGCTACGGTGCCCCCCAGGGTCGTAGCCGCTCCCGATGCACAGGTTTGGGATTCCCCGGAAAAAATCGGTGTAAAACCCATTTACGATGAAAGTGTACTTAAGGGAATGGAGCACCTCGATTATTTTGCAGGTTTACCCCCTTATCTTAGAGGACCATATTCAACCATGTATGTTACCCGGCCATGGACCGTAAGACAATATGCGGGATTTTCCACGGCTGAAGAATCAAATGCCTTTTACCGGCGCAATCTGGCAGCTGGTCAAAGAGGGCTTTCCATTGCATTTGACCTGGCCACACACAGGGGTTATGATTCAGACCATCCAAGGGTGGTGGGTGATGTAGGCAAGGCCGGTGTCGCTATAGATTCTATCATGGATATGCGCATTCTTTTTGATCAGATACCCCTCGACAAAATGTCGGTATCTATGACGATGAATGGTGCTGTAATACCCATCATGGCCTTTTATATACTGGCTGCTGAAGAGCAAGGGGTAAAGCCAGAACAACTGGCGGGCACCATTCAAAATGATATTCTCAAGGAGTTTATGGTACGAAATACCTATATATATCCACCTGCTCCTTCCATGCGTATCATTGCCGATATTTTTAAATACACATCGCAATTTATGCCTAAGTTCAATTCCATCAGTATTTCTGGTTACCACATGCAGGAAGCCGGTGCTACCAATGATATTGAACTTGCCTATACCCTTGCCGACGGACTTGAGTATTTGCGCACTGGTATACAAGCCGGAATTGATATTGACAAATTTGCCCCCAGGCTGTCGTTTTTCTGGGCAATTGGTATGAACCACTTTATGGAAATCGCCAAAATGAGGGCAGGCAGGTTACTTTGGGCAAAAATTGTAAATCAATTTAATCCCAAAAACCCAAAATCCATGTCCCTTCGTACGCATAGCCAGACATCAGGCTGGAGCCTTACTGAGCAGGATCCTTTTAACAATGTAGCCAGAACGGCCATTGAAGCTATGGGCGCCGCACTTGGACATACACAATCACTGCATACCAATGCATTAGATGAAGCCATTGCCCTTCCTACGGACTTCTCTGCAAGAATAGCACGAAATACGCAGTTGTATATTCAGGATGAAACACAGATATGCAAAGGCGTTGATCCATGGGCAGGTTCATATTATGTTGAATATCTCACCCATGCACTTGCCAGAAATGCCTGGAAACTTATTGAAGAAGTGGAAGAATTGGGTGGCATGGCCAAAGCTATAGAAACCGGCTTGCCTAAAATGCGCATAGAAGAAGCCGCAGCTCGAAAACAAGCTAAAATAGATTCGGGTCGAGACATTATTATTGGGGTAAATAAATACAAGACTGACGAAGCTACCGACATAGAATTGCTGGAAGTTGACAACACATCTGTCAGGACAGCCCAGCTTGAGCGACTCAGAAAGCTGCGGGCTGAAAGAAATGAAGATGATGTGCGTTCGGCATTAGAGACCATTACCCGTTGCGCGGAAAACGGAGAAGGCAACCTGCTGGACCTGGCCATACAGGCAGCCAGAAAAAATGCCTCTCTTGGTGAAATATCAGATGCCATGGAAAAAGTTTTTGGAAGACACAAAGCCACAATTCGATCTATTTCAGGTGTATATCTGGCAGAATCAGGTCAGGATAAGAGCTTTAGCGAAGCACGTGAGCTGGCCGACAAATTTGCTGAAATTGAAGGCCGAAGACCAAGAATAATGATCGCAAAAATGGGTCAGGATGGCCACGACCGGGGTGCCAAAGTGGTGTCAACCGGATATGCAGATATTGGATTTGATGTGGATATCGGGCCACTTTTCCAGACTCCTGAAGAAGTTGCAAGGCAAGCCACTGAAAATGATGTGGATGTAGTCGGCGCTTCTAGCCTGGCAGCCGGACATAAAACTTTGGTTCCACAATTGATTGAAGAATTGAAAAAACTCGGAAGAGAAGATATTATGGTAGTAGCCGGTGGGGTAATACCCGCCAATGACTATGACTTCCTGTACAATTCAGGGGTTGCCTGCATCTTCGGGCCGGGTTCAAAAGTATCAGATTCTGCTTCGAAAATGCTTAGAAAGCTTTTAGAGGCAAGAGCTGAAAGTGTGTAGTAGTGTATTCATAGCAGTAAGGGAGGTTGTCCATTTATGTGGGCAGCCTCTTTTTTATGGGATAACTTAATTGTAATACCTGTTTGAAGGTTATCAAAAAGTAAGCTCCCGAATGGCCTCTTTATCAAAACCACGGGTTTTTATTAGACTTTTCGCCATCTCCTTCATTGTGGGAAACATAATTTGAATATCATTTTTATTTCTCTCAAAATAAGCTATGGCCCTTTCTAACTTTTCTTGCTGATAGGTATTTCTGAATTCATCCCTGTAGCTCTCTACAGGCAGATTCCCCAGCCTGAATTCCCCAATGATATGGTCATACAATTGATCGGCATTTTCGTATTGCCTTGCTTTCGCTTTTTGCAAAAAATTCTCCAGATCTTTATATCGTATTCTGTCTATTACAGCAAACACATCCTCCTCAGGAATATCGTTTTTTTCAATAAACTTTCGCATAGTTTCGGTGTGCTCGCTGACCTCCTGCTGTACAAATTTTACTTTTTCCCGCAAAGGTTCTGGAAAAAATGCTGGAGCCTCCTCTCTCACCATAAGTTCAGCAGCCTTTTTTGGAAGATAGGTGTACCATGCATGTCGCGCCAGTAAGGCCAAAACACCGACTACAAATATTAAAATAAATAGCTTTCTCATGGTTTTGATTTTTGTTGCACCAATGATTGAAGATTTGACTATATGCCTAACTACTTTCGTGCCAAAATAGAATTGCCGAAGAGCAATTTTAGATAGAAAGATGGCCGGATCAGTTCTTTTTTTAGATCCAGCTCTGTGAGCATACTGCTTAACAAAGCCCTCAGCGCATCATTTTTTCCTGCCTTTCGCACCACCAGATTAAACAGCCAGGGGTATTTCAACAAGTTTTGTAATTGCCGGCTGATGCGTAGTTCTGTCCACATCTTATCGTAAACCTCCCTATCGTAATTTTCAATAAACCCCGCATCAAATTTTCTCATTTCAAATGCCTTGATGATCCATTTTGCGGCAATTCTTCCACTTCTGATGGCATTGCCAATCCCTTCTCCCGTAAAAGGGTCAATAAGTCCTGCGGCATCGCCAATCAATATAAAAGAATCTCCACTGAGTTTTCTTTTCTTTGAGCCCAATGGCAAGCCATACCCTTTGGGCGTTTCCAGCGGTCTTGCTTTGTGAAACCGGCTTTTCAAATTAGGATGTCCTTCGATGAGTTCGATGAATAATTTAGATAAGTTGATCTTTTTTTTACTAACCGTATCAGACAAGATACCGAGCCCTACATTGGCTTTATTGCCTGGTAAAGGGAATATCCAAAAATACCCGGGCATCAATTCTTTATAAAAATGCAGTTCAATAAATTGCCCGGGGTGCATGTCAGAGATGTTTTCATAATACACCCGAACGCCTGCACAATGGTGCTTTCTATCGAGTTTTTCAGGCATAAGGTGTCTTTTGACAATGGAATGGGCGCCATCGGCACCTACCAGAAAACGGCTGTGAAAAATCTGCTTTTTACATTTAATGTCATATCCTTCACTGTGGTAGTGAATATGCTCAACCTCCATGTTTTCGAGGACTTCAACTTCCTTGCATTTTTTCACCTCTGATGCAAGAAAGGCATCAAAATCATTTCGGGTAATAATATAGCCCGGTGCATGACCAGATTTTTTTTCGGTAAAGGGCACATCCAGGGCTTCGCCTGAAGGCGAGTAAAAACGCACACCAAAGGAGGGCATGGCTTCAGCCAAATTGAGAAAGGGAGGCATAAGATTGACTTTCAGTTTCTGAAGCTGATTGATAACATCAGCACTGAGAGCATCTCCGCAAATTTTATCTCTGGGATAGGCAGCTTTTTCGAGTACCAACACTGACAAACCAATGGCAGAAAGTTCAATCGCACAAGCTGAACCTCCCGGTCCCCCGCCCACTATAATAACATCGTAATATGAATTCAATTCTTCAATTTTTTATAGAAGGCAGGTCTTTGTATGATATGAGCTTTATCCCTCTTTTTTTAATAACTTCCTTTACTTTCTCACTGGTCATAACATGGGTGACTCCTTTGCGATCCTCAGCAACATTTTCATAGCCCACATGTCCGACCCCTCTCATCTCAGCATCATCGTAACCCGGATGCTCTACTAACATATGAATGCCGGGTTTCAATTCCTCAAGCATTTTTATAAACCGTTCCTCTTTATCATACGGGCTTGTCTGGCTGCCTTCCCAACCTCTTGCACGCTGCACATTATAGCGAGCCGGATCGATGTCGATTTTGTATTCTGCTGCGAGCTTTTTCAACATGTCATTTATATCAGGATCTGCCTGGTTCATGCCCATATGATAACTCATGTGTGAAATTTGAGGTATTTTTTTAAGTGCCAGCTCAATTTGTGCCCGCATTTCAGCCTCCACTTCTTCCAGTTTCCAGGCAGATTCCCTGAAAAAGGTTGCACCTTCTACCTTATTTGGCCATATAAAGGGATGAAAATAACCATCTTCATCGGTAAGACTGGGCGCATGGGTAAGCGGTCTCCACTTCAATCCCGTCCATTCACTTGTCAGTACCAGATGAACCCCCACATCATAGTCAGGGTGTTCTCTCAGCAAAGCGACCGCTTCTTCAAACCAGGGACCGGGAACCATTACCTCTACCGACCTTGCAATCCCTTTGGTATAACTATCGATACAAGCCAGGTTGGCAGAACGGGAGAAGCCAATATCATCTGCCCTCACGAGTAAATAGATTTCGCCTTTTTGTGCACAAGCTGTGTAGGACACGACTCCGAGCACAAAACAAAGTGCAAAAAGATACGATTTAACCATGACATTGAAGTTTATTCCGAAAAATATAAAAAAACCCGAAATAATAGCGCAAAACCATCTTTATCCTATTACTTCCTTTCTGAGAATTTCCAGCGGTGGCCTGTTTAAAATGGAACGTGTATTGTACCATCCAATCAGCATAGTGAGCAGGGTTATACTTAGCCAGATGATAAATAACTCTGGCAAACCTGGTTTATAAGCTATTTCGAAAAAGAAAACAGCCAGTATCCACGAAGAGATAAGAGACAGTGCGATGCCCGATATTGCGGAAAGACTTCCCAGATAGCCATACTCAACCAGCGTCATTTTTTGTATCTGATTTTTTACAGCACCCAAAGTCCTGAGAAGAACATTTTCCCTTAACCTGGCATATTTACTATTGATCACCGCCCCTGACAATACGATCATTCCAGTAATAATGCTAAACAAGGCCATAAAACGTATCACAAAAGCCACCTTTGAAAAAATATCATCCAGCGTACTCAAAATCAGGTTCAGGTCGATCAGAGAAATGTTCGGAAAGTTCATTACCAGTTTTTGCTGAAAATCTGCCGCCTTTTCTTTGCTATCCATCCGCATGGTCATGACAAAAAACTGAGGGGCCCTCTCCAGAACGCCTTCAGGAAAAACCACCATAAAATTGGTTTGCACCCTTTGCCAGTCGACTTCCCTGATACTGCCAACATATGTTTTCATTGGTAAACCCTGCACATTAAAAACTATAGAGTCTCCCACATCAAGCTTAAGCCAGTTTGCCATTCCATCAGAGATACTGATAAGAATACTGTCATTACTGCTATGCAATGGTACCGGAAAACGTCCTTTTATTAGTTTTTCAGAATTGATCAGACTGTCTCTGTATGTTACCCTGTATTCCCGGGTAAGACCACTACGTGATATTTCCCTTGTACTGTCTTCCATCCATTCATCGGTGCTTTTTCCCTTAAAATCTCTGATCCGCATGGTAACCACAGGTACAATTTGCTGTACATCAACAGCCTCTTGTTTAAGAAAAGCCTGTAATTGATCTTTTTGATAAGGTTGTATATCAAATAATACGGTGTTGGATCTTTCTCTGGCTTCACCGCTAAATTCAACCTGACTCAATAAGCTGTTTTGGGTAATGGTCATGGTCGAAATCAGAAAAGCGCCCAGGCCTATCACGACAACCAGCACCGGTGTTTGATTATTGGGCCTGTACAAATTTGAGAAGCCTTGACGCCATATAAACGATCCTCTTGATGCCAGTACCCTTCGAAGTAAATACATCATTACTTTTGCAATGATGTATAGCAAGACAAAAGTTAATACCAGTCCCAGATAAAAAGCAGTGCCCTTTTTCCAGTCAGAACTCTGGTATATTGCAAATGCGAGGGGAAAAAGAGCAATTAAAAATATCAACACCCATGAAAAAGCAGAATTCCGTTTTTCTGTTGACTCCGAATCCCGAATCAAGTCCATAGGCGAAACAAAACGTATGCTATTTAATGGTAGCATGGAAAAGAGTAAGGAAATGAACATACCGGTTATAAGGCCTATGAAGGTAGCTGGCCAGGATAGAAACACCTCAACATTTACCGGAAGAAAATCGCTTAAAATCGCAGGAAGGAAATATTGAATAGCTATACCAGTAAAAATACCGGCTATACTTCCCAGAAACCCCAGAACCGCGATCTGGTAGAAAAAAATTCTAAAAATCTGCCAGCCGCTAGCACCAAGGCACCTGAGAATGGCTGCTGAATTTCGCTTTTCACGAACGTAAATGTAGACAGAGCTGGCCACTCCGGTACAGCCAAGCACCAGGGCCACAAAACTCAGCAGACTAAAATATCTGTAAAGATTCTGGAAGCCCCTGCTAAGATTCTCTTTCTGACTTTCAACGGTAGAATAGGAATATTCGCTTCTCTCGGCCAGTGGTTTTAGCCGTTCCAGCGCTGCTTTCAATTCGTCCTCCTCCATGCTGTAATAAAGGCTGTAATCAACGCGGCTTCCAAACTGTATGAGCCCTGTTTCTTCAAGACGAGTATAGGGCAGATAAACCGTAGGTGCAAAGGTTGTGGTGATATTTGTATTTCCCGGAAAATCGGTCACGAAACCGTCTATCACAAACTGGCCCTGTCCGAGTCGTAGCGAATCTCCGGTTTGAATTCCAAACTGCAAAGCCAGGCTTTCGTCGATCAGTACAGAATTACCTTCCCGAAAACGATCAAGCCTGCCTCCTTCCTCCAATTCAAAATTCCCATAAAAAGGAAAATCTCCCTCGAGCGCCAATACCCTTATCAACCGTGACTGTGCCGTAGCCGGAAAAAATACCATCGAAGCAAAACGGGCCGACCTGGCATAATCCCTGCGAAGACTATCGAGAAAAATCAGGCTGCTGTCTTTTTCAAGATCACTTTGTCCGCTTACTACCAGGTCAGCACCCAGCAGTTCTTTGGCTTGCACATCTATATCATGCTGGAGGTTGTGGTTAAAAGCATTGATGGCCACCAGGGCGGCAACACCAATCACAATGGAAGAAATAAAAAGTATCAGTCTGCCAATATTAAATCGCGCATCTTTCCACGCCATTTTCAGCATCCACCACTCACCGCCTCTGTTGGATTTATTCATGGATTTATTTTATCCTTGTCTCCTGAAGATTACCATCAAGATCATAGAATTGTTTATTTTCTGAATGAAAAATTGCGCCATTTACAAGGGTGTATTTCAACTGATCATTTTTTTCAAGAATAAAAGTAGCGTCATCGCCAATTTTCAAAGCATCTTGTGATTGAGGAGGCGCTTCTGAAATAAAAATAAAAGGTGTGCCTTTCATTGATTCTTGAACGGATTCATCACCGGTGACAAATCCAATCCCCTGCTCAAGCCAGCTTGCAAAATCCCGGATAAAACTAAGCTCTTCCTTATTAATCTCAACATAGCTGGCGGCTTTTACATGCATGCCTTTGGCATTGATTTCAACATATCCGGCAAAGGTGGAAAGGTCGCCGATATCGGCTATATATGCCTTTCGATAAAGACTCGAAGAATCCGGTGGGGCAATATCTCTGATTCTGATGCCAAGGTCTACCGTAAAATCATTGCCCATATACGAAATAACTGCTTCACGGATGATCAAATCCATCATTGCAAAATCATTAGGAGGTATTGATTTATAATCTTCCAGACCAAATTTTTTGTAATTATCTGATGCTACAGACGCCAATGCTCCAACCATTGCCAGAAAGTTAAGCTTACGCACAAATTGCTTTTCAGGATCTCCTTTCATGCCACCGCTTTCGATTAAAATCGTACTGGTACCCCATTTTTGCATATTGTCACCAAAAGCACGGGGTTCAAAAGTATCGTCATAAAGACCTATTTGTCCGGGAATATGGTGCTTGAGGTTATCGTAGATGGAGGCGCATACCTGCATGGCCGCCAGTCTCACCTCATTGATGTCCTTAACTTCATTATAAGCCGGAGCAAGAAGTGATATAACTGCCGGCCTGGGAGGAAAACCTACGCTATGGCCTCTGCCCTGATCGTGAAGGTTGAAGCCAATATCTGCCTTCAAACTATCTCTGATGCTTTTAAGCAATCTCGACTCCGGATTTTGCAAGCGCAGGGCATCGCGGTTCATATCTATATCGAGCGCTGTCCGGCGCTGAAAACGCTCCGCACCATCAGGGTTCAACATTGGTATGGCATATAGAGTTATTTTTTCCAGGATGGCCTGTTTCTCCTTTATCAGAATAGCATCATCATCTGAAAAGAAATTAAAAAGGTCAAACAATGCCATGGTGGCAGTGGGTTCATCTCCATGCATTTGTGACCAGCATAAAACACGTACAGGCCCCTTCCCTATCGATATGAGATGTATTGATCTTCCTTCGAGGCTCTGGCCCACTTTGTTAACCTGTATGCCTGGGCGATGTCTCAGCTTTTCTACCAGTGGGACCATTTCAGAATGACTGAATCTTCTTTGATGCAAAAGTGGTTCCCGAATTTGATCGTAGACATCTAAAATCAAAGAACCCTCTAACGCTGCCTGTGCCCTGACCGTTGAAACAGAAAGCGAAATACATAGTGAAACACAATAAAAGAAAACCAGGTAAACTTTCATCTTACAATATCTTAGCCGTTTGGGGCAAAAATAGCTAAATCAGTTAAATAACTTTCCTATTCTCACCGATTTGAACAATGTGGCAAGGGATCTTCAGGCAATGTCAAACGGATATCTTCACATTAATTTTTACAAATCCTGAGTTCACTAAGACATATTTTTTATCTTAGGCACCGCAATAATCAGAAACGCAATCTAACTTTATGAAGACCCAATATCTCCTGTTTTTCATTTTTATTCTTTTCATTTGGTCCGCCTGCCAGCCGGGAAAAGATGCTGTTAACGAATTTGACATTTCCGGACCAAATCAAAAGCTTTGGTATACATCACCTGCATCGCAATGGACGGAGGCCTTACCCATTGGCAATGGAAGAATGGGCGCTATGATATTTGGTGATCCATACACAGAAAGAATTCAACTCAACGAAGAAAGCATCTGGGCCGGTGCTCCCATCAACGACAACAATCCACTGGCCCTGGAAAATCTCCCGAAGATCAGGCAATTACTTTTTGAGGGGAAAAACGATGAAGCTTTGAGGCTTGCAGAAAAAGCTTTACTGGCAACCCCTTTCGAAATACGATCTTATCAACCTCTAATGGATTTGCAAATGAAATTTGACCATCGTGAGGTGAGTGATTACCGTCGTGAACTCAACCTGATGAATGGACTTCACACAACCACATATCGTACCCCATTGGGCAGTATGCACTATCAGGCTTTTGCCTCAGCACCCGATGATGTAATTGTAATATACCTGCGCGCCGAAGGAAAGCAGAAAATCAATGTAGACCTTTCACTTGACCGGGAAAAAGACGCAAAGTTTTACACTTCCGGTGACAATATTTTGGTAATGGAAGGGCAAATTATTGATGAGGAGCTGCCGGCCAAAGGACCGGGGGGCGCTCATTTGAAATTTGCTGCCATGGTGAAGGTTTTTCCTGATGGGGGCGCTTCAGAAGCCCTTGACAAATCCATCCGGGTGAAAGATGCCCAAAACCTTATGATACTAATAACCGGCGCATCTGATTACGACGCTGAAAACCTGACCTTTAACCGGGAAGTAAATCCGCTCGGCCGTTGCCACGCCATCATTGAAAATGCCGCTGATAAAACCTATACACTTTTAAAATCGAGCCATATCGATGATCATTATGCCTTTATGGGCAGAACAGAGCTGGTCATCGGCAATGAAGATCATGAACACCTTACCACAGTGCAGCGATTGGAAAATGTAAAATCAGGCCTTAATGACGATGGATTGATTAGCCTCTTTTTTCAATACGGACGCTATCTGCTCCTGGGCAGTTCCCGAGCCCCTGGACAGTTGCCTGCCAATTTACAGGGCATCTGGAACCATCACATGACTGCACCATGGAATTCTGATTATCATGCCAATATCAACCTGCAAATGAACTACTGGCATGCCGAGGTGGCCAACCTGTCTGAAACCCTTGAACCCTTATATCATTTTGTCAGACGAAATGCCGTCCCCGGAAGGGTGACAGCCCGCGAAATGTATGGTACTTCGGGATGGACTTTTCATCATGTACTGGATATCTACGGGCGCACCGGGCTTCATGACGGCATACAATGGGGTACTTTTCCAATGGGTGGACCATGGATGACCTTTCCTGTATGGCGCCATTTTGAATTCGGACAGGATAAAACTTACCTCAAAAACATCGCCTGGCCTATGCTCAAAGGTTCGGCTGAATTTGTACTTGATTTTCTGATTGAATCGCCAGACGGGTATCTGGTGAGTTCCCCATCCTACTCTCCGGAAAACAGCTATGTCGATCCAAAAACCAGCAAAGAACATCGACTGACCTATGGCCCCTATATGGATACACAAATTGCCAGAGAGCTTTTTCACTATTGCCTGAGCGCTATTGAAATACTGGGAGATGAAAATGGCCTCCAGCAAAGGATACAAATG
This sequence comes from Cyclobacteriaceae bacterium, assembly GCA_020832305.1. GTDB lineage: Bacteria > Bacteroidota > Bacteroidia > Cytophagales > Cyclobacteriaceae > JAFIEV01. Next base: position 99,256 of record JAFIEV010000046.1, on the reverse strand, counting down.
GCGCTTGAAAAACTTCCTCCCAACCGAATCGGTGCTGATGGCACCCTTATGGAATGGATCCAAGATTACGAAGAATATGAACCCGGTCACCGGCACATGTCACATTTACTGGCCTTGCACCCCGGCGGCCAGATAACCTCTGATGAAGCAGAGCTCTTCGAAGCTGCGGCAAAAACCATAGAAAAAAGACTGGCACATGGCGGTGGCCATACAGGTTGGAGCCGCGCCTGGGTTATTAATTTTTATGCGCGCCTGCTCAATGGCAATGAAGCATATCATCATCTGCTTGCCCTGTTGCAAAAATCGACCCACGATAATTTATTTGGCGACCACCCTCCGTTTCAGATAGATGGTAATTTTGGAGGCGCTGCCGGTGTTGCTGAAATATTATTGCAATCCCATGCTGGTTGTATTCATTTATTACCTGCCTTACCTGAGGCCTGGCCTACTGGAAAAGTTAAGGGGCTGCGGGCCAGGGGAAACTTTGAAATAAGTATGGAATGGAAAGACGGAAAATTGCTGTACGCAGATGTTAACGCTCCGGTCGGTGGAAAAGCAACTTTTTGCTATGGCGATAAAAAACAAGAATTTAACATTTCCCGCGGAGAAACGGTCCGCTTCAACCCTTGAAATTGAATAATATGAATACACTGAAAAAATGTTATGTCTGGTTTGCATGGCTCCTAGTGGCCTTGATGGGGTTTTCCTGCAATGCAAAAAAAGAAGACGCCATACCCCTTAAGCCAAATATCATTTACATCATGGTCGATGATCTGGGTTACGGAGATTTAAGCTGTTATGGACAGCAACGATTTCAAACACCCTCTATCGATGCTATGGCCAGAGAAGGAATTATGTTTACCCAACACTATGCCGGCGCCACTGTATGTGCGCCATCCAGGGCATCGTTGATGACGGGTATGCATACCGGGCGAACAGGCATCAGAGGCAACCGTGAAATAAAGCCCGAAGGACAACACCCACTTGAAGAAGGAGCCCTTACTGTCGCAGAGGCGCTTAAGGAAGCTGGATATACAACCGGTATGTTTGGAAAATGGGGTTTAGGTGGGCCCGAATCGGAAGGTCACCCCAATAAACAGGGCTTTGATGACTTTTATGGCTACCTATGCCAGCGTCAGGCGCATTACTTCTTCCCTACCCATTTGTGGAAAAATGACAAAAAAGTAGAGTTTCCGGAGAATTATGAAGAAAATGTCACTTACAGCCATGATCTCATTGTAGCGGAGGCACTTCAGTTTATTGAGCAAAATAAAGACAATCCTTTTTTTCTGTATTTGCCCATAACCATACCGCATGCTGAAATGGTTATCCCTGAACAATATATGGAACCTTTTAAAGATGCATTCGACGAAACACCCTATGTTGGGGGCCCCCGTCATCAGCGCTATGATTCCCAGGAAAAGCCTAGGGCAGCATTTGCAGCTATGGTAACCAAAATGGACCACGATATTGGAATGCTTATTGAAACCTTGAAAAAACTGAATATCGATGAGAAAACCATTGTGTTTTTTACCAGCGATAATGGTCCGCACAGAGAAGGTGGTCACGATCCGGAGTTCTTTAACAGCAATGGAGGTTTGCGGGGATTTAAGAGGGATTTATATGAAGGAGGCATACGGGTACCCTTTATAGCACGCTGGCCCGGCGTAATCGAGCCCGGTTCTATAACCTTTCACAATTCAGCCTTTTGGGATTTTCTGCCCACAGCCTGTGAGCTTGCAGGAGTCGAAGCCCCAAAAGATATAGATGGTATTTCCTATTTACCGGAGATGCTGGGCAAACCTCAGAAAGAACATCCATACCTTTATTGGGAATTTCACGAACAAGGCGGCAAACAAGCGGTAAGAATGGAGGACTGGAAAGGGGTTAGACTGAATGTGAAAACGGAAAAAGATGCGCCTATAGAATTGTATGAATTGCAGGTCGACGATGCTGAAACCAACAATATAGCCGGGCAACATCCTGAGATTGTTGAAAAAATAAGAAAAATCATGGAAGAAGCACACAAACCTGATTCCAACTGGCCATTTCTTCCGGATTAATCTTTCACTTTTCGGAATCCTTTCATTTGTAACAGACATTAGCTTTTTGACAGATCTGTTTTGAGCTGGTGGGAATCATCGATATGAACTAAAAAATGAAAAATACAGTTTGAAGCTTATTCGCCTTCCGCTCTATTTTTGTGCCTTTCTTTCACTTCATCGTAATGATCGAGCAAGTCCTTTGCAATTTCAGGATACTGCTCAATGAGATTGGTGATTTCTGTTAAGTCATCTTTCAGATTGTACAATTCCCATGCTTCTCCGTTGGTACGCACGATTTTCCAGTCCCCTTTCCTGAACATTCGAAATCTTTCGGTATGCCCTGAAATAAAAAATTCAGAAGGGTCTGCTTCTTTTCCCTGCAAAACCGGCAGCAGTGAGCGGCCATCGAGGGGCAGTACTTCTTTGCCCTCGTAGCTCATCGGGTAGGTTGCCCCGGTAGCGTCAAGCAAGGTTGGAAAGATATCAACTACATGTCCCGGATGATCGGTAAAAGTTCCTGCATTTTTAATAACAGCAGGCCAGCGAATAAGGAAAGGGGTGTGTGTGCCCCCTTCATGGCCATATTGTTTAAAAAACCGAAACGGTGTATTGGATGCATTAGACCAGGCAGCGGTTTGGGTACGATATGAATCTGCCCCTCCGGGAGGAATGTCAAAATTGCGGTTGCTGTCGTATGGACAAGCGCCATTGTCTGAAAGAAACATCACAATCGTGTTTTCGGCGATGCCTCTTTCATCCAGAAAATCCAATACCCGGCCTATATTGAGGTCCATACGGTAAACCATGGCCGCATACACTGCCATTTCCAGATCCAGTGCATCTTTTTCATCTTCAGAAAGCTCGTTCCACGGGCGATACAGCGGTATTTTAGCGCGGATATCATCGTTATCTTTTGGATGCCCCCTGAATCGATTGATATTACTGCTGGGTTCAGTCAAGGGATAAGAAGCATCCAACACACCCAATTCAATCATTTTTTCGTAGCGCTTTTGTCTTACACTGTCCCAGCCAATCAGATACTTTCCTCTGAACCGAGCTATGTCTTCCTCCCTTGCCTGAAGCGGATAATGAGGCGCATGATACGGTAAAGTCAAGAAAAACGGATTCCCCTTTTCAAGTGCTTTATCCAGGTATCGGATGGCATAATCGGTAAAAACATCGGTTTTAAAGAAGGGCTCGGTTTCATAGTCAAGATCTTTAGGATCGGTTTCAACTCCATCGAGTATAAAGGGCTTGTCCAACTCATCCTCCGTTGGAACAAAATATTGCGTGGTAGCCCAGAAGGTAAGGGATTTTTCATTGGTTTCTGTGGCATAGCAATGTGCTGGCACCCAATCCTGAAAGTGCTCCTTACCAAAGTGTAAGGTAGTATAACCGGCATTTCTCGCCAGTCCTACGATGCTTTGAGATGCAGAATTACCCTGGTAATGTCCTGTAAATAATACTGAACGGGTTGTCTCACATTTCGACATATTGTAAAATTGCCTGAATCGAATACCTTCCTCTGCCAAACGGTCTATATTAGGCGTTGGGATTTCACTTCCAAAAGAAGAAATATCAGAAAAGCCCAGGTCATCAGCCATGATCAATATGATGTTGGGTCTGGTTTCGTCTTGAGCATTTTTATGTTCAACTGAACAGGAAAACAGCATCCCTGCTATGGTCAAAACCATTAACGATGATGGATCAATGTATCTCATGGTGTTCAGGCATTTTATCGAATAAAATTATTTTCTACAATACTTTGAAAGCTCTACCAGGTACCTTTCAGGTATTGTATTCTTCTTTCTACCTCCGTGATGGAAGCGCCAGGGTTAATATCATCCTCTGTAAAGGGATAGTGATGGCCTGAATGATCTTTGAAATACACCAGTGAGTTAAGCATGAGAAGGCTCTCCACCGGATCATCAGACTCCGCAATCAACTGTTTCAAGGCTAAGAACGGTGAACGGTTTCCTGCAATGGCAAGGCATTCAACCGCTTTCCATCGAATCAGGCTTTCTTCATTTTCAGCCATTTGCTCAACCAAGGGCAGTAAGGCAGTAACTTTCGGACCTAATACAGACATGGTGTTGAGTGTCCAGAATTTTTCCAGGGTGTTGCCGTTACGTAGATTTTCTTCCAATGTGGCATTTACCTCTTCAAAAGGATGAAAAACCAGGTCATTGATTTGCAAAATTTTTCCAAGCGTTTCTGCCATCTTTTCACCATAGGAAACGGGATTGTCGATACCTTCCTTCAGTAAGATGCTTTCGGGTATCAGTCCAAGGTCGCGATGTTCGAGCAATTTACCATTCAATCTTTTTCGCATGTCCGACAATGTGCCTTGATGCTCAGGCTTCTGCGCAAGATTATGCAGTTCCAGAGGGTCATCCTCAACATCAAAGAGCATTTCTGCGGGCTTTGGCTGAAAAAATTTCGCCTGCATTGAATCGAGTTTGTTTTGATAATACAATTCTCTCCATTCAGAAAATGCGGCCATTTTATACCGGTAATTATTGTGCAATGCATCGGGATAAAATGGCTGATAACTCCGGATGTATTTCCACTTACCCTTTCGCAGTGATCTTACGGTTTCATATTTTTCGTCAAATCGATCTGCATATCCCAGGGTTTCGTCTCGTTTTTCCACACTTTCACGTAGATTTTTTCCCAAAAAGGCCTTGCCGTCCATGGCTTCGGGTATAGGTAGCCCTGCAAGATTAAGCACCGTAGCCGGGAAATCAATAAAACTCACGAAACCTTTAGAACGGGTTCCCGGTAAATGATCCACGAGATGGCGATAATTTTCAGGGATGTAAACAACCAGGGGTATATGCAAGCCGGTTTCGTACAGGTAACCTTTGCTGCCGGGCAAAACCCCTCCATGATCTCCAAAATAAAAGATAAATGTATCATCCAGCAGATTGTCTTCGCGCAGTTGTTGAATAACCTCTCCCACCCAAACATCAATATCCCTGATTCTGTCACGGTGATAGGCTATAGTGAACCTGAACATATCGGTGTCAGGGTAATAGGGATATACAGAAACATCCGCCGGATCATCGGCAGGTGAATAGGTTTTCATTATTTCAGGATCAAAATGAAGGCGGCTTTCATGAGAACCCATAAAAGTTTCTTTATGGAAAAAAGGCAGCTGAGATTCGGGTCGGTTCCTCCATGTAGCCGTTCCTGATGATTCGTCCCATACATCATCGGCTTCTATGGCATTATAATCCTTTTTTTGGTTGTTGGTGGTATAATATCCAGCTTTGCGAAGGTAGGCTGGAAACATTTCAAGCCCTTCGGGCATGGGAGCCATTTGAATTTTCCGGTGCATATGCATAGCGGTACGTGGCGCAAGTGTTCCTGTGATGAGGGTGCTGCGGGCAACCGAACAAACCGGAGCGTTGGAAAAGGCATTTTCAAATACCACGCCTTCTTCGGCCAGGGTTTGAATCTGAGGCGTAGAAACGCCCATTGGATCAAATAAATCCATATAATGCATGGAATTATCTTCTGATATAAGAAAAACTATATTGGGTCTTTTGTTCTGCTTTTCATTATCAGACTGGCAGGAAGGCAGGATAAGTAAAGCAAATAATAGAAAACTGATGTAACGCGCCATTTTGAAATAATACTTTGAGAAAGGTAAAAATAAAAAAAGCCGGCGGGGCTTCTCTCCTGCCGGCCGAATTTTTTCAAATAATAAAACTATATATACTGGTTCAGTATAATTTCGTACAATTCTTGTTTGCCGCTGGTTTGCTTTGGCTCACCAACTTTCAAGGCATGTTCTCGGAGGTCTTCCAATTTGAGTTTACCTTCTTCAAAGGCTTTACCCTGCCCTGCATCAAAGGACGCATAGCGTTCTTTACGCATTTTCTTATATTCTGATTTTTCCAGCACATCGTTGGCAATGAGCAGGCCTTTGGCAAAAGCATCCATACTTCCGATGTGAGCCAGGAAAATATCCTCAAGGTCTGTTGAATTTCTACGCGTTTTAGCATCGAAATTTACACCACCGCCCTTGATTCCGCCGCCTTCCAGAATAACGAGCATGGCCTCGGCCAGTTCGAGGTAATTCATGGCAAACTGATCGGTATCCCAACCATTCTGGTAGTCACCCCGGTTGGCATCAATGCTTCCCAGCATACCCTGATCAACAGCCACCTGAAGTTCGTGCTGGAACGTATGGCCTGCCAGTGTGGCGTGGTTTACTTCAATATTAACCTTGAAGTCTTTGTCGAGTCCAAATTCTTTGAGGAAACCAATAACGGTTGCGGTGTCATAATCATACTGGTGTTTGGTGGGCTCCATTGGCTTGGGTTCGATCAGGAATGTACCTTTAAAACCATTTCTTCTTCCATAATCCTTTGCTATGGTGAGGAAGGTAGCCAGATGTTCTCTTTCGCGTTTCATATCGGTATTAAGCAGCGACATATAACCTTCGCGGCCTCCCCAGAATACATAGTTTTCACCACCGAGGGCAATGGTAGCATCAATGGCATTTTTTATTTGTGTTCCGGCCCATGCTACTACATTGAAATCGGGATTGGTAGAAGCGCCATTCATATACCTTGGATTGCTGAAAACATTGGCTGTACCCCAAAGCAGTTTAATACCTGTTTCCTGTTGTTTGCCTTTGGCATAATCCACTATGGCTTGCAGTCTTTTTTCAGATTCCTGAATGCTGCCACCTTCATCGATCATATCAAAGTCGTGGAAACAATAAAAAGGGATACCAAGTTTACCGATAAATTCAAAGGCCGCATCCATTTTGTCCTGAGCCTTTTTTAACGGATCTGAAGCTGTGTCCCATGGAAAATGCTTGGTGCCTGGTCCAAAAGGATCTCCACCGGTACCACAGAAGCTATGCCAGTAAGCAACCGCAAAGCGGAAATGGTCTTTCATGGATTTACCAGCTACCACCTGGTTTTCGTCATAAAATCTGTAAGCCATAGGATTCTTTGAATCCTTACCTTCAAATTTGATTTTGTCTACATTCGGGAAAAATGATTTGTTGCTCATAATAAAAAAGGGTTTTAGGATGCCAGAAAAGACAACCAGTATTGGTAAGCCTCAGCATAAGCATCTTTTAGTTTTACATCGGGTTCTATGGTTTTAATGGCTTCAAGGCCGGTAAATGCCTGTTCTGTATTGGCATATATTGAAGCGCCTATTCCGGCACCCCGGGCGGCTCCCTGTGCACCATCGGTGTTATACAATTCTACTGTGGTCTGGGTGGTATTGGCAAAAGCCTCTCTGAATAACGGACTGAGGAACATGTTGGCATGGCCGGCTCTTACGGTATTGAGTGGCATTCCCATATCCTTCATTATGTTAAATCCGAAATTCAATGAATAAACAATCCCTTCCTGAGCAGCCCGTAGCATATGGGAGTTTTGGTGAATATTGAAGTTGAGATTATGAAGACCTGCGCCAAGCTCTTTATTTTCAAGTATTCGTTCAGCACCATTTCCAAAAGGCATGAAAACAAGGCCATCAGACCCTACCGGCGCTTCTGCTGCCATTTGGTTCATTTGTTCGTAAGAGTAATTGCCTCCAAAGAGTGTATTGCGCATCCAGCTGTTGAGTATTCCTGTACCGTTTATGCAAAGCAGGACACCATATCTCGCGGCTTCTTTTTGGTGATTGACATGTACAAAGGTGTTTACCCTTGATTTTGGGTCATAGGCTGCCTGGTCAATAATGCCATATACAACCCCTGAGGTACCGGCCGTTGCGGCAATTTCACCTGGTTTGAGTACATTAAGGGAAAATGCATTATTTGGCTGGTCTCCTGCACGGTATGAGACAGGGGTTCCCGCATTTAATCCAGTTTCCCGGGCAGCCGCGGCGCTTACTTTACCCTGGATAGAAAATGTTGGAACCACCTCGGGCAATAGTCCAGGTTCAATGCCGTAATATTGCAACAAGCGATCTGCAATTTTTTCTTCTTTGAAATCCCAGAATACACCCTCACTTAATCCGGAGATGGTGGTATTGATTTCACCTGTAAGCTTCATGGCTACAAAATCGCCCGGAAGCATGGCTTTGTAAACTTTCTCGAACAATTCTGGCTGTTGCTCTTTAACCCATTTCAGCTTACTGGCGGTAAAGTTACCCGGACTGTTGAGATAATGATTCAAACAATATTCAGGGCCAATTCCGTGAAATGCCTTGTTACCGGTTTCCACGGCACGGCTGTCACACCATATAATTGATGAACGCAATACCTTATGGTCTTTTCCCACAAGTACCAGACCGTGCATCTGGTAAGAAATGCCAATCGCGCCAATATCTGCACCCGATGCACCGGATTTATTAATAACCGAAGCTATACCGAGTTTAATATTTGCCCACCAGGCTTCAGGGTCTTGTTCTGCCCACCCTGCTTTGGGGGCTTCTATTTTCATTTCCTGTGCTGGAAAAGTTGCAGAAGCCGCCACTTTTCCACTTTCAGCGTCTAATAAGGTGGTCTTAACAGATGAACTTCCAACATCAAGACCAAGGATATATTTATGCTCGTGCATAGTGGCTCTCTTTTAGTTTATTCGGATATTTTGGAAGTGCCATTTTCAATTTTCACCCTGTAGGCCGACATATCTATGCCTGTATTTTGCTTATACGCTTTCGATATTTTATCGATAAATTCTTCAACCTGGCTACTTTTTACGATGTTGATACTGCAGCCTCCGAATCCACCTCCCATCATACGCGATCCCAGTACAAATTCGAGGGTTTCAGTGAAATTGACTAAAAAATCGAGTTCAGGGCAACTCACTTCATAATCGATACTTAAACCATGATGTGTGGTATACATGAGTTCTCCAAAACCTTTCAGATCATCTGCATCAAGCATTTCCACTGCCTTTAATACCCGCAGGTTTTCATGTACCACATAACTGCACCTTTTATAAACCAGTGGATCTACAGCCTCTTTCATAGCGATGAGTTGCTCTGGTTTTACATCCCGGAGGGAATTGATCTCAGGGAATTGGCCTTTTAAGATTCTCGTACCTTCTTCACATTGCTCCCTTCGTTCATTGTATGCAGAGGAGGTGAGAGAATGCTTGACATGTGAATCACATAAAATCAATTCAAAATCATGCAATGCAATTTTAAAATGGCTGTAATCAAGTGAGCGGCAATCGAGTTGAATAACATGATCCTTTTTTCCAAACATACTGGCAAACTGATCCATGATTCCGCATTTTACACCGGCATATTCATGCTCAGCCATTTGAGCCATTTTTACCATTTCCAGCTTTTGCAATTGGGTATTCCACAATTGATCCAAAGCATAAGCAAAGGCACATTCTAATGCTGCCGAAGAAGATAAACCTGCGCCAAGGGGAATATCACCACCAAAAACAGCATCGAAGCCCTGAATGGTTACTCCCATTTTTCTATATTGGGCAGCTACTCCGAGAATATAATTGGCCCATCCGCTATCTGTGGGTTTGATTTTATCGACTTCTATTTCAAAGCTATTACCTAAATCCAGTGCGTGCAACCTGATTACCGGCATGCCGTTTGGCGCTATAGCACAGATAATCTCTTTATCGATGGCTGCCGGGAGCACATAACCTTCGTTGTAGTCGGTATGTTCGCCCAGTAAATTTATACGTCCGGGCGAGCGAAACAAGGTGGGTTCACCACCGTACAATGATTTAAATTTTTGTTTTATATTTTTATGCATGATCATTACCAGAATACAGTATATAGAATCACCAGAATAAGTGCAATGCTAAAAGCTCCCACTTTAAATTTCGCACTGGTCTTAAAGAGTTCCTTGTCATAATGAATTCCTTTTTCAAAGGCCTTAAGAGGTTTAAGAAGCGTAATCAAAAAGACAAATCCTTCAAAAGCCAGGAGGTGAACCAGGGTTTTTCCGGGTGCTGAATAAAAATCAAGTCCCATATTTTTGGCGACAAGCATACCCAGTGCCAGTACTAACATGATGAAAAAGTGAATAGAAGCGCGCTTTATGGTTGCATTATCCAGTTTAAATTCATGTCGGTTGTCAAAATAACTCACGCCCATCATAACCAGTGAGGTCAGGATGAAAACAACCCCCATTCGATCGATGAAGGGTAGCTCGGGTGTGAGCAACTTAAAGCCGAAAGATAATGGCAGGGTCAGAACAGCTACCCAAAAAGCTCCATTGGCAGTGCCTTTTGGCCAGAAAAAGCCAAAAACGAAGATGGTGAAAATACCCGGACTCACCAGGCCTGTAAATTCTTGTATATACTGAAATACCTGATCAAGTGTGCGCAAGGCAGGAGCTGTGACTGCTGCAACAACAAAAGCTACCAGCGCTACTATGCGACCTACCCTTACCAGGGTTACTTCCTTCGGATTTTTATTGAAGAAGTTTTTGTAAATATCCATGGTAAATATGGTTGATGTACTGTTAGCCATAGATGCCAGTGATGAAACGATAGCAGCGGTTAAGGCTGCGAAAGCCAGACCTTGAAGTCCTTGCGGAAGTAAATTCAACAAAGAGGGATAGGCCTTATCAGATTTTACAAAGCCTGTAGCCGAATCGGTCATGGCGGTGGTAAAGTCGCCGCTGCCTGCTTCATTTTGAATAATGGCAAAGGCCGCAATACCTGGTATCACCACGATTAAAGGCATTAAAAGTTTGAGAAATCCGGCAAATATCACGCCTTTTTGCGCCTCATTGAGATTTTTAGCTGCCAGAGCCCGCTGGGTAATATATTGATTACAGCCCCAGTAATTGAGATTGACGATCCACATACCACCAATTAAGAGGCTGATGCCCGGCAAATCGAGATAGGCATCTCTAAAACCTCCCTGACCATCTGGGATACTAAATTGTCCTTTATCAAAAATCATGTGAAAATGCGAAGGAACCTCCCTGCGAAGGCGAGTGAAACCATCCCATGGACTGCCATCTCCCACAAGTTCAAGCGCCAGATAGGTAGTGGCTAAACCACCGCCCACCAAAAAGGCTACCTGCACTACATCTGTCCAGGCTACTGCTTTTAAGCCTCCATAAATGGAATAAATCATGGCAAATGCAGCTAATCCTATAATGGCCGTCTGCATAGGAATGCCCATAATGGTTTCAATGCTTAATGCGCCCAGGTAAAGCACAGAGGTAAGATTGACAAATACATACACCAGCAACCAGAAAATGGCCATTATGGTACGTACCCTTGCATCATATCTCTGCTCCAGAAACTGGGGCATGGTATAAATTTGCTTTTTTAAGAAAATAGGCAGAAAAAAGATACCTACAATTACGAGGGTGGCTGCGGCCATCCATTCATAGGTTGAAATCGCAAGGCCCATGGCAAATCCTGAGCCCGACATTCCAATAAATTGCTCAGCTGAAATATTGGAGGCAATGAGAGAAGCTCCTACTGCCCACCATGGCAATGCTTTGCTGGCGAGAAAGTAATCTTTGGAGTCTTTTTGGTGCCCTTTCTTTTCGCGGGACACAAAAAGACCTAAAAAGAGAATGAGGAAGCAGTATCCTACAAATACAATAATGTCGAGATTAGAAAAGGTCATTTTTTGTTTTCAATAAGGGATGAATGAATAAAACCATTTTTTATACTGAATTCTAATTTAAATTTTTCCAGACAGAAAGCGGGCGCCGCACCTCCATGTAAGTTGATCTCCCGCGGCGAGGATTTTAAGACCTTCGCCGGAATTATAAGCATTGGTGCAGCAAGACATGGGCTCGACAGCAATAGACCTTCTCGAAGGTGGAGTATATAAGACGAAGTAATTGAGCTCTTGTTCTCCGTTTTCCTGCCACAAAGAAAGGGTAAGATTAAGGGCGGGATCGTATATACCAATCCTGGGCCTGGGAGTCTCATCCTGAATTTTAAAACAAGCATCAACACTGTAATTGCCGATTGCTTCAAAAGTTTCAAACTTTTGATAGGGTACACTTAAATTTTCGGGTATCATTCTATCATCTGAATGGAATACATTGCATTTAGGCAGGTTGAGTTCAAAATCAGACAAATCACTTTTTAATACATAATATGGATGCCAGCCAAATCCGACAGGCATCACTTCTGATCCGCTATTTTTTACAAGTATCTCTACTTCCAACCCCTCGAGGGAATGTAAAGAGTAGTTAACCTGCATGGAAAACGGAAACGGGTATCCTGAATGATTGCCATTGTATTCCAGCAATAGTGAAACTTCCAGTCTCTCGGCATCAGTTTTTTCCCGGATAATCTGAAATGGCATATTGTAAACTATACCATGAATGGCATTATTCCTTTCTTTTTCATTGCAATCAAAATAGTATTGACGACCTCTGAACTGATATTTTCCATCTTTTATACGATTGGGAAAAGGAAATAAAAATGCACTCATGAATGTCGGATCATGCCTTGCCTCAACATCGTATTGAATTCCCTCGATTAGTTGCAATCCTTCCCCTTCCGTTACAGGTAAAACCAGCCTGGTCAGGTTGGCGCCCAAATCCGGTATTATGCACAGGCCTAAAGTCTTAGCTGCATTGAAATAAGCAATCTCAGTATAGGTGTGAACTTTTTTCTCTGATCTTTCAAACATAGGTTAAAAATTTACATAATTGCTGCAACCGAGGTTTTAATTAAAAAGTACTCTGATATCGGGGAGTAAAATTAATAAAAAGAATTAAAATGCACTCGGTGTAATTGTATTAAGTGCAATCGATTTCTGATGAAATATTAAAAATCTGTTACGTACTTTGTTATTGTTACTTTTCAAATTATTGCACTCATTTGTTGATTTCCTTAAAGATACTCCCTCAAATTCTTATGATTTTACTAAATTTGAAGTCAATTTAATCAAACTTAACGGAAATGAGAGTTGGAATACTTACCGCCGGAGGCGATTGTCCCGGTTTAAATGCTGCCATAAGAGGGGTTGGAAAAACTTTACTGGTAAATAATAAAGCACGTGTTTTTGGAATTTCTTCAGGTTTTCTCGGGCTCATCGAAAATGACTACCGTGAATTGACAGAAAATGATCTTTCGGGTATTCTTACGCTGGGAGGAACCATTTTAGGGACTTCGAGGGAAAAACCTTTTAAAAAATCATCAGATTATCTGGAAGAAATAGACAAACCAGCTATTATCAAAGAAAATTATGAAAAGCTCAAGTTAGACTGCCTGGTTTGTATAGGAGGAAACGGAACTCAAAAAACAGCCTTGAAGCTCGCAAAACAAGGACTTAATGTGATCGGTATGCCCAAAACCATAGATAATGACATCTGGGGCACTGATGTAACTTTTGGTTTTCATTCGGCTGTAGATATCGCAACTGAAGCTATTGACCGGCTTCACACCACCGCTAATGCGCACAAAAGGGTAATGGTAATTGAACTAATGGGGCATCATGCCGGGTGGCTTACCTTGTATGCAGGCATAGCCGGAGGGGGTGATGTGATTCTGATACCCGAAATCGACTATGACCTCAACCTGGTTTCTGAGTATCTGGCTGAACGTTCCAAAAAAGAGAAACAGTCTTCAATTATTGTGGTGGCCGAAGGCATTCGCCATAAAGAAAAAATGTCGGCAGGTCAATATATTGCCAAAAAAGTGGGTAAAATGATCGATCAGGATATTCGTGTTACGATTCTGGGTTATATTCAGCGTGGCGGATCTCCCTCTGCTTATGACCGGCTGCTGGCTACCCGATATGGTGCTACTGCTGCAGAATTAATTACACAGGGCAACTTCGGGAATATGGTTGCATTGCGCGATGATGTACCGGTAGCTGTTCCTTTGGCAGAGGTAGCCGGAAAACTGAAACTGGTACCCAAAGATTTACCCTTAATTCAAAAGGCGGCCAATGTAGGTACCTGCTTCGGCACAAAGTTTTAAATCATATGGCCCTGGCTAAGCGTGGGCGGAGGTTTTCCAGCATATCTGCTGTCATACTGTCAAGATCGTATGCTTGCCGCCAGCCCCAATCGTCCCTGGCATAGCTTTCATCAATACTGTCAGGCCAGCTATTGGCTATGCCCTGGCGATAGTCAGGCTGATAGCTTATGGAAAAATCAGGGATGTGTTTTTGAATGGATGCGGCTACTTCGGCTGGTGAAAAACTCATGCCTGAAACATTATAACTTGATCGCACCCTGATTTTACTTTCTTCAGCCTGCATAAGCTCTAAAGTAGCGCGTATGGCATCGGGCATGTACATCATAGGTAGTTTTGTTTCTGGCGCCAGAAAACAATTGAATCGCTCCTCTTCAAGGGCTTTGTAGTAGATATCTACCGCATAATCTGTAGTGCCTCCTCCTGGCAGTGATCTATAACCGATCAAACCTGGATAGCGGATGCTGCGTACATCAACCTTGTGCTTTTTGTAGTAATAAGTACACCACTTCTCTCCTGCCAGTTTGCTGATCCCATAGACTGTGGTAGGGTTCATCACCGTATATTGGGGTGTATTAAACCTTGGCGTATCTTCTCCAAATACGCCTATAGAGCTGGGCCAGAATAATTTTATTCCAGAACGATTACGGCATAATTCCAGAATATTTAATAAGCTGGTCATATTGAGTTCCCAGGCATGATGTGGATTTTGCTCGCCCCTTGCCGATAAAATCGCTGCCAGATGATATATCTGTGTAATCTTTTCGCGATCGACAATTTGGGTAATGGTTTTGGCGTCCATAGCATCCAGCACAACAAAACGGGTATTTTCAGATAATTGACCTCCGTTATGAATGTCAGTAGCAATCACCTGGTCTGTACCGTATACCTCCTGTAAAGCAGGCACCAGCTCTGTACCCAATTGACCTAATGCGCCGGTAATTAAAATGCGATCCATCCTGAAATTTCGTTATGCTACAAAATTAAAAAATATTTTATCTTTTGTAAATTTGCAACGTATACAATTACGTGTTTTTCAATTAATTAACCATTTTCAAATAATAAATTAAAATTTTGAAATAAGGAGCCGGCACAACCTTTTTGTTTTTAAAAAATCCCGCATGGCAAAATTTCTTAGAGTAATTTTGGTATTTGGCGCAATTGTACTTGAATTTTATAAAATTTAAAAAAAAGAGAAAATATGTTTGATACACTAAAGCCACATATTGAATCGGAGTTGGAACAGATAAAAAAAGCCGGTCTATATAAAAAGGAAAGAGTAATTACCAGTCCCCAGGGAGCGCTAATCCAGACAGCCGACGGAAAAGAAGTTCTAAACTTTTGTGCCAATAATTACCTGGGGCTTTCATCGCATCCTATGGTGTTGGAAGCAGCCAAAAAGGCCATCGATACCCATGGTTTTGGGATGTCATCGGTGCGATTTATCTGTGGCACCCAGGATTTGCACAAAATCCTGGAAGAAAAAATCAGTCACTTTCTGGGCATGGAAGATACCATATTATATGCCGCTGCTTTTGATGCCAATGGTGGAGTATTCGAGCCCTTGTTTGGCCCTAAGGATGCAATAGTGTCCGATGAATTAAACCATGCCTCGATTATTGACGGGGTGCGTCTGTGTAAAGCCATGCGCTTCAGGTACAAACACAATGATATGGAAGACCTGGAGAAACAACTCATGGAGGCTCGCTCAGATGGAGCTGAACATATTATAATAGTAACCGACGGGGTATTCTCGATGGATGGAACCATTGCCCGGCTCGATGTTATTTGTAACCTGGCCGAAAAATACAAGGCACTGGTGATGTCGGATGAATGCCATTCTACCGGCTTTATGGGTAAAACGGGGCGGGGTGTTCATGAATACCGCAATGTAATGGGCCGGGTTGACATCATAACCGGCACCCTCGGCAAAGCGCTCGGCGGCGCCTCTGGTGGGTTTACTTCAGGACCAAAACCCATAATCGACATGTTGCGTCAACGTTCCAGGCCTTACCTCTTCAGCAATACCCTGGCACCCTCAATAGCAGGTGCTTCCATTGCCGTTTTCGATCTGCTCAGTGAAACCACAGCCTACAGAGATAAACTGGAAAAAAATACTCAGTATTTTCGTAAAAAAATGACAGAAGTGGGCTTTGATATAAAACCGGGTGAGCACCCTATCGTTCCTATTATGCTTTACGAAGCCCCACTGGCACAACAATTTGCAGAAAAATTACTTGAAAAAGGAATTTATGTCATTGGATTTTACTATCCCGTTGTACCCAAAGGCCTGGCGCGCATAAGGGTGCAGATATCGGCGGTTCATGAAATCCAGCACCTCGACCGGGCCATTGAGGCTTTCACCGAAACTGGAAAAGAATTGGGTGTGTTATAATAGCTTAAACCAGAAATATACAGTGAGTCGGGAATAAATGTTCTGAGCGCGGTATTCAGAGCACTGAAATAACGGTGCTGGAAAAATGCCATGTATGTATAGATTTAAAAGTTGCTACACTTGTTGGTGAAAAAACAACAACAAGATACGACATAGGATTTCTAAACCGCTAATGTGTAGCCGGATTACAAAACGAGATTATTTTTTCGGGAAATATGACCCTTAATGGTTTCAAAGATTTCTATAGTTGCCCTGCTTTTATTCAATGTATAAAAATGAAGCCCGGGCACTCCATGATCCAGTAATTCTCTGCATTGCTGAATGGCAAAGTCCACACCGATATTGTAGGTCTTCTCTGCGTCATCCTGATAGGGCTCAAGCGCTTTGATCAAGGCCTCAGGAATTTCGGAGCCACCCATCTGGGCAAACCTTTTGATCTGGCGGTAATTGGTTATCGGTATAATTCCCGGCACAATTGGCTTATCTATTCCGGCCTTTCGAGCCCGATCCACAAAATCAAAATAATACTGGTTGACAAAAAACATCTGAGTAATAATGAAATCAGCTCCTTTATCCACCTTCAATTTAAGAAATTGCAGATCCGTCTCCTGATTTTCTGATTCCGGATGACATTCAGGATAGCCCGCCGCACCTATTCCAAAACGAGACTGTGTTGAAACCAGCTCTATAAGGTCGCTGGCGTGATGGAAATCTCCATTTTCATTTACGAAGGTATCCTGACCTTTGGGCGGATCCCCCCTCAAAAGCATCAGATTTTCAATATTTCTTTCATATAAATAGTCAAGATCCTTTAACACTTTCTCCCTATGGGCATTCACACAGGTGTAGTGTGCCATACTGCAAAGGCCGAGTTTATTCTGCAGATAATCTATCAATTCAAAAGTAGCTTCCTGGGTAGACCCTCCTGCACCGTAGGTAACAGATATAAATGATGGCGACAATTTCAACAATTGTCCGACGTTTATACCCAGCTCCAGAATAGAACTGTAGTTTTTTGGGGGGAAAAACTCAAATGAAAAACTAGGATGATCGTTTTTGAGCAACTCAACTATTTTCACTGTATTGAATTATTTTATTTAAATGAATCGCCAAAATTAGCAGAAAAATCATATCCCCAAAAAATCAAATCCCTCTCCGGCAGCTGTGGGATTGGCTATTACAGATTTTTGACGCAATCCGGAGCAGTAAAATCACTTACTCTTCTGTAATTGCCGTATGTACCCAGGCAATTTTTGGAATGAGATAACGGTTGCCAGAGGGTACATGGCAGCACAATGCCCTGGTTCTTTTGGTCGTGAGCTTTTTAAACACCATACCTTTAAAGCTAAAAGTCTCTCCTTCACCGATTTCATCGAGGCAACGCTCTCCGGCAGGTTTGGTATCGTAGGTTCTCAGCACTTTTATTAAATTGGGGTCACTATGGGTTGATGCTTTGGGGTCTCGCATATATCTTGTCAAAGCCTTTAAAATATCAGATGGAAAAACCAGGTCATTGAGCATCGGCAACATCAATTTTTGAAAATTGGCTTTCCATTCCCTGCCATGGGGTAAAACTCTTTTCCTATTGGTAATCCGCGTTATCAGGTGGGCTACTTCATGAATATAGGTAATGAGAAAAGAGTATGGATTTAAATTGTGGTTAACGCTGATGGCATCATCATCATAGCGGGGATCGTATCTGTAATCGCCCAGTTTTGAATTTCTTTCCCTGCTAACCCTGAAATGAAACGGGTGTTCCGTCCACAGATCAAAACAATAGTGAACCGAATTTTCTGGCAGATATTTACTTAACATTGTAAACATTCTGGCTTTGGCTTCTCCGGATATTTTTGCTTCATTCATAGCTGTGGCAATATAGAGAAAATCTCAATATCTGCTTCAGGATATATATCAATTCTGTTCAAGTTATGCTTTTTTATTACCTGTCAATGATTACCGGCCCGATTGAAAGAATACAGCCCAATTCAATGGATTGTGCCAAAATAACAAGTTCATAGAATCACCAACTTGATTTTAGAACCTTATACTTTTATTTTTTATTAATAATTGCTTTTAAAAAATACCTCAGTATATAGTACATTTTTGTTTTCATTTTGCATTTCAAGCGGTTTGCCGATAAATTTGAATATTATCGTATGAATCTTGATCATGAAAAATCATACAGTTGCCGACCTGAAAAAAGGCATGCGTTTTATGGAGCGGTTTAAGAGCGAAAGTTTTTTTGCATTCATTTTTTTCATTATGGTATTCAGCGGTTTGCTGTATTCCTTTTTGGTAAACCATTATGCATCTAAAAAACTACAGGACAGCCATCATCTCTTCACCAATGTTGCAGCATTTGAAAAAAGTGCCAACCTGATTCGTGAATCACTTTTGAGCTCACAGCTCCACTTATCGCAGTATTGGATTCACGGGAAAGAGATTCAGCGTCTCAAGGCAATAGCTGTATTTGATAAAGCTGGACAAGGTATTCAAGAGCTTTATGGTCATGCATTGGTGCTTTCGGCCCTTTACGACGCTACTGATGATATTTTACAAATTGCAGAAAGCTTTACATCCATGCAGACCTCCCCGGCCGCTGAAGATGAAAAAGAGGAAGAAAATGAAGAAGAATTGGCCACCATTAAACCTGTAATCCAAAAATCGGAAGATATCACGATGGAGGCTGCACAAATAGCAGGTATCGAAAGATCCTTATTTGAAATTTCTGTGAAGCTTGGTTTGGCACTTGAAAAAAGACGAAATACGGATACAAAGCAATTATTACCTTCCTTTTTTAATATGTATTTCGCCCTGGCGGTGTTTATGTTCCTGCTGTATATTTTATGGAGGTTCAGGTATTATCTGCGGGAAAAAATAGACTCCTCAGCCAGTGTTTTGCGAAGTTTATCTGAAGGTATGTTACCTGAGAAAAGAAAGATTCAGGATGAGTTATTTGGCGAGCTCGATGTACAGAGCAATGGCATCATTGATTACTTGTCGGCTTCAAGCCACTTTACCTCGGAGATTGGTGAAGGTAAGTTTGAAATCGATTTTAAACCCAGAAGTGAGGAAGACGTATTGGGCAATGCACTGATACAAATGCGCGATAAGCTGAAAAAAATATCAGAAGAAGATAAAATCAGAAATTGGACCAACGAAGGACAGGCCATGTTTGCCGATCTGATACGAAGGTCGATCGACAATCTTGAAAACATGGGTGATAAGGTATTGGCTACATTAGTAGAATACGTACATGCCAGCCAGGCCGCTTTATATATGTTCAAGTCAGAAGAAGATGGAGAAGAATGGCTTGAAATGTTTGCCTGCTATGCCTATGGCAGAAAAAAACACCTCAATCAACGCATACAGCCTGGTGAAGGGCTCGCCGGTGAAGTTTACCTTGAGAATAAACCGAAATTAATCAAAGCTGTACCGGAAGGGCATTTTATGATATCAAGCGGATTGGGCAGCAGCAAGGCTTCAGAAGTATATATAGTTCCGGTGAGCGCTGAAGGTAAAAACGAAGGGGTAATGGTGCTGGCTAAAAGTGGTCAATTTAAAACACATGAACTTACTTTTATCGACAGATTGGCTGAAACCCTGGCATCATCTATCCGCACGGCGCATATCAATGATACCACCCGTGCATTGTTGGCCGAAACCCGTCAGAGGGCTGAAGAGATGAAGGCTCAGGAAGAAGAACTGCGACAGAATATGGAAGAACTTGCCGCCACTCAGGAACAGATGCATCGCAAAAATTCAGAAGTGGAAGCTATGCTTAAAGATGCATCTAAGCGGCAACAGGAAATTGAAGATTACAAAACCATGCTATTGGATATATTAAACGAGCTGCCACAGAAGATTTTCCTCAAAGATCAGGAAGGCAAAATATTTATGGCCAATCAAAAAGTGGCAGAAAATCACAATATGTCTATCGAAGAACTCATTGGAAAAAGTGATTTTGATTTTACCGATAAAGACACTGCAGAAAGCTGGCGACGCCAGGAACTTGAAATCCTGAAAAAGGGAGAGGAAACCTATGTTTTTGAAGAGAAGATTGGAGGGAAAACCAGGATTCTCGAATCGATTAAAAAGGCGTTTTTTATCAAACCTTTAAAGCAAACCGGATTGTTGGGTATTCAGACAGATGTTACGCCCGGTAAACCCTCTTAAAGGCAGTGAATCCGGGTTAAATCATATTGTTTTGCCACCTGAAATTCCTCGAATTTTTATTGATGAAAGAGTCAGGGTGATGGATGGCAAAGGACATCGCTGGTTGGACCTTACCCGTACCGGCACCCTTATACCAAGGGTAAGACAACACAATTTGGAAGGTGGTCCCAATATCCAGGATTTTCATATATTCAGACCTATTCCTTTGGAACAAATCGACAGAACGGTCGGAGGGTATCCACAAAATTGTGGGTATATAGGAGCTGATTGCTGAAGTCAATTAAATTTTTAAGGTAAAAAGAGCGGTTGTATGACCGCTCTTTTTGTTATTTTTAACCTCAACGTGAATCGGTAAAGCCCTTGAACACATAAACCGTTAAAGCTATGTTCTGTCTCAAAAAACATGTACTCATAAGTGCCCTTTTTTTACTTTCATAACACTTAACTTCATTCGGTCAATCAAGGCATACGATTGAAATACAAGGACGACACTTTTTAGTCAATGGGTCCCCTTTTGAGTTTTGTGCCATAAGTTTTTTCAATGCGCTTTACAACCCAAGCTTTAATACCTCCACAGCAACCCGGATGAGTTATTTAAACGTGTATAAAGATCATGGCATAAATGTGTTGAGAATCTGGTGCCAATGGGATAATACCAGAAATTTTGCGGATGCAGGAGCCAATGCTACATTGTACCATGCAGATGGGTCGATAAAGACCGAAGTTTTGAATACGCTGGTTGATATTTTAAAAAATGCCGATAAAAACGGTGCCATCATATTACTGGTTCTTTTTTCAAGGGAAAGCTGGAATGAAAACATCAGATTGAGTGATGAAAGTTCAGATAAAGCAGTAGCTGCCCTTACTGGATTATTGCGACCACATAGAAATCTTATTTTCCAGATTTGGAATGAATTTGATTATCGCACAGTTGAGTATACAAAAATCATTAAATCCATAGACCCTGAAAGAATCGTAACCAATTCTCCAGGATATTCCGGTATACTGGGTAGTCTTCAGGAAAACAATGTTTTGGATTATCTGTCACCACATACCACACGGGATGATCACCGGCATTGGGAAGTATCGGCCAGCGAAATCCAATACCTGGTCGAAAAATTCAACAAACCTGTTGTTGATGACGAACCAGCACGAAGAGGAACACCCATGTATGGTGGGCCAAAAAGTCCCACACTTGCCACTGATCATATAATTCACATATATAATATCTGGAAAGCCGGTGGCTATGTAATATACCATCACGATATGTTTCAAACCGGCTATGGGTCTGATGCGGTCCCGAAAAATGGGATTCCTCTTCCCGGTTTCAGCAATTACCACGATCAGGTTTTTGACTTTCTTAAAAACAAAGACAGATATATCAAAAACCTGCGTTAAAGTTTGCTAAAGCTTCTCCTGCGCACTGGCAATCATTTTCTCCCAAACTTGTCTTTGCTCTTTCAGGGCTGCCACTTTATCAGCAGGGTCGGTACGGCATTCCAGCAATATCCAACCTTTATAGTCGATGGAAACAAATAAATCCATAAGCTGCTGATACGGGTAATCGCCAATATTGAGTTCTCGAACATGGCAGATATCACCAAAGCGATCTTTGACAAGATTAAAATTATATTCCAGCCCCTGCCCTATCAAATCTTCATCATTGCTGTTCCAGCAAACGGTTGAACCATTGTTGCCGACATAATCCATTATGGTTTTTATATTTGGCAATTCCTGGGTGCCGCGACCATGCACTTCAAGACGTATTTGCTGACCCAATTCCAGCGCGTACTTGCCCAGTTCATCCAGGGCTCTTCCTATTTGCTCAAGGGTTTTCTCCTGAGGTATTCCCTCATGAAACCTGTTGGGCTTCACCTTCACTCCGGAACCTCCAATATCTTTACTTAGATGCAACCATTGTTTCGTGGTTTCAATCGCTTCTTTCAACCTATCCGGATCCGGCCAGTCGTATTGTTCATTGGTGCCCATGCCGACAATCTCCACCGCACTGGCATCAAATTGTTCCTTTACTTTCCGTCTCTCTTCGGCAGTCAAACCAAGGTGTACGTTGTGGGCGTGTTCTACCCTTAATTCAACCCCAAGGATATTGGCTTCTGTGCAGTTTTTGATAATGGCAGGAATGTCCCAGTCCTTAGCCCATAAATAAGTAACCAAGCCCAGTTTCATATCAGAACCAGGGATTCTTTTAGGAGAACATGAACTTGTTAAGGCCGTTGGTAAAAAGGCAGTACCGGTAATGGCTGCCAGACTTTTGAGAAAATCTTTTCTGGATTGCAGCATCTTATTAAAAAGGGTTTTGTCGTTAAAAAATGTAATGTAAGGACTTATCAGCTAAAACCCAACCTTGACAGACAAAGAATATTAATGACCATTGCTTACCTTGCAAAAAATGTATAGCAAATGACGGTGCATTTAGGTGATAAACAAAAGTATTTTCCTATCGAAAAGGGACAATATACAACTGAACCCGGCTTAAAAAAGCCTGGATCTCCTGTTTTTGAAATAGACCATGAATGGCCTTTGTATATTTCAAATAAAAAATTCTGCTGCCGCCATCATCCTGCAAGGCATTACGCTCGTTTTCGTCTGAACCCCGTAACAGAAAATGCCATTTGCCAATTTATCATTCAACAACTTCTGACTCACCATCCAGCATTTTTTCAACTCGATACGAAAGATAAAATAGATGAATTGCATTGCAGACTTAGTGGAGAGAAAATTATTGTAAAGGATAATAAACACAATCTCTCAAGAGACCTTTTCGATGCCCTCTGCCGGCAGATTCAGGAAGACGTGGCCGTGTTACAATTTGATGATACAAGAAATTGGCTGAGCCTGGCCCATATTTGTGCTCCCAATTTCTGGTCGGCCGCAGAAAAAATAGGAAAAAGCTTTGCCGATATCCATGAAACTGTACCCGGAATGATCAAAAACCAGACCCCAATGTTAAGGGCAATTTTGCAAAAAGGATCCTTTGAACGCTTCGGCTGGGGTATAACCTACGATGCCCGCTTAAACCATCACCCCGTACCCCTTCCCGGCATTGAAGCCCATAAATGGCATAACAGGGTATTTCAGGCTGACAAACCTCTGGTTTATCTTCGGGTCGAACGTCAAACCCTCACGGGCTTTAGTAAGGAGCAGGCGATACTTTTTACCATTAGAACCTACCTTTATCCGGCCAGTGAGCTTAGGCCAGAATCTCTGGAAAAACTCGTATCGGCCATTTCCGGTATGGATGATGAAACCCGAAAGTATAAAGGACTCTACGGACAATGGCGGAAAGTTTGTGCGTATCTGGAGGAACTTAAGAAGAAAGACAGTTAGATCTTAACGTTTATAGCAAATGAGCTTAAGTTACAGATTATTAGTGCGGAACTTTCCGAAAGTTCTAACCTTCGGAAAGCTTTACTCATAAAACATTTCCATTTACCTCATGCCAGACAACCTTCGGCAACATCTGATGCCAAAAAACAAATTACAGTTTTTAAAACTGTTTCTGATTACAGAAAATTACCATTAAACAACTCGACAAATCAAGGGTTAAACATTCCAAAATCCTGTTGTTGGTGTTTTCACCAACAACTTCCAGAAAACTTATTTCTTTCTATTGATGGTATAGGTTACCAGTTGGCTGAGCGCCTCCGTAAATTCATTTTGCGGAAAGGTAGACAATACTTCCATGGCTTCCTGATAATAATGCTCCATAACCCCTGTAGCATATTCAATACCACCTTTATTCTTTACAAATTCTATTACCTCTGCAATAACCTTTGATTTATGGCTGCGGTGCTTGATTTTATAAATCAACTGAACTCGTTCGAGGCCCGAAATCTGCTTCAGAGCATGTATCAAAGGCAAGGTCATTTTCTTTTCCTTAATATCGATGCCTAAAGGCTTCCCGATTTCAGCTGCCCCATAATCAAAGAGGTCATCCTTTATCTGAAAGGCCATTCCGATTTTTTCTCCAAAATACCTGAGTTTTTCAACCATTTCCGGATCAGCACCTGATGATGATGCCCCAACCGCACAACAAGAGGCAATCAGTGAAGCCGTTTTCTGACGGATGATATCATAATATACCGCTTCATCGATATCGAGTTTACGGGCTTTTTCCATTTGAAGTAACTCACCTTCACTCATTTCCCGTACAGCATTGGAAACGATTTTCAGCAATTCAAAATCATCATGTTCCAATGACAACAATAATCCTTTTGACAAAAGGTAATCTCCTACCAATACAGCGATTTTATTTTTCCATAAGGCGTTGATTGAAAAAAAGCCTCGGCGATAATGCGCATCATCTACCACATCATCATGCACAAGGGTAGCGGTATGCAGTAATTCTATCAAAGCAGCACCCCGATACGTCGACTCCTGAATTTCTCCGGCAACCCCGGCAGAAAGAAAGACAAACATAGGACGCATCTGTTTTCCTTTGCGCTTTACAATGTAAGTCATTATTTTGTCGAGCAAAAGCACATTGCTTTTCATGGCACCTCGGAATTTTTTTTCAAAAATTTCCATCTCGGTGGCAATGGGTGCTTTAATATCTTTGAGTACGGTGGACATATGTGTTTAAAAGCTGTTACAATTATACAATCAATTTGTTCATCCTCAAAGTTCAGTTTTTTGCAATCTTTATATTATTCTGCTCAACATGATGAAACTTATAGAAATACAATTAAAGAACCAAAACGGGAGACCCTTCCTGTTGGATACAAGATTTATCGAAAACGATAAAAAAAAGCCGGTAATCCTTTTTTTTCACGGGTTTAAAGGCTTTAAAGACTGGGGCACATTTAATCTGATGGCCGATTTTCTGGCCAATGCAGGGTTTGTCTTTGTGAAAATGAATTTTTCCATGAATGGAACCACCCCGGAACAACCTGTCGATTTTGTGGATCTTGAAGCTTTTGGAAACAATAATTTTTCAACAGAGCTCAACGATGCCGGTAAAGTCATTGATTTGTTATTTAGTAATGAGAGTCCTGTTCCGTCTAATGAAGCCAATCTAAACCATTTTTATCTTATGGGTCATAGCAGGGGTGGCGCGTCTGCCTTGTTGAAAACGGCTGAAGATGCCCGGGTAAAAGCGGTGATAACCCTTGCCGCAGTAAGCGACCTGGCCAGCCGATACCCGGAAAAAATGTTGGAGATGTGGCAGAAGCAAGGAGTACTCATGGTACCCAATGCACGAACTGGACAGGAAATGCCGATGTATTACCAAATTGTCGAAGATTATCAGCGCAATGAAGATCGGCTGGATGTACTTAAGTCCGTTGGTGGCATCAAGGTACCGGTCTTGTCTTTTCATGGCACAGCCGATGAAAGTGTAACAATCGACCATTTGCATCAGATTCAACAGTTTTGCCCCCATGCTGAAAATGTAGAGGTGCAAGGGGCCAACCACACTTTTGGAGGTTCGCATCCCTATGAAAAGCCTGAATTACCCGGAGATACGCTTGCTATACTGGATCAAATCATTGTATTTTTGAAAAAACTAACTTCCTAAACCAGACATTCAAAATCTGTGGATCATCATCTTACACTTGGTATCGATATAGGCGGTACCACTACCGACCTGGCTTGTTTTGAAAATGGCCATCTCATTCATGTACTGAGCGTGCGCGCCGATGACCCGGTGACTTCAGCCTCCGGAGCTTTGGGAAAATTCATTTCTGAAAGTGGAAAAAGCCTGGCTGAAATCCAACAGATTGCTGTTACCGGGGTTGGCGCCCATTCTGTTGGCACTGACCTGTTTGGCATTCCATTGCGGCAAATTGATGAATTCAGCGCTATCGGTATGGGAGGTTTATTTCTCTCAGGACTAAAAGAAGCCGTGGTTGTAAGTTTGGGAACCGGTACCGCAGTCGTAAAAGCAAAAGGGCGCAGTGCTCAACACCTCGGTGGTAGCGGCGTTGGAGGTGGTACCCTTATCGGACTCTCTAAATATATGCTGAAAATAAGTGATTTTGAAGTGCTCTCAGAAATGGCGCAAAAAGGCGATTTGTCTAAAGTTGATTTATCAATAGGCGACATTGCCAAAGACAGCATAGGCAACCTTCCCGCCAATGCCACCGCTTCAAATTTTGGAAAACACAGCGATAAAGCCGGTAACGAAGATTTAGCCATTGGCATCATCAATCTGGTCTGCCAAACCGTAGGGATGCTGGCAGTATTTGCTTCGCGCACCGAAAATACTAAAAAGGTGGTGCTTACCGGAAAAATGACCCGGCTCGCGAAGTTACCGGAAATTTTCAGCAGGCTTGAATTGATGTTCGGCATACATTTCATCATCCCCAAAAAAGCAGAATATTCTACCGCCATTGGCGCTGCCTGTGCACTGGTATTTGAAGCATAAGACAGAAAGGGGGTTGGCCTTGAATAGCCTTAGCATTCTATTTTTTGGTAATTACAAAAAGTTTTAAATAAATCAAATTCCTATAAGCTGCCAGATATGAATTTAAGTAAAACCATTTTTTCCATCGCATTATCCATTCTTATTTGCCTTGGTTTTACCGCCTGTGAAGAAAAAAGACCAACAGAGAAGATAAAAAATACGGACAGGCCCAATATCATCGTGATTTTGCCAGATGATCTGGGCTGGGCTGACGTGGGTTATCATGGTTCTGAAATTAAAACCCCAAACATCGATAAGCTGGCAAAGACGGGAAAAATTTTACAGCAACAATATGTAATGCCTACCTGTACCCCCACCCGCGTCGCTTTGATGACGGGTAAATACCCAAGTCGTTATGGTGTGCTATCTCCTGCCTATGGTGAAGTGATCACCCTGGGAGATCCTACCCTGGCCTCTGTTTTAAGTGAAATGGGGTATTTTACCGCCATAGTGGGTAAATGGCATATGGGTTCTCCTCCTTATACCCCACTGAAATATGGTTTTCAAACTTCTTATGGCTATTTCGACGGGCAGATTGATCCATATACCCATGAATATAAAACGGCTACCGAGCTTACCGAGGCGAGGTCATGGCATAGAAATGATGAATATCTGGATGAAAGCGGACGGCATGTGACAGACCTTATAACCGAAGAAGCCATTCGCGTGATTGAAGCTGAACGGGAGGAGCCTTTCTTTCTCTATGTCACCCACCATGTACCTCATTTCCCCTTAGATGAGCCTGAAGAATGGATGCGTATCTACAATGACAGGCCTTTGATGCACCCTTCACGTAAACTCTTTGCAGCCAGTGTTACCCATCTTGATGAAGGCATAGGAAAAATTGTGGATGCCCTGGAGCGCACCGGAAAACGGGAAAATACGATTATTGTATTCAGCAGTGACAATGGCGGACAATTCAATTGGTACAGTGACACGCAATACCAGGGGCGCTATGCCGATAAACCCCATACCGTACTGGGTAATAATTATCCCTTAAGAGGATGGAAAGGAGATTTATACGAAGGAGGTATTCGCGTGCCTGCCTTTGTCAACTGGCCGGGTGTGCTCGAACCAGGCGTTGTTGACCATCCTGTACATATCGCTGACTGGATGCCTACCCTGGCAAATGTAGCAGGCAAAAACCCACCCCTGGCACAAAATCTCGATGGAGAAAATATCTGGCCGATTGTGAAAGGCGATGAGGTAAGAAATGAAGCCCATCCCTTCTACTGGAAAACCCCACATGCCCAGGCGGTAAGGCAACAGGATTGGAAGCTTATTCTGCACCGAAACGGAGACCAGGAACTCTTTAACCTGAAAGATGATTTCAGGGAATCTGAAAATCTTCTGATGGATGAACCAGGCAAAGCAGAGGAATTGTTAAACCTGCTCAGAGATATGGAAAAAACAGACCAGCCCAGGAAATAGTAAAGGGAGATAGAGATTACCTGAGGATATTATCTGAGTTGCCAAATCAACCTAATCCCACGGTAAGTTCATACAACAGGCACCTGAGGCATAGAAAAGTTTCCGGGAATGGCCCTCATCTTTCCTCAGTTACTACATCTATTAAAACGTTTACAGGATGAATCCAATTTGACTTATTTGTAAATCATACTTTACAAAATCATATTTTTTAATACTTTTGTAAAGCATAATATAATCGGAAATGCGTCTGATAAAAAGAGAAAAGTATATGTTGAAGCTCTTGCCCTTTGTTGGCAAACCCATTATCAAAGTATTGATGGGACAAAGAAGGGTTGGTAAAAGTTATATACTTCAGCAATTAAGGCAGCATATCGAGGAAAATGATCATTCAGCAAATATCATTTATATAAATAAAGAATTAGAGCAGTTTGCGAAAATCCGAAACAACATTGATTTATCAATTTATGTCAATGAACATTTAAAGAAATCCACCAACAATTATCTCTTTATTGACGAAGTACAGGAAATCGTTGATTTTCAGCATTCAATTAGGGATCTTTTTGCGAGAGACTTATGTGATATTTATCTTACGGGTAGCAACTCCTCCATTCTTTCAGGAGAATTAGCCACCTTATTATCAGGAAGATATGTCGCCATAGAAATCCACTGTTTAAACTTTCACGAATTTTTAAAATTTCATCAGTTAGACTGGAATCTGGAAGCTTTAATGAAATACATGAAATATGGGGGACTTCCATTTTTACATCATATAGGTTTAGAAGGTCATGCACCCTTTGAATATCTTAAAAATGTATATTCAACCATCATTCTGAATGATGTTATCCAACGGGCTGGCATTAGAAATGTACCTCTGTTGCAAAGCCTTACCACCTTTTTAGCTGATAATGTGGGCAGCCTTTTTTCAGCCACCAATATCCACAAGTATTTGAAGTCGCAACGCATTAATTTATCGGTACCGGTGATTATCAATTATCTACATGCGCTATGTAATGCATTTATTGTGCATAAAGTGCCGAGATCAGATGTCAAAGGCCTGAAAATATTCGAAATAGGAGAAAAGTATTATTTCGAAGATATTGGTTTGAGGAATATTGTAGCAGGCGAGAATAGTTTCAATGACCTTCATAAACTTTTAGAGAATCTTGTATTTATACATTTAAAGCAAAGTGGATTTGAAATTTTTGTTGGAAAAATGGATGACAAGGAAATAGACTTTGTTGCAATCAAAAAAAGCAATAAAATGTATGTTCAGATAGCTTTGACTTTGCTGGAAGCAAGCACCAGGGAAAGAGAATTTGGAAACCTGATGAGCATTGAAGACAATTTCCCAAAATACGTAGTTACCTTAAACGACCCTATCCCAAGAGAAAACTGGAAAGGTATAGAAAGAATGAATATTCTTGAGTTTTTGAAAGAAATACAATGAACTTAGTAAACCCTGAAGGATGAATGATCAAAAAGGACCTTCATCCAAAATTCTTCCCCTCGCCTGAGTTCGTTTTTTGTAAAAACAAAGAAGTCGATGAAAAATCAACGACTTCCTGGGGGGAGGATCGGTGGTGTACCAGATCCGCCATAATCCTTGCAAAGGGGTAAATTACTTTACCCCCTGGGGATCCGGACCCCGAAACCGGGGAACTGACCAAAAACACAAACGGCAGCTTTAAAAGACTGCCATTTGCGAGGGCGAGAGTGGCACTTTCGCACTACACTCCTGCATCACAATTATACGAATATTTTTTTCTAAAGTTTAAAATCAGCCCAAAAAACATCTTTGATCGCCTTGGCGTCATGTATTATTTTTCAGGAGAAACTTTTTCAAAACTTAAGCATAAGTGCAGCTTTTGAGCTTGTTAAGCAAGTCTTTTTGGCTTTAATATGCAGCAGTCAATAACCTAATGTCCCTACCTGGTAAACCAGTTATCCTTCTATTATTCGATCAGGTTGGTGTCAATTCGAGTTATAAATTATGAATTATGAATTATGAGTTTTTTTGCTTTGTTGTTAGAATGATGCTGCGGATGATTTTTAAGAGCTCTGTAGCATCTGGTGCATACTTCTAAATTCCTCCTATTTGACATATCCGGTTTCATTTAGCAACTCCAGCCAATACAAGGTTTCATCAGATTATAATTTGTTTTTTAGAGGACTGATGGAACACCCATTCCCCGAAAGCATTCGGGGCATTCCCTTGTGTGATAAGACTTTTCTCATGGGTGTTTCATCACATTCTTTTTGAAAGGTGGAAAGTTTGTGAACAAAGTCTGCCGAGCTTCATTCATCACTCATAATTGATTTTGGAAGCATTAACAGAAACGGCATTGCTTCTGCATAATTCAACTGTTCGTAAAACATTCCAAGTCTGTTCAGGTTTCTGTAATATTCATTTACGTTTTTGTAGTAGTTTAATTCACTTTGCACAAACCACGCTTTTTCTCCCAGTTTTTGTGCAAGGAACCATTTTTCCAATAACCTTCCTGCCCTTCCATTTCCGTCTTCAAATGGGTGAATGTTTACAAAAACAATATGAATGAAAGATGCAAAAAAGAATGTTTCCTCAATGCTCAATTTCTCTTTTTTCAGTTGCTCAATATCTTTCCAAAGCTTGCCAAATAAAGCTTTTACTTCAGTCCACATTGCAGCTTCGTATTGTATGCGGAATGTTTTATGTTCCATTACCACCATATTACCTGTTCTGCAGGCGCCTCTTTTTTTAATTTCTAAAAGATGCGCTGACAACAGTTTATGGGATTCTAAAAAGTTTTTTTCTGTGAGTTCATTTTTTTGGGCAAATAAATAGGCATTATATAAGTCGTTTGGTTTTTCTACCAAGTCTTGCAAATACTCAATGTTCAGCATTTTGTATTTTATATAGCTGTCAATTTCCATTTGTTCACCCTCAATTTTGCTCGATGCCATGGCTGATACAGAAGTGTAAAAACTAAAGGTATCGGTTGAAATCTCGGCATCATGCAAAGCATCAAATGCTTCTGCCAAACCTTTTGGCACTTGTTCCAAATAGGCGGCAAGCAAATCAGACTTTATAAGTGATAAGTTCATATGAGTTATGATTTCATTTCTCTACCCCTATCGAAATATATACATAAGAGCTCAAACCAGGAAATTGAATTTTTGTAAATCATACTTTACAAAAAGACTGAATATTCCGATTTTGTAAAGTATATATGAACACATTGTTGGTTTGTTAACCAGATATGTATCGACAATATCAGAAGGATCAGACTTTACAATCTTTTGATTTTAATATTTCTGAAATACACCAGATCATGATGGTCGGTAAGTAGGATATGTCCACTCTCCACAATGCCGTAATTGCGGTCGTCCTTGAATTTGGTTTCGGCTTTTCTTCTTTCGAAATCGTCTGAGCCCCGTACATATTCAACCACCTTAACGCCATTAAGCCAATGCTCCACCACGCCGTCTTTGGCAAAGATTCTACCTGTATTCCATTCACCGACAGGCTTAAGCTGTTTGTTCTCCGGAGCGTACAATAAATAGGCAGAGGCAGTAGAGCTCAGTCCGTTTGGATCATCTTTGATCTCGGGGTGGTTGTAGTCATCAATAATCTGGTACTCCGGTCCATTGATTTGTATCCAGTCTTTCTCAGGATTGATGATGGTATCTACAAAATACTTGACGCCACTGTTGGCCTTTTCAGTAAGGTTAAATTCAAAAACCAGTTCAAAATCACCGTACTTTTCCCTGGTAACTATATCCCCTCCCCTTGCGGTTAGAAACAGCAAACCATCTTCCACTACCCAGCCACTGTCGGGAAAATCCATTAAATTTTTACCCCTCCACTTTTCAACACCGGTTCCATCAAACAGAACTTCCCATTCATCGGAAACCTGGATGGCTGCTGGCTGATCTTTTTTCTTTCCATCACATGCGATCAATAAAATCATCGCAAATACAAAAAGACCAGAAAGTACAAATTTACTCATATTCATATTTTTACAATTTTGATTATTCCTTCAACAAATTAATGCATCCCAAAAGACAAACAGTGTTTGCGGCCAGAAATCACCAGGTTTTTTTCCAGATGGGTTTTCCGGTATATATTTCTCCAATAGTATATTTATCGCTGGGCAAAACGCAATTGCTCATAATTTTTTCAATTTCCTCTACCATTTTCGGAAATAAATGTGCTACATTTTGCTGCTCACCTAAATCATTTTCAAGGTTATATAATTCCAGTGCACTGTGTAATCCGTTGCGAATCCCTTTCCACTTACCATACCTCAGTGCCTGACTGTACACATCGCGGCAATGGCCGTAATCCCAATACAGGAATGGATGTGGCTTTTTAAGTTTATTTCCCTTCAATGCCTCTAAAACAGATATTCCATCTATATCATCAGGGCATTTTTTCCCAACCATTTCAGCAAAAGTAGGCATGATATCCTGAAATCCTACCATCTCTTCACTGATAATTCCTGAAGGTATTTTGTTGGGCCATTTTGCAATAAAGGGAACCCTGATTCCCCCTTCCGTCAATTCCCCTTTGTGCCCCCTTAGCGGCCCTGAAGTATTGAATTCAGCCCAGGTTGTACTATGCCCTCCATTGTCACTGGTAAAAATGATAAGTGTATTATCTGAAAGGTTTAACTCATCAAGGAGGCTTAAGATTCTTCCGATATCCCTGTCAAGCCGGTCGATCATAGAAGCATATTTTTTAGCATGTAAAGGCCAGTTTTTATCTGAATAAATGCTGAGATCAGGCACCGTGAATCTGTTTTCGTCTTCTGCTATGGGAGAAAAATGGGGCACGGTGTAAGCAGCATATAAAAAGAAAGGCTTATTGCGCGATTCTCTTATGAATTTTAATGCCGCATTGGTTAAAATATCATGACTGTAATGAGAACGAAGCAGCGAATTATTGGGCAGCTCCAGTATACCATGGTCTAAATCCATGTATTCGGGATAGTAATAATGAGCATGATCCTGATTTAAATAGCCTGTCCATGAATCGAAACCTTTGTTCAGTGCACTTCCTTCGGTACCAGCATCGCCCAGGGACCACTTTCCAACTCCGGCTGTGCGATATCCTGCTGATTTTAATATTTCCGGAAAGGTAACATCATCTTTCTGAAGGTAGGTGTGATAGTGAGGGACATTATCTCTTGCGGGGGTATGGCCATTGTGTAAACCTGTCATTAATACAGACCTTGAAGGTGTGCATACCGGTCCACCAGCATAGGCTTGCGTAAACCGAATCCCCTCATTAGCCAAAGCATCAATGGCCGGAGTTTGTATCAGCTTCTGACCATAAACCCCTAAATCCCCATAACCCAAATCATCTGCCATGATAAATATGATATTCGGCAATTTATCAGACTGTGCCACTACCGGTTGCAAAAAGGTAGTTGAAAAAAATAGAATAGAAACAAGAATAAAATCAGATTTCATGATATAATATCGGATGGTCAAAAGGTGAATAAATACCACATTGGATGATAATTTGACTTTGCAGCGCGATCGCCTGTTCAGAAAGCTTTTATTTGCAAGAACACCATCTGTTAAATTTAATACTTCAAAAAGGCCATGTTGTCCTATTTAAAACCCTTGATAAACTTCCATTGCAAAGGATATTTGGCCCCTTACTTTTCAAATCAATAAAAAACCATTATTTTGGATCATCAATATCAGCATTTAAAAAAATTACCATGAAAAAAATCATAATTACACTGTTTCTGCTCTATCCTTTGGTTTCCTACACTCAAACTGCGACAAAACCACAATTAACCCTGGCAGATGCACTGAAGATTTCTGCGGCGGCCGAGGCCAAAGCAAAACAGGAAAACTGGAATGTGGTGATTGCCATACTGGATGATGGCGGGCACTTGATCAGTCTGCAGAAAATGGATGGTGTGCAAACCGGAAGTGTAGAAGTTGCCCAGGCCAAAGCCAGAACTGCTGTATTTTTTAAAAGGCCAACAAAAGTTTTTGAAGATATGGTGAAGCAAGGGAATGTTCATCTTACCACACTGCCGGGTGTATGTGCTGTAGAAGGCGGACTGCCCATATTTATAAACGGAGTAATTGTTGGATCCATCGGAATTTCAGGTGTTACCTCAGCCCAGGATGGTATAATTGCCGAGGCCGGGGTAAAGGGTCTGGGGAAATAGACAGATTCTATTTCAAAATCAGATATTTCTACCAGATAATCAATGAATTTTCAAATCATTGATTATCTGGTATTTAATCACCAGGATTCAGATAAATACCTGTTGTGGCATGTTAGGATTCTTGTTGCCTTTGGTATTAACCTCAGACCACCCCAATCCTGCATTTTCGTAATTATCCCAGGGCTAGATTGAGGTGAATTTGATGGTTTTACATTACGTTTGCCCGCTTAGCTTCGAACTTGGGGCCAATGCTCATAGAGCCTTACAGATCCAAATTTATTCATTCATAAGTTGTCAAGAAAAACTATGGTGAGGCTTCTGGGGCCATGTGCGCCATAAACCAGTGACTGTTCAATATCAGCCGTTTTGGAAGGGCCAGATATAAAGACACCAAAACCAGGGGCCTTCCAGCTTTTTAAAAGTTCATAGGCCTCATGCATGGTCGAAACCATTGCTTTCTGGGATATCACCAGGAGCAAATGCTGGGTAATAAATGGAATGGCCCTGTGCCTGAATTTCTCCACCCAGATAGCACCGTTTTCTGCTACAGCAAATTCCCCTTCGAGAATGGCAATATCTATATGCTGCATCTGATCGACATTAACCGGATCAACCAGGCTATGGTTGCCGCTGTATCCTCCCCATTCTGAATAGACTACAAGATCCTCCTTCCCAAATTCCTGCCTGAGCCATGTTCTGAGATCTCCGATTTCATGTAATTTCACAGAACGCCCTCCCACCTTTTCAAGCATTTGCAAAAAATCATTGAAGGTATAGGAGCTCATACCCGTAAATCCGACAGGCATAGCTTTGGCTTCCGGTTTATTTTTCTGAATTCTGGATAATATTTCTTTTCTGCTGTTCATGCGTTTTTCTTATACCATTCTCTGAATGTTTGCGGGGCTGCCTCCGGCAAGGGTCTTTTCCCGGTAAAGGGCTTGAGCAGCCGATTGACCAAAGCAGGGAATTTTTTATGGAAGAAATAAAAGCTCCGGCTTCCAAAGTTAAACCACGATGGACTGGCCAGGATCTCTCCCGCCAGAAAATGGGCGGCGCGACCCATGTTGTCCTTTTTCGACAATTCCTGCCGCCACAAATACAACTGCTTGTCGATGTCAATTTTCACCGGACATACCGCGGTGCACGAACCACAGAGGGAGGAGGCAAAAGGAAGGCTTTTGTATCTCACCGGGTCTTTATGGGGCGATAAAATGGCGCCAATCGGACCGGGAATTACCGATTCATAGCTATGGCCCCCTGTTTTTCTGAAAACCGGACAGGTATTCATACATGCACCGCAACGTATGCATTTTAATGAAGACCTGAAATCGGGCTTACCAAGGATGGCTGAACGGCCATTATCCACGAGAATCAGGTGGATTTCCTTCCCCGGCGAGGGTGACCTGAAATGCGAAGAATAGGTAGTAATGGGCTGACCGGTAGCGGATCGCGCCAGGAGTCGAAGAAAAACGCCAAGATGCTCTTGCTTTGGGATTAGTTTTTCTATTCCCATACTGGCAATGTGTACATCGGCAATATGAACGCCCATATCTGCGTTTCCCTCGTTGGTACAGACCACAAAAGCTCCTTCTTTTGCCAGGCCAAAATTAACGCCCGTTAAAGCCACTTTTGAAGCGACGAAGTATTTCCGCATATCCTGTCGCGCTGCCTCAGTTAGTACCTGGGCATCATTGGTTTGGGGCAGGCCCAGCTTTTCTGTAAAGACCGCACCAATATCCCCTTTCTTTAAATGAATGGCTGGCAAAACGATGTGACTGGGCTTCTGTTGCATCCACTGAACAATGCGTTCTCCCAAATCTGTATCAATTACTTCAATCCCTTGCTCTTCGAGAAAATGATTCAATCCGCATTCTTCGGTGAGCATCGACTTACTTTTGACCACAAAGTCTATCTTTTTTTCTTTCAGTATGCGGTGCACTATCTGGTTGTGTTCCTTTGCATCGCCTGCCCAATGCACCCTAATGCCATTTTGTATGGCTTTTTCTTCGAAGTTAAGCAATAATTCATCGAGGTGGCTCAGGGTATAATCCTTGATTTCCGAGGCTTTTTCACGCAGACGTTCCCACTCCGTAAGACCATGCGCAGCGTTATCCCGACGCTGTCGTACCCACCACAAAGTCTCGTCATGCCAGTTGACCCGGCCTTCATTTTTTAAAAATTCTATTGACTGCTGTGGATGTCCCTTCATATCGGATTCAATAATTCTGCAAAATGTTTAACCTGAAGCGGCAATTTTTGATGGCGAATGATCCCATCGAGGTGCATCAGACAAGAGACATCCGTACCTGTAATGATTTCAGCCTTGTTTTTGACAAAATC
The DNA here is from genome assembly GCA_020832305.1 of Cyclobacteriaceae bacterium. GTDB lineage: Bacteria > Bacteroidota > Bacteroidia > Cytophagales > Cyclobacteriaceae > JAFIEV01. Next base: position 62,414 of record JAFIEV010000046.1, on the reverse strand, counting down.
ATCGAGTCTGTCGCATCCCATTTTAACCGAAAGTTCCGGTTCTTTGATACTGAAGGTGCCGCCAAAGCCACAACAATCATCTGGTCGGTCCAATTCAATGAGCTCAAGTTGTTGAATATGTGAAAGAATGGACTTAAGTGTTGAAACCCGCTCCAGCACCAACTCAGAAGGCTTGGCCAGCTCAAGCCCTCTCAATCCATGGCAGCTGGAAAGGATGCCTACCCTTGCTTTATATGAAAGCTCCAGGGTCGACAAATCTACATACCTAAGTAAAAATTCAGATAGTTCAAGTACATTACCCGGGTTGTCATGATGCTCTTTTACATACAAAACGCAACTGGCTGATGGCGCCACAATGCAGTCATATCCCTTAAAAACTTTTTCAAAATGCTGTAAGGCTTTGCCGGTGTTAGTCTCGAAGCCTGAATTTCCCAACGGCTGACCACAGCAGGTTTGATCTATGGGATAATGCACATCGAAACCCAGCTGTTGCAGGAGCCTATAGGTGGCTATGCCTACCTGCGGATAAAGCTGATTGATGTAACAAGGTATAAAAAGCGCTACTTTCATATATGATTTATCAATTACTACTTGTCCTTTGCCTGAATAATTATTCGCCGGTAAGCGAAAAGACCCGGCGTGCCGTAGTCTTTTACCCTGAGAATGATGTGCATTTCGGTCCCTGATGCATCATCTGGAACCCGAACAAGTGCATTTGGCGAATCAGCATCCTTTATCTGTATCTCCCCTTTGTATGTGCCTGCTTCCGGGTAATAAAACCATTCGAATGAGAGGTTGTCACCATCCGGATCGTATGATCCTGAAGCATCCAGAGCAACTTGCTCACCAACTGCAATTTGTTTGATTATAAAATTTTTAGATTTATCGTTGTTTACAATGGCAACAGGATTGTGGTTTGCCTTGTTGAATGGCAGCATTGTCCAATGCAATCGGGCAAGGAAGTCATTTTGATAATCTTCCCTCCACCTGAACAATGGACAGTAAACATCATTGTATTCTATCCCCTGATAGTTCCAGTTGTCATAAGCATCATTATAGATGAAGAAATCATAATATGCCGACTCATCAACCTTGGTATGGCTGAATTCATTGGCATTTTTAACCTTATCTTTTCTGAAGCGTCCTCCCCATCCACCGCAATACACACATTCAGGGTCTGAAAGCCCGTTGGAAAGCAGATACAGAAAGGAAGGCGTATCTCCTTCATACATCCATTTCCTTTTTGGATACAAAGCACCCAGGGGTCCATAGCCCATAATGTTTTCGTTGAACCATTCATCATTGGCGACCGAAAGGTCTCCTCCCTGTGAAGCAGCAACATGACCCTGGGTAAAACCAAGAAACTGAACCGATGAACGGATGTAAAAGATATCAGGAAAGTTTTTTGCTATCCATCCGCCGGCATCATCCTGGCCTGCAATATCGTAAACTCTTATTTTTGAGATCAGTCGGTCTATTTCAGCATCTTTCAGGCCCATATTATGCTTTATGTCCCAAAGTGCCTGAGCCAGGGTGCCTGTTGCGCCCCAGATTGATAGCCATAAAGGGCGTGGATCGTCTTTGCGAAGCGCTTCGATGATTAAATCAGATCCCTCTGTATTTTTTCCATTGCCAACTCCCTCCATACCCACTGTGCTCCGCTGACCGTGTCGCAATACCGATGTTAAATGCGCCGCGGTAGGGTATCCATCGGCATGCAGCAACAGGTTATTCCGTACCTGCCCAAAGGCATCAATTATTTTTTTAAAATAAGCAATATCACCCCTGGTCGGTCCATATTTTGAACCAGTTCCTACGATGCCTTCAACCTCAAATTCGTTAGAATAAAGGAGAAACCTGATAAATGACTGGGTGTCATCAGGCTCCTGCAGCCCGCTGATGTCTGAAAGCACAATAATCCTGGGTTTGTTTTCAGCTCTGACACCCTCATTAAGCAAGGTGCATATTATGCAAAATGAAATAACATATTTGAATTTCATTATAGCTTATTAAATTATTTCTGTTTCAACACCTTCACAAGATCCTAAATTAACAGAAGCAATTTTGATATCCAATCTTCTCCTTATATGCTTTACAATAATTCTGCTAAAGAATCATTAAGTAATCGCCCTGATTTGTTCTTCTACCGATTTGTCTTCGAATATATCCTTCCAGGTATCTTTGAAGATAAGCTCTTCACCGATTTTTATGGCTTTTTTGGCGGCATCTGAAAACTGTCCGCCCGGCAATTTGCCAAAGAGCAGTGCCAGTTCGATGTTGATATGTCCCAGGAAAAAATCATAGGCAGCCTCTTTGGGTACGCCTTTTTCTACCACAATGTCCACAGCTTCTTTCATTTTGGTGATGAGGGCACCGCAAAAAGTTTCTGACAATGCGGGCTCGAGAATGCCCATATCCCGCAGCGTAATGCGGTGTGATACCGTTACGGGCGCATACATGGTTTTAGCGAGATTTTCACCCAAATCGTAGTATTTTTCATCGCCCTGAATCAAGGCGCAAACGATGGTTTGTCGTGCCGCTATGCCTCCGAAAAAATCGAAATGATTGGCCTCTACCGGTTCCCAGTTAAAAACTGAAGGGTGTGAGGGGTGACTTGCGAAATAAGCAATATCTTCGCGCCCGGGCAATGCCCCTGCCAGCGGAGCCGCCGGATCGAGGCATACCCCCATGGCGCCTTTTTTCATAATGGGCACATATTCATTCGCTACTTTTTTGATATAAATATCGGGGACGGCAAAAATCACAGCATCAGAAACGGGAATGACATCTTCCGGTTTAGATGCCTCCACCCCGGCTTCTTTCATCCTGGCCAGTCCGGCCTCGCTTACTTCGAGGTAGTACATTTCATAATCTGAATTTTTCAGATTTTTGGTGAGTCTGACGCCCATTTTACCACCGGCGCCAATTAAGGTTACCTTTGCCATAGTTCAATATTTTTATTGTCCATTCAATAACTTACCTTCTAAAATCGATTCAAAATATTTCTCATTGCCGTTTTGTCCCCCTTTCAGGGATATTTCCATACCATCAAAGCGGCTGTCATGCGAGTGGGCCAGGCAGAGGGGTGCGCCTGGCGCTATCGGGCACAGTATTTCAAGTGCGTTGATCCCAAGCGACCTGGCAACATATCCCGAGGTATCACCGCCAGCCACCACGAGGCGTATGCGACCGGTGGTTTCCATTAACTTCAGGGCAAAACTTCCCATAGCCTCTGCCAGGGCCTGACCAATGCGTTTTTCACCCCAACCCCGCCGTTTCAGAGATTCACGGGTCTGTTGTATGACAGGGTCCTCCGGCCCAAGGGCCGTGTAAAAAAGGGGCACTTTACCGGCATCCATAGCCCTTTGGGCTTCTTGTATCAGCGTCATCTGATAGGAGGACTTATCTTCCTGATGGGTGATCTTTTCGGTATCGATGGGTATGCCCTGATGGCCCGATTTTATCATATAATTAATTTGTGCTGCGGTTGTAGGTGAGCAGCTGCCGGCAATCACAGCCATTTTTCGGGCCTTGCCAGGAGACATTGTGGCTTCTGGCGGCTGAATTTTACCCATTTTTTGCAAATAAAACGCGAGGGCATAGTTTACCCCAGATGAGCCCACCAACAATTGCGTGCCTTTCCTTTTATGCTCGATGAGCAATGTACCGATGCTTAGCAGATGATTGATATCCAGGGTATCGAACAAAACAAAACCGCTGTGTTTTTCAATCAGACTTTGGTAAACCTCAGTCGGAGGCCCGTATTCTCCCTGCAAAGCGTGTATATCCATAAGTGCGATATCGCGGTTTGTTTGCTGTGCCAGATGGAGGCGAAGGTCACTTTCCCGCATAGGCGTTACCGGATGACGACTCATGGTGGGGTGCCTGTCGAGCCGGTAGGTCTTTCGCGCTACCCGGGCAAAAAGGTTGCCGAAAGCCACAAAGCGGTTGAGAAAGGGAGATCCTATGACAAGTGGTATACATTCGGCCGGGAAATACCTCAGGGCTATTTCCGATGCCAGTCCAATGCTGCCAATTTCAGGTGAACTGTCGAAGGTTGAGCAGACCTTGTATTGAAAAAAATCGGCAGAAATCCGGCTGATGGCTTCAAAAATGCCGGGCAGTTCTTCTTCCATAGCTAACGGGCTCAGGCTTCGTGAGATGCCTGCCACTCCAAATGCTTTTATTTTTTCCTGGCCCATAGGATTTTTCAGTCGAAAATCCATCACTTCCTCCTTCGATGGCGGGTGAAGGAACATAGCGGCCGGAATGCCATTCATGGTCAATGACTCCATCACATCGGTAGAACCGGTAAAGTCGTCACCATAATAGCTCAGCAATATTTCCTGTTCAAGAATTGACCTTGCCATAAAAATCGAGTGCTTGTTTTAATTCAGCATGCTGAAGCGCATACTCCTCGAGGGTTTTACCTTCAATGGCTGCCTGCCAGGCTTGTTGCACACTTCTAACACCGGCGGCAATGCCGGACGGATGGGCTACAATACCTCCTCCGCACACATACATTAGGTCGGTGCTTTCTATGGCCTTATAGGTATCCGGCGCCTGACCTGCCCATTGCCCGGAAGAAATCACCGGCATCGCCTGGTAACCTCCAAACATAGGCGCCAGGCATGCTTTTACCGAGCGAATAACCGATTCATCTGATTCACAAAATTTATTACGGATGCCATTGGTATGCAAATGGTCTGCCCCTGCCAGTCTCCATATTTTCTGATAGGCAGAAAATTCCATCCCCAGTACTTCGCTCCGGTTAAAAACCCCCCATCCATTTCGGTGACCGTGTATGGGAACCTGTGTATGAGAAGATATCTTTGCCGTTGCGGAAATGCCTACCCAGTTAAGGCTTAACATAATACATGTTCCTCCCTGTTTCAGTACCCAATCGTGTCGTCGAAACATATCATCAAGATCACCGCTTATATTGAAGGCATACATGACCTTTTTTCCGGTTTTGTCGGCATGCCGGTTGATTACCTTCATGACTTCTTCTACCCTTTGATCAAAAGGACAGTGCGGCGGATCCCCCATAAGCTCATCATCTTTGATAAAATCGAGGCCTGCTTCGATTAAGGTCTTAACCTGCTGTGCCGTATCCTTTGGGCTAAGACCTACAGAAGGCTTTATTATGGTGCCAATGACAGGTCGTTCATACACATTGCACAATGAACGCGTACCACTGATGCCAAACTTCGGACCTTTATATAAAGATGCAAATTCTTGCGGAATTTCAATATCCAGGAGCTTTAAGCCTGAAAAAGGACTTAGCTCGTACAAATTGCCGGCAACGGTAGCGCAAAGATTGGACAGATTGGCTCCTACATTTTCAAAAGGCCAGTTCAACGTAACCAGGGCCCTTTGAATGGGTCGGTCTTTAATTCTTTTAGCGCCGGGCAATGATGGAGCTTCTACTTCCCCAATAATTTGCAGGCTTTCTATTCGGGCCGCCGACCTTTCCTTGAGTTCGGCGGTCTCGCCAGGCACCTTGATAAAAGTGCCACTGGATTGCTCCCCGGCCATAATTTCAGCTGCCTTTTCCGGAGGCATAGATGTTTCTATAAGATATGTTGCTTTTAAATTCCTTGCCATCTATATAAAATCTTCCATTTTCACCATACAATTATGATCGGCACTGTAATAGGATGCCCAAACCAGTCTGACCGTGTTGAAATTATCATCTCCTGTGGTTTCACAGGGCCCTCCCTGCAATCCTTTCAAAATATCCATCTGAGCGCCTACGATGCTGCTATGAACAACAGCATATTCAGGATCGATCCAGTCATATAACACGGGCTTAACGATTTCGCTTTGGGTACCCGCCCGGGTGCTTATCCTTATTTCATAATCTGCCGTAAGGTGAATGCTTCCTTTCTCTCCTTCCACAAGCACCAGCGTTTGCGGAAATAATTCTTTTTCCAGAATGCTGGCATAGGACATCTCCGCATAGCAGTGCACACCATTTTCCATCAGCATAAATACATTTGCCACATCTTCGCCTTTGATTTGGGGATTTACCCTTTGGGTAAGGCACTGCAGGGTGATCGCTTCGCCAAAAAGAAAGCGACATATGTCCAGAATATGGGAGCCCACATCGGTAAGAATAAAGCGGTCAAGTTCCTTTAAAAAAGGCTGGTTATCGAATACGGGAAAACCAGAACAAAAGCTTACCCTGCCCTTAAAGGGTCGGCCAATCACGCCGCTGTCGATGTATTGCTTTAATTTTCGGATGGGTGCCTGCCAACGGAAGTTTTCATTGATAAACAATTGCACATGATGTTTTTTGCACACTTCCACCAGTTTTCGGGCATCTTCATAATTGGCGGCCATGGGCTTCTGACAGACGACATGCACGCCTTTCTGTGCCGCCATTTCTGTAAACTTCAAGTGGGTATCTACATCGGTGATGATATCGATAAAATCGAGCTCCTCATTAGCCATAAGGGCTTCCGGATCGTCGTAAATGCGTTGAACGCCGAACCTTTCACCCACTTTTTCGGCTTTCGCAAGGGTTCGGTTGTACAAGGCCACCAATTCCACCTCATCAGATTCGAGCCAGCCAGGGATCTGAAAATTGCTCCAGAAGCCACATCCCATCACGGCAAATCTCAATTTTTTCATACATTACAGGGTTTCATGTTGTTGATTGAAAGGATGTTTCTTATGCCGGCCGAAGCCTTCATCCTTCAATGAATAAATTTACATTATTTTTTACCGCGATGCCCGTAAAGCCTTTGCGAAATTTGCGTAATCGATTACGTGAAACAGGAATTGTAAATCAAAACCGGGAAAAAGGGCTGACACGCTTTCAAAGCTCCTTTCAATTTATTAATATGCTGTTTAAAGCATTACATTTTGGCGCAGAAGGTTACCATATACGATATTGCCAAAGCCCTGGACCTGACACCGGCAACCGTTTCCAGGGCACTGAATGATTCTTATGAAATCAGCGAATCGACCAAGGAAAAAGTAAGGGCTCTTGCCCGGCAATTAAATTATCAGCCCAACCGCATGGCGAGCGGATTGAGAAGTAAAAGAAATAAAATGATTGGCATACTGGTACCCAACATTGCCTACCACTTTAATTCAAGTGCTATAGCCGGAATAGAAGAGGTGCTGGGTGCTCAAGGCTACAGAACCATCATATGCCAGACCCATGAAAAGCTGGACAGGGAGATTGAAAACCTGAAAGACCTGGTATCCATAAGGGTGGATGGTCTGATTGCCTCATTATCGGCTGAAACCCTTCAGCTGGACCATTTTCAAGACCTGCAAATGCCCCTGGTTTTTATCGACCGGGTACCCATAGATGACCGCTTCATTCGCATTCATATCGACAATGAAGATGCAGCTTACAAGGGCGTGCAGCATTTACTGCAATCGGGGAGAAAACACATTGCCTGGCTGGCCGGACCCGAAGGGCTCGATATAGCGGAAAGGCGCTACCGTGGCTATTGCAGGGCGCATCAGGAGGCAGAAACGAGCATAGATCCCCAGCTTAAAATTCACTTCCATTTTAAGCCGGGTGATCCCTACCATAGACTCAGGCAAACCATTCAAGAAAAGCCTGCCATCGATGCTGTTTTTTCCATTAATGACCGGATCGCGATTGAGGCCCTGGCAGCCATTCGGGATGCAGGCAAAAGCGTACCACAGGATATTGCCGTGATGGGATTTAACAATGAATCGATATCGCCCTGGTTATACCCGTCTTTGAGTTCGGTTTCACAACCATCCTTTGAAATGGGCAGAGAAGCAGCCCTTCAATTGCTGGGACTGATCAAGGGGCAGAAGATGCAAAGCCGGTCATTCGTTTTTGAAACCCATATCGTTGAAAGGGGAAGCACACTGCCTGTACTGGTTAAAGGGTAGAGAAGGTATGTAAATTGCTACTTATTTTATGGAAACTTGATTCAAGTTTTCCACCAGTATACAGTTTGTCATAATTACCACCAATGCTATTAAGACAGACAACAACACAAGACCATGACTGAATATGGAACGAACATACAAACTGTATTAAACTCATCGACAGACATTTTTGCTGACCGTATTTTGCTTTTAAGACAGGTGACAGAAAAAAAGTTAGCCCTCCACATTTTTTAAAATTTCTTTTAACCAGCCGCAAAAAAGGCACAACTTGTCCCGCCTTGGCGGGATATGGTTTTGCCCAACCCACAAACCGACCCTTCACAAATGCAAAGTATTCACGAACACCATTTAAAAAACAATTATGCCTTGAGTAAAACCAAAAGAGTCGTTTTTTTTAACACTTTATTTGACAGTCCAAAAATACTTACTATTTTTATTAACCTTTTTCGTTAATGCTATTTATATTTGCAGTGGAAGTAAGTTACAAAAGCCGAAAACTCGAAAAGCAACTAACCGACCCAAAGGAGATGGCAAAATCCTTTGGACAGTTGGCAGTAAAGATAAAAATGCGCTTAAAAAACCTTAAGGATGCAGACAATTTAGCGATTATGAGAACCATTCCGGCTGCGAGATGCCACGAACTGACAGGCAACCGTAAAGGTGAATTAGCAGTAGATGTTTCTGGCAACTATCGAATGATTTTTGAGCCACTCCACGACCCAACACCCAAAAAAGACGATGGTGGTTTGAATTGGGAAGATGTCACCAAAATTCAAATTAAAGAAATTGAAGACTACCATTAACTAACAGAATAAAACCTACAACATGGCAACTACACTTGAAATAGCAAAATCTTTACTCTCTCCTCCTGGAGATACAATTCAGGAGCATATAGATTTTATTGGCATGAGCCAAGCTGAACTTGCAGAAAGAATGGGAAGACCCAAAGAAAAGATAAACGACTTGATAAAAGGCAGAGAACCCATTACTGTACCCACAGCTTTTCAATTAGAAAATGTACTTGGGATACCATCTGGCTTTTGGTTAAATAGTGAAAAGTCTTACAGAAAGGAATTGTATGAACTTCAACGACAAGAGGAGCTTGAAAAGAAACAAGATTGGTTAAAAGCTTTTCCTGTAAATGAAATGAGAAAATTGGGTTGGCTGCCCAACACAAAAGAAAAACACGTTTTGGTGGACAGTTTGCTGAAATTCTTTTGTGTGGCAAACACAAAAGAATGGGAGCGCATTTACATTGACGAAGAAGTTTCAGTAGCGTTTAGAGTTTCTTTAGCTCATACTAAAAGTCCTCATGCCATTTCTGCATGGTTACGAAAAGGGGAAATACAAGCCAAAGAAATTGATATGGCGGAGTTTGATAAAAAGAAATTCAAAGTTGCCTTAACAGAAATAAAGGATCTGGCTTTTACGATGCCTGATGATTTCACCCATCAATTGCAAAATATCTGTGCTAAATGTGGGGTTGCAATAGTGTTTACTCAGAACCTGCCGAAAGCTCCAATTAGCGGTGCCACGCGTTGGTTTCATAACAAACCTATCATTCAACTTTCAGGCAGATTTAGAACCAACGACCATTTTTGGTTTACCTTTTTTCACGAAGCAGCACACATCATTTTGCATGGTAAAAAAGACATTTTCTTAGAAAATGTAGAAGGAACTGAAATAAACCAGGAGAAAGAAGAAGAAGCCAATGCTTTTGCAGCTAAAATTTTATTGACAGAAAATGAATTGCAACAAATCATAGAAGCAGCTCCGTTCAATGAAGAAATGATACATGATTTTGCCAATAAATTCAGAACTCCGGCAGGTGTAATCATAGGCAGGTTGCAACATTTAAAACTCATCCCATTTCATATTGGCAATGGTTTCAGACAAAAAATTGATTTGTTTAATTAAGGATTACACCGAATAGATGCTAACATTACACTGGATAGCAAGGAAAAATAAAGTGTTTCATTAAAAACACCCTCCTTCACCTCCCTCAAGGAGTTTTAGGACTTTATTTTTCCATTTCCATTTTAATCGACAATATTTTTCTTCAAAAGGCCAATGCACGATTTTAAAAATTAAAATAAATTATCCTCAAATACCCTCTTGAAAGTAGCGTAACTTAAGCAGGGCCTGCTGACTTGAACACTTTTCAAAAATCTACAATTCCCGCGATCCGATGATCAGCACCCAGGGTGCTTTGTCTGGTGCGGTAAAGGTCTGAGATGAAGCACCAACAGAACCCTTTTCGGTAAATTCAGCCGTTTTTGGATTAAACCAGACAAATGGCAGACCGTTGACCAGGTCCTGCAATTGCACTTCGCCTCCTTCCGGGAGATAGACCAGATAAGTTTTACCGGCTTTTGCCAGACAGAGCTTGCCTCCGGCCAGGTCATGTCGTTTTTCAATATCCTTAATATCGAGGCCGTGCAATGCTTCTTTCATATACCCCACATAAGTACTTCCTTCGAGATGCAGGGCATCCCTCCAGGAGATCTCCGAATTGGCCCAGGCAGGCCATCCTTCTTCCTCGGCACTTATTTTCCACTGCCAGATGCCACCGGCACCATAAACCACACCCATAGTACCTCCACTGGTAAACTGTCCCCATGCTTCGTGTCCCTGCCACCAACCTGCACCGTTTTCAGGATCCCGAATGCCTTCGTAGGTAGGCTCACCATTGGCCACTGCTTTTACAGGCAGGTTGTCGTACATTTTTTCTACTTTGTAAAACTGGTGTTCTCCGCCATGCCCCGTCTGGCACCATTGAAAATCCAGCCATGTCTCATCCTGATACGTTTTATTTTCATGTGGATATCTATTGGGATGTCCTTCAGACGGAGTATCAAAAGGGTTATAATGTATTCCGGTGGGTTGCTGATAATCGTCCCACTGTTGGGTTATTTTACCTGCTTCCATTATCCCGGCAGACCTGCCATCTCCATCCCCACCAACAAGCCAAAAGGCAGGACGGGCTCCATAGCGGGCAATCAGATATTTCATGTATCGTTCGTATTCTTCAGGTTGGGTATCCCAGCCAAGCACTTTCAGCCCCTTCCATCCATACCCGTGAAAAATGGGCTGGTATACCGGTACTATGCCATGCGCAATCAGCACATCAACCAGTTGGTCAAAATATTGAAAATAAGAAATGACAGGTTTATTGATATGCCCTTCTTCAATATCTTCAAAAGCCCTGGCAAAACCCTGTAAGGTTGCCCTGGCATCAGGTCCCTGTGCTTCTGTATCCGGACAAAAAGACATAAGCAAGGCGGCATTAAAACCCTTTGACTGTCTGTCTGCTGCATATACTTTGACATCCTCATGGGTAGCCCTCCATGGCAATGCCCATGGGGTATCGCCAATTACGAAAAAAGGTTTGCCATTGGCATGCACCGCATTGCGTTTGCCAGGGGACATGCGTAGCAGCCCATTTGCTATCAAGTGGTTGTCTCCGGAATAAGCAGCAGATTCGAGCTTCCCTTTGCGGCCATGCAATCCTTTATCGCTGGCTTCGCTGCTAAAACTTTCCCATTGCCAGCTGCCTTCACTTACCGGAGAAGCAAACCGCACCTTCCAGGAATTACCTCCATCCCAGAAGGCTGGTCTGCGGATTTTTCCATGCGATTCATGGGTAAATAAGGCGTACACCTCAACATCGGTATAGGGATTGGCATAATCCATTTCAGACAGCAATTCGATGCTGATTTCAGACCATTGTTCGGCGACTACGGCATCCTTTTCCGTTCCGCGGGTACAAGCGCCTGTAACGATAAGCGCTGTGATAAATAAAAACCAATGCTTTTTCATTTTTTACGTATTAATGCTATCCAATGCCCTTGTGCGGGAGTCGTGATTTCGGTAAAATTTTGTGATTCCAGCAGAATCGCTTCTTTCCAAGCGGCTTCATCCAGGTTGATCCATCGCAGCATCCAATCATTTTTATCTTTGGATAATTCGAGGCTTACCGAGCCACCGTCCGGAAAGTATATTGCGTATTGTTTATCAGGTTCAGCCAGTAGATAGGCTTCATTTTCATCCCTGTCTACCAGGAGCTCATTTTGTGGTGATACCAGGGCCAAATCCAGTTCATCCGTCACCATCCGGAGAGATGTTATGATCTTTTGTGCCCGGGGACTCAGGCCCAGTCCAAATTCTGTCTTTTCGTACATAAATGCCGGATCTTCCATTGGATGTGGCCGGTGAAAACGGGCGCTTGCAGCTCCGGCAAATATCATTCTGCCCATCCGGGCCACCGATTCCTCTTCACCATGCCGTACAGCGCCATAGTTTTTGTTGTGATTAATAGGGCGGGGATGTGAAGAAATACGATCCTTTACATATAAAATATTGTCATAATGCTTCTGGCCCAGCCCCTCCCAGGCATTATTCTGAGAGATGTCGATAAAAGAATAGCGATCGGGTTGGTTGTACAGGTGGTTCTGGTCTTCACTGCGTACATTTTCATTGCGGCGCATATCTGTTACATGCACTTTAACCCCTTTCTCATTTGCCTTTTGACGGATAAAATCTGCCCAAAAGTCACCAAATGCTACATTTTCTCCCGTTTCATTATGCACACAATATAAAATATGCGGATAATTAAGCGAGATGGATAAAAGTGTGTCCATATAAGCCTTTTGATGCGAAAGCAGTATTTCATTATTATCCATTTCGGGTAAAGTTTTGAAGAAGGGATGCCCGGTTGGCCTGCCTACGGGTGGATAATCGATGATTTCAGGAAGGCCCGAAGATGCTGTGGAATAATTTACATTATTGGCCGGGTTGAGTGGATGATGCGACCATCCTCCAAAGGACTGATGGTCTTCATACATATCCCACGGGTCCCATATTTCGAGTTGAACAATAATATCGCGCTGGTAGGTAAGTTCGAGGAAATTTGAATATCGCTGCCAGTATTCTTTGTTGAAGTGATTGAGATCGAAAAGGCCATCGGTATTTTTTTCATAGGCAAATACATTGCCTACATTTCTATGGCTCATGGTATTGCGGATGTAGTTGGCGCCCACGGAAAGCATTACATCGAGGTGGTCTTTAAGGCCGGTAGGGTGGTTAAACATATTGTCCTGCCAGCTTCCCCCCAGCAGAACCAGGGTTTTCCCTTTGTAATTCCAATACCATGGAGATCGTTCATCCACATCAATATAGGTTGTGGAAGGAACTTCAGGCTTTTTACTTTCGCAGGAAATAAACAGCGAGAAGCTGCATGCGTACATAAAGGTGGCAAGTATTGAAAGGGCAGGTTGTTTCATCAATCAGGGTTTACAGGTTTTGGATTTAGTAGCAATGCGCGAAGCAAAGTCTGCTTAGCGATACACTAAATTAATAAACGCAAGCCCTATTTTCCTTTTGGTTTACAGAATAATTTACGTAATCGATTACGGGGGGGGAGATTATTTTTTGTGCCTTACTAATTTTCAGCACTACCAGATTGGGCAATTGGAAATAGTTTTACTATCGTTAAGCCCGGACAGAGCTTACAAACATGCCATCTGAATATTAATTACACTATCGCGTCTCATTATATGAGGGTATGAGTTTCAATTTATTTCAGTCATTAACTTCAATTCTAAGACAATTAACTGAATGTTTAACTACACTACTTTTCCTAAAAGTAAGCAGTTAAAAACATATATATCCTTTTCATAATACCAATTGAACTAATTTTAAAAACTTTTTGGCATATTTTATATCGTATCTTTGTAATATTTATAATCCTTTAAATTTTATTTTAAAGAAAAGTATTTTAATAATCGAATTAAATTGAATAATTTTTTTATATTTACTTTACATTAAGGTATTAGTCAGAAGTTAATAATATAATTGAACCAGGCTATTAACTTATTATCATTTCATATGTATAGGGAGGTCGGTCAATCATTCTATCAATCAGATTTTCGAAGATGCCTTCTTTCATTTTATGTCTGTTCTAGCGATATGTATATTCATTAATATAAACCTGTAAATGTTTTACTGAGTGATGAATACTCCTCAACTATGCTTTGAACATCATTATTACCCGATGCAATTATGGAAAGTTTTCGCCTTTCTTGCCTGATTTTTCTTTTGCCAGATTGCAAAATTCTTCTTCCAATCCCAGGTAACCCTTCCAGCCTTCGGTTCTTATCTCTGCCTTGTTACAAATATGTTCCTGAATAAAATTTTGCAAATTCTTCCTGGAAGCTATTTTTATGACTTTTCCGTAAACCTTTGAAACCCATTTACCTTTCCGCTCAACGGCCACCACCATAATCCTTTTCTTACCTTCTTTACGATCAATAGAGCTATCATCCTGGCTGCCAACGCAGGTTTCATCTACATCTACTTTACTTATCATTAAGTTTGTCTTGCTGCTTTCCATGGCTTTCACAACCTTTTGCTTAAAAATCCGACATGTTTTCTGTCTTAACTCTAATTTGCGACTTAATTCTATAGAACTAATGCCACTTTTGGAGGTAGAAACATAGTATACTGTATAGAAAGCCTTTAATATTGGAAATTTTAGCTTATGAAAGAGGTTGCCAGAAGTTGGTGACTCTATGTGTCTGCATCGTGAGCATTGGCTGTCGTATTTATTGTGGACTTGATAATAATGTTCATGATTACATTTTTAACATTTGTGTCCCTTGCTCCATTTCAGTTCCGAAAGATATTCTTAACATTTATCAGAGGTAAGAAAACGCTCCTGAAATTCGAATAATGACAAACTCCTATACCTACTTTCCATATTTTATTGCTTCAAAAGCTCAATATAGGTGATTTAATCATATTATTTAAATGCCAAATTCAACAAATTTTAATGACTTCTTTACTCATGTTATAGATTAAAAGTAAGCTAATGGCTTATATGAATGAGATAGTTCATGATACTTCAGTAATTAAATGAAGTAGGTTATCGAATATTGCTTTAAGATCCAATAAAGTAACTCTTTGAATTTTCATCCCTTATTTGCGTCAGATTCCCATTGTAATGCCTCAAATCAGCGGGTAAGTATGGATGTCCAAGTATCGCATCTAAATTAATGTCAATTCCCAAGCCTGGAGCGTTATTAATATGCATCATTCCATTCTCCAATTTCACTTTTTCGGTACTAATTGTATTTCTATAAGGAACATCACTGCTCATGGTTTCAAGTAGATAAAAATTAGGAGTGCATGCAGACAAATGCAAAGTTGCTGCATTAGCTATTGGCCCACTTGGGTTATGAGCGCAGATAGGAATATGGTAACACTCGGCCATAGCAGCAATCTTTCTAATTTCAGATAATCCACCAGCATGACTCACATCAGGTTGAATATAATCAGCACATTCCAACTTGAAGAAATCCCGGTAGTCCCAACGGCTATACAATCGTTCACCGGCAGCAATTGGTATCTTTACTTTTCTTCTTACATAAGCAAGTCCTTCCTTATTGTCAGGAGGAATAGGTTCTTCAAACCATAAAATATTAAAATCTTCTAAAGCATGACCAATTTGAATTGCCGTTGGAATGTTAAAACGTCCATGGCCTTCAATCAAAATTTCAGCCCTATCCCCTACTGCCTCGACAACTGCGACAACACAATCCAAGGCCTGCTTTAACTCTTGGCGTGTAATATTCATATACGACGAACCAAATGGATCCCATTTTAGCCCTTTAAACCCCTTTTTAACTGCTTCAATAGCTTTTTCGGCGAATTCCTCAGGTTTTTTGGCAGGGGCAAACCACCCATTTGCATAGCAAGGAACTCTGTCCCGTACCAATCCCCCCAAAAGCTGATAAACGGGAACTCCCAAATCCTTGCCTTTGATATCCCAAAGTGCCATGTCCACAGCTGCAAGTGCGCTCATCAGGACCGGTCCACCACGCCAATAGGCATTCCTGTATGTATCATGCCAAAAAGCTTCAATATTTCTTGGATCTTTACCAACTAGGCTTCTTTCCAATTCCTTGACTGCTTCAGCAACCGTCAACTCTCTCATTTCCAAAGTGGCTTCACCAACACCGAAAAGTTCAGTATCCGTAAATACTTTTATGAAAACCCAATTGGTCCTGTACGCATGACAGATATATGTTTTAATTGAAGTTACTTTCATTAGTTACATTTTAAACTGCTATATTCTTTTTTATAAAGCAATATTTACAACGGATTAGAATATGAAATTCAAGGGGTTTTTCCCCAAATCAATAATCGAATAGACTGGGGAGCCAGTGGAGTCTGAACATCTACGTCCATCATATCTGGCTCATGGGCTTCCAAATAAGTATAACCGTCCATTTCAACACTTATAGTTTGAGCGGAATTGCTATAATTCCATATTAAAACTCCCACAAAATTTTCTGATTTATATGCTTTTGCTTTCGCTCCTCTGCCATGCACCCTTAATCCTTGATTATCAATAAATTTCCCATCCCAAAGAATATTTTTAAATGCACGTTGAAACTCAATTAGGGTGTGCATATAACTTTTAGCTTCTTCGGGGCTAATACTATTCATCAAATCAACATCAGGTGTATAGTAAGCAGGGTCTGCATAGGATTGATGATCAGGAATGATATTTTCAGTAAGGTATTTCACATCCGCCTTATACCTACTTTCCAATTCGTGTCTTAAACCGTATAGACAGGCATAGTTGGCATATTTCCTATCCTGCATGGGTGTAGCATGCCTTTGCGTCATGACATGCTCTGGAAATGTGAATCGAAAAAGCTCTGGAAATGAATTGCTTTGGTCCATTATTAGGTCATTCTGAGTTTTTAAGTCTTCCACTCCTGCCAAAATAAAAGGGTTTGATAAATTGAAGCCTTCACCCCAACCATGACTGTAGGCGACGCTTTCCAAAAATGAATCGATTACTCCTTCAGACATTATGATAAATTCAGGATCTATTTTCCTCATATGTTCCGCTATTTGTTTGAGCATTTCATACCTCGAGGTGGTGTAGGCTGTAGCAGGCGTTTCATGCAGATGCCCCTCACTAAAACACAGTGAAGGACCTATGACGCCAACTTGGTCGTACAAGATCCCATCAGCACCCAACTCATATGCCTGTATAGCCAATTCCATCATTCGTTGTCTCCACCTTTCAGCCCCCATACATGCCTTAGAAAACACCATTGGAGTAGCACTGTTGAATTTTCTGATAGGAAACACGTAGGGCAATCTTCTTTCATCAACAGCAATTACATCATTGCCATTATAACGGTAATAATCAGTAGATGTATCAATTAGCTGACCATTCGCATATAGAATAGTTCTCTTTCCCCTTTCCTTGGCAAGCTTCAGGGCTTCCTTAAGTTTCTGGGTTCCGCCCATTAAAGGGTCCGGATAATAATCCGGATATAGATAGTCATGTCCCCCATGGGCCCATCCAAATAGTCCGATTACATCCAGATTCCATTCATCCGCAACGTCACATAGCTCATCCATTTGCCCATATTCCCACATCACCTCACCATTTTGTTGTTTTAAAATGGTAAGCAGCCATCCAGATCCGTGACGCACCCACTCCGGACTTGGGTAAAGGGGGATAGCCATGTCAAACCATTCACGGTATATTTTCGATGCAGTATGCCAAGAACCTCTATATGGTTGCAAAATTATAGGTGGCAATTCTATTTTTCCATTGGCAAAAGGAAATTGTGTTACGTCAAATTTAAAATTTCCGGACTCTTCATTATAGGAAGCATGAAATCTTTTCGAATTCCTGTCAACATCATGTGCGCCTATGTAGATCCCCCCCTCGCTATTGGCTAAGGCAAACCAAGGCATAGTGGCACTACCGCTGGGATAGGTAAATGACCTGCTTCCAAAGTCCAAAGCATCCTCAAATCTCTCTCCCAAACCATTTGGCCAGTAAACTGTTAGCGGATTTTCAGAATCAGAAATATTATTTAAATCAGGGACTTTAATCTCCCTCACTACCCATTCAGTTTCAAGATTTTCTATTTTTGCAATAAAAAGATAGGCATTACCTTCCACACTTACGGTCACTGAAAGGTCAATGTCTAGTTTCTCTTGACCTACGAAGATTTTTTCATACCTTAATGTTCCCGAATTATTAGCAAATTGAATTATGGGTTTTTGGTCAGAAGAATATACTTCAACTGTTTTGCCAAGTTGCTCCATGGAAGAAGGTTTCCAAAGTTTTAGAGACCACCAGTTTCCGTTGTCAGACCAAATGGAAAAATAGCCCTCCGCCTTTGTGACTAATTCCATACGACCGTCATTGTTAATTTCTAGAGATGAAAGTTCTGTGGACAAGGAGAATCCATTAGGTGATTGAGTCTGCCCCGTAACCGGATAATTAAAATATAGCAAGCCTACTAAAAGCAAAACCCAGTTATAACTGATGACCTTGCTGAGAAATATTGATTCTATTAACCTCATATTTTTAACCTTTATAAATGAGAAATATTAAGTTTATTAACCTTATAATTTTAATCTTTATAAATTAATGCATGTACATTCCACCGTTGACATCGATCGTTGCCCCAGTAATGTACCTGGCTTCTGAACTGCATAAAAACAGCACTGCATTCCCCACATCTTCAGGCATTCCCAGTCCCAATGGTACACTTTTCATTAGAGATTTTATACCATCCAATCCATATGTCATTTCCAATAATTCCGTTTTTATAATTCCCGGAGCTACCGCATTTACTGTAGTCCCATATTGGGCAAGGGTACGGGAAAGAGTTTTGGTAAAACCCAGCATTCCACTTTTTGAAGCAGCATAATGTACGTGTCCATATAGGGCTCCCTGTAAACCTACTACGGAACTGATGTTAACTATCCTCCCCTGACCCATTTTCCTCATTCTAATCGATGCCTCCCTGGAGCATAAAAAGCAGCTGTCAAGATTGTTGCTAATTAGTTGTTTCCAATCCGTAAAATTCATTTCAAAAATGTCTTGAGCCCTTGACGTCCCAGCGTTGTTTACCAGAATATCGATTCTTCCAAACTTATCGTCTACAGCCTCAAATAACTCAACAACCTCGTTTTCCTTACCAACATCCCCACCTACAATTAATGAATTACCCCCAATCTCCTTGATTTCAAATGCCAACATGTCGGTCTTCTCACCTATATTGCGATCATTGAGAATGACGGTTGCACCTGCTTTTGCTAGTGACAATGCGATGCCTTTTCCCACTCCTTGGGCGGCTCCGGTGATCAATGCGACTTTATCTGTTAGTTTAAACATATTTTATTTATTTTTCTTAAATCTACTTAAGTTCATTCATTTGAAATAACAAAAACTTCCTCTCCCCGCACCAATTCTTTTTTAAATGTGAATAGCAATGCTAAAAATATAGCGATGGCTCCTATCAAGTAGACTACTGATAATGAATATAATCCAAAGGACAAGCCCAAAGTAGGTTTAAGTATTCCAAGAATTGCCGGGGAAAAAGCCCCAGTAAGAAAGGCAAACATTATCATTGCACCAGAAACAGAAGACCTGATCATCGGGGCTATCACGCAGAATAAGGATGCATAAATATTGGAATCATATATTCCTCTAAAAAACCCAAAAAGTGACATTCCAACATAAACCCAAATTAGTTGCTCAGTAAAACCAAGGAGACAGATAAAAGGGGCTCCAAATAAAAGACCAATGGCTTGAATACCTAATCTGTAACCAATGTTCCTAACTGCTAATTTATCGGAATACTTCCCTCCTACAAGAACACCAAGAAAAGCAAAAATATGATGGTAAAACATTGCCGAAAATCCAGCATTAACAAGGGAAAGATTAAATTTCTCATGCAGAAAAGTAGGAGCCCAAGTTAAATATCCGACATTTACAAAAATCATACAGGAAAATGCGATTGTTAACAGCATTGCAGTGGGACTGTTAATTAAACCTTTAATTCCGGTTAGAAAACTGATCCTATTTGTTGAGGTAATCCGGATTTCCCCCTCGTTAAGTCTCAATGCTATTATGACAAACAGCAAAATTCCTATTCCACCAAAAAGGTAAAAAGCTGCCCTCCATCCAAAAAGCTCGGCGATGTAGGCCCCAAGTAACCCACTCATGATCACACCCGCATATAGGGAAGTTTGATGAATGGATAATGCCAGGCCTCTTTGGTTTTTATATCTTTCCCCAATTAGTGTGTTTGCAGCAGGAGCGTAAAAAGCTTCACTGCTGCCTACAATAGCCCTAAGAATTATCAACGAGACTAAACCTGTGCTAAATCCTGTGAAAAATGTAGCAGAACTCCATATTAAAAGGCTAAACATAATGACTTTTTTTTTGCTGAAAATATCGCCTATATATCCTGCTATTGGCACAAAAAGTCCTATGGACCAGATAAATACCGAAGCAATAATCCCCAATTGCCCATCACTAAGTTGTAAATCCTCCTTAATAAGAGGAAGTACTACATTAAAAATCTGCCGGTCAGCCTGGTTAAAGAAAAACGCAAACCAAAGCAGCGAAATAGTTTCCCAGTTAAATTTATGTGCTTTTGGAACGGTTAATAAATTGCTCATATCATTTCAGCCTGGTCGTTATTGCCACCTATTTTGTTCATCTTGATCAAGCCCAAAACATCCCCTTCAGGCAGTTAGTAATTAATATCTGGATTTTGCCACATTGATCTAGGGTATAGTGATTTTGAATAGACGGCATTTCTGCCAGGAACGACTCTTACTTATAACCCTTTTCAATTTTTAACGATTTCTTATCAGCACCATCTTTAAAAATGGCCATATCTATAGCGTTTGAAAAGGGGTTACTCTGCAAAATAATATTACCAGATTTTTGACCATAGATTGAAAGAAAGACTGGTATAGGAGTGATTGAGCGGCTTTGGGAGATTATTGCTTCCCTTGAATTTATCAATCGGATCAGCTCCGGGGCATTGGAAGAAGCCTCTGCCTTCAGGCCTTTTATTTCAATCTGCTCAACTCTATCAACATAAATTGCCGGACGTTCATCTTCATTTTTGAAACGTAGCTGAATATTTTCCAATATGATGTTTTTTGCATACCTGATATAAAATCCATAGGATGGCAGGTCGCCGAAAATTAAACTATTGGGATAAGCGTCTTCCCTCTGTGGGACCGCTAGATAAGACTGCTCCGATTTTGCCCCTCCTTCAAATTCAAGATTGATATTTCTTAAAAAGATATTTTCAAGCGGTGCAGCATTAACTCCCGCAATAATGCCACTTTTCCCTATACGCACCCCCTGAATATTCTCAATAATTACATCCCTTAAATGAGGAGTGTTGATTTTCGCATTTTCCCGGTAGGTACGAAACCTACTTCCCAACCTAATAAAAATAGTTGAACCTTTAATATTTCGGCAGGTAATATCCGAAATATTAACCCTTTCTAATTGACTTCCGTCCACGGACATTAAACTAATGGCGTCGACGCGGGTATCGTATACTACGCAGTTTTGAATTGTTATATCTTCTATTTTACCCGCTGTTTCCGTACCGATTTTTATACCTGAAGCATTTGTGCTTATTACACAATTGGATATGGTTATATCCCGACTGGCTTCGTCAGGAGATAAACTTTTGATACATATCCCATCATCCCCCGCATTGATGAAACAATTAGATACCCGAACCTGCTGACAGTCAATTAAATCCAGTCCATCAGTATTTCTGTGAGGCACATCAGCAAATCTGGGTTTCTCAATATCTTTATTTTCACGGCTATCAACTGTAATTCCGTCGATAACTAGGTTTGAACAAGACTGGTAGGATTGCACCCATGAGGCCGAATTGTATAGTGTAACATCGCGAATTAATATATTGTGGCTGTTTCTAAAATGGATGATGCGGGGCCGTTTGCTAAATGAGGGGGATCCAAATGGTCCGTCAACCCAAAAATCCCCGTTCCCGTCTATTGTACCCCTACCCGTTATGGAAATGTGCTTTGCCCCTTCGGCATAAATCAACATCTTATTCGTTTCCATTGTCTTTTGGTAAGATGAATGTGCGGATGAAATGCTTGGGAAATGATCCAAATCATTGCTCGCTTTTAAAACAGCTCCTGATTCAATATAAAGGGATACATGATCCTTCATATAAAGCGTCCCTGAAATAAACCGACCTCCGTGAAGATATACTTTTCCACCTCCAGCACTGTGACAGCCATCGATTGCTGCTTGAATGGCTTCCGTGTCCAATGTTATTCCATCTCCCTTCGCCCCATATTCAAAGGGATCGAAAATTGAGGCTTCAGTTTGAGCAAAACAAATGGAAGTATAAACGCTTACTATGGCTATAAAAAGAATTTCTCTAAACATTAGTTATAGTTTTATCATCATAATATTATGGCGGAAAAAATATCGGAGACCATAAAAATGGTCTCCGATATCACTGTTTTAATTATAACCTGGATTTTGTACCATAACTGCATCTGTATTGGCTTCAATTTCTGAAAATGGAATCGGCCAAAGTACGTGGTGATCCATTATATTATTAGCATTTAACGGATTATGTTTACGAACTCGCTCCAGTAGGGTTCCCGTTCTTCTCAAAGTAATTGCTCTATCTTCTTCATAAACAAGTTCTCTAGCTCTTTCGTCGAGAATGTAATCCAAGGTAACCTCTCCAGCATCGACTGGATTTGCATTCACTCGTAACCTTACTGTATTAATATCCATTGCCGCACTAGTACTATTTCCATTTAGTAAATATGCCTCTGCACGAAGAAGGTATGTTTCAGCCAACCTGAGATAGTAATCATCCCTATATGTTGATCCAGCTGAGTTTTTTAAAATTTGATTTTCTTTATCAGCGTAAACGTCATCTGGATGGTCTCCCGGTGTAGTTATCTTCGTAGGCCATGGATACCACCGCCAACTTTGTGCAATTCTTGTTGGACTTGGGTATTTAACAGAACTTGAATCATAATAAACTGAATTTGGATTATTGTAAAAAAAATCCCTAACAATATTGTGTGGGGCATTCCGAATATCATTGTCCCAGTTACCTTCCCATAAGTCATAAAGATAAAAATCTGTATTCATGAGAAAGGATGAACCACGGCCACCAGAATTATAATCAGAAAGCGGAACCCCAAGTGCTCCTTCTACGCCATCCGGATCCCTGAAAGTTGCAAAAGTTGTTGGCCCTGCTGCCCTTTCTAAATGGAAAAGATTAGATACAGAACCTGAGCTATGTGCGCCTCCCGGAACGTCCGTCTCAAACTGAGCCACCCAAAGTGCTTCCTGATTGTTTGCTGATCTTCGATTTTGATTTCCTCTTTGAAAGAGATCCCAATACACATCGCCTGGTGAAACTGTCGAACGTCTTCCGAATCTTGAAGTCATCAATGCGGTATTAGGATTATCAATAACCACCGATGCAGCTAAAATGGCTTGATTATATTGCCCTAATGAAATATATGTTTCAGCTAAAAAATGATTTGCTACCAATTTCGAAACTCTTCCGTCTTCCACCAAATTTATGTCAGGTAAATTTTCCGCCGCATACTCTAAGTCGATTTGAATTTGATTCAACACCTCATCTCTAGAAGCTCTAGCAAAATCAGAA
The DNA here is from genome assembly GCA_020832305.1 of Cyclobacteriaceae bacterium. GTDB lineage: Bacteria > Bacteroidota > Bacteroidia > Cytophagales > Cyclobacteriaceae > JAFIEV01. The sequence continues at coordinate 38,991 of JAFIEV010000046.1, read as the reverse complement.
CGGGGAGATGTTAGTTCTTCAAGTAATATGGGAACTCCCCCATACAAATAAACCAAATAACGATAGGCCAAGGCTCGAAAAAATCTAGCTTCTGCTGAGACGAGCACAATCTGCTCATTTGTCATTTGTGACTGAGTAACACGGGAAAGTATTGTATTGCTATTGGATATTAATATAAACCAGTTTGACCAATGCCGTCGGATTAGGTCGTTATTTAATGGTTGCATCCATAAGGCATAATCTCCCATTCTTCTACTATCACCCCTGGCGTTCATTATTATGTCCGTACCAGACATATACCCAAAAGCACTTGGGGCACTTATATTTTCCTCTTCATACATATTTGACCGCGTAATGGCATATAATCCAGTTATAGCACTCTGGAAATTAGCAAAGGTTTGATATGAGTTTTCGGGTGTAAAAAAATCTAAAGGTACCTCTTCTAATAAATCATCATTACATGAATACATCAAGAATGACAATGTAATAAAGAAGAGAATGAGCAAATTTATATGTATATTTTTCATCTTATTCTATTTTATGGTTAAAATGTAATTTCAAAGCCTGCAGTATAGGTTTTCATTACAGGAAAGGCATTTGCAATGCCTATACCTTGTCCGGTCTCAGGATCCCAGCCATCCCAGTCAGTTAAAGTCAAAAGGTTTTTACCACTTATAAAAACCCTCATTCCATCAATTTGCAATTTCTCTTTGAATCTAGAGCCGAAATCGTACCCAATAGAGATGTCTTGCAATCTGATAAAATTACGCTGCACAAAATTAACAGGTGAAACTAGGGGCGTCAGCCAAGTTTGCGGGTAACTACCATTCGGGTTCACAGTAGACCAATAGTCATAAAATCCGAAAAAATTTGAGTTTGAAGCCGCACCAGGTGATTGAGCCACTCCAGTAGGGTGGTTTTCAGATTTATATCCATCTTTACCTCCCTGAATAGAATTTATAAAAAACCTAAGCGAAAAATTCTTATATAATACAGTATTCTGTATTCCAAATCGATAGGCAGGCTCTCTTCTTCCTAGAAATACTCTGTCATCTTCAGGAGTAATTTGTCCATCTCCGTTTTGATCTACGATCCTATATGTTCCTGGGAAAAACCCATTTGGAACCTCATCATTTAGCTGCCATATACCATCTAATTCATAATTATAGATTGTTCCTATAGATTTACCAATAAATAATCCACTTGCAACCAGATCATCTTCCTTGCCATCACCATCCGAATCCTCTCCTAGCAATGTTACAATCCTATTATCATTAGTGGAAAAAACAAAATTAAAATTCCATTGCAAATCATTCGTTTTAATTGGAGAAGCACCAATGTTCAATTCAAACCCAGTGTTTTCGAGTTCTCCCAGATTGGTTTGGATAGTGTTAAAACCAGAAACTCTGGGTAAAACCTTTGCCCAAAGGAGATCACTTGTTTTTGTATGATAAAACTCCATGCTACCATTAATACGCCCTTTAAGTAAATCGAAATCCATACCCAAATTAAGTCCGAGCGTAGTCTCCCACCTTAAATCGTTGTTTGCAAGAGAACTTATTGCTTGCCCCTGAATTGTGGGAGCACCATCACCAAAAACATATCTTAAGTCTTCCCCTGATCTAACTCGAGCAAGTGAACTATATCGTGAGGTTTGGTTTCCATTTTTTCCATACGACGCCCGTATTTTTAGAAAATCAACAAGTCCTGTTGAGAAGAAGGATTCTTCTGACATGACCCATCCTAATCCAATGGAGGGAAATAGAGCAGTTTTGTTGTTTCTCGAAAATCCACTATAGCCATCTCTTCTTAGGGTAGCCGTGATTAGGTAACGGCTTAAATAATTATAATTAACCCTACCCATTTGGTAAATTAATGTTTCGTCGTATGCACCTGAACTAACCAAAGGAATAGTCCCTTGCTGCAAACTATTGTAGGACAAATTCAAATTGGAGAAGTTTTGGCTTCGAGCATTTGTGCGTTCGAATTGAACTTTATTAAATCCTGAAAGAAGGGTCAAATTAAGACTATGATCGCCAAATTTATTTTCATAGTTTACTATGTTATCCAACATTTGATCTCTGGTGCTGCTTAGATTCTTAAAAGCTACCCCGGTCAATCCTGCATCATAAACATTACTGTATGAATGATTAGTTGATCTTATATTGTTACTAAAGTTTATCCTATATGTAAGGCCATTTATCCCGGGTACTTTCACTATTCCGTATAAAATCGATGAAATATTACTGGACAAATTACTGTCATCAGCAGATGGTGCCAGAAATGGATTAACATCATTATTCCCAGCTGGATTAATTATAAATTCACCATTTTCATCTCTCGGTACAATTAGTGGTGACATAAATGCAACAGATCTGAAATTGGGAGTATTTCCCGAAAAATCAGTGAATGAACCAAATGAATTGGTTCCCAGTGTTAACCATTGGTTGACATCTGTTTCTAAGTTAATTCTAACAGTAGCTCTCTTATATTTATCATTTGTAATAAAGCCGGTTTGGTCTGTATATCCACCAGACAAAAAATAACTGCTATTTTCTGACCCTCCAGATATACCCAAATTATGGTCATTAATATAACCCGGTGAGGTCAATTCACTCCACCAATCGTAATCGGTGCCATTAGCAACACCTTGCATATGTGGGGGGTTTAATTCGCTATTGTTAAAATCCCAATCGGGATTCGGCACTGTATAATCCGGCGCTAAATATGCATTTCGAAATTCAACATCACGAACTTTTTGCAAATTCCCTTCCCTGCCCAAAAGCCCTGCATCCACAGTCGGTGAACTAGTTGACACGTAACTATTGTAGGTTATCGAGGGCTTCCTTGCTGATCTACCGGATTTTGTGGTAATTAAAATCACTCCGTTTGCCGCTTGGGCGCCATAGACGGCTGTACTGCTGGCATCTTTCAAAATATCAACAGATTTGACATCATTTGGATTTATATCACCGATTCTACCTCGATATATAATTCCATCAACCACTATTACGGCATTTCTATTTCCACTTAACGTAGTTTCCCCTCTTACACTGAGAGACGGCTCTTGACCTGCTTGATTAACCTGTCCTATTTGAATACCGGGAACAGCCCCTTGTAGGGACTGAAGTAAATTTACATTTGGAGCTTCTTTAAATGCGTCAAGATCTGCCGATGACACAGACCCGGTCAGATCTCGCCTATTTTGAGTTCCAAAGCCCACCACCACAATTTCATCAAGTGAAGTAATATCAGCAGTTAGTGTAATGTCGATCACGCTTCTGCTTCCTACTTCCACTTCCTCTAATATGTAGCCTACTGAACTAAAAACCAATACAGTACCATTTGCAGGGATTTCCAGTGAATACCTTCCCTGAATATCCGTTACCGTTCCCTGGCTGGTACCTTTTACGATTACATTAACGCCTGGCAAACCTTCAGGGCTGTCGGAGGATGTGACACGTCCGGTAATGGTTATAGCTTGTTCAAGCTTAGATATTTCTATCCAATCAACATCATCCTTTGCTTTTTCAATAATCTTTACATTGATGTTTTTGTTAACCTGCTTAAAATGCAAGGATGACTGTCGGGAAATCTCAAGTAATATCTGATATAACGATGAATTACCAGCTTCCAATTGAATGGCATTGCTCTGTCGCAATGTTTTTTTGTCGTAAAAAAACTTAAAATCTGTATTTTGCTCGATAAGTTCAAATATCTCTTGAAGATTATATGAACCAGTTTTGATGTTCAAATTTACCTGCCGCAAATCCATGGAAATAGAATTTGCGGAAAGGTTGACTTGTGCATCCCCCTTGTTAGCCAATAACATGCTAAAGCATATTATCTGGAAAATCATGCCATAGAATACCAATCTCGACATCAGTTTGATGAATTGTAATGTTTTTTTCATAACTTTAAATGTTGTTTAATATATGAGCAACGGGCTCTCATTTAGGCAGAATCGTTTCCCCAAACTGTAATGCAAATTATGAGAGCTAAACTAAAAACGGTGGCTTACCTGGTAAGCAGCCGTTTTTTTATGTGTTTTTATAATACTTCCTCATAGGTGTTTATTTTAGCTTTAGTATAACATCTTCACCTTTTATGCTATATTCTATATCATAAGTAAAATTAACCCCAACCAGTATTTCTCGTAGCGTTTCCGTGGTAAAACGTCCATTCACATTCCAAACTTCCTTCGGTGTGCCTTCAATGGAAAAGTCTACCCCAAACCAATGCTCAAGCCTGCGGACAAATTCATCGAAATCGGCATTTTTAAACACTAAAACGCCATCTTTCCATGCCAGATCATCCATTGGCTCAAATTTTACCTTCTCATTGATGCCGTTTTCCCGTTGGTAAATCAACTTTTCTCCCGGCAATAGAAACGTATTTTCTGCATCGAGTTTCCCTTTTTCAAGCTCCATTCCGACCCTGCCTGATAGCAATGCAATGTTTACACTGGGTTCATTCTCAAAATATCTGATGTTAAAGGAAGTTCCCAATGCCCGGGTTGCTATTCCCCCGGCGTGAACAATAAAGGGATACTTTTCATTCTTCTTTACTTCAAAAAAAGCTTCTCCTTTTAAGAAAACTTCCCTTTCTCCTTTCTGGAAATCAAATATATAATCAATACTGCTCTCTGCATTTAAACTTACTATACTGCCATCAGGCAATGAAAACCGCGACTTGTGGATTTTGGGATTGGTTTTACTAAACGTAACCGGCTCAGGCTGCGGGGTGAGTCTTTTTACATCATCTTGCATATAACGGTAGGCATAAGCTGCCAGTATAAATATTGATACCATGGCAGCATATCTGAGCAGGGTTCTAATGTATGGATAGTCATTACTATGCGTTGGTTTGGTCCCGGTGAGTTTCTTAAAGCGTCCAGGTTCTTCAGATGAAATAATATTACTGAGCAAGGTACTATTTTCACTTTCACTTAACCTGTACTCTTTAAACTTAATACGCAATACAAACTCTCTGGCTTTTGCAAGCGTTTCACTGTGATCTGGTCTGGACTCCTGCCATTTCTCCCAATACAAGGTACTGTCCTTATCAGGGCGAATAACCCAGTTAATAAATGCCTTGTCCGAAATCAATCGAACCATTAAATCGGAATCTTCTCCTTTCATTCTTCTTAACTTTCTAATAATAAAAGGTGCACTAATGGTAAATGATACCGGGATTTTTCAAAAAAATTAAATATTTACAATGCATACAATGATTTGAGCAAATTGTTGCGCTTTTTGCAACAAATCAATTGGTTATTTGAAATATATTTACCTTTGATCGATTTTTTAAGGTCCGAACAGTGTCTCATAAAAACTTTCATCGATTTTTGCAAACAAATAGCTTTCTGTTTGAAGAAAATGGAAAAATAAAGTTTTTTTATGAATAACACCCTCCTTCACCTCCCTCAAGGGAGGAGTTTTGGTACTTTATTTTTCCATTTTTGACAAATATTCTTGTGGTACGAAACGTGGGTTATTTAGTGTTTCAATGATCACTTTGGGCACTAATATGAACCAGTATCCATTTTCAAAAAAGGATAAAAATAAACAAGCCTATTATGATCTCTCTCATTTTGGCCAGGGCTCTGTAGATGATGCGGCGGGCAGAGGATACGTGATCCATCTGTAGCAATTCTGCGATTTGCTGATAACTCAGATTCTCATAATAAAAATAAAAAATGGCTTCGCGCTCCCTGGAAGGTAATTTTTCCAATGCTTTATTTAAACGAATGAGCTGCTGAGCTTCCATCTGACTTTCGATCAATTTCAATTCATGGGAAAGCTCAACCTCAAACATAGTGCCTATCAAATCACCTGATTTTACTTTTTCTTTGAGTTGCTTTTCATAATCATGCACCAGACGTCGACGAAAACCTTTCATCAGGTAAAACCTTATATTATCTGTATCTGACAAATGCTCCCTTCTTCTTCTAAGATCTATAAAAAAGTCCTGCAGGCAATCCTTGATCAATTCTCTGTCACCGGTAAACTGACAACCATAGTTAAACAAGGATTGCGTGTGTAGCTTGTAAATCTTAATAAAGGCTGATTCATCTCCCTCCTTAAAGGCTTTCCAGACATCAAGGTCACGTATATCCGAACCCACAGATTGATCTGGTGGAAATTTTAAAGGATTTTTACCCAAAAAAGAGGAAGACTTTTGCTCCATGGATCTGACTTGAAATTTAAAGGTGAAAAAATAATTTATAATCCACAAGTAATATGAATAATTTTTGACGCCAATGAAAAATAACTTCTATTTCAGGCCGCAAAATTCAATATTTTTAATTTTGATTGTTAAAGGGATAAATCTTTGCTCAGCAATTAAACACATGTTATCCTTTCACCTTTGAGCTTTCACCTCACCCCTAAATGAATAAACAAATAAACAACTTACCAACTTACCATTACCCCATACCCCTGGACAACTCACCACCCATCTCGCATTCCGCATCACGTATTCGCAAAACAATGCTCAGAGATAAAAAAAGAACAATTATTTAGTGGCTTTTTGCCGGCTTTTTACGTTATTTAAACGAAAGATTTAAAAAGCATGATTAGAAAATCAAAACTTATTGAAACCCTTGGCGATTTACCAGAAGAGTTCTCCATCGACGATCTGGTTGATCGGCTAATCATTATTCAAAAGGTAGAAGAAGCACAGAAACAATCCAGTGAAGGGTTGAAATATGCTGAAAATGATCCTAAGAATATGATTGTGAAATGGTCGAAATAATTTGGATTAAGAGAGTCATTTAGGATTTAAATGAAATTGCAGAATATATCGCTAAAGATAGTCCTAAATATGCCGATCTTACAGTCGACCGAATATTTGCTAAAACCGAAAAATTAAAAGATTATCCTGAAATTGGAAGAAATGTGCCAGAAATCAACAACACTAAAATCAGAGAGTTGATTGAAGGCAATTATCGGTTAATATACGAAATAAAAGATCCTGACAAAATCGAAATTTTAACCATTCACCATTCTTCAAGGCTCTTGAAGCCATGATATGTTGGTTGAGGTAATGGCGCAAGACTTTCACAATCAATAACCGGGGCTAATGAGTCATTAAGTTGAACACCTAACCAACTAAACACCCATCTCGTAATACATCACGCCCCCGGTCGGAAAGTGTAGAAAAAATCATGGTTCATCTAAACCCTCCCTCTTGTTGGTGTTTTTCCACCAATAAGCACTGAAACCCTTACACCTAACTTTGGATAATGTTTCACCCACAAATTTTTAATCCACTTCCGCTGTGGCACCTGTCCCCGCGTGATACTGATTGCTTTGTAATATATGTTATTGATATTCATGTATTTAATAAATAAAGCACACGCGGCACGCGTGCGCTAGCGATGCAAGAAAGCACATGCGGCACGCGTGCCCTGACTGGTTTTTATATAGATGCGACACCCTCCGGGGTCGATTGCATAGCATGTACATTTGTGCTATAGACATTAGAATCCTTCGGATTCAGGGCTTTCTGGTTATACATGGAGGCACTGTCAAAACGCCGATCTTTAGCCTCAATCTGCGACGAGGAATGGAAACCACAGCCATCCACGTACCTTAATAATCGTATCTGGTGCTGTTCGGGACAGGCTGAAAATGTTTGTAATCATTTGATTTTCGGATATATAATAGCGGCACGCGTGCGCCAGCCTTGGCCAGCGTTGGGTGTACCGAGTGTCTGTCATTCAAGTGTAAAGACATGTCATGTGTTGAAAACCTGACATGTTGCTTCCGGCTTTTTAATGGGCGTTTTTACTAAAAATATTCGAATATGTGGAAAATTTAAAAGTTGTTGTTTGCATCCAACCTCGAGTACCGAATATTTAACATTTAACACTGTCACACATCACGTTCATGAATGGGGGTGGTTGTTGGAGAAAACTCCAACAACAGGGACGGTAAAAAATATCAGTATTTCTAGGTTTTAAACCCTGCTTTTCATTGATAAAATTACAAGTTGTAAACTTGCGACAGGTGAACATGTTTAACCAATAATGATCTACGAGCTAAACAACTCAACATCTAAACATCTAATCAACTCAACACCTAAACAACTCAACCAACCACCCATCTCGCATCACGGATTACGCATTACGGATCACGCATCACGGATTACGCATCACGGATTACGCATCACGCATCCCGTTTCACTCCCAATACACTGCGTTTTTGGGATTTCACCTTCGACTCAATTTCACCTTGTCGCCGGATATTCATCTAAAATTTTTCCTTCTTCATTGATCATCAGAAAATGTTGATGTGGTCCATGAAGGGTAACGATTATGGCGGAGTTCTCCTGCGCCGATCGCTGCAAATACCATACTTCCTCCGGTGTTTTGGGCACCCGTTTTCTAACCCCCCAGGATCCATCGCCAATATATACAATACCCGTTGGATCGACCATATCGCCGCGTAAAGGATAGGTACGCTTGTAGGTGTGGTCATCGTTTTCCAGGGCTACCCTTACACCGTACTTCTCGAACAAAGGCACCCAATGCTGCAATACCTGCTCAGACCAAAACTGATTACGCACACCCCCAGGCTGTACGCGCATCGAAGGATAAGCAGGCTTGTGATAAAAAGGTATCAGATGCGGCCTGCCAACCCTGGCCTCCAATACTTCTTTTAGCCAGGCCGTTTGATTTCCACTGATCAGGTTACTGTGTGAACTGTCGAGACAAAATAAACTCAAATAGGAGCCAAAATCCAAAACCCCATAACCCGGCTGTCCGGGGAAAGCAAACAATTTGTAGAAATACGGCCCTTTTTTCGCCCGTGACTCATCGGTGGCCTCTTCCATTTCACCCTTTTTTACTTTCGCGATAAATTCATGCTGACTCCAGTTTTCTTCAATCATCTTTTCAGAACCGGGATAATGATGGTCCACCACATCGTGGTTGCCTAATGCCACGATAATGGGCACCACCCTACCGTCATCTGTAATAAGGTCTTCCCTGATGCGTTCAAACCAACGAATCCAGAGGTGCAGGTTTTCCGCCAGTCCGTTGGCATAGGCCAGGTCACCACCCCAGACAATAAAATCCAATTCGTATTTCATTACCGTTTCATTCATTTGTCTGAATAAATCGCCGCTGGCTGTATCCCCTCCGGCAGCAAACCGCAGGGGTTCATAAATATGTCCGGGCATCGTGCGGAATTTGTAAATCCTTTCAAAAGCGCCTACTTTGAATTCATAATAGGTGGCCTTCTTCAATCCTGTAATTTCAACGCGATGTATCATCCGGTCAGAATAGGGAAATGGATGGGAGGTTGGGGTCATTTTCTTCCATTCTTTTGTATCGAGCTCCCTGTATTGCAACAATTTAATTACCTGATCTTCAGGCCGCGTATGCCAGTCGATGGTCATCGTAGTGGTGGGATCGCGCTGCCATGTCAAAAATAAGCCCGAGGGTTCACTGCTGTCGGTTTGGCCGGTCACTTCCTGAACTCCGGCAGGAATCGCCGATATAAAAAACAGGGCCAGAACAAAAAGGCCGATTAATTTCCAGGGGTTGTTAAATATCAACATGGCTTTTTTATATAAATACCTTTAAAAATCATCATAAGACCATTAAATCATATAAAAATGTGAAATTCGATGGCTTAAAAGGCTAAACATATTCTTATTTTTCGATAGCCCCAAATAATATTTGCCTTCTCAATTTCAATTTTAAAAGCTTTCCATTAAGTTTGACCATGGACTTCAATGGTTTTTGGCTCTGGCAGTTTCTGGGGAGACTGCACCCCCTTATTGTGCATTTTCCGGTAGCCTTACTGGTCTTCGCCGGCCTTATGGAATTGCTATCGATTCGCAAATATGACAGCAAATGGAGGCCGGGTATTCAGGCGATGGTTTGGGCAGGTGGATTGAGTGCGGTATTTGCTGCCATAGCAGGCATTTTACTGGCTGAAAATCAGGGCAGTTCTGGTGACCTTCTCGACCTTCATAAAATCACAGGATTGGCTACGGCTGTTTTAAGCCTTGTCGTCATTGGCACTCAATACCGCATCAGTACACATAAAACCGCGCGCAGCATTATTACATATCGAATAAGCTTATTTGTAACCCTACTGGTGCTTACCATTGCCGGGCATATGGGGGCTTCCCTTACCCATGGCGAGGATTACCTGAGCAGTACACTACCCTGGAACGTTCGATCCGACGATTTTACCGGGGATTTCGATGTGGAAATATATGAAACAGGTAGCGGTACACTAAACGCAGCGCAGGAATTGAAATTGTTAGGCCAGGTCAGGGCGATACTGGCGCATAACTGTTATAAATGTCATAGTGGTGCCAAAATTGAAGGTGAGCTTCGTTTAGATGCCAAAGACCATATTTTTGCCGGCGGAAGCTCCGGACAGATCATTCATCCGGGGGCCCCGGACAAGAGTGAAATCATCAGAAGAATTACCCTTCCCAAAAATCATAAGGAAGTGATGCCCTCCAAAGGGGAGTTGCTCCATGAAAAGGAAATTGCGGTCATTCGACTTTGGATAGAAAAAGGCGCCCTGTGGCCTGAGGGCGCGGAGCAACACAGCGTATATCGGGTGGCGCAACTGGAACCGAGACGACCAGAATTGCCTTTAGCAAAGAATAACATTTCACATCCCATCGACCGCTTGGTTGATGATTATTTTCAGCAAAAAAACATACCCTGGCAGCAATTGGTCGATGATAAAACCTATCTCCGCCGCATTTATCTGGATATCATCGGTTTAATGCCTAGCCCCGAGGAGATGGATTCCTTTATTCAGGATACGCGACCCGACAAAAAGTCAATATGGTTGAGGGCACTCTTAGACAGAAATGATGACTATGCCATGCATTGGCTTACCTTCTGGAACGATGCCCTGAGAAATGATTATACAGGCACTGGATATATAACAAGAGGACGTTTTAATATCACTGACTGGTTGTATCAGTCCCTGAAAACCAATAAACCTTATGAAACCTTTGTAAAGGAACTTTTAAACCCCGACAATAGCTCAAAAGGATTTATCGCCGGAATACAATGGCGGGGTTCTGTTAATTCCAGCCAAAGTACAGAAATGCAGGCAGCGCAAAATGTGGGTCAGGTATTACTGGGACTCAACCTGAAATGTGCCTCCTGCCATGACAGCTTTATCTCTGACTGGAAACTCGATCAGGCCTACGCATTTGCGAATATTTTTGCTGACAGCGTTTTGGAAATCCATCGTTGTGACAAACCGACCGGTGTAATGGCCAGCACCAAAATCCTCTGGGAGGAACTCGGAGATATAGACAGCGCCGCCAACAGGGCTGAAAAGCTCCGGCAACTGGCCGATGCCCTGGTGCAACCGGCCAATGGGCGTCTCTCCCGCACGCTTGTGAATCGAATTTGGAAGCAAATGATGGGCAGAGGCATCGTAGAACCGGTGGATGAAATGGATAATGAACCCTGGAGCCAGGATCTGCTCGACTGGCTTGCTTCTGAATTCGCAGAGAAAGGTTATGATATGAAAGAACTGATGTACTGGATTGGCACTTCGCAAATTTATCAGTCGGCATCGGTTACCGTACAGAATCCGGACGAACTGATGGCAGAAGATTATATCTTTCGTGGTGTGGTGCGCAGAAGGCTGACCGCCGAGCAGTTTTCAGATGCAGTAAGTCAGTTGGTCACTCCGGTTTTTGAAACGGAAGAACTAAAATACAATCCCTTTTCCCATGTAGCCGAAAGTAGCGATCATTCATTTGCCCGCGCTTCATTGGTGGCGAACAATGGTTTTCTCACCGCGCTTGGTCGACCCAACCGCGAAATCGTTTCTACCTCCCGCGATACCCAGGCCAGTTTACTGCAATCGCTGGAACTCACCAATGGCGAGCGCTTATTTTCCGTTTTGGAAAAGGGGGCAGAAGCCTGGCAACAGCAATATTCGAATGGAGATGCAATTATTCAAGAATTTTACAGGAAAGCTTTGTTCCGCAAGCCCATGGAGAAAGAGTTGCTTATCGCCAAACAGGCGCTGGGCGAAAGCCCTGAAGCAGAACAAATACAGGATTTTTTCTGGGCTGTACTATTGATGCCCGAATTCCAGTTAATCTATTAACATTTGATATTTTGATGATGAACTACAATATCAAAAGAAGAGACTTTATAAAAAAAACCGGAGCAGCGGTGGCCGCAACCATGGCGCTTGGCGGACCTACGACGGGTCTTTTGACTTCCTGTCAGCGTGGAAAAACCAATAGCTCTTCGGCAGATACGGTGATATTGCTTTATATGGCAGGGGGGATGGCACATACAGAAACCTTTGACCCCAAAAAGTACACTCCCTATCGCAAAGGGATGGAGTCGGCAGAGGTACTGAGCACCTTTCCTTCCGTGCCGACCGCGCTCGATGGTATATATTTTTCGGAAGGACTGGAAGCCATTGGCCAAATTATGGACAAGGGCACCCTTATCCGGTCTTATGTTGCCGCTGACCTGGGTCACATTCTGCACACCCGTCACCAGTATCACTGGCATACCTGTTATGAACCGCCACAATCGGTTTTGGTGCCGCATATCGGGTCGTGGATTGCCAAAGAACTCGGACAACTGAATCCGGCCATTCCCGCTTTTATCAATATAGGTCAGCGCTTTTCTGTTGGTGAAGGTGAAGAGTTGAAGGCATTTCACAGCGCTGGTTTTCTAGGCAGTGAATATGGTCCTTTTCTGATCCCTGATCCCACTACAGGCCTCGATAGCGTGAGACCCCCCAAAGGAATGACGCCACAGCGATTCGAAGCCAGAAATAAGCTGTATGAGCAACTTATTAGTGAAAGCGCTATGGGTGAATTTGGCAGTGATTATCAAAAGGAATCGCTCAAGAGATCAATGGAGCAGGCTTATATTTTGCTCAACTCACCCGAGGCCAAAGCTTTTGACCTGAGCCTCGAACCGGAAGAAAGCTATAATATCTATAATACCGGCAAATTCGGTCTTGGCTGCCTGTTGGCCAAAAGGCTTACAGAACAGGGAGCCAGATTCATCACGGTTACCACAGAATATGAGCCTTTTATGGGTTGGGACACCCATGAAAATGGTCATACCCGGCTGGTGGACATGAAAAAGCTCATCGATGCACCGATTGCGCAATTGATCAAAGACCTGGATCAGAGCGGGCGGCTCGACAGAACCATGGTAATTGTGGCCTCTGAGTTTAGCCGGGATATGCTCACCGAAGGCAGACCCGAATTGAAAGTAAAGGACCAGGTGGAGGTGCCTGATATCATTGATGATATGAAGCACTATGGCATGCACCGTCATTTTACCGATGGTTGCTCTATACTGATGTTTGGCGGTGGGATAAAAAGAGGATATGTATATGGCAAGACTGCAGATGAAAGGCCTTGCAAAACCATAGAAAAGCCCATTAAAATAGACAGTATACACCAAACCATTTATCATGCCCTGGGCATCGATCCCGAAACACATTATGACATTGAAAAAAGGCCATTTTATACAACCCCTGATGGTAAGGGTGTAGCGGAATTGGAGTTGTTGAGTCATTTTAGCTCGTAGCTCGTAGCTGAGAGCTCGTAGCCCGGTGTACTTCCCTGTTGGAGGAGTTTTCTCCGACAATCGCCCCCATATATTGAGTTCGAAGCGCGAAGCTGGAAGCTAGAAGGATTGCTCTTGGGGTATGAAAAGATTATTCCTTTCCCTCCCTGTTGGAGGAGTTTTCTCCGACAACAGCCCCCATGTATTGAGTTCGAAGCTTGAAGTTCGAAGCTAGAAGGACATATATATGCTTGTTGGTGGAAAAACACCAACAAGGGGAAGGGTAAAGAAGGCGTGGGTAGATATGAATGATGAGTTGTTGAGCTTCCTGTAAGTGTAGCGAAACGGGATTTGTTCTCTTGCGTCCCTGCTACGATCTTATTGTGCCGTCATCGCGAAAAAATCGCACCGTTCAATTTTCCTTTACCTAAAATAATAAACAGCGATTTTTGTGGCAATCCCTTTGGACGGGACAGGTCCCCACTTAAAAGGGAGGGAAGACAGTTAAGTCCAGCCCTCTTTCATAAAAAGGCTGGTTTTTCATGCCTCTTAATATTGTAACCTTTCCAAAAGTGCAGAACGCTGGAAAAATTAGCTATCCATCATTTTGTTTTGTTTCAAGCTACCCGACATTCCTCACCTCATCCTATTGAATAGTATCTACAAAGTTTGAATAAAAATTTTCGATAATCACCACACATATTCAGCCCTGCCACTAGTCATTTCAATACTTATAACGTATTATGTGCAACAGTCTAAATGTCTTATTTAAAAAGAAATAAAACCCTTTGAGGCTGACAAACCCTCTTGGGTTAATTTCAAACAAAAAGGTCATAGCTAGTAAAAAAATATACCGCATTACCATATGCCATTGAAAAATATTCTCAGGTCTTTTAATGCAATCTTCATTGCCACGGCCTTACTCTATATTCAGTCCTGTACCTCGGCTACAGAAAAAAATAATAACCTCAATCCAAAAATCGCAAAGCTTAACATTCCGCCCGGCTTTACAGTGGAACACCTTTACAGCCCCCGCGATAATGGCCATGGTTCATGGGTCGCCATTACCTTTGATGATAAAGGTCGAATGATTGCCTCTGATCAGTTTGGCGCACTATACCGCCTTGATGTCCCGCCCATTGGATCAGAAGATCTCAACCCTGCAGTTGAAAAACTAAAAGTGGGAAACCCTGAAGAGGATAAACTCGGTATGGGTTTTGCCCAGGGTCTTTTATATGCGTTCAACAGCCTGTATGTGATGGTCAACCACCATGGAAGACAATATTTTGACAAAAGCAACGGACTCTACCGCATCGAGGACAGCAATGGCGATGATCAATATGACAAAGTGACCCTGATACGCGCTTTTGATGGAGGAAATGGAGAACATGGTCCGCACAGCATAGTGCTTTCGCCGGATAAACAATGGATGTACATGGTGGCAGGCAATTATGTAGATGTCCCTGAAATGGATGTCTACCGCTTACCCAAGGTCTGGGCTGAAGATAACCTGCTGCCTGACATCAAGGACCCCCGCGGCCATGCCACTGACCGCTTACCTCCTGGAGGCTGGATCGCCAGAACAGACCCTGAAGGCAAACACTGGGAACTCGTCAGCGCAGGCTTTCGCAATGCTTTTGACATCGCCTTTAATGAAGCCGGAGATTTGTTTACCTATGACTCAGATATGGAATGGGACATAGGTACACCCTGGTACCGCCCTACCCGAATCTGCCATGTAACCAGCGGCAGTGAATTTGGGTGGAGAACGGGAAATCAAAAATGGTCACCTGAATACAGCGATAACCTGCCGGCAATATTGAACATAGGTCCGGGTTCACCCACCAATGTTATGTTTGGAACCGAAACTAATTTCCCGGAAAAATACCGCCAGGCTATGTTTGCCTTTGACTGGAGCTTTGGCATCATCTATTCGGTTTTCCTGGAGGCCTCAGGTGCCTCATATGCTGCCACTGCTGAGGAATTTCTTTCGGGTTCCCCACTGCCATTAACCGATGGCGCCATAGGGCCCGATGGTGCTATGTATTTTGTTACCGGAGGAAGGAACCTGGTTTCTGATGTCTACAGAATATATTATGGCGGCAAAGAGAAAAAATCAAAATTAATCGAAAAACCATCCCCTCCTGTATTACCTCGTGAGCATCAAATTCGCAGAGAACTTGAAGCCTTGCACAATGGAAAGTCAAAAGCCGAATCCCTTGATTTTATCTGGTCGCACCTCAACAGCCATGACCGCTATGTACGATATGCAGCCAGGGTGGCACTGGAACATCTGCCTTTTGAGCTTTGGCTAAAAAGAGGTTTGGATGAAACGGATGATGTAACAAGAATACAGGCCATGCTGGCACTTTCGAGGCATGCTAAGCCCGATCATCAACACAGCATTTTAGAGGCATTAATGGCTACAGACTTTTCAAAACTGAGCATTACAGAACAGAACAACCTGGTAAGGTCCATAGAAGTTAATCTTTTTCGGCATGGGGCGCCAAAAGGCGAAATCTCCGGCAGGCTGGCCACTTATCTGAATCCCCATTACCCTTCAGAAAATCAGAGCTTAGACCGTCTTTTAAGTAAAGTTCTCGTGTATATTGAAGCCCCTGAAGCTGTTGAAAAAACCATCCACTTGCTGCAAAGCGCTTCAGATGATCCTGATTATCAAAAATCACTGATCTCATCTTCGGATTTAATCTTTCGCAATCCGGAATATGGTCTTGATCTTGCAGGCATGCTCAATAAGGTTCCGCCTTTGCAGCAAACTTTTCTGGCTACTGTGCTGGCGAGGTCAGCATCTGGATGGACAGAAACGCTGAGAGAAAACTATTTCAAATGGTTTGATCGTGCATTTGAATACAAAGGCGGGCGCAGTTACATTGGCTTTGTCGACAAAGCACGTAAAATGGCCCTCGAAAAGGTAGATCCAAATGAATTCGAACGCTACAATCTCCTTTCTGGCGCTGAACGATTAAGCAATACAGGTAATGAACTGAAAACTTCCATCATGAAACCTCAGGGACCGGCCAGAAACTGGAAAGTGGAAGATGCACTTCCGCTACTGGAAAATTTAAAAGGCAGAAACCTGATCAAAGGCAAGGCCATGTATGCCGCGACGCATTGCTTGTCTTGCCATATCATGCAGGGCAATGGAGGCATAGTGGGCCCTGATTTATCGCAGCTGGGCAACAGGTTCTCCGTTACCGATATCCTGGAAGCCATCATTGAACCCAACAAAGCCATCAGCGATCAATATGCTGCAACCATATTCAGAATGAAAGACGGTTCTTCGGTGATTGGAAAACTAAGTCATGAAGACAAATCCAGCTATTATATATCACAAAATCCATTTGACCCACTCACCCTCAGGGCCGTTTCCAAAAAAGATGTGCAAGGCAGAAGTCTCTCCGAAATATCTCTGATGATGCCCGGATTGATCAATCCACTTAACCCCGAAGAGTTAAAAGATTTGATGGCCTACCTGATTTCCGGTGGCAATCCGGAGCATGAGGTGTATAAGTAGGCCTGGTGAAAATGCCTCAGTTGTGACAGAGACAAGGTGGCAAAGCATATTAATAGCTATCGGTTGCATACAATATACCTCAAGCTGTCACTAACTCAAAATTGCTCGACCCGACGGGCAAAATCGTCCCAAAATCGCCCTCGTTTGAAACGAGGGCGGAGGCCAGCATGTATATACAATAAGTCTTTTGTGAAAAATGATAAAAAGCGTTTATCACGGGAACCATAAACAACAATGCCGCATTTCATTATTTAAAGCCTTTGATGATATCCCCGCCAGGTATTCTCATGGGGTCGTCTTTGAAAAAAACTCCATGATCATGCAGCAAATTGAGGTAAAACTAAAATTACAAATGGCAGAGCGTACGCGAAGATGCGCCTTAAATGAGACAAAATTACTTGTTGTGCTAATATCACTCCACCAATCTGGCTTTATCAAAATGCGATAAGTCTTGAAATGCGTCTAATATTATGTTTCTGTTGACTTTAAATCAGAAGGATTACTTTAGTGCCTGTAACCCCGATCCCGTAGGGATGAAATCTTTGTAGAAATATCTGATAAGCAGTATGTTGAGTCCCGTAGGGGCGACACCTTTTACATGACTACTAATAAAAAACATAGTTTCGCACCTACGGCGCTCATCCCTGTAAATGACTTTTTTTCTACAAAGATGCCGCGCCTACAGCGCTTAGATGGTAAAAAGTATAAACTTCAAACCCTGTCGGTTATTTTTCAGATTCTTCCTCTCTAAGATTGTTGGTGGAAAAAAACCAATAAGGGGGAAGGATGGTGGGTAACGCTAAAGACCTATAAGGATTTTTGAAACCTTATAGGACGACGTAATTGAAATGGCTTTTTGTTTCGCTGAGGCCGAATGTGGTGAAAGGTTAACACTTGGCACGTGTCCCATGTGACACTGTACACTTTATGTTTTATGTCGTTGATATTCAATGTGTTTGTAGCGAATAAAGCACACACGGCACGCGTGCGCTAGCTTGGGAGGTATTTCAAAGATGCCTGTATCCCCGATCCCGAAGGGATCATATGTCTATAGAAGAATGTTATTAAGGAGTAATCGACCCCGACAGGGTCGAATAGTCATTTAACAAGGGAGGATTCGATGTTATATAAATCAGGATGAAACATTGTAATCGTAACCGTTAAAATTTTTGGTAAATATGTCCCCGCACCGTTTTGAAAAGCAACCACTTCAGGGTCGATATATATCGACTTATCTGCTATAGAAATGGGAATCCTACGGATTCCGGCATCTGTCTAAAGAAAGCCTGTTGGACCGGTTTGCCATTTTTAAAAAAGCAATACATAACCTATGCCAGCTCATGCGTGACTTATGTACCGACCGCCCCCATAACAAAAGGTCGTAGCTTCCCGTGAGCATAGCAAAAAGGGATTCGTAGCTCAAAGCGTCTTAATCATACATTAGAGAAGGTTTTCGTGGTGACTGACCGCGTTATAAACGCTGCTTAACAGCATTGAAAAAACAATTTCATGTTTATTGTATTGGCTTGCGTCCTCGTTTTAAAACGAGGACGATATTTGATTTTTAAGTAATGAAGGCACAAGTGCGCTAACGGTACTTGATTTTGGATCGGGTTTCAAGCCCTGCTTTTTATAATTGGAGGTGATGACTGTTCTAATGCCAATGAATCTTACCTGCACACCGATCCCAATGGGCTTACAGCCTTCTGAACCCGACCCAAAGTGGCAATATTCTCCGGCCTTCGGTTTCGTAAAATGGCACCAACGGACCTTGCAAATCCGGGAAATACATATTTTTCATTTCCAGTAAATCCGTATCTGTTATCTCGTTTGGCACTTGCTGAATCAACCCATTGCATTCCAGCATAATTCTGCCCCTTGTTTGTAAAGGATTTATAAACTTAAGTTGCACATCATATCGCCCTTCCCTTATTTCAACATCCCACTTACCATATACTTCTTCCTGTCTCCAGACACCGCGGTCACCCCCGGCATCGTTGCGGTTAAGGTACACAGGATTTTCAAATTCACTGCCAATAATGATATGCTGAGACCCAAGAAGATGCTCTGATTGAATGAGCTCATAAAAGATATCATCCATTTCCTTTTTCAGGTCTGATGCTAACCCTTGCTTTTGGGCGACCAGATTGATTTGCTCATAAGGATCTTCCTGAATATCATACAGCTGAAAATTTTCTATCATGGCACCTGCATGGGTTTGACCTACCAGTTTATGGGACCCTTTCTGAACCGCTATATTGTTGTACAACTCCGGAAAACGACGGGTCCAGTAAAAAAACAAAGATCTCTGATTCCAGTCATCCGATTCGTTGCCCTGAAAAACCGGCAACAGACTTTTGCCGTCTATTTTCCGGTCAGCGGGTAGGGTTGCATTACAAATATCAGCCAGGGTAGGCAATATATCAATATGGGCGGCAGGTACATCAATATCCTTGTTTTCAAGTTGCATGTTAGGATAATGCAGAAAAAAGGGCACCCTGATTCCTCCTTTAAAAACCGTCCCTTTCAAACCCCGCATACCGCCATTGTACCTTCTCTGTTGCGGCCCATTATCTGTCATAAAAATGAGTATCGTATTATCCCGTATGCCCAGTTCATCCAGCTTTTGATAAATCCGGCCCACATTGTCATCGATATTGCTTACCATTCCATAGACTTTACGGGCATCTTCTTTATCATTTTCGTTCATTTCAGGAAAAGGTCGTCCATCTGCATTAAATCCCGCTGAAGGGTCGATATCGCGGTACATATCATAATATTGCTGTGGCAGCTGTAAAGGTGTATGTGGTGCGTTAAAAGACAGATAGCAAAAAAATGGCTGTTTATGGTTCTCCCCTATAAAGCGAATGGCCTCATCTGTGAAAATATCCGAACAATAGCCCGTGTATTCTTTCTGATCTCCGTTATACCAAAGTATGGGATCGAAATAACTGCTGTCGTTTCTGAAGAAAGTAGTGAAGTCACCGGGTTGACCCATGCCTCCTGCCAGATGTATAAGCGATTCATCAAATCCCTGGTCCCCCGGACGGAAGGGATAATTATCACCGAGGTGCCATTTGCCAAACATCCCTGTGGTATAGCCTGCTCCTTTGAGCATTTCGGCTATGGTTATCTCTTCAGTAGCCATAGTAGCGCCACCGTTGTAGGTATCACGTACGCCGGTTCTTAAAGAATATCTTCCGGTCATCAGTGAAGAACGGGTAGGTGCGCATACCGGAGATACATAAAACCGATTGAGCCGGATACTCCTTTGCGCCATTTCGTCCAGCACCGGTGTTTTGACATGAGGGTTTCCTGTAAAACCCAAATCTCCATATCCCTGGTCATCAGTTATAATCAAAATAACATTGGGTCTGTCAGGTTCAGGTGAAGTGCAGCTTTGGAAAAAAGTAGTTGTGAATGGCAATAACATTAACAACGAAAAGGGCAAGTTTCTCATAATCGGTCTTTTGACGTACAAATCATTCATCAATGTAGCAATTTCTTTTTTATCCACAATAAAAAAAAGGCTGCCATTGCTGGCAGCCCGTTTCAATTTCTTTTGCATTCAAATGATAGCACCCGCTATTTTATAGCATTTTTAAAAGCCTCCATTTTTTGATCTGCCTGGGTATCTATATCAAATGATAGTCTCACTTTGTCCCATGCGAAACCAACTTTGGCTACTTTGTTATCTCCAGCTGAAATGGTGTAGACCAGTCTTTCATGTACATCATTGGCCATTGCCGGTTTTACCTTGATTGCCGCGGCATTGTCTTTGGCCAGGGCTTCTTCATCTACTTTTCCATCTTTCATGTAAGCATAAATAGAATTTGCCTTACTGTTAAAGTGGATGGTCCAGTCACCGCTTTGCTGCGGAGTGATAAAAATAGAATACTTACCTGCTCTCAGGTTGGTGCCACCGATGTTTACGGCGGTGCTAAACTCGATTATGGTAGGCGCATTGGCTCCGGCTCTCCAGCTTTCACCATATTTAACCACATCGCCAAAAATTTTTCTTCCTTTCACGCCAGGGGAAGAGTAATCGATGCTGATTTTAGTAAAACCGACATTTTGAGATACAAAAGCAGCCGGACTTGGAGCCGGGCTTTGCAATTGTGCATAAGCCATATCTGAAATGGCTAACATCAGGAGGCCACACAGGGCCATTACATAGTATTTTGCGTTTTTCATGAGTGTAATAAATTTTGGGTTTTTGAACGGTGAAGATACTATAAGGGTTTGAATATTTACAAGAAACTTTTATAAATCTAACCTTTCCCTTCTAAAAGAGAAAGGGTTATAGAATGAGCATTCCTGCATAAATGCCTATAATGAACTATATTCACTGTTTTCATAATTTTTAAAAACAAATTTCTACAATATCGTCAAACTGATTTTATCCGTTTTCCAGGAGTCTATGGTTTACTGAGATCTTTTAGATAAATATTTCTGAATTTAACTTCAGAACCATGGCCGAGAAAACCGATGTGACCTTTTTCCCTTTCAATCCCAGGATGAGACCGCTTATCTATGGTCTCGGTATAATTGTTACTGGCCTCGGCAAGGTCACCATCTACGATGATTTCACCATTCAGAATCACTTTTACCTTGCTTCCAGTTACATGCACCTCCTGGAAATTCCACTCCCCAACAGGATTTAAAAAACCCCGTTTTGCCGGAATAACGCCATAGACCGATCCATGGTACTGATAGTCTCTCAGCTGACTGTATTTTTCAGCAGTATTATCCAGGATCTGAATTTCTGTTCCATCGTAGGAGGGATTGCCCTTTAACGGCATGCGTATGCCCAAGCCATTGTTAGATCCCGGTGAGAGTAAAAACTCAAATCGGATGATAAAATCACTATATTCATCCTTGGTATAAATGTTGCCCCCTTTAGTGGTACAAATCAACATGCCATCTTTGGCTTTATGGTTTTTAGTATCCCCAATCCATCCGCTAAGGTCTTCACCATTAAAAAGGGCCACAAAACCCTCATCTTGCAGTGTTTTGGTGATGTCAAGCCTAGGTGTTTCTTCGATAAGAGCAAAAGCATCTGCCTTCAGATATGGCTTAACCTGTAAAATGAGAATCAGGAATAATCCTACAAATAGGGATAGTCTATGCATGGTTTAACATTTTAAAATATCTACATTTACTTAAATCAGGCTATATAGGGCTACTTGAAAAATATAATTACGCAATAAAGCTCTTTCCAATCAGCACAGTGTTTAATGAATCTCCAACACTGCAAATTACCTCTATCCACGCTATATTTTCACTGAATCCTGCCAGCCTCCCGATATAAATCAATAAAATGCTGATTCAAAGCATCTGAATCCCCGTACTTTTCACGTAAGCCGGCAAGTTTAATTTTCAATTCTTTTACTACATCAGCATAATCAGGATTATGATACTGATTCTTTAGCTCATGAATATCATTTTTACGGTCGTAGAGCTCCCATTCATCTACATCATAGTAAAAATGAGCCAGTTTGTAATCTTCTGTAACGATGCCATAGTGCCTTTTGACCATATGTACCGAAGGGTATTCATAGTAATGATAATAAACCGCCTCCCTGAAATCTTCATTTTTTCCCTGCAGAAGCGGTATTAGGCTCTCTCCTTGCATGTCATTGGGAGGGGTGATGCCAGCTGCTTCCAGAAAGGTTTGAGCAAAATCGAGGTTTTGCACCATTTGTGTATTTACACTACCGGGATTGATCATACCCGGCCAGCGCACCAGTAAGGGTGTTTTAAAAGATTCATCATAGATAAAGCGCTTATCGTACCATCCGTGCTCTCCCAGGTAAAAACCCTGATCTGAAGTGTATACCACAATGGTATTATCAGCCAAACCATTCTGATCCAGATAATCCAATATTTTTCCTACCCCTTCATCTACAGATGCAATAGATCCCAGATAATCCTGCATATATCGCTGATAACGCCAGCGCATAAGGTCTTCCTTCGACATATTGGGATAGTTTTTTTTAAATTCCTCATTCATGGGGCCATAGGCTGCATCCCAGGCCGCACGCTGTTCGGGCGTTTTTCGCCCGAGTTCACCATGCAGTGCTGCTTTATCCCAGTTTGATGTTTCCGGGATTCCCAATTCATCCATTACCTCAGGATAAATTTTAGAATCCCCTGCCCAGTTCATATGGGTAAGAAGATTCATCTCTGCGGTTTTGGCTGCGGTACCCCGTCCTGCATAGTCATCAAACAAGGTCTCTGGCTCAGGAAAAGTTTTACTCAGATATTCTTTAAAATGTCTTTCCGCCGGCAACCACTCACGATGTGGCGCTTTGTGCAGGTACATAAGCAAAAAAGGCTTGTCAGACTCACGCTCATTTTCCAACCAATCGAGCGTCATATCGGTAATAATGTCTGTTGTATAGCCCTCTACCTGTATGTTGCCTTCATTTTTGGTAATAAAATCAGGATTGTAATACTTTCCCTGGCCAGGCAGTATTTTAAACTGATCAAAACCTTTGGGGTTATTGCCAAAATGAAGCTTCCCAAACATGGCGGTTTGGTATCCATTTTTGTGCAAAATCTGCGGAAAAGTAATATTGGTGGTATCAAAAGGGAAATGATTATCAATTTTTCCATTTATATGGCTGTGCTTTCCGGTGAGGATAACGGCACGCGAAGGTGCACAGATAGAGTTGGTTACACAGGCATTGGTAAAGATCATTCCTTCCTGGGCAAGTCTATCTATGGATGGCGTTTTTATCAAATGATCAGAATAGGCACTGATGGCCTGATAAGCATGGTCATCAGACATAATAAAAAGGATATTGGGCCTATCCTTCTCGACAGCAGGTTTTTGCGTACAGGCAAAAAATAAGACTAAAAAGAACCCCAGCTGCGCTGTTAAAAGAATATTAAAGAAACACTTTTTACAATTCATCGAATCTGATTTTTACAACAAGGTTTAAATATAATTAAAAAATGAAAAGCGAATGCACTCCAGATTAAAATTGTCTCCATAATATTACATTAGAGATGTATATGGCATGAATGCCTTTTCCTGATCTTGTCTTCAGGATAATTTTGTCGGGGATTGCTTATTGATGGAATGTATTGAATGGCTTACACTCATTCCATAAATTTTATTTTTTGTGCTGTATAAATATCGGTGTTTTGGCAAAAGGGCCCGGCAATAATAATGTTACAGCCGAAAGAAGGGAAGTTGCGAACAAAATAAGATTTGAGTCGCCTGTGAAGAAAGATCGGTTACTTTATTATTTGAAAGTTGCTGTTTTGTGTAATCCGTTAGCAGGCGATGAATCCAGGTTTGTATTAGATGGATCGCTGTTAATGTGTAATTAAATTTTTTGAACACCATGGTCTCCAGATTATCAGATTTCATATCCGACGAGAATTTTGTCTATGTTATTTTTGAAGAAGTTCAGAATGGCAAGGATACCGGAGGGCATCCGGAATATCACTTTCTGGAATGTTGCCGTTCTGCAAAAAAAATATTGCCCTTGCCATGGGAAAGACTGAAGGGTAAGACTATACCCAAAAAAAACACAACGAAAACAAAACCGGAATTCAATTGCTTTTCAGCCATTCAAAAGTCGCTGAACCAACCCGGCCTGGCTTTCACTTTTGACTGTGAGAAAACTTTAAACAGTTATAAAGTCACTGCTTTCAGAAATAAAAATAATTATTTCATGGTTCAG
This sequence comes from Cyclobacteriaceae bacterium, assembly GCA_020832305.1. Classification (GTDB taxonomy): domain Bacteria; phylum Bacteroidota; class Bacteroidia; order Cytophagales; family Cyclobacteriaceae; genus JAFIEV01. The sequence continues at coordinate 14,210 of JAFIEV010000046.1, read as the reverse complement.
TTTATAGACTGTACTGCTGAAATAAGACAATACCAGGATGTATTACACGATTACGAGCAACATAAGATTTTGAGCGATTTGACAATTGAAGGTATTGTAATACATAGCCATGGTTTCATTGACTTCGCCAATTTATCGCTGCTCAAAACTCTGGGATACAATAAAAATGAAGTCATTGGTAAAAATATGTTTGCCTTCATCCACCGAGAAGACAGGGATAAAGCGTCTTATTATATGACCAATAAAAGTACCGAACCTTATGAATTAAGAATATTTCATAAAGACGGCAGCTTGCGATATATGGAGGTTGAAGCAAAAAATTTTATGTGGGAAAATCAGGAACGAAGGGTAGTCGCTGTACGAGATCTCACCACACAAAAAAGAGATGCCATAAAACACAGAGAAAGAGATATTTTATTCAGCAGGATTACCGATAATATGACCGATGTTATCTGGACCTCAGATTTGGAAATGAATACCACCTATGTGAGTCCTTCTATACAGAGAATTCTACTTGAAAGTCCTGAAGAACATTCCCAAAAGTCCATAGAACAAAAATATACTCCTGAAAGTCTCGAAAACTTATACGCCATTCTTCAGGACGAAATGGAAAAAGAAAAAGACCCGAATGCCAATAAAAACCGGTCGAGATATATTGAAAGCGAACACTATCGGAGTGATGGCACCACCATTATGGTCTCAGAAAATATTTCTTTTTTGCGGGATGAAGAAGGCAATGCAATAGGATTTGTGGGTGTTTTGCGGGACATCTCTGATAAAAAAGCAGCCGAAAAATCGCTGTTGGAAAGTGAAAAAAAATTCAGACAAATCATTGAAACCAGTCACGACATCATCTTCAACATGAACAGTGAAGGCATCTTCACCTATGTCTCTCCCTCCTGGACTAAAACACTTGGGCATGCAATTCACGAGATAGAAGGTCATTCTTTTGTGCCTTTTGTTCATCCGGATGACGTAAGTCTTTGCATGGGCTTTTTAAAGGAAGCCTTTGAAACCGGTAAGATGTTAAGAGGCATTGAATACAGAGTTCAGAAAAAGAATGGAGATTGGCGCTGGCATACCACTTCAGCTGCCCCAATTATAGATGTTGAAGATAATCTGACAGGCTATATCGGCAATGCATCAGATATTACAGAACGAAAAGAGTATGAAGCAAAACTAAGAGAAAGCGATCATCTGCTCAAAAACCTTTCGAAGCAGATTCCAGGAATGATCTATCAATACAGACTATATCCAAATGGGAGGGCTTGCTTCCAGTTTTCTTCTGATAACATAAGAGAAATTTATGAATTGAGACCTGAAGAGGTTAAGGAAGATTCAACAAAAGTATTGCAAAGGCTTCATCCGGATGATCATCGGCGGGTAGTTGATAAAATTGTTGAATCGGCCAACAATATGACCCTCTGGGAGGATGAATATCGTGTTATACTTCCCACAAAGGGCGAAAGAGTGTTAAAAGGAATTGCCCAACCCCAACTAATGGATGATGGTAGCGTCTTATGGCATGGTTACATTTACGATAATACTGAACAAAACAAAAAAGATGAGGCATTAAAAGAAAGCGATAACCGCTTTAATGCCTTGATCAATGCCATGGAAGAAATTGTATTTGTAAAAAATGCAGACCTTAAATACATTTATTCTAACCCTGCGCTGGAAAGGTTCTTTAACCTGCCCAAAGAACATATTCTCGGAAAAAGTGATTACGACTTGATGCCGGCTGAGGCTGCAGAAACTTGTTCTCAAAATGACATTGAAACGATAAAATCAAAATCATCCATCACCTCAGTAGAATTGGTTGGCAACAAGTATCTTGAAACACATAAATTCCCTGTGCAACTTTCAGACGGAAATACGGGAATAGGCTGCTATATCGCAGATATTACTGACCGGAAAAAAGCAGAAAAAGAGCTGGCAGAAAAAACCGAATTGCTGGAGAACATAACGAGTAATATGTTTGATCTGGTAAGCCTGACAGATTTTCATGGAAATATGGTGTATTTTAACAAATCCCATGAAATATTTGGCTATTCACCAAATGAATTAAAAGAACTCAATGTGTTTAGGCTGGTACATCCGGAGGACCATGAAACCGTTGGCTTACCTTTTTACAAAGCCATCTTAAAAGGTTCAGAATCTTCTGCTGTATACAGGTATCGCTGTGCAGATGGTTCATATTTATGGATTGAAACCATAGGCAAAGCCTTAAAAGATGATAATGGCAGAATCAAAAACCTCCTCTTCAGCTCGCGGGATATATCTGCAAGAAAAAAACTGGAAGACGTTTTGAAAGAACGTGAGGTACATCTTCAGGTAATGATCGAAAATCCATTTGAAAGTATCTGGTCAGTTAATACAAAAGGAGAACTCACATATATCAACGAGAATCATTTAAAATCTTTTGAAGCTGTTTTCGGTGTAAAATTACAGAAAGGACAAAAGGTACTGGACCATTTGCCCGAATCAATAATCCCCCTTTGGGAGGAAAGGTACCGTCGCTTATTTAAAGGCGAGAAATTTTTAATGGAAGATTTATTCATTCACGATGGAAATACGGTATTCATAGAAGTGGCTGCAAATCCCATAATCATTGATGAGAAAATAACCGGTGCATGTTTTTATGGACGGGATATCTCTGAAAGAAAACACTCTGAGTTAAAAATCAAAAGGCTCGCCAAATTGCAAACCCTGCTTATGAATCTGGCTACGGAATTCATCAATTTGAAACCAGAACAAATCGAGCAGGCCATTAATCTCGCTCTTGAAAAGCTGGGTCAATTTGTCTCGGCAGACCGATCTTACATTTTTAAATACGATTGGGAAGGCAAATCCAGCTGCAATATATATGAATGGTGCGCACCCGGAGTTACTTCATTTATTAATGAATTACAAGATATTACATTTGATAAAATGTACATATTGCCCGAAGTTCACAGTAGGCATGAGCCTGTTATAATTTCTGATGTTTCTCAACTGCCTGAATCAGAACCTTTCAGGAAACACCTGGAGCACCAAAATGTCTGTAGTATAATAAATATCCCAATTGTCGACAATGGACTATGTACAGGTTTTATTGGCTTTGACAGCAGACATAAAGTCCAAAAGTGCCTCGAAGAGGAAATGAATCTGCTTCGCATTTTTACTGAAATTTATGTAAACCTGGTAAATCGGCAGCAACTGCATGAAAGCCTGATCGAGGAAAAGGACAGATCTGATGCCGCCAACAAAGCAAAGTCAGAGTTTCTGGCAAATATGAGCCATGAAATAAGAACACCACTCAATGGTGTAATAGGTTTTACCGATTTACTCATAAAGTCTGGGCTGGAAGAAAGACAAAAACAATATGCAGAAAATGCCAATACCGCAGGTAAAGCGCTGCTTGGGATTATCAATGACATCCTTGACTTTTCCAAAATAGAAGCCGGTAAACTGGAATTGGAAAAACAAAGGTTTCAATTGAACAAACTTCTAGATGAAACATCAGACATCATAAAGTATCAGGCAGGTATAAGAGACATTGAATTAATACTTAATTTTCCTCCTGATTTGCCAGAATACATTGTATGTGACCCTGTCAGACTAAAACAGATCTTGATCAATTTGCTCAATAATGCCATTAAATTTACTGAGAAGGGTGAAGTAGAGTTTACCGTCACTATTTCAACTCTTTGTGAAAGCAGATGTGATTTGCAGTTTTCTATACGCGATACAGGTATTGGAATATCCGAAGAAAAACAAAAGAAATTATTTAAAGCCTTCAGCCAGGCAGATAGCTCAACTTCAAGAAAATTTGGAGGAACCGGACTTGGTTTGATTATTTCTAATCTCCTGGCTGAAAAAATGGAAGGAAATATTACCATCGAAAGTGAGGAAGGCAGAGGGTCTGTTTTTACTCTGCATATACAGACAGAATATATCCGGGAAATCAAAGAGCTTCAACCTCCGCCATTGAGCTTTAATAAAATTTTGATTATTGATGATAATGAAAGGGCCGGTGAAATAGCAAGTCAGATATTCAATACCTTCGGCGCTAAGTGCGTATGGGTAGACAATGGTATCTCCGCATTAAAAATTGCCAAAAAGGAAAGCTTCGATCTGATTGTTGTAGACCAGGACATGCCCTATATCGATGGTTTAGATACCTTACAAAAATTGAGAACAGAAAGTACTTCAAATGATCAGTTGATTCCTGCCTGGTTACTCATCAATCCTTCTAAAGGTTTGGTAGATGAAGAAATCTGTAATCAACTGGGGATTGAGCATCAATGTGTAAAACCTATTTCCATCAATAAACTCACACGGATGGTAAACATGCCTGTTTCCATCGAATTGACAGATGATAGTATTGAATTATTTACTGTCGATCAACCGCTAAATAAAAACACCGATTACTCTCTTTTAATTGCTGAGGATGTGCCTATGAACATGATCCTGGTGAAAACATTGGTAGAGGAATTTTTACCAAATGCTGCCATTTACGAAGCTTCCAATGGTCTTGAAGCCATTACAGTTGTGCAGAATCATCAAGTTGACCTCATACTTATGGACATTCAAATGCCGGAAATGGATGGCTATGCGGCCACACGTAAAATCAGGGAATTGGAGTTGCAACAAGGTTCACGCATACCCATTGTAGCACTCACCGCAGGAGCGCTAAAAGAAGAGCGGGATAAGGCCTTAGAATGCGGGATGGACGAGTTTCTTACCAAACCCCTCGAAGCTGATAAACTGCAGGAAGTCTTTATTAAATATCTGGTCGTGGATAATCATCAAAAAAAAATCAGCACTAAAAATGGAATTCAAAAGGGAACATTGCATTTTGACAAGGCTGCCTTTTTAAAGAAATTTAATAATAATCAGGTATTGCTTACCAATTTAGCCAAGTTGTGCCTGCAAGACATCCCTCCAAAATTAAATGCTCTTGAAAGAGCTATTGATGAAGGTGATTGCCAAAAAATTAAATTAACAGCCCATACAGTAAAAGGTCAGGCACTCAATATGATGTTTCATCCCATGGCAGAACTATGTGCCAGGATTGAAGAAAATGCCAAAAATGATTGTGAATTTGCTATTCAATCGGTTATGGAGGAGGTAAAAAACGAGTGGGCTCTTATTTTGGTTGAATTAAAGCAAATAGCCTGAGGTATTTGATAGCTGCAGCCCATTGATCTCTCATATATTTATGTGAGAATGTCTCTTTTTTCCAATTATCAGGCCTCCCCGGCAAATAGTTTTGCATCATGATTTCATTATTTTCCACTAAACGATTAAAAATCATGACAAAATTTATTTCCTGGGTAGAAATTCCCAGCCTTGATTTCACACGCGCTGTGCAGTTTTACAATCTGCCATCGATTTATTTGCCCGGTATAAAGAATACGATCTCACCGCGCTGGCGCTGGAATGCGGCTACTACGATCAGGCACATTGCATCAATGCCTTTAAAACATTGAGTGGCATGACACCAAAGCAGTTTTTTAAAGAGGAAAATGTGCAATCCGATTTTTTTTGATCAAGAAGATGGAAATGTATGACTGGTAATCAGTTTCGCGACAATTCACTTGCATAATGGAAAACCACTTCCCTGCTACAAATATCCCAGCTCCATTAAAAATTTCTCAGTCTCCTGTATTGTAATGTCATAATGTTTGCCACGGCCATGATTAAAAAAACCATGATCCTCTCCCTCATACAAAAACAAGTCGCAGCGACTTTCCACTTTTTGCATTGCCATTTGGTAATACTTCATCGTCTCTACCGGAATAAGGCGATCTTTGGTTCCCAAAAAAATTATCGTAGGGGGCGCTCCTTTTCGTATGTTGTGCAAGGGCGAAAATGACAAATATGCCTCGCTGATTCTTTCATAACCATAGCCCGCCGGACCGTTGTCAATAACCGGATTAAATAATACCAGTGCATTGGGTACGGAACTGATGCTCAAGTCGTCGGAAGGATCATTGTATCCTTCGATCAATGCAGTAGCGGCAGCCAAATGCCCTCCTGCCGAGCCGCCGGCAGCAATCAGACGAGCAGGATCTATGCCAAATTCTTCAGCGTTTTTCCGGATAAACCGAATGGCTGATTTAGCATCCTTAAGCGCATCGAAAGGTGTGGTTTGATGCCGGGTTTTTACCCGGTATTCTACCAGAAAACAGGCAATGCCCTGTCTGGCAAAATGAATGGCATGGGGTTCAAACTGCTGGGTTGAACCCTGGTTCCAGCCTCCTCCGAAAAAGAAAACCATCGCGGGACTCTTTGCTGTAGAAGACTCCGGGAGTATTACCTGCATAGAAAGGGAAAGGGTATCGACTTTTTTGTAGATATGGCTCGTGAAATTCCCGGCAATGAGCATTCCATAGCTTATGCCGGTAAACAACCAAATGAGCATTGTTCGTTTCATGACCTCAATATAATATAATTTTTGTGTTTTATATACATACACTGTTTCAGATATGATGGCACATCTCTACATGCGCTGGCGCAGGTGTGCATATGCATGTGTGGTAAAAAATATAGGAGCCACAAAGACACCAGGACACAAAGGTTATAAAGGTATTTTTTTGATATTTGGAGATTGCCACTACTGTATTACCATGATGATACATCGGCAGCAAACCTATAAGGTTTTAAAAACCTTATAGGTTTATTCTCTATCCAGATCCTTTTCAATTCACCCACAATGTATGATTCATAACCATGTTATACCAGAAAAGGAATGCCTGACAGGACAAAAATACAACCGCATTATGCCTTCTGTTTTTACCTTTGCTTACCAGATTATTTCTAACTTTAACCGGAAAAAAACTTATCTGATGTTACGATTAAGCTTACTACTTTTATTCCTTTATCCAATCCTCTCTCTGCAATCACAGGACCCCGCCTGGGATGATACCTCCCGAAAAGCCTGGCCTGAGACCTTTAAGGATATCGAAATTGTATCTTCTGTCGATGGTAAAATTCAAAAAGCCTATTTTTATGCCTCCAAAAGCGTCAATCCCAGGCCACTTGTGGTAAGTCTGCATACCTGGAGCAATAATTACCAGCAAGCCGATCCGCTGATCAAAGAAATCCTTGAACGGGATTACCACTATATCAGGCCTGATTTTCGGGGTCCAAATAATACTCCCGAAGCCTGTGGCAGTCCGCTCGTAGCTACCGATATAGATGATGCCATTGATTTTGCCATACAAAATGCCATGGTAGACCCTCACAATATTCACATCATCGGCACCAGCGGAGGTGGTCACGCCACACTGATTACCTACATGCAATCCAGACACGATATCCGTAGCTTTTCTGCCTGGGTGCCAATCTCTGATATAGCGCAATGGTATTACGAATCCAAAGGGCGAAATGCCAGGTATGCCTCACATATCGCCCTGGCTACTACAGGTGATGAAAACCGCTTTGATCCTCAGGAAGCCCTAAAAAGATCACCGCTCCACATGCAGACCCCGGTGGAAAGAAGAGTAAATAGCAAATTATACATCTATACCGGTATTCACGATGGATATACCGGTTCTGTGCCCATCACCCATTCGCTGCAAATGTATAATAAAGTGGTAAGCGATTACAGGCCAGCTAATGGTGAAGCGCTTATATCTGAAAACCTCATTCAGCAATTGCTGGCCAGTCGATATAATCCCACTGCCCCACAAACTACCATTGCAGCCCGGCAGATTCATTTACAGCGAAATTTTGAAGACAAAGTTCAAATTCTGTTGTTCGAAGGAGGTCATGAAATGCTGGTGGATGCTGCCCTGCATCATATCCCTGCCAAAACCATTTTGGCGATTGGCGATTCCAATGGGGCAAATCCAGGGGGATGGGTAGATCAGTTACAGTCCCTTCAATTCAATAATCACTTTATTAATACCTCTGTTTCTGGAAATACCATTGGTTTTGACAACCTCGGACAGGCATCGAAAAACACATTGAAAAACGTCAATAAAATTTTACAGGAACATGATGCCGGGAAAAACAGGATTGATCAGATACTCATATTGCTGGGCACCAATGATTGTAAGGCCGAATTTCACAAAAGGCAGAAAGAGGTAAGCGAAAACTATCGCAGGCTATTGCAGGAAATTAAAAAATACTACGGGGGTCAGCATACTCCGGAATTGGTTGTAATATCCCCACCTCCTTATGGACAGGATCATCAATTGGCAGACAAATACCATGGTGCGGCAGAGCGGGTTAAAAAACTCAATGCTGCTTTTAAAAAGTTAGCCGCACAAGAAACTTTGAAATATATTGATATCCAAACACCGCTCTGGCCATTGTTAGATACCTTAAGTGAAGATGGGGTTCATTTTAACGCGGAGGGCTACCGCCTGATCGGGTATTTGATTCATCAAGCACTGTAAGCTAAATCAAAATAGCAGGTCAAAAGATCTTACATTTCATACATTAGCGAAAATCTGCGAATCATGCCCCGTTTGAAAAAAAATAATTGAGATGCATTTAGCATCCCCTGCCAATTCATTATTCCTTAAAAATTTTCTTTTGATTACTTTTATTTGCGAATAATATCGTTTCGCACTATATTTAAAGCCAACCCGAAAATATAAAATTTATGCAAGCACGTTTTTTCTATTTACGTTTTCAGGCTTTTCAAAAGCACAAAACTACATGGCTTTACTCTTTGGGAATGTTTGCCATACTGATAGGCATAACATCCTGTCAAAAGCCGGCACCTCCTGTTGAAATTGAACAATGGGATGTTTTCGAACTGGTTTTAAATGGTCCTGCTGAAGGTGACCCCTATATGGAGGTCGACCTGACCGCATTGTTTATGTATGAAGGAAAATCCTTAAAAGTCCCTGGTTTTTATGATGGAGAGGGTGTTTACAAAATTCGCTTTTCGCCTCCCCTACAAGGTGAATGGCAATTTGAAACCCAAAGCAATGCCAATAGCCTCAATGCCAAAAAAGGCAAAATCAAGGCAGTAAAACCGACCGGAAACAATCACGGCCCTTTGCAAATCACTAATACCTATTACCTGCAATACGCTGATGGCAGTCCATGGTTTGGCATTGGTACTACGGCTTATCAGTGGACCAGTGTAAAACAAAGCATTCAGGAAAAAACACTTCAAACCCTTAGCTCCTCTCCTTTCAATAAAATAAGAATGTGTGTATTCCCAAAGCATTACATTTATGGCAACGAAACAGAGCCATGGGCTCACCCATACCTCCGGGAAAACGATGAAAGCGATTATACCCAGCCTAATTATGCATACTGGCAAAATTTTGATCTGAGGGTATCTCAGCTCAATGACATGGGTATTCAGGCCGATGTAATCCTGTTCCATCCTTACGATAAAGATTGGGGTTATTTTAAAATGGGCAGGGATCTTAACGAACGCTATGTGCGCTATATGATTGCCCGCATTTCTGCCTACCGCAATGTGTGGTGGTCTCTGGCCAATGAATGGGATATCCCGGAGATTAAAGTAGCCATAGACTGGCCTGGCATAGGCAACCTACTTCAAAATGAAGATCCACACCAAAGACTGCGAGGCATACACAATTGGTATGGTTCAGAAGACCATTTTTACGATCACAGTGAAAAATGGATAACCCATACCTGTACGCAGACCTCCCAATTTTACAATGCCATTCGCTGGAGAAAAATGTATCAAAAACCGCTTTTATTTGATGAAATGCGCTATGAAGGGGATGTACCCAGCGGATGGGGCAATCTCAGTGGAGAAGAAATGGCCAGCTATTTCTGGATGGCAGGGCTGAGTGGTGGTTATCCCACCCATGGCGATACCTATGCCAATGATTCTGATGGCGAAAATGAAGTCCGCTGGTGGGCTAAAGGTGGCACCCTTATGGGCACAAGTCCGCCCAGAATAGCCTGGTTTCGCTCCATCATGGAAGAATTGCCTGTACACGAAATGCAGCCGGAACTGATTTCTTCGGATGCCCCGGAAAAATTAAGTAACAATCAATACTATTTTTTCAAAGAAGGAGAAGTTTACCTGGCTTATGTTGCTGATCCGAAACAAAACCTGATTATCGAACTATCCGGCAACCAACCCTATGTGATGGATGTAATGGATACCTGGAGTATGGAAATCATAGAAAGCCGAGAAATACCCGCTGGCCGATTGGAATACACTACCCAAATTCCATACACCGCCCTGCGTATTACAGCCAAAAAATAACTTATAATTAAATCGCCCGGCAATGTACCGGGCGATTGTTTTACCTGTAGCAAAATTTGCGATCGTGCTGGTGCAGTCAATTATTTTTACATACGATAGAGCGGTTTATAAGTATGCAATAATTAAGATTTCAGGGAGTAAAGCTGCTATTTTTATCCCTGAATGGTTAAAATTACGGAATCAATCATGCTTGTTTACGCAAGAGACCATAAAGGGCTAAGACTGCAGTCGCAAAATAGAATTTTCTTTTTAATGAAAGCCCCTTAAAAAAAAATGAATTCTTGTAACTTGCGACCTTAAAACCAAAAGATATTTCGACATGAGTAAAGTTTTGATTATTGGCGCTGGAGGTGTGGGCAATGTGGTTGTAAAAAAATGCGCCCGCGAACCCGAGGTATTCTCTGAAATTTTGTTAGCCAGTCGCACCAAATCAAAATGTGATAAAATTGCACAGGAGACCGGTTCTGATCATGTAAAAACGGCTCAGGTAGATGCAGACAATGCCTCAGAAGTGTCGGCGCTTATCCGTGAATTTCAGCCGGAAATGGTCATCAATGTCGCACTCCCCTATCAGGATCTACCCATTATGGACGCTTGTCTTGAAACGGGTGTCCACTATCTCGACACTGCCAATTATGAGCCTAAAGATGTAGCTAAATTTGAATACAGCTGGCAATGGGCTTATAAAGATAAATTTGAAAAAGCAGGCATCATGGCCTTGTTGGGATGTGGTTTCGACCCGGGAGTAACAGGAATTTTTACCGCTTATGCACTGAAACATCATTTTGATGAAATTCATTATCTCGACATTGTAGACTGTAATGCCGGCGATCATGGAAAAGCTTTTGCCACCAACTTCAACCCTGAAATCAATATCCGTGAAATCACACAGAAAGGAAAATATTATCATAATGGCCAATGGGTTGAAATAGAACCAATGTCTGTACACCAGCCCATTGATTACCCGGGTATCGGCCCCAAAGAATCCTACCTGCTCTATCACGAAGAGCTGGAATCACTGGTAAAAAACATACCTACCATCAAAAGAGCCAGGTTTTGGATGACCTTTGGGCAGAGTTATATCACGCATTTGCAGGTATTGCAAAATGTGGGTATGACAAGCATAGAACCTATACAATTCAAAGGTGTCGATATTGTCCCCCTCGAATTTTTAAAAGCGCTTCTTCCGGAACCCTCCTCTTTGGGTGAAAATTACAGCGGAGAAACCTCCATAGGTTGCCAGATCAAGGGTATTAAAGACGGCAAAGAGCGCACATATTTCATCTGGAACAACTGCAAGCATCAGGATGCCTGGAACGATGTGCAAGGACAGGGGATTGCCTACACCACAGGGGTCCCTGCCATGCTGGGCGCCAAAATGATGTTGACAGGAAAATGGATGAAACCGGGTGTGTGGAACGTTGAAGATTTTGATCCCGATCCGTTTCTGGCTGAACTCGGTCATTACGGATTGCCATGGCATGAAAAAGTAGATGCAAAACTCGCCTTCAACGATTATGAATAAAAGCGCAAGGAAACCGGGGATTGAACTCAGTCAAATCCCCTCTCCCTGTTTTGTACTGGAGGAAAAATTACTCAGGAAAAACCTTGAATTACTCAAATATGTAAGCGATCAAAGTGGCGCAGAAATCCTTTGTGCACTCAAAGGTTATTCTATGTGGTCGACTTTTCCCATGCTTAAGCAATACCTCTCAGGTGCTACAGCCAGTTCACTGCACGAAGCCATGCTATGTTTTGAAGAGATGGGATCTAAAGCACACTTGTGCTGTCCGGTATACTTTGATCACGAGTTTGACCAGATTGCAGAAATCAGCTCGCATATTACCTTTAATTCACTGGCGCAATATCATAAATTCAGGGAGAGGGCCCTTCAATATGGTCTTGAAATGGCCATTCGCATCAATCCTCAATATTCTGAGGTAGGTACTGCCATGTACAATCCGTGTATGCCTGGAAGTCGATTGGGTGTAACGCGAGAGCAATTCGGCGATGTTTTACCTGAAGGCCTTTCCGGCCTGCACTTTCATGCGCTTTGTGAGCAAAATGCCGATTCCCTGGTAAATGTGCTCAAAAAAGTAGAAGAAGATTTTGGACCATTCCTGCATCAGATTCAATGGTTGAATATGGGTGGCGGGCACCATATTACAAGGGCAGATTACGATGTTGAACTTTTGATTAAAACCATCAGGGCATTTCGCGAAAAATATAATCTACATGTTATTCTCGAGCCTGGTGAGGCAGTTGGCTGGCAAACAGGTTACCTTGTCAGTACCGTGCAGGATATTATTGAAGCCAACGGATATAAAACCGCCATGCTCGATGTTTCCTTTTCAGCACATATGCCCGATTGCCTCGAAATGCCTTATAAGCCCTACATCTGGGGCAGTTATGATGAGCATCGGTCTGGCTTGTACAGCTATCGTATGGGTGGACCTACCTGTTTGTCGGGCGATTTTTATGGCGATTTTTATTTTGATAAAGAACTCAAGGCAGGAGATCGTCTCATCATAGATGATATGATTCATTATACCATGGTAAAAACCACTACTTTTAACGGTGTAAACCACCCACACATTGGCATATGGCAGGAAGACGACAGCTTCAGGCTGGTGCGCAGTTTTGGTTATGAAGATTTTAAGAACCGGCTTTCCTGAATCACGGTAAAAGATGGATGGTTTAGGCATTACGCATACACCCATACCCAATGAAAAGCAGGGTTTTAAACCCAGTCATGACGGAAGAGGAAATTATTCATCACCGTCATAGTTCATATCTCAGTCAATTTATTATAAGTCTTAAGTTATCAATAGCTTATATTTATAAAGACCTGTCAGGTTTTGAAAACCTGATATGTATTTACCTACCAATGAAAACAAACAGGGTTTGAAGCCCGGTCTACATAACTCCTAAACAGATAATGGAAATATACTCCGTAATCCCACTCAATACCCGGGGTTGAAACCCAGGGCTATTGAGCGGGCTACATGCTTGAATGATATTGCCTTTTCCGCTTAGAATACCCTTTTGCCAACGCTCCGAGCTATAACTATTCTCATCAAAAATTAACTTGTAAAATTCAATGATAATTCTTTAGTTGCATATACACTTATATCGCAATACATTTTATGCAACCCAGATATATCAACCCTTATACCGATTTTGGCTTTAAAAAAATTTTTAGCTCAGCTAATGCCAAAGATATCCTCATCGATTTCCTCAACCAGGTACTCGGTGGTCAAGAAAAAATCCAGGATCTTACCTACAACAACCTCGAAAAACTCGGCAATTCCAAAAATGACCGGAATTCTATTTTCGATATCTAATATAACGATCATTGTCTAAAAAAATCATATTTTACCCAATTCAAGGCGAACCAAGTCTTGGAAAAAACATTAATATTTATTTACAAATGGAAAAGTTAAATTCAGAGAGTTCTGAGGCCGATTTCAAGCAGGATGCCAGGAAAGCTTGTCGTTAGAAGGATGAAATCCCCCATTGAGGGGGGAAAGGGGGGGTGTTGCCTTGCAGAACTGACCGTTAAAAAATGAAGGCGAAGGGCTGGGAAGGAAGAAACCGAGCATCATAGTAGCCAGCCTCAGTATTAAAAGCTAAAAAGCGAGGTTACATCAGGCCTTTAAAAATCAATCGATCATCTGATGAAAACAATGTTTGAGCGTAGCGAGTTTTGTTTTCGGCGGGCGGAGCCTTTATTTTAGGTCAGGGCTGTAAAGCGGCGGGGTTTTTTGGTTACTTTTTTGACCTGTAGCAAAAAAGTAACATAAAGTTAACCTATAAAAAATACAATCCATTCCTTAAAAGAAAAGAAAATAATTAAATCCGCTGCTCACCGATTTAAGAATAAAGACACGACTTCATCATAGAATTGCAAAACGCCTCACAGCGATGGCTCAAAGACAGAAGCATTTTCTACTCCACCTATCCCATACAGGAACAATCAGTAAAGGGAAAAGGCTGGGACTATGAACTTAAG